>CAVTGK010000015.1:0-10766 GCA_963734095.1 uncultured Acidobacteriota bacterium | reverse complement strand
TCACCTGCAGCAGTACTTCCGGACCGACCGAGACCTCGCCACTAAACGGCCGGGGCGTGTGAGGCGACCATCAGAGCGGCCAATGCCGCGGCGGTTGCGAACGTCCCCATCGCTAGACTTGCAGTGAACCGATTGTCGCTATGGACCAACGCGATGGCCACCAAGGCCAGGATCGCTTCGAGAATCAGACCCCACCACTTCACCCAGTTGATCGTCGATCGACTGATGATGATGCGCTGTCGTCGCGCATCGAGAGCCTCTTGCAACGCGCGAACCGTTTCACGCTGCGCGAGCGCCTGTGCTTCCTGCTGGGGCGTTAGCGCCAGAGCCAGGCCCAACGCTTCGACCAGCGCGGCCGGTAGCTGCTTCAACTCGAGACTCTGGGTCGCCATGGCCGGCCATTCCACCGTCGCGGCTTCCTGAATGTGCCGACCTACGAGCGCGCGCAGTTGTTGCTCAGTCGGCGCCGGAAATCGGGCGCTCAAGAGCACGACGGCTCTCAAAGCACTCGCCTCGCGATCCACCGCGTCGTGTGCCCGCTGCTGGTCGGTCCAGACCTGCGTCGCCAGAAACGCCACCCTGAAAGACCGTAGAGGATTCCCAACGGTGGCAGGATCCCCGGCGAAATGCCCTTGAACGCACGAAGGCGATCGCCGGTCGCCAGCCTCATGATCACCAAATGAATAGCCCACGTGACCAGGGACGTGGCGGCGAGAAAAACCACCGTCATCCAGACGACAGGCAGGTGAAACAGCCAGTGGGACACGGTGCAAAGGTCATGCCCGCCTAATCTGGGCGCCTGACGCTCACACGCCGCCGGGCTGATCAGACTCAGCCGTCGAATGACCTTTGGGTTCTGATGTACCACACAGGTGTAATAGCGCGGCCTCAGAGCACGACTGTACATTCCGGTCTTGTTGCGACTGCGGTCGCTGAGCAGGATGGTTGCAGTAGAGGAGGGCGTATGGGACTGAGAGACACGAATGCGTGTCTGCCGTAGTGCAAGCCCCCAACGGCCGTCCAAGGAGCACATATGAACAGGCTCGACGCCATCCTCGGAGCACAAGGAAGAGGCGCCGCGCAGCAGCTCGGACGTCAATTCGGCCTGAACGAAGGCCAGGTCTCCTCCGCGTTGTCGGCCCTGGTGCCCGCGCTCGCTGCTGGGTTTCAGCACAACATGTCCAGCCGTCAAGGACTCGACGGCCTGATTTCCGCCCTCGGAGGCGGGCAGCATCAACGCTATGTCGAGGACCCGGGTGCGCTGGGTCGTCCTGACACGACGGCTGACGGAAATGGCATTCTCGGACACATCTTCGGCAGCAAAGACGTCAGCCGCAGGCGGCGACACGCGCGGCGGCGCAGACGGGATTGGAGAGGGTGCCTGAAGGCCATGTTCCCCGTCGTGGCGGCGATGGCGATGGGGACGATGAGCAAGCGAATGGTGGCATCGCCAACTCCTATGCGAGTCGGGGCGGTCCGAGAGGGACTCGTTACTTGGCATGTTCACGCCGACGCTCGACTCGACCGCGACGGGTCAATTGTCGATGACGTCGTCGGCATGCTCGGTCGTATGGCCGGTCGGTAGCTAAGCGAGCCGACGTCGCATCGCCAATAAGAAGCGAGCGATGTGGGACCCCTATTGTTCGTCGTCGCCTGGAACGCCCCTCGCGAAGACGTCAGGCCCATCGGCCTCTCGTTGGGAACTGGCGAGCGGCGTTGAACTATGATGCGCTCCGGATGGCACTCACTCCCGGTGCGCGTCTCGGTCCATACGAGATCCTTGCTCCGCTCGGGGTCGGCGGGATGGGTGAAGTCTACCGGGCCCGCGACACACGACTCGATCGCATCGTCGCGCTCAAGACGCTGCCTGCGGAGTGGTCGCGCGACCCCGAGCGGCGCGGCCGGTTCGAGCGAGAGGCAAAGGCCATCTCGGCGCTGTCGCATCCCCATATCTGCACGCTCCACGACGTCGGCGATCACAACGGGATCCAGTACCTCGTAATGGAGTTGCTGGAAGGACGGTCGCTGGCCGCTCAGTTGAAAGAGCGGACCGATGCCGATTGCGGACGTTCTCGCCTACTCGACGCAAATATCGCGGGCGCCCTCGAGAAGGCCCATCGAAGCGGCATCGTTCATCGGGATCGCAACCCTGCCAACGTCATGCTGACACCGTCGGGTGCCAAACTGCTCGACTTTGGCTTGGCCAAGCAGCAACCGGTGGGCACGACGATCATCGACGGAGCGACCGAGACCGGCCACGTGACGGTGCAAGGACAGATTCTTGGCACGCTTCAGTACATGGCGCCGGAACAGGTCGAAGGACGTGATGTCGATGCGCGCACCGACGTCTTTGCCTTCGGCGCGCTCATCTACGAAATGGCGACGGGACGACCCGCGTTCGAGGGCGCGAGCCAGGCGAGCGTGATCGGCGCGATTCTCCAAACAACGCCGCCTCCAATCGCACAGGTGACGCCAGGCCTGCCAGCGGCGCTCGACCGGCTCGTCAGCGTGTGCCTTGCGAAGAACCCGGACGACCGATGGTCGTCGGCGCACGACGTGCTGCTTCGATTGCGGGACATCTCTGATGGCCCGCCGCCCGGGTCGCACCGGCAGTCCATCGACGCACGCGGCGAGAAGCGATCGCATGGGCGACGGCGGTGATCTTCGCGGCGATTGCCGTCGCGGCGATCATTCTCATTCTGCGAGCGGCGCCTCCGAAGGGCGCTGTCGATCTTCTGTACGTTCTTCCGACTGAAGGAACGACGCTGGCCTTTGGCGAGGCACCGCAAATCTCCCCTGATGGCCAGAACGTTGCCTTTGTCGCGAGCGACCGGTCCGGTAGGAGCCGACTGTACGTCCGCAGGCGAGACGCGCTCGATCCGCGCGCCCTCACTGACACCGATGACGCGGTTCTCCCCTTCTGGGCACCCGATAGTCGAAGGCTCGGGTTCTTCGCCCAAGGTCAGCTAAAGACGATCTCGATCGCCGGTGGGGCGCCACGCGCGATTGCGCCGGCACCGGTGCCGCGCGGCGGCACCTGGAACCGCGACAACGTCATCCTTTTTTCCGCACAGCCTCAGACACCTCCACAGAGTGTTTCGGCGGACGGCGGACCAACGACAATCGTTCGCGCTGCCGCCGGATTCACGGGCTTCCGGATGTTTCCCAGCTTTCTCGCGGATGGCCGTCACTATTTGTACGTGCATCAGATTCCGGGCGACAAACGGGTCATCGGTGTCGCCTCGCTCGACTCCGAGGAGACAAAGGTCCTCGGTGACTCGTTGGGCCAGGCCGCTTATGCATCGGGCCACCTGCTGTATCGTCGCGACACCTCGATCGTCGCGCAGCCTTTCGACCAGCAGACATTGGACTTCAGCGGGCAAGCAGTGGCGATCGCCGACCACGTTGGGTTCAACGCGTTCACCTATCAAGCGCTGTTTTCGGTATCCGCCGACGGCGTCCTGGCCTACCAGGCGTCGAAGCCCTCGTCTGAACTCATATGGTTCGACCGTCAGGGCAAACGGCTACAGACCACCATGCCTGCGGGCGACTACAACGCGCTCTGCTTGACGTTCGACGGTAAACGCGTGGTGTATGACGTGTCTGCTCCTGCGTCCGGCAACCTGGACCTCTGGGCGGTGGATGTCGCCGGCTCGAATCCAACGCGACTCACGTTCCATCCGCTGGTGGACATGTCGCCCATCTGCTCGTCGGTGAGCGACGAAGTGATCTTCGCGACGTTGCGCGAAGGGGCGCCCAACCTGATTCGCCAGAGGATTGGCACACCGGGCAGCGACACGGCGGTGGTTCGATCGCCGATGCCCAAACTGCCTTCAGATTGGTCCCGTGATGGGCGGCTCGTCTACTCGGTACTGAATCCAAAAACCAATTTCGACCTGATGATCATGCCAGTCAGTGGTGGAGATCCGGTTTCGATTGCAGCGACGAATGCCGACGAGCGCAGCGGGCGCATCTCACCGGATGGGAAGTGGATAGCGTATGTCTCGAATGAAAACGCTGGCACCTACGAGGTGTGGGTTCAACCGTTGCCCGTCACTGGCGCCAGATGGCAGGTCTCGAAGAATGGCGGGTACCAGCCGCTCTGGCGACGCGACGGCCGTGAGCTGTACTACGTGGCGCCGGACAAGAAGTTGATTGCCGTTGACATCAAGGCCGCGAGTTCCGGCTTCGCGATGGGCGAGCCCCGAGTCCTCATGGAGACCCGCATTACGGGATGGGGAGGGATCAACGCCGGCGCTCAATACGACGTCACCGCTGACGGCGAGCGTTTTCTGATCAACACGGCAACCGAAGGTGTCTTGCCGATCACGGTGGCCATCAACTGGACGGCGCTGTTGAAGCCCTCGAGTCCTGAGTGAGACTGACGTCGGGCCCGTTATTTCTGCACCGCCTTGCCCACATCGAGGGACAGTGTGTCGATCGTGAATCGCGTCAGCTTGGTGCCCTTCGGCACCCGGAACGAGAACGTGCACGAGAACGAGGGCGAGGCCGCCGACGTCGGCGAACGACTGCGCCGTGTTGTAGGTCTTGCCGCTTGCGTCGTAGAGGACGGGCTTGGGCAGCGGGCCGGGCTTGAACGCCGGCAGCACCTTGAAGTCCACCTTCACCGAGGCGAACTCCATCGGATCCCCGGGCTTGATGACGCCGCGGACGATGTTGGCGCCAGGCGGGCAGTCGGTGAGGCTGACGTTGCGTGGCGCGCTCGACGCCGCTCACCGCCACCTCGAGGCCCTTGTAGGTCTGCGGCGAGGACTGCGCCGCAATCCGCCGTCCGGCCGCGACCAGCCACGAACGCCGCCAGCCAACGCCAACGCCCGGTTCACCTGCGACATGCGAGCGCTGCCTCCGAAAAAGGAACCGGGCAGCCGGCAACGCCAACTGCCCGGTCCCGGATCCCCGATCCTGAAGCCTAGAGCCTAGATCCTGCCTAGAGCGGCCGGTCCGGGAACATGATCGTCCGCCACATGTGGGCCACCGGGCTGTTGTCGTAGCCGAGGCCTTCCTTGGGCTGCTTGAACTGGCGGCCGATGATGTCGATGAACGGCTCGATCGACACCTTGGAGTTCGGGTCGAACGAGTAGAGATCGTTGACCGTCACGAGGCGCGGGTGGTCGTACCACTTGTGCTTGCGCACCATCTCGTAGGTCTTCTGCGAGGTACGGCTCGGGCTTGTAGTCCTCGCCGAAAG
Organism: uncultured Acidobacteriota bacterium; assembly: GCA_963734095.1. GTDB lineage: Bacteria > Acidobacteriota > Vicinamibacteria > Vicinamibacterales > UBA2999 > JACCSI01. The sequence goes on along the minus strand of CAVTGK010000015.1, from coordinate 5,557 downwards.
TCCGCAGGTAGCTCTCCGGGTACTCGTAGCCGAAGGCCTCGTCCGGATAGAAGCGCAGTGTCTGGTGGTAGCGGATGGCGAAGGCGACCTTCTCGTGACACGTACGGCTCGATGATCTGAGCGCCCCACCAGCCGTGGTCGACTTTGATCAGCCCCTGCACGGTGTCGTGCATGCAGGCAGGCGAAAATCACCTCTTCGGGCATGCCCGTCTTGAGCGCGCGCGTGGCGCTCTGCAGGACGTGGCTGGCCGGCGCAAAGCGCTTCTCGAAGAACTCGAGCAGCGTCGGCGCGTCGGACATCTTCGGCAGCGGACCGCGGGGCGACCCGTCGCGATTGCTGGCATTGAACATGTTGCCGGCGCCGGGGCGCACGCCGGTACGTTTGGCATTGCGCTCGGCGATCTCGGCCATGGTCGGGAACTTCGGCGGCGTGCTGCCGGCCTGCTGCTGGGCCACCGCCGCGTCGAGCTCCTCCTCCATGTACGCTTCCAGCGCGTCGGCCTTCTGCTCGGAGGTCATCAGCGCGACTGCCGCGGCGCCGCCGAGGCTCTCAATGAATCGCCGGCGATCGATGTCCATGTGATCCCCCTTTTTTTGGCCCACCCTGTCGGACGCACCCCTGAGATGGCGGGTAGCCCGCGCCGACAAGATGCGCCTTGCCGGGCGGCAGGTCAAGTCCTGATTTTTGGGCGGACGTAGTGCAGGCCCACCACGCCGCTGGGTACAGGTGGCGGATTTCAGAGTCACTGTTCTGTGTACGCCGCTGGGCAACACCCGCTTGCCGCTCCCCAACATCAGCGGATAGACGAGCAGGTGTAGCTCGTCGACCAAATCGTGTTCAAGCAGCGTGTGCACGAGCTGACTGCTACCGTCCGTGAGAATGTTGCGGCCGGGCTCGGCTTTCAACGCCCGCACAGCCTCGACCACGTTGTCCCGAATGATGGTCGTGTCGCGCCAGATCGGCTTCTCCAGCGTCTTGGACACCACGTACCTCTTGACATCCCCGAACGGATTGTCCGAGCCCATGGGCTCGAAGGCTTCGGCGTGTATCACATACGTGCGGCGGCCGAGGAGGAGTGCGTCGACATCCTGTATGAAGGCCGTGAAGGTCTTGCCGATGTCGTCGTGCCAGAAGGGCCACGTCCAGCCACCGTGCTCGAACCCTCCGTCGCGATCTTCGTCTTTCCCACCCGGCGCCTGCATGACGCCATCCAATGACACGAACTCGGACACGATTAGTTTTCGCATAGCGTCTGCTCCACGATGCTTGACCTTCGTTTCCTCCTGTATACGTCGAACTGGCAACCTCGGAATCGACGCAGTCGGAACTGAGCCTTACGAGGTTGCCCGCGCTGCTGCGGGAATCAGCTCGCTCGACTTCGATGCGCAGGCGTACGAGCGCACCGGAGATCTCGTCGATCTCGTGCGAGAGCGTTGACAGTTTCTCGGACTCGGCCCGCACAAACTGCGTGTAGGGCGCCACCGCGTTGCGGACGGCAAGCGTGCTGCGCTCGACTTCTCGGCCGAACTGGCTGCGCAGGCTGCCCATCAACTCCGTCCGCATCTGGTCGATGCGCTTCCGCAGCTGCGTCTTGGCGTGCGCGCGCTTCGACGGGATCACGAACATGCCGAGCACCGCGATCGTCCCCGCCGCCAGGATCCCCGTCACGTCTGCGGCTGTCGTTGTCGCGAGTGCGGCGACGGCGGCGCCGAGGCCCACGGCGCCGACCTGCGCGAGCGCGGCGCCCGCGACAGCGGCGCGCACTCCGTCGGCCATTGTGGAGGCTTCGGCGTCGCGATCGTAGCGGTCCACGGCCTGACTGGCCGCGCGGCCGACCGTCGCGATGAGCTTCGCCCGATCGTATTGGAACCCGCTCGTCGGCCCGCCGGTGACTCGATGCTCATGCGCAGCGCGGCGGCGGTTGACGTGCTCGGTAACCGCCTGCCATTGACGCAGGGCACTGGCCACCATCCAGTCGATCACGTCGTGAACCTGCGACTCGATCTGCCGCGGCACATCTGCCACCACGTCGCGCTCGAACTCGTGCTGGATCCGCGCCTTGTTCATCAGGTCCGGCAGGCGTCCGACGCGCAGCGTGTCGTCGAAGAAGCGCATACCGCGATTCTCGAACTGGTGGAGAACGTTGTCGACCTCCGACAACCGGAACTCGAACTCTCGTCCGAGATCGGCCCGATAGGCTTCGAGCTGCCGATCGATGTCGTCGATCGTGGCGACGTCGTCCCGGAGCAGCGCCATCCGGCCATCAATCGTCGTGCGAGTCGTCTGCGCCAGGCGAGCGCCGATGCCGAGGGGATTGAGAAGCTTCAGGCGCAGGCGCTCACGTTCGTCGAGGGTCGAGCTGATGTAGTGTTCGAGCTCGTCGAAACGATCGTGCGCGACCGGCTCGCCAACCGGCTCGCCAAGCTTCTGCCGCAAAGCGCGACGCGCCGACACGGTGAAGATGGCCGGCTCCGTTCCGAGTGCCTGGGCCTGTTCGGCGACGAAGACGCGAACCTGCTCACGCTCCTCGGATCGCTCGAGGATATCGATCTTGTTCACCACGACGACGATCTTCTTGCCCCAGTTCTTGATGGCCTCGAGGAACGCGCGCTCAGACTCGGTGAACGGCCGGTCGGCGGAGGTCACGAAGAGACGAGATCCGCGCGCGGAACGAACTCCGTGGTGAGCCGCTCGTGCTCTCGAAAGATCGCGTTGGTTCCCGGCGTGTCGACGATGGTCAACTCTTTGAGAAGCGAGACTGGCGCGCTGATCACATCCGCGCCCGACGAGTCGGCACCGCGGTGTGGTGCGGCCCCGTATCGCAATATCTGTAGCTTCGTCGTCGTTGGCGTGGCGCCCTCTTCGAGGACCCGGGCGCCCACGAGCGCATTCACGAATGCGCTCTTGCCGGCGTTGAACTCGCCGATGACGACCAGGAGGAAGAGCTGTTCGAGCTGCGCGAGGGATTGATCCAGCGCCGATCGATCGGCGGGCGTCGCGTCGACGCGGTCGAGCGCCCGCTGCAGCTTCGCCAGCCATTCGCGTTCCTCGCTCAGGAGCGCTCGCATCTCTTCCGGCAGAGACGGCGTCAGCACGCTCATCGCTCATCATGGTACGACACGGGATGGACGATTGGCCGAGTCGCATTGCTCCGCTTATCGCGCGGCGTACTGTTCGTCGCTGACCTGCTCCAACCAGTCGACCGCCTTGCCACCGAGCTGTTCCTGAATCGCGATGTGCGTCATGGCGGTCGTTGCCGACGCGCCGTGCCAATGCTTCTCACCGGGCGGAAACCAGATCACGTCCCCGGGCCGGATCTCCTCGATCGGCCCGCCCCAGCGCTGCGCACGGCCAGCGCCGGCGATGACGATGAGGGTCTGGCCCAACGGGTGAGTGTGCCAGGCGGTCCGGGCGCCGGGCTCGAACGTGACGCTCGCGCCGGCGACACGCGCCGGTTCCGGGGCCTGGAAGAGAGGGTCGATCCGTACACTGCCGGTGAACCACTCCGCGGGTCCTATGCCGGAGGGTTGTGAGCCGCTTCTCTTGATATCCATCTGGCCTCCTTCAGCGACGGAGCCTCTTCATCGGTTCGTCCAGTCGCCCGACAGCACAATTCTGCCGTGGGAGCACCATGCCTGCGCGCCCGTGCCCCTGCGCCCTGTGCCCTGTGCCCTGTTCCCTGATTAAGATGTCCGCCATGACGCGACTTCGCCTGCGGAGCTGCTCCCGCCTTGTGACCCTCTTGGCACTCTTGCGTTGGCGAGCGCCTGTGGCGCACCGCCGCCGGGCGACCGGCCCGCGCCACAATCCGCACGCAGCACGCGCTACGAGGATCTCGTCACGCTGTTCAACGAGTGGCGGACCTTCCAGCGCCCCACGCTCGTCAACGGCGTGCCCGACTACACCGCGGGCGCCATGGCGGCGCAGCACAAAGCGCTGTCTGGCTTTCAATCGCGCCTCGCCGCCATCGAACCCAGCGGCTGGCCCATCCCTCAGCAAGCCGACTACCACATCGTGCGCGCCGAAATGCACGGTCTCGATTTCGATCATCGCGTCCTGCGCCCATGGGCCAACAACCCGGCGTTCTACGTGACGATCTTCCCGAGCGAGAGCGATCAGCCCGCGCGAGAAGGGCCGTTTGCGTACGGTGCTGTCGAGCTCTGGAGCTATCAGTTCCCGTTATCCGCACGTGACGCCGAAACCGTCGCGACGGGCCTGCGTGCCGTGCCGGGGCTTCTGGCCCAGGCCAGGACGAATCTGATCGGCAACGGGAAGGATCTGTGGGTGCACGGCGCCCGCGATCTGCGACAGCAGAGCGCCGATCTGCAGGCACTCGCTGCCCGGTTGACCGCGCCCGAGCAGGGGTTGGCCCAGGACATCGAGCGCGCGAAGGTTGCGACCGACGAGTTCGCGGCCTGGCTGGAGAAGGAAAGCGGCGTCGAAGACGGGACCTTCCGGTGTGGGCGTGGAGAACTACGACTGGTATCTCCGGCACGTCATGCTGCTGCCCTACACGTGGCGCGACCTCGTCACGCTGATGGAACGCGAGCTTGCGCGGGCGCACAGCTCGCTGGCCCTCGAAGAAGCCAGCAACGCGGGGCTTCCGCCGCAGACGCCAATTGCGTCAGCCGAGGAACATGCGCGCCGATTCAACGCCGCCGTGTCGGAGTACATCGCGTTTCTTCGCGATCGCCGGATCATGACCGTGCGCGACTACATGGAGCCGGCGTTCGCGCGCGCATCGGCCGCTTTTCGCCGGGCCCGCGGGAGTTCTTCACCGAGGTCGACTACCGCGATCCCGAAGTGATGCGCACTCATGGCTATCACTGGTTCGACAAGGGACGGATGGTCCATCTGCCGCACGCGAGCCCAATCCGGCGCGGCCCGCTGCTCTACAACATCTTCATCAGCCGCACCGAAGGGCTCGCGACGGGGTGGGAAGAAATGATGATGCACGCCGGCATGTTCGACGCGCGGCCACGAACTCGTGAACTGATCTACATCCTGCTCGCGCAGCGCGCGGCCCGTGCGCTCGGTGATCTGAGGATGCACGGCGAACAGGCCTCGATCGAGACGACCGCCGCGTTTACGGCAGCGCACACGCCGCGCGGCTGGCTGCGCCTCGACGGCAACCTCGTGCGCTTCGAGCAGCACCTGTATCTGCAGCAGCCCGGCTACGGGATCAGCTACGTCGTGGGGAAGATCGAGATCGAAAAGCTCCTCGCCGATCGACAGCGACAGCTCGGCGATCGGTTCACGATGACCAGTTCGTCGATGAGCTCGACGCGGCGGGTCAGATTCCGATTTCGCTCCTGCGATGGGAATTGACCGGCGAGCTGGCGCCCGAGACCGCGCGGCTGCTGAGCGCACCTCGGTAACGTCTATCCTTTGTTCAGCCGGCTCCCGAGGGACAATTGTAACTTCTCTAGCCGCTCTAGAGAAGAGGACGCAGATATCGTGGAAGAAAGGCCAACCGCCCTGGTGTGGTTCGGGTTCACATTTGTAGCGCTGACACTCCCCTGTGTGTGGCTGGGTGCGAGGGCGTCATGCTCCCTG
>CAVTGK010000014.1:0-73273 GCA_963734095.1 uncultured Acidobacteriota bacterium | reverse complement strand
TCGGTCTTGCACCGCGTCTGCCGTTCTTCGTTCACCCACTCGAACCGCCGATGACTCTGATTCGAGCCGGCTACGGCGTCATCGATCGAATTGACGTCGCATTCGGGGTCCTCGGCTCTCTTGGCTGGAGCGCGATCGCGTTTCTGTGGGGGCGGAACCGTGTCCGCGCGCTCATGCACAACACGCGGGCCTCGGGAGGCCGATGAACGCCGCCATATTTCGCGCGCTCATCTATGCCGATTCGCGTCTGCTGTGGCGTGATCCGCTTCTCGGCTGGATCCTGGCGCTTCCGATCGGGCTGGCGCTGCTGCTTAGGCCGCTGATTCCACCAGTGCAGGAAGCGCTTCTCTCGGGAGTGGACTTCGACCTCACACCGGACCATCCGCTTGTAATGGGTGGCTACTTGATGACGGCGCCCGGAATGGTCGGCATGGTCATTGGGTTTCTGTTCCTGGACGAGCGTGATGCGCGCACTCTCACGGCGTTGCGGACGACGCCGATGTCGATGCACCAGTACCTTGGGTATCGAATCGCTTTTCCGCTGCTGCTCGGAACCGCATCGACACTGATTGGCTATCCCCTGACTGGACTGACGCCCCTTGCGCTGTCGTCGCTGCTGCCGATCGCCATCGTCGCCGGCGTCTCTGCGCCCATCCTGGCGCTCGTGCTCGCGATTGCTGCGCCGAACAAGGTGGCAGGATTCGCGGTTGTAAAAGTCATGAACGCGGTGAATCTCCTGCCGGTCGTGGTGTACTTCGTCCCTCGCCCGCTTCAGTTCGTCGCCGGAATCTTCCCGACGTACTGGCCGATGCGCGCCCTCTGGTCGGCAGCGGCAGGTGAATCCTACGGTGCGCATCTCGTAATCGGGGCCGTTATTTCTGCACTCGCACTGCTCCTGGCCGTGTCGCTGTTCGACCGGAGGCTGCTGCGGCATGGCTAACGATGCCAGTCCCCTGTGAAGCATCGTGCTTCCACGGACTTATGATTGGCCGATGATATCTCTCGTCTCGTCCCTGATCCTTGCCACGCTGTTGCGGATGCCAATTGCAGCACAGCAGTCCTCGCCGGACGTCGTCCCGCAGGCGCGAGGGATTCTCACAGCGATTGTGTCCGGTGACTTCCCAACAGTTGAGAAGCAGTTCACCGACGACATGAAGGCGGCGTTGCCGCCCGGTGCGTTGGCCGCGATGTGGGCGAAGCTGTTGAATCAGGCCGGTCCGTACAAGAGCTGCGGCACGGACCCGCGAGTCAGGAGAATCGATGACAAGCAAATGGTCATCACGCCGTGCGAGTTTGAGCGGATGACCATTGACATCCAGTTTGCGTTCGACAGCGCCCGCAGAATCTCAGGCCTGGTGTTTCGCCCCACCGTCAGGACAGCCGCACCATACACACTGCCGTCGTACGCGAAACCGTCATCGTTTGTCGACAGGGAGATCACCCTCGGATCCAACGAGTGGGCTCTTCCTGCAACGCTGACGATTCCGTCAGGCACGGGCCCCTGGCCAGGCGTCGTCCTAGTGCACGGATCTGGTCCAAACGACCGCGACGAAACCGTGGGCGCCAATAAGCCGTTCAAAGACCTTGGAACCGGGCTCGCGTCGCGCGGCATCGCTGTCCTTCGTTACGACAAGCGAACGATGGTTCACCGCGCTAGGGTGGCAACGCTTAAGGACTTCACCGTCACACAGGAAGTCATCGAAGACGCGATTGAGGCCGTGAAGGCGCTGCGCGCGCAGCCGGGAATCGATCCAAAGCGGGTGTTCGTGCTCGGGCATAGCCTCGGAGGGATGCTGATTCCGAGGATCGGCTTAGCTGATCCGACGATTGCAGGATTGATCGTCCTTGCTGGTCCGGCGAGACCGCTCGAAGAGGCCATTGTTGTCCAGACGCGGTATCTGGCTATGGCCGACGGCACGATCTCCATCGAGGAGCAGCAGGCAATCGACCAGGTGACAGCGATCGCCAACACGGTGCGCGCGCTGAAAACTGAGGAGGCGACCACCGGCTGCATGATCTCCGGCGCGCCAGCATCTTACTGGCTGGATCTGCGCGGGTACGATCCGCCGTCAGAGGCGACACGCGTGAAGGCGCCGATGCTAATCCTGCATGGCGAGCGCGATTATCAAGTCACGGCGGAGGAGTTGGGTCGTTGGAAAGCCGCGCTCGGCTCTCGCCGTGATGTCACAGTCCGTAGCTATCCGGCGCTCAACCACCTCTTCATCGCAGGCACTGGGGCTAGCCTGCCAGCGGAGTACCAAGTTCCTGGCCACGTTGCGGAGGAAGTCATCCGCGATATCGCGACCTGGATCATGACGTCGCGCTGACGGACCATGGAAGTGCTTTTGGGCATGCTCGTTGTGCCGTTCGGCGTTTTCCTGTTCGGGATTGGCTGTACTGATTGCGATCAAGGCGCAACTCGCCGAACGTTTTCTCCGGTCTGTTGCTAGTTCGGCACGGGCCCACTATGCAGAACAGGCCTTGGGCCTGATTGCGGGTGGAGCGATGGTCATCTTCGCTCCTTCGATGTGGTACCTGGACCTGTTCAGATTTGGTAGTGGGTCCGTTTGAAGGAACGCTATTTTTGCGTCAGAGCCAGCCAGAGCGTGCGCGCCAAACGGCTCTCCAGGCGTATCCGCTTCACACTCAGAACGACAGCCAGAGGGAAGAGGACCACGAGGACGAAGCCGATTACGGCCCAATTAGGGACCGAGAATGGCCCCAACCACAGAAGCATCGCCGCGACAATTGCTCCTACGATGATGATTCGGTTGACCATCCCAAGCCCTCCGGTTGCCAGTGAAATGGATGCGATAGGTCCCGCATGCTGCGTTCGCAAGCCAATCGTCAATCAAGTGCCCACCAAATGGGTAGTTCCCCAAGTTGCCCTCGGCGGGGCTGATAGGACGCAGCCGGCCGATCTGGACAGCGCCGGCCGGCCGCGTGCATCGATGCACGCGTGTCGCTCACGGACGAACGCGGATGATAGTCTTCCCCTTGCGTCGCTCGGTCGGGTTGAAGGCGGCGACGGCATCGTCGAGGGTCGAGACGTTGCCGATGTTTGTCCGCAGCCGTCCGTCACGCACCCGCCGGACGATCTCACTCAGTTGGGCACGATCGGACTCGACAACGAAGTCGACCGCCAGGCCGTCGGCGGGCCGCGCCTCGGGCGGACCGACGATGGACACCAGTGTTCCTCCGGCTCGAATCAGGCCTGCGGACCGCTTCCCGATGTCGCCGCCGATGACATCGAACACCAGATCGACTTCGCCGACGTCTTCCAGGACGTCGTTGTCGAGGTCGACGAACTGCTTCGCGCCGAAGTCGAGCACCGTCTGACGGTCGGCGGCGCGTCCGGTGCCGATGACGTAGGCGCCGGCCTCTCGTGCGAGTTGCGTCACCATCGACCCGACTGCGCCCGCCGCGCCGTGCACGAGGACGCTCTGCCCTGCCTGAAGGCGGCCGTGCTCGAACAGTCCCTGCCACGCAGTCAGGCCCGAGATCGGCAGGCTCGCGCCCACCGTGAAGTCGACGTCGCCCGGCAGCGGCGCGAGGTTGCGTGCCTCGACGGCCGTGTACTCCGCCAGGGTGCCGTCGCGAGTCCAGTCCGTGAGGCCGAACACCCGCTGTCCCACCGACAGCCCCCTCGTGCCATAGCCGAGGGCGGTGACCACTCCGGCCAGCTCGTGCCCGGGGATCGACGGCGTCCGGTCACGGTCGAGGCGATCGGTCCAGGTCGAGGGCCACGCCAGCTCAGTGGGGACGAATCCCGACGCATGAACCTGAACGACGACGTCGTTTATCGCTGCCTGCGGCTCGGGCCGCTCCACCAGCATCATCCCGGCCGTTCCCGCAGCCTGGTCCGTCACCACGATCGCCTTCATCGTCCGCCTCCTTGTCCTGTCCAAACGGAGAGATGGCCGAGTGGAGCCCGGCGTTCATGACGGTATACTTGATTGCGGCGAACGTGAGAGCGTCACTTTTCGAGGACTTATCACAATCGCAAAGAATCGTGGGTTGCGCGTGACCGTAAGTCGTTGATTTTACAGACGGAGAGATGCTGGAGCGGTCGATCAGGCACGCTTGGAAAGCGTGTGTAGGGGAAACTCTACCGTGGGTTCGAATCCCACTCTCTCCGCCAGTCACCGGAAGTGCCCCGCGGCACAATCAGCAATCGCCCATTGCGTGATGTGTTGATTGATGCGGCTTCGCTGAATCCCGCTCTCTCCGCCACTTCAGGGGCTCAAAATTCCTGAGGTTTTTGAGCGTAACGATGTCAACTCGCGGAGGGTTCCATGCAGACACGGATGTGGTTCGTCATCATTCCGCTGCTAGCCGCCTGGAGCGCTGGGGCCATTCAGGCGCAAATCACCAGTAACCCGGTTCCCACGCCGATCGTGAAACGTGGGCTTGCAGTCGAGATCAGGGACCTCGTGCGCCTTCCCGATACGCGCGGGACTCGTCCCTTGGATCAGGACGTTTCTCCCGCGGGCTGGGCGCGCGTCAGCTATGTGCGCGATCTTCCCGACGGCCGCCGCTTCGTCAACGATTCCCGCGGCTTTCTCTACCTGATCGGCGCCGATCGCGAACCGCGCGTGTACGCAAACGTCGGCGCGGTGTTTCCGCACGCGGTTTACAACCGGTTGGAGAGCGGATTCATCGGGTTCGTCTTTCATCCGGAGTTCGCACGAAACGGACTCTTCTACACCGTGCACGGCGAGAGAGCCGCGGGGAATCCCGCGACGCCCGACTTCATCCCGCCCGGCTTTGCCCTGAAAGACGTGACCTACCACAACGTGATCACGGAGTGGCACGCCACGAACCCTGCGGCCGCCGTGTTCGAAGGAACCCGACGCGAGCTGCTTCGTGAAGCTCACGTCGTCGCGAACCTCACGCACCCGATGGGCGCGGTGGAGTTCAACCCCACGGCGAAGCCGGGCGATCCGGACTACGGACTGCTTTACACCAGCGGCAGCGATCACGGCTTCAGCAACGGCGGGGGACCGAACGCGAACACCGCCAGCCAGACGCAGCGTCTCGACTCCATTCATCACCGCGATCCTCCGTTTCGATCCGCGCAGTCCCGCCGTGACGGGCGGCACGAAGGGCCTTGGGGATTACACCATTCCGATGGCCAACAAGTTCGCCGCGGACGGCGACCCCAAGACGCTTGGCGAGATCTACGCGTACGGCTTCAGGAACGCCCACCGGCTTTCGTGGGACACGGATGGGACGATGTTCGCCTCGCGACATCGGCATGAACCACATCGAGGAAATCAACATCGTTCGAAACGGCGAGAACTACGGCTGGATGAAGCGCGAGGGCTACTGGGAGAACGGCCGGTGGCGCGGGGGCCTGCTCAACGAGCTGTTCCCTCTTGCTGCCGACGTCTTGAACGGGCGCGAGAAGGACGGCTTGACCTATCCGGTCGCGATGTACGACCACGACGAGGGCCGGGCAGTGACCGGCGGCTTCGCGTATCACGGACGGATCGCCGCACTCCGGGGCAAATTCGTGTTCGGCGACATTCAGAACGGACGTCTGTTTGCCGCCGATCTCGCCGAAATGAAGAAAGCCGACGACGGGATTCCGCAGACGGTGGCGCCGATCGAAGAAATCCAGCTGTACGTCCGCGACGCCAGCGGCCAACCGGATGGGTGTCTCGATGCGGGAACTGGTCGATCGAACGATGGGCGGCAGCCTCTCGCGCGTCGATCTGCACATCAGCCGAACCGGCGATGGCGAGCTGCTCGCTGACGTCGAGGCAGGACGGGATGATCCGGATGCTGGTTCCCGACTCACCGGCGCCTGGCTCAACGCGCGGCATATCTCCTTCGCCGAGGAGCTCGACGAGCTCGGAGGGAGCGAGGTGACGACCGGGCGCAAGTGCCTCAGGGCGCCCGCATCGTTACCGCTCGACGACGCGAATCGTCCCATCAGCTTTGTTGAGCAGGAAGATCTGTCCTGCGGCATTCACGTCGAATCGCAGGTCCGCGCGAGCCGCGGCCGTCTTGCCCTGCGCGAGGTTCTTCTCTTGAATGATCTCGAGGGCCGTGCGCGGCGCCGCGCCTTTGCTCGTCACGAAGAGCACACGGCGGATCGCATCCTGGCCGCCTTTCGGAAGCTGGTCCGCACTCACATGAAACACCTCGCCGCTCGGCATGTCCCCGAACAGCAGCCGGTTCGTGAGCTGCGGGATCGTCGTGCTCCGGTAGACCACCAGGCTGACGGAGGCGGAGGAGCTGTTGGGCAGCATGACCGGATCGATCTGGCCCCATTCGACGATGGGATAGGTGACGTTCGGATCGCTGCGCGGTGATTCGGTGATGACGGCGCGGCTGACGTACCGATAGCTGCCCTCCCAGACATTCCAGCCAAGGTTCGCGCCCGCGCTCACCGGGCTGACTTCCTCGACGGTGTTCTGGCCGATGTCGGACATGAACATCGCGCCGCTTTTCGAATCCCAGGCAAAGCGCTGCGCATTGCGGACACCATACGCAAAGATCTCCGGCAGGGCGTCCGCCTTCGACACAAACGGGTTCGCGGCGGGGATTCCGTACTTGCCGCCGCGTCCGTTCTTGCCGAGCGGATCGATGCGGAAGATCTTCCCGAACGCTGAGCCGAGGTTCTGCGCGAGGTTCATCGGGTCGCCTCCGCTGCCGCCGTCTCCGATGCCCATGTACAGGAGCCCGAAGTCGGCGGCGCCCGGTCGCGCGGTCGAATTGAACGTGATCGCGCCGCCGTTGTGATTGGCGAACGGCTGACGCAGCCGGATCAGCTCTCGCGGCGCCTCGCCGTCATAGGCCGCGGCGGTCGGCGTCTTCGCCGTCCATTCGAGCAGCACGGTGTCATGCGTCGACTTCTCGTTCGGCGTGGTGAAGTCGGGCGCTGGCGTCTGGTTGGAGGTGTCCGTGTAGATGTAGAGCTTGCCGAATCCTGGCGTGCCGGCCTGGGCGAACTGTGGGTGGAGCACGAAGCTCTGCACCCCGCGCTCGCGGCCTTGCGATTGGACTGGTACGCCCCACTTCGGATCGTTGACATCGAGGTACGGCGTCACTGTCTTGCCATCCGCGCTCACGGTATACAGCTGGCCGCGCATGTCGCTGACGAAGAGGCGGCGCGAGGTCGGCTCGTCGACGAGCGTCATCATGCGCGCGGCGACGCCGGCGATGTCCGGGAGCGACGCGAACTCGCGAAGCGTGACCGTGATGACGCCCTCGTCGCGCGGGATCGGCTGCGGAAACGGATCGTTCGTCTGCCCCGGGGGGAGCGGCCCCGGCGCGCCCCGCCCCTGAGCCGACAGGTGAGAACCGCTGAATGACGCGAGCACGACCAACGCGGCGACGAGGATGCGCGACAACATGAGACCTGTGAGCTGTTCAGGATCATAGCTCGATCTCCGAACCGACAGGTGAGCCCATCTCGTGCTGCGCCATCGGCGCCGCCCCGATCCCGGACCGGGCCGAGAGATGTCGCGAGCCGTAACATCGGAAGATGCCGCCACACGTGCGTCGCTCATCCGCAACGCCCCCTACCGGTCGTTAACCCGTGAGCCGCAAGGAGTCGGTTTGCACGGTGCTCCTGGAGTCAACCCTGATGACGGCGTTCACGATTGCGGCCGTCGTCGGGTACAAGTCGAGTGCGTGGATCGTCGTCGGTGGGCTGGCCGGCCACGGCGTCTTTGATGCCCTTCACGGCAATGTCCTGGAGAACTCCCGGAGTGCCCTTGTGGTGGCCGGACTAAGTAGACATTCACCTGGCGATGACGGTAGTGGTCGCGACCATCGCGCCCGCGTGGCGCGCCGCTGCGGTCAACCCAATCATTGCGTTGCGGGCCGAGGAACCAAATCATCCAATCTCACATTCGTCGCCTACTCGGACCGTATCGCCACCATCGGCTGGACGGCGGTCGCGCGGCGGGCGGCCGGAAGGCCGGCCAGAAGTGCGACGGAGACGGCGATCGCGGACGCGCCCGCATAGATCACCGGCTCCATCACGCCGAGCGGAGTCGGGCCGACGCGTGAGCGGCGTGCCCATCACGTTTTCCATGGTGCGAATCAGCACCGCCGCCAAGCAGGAGGCCGCCGGCGACGCCGGGGATCACCAGCTTCACGATGTCCGACAGCATCAGGCCGAACACGCCTAGACGCGTGGCCCCGAGCGCCATCCGAACCGCCAATTCGCGTGTTCGCGTGGCCACCATGAACCCGACGACGCCGACGATGCCGAGCGCCGCCAGAATCAGCACAAGACCGCCGGCGAATCCCACGGCCATGGACTCCGAAATCAAATCGCCCAGGCTTTTTTCGACGAGGTCTTGTCCGGTGACGATGCCGGGGAACGCCACGCCGGGCAACGCCTCGACGCCCAACTCGCGGAGCGCAGTCTCCAGGGCGGCCTTCAACTTCGGTTCGTCGCCCGGCGCGCCGCGCGCGATGAGATGCACCGTCCGCGGCAGCGACTCTGGCAGCGGCAGCAGGATCTGCGGCCGCATCGGTGGTCAGTTGCGACGTGGCGAAGTCCGCACTCACGCCCACAATCGTGAACTCCTGCTCGCGGTCTCTTCTTCGCAGCGTCGACGCGTGTCACGCGTTCGCCAATCGGCTCCGTGGCCGGAAACAGTTGCTCGGCGAGCGGTTCGGAAATCACCGCGACCGGCGCCGCCATGATGCGGTCCTCGGCCGTGATCGTTCGACCTCGAAGCAGCCGCGCGCCGACGGTCTCGAGAAAATTTTCGCCGACGTGCGTGACGTGCGCCGTGGCAAACTTCGCGTCCTTCGTGCTGGCGACTCGAAATGTCCGGTAGTCGAAGTCGATCGGCATGCCCTCGGCCAGCGCAACAGAGCGAACGCCGCTGGCCTGTTGGAGATTGTCGCGAACCCTCCGGATGGCGAAGCCGGCCTCTCGCTCCGGTCCTGTCTGGCATCGGCAGACGCGCGGCCGCCAGTCCATCGGTTGGAAAGCCAAACTCGGCCGTCCGCACCCGGTCGAGCATCACGCCGCTCATCACGAGAAACGGTACGGCGATGCCGATCTGCACCATCGCCGCCACGCGATGCACGCGAATCGTTTGGCGTCCGCCGCCGCCGGCATCCTCCTTCATCGCGTGAATCAGATTGGGACGGCTGAAGCGAACGGCCGGCAACAACCCGAAGAGCACGCTCACCACCAGGCACAGTCCAGACGAGATCGCGACACCGACCGCGTCGAGATCGATCTCTGGAGGAACCGGCACGCCCAGATACCATCCACCGATGGCAGGAATGCCGAACAGCACGAACGCGCTGATCGCGCCGCTTGCAAACGCCAGCAAGACCGCTTCGAAGAACAGATGCTGGATGAGACGCCGCCGGTCCGCGCCGAGCGCCGCGCGGATCGACAGCTCGCGCTCACGGTTGGCGCCGCGGACCAGCATCATGCCGGAGATGTTCAGGCACACGATCAGCAGCACCGTTCCCGCCAGGCTCAGCAGGACGCTGATCACGCGCCGGCTTTCCGGACGGCCGGCCGCACCCATCGAGGTGTACGGCTCGACCGTGGCCGCCTTGAATTCGTTCGATGCGCGATAGCGCTGCGCCAAACCGGCGACCGTCGCCGACACCAGCGCATTCGCCTGCGTGATGTCCACGCCCGGGTCGAGCCGGCCGTGGATCCGCACCCAGTCCACGGTCCGGTCGTCGCGAAGATTCGGATTCGCCCGCAGACGCGGATGCCGCTCCAGGGGAACGAACAGCAGGGAACTCGGCGCCTGGAAGAAGTGGAAGTGACCATCGAAAGTCGTCCGGCGCGATCCCGACCACCGTATGCGGGACGCCATCGACGTCAACGGATTTCCCGACGATGTCGGGATCGGATGCCATCCGGCGCTGCCAGAAGTCATGGCTCAAGACGACGCGCGGCTCGGCCGATGGTGCGTCGTCGATCGCGGGATCGAATCCCGGTCCGCGCGCGAGCGACACGCCAAACGTGCGGAAGTAGTTGGCCGAGACGTACAGCGTCGAGACCCGAGGGGACCCCGCCTCGTCCGGATCCGGCGCGCCGAATTGGCTGGACTCCATGGTCCACCCCGTGATGGCCATCCCGATGTCGGCGTCGCGCAACGCCTGATAATCCGGATAGGACCACTGTTCGAGCGCCCACTCGCCGGCTTTGGCGCGGAGCGGACCGAGCGGGAGCACCAGGAGCTCGACCAGCCCGTTGGTGTCGATGACGCGCGCCGGCGCCGTGATCATGCGAGTGAAGGTCGCGAGCGCGACCAACGCTCCCATGCCGATACCGAGCGAGATGACGCAGACCAGCGTGAACCCGCGGTCCTTGGCGAGCGACCGTGCGGCATGAACCAGGTCGCGGCTGATCGAATGGAGCGCATCCAACATCTGCTGAATTTGGCGCATCAGCCTTCCTCGAGGCATAACTTTACAACACAAAGTTCTCTGTCGTATACTTTGAATCGTCAAAGTATGCGAATCCTTCGGGCGGCCCACCTCGGCATGTGTTTCGGCGTTCGCGATGCCATCGCGCTCGCGCTCGAGCACGCCGACGCCGGCCCCCTCACGATCCTCGGCGACCTCGTCCACAACCCCACCGTCCTGAGCGCCCTCGAGGCGAAGGGCATCGCGGTCGCGCAGGACGTCGCCCACGTCAAGACCCCGACCCTGATGGTGACGGCCCACGGCACGTCCGAGCGGACCCTCGCGCGGACCCGCGCCCTGGGGCTGACGGTGGTCGAAGCCACGTGCCCGCTCGTCCGCGTCGCGCACCGCGCCGTCGCGGCCCTCGCGCGCGACGGCTACCACGTCGTCATCGTCGGGCAACGCGACCACGTGGAGGTGCGCGGCCTCACCGGCGATCTCGATCGCTTCGACGTCGTGCTCGAAGACGATGACGTCCTCGCGCTCGAGGAGCATCCACGCTTCGGCGTGGCGGCCCAGACGACGCAGACGGTGGAGAAGGTGCGGCACCTGGTCGACCTGATCCGGCGGCGATTCCCGCAATCGGACGTGCGCTTCCTCGACACGGTCTGCAAGCCCACCAAGCAACGGCAGTCCGCGGCGGTCGAGATGGCACGCCAGGCCGACGTCGTCATCGTAGTCGGCGGCCGGTCGAGCAACAACACGCGTGAGCTGGTCAAGACCTGTGCGCGCTACTGCGCCCGCGTGCATCACGTGCAGACCGACGCGGACGTCCGTGCCGAATGGTTCGATGCCGCGAAGGTCGTGGGACTGACGGCCGGCACCTCGACGCCGGACGACGTCATCGACCGCGTCGAGGCGCGCATCCGCCTTTGCGCAGACGCTTCGGCGGGACAGGTCCGCCTATGCGCTGCGGGCTATTGAGCTGGCCAGGCAGCGGGCTACCGGAAACGAAGATACCGTTTTCCAAGTCGCACGAACGCGGTCCGGTCTGCGCCAACGACATCAGCGTTGAGTGCGTCCGCGGTGGAAACGAGCCAGGCATCGTTCTCACCCAATCGCCGTGATGCCCGGCGTTGCAATCGAGCACATCGTTGCGCCTGGACGAGATGCAGCCCTTGGATCGCGAACCGTTGTAACGATGCCAAGGCAATGGCTTCATCAGCGGCCCCCTCCAGAAGTTCCTCGACACTGACAATCGAGACGACGAGCGGACGTCCGCGCAGTGACGGCAGAAACGTGCGCGCGGGCCCGATTTGGCCAGCCGCGGTTTCCCGTTCGAGATCGATCAGAAAGGAGCTGTCGAGCAGCGCAGGCCTGCTCATGGCTTCTTCCGGGACAGCCCCAAACCTTTGCCTGCCGCAGCGTTGACCCACTCGATGAGGTCGTCGCCCGTTTCGATCGGGCCGGCCCGGTCGATCAAGGCTCGGATCACGTCTGATTTCGGGATCTTGCGGCGGCGCGCCCAACGCGCGAGGCGGTCGGCGCGCTTCTTATCGAGCTTGACCGTGATTGTCGGCATGGTAATACCGTGATATTACCAGGTTATTCCGATATGCTGACGCCGGCCGTGACTGCCCACCCGCTGGACGTTGCCGTCCTCATCGCCTACGCCACGGCGATGGTCGCCTTCGGCCTCTATTTCTATTTCCGGGTCGAGCGCTACTCCGATTACTACGACGGCGGCCGCACCTGGGGCGTTTTCATCGTCGGCTGCGCGGTGGCGGCCACCAACATCGGCGCCGGCAACACCATGGGGTCGGTGGCGATGGCGTACCGCGACGGCATCTCGGCGGGGTGGTACGTCACGCTGCAGGCGCTGGCCTTCATCCCGTTCGCATACATCGCCGTCCACAAGATCCACCCGCTCAAAGAGACGACGCTCGCGGAGTATCTCGAGTCGCGCTACCGGCCGTGGCTGCGGCCGATCTCTGCGGTCGCGTTGGCGCTGGCCACGTTCGCCATCCTGCCGGCACAGATCGTCGGCGGCGCAACGGTCGTGACATCGCTCGTCGGTCTCGACTACACCACCGCGTTTCTGACGGTTGGCGGCGCGTTGATTCTCTACTCAGCGCTCGGCGGCATGCCCTCGGTCACCTACGGCGACGTCTATCAATGGCTGCTGATGCTGGGCGGGTTCCTCATCGGCGTGCCAATCTTCATCAGCGCCGCCGGTGGCCTCGCGCATGTCATGGGCGGTGTGCCCGACACGCATGCCTCGTGGTGGAGCGGCGCGACGGGTACCTGGAATCCTGCCACGATTGCCGCCTGGCTGGTCACCGTGATCATGGCGCGATTCGGCAGCCAGGAGTGGTATCAGCGCATCCGCGCATCGAAGTCCGTCGAGGCTTCGCGCCGCGGCTTCATCCTCGGTGGATTGATGGCGGCGCCGTTCGGCTTTCTCACGATGCTGATCGGGATCGCGGCGATGCAGCAGATGCCGGACCTGGCCAATCCCGAAGAAGCGTTCTCGCGTTCGATGATGGCCGCCATGCCCGTCGGCCTGCGGGCGCTGATGATGAGCGCGATTCTCGCGGCGGTCGTGACGAGCGGCGAGAGCAGTGTCAATGCCGCCACAGCCCTGGTCGTGAACGACGTCGGCAAGCGTTTCGTGCCCAACCGGTCCGACCGCTTCTACCTGCGGCTCTCTCAAGTCTCGTGCGCGGTTCTGGGTCTGGCTGCCCTGCTGCTGGCGCTCAATGCACCGCACATCGTCGAATACATCCGCCTCGGCTTTATGATCCGCACGCCGGTGGCGATCGCCGTGCTCATGGGACTCTACTGGCGCGGCGCAAATGCCACTGGCGCAGCGGCCGCGATCATCGTCGGCACGCTGGCGGTGCTCGGCTGGCAGAACTTCGGCGACCCGCACGCGATCGATCCGTTCTGGATTGCCGCCCCGGTCACCCTCGCCGCCATCATCGTCGGTTCGCTGGCGACCGGCGGGGCGCGCGCACTGGAAAAGGCCGTGAGCGCCGAATGATGCGGCCCTCGAGTCAAGGTTTCACGCGATGAGCGATCGCACTCCACTCTCCAGGTTGCAGGACACCGTCGATGCCGAGGCATTGCAGCGACATCTCCAATGGTTCTCGACCGTGCCGCGCGATACCGGCGGCGACGGCGAGGACCGAGCGGCCGCGTATCTGGCCGCGGAACTCGAGTCGGCGGGAGTGCCCGTCGTCATGCACGAGTTCGACGCGTTTCTCAGCTATCCGCGCGAGGCCTCGCTGCGGGTGACCGAACCAGCCACGCGCGAGTTCCGGGCGGTCACGCATTCGTTCGCGCAATCGACACCCGACGCGGGGCTGCACGGCGAACTGGTGCTCATTGCGGGATCGGGATTCGATCCGGCGCGCGGCAAGATCGCGCTGGTGGACGGCCTTGCGACACCGGTCACCATCCTGCAGGCCAGTCAGGCCGGGTGCGCGGGCATCGTGTTCGCCAACGAGGATCGCGTCATCCACAACATGATCGGGACGACGATCTGGGGGACGCCGGAATACGACCAGATGAGCCGTCTCCCGACGGTGGCCGCGGTATCGGTCGACGTCGAATCGGGCGCTGCTCTGAAAGAGATGCGGCGTGCCAGCCCCGTGCAGGTGACGTTGACGGCCCGTGTCGAGACCGGCTGGTATCGCTCGAAGCTGCCCGAGGTGCGAATTCCCGGGTCGCGTGAGCCCGATCGCTTCGTGCTCGTCGGCGCGCACTACTGCGCCTGGCACGAGGGCATCACCGACAACGCCACCGGCGACGCGTGTGTACTCGAGATGGCAAAGCTCCTGTGGAAGGGGCGTGCCAGCCTCGATCGTTCGGTGCGACTCTGCTGGTGGCCCGGACACTCACACGGCCGTTACAGCGGATCCACCTGGTACGCCGACACGTTCTTCACCGACCTCGCGGAGAACGGTCTGGCCTACTACAACATCGACTCGCCAGGCGTGAAGGGCGCCACCGTGTACTACTGCCGGCACACATGCGCGGAGCTCGAGCACTACTGCCGGTCGGTCATCGCACGGGTCACCGGGCAGCGCGAGGCACCAGTATTCCGGCCAATGCGCGCGGCGGATCAATCGTTTCTGGCGAGTGGCATGCCCTCGTTTTCCGCCTATCCGTTCCTCCCCGAGGGCCATCCGGATCGGCGTCCTTGGACCGGCGGATCGGCCAACGCGTGGTGGTGGCATACCGAGCATGACACGCTCGACAAGGCCGACGTCTCGATCCTGACGCAAGACGTGAAGGTTGGCCTCGAAGCGGTGTGGGGTCTTGCCACCGGAGTGGTGCTGCCACTCGATTACCGTGCGACGGTGAGGGAGCTTCAGGATGCACTGGTTGGATTCCAAGGCGTCGCCGAGGACGTGGATTTCCAGCCACTGCTCGCGGACACGCGCCGGTTGGCGGACGCGCTGGAGCGATTCGAATCAGAGCGGCCAGACGGCGCGTCAGGCCATGACGCCGACGGCTGGAATCACGCGGCGATACGCCTCGGCCGCATTCTCAATCCCGTCATGTATACGCGCGGCGGCCGTTTTCATCACGATCCCGCGGAGTGGTCGCCGATTCTTCGGGCGACCAAACGCTTCACGCTGCCCGGTCTGCACCGGGTTGAGGGCCTTTCCGAGCTCTCCGGTCCGGAGCAACGATTTTTGAAGG
This sequence comes from uncultured Acidobacteriota bacterium, assembly GCA_963734095.1. GTDB lineage: Bacteria > Acidobacteriota > Vicinamibacteria > Vicinamibacterales > UBA2999 > JACCSI01. The sequence goes on along the minus strand of CAVTGK010000014.1, from coordinate 58,210 downwards.
CGCAACTGGCCCGCGAGCTGAATCGTGCGCGCACGGCCGTCCGCGAAGCGATCCGCGAGCTGGTGCGATACCTCAGCCTATGCGTTCGCCGGCGCGGGCGCGTCCATTCCCGCCCACAGGTTCATCGTGCTGAGCTCCTCGCGACCGCATGCTTTCAAATAGCAAAAGAGCTGCGTGCGGTAGGCGGCGTATCGCGCCGAGCACGGAATTGACGATGAACGCGCCGACGGTGGACTTCTGGCCGAACATCTCGATCTCGCGGCGGAAGTCGGCATCCGTGAAATCAGCGAGGAGCGCGGGGTACAGCTCGCGCTGCTTCTCGATGGCCGCGACCGTCTGGTCGAAATTGCGGGCGTTCGCCTCCTGCTGCGCCGCGGTCCACGTCGCGACATCGAAGCCGCCGCGCTTGACCGCTTCGATCAGCTGCGGCCCCATGATCGACATGTACTGCAGCAGTTCGAGCGTGCTGCGCTGCTTCGGCGTCGGCCGGTAATCGACAGCGGCGCGCTCGACCTTGCCGGCCAGGTGAGACAGGATGCGAACTTCGTGCTGCAGCGAACCTATGAGCTCGGACTTAGTCAGGATCATCGGGGGTCTCCTCAAGGAAGGTTCCAGGGTTCCAGGGTTCCAGGGTTCCAGGGTTCCAGGTTCCACGGTTCTAGGTCAAGGGTTCCAATCTCGAACCTTGGAACTTCGGAACTTTGGAACCTTGGAACTTGCGCTATCCGCCAGTTGGCCGCCGCGACGATGGCGCGACGCCACGGAGCGGTCCAATCTCGAGCTCGTTCGCCGTCGCTCCGAGGACGATGTCGAAGTTCGCGGTGAGTTCGCCGAGCTTGGAGCCTGGCAGCGGCGTGAAGTCCACTAGCAACGTCTTCAGTGCACGAGGATCGAGGTTGCGAATGATGCCGTCGCGCGCGTTGGCCGGGTGCCCATTCACCATGAGCTGCGACGTGAACACCCGCCGCCCGTTCTGACTCACGGCCACGTGAATGTGCGCCGTGCGGAAGATCCCGATCAGCGTGTAGTCGATCGGCTTGATGGTGCGGAAGTAGTACTGGCCTTTCGAGTCGCTCAGGAAGCGGCCGTAGCCCTGGAAGTTTCGATCGAAGCCGGAGGGCTGCCGTCCGCCCGTGTGCACGTACGATCCCGTTTGATCGACCTGCCAGATCTCGACGAACGCGTTGCGCACTGCTTGTCCCGACTTCGTGAGCACGCGACCTGTGAGGTGCGTGATCTCGCCAACGCCCGGCGTGATCGAATCGTTGATGACGATCAAGTCGTTGTCGGTGTCGAGCGGCAGCTTGTCGGGATAGAACGGCCCCTCGGTCGTGGTGCCGGTCTCGATAAGCTGCTGGGCGTATGCACCCGGAGTCGTGAACGCTGCCAGGCCGGCAGCCGTAAGCCCTTGCAGGAAACGCCGCCGATCGAGCTGCGCGATCATCATTGGGGAAGCTCCTTGTCAGGTCGGAGCAGACTGCACCCACGTCAGGCGCCGATGTACTCCGGGAAGCTTCACGACATCGGTATTCCCGCCGCAGATGATGACAGCGACACGTTCATCGGCGGCCGGCTGATAGGCTCCCGATGTCAATGCCGCGAACGCCGCCGCCCCGCCCGGCTCCGCCACGATTCGCGTCACCTCCCACAGCATTCGTTGTGCGCGCGCAATCGCTTCGTCCTCGACGAGGATGATGCGGTCGACGAAGTCTCGAGCAATCGAAAACGTCAGCTCGCCGACTCGTTTCGGCGCGAGCGAATCGGCCGCGATGCCGCCGATCGGCGCTTCCACTGGATGCCCGATTTCGAGCGCCATCGTCATGGTTGGCGCGGTCCGCGGCTCGACGCCGATGACGCGCACCGCGCGGCGGTAGCAGGCCGCAATCCCACCGATCAACCCGCCGCCGCCGACCGCGACCAGGACGGTGTCGATGTCGCCCGCTTGACCTGCGAGTTCCAGCGCGACGGTCCCCTGCCCGAGCAGCGTCTCGCGCTGGTTGAAGGCATGCACCTTCAGGGCGCCGGATTCCGCCGCCCATGCTTCGCTGTTGGCCAGTGCATCGTCGTATGTGCTGCCTGCGATACAGAGCTCGGCCCCGTATGAGCGAATGCGATCGATCTTTGCCGGCGCGGAAATGGTGGGAACGAAGATCCGCGCCGGGCATCCAACCTGCCTGGCCGCGTAAGCAACGGCCACGCCGTGATTGCCGCCAGATGCCGCGACAACGCCGGCGGAGGTGACCGGCCGCAGCAGCAAGTTCGCGAAGGCGCCCCTGGCCTTGAACGACCCGGCGCACTGCAACTGTTCGAGCTTCAGCGTCAGCGGAACCGTCGAGAGACCGAACTCCGATCCCCGCACCTGGAGGATCGGCGTGACTCGTATGTGCGGCGCAATGAGCCGGTGAACGTCGGCAATATCTGATCGGGTGATACGTACATCCACGGCTCGGCCTCCGCGACCTTCAGCACTCGCAGTTTGACTGATACTTCGCCATATGGCAAATTGTCAAACTATCAGGGCATAGGGCACAGGGCACAGGGCATAGGGCACAGGGATAGCAATTGCGCCACGAAGGCACGAAGAACACGAAGACCTTTGATCTGCTTCGCGACTTCGTGCCCTTCGTGGCTCTCTTTAGCCCTGTGCCCTGTGCCCTGCGCCCGGGCCCTCGCAATTGACCACCGCCGGAGGACAAGCTGCCAACGCCCGGTTCGCCCACCCACGTTCTCAAGGCACTGGCCAACGACAACCGGCTGGCGATTCTGCGCTGGCTCAAGGACCCGCGCGAGCATTTCCCGCCGCAAGTCGACGGAGATCTCGTGGACGATGGCGTGTGCGGCCTCTTCATCGCGCACAAGCTGGGCGTCGGGCAGCCCACGGCCAGTGAGCATCTCCGCATCCTGGTGCAGGCAGGTCTGCTGCGCGCGAAACGTATGAAGCAGTGGACGTTCTACAAACGTGACGAAAAGCGCATCGCGGCAATCAAGCGGGAGCTGCGGGACACCTGGTAATGGACCCCGACGACCGCTCCCCACTGCTCGAGCGTGCTGCGCGCCACGCGCAGCAATACCTGGAAACGATTCACGAACGCCATGTTGGCGCGCTGGCCTCGGGAGACGACCTCCGCAAATGTCCTTCGTCGTCCGTTGTCAGAAGACGGTGAGGACGGCGGCCAGGTTCTCGATGATCTCGCGCGCGCGGGCCAGAACGGCACGACGGCGTCGCAGGGTCCTCGCTACTTCGGGTTCGTGACGGGTGGCAGCCTGCCCGTCGCGACAGCTGCCGACTGGCTGGTATCGGCTTGGGACCAGAACGCGCAGGTGTACGTGATGTCTCCAGTCGCGGCGGTCGTCGAGGAAATCGCTGCGGATTGGCTGAAGGAGATTTTTGGCCTGCCGTCGACGTGGAGTGTCGGCTTCGTCACCGGCGCACAGATGGCGAACTTCACGTCGCTGCTGGCCGCTCGACATCACGTCCTGCGAAAAGCCGGTTGGGACGTCGAGCGCGACGGCTTGTTCGGCGCTCCGCCCATCGACGTCCTCGTCAGCGAGGAGTCACATCGCACGGTCATCACCGCGCTGCGCATGCTCGGTCTCGGAGCCGAGCGGCTTCATCGAGTCAAGACCGATGCACAAGGACGGATGCGAACCGACCATCTTGCGGAGGTCCTGCAGCAGGGATCAGGACCGTGCATCGTGTGTACGCAGATTGGCAACGTCAACACCGGCGCCGCCGATCCGCTCGCTGAAATTGCACCGCTGACGCAGCGTCGAGGAGCATGGCTCCACGTTGATGCTGCGTTCGGGCTATGGGCGGCGGCGAGCCCGTTGCGACGCCATCTCGCTGCCGGTGTCGAACAGGCGGATTCGATTGCCACCGATGGGCACAAGTGGCTCAATGTCCCCTACGACTCCGGTCTCGTCTTCACCGCCCATCGGGAGTCCCACCAGGGCGCGCTGGTGGTGCCCGCGCACTACATCCAGATGACCGCGGGCGAACGCGACGCCTCGTGCGTTCACGCCAGACGAGTCGCGCCGCGCGCGCGGTGTCACCGTCTACGCGGCGTTGCGACCCTCGGCCGGCGCGGGGTTCGCGAGCTGGTCGAACGCTTGTGCGGTCACGCTGAGCGAATCGCCGACACACTTCGACGCACATCCAGGTGCGGGTGCTGAACGAAGTCGGCCTGAACCAGGTGCTGGTGCAGTTCGTGCCGCTGCCTGGCGATCCGCGTGCCGGAGGACGTGTTCACGCAACAGGTGGTGGCAGGCGTGCAGGCGGACGGCACCTGTTGGCTGGGCTCGACCGTGTGGCAGGGCACGCGTGCCGCACGCATTTCGATCTGTAACTGGTCGACGACCGAAGCAGGACGTCGATCGCTCAGCCGCAGCCATCCTTAGCGTCGTCGAGCGGTCGAACGGAGCCTATCTTACGTCCGTAGACACGCCGCACAAACCGTGCGAGCATCACCTGCATGGCTGCTGCATCCATGGCGTACGTTCGCTGGCGCACTGGCGCTGGCGCTCAGCTTCTCGGCGTTGCTCTTCACGTCGCTCGGCGCGCAAGCGCCCGCCAAGGCGCCAGCGAAGGGCAAACCCTGGGTCGTGCCGCGCACGCCCGACGGCAAGCCCGATCTCCAGGGGAACTGGAGTAACGAAACCCAGACGCCGCTCGAGCGGATGGGAAAACAAGGGTCTGACGCTGACCGAGGAGGAAGCGGCGGCGATCGAGAAGCGTGCGCAATTGCGTGGAGGAATTTCGCGACAAGGCGAGCGATCCGAACCGGCCCCCGCCCGTCAAAGGGCGGCGACGCGCGAGCCTTGACGGCGCCCGGCGAGCCGTCGTTCATCGAGCGCATCGCCGAAGCGGCGGGCGGCGCGGTCGGCGGCTACAACGGCTTCTGGCTCGACTCCGGCCTCAACGTCATCCGCATCGACGGCGTCGCGCGCAGCTCGATCATCGTCGATCCGCCAGACGGCCGGCTGCCCCCGCTGACCGCCGAGGCAAGAAGCGTCTCACCGAACGCGCCGCGCTCGCGAAGAAGTTCGGCGAGTTCGATCATCCCGAAATGCGGCCGCTGTCCGACCGCTGCCTGCTCTCATTCGGGTCGAACGCGGGCCCGCCGATGCTGCCGAACTACTTCTACAACAACAACTACACCATCGTGCAGACGAAGGACCACGTGCTGATCATGACCGAGATGGTGCACGACGTGCGCATCATCAGCCTCGGCGCGACCGGACACGTGCCGCCGCAGGTCCAGCCCTGGTTTGGCGATTCGATCGGGCGTTGGGAAGGCGACACGCTCGTCGTCGAGACGACAAACATTCACCCGACGCAACTCGCGCAGGCGTCGATCCTGTGGCCCTATCGCGGCGCGTCCGAGAAGCTGAAGGTGACGGAGCGGTTCACGCGCACGGGTCCGGACACCATCGTCTACAAGTTCACGATGGAGGATCCGTCGACGTTTACGGCGCCGTTCAGCGGCGAGCTGCCGTTCAACCGCATCGACGAGATGATCCACGAGTACGCGTGTCACGAGGGAAATTACGCGATGTCGAACATCCTGTCGGGCGCGCGGGCGAAGGAACGGGGTCAGACCGAGCAGAAGAAGCAATAGTAGGTGCCGGGCGATTACAGCAGCCCCGCATAATCCGTCCGCGCACGCATCGCGGAGACGTCGGCCTCGATGCGTGATAGCAGTTGCGTGAATCGCGGGTCCGCGCGAACCAGCGCGTAGAATACCGCTCGGGTCATCTCGCACCTTCGAACGGAGATCGCATGCTGCAGGACCTGCGTTACGCCGGCCGCGTCATCCTCCAGGGCAAAGCATGGAGCGCCATGGTGGTGCTCTCGCTCGCCCTTGGCATTGGCGCCAACACCGCGCTCTTCAGCGCCACCAACGGCCTGCTGCTGCGCAAGCTGCCGGTCGAAGATCCCGACACGCTCGTACGGCTGCGGCATGTCGGCCGCAACCGCATGGCGAACAATGTCAGCGAGTACGGCAACATCACGCGGCCGCCAGGGATTGAGAACATCGGTTCAACCGTCTCGTATGCGGTCTACCAGGAGCTGCGCACCGCCAATCAGACGCTGACCGATCTCGCCGCCGGCGCCCCGCTCAGCTCGGTCAACGTTGTCGTCGACGGCAACGCCGAAATCGCGACGGCATACATCGCATCCGGCAACTATCACCAACTGCTTGGCGTGAGGGCGATTCTCGGCCGCACCATGCTGCCTGACGACGATCGGCCGAACGCGCCGCCGGTGGCGACGATCAGCTCGCAGTTCTGGACGCGACGCTTCGGCAACGATCCCGCGATCGTCGGCAAGACGGTCCGCGCGAACAACACGCTGGTCACCATCGTCGGCGTGCTGCAGCCGGAGTTCACCGGCGTGCAGCGCGTCATCAGCGAGGCGCCGGACCTGACATTCCCGCTCGCGCTCGATCCCGTGCTCAACCCGCAGGCAGCCGGACCGCCTGAGGCGCCGCCGCGCCTCGCAGCAGCCGACCCACTACTGGCTGCAGGTGATCGGCCGGCTGAAACCAGGTGCGACCGCTCAACAAGTGCAGGGGAACCTCGCCGGCACCTTCGAGCAGGCGGCGCGTCAGGGAATGGGCACGTTTCTCGCGTCGCTGCCGCCGGCTGAGCGCGAGTCTTCGCAGAACCGCAACCGCACCGACGTGTCGCGGCTCGAGGTGAGCTCCGCCGCGCAAGGCGTGTACGACACCGACGCGGCGACGTTGCGATCGGTCGCGATCATCAGCGCGGTCGTGGGGCTGATCCTCCTGCTCGTGTGCGCGAACGTCGCCAACCTGCTGCTCTCGCGTGCCGCCGCGCGACAGAAGGAGATCGCGGTGCGCCTGTCGATTGGCGCCACGCGGCTGCGCCTGGTGCGGCAGTTGCTCACGGAAAGCGTCCTGCTCGCGATCGCGGGCGGCGCGCTTGGCGTGCTGGTCGCCTATTGGGGACGACAGCTCCTGCCCACACAGGTGGCGACCGCGCCTCTCGACTGGCGCGTACTGCTGTTTGCGTCGGCCGTCGCGCTCACCACCGGCATCGTGTTCGGCATCGCGCCGGCCATGCGCGTCACCGAGCACGAGCGCAGGCGAGGCGCTGAAAGATACCAGCCGCAGCGTGATCGGTTCGCGCACGCTGCTGAGCAAGTCGCTGCTCGTCGTGCAAGTCGCCATCTCGCTGGTGCTTGTTGATCGGCGCCGGGCTGTTTCTCCGCACCGTGGACAATCTGCGTCGCGTGGACGTCGGATTCAATCCGAACAATCTCGTGCTGTTTCGCGTCAACCCGCAACTGAACGGCTACGAGCCGGCCCGCATCGAATCGCTCTACCAGCAGGTCACCGAGCGGCTGCTCGGTGTGCCGGGCGTGCGCTCGGTCACGCTGTCGAATCCGCCGATGCTGACCGGCAGCGTCAACGGCACCAGTTCGTCGTCCAGGGACGGACGTATGGCCCCGAGTATCGCGACGATCCCCGCCTGCGCTCGACGATCAGCGTCAACCGCGTGCGCATCGCGCCGAACTTCTTCGAGACGATGGAGATTCCGATCGTCCGGGGCCGCGCGTTCACCGAGCGCGACAACGGGCCGGCGCCGAAGGTGGCGATCATCAACGAGGCCGCGGTGCGGAAGTTCTTCCCGACCGAAGACCCGCTGGGCAAGCGGTTCGGCAACACGCCCGAAACCAGCGGCCAGATCGAGATCGTCGGCGTCGTGAAGGACATCATGTACAACGCCTTGCGCGAGCCGCCGCCGGCGACGATGTATGTGCCTTACGTGCAGAGCCCGGTTGGGGCGATGGCGTTCATCATCAGGACCGCTGCCGATCCGGCGACGATGATGGGGTCGGTGCGCGAAGCCGTGCGGCAGGTAGACGACAACGTGCCGCTCATGGACATGTCGACGCAGACCGACCAGATCGAGCGGCGCTTTGCGCAGGAACGCGTGTTTGCGAAGGCGTACGCGCTCTTTGGCGGCCTCGCGCTGCTCGTCGCGTCGATCGGCCTCTTCGGTCTGATGTCGTACAACGTCACGCGGCGCACGACCGAGATCGGCATCCGCATGGCGCTCGGCGCCGAGCGGCAGAACGTGCTGCAGATGGTGATGCGCGAGTCGCTGATCCTGGTGGCGATTGGCGTGGCGATCGGCATCGCGGCGGCGCTCGGGTCGGGACGCGTCGTCGAGTCGCTGCTGTTCGGACTGACGCCGCGCGATGCAACGACCAGCGCCGCGGCCATCGCCGTGATGCTCGGCGTGTCGGCGTTCGCGGGGTATCTGCCGGCGCGCCGCGCGTCGCGGCTGGATCCGATGGTGGCGCTGCGGCACGACTGATCAACGTGCGCCGGGTGCGCTGAGATCGAGAGCTGAGGGCGCTTCCGCCTGAAGGCGGAAGCCACGCGAGCGTGCCGAGGAATCTGCGCGCCAGAAGCCTCCGGCAAACTGCCGCCGGTCAGCGTGCGTTCCTGCTCGACGACCAGATCCCGTTGTCTTCATGAAAGCTCCTTCAAGCGAGCTGTTCGGGCGTTGTGATGCCGGGTTCAGACCGCTTGAGAGACACGCGGAATCAACCGACAAACCGTCTCATTGGTCGCGAATCGGTATGACATGGGGGTTGCGGATGCCGGACGCATGACGCAGGATGAGATTGAGGTCCCCGCTGCTGGCCTCTGTCTTGCAGATAAGCTTCAGCTTCGGACCATGACCCCACGATCGCGCACTGGCACTCTTGACGCTTTCGCTCATGTTTCCGCTGCTGGCGCAGCCGGGCCCCATCCACGCGCAGGATCCGGCACAGCCGATGTTCAGTAGCGGTGTGGCGCTTGTGCCGATTACGGCATTGGTGCGCGACTCTCGAAATCGTATTGTCCGCAATCTGGTGCGCGACGACTTTCAGGTCCTGGAGCATGGCCGGCCCCGTCCAATCGTGGAGTTCAGGGCCAAAGACGATGCTCCCGTCAGCGTGGCGTTTCTGTTCGACACGAGCGGCAGCATGCGTCTCGCCCTCAATCTCGAGAAGGGCATCTGGTTCATCGAGCACTTTCTGAGCCAGATGGTACCGGCGACGGACGAGGCCGCGCTCTTCACCTTCCACAAATCCTTGCGCGAGGACGTGCCCTTCACGAGCGATACCCGCGAAGATTCACCAGGGCCTCAGCCACGTGAATCCGTGGGGTCGGACGTCGCTGTATGACGCCGTTGCGGAAACCGCGAACGGCTCGCCGATCGGCCGGCGCCACGCCGGGCGGTCGTCGTCATCAGCGACGGCAATCGATACGAGCAGCGAGCTCACGTCTCAGCAGGTCTCGGCCCTGGCGAGCGCGATCGACGTCCCGGTCTATGTCGTGGCGGTGGTCTCGCGGTGTCGACCTTCCGGGCCACAACACGGAGGTCATGCCCGACGGGCCCGGTGGCAGCCTCTCGGATCTCGCGTACTGGACGGGCGGAGATTCGCTGGTATGTCATCGTTCCCGAACACGCGGGCCCAGTGACAAGAGAGTTGATTGCGACCATGCGCCAGCAGTACTCCCTCGCCATCGAATCAGCGAGGGCGCCGGGCTGGTATCCACTTGAAGTAAAGACGAAGCGCCGGGGTCTCACGGTCCGCGCCAGACGCGGCTATTACGCCGACACGCCCTCCGCGAGTCGCTAAAGCGCCTGACATCCCACGCCGCGCACGCATAGACTGATCACGTGACCGGCGGCGAGCTGGCGGGAATCATCATCGGTGCGACGCTGCTTGTACCGGGATGTGTTTCCGTCCTGGTCTCGCTTCTGCGGCCCCGACGAAGCACGCGGACCTGCTGGCATTCGGTCTCGCGCACGGGTCTTTACGGGACTCGCCTGCTGGCGTGGCAGGGACCCGTGCAAGCGACGATCGGCGATGCGTTTCCGTGGCGGTACTTCATCGCGTTCGTCACCTATCTGATCAACCTGCCCCTCACGCACTTTGTCGAAGGCATCATCGGCCCCGGCTGGAAGAATTCGGCGCGCTGGGTCACGCGCGTGGTGACCGTCTTTGCCGTCGCGGCGATCGTCATCGACCTGGCGTTGGCCAGACCTGGCGCCTCCATCGTGGCGAACAGCTGGCTCGTATTGACCCTGATTTCCATCGGCCTGGCCATGCGTTCTTCGGTTCCACGACGGCTCGTGCCCCGACCTCCTGACCGATCGGTTCGTGATCCTCGGCGCGCTGATCTTTGCCTTGTTCATCATCAACGAGAATATCGGCCAGATCGTCCTGCGCGGCACGAACATCGAGCCGATTGGAATGCTCGTCTTCGTCCTCTGTATCGGCTACGTCGTCGCTCGGACGATCCTGCGCGCCGAGGCAGAATTCATTGGTGTCCAACGCGAGCTCGAGACCGCACGGCGGATTCAGTCGACGCTCTTGCCGCGCGAGATCCCACGGGTGGCCGACCTTGACCTCGCCGTCCGGTTCGTGCCGATGACAGCGGTGGCCGGCGACTTCTACGATTTCGTCCAGCTCGGCCCGTCCCGTGTTGGCATCCTCGTGGCCGACGTGTCCGGACATGGCATCCCGGCCGCGCTGGTTGCCTCGATGGTGAAAGTAGCGTTCTCCGCACAGGCGGATCAGGCCGACGATCCGGCTCGCGTCCTGGCGGCCATGAACCAGATTCTGTGCCGCCATCTCGAGCATGCCTACGTGACGGCCGTATATGCCGTGGTCGACACCGCGCGCCATCCATCACCATCGCAAACGCAGGACATCCGCCGGCATCGTCCGCAGATGCGGCGAAACATCGCTCGTCGAGCACGATCACGGGATCGCGCTCGGCTTCTTTCCGGAAGCGACGTATACCAATACCGAAGTCGCGCCCTTCCGCCTGGCGATCGATGCTCCTCTACTCGGATGGCGTCTTGGAGGCACGCGATCGCGCTGGCCAGTTCTTTGACCGCGACCGCGTAGTGGGCTGGCTGTCAGACATCGAGCAGACCTCCGCGGAACAATTCGCCGAGACCGCACTGGGAGAGCTCACGCACTGGACGGGTGGTGGATTCGACGATGACGTGACGTTCGTGATTGTCGAGAGCGCCAGGTAGTGTACTTGCGCCTGAACCTGTTCGACATTCACATTCCGCCGCTAACCCGAGCGACGCGAAGACATCCCACTGCTCGCGGCCAGCCCCCGCATCCAACTCCGCGAGATGGCGACGGGCGTCCTCTTCGCAGCGGCGGATGGACTCCCAGCTACTCGCGACGTGCGCTCGGCGGCCATGCCACGTCGGTGGCGGTCCATCTTTCGCGGCAGCGGAGAGTAGGCATTGCGATCGGTCGAGGCGCAGGTGCTGCAGGCTCTTCGTCCTTGACTGACGGCGATCCAGCCCGACGGTCCTGACGGACTCCAACCGTTCCTCACACGATCGAAAAGTGCTTGTCGCGTGTCGAGGAGTCGTGCGTGACCACGCCGGAAGGTATCGGAGAAGCCGATTCACCGTCGAGCTGGATATGGAAGATCAGAGGTACGACAGCCGTGACCGTCGAGGTTCACGACGTTGGCAAATAGATCGCGGATGACACGCGGTGTTTACAAGGGGACTGTCCCCATTTTACGGTTAACCTGAATTCGTCAGTTCATGCCATCCTCTCGCGGCAATTGAAATCTTCAACGCCATCCACGGGTGTCAGGCCTGGCGATAAAACTCACTGCAATCGCAACCGCTGCGATACAAGTTAACAATAAAAAGGGGACAGTCCCCCTTTCGCAGCCGTTTTTTGTCACCGCCATGCGCGCACTCGTCCTCGACGCTGACGGCACACTCTCTCTTCGCAACCGCCCCACACCCAGGGCTGCTGATGAATGCCTCATACGCGTCACCGCCGCCGGCATCTGCGGCACCGATCTCGAACTCCTTCGGGCTACGCAGGCTTCACCGGCGTCCCAGGTCACGAATTCGTTGGCGTCGTCGAGGACGCGCCGGGCCGGCCGACGCGGCGTGGGTCGGACGCCGCGTGGTCGGTGAGATCACCGTCGGCTGCGGCGAATGCCGTGGGTGCCGCGCCGCCGGACGCGGTCACTGCGATGTCCGCACCGTGCTGGGGATTCGCGGACGCGATGGCGCTTTCGCGGAGTATCTGCCGCTGCCGTCACGCAACCTGCACGCCCTCCCCGACTCCTGGACGATGACTTCACCGCGGTGTTCGTCGAGCCAACGGCCGCGGCGTGCCGAGTGATTGAGCAGGTTGAGATTGGCAGTGGTACTCGCGCCGCGGTGGTCGGCGCGGGAAGGCTGGGGCTGCTCGTGGCGCAAGTGCTGCGCGCACACGATGCCGATGTCACGGTGGTTGTCCGCGGCGATCGCAGTCAGTCCGCGGCAGAAGCTTCGGACTGAAAACCGTGACCCTCGAGGCCGCAGCCTTACTCGCCAGATCATTCGACGTCACCGTAGACGCGACCGGCCATGCGTCGGGCCTCGCCGCTGCCAGCGCGCTCACCCGGCCTCGCGGAACCCTCATCGTCAAGTCCACAATCCACGGCCAGACAACGATCTCCTTCTCACCGCGTCGTCGTCGACGAAATCTCGCTGGTCGGCTCTCGCTGCGGTCCATTTGAGAAAGCGATTGAATGCTCGAGAGCGGACAGATCGCCGTCAAACCGCTGATTGCCGGTATCTATCCGCTCGAGCAGTTTGCCGCCGCGTTTGACGACGCCAGGCGCGGCTTGAAGGTGATCCTTACTCCTACTGCGCAGGCTTGACGAAAAGCGTCTCATCCACCTTCACGTTGTGCTCCACCTTCGAAACGGTGATCGTGAAGTTCTGCATCGACGACGAAGACCTCAAGCGGAACGGCAGCTTGATGCCGTCGACCTCCTTGTAGTCGAGAAACTCCGTGACCTGTTCGACGTCCTGGCCAATTGGGGGACATTGACCGTCATCGACATTCGAATGGGCATGGAAGTTCTCGGCATCGATGTACTGGCGGATCACCGAGCCGGTGGTGGGGTCGAACATCAGCAGGAAGGCCTCGCGGTCTCCGACCTTCTCCTTGCCCTTCAACTCGACTGTCGTGCCCAGGTCCTTGTAGTGAGAAACGGGTGGGGGAACGAGCCGTTCTTCAAGTTGTCCAGCTGATTGCCGGTGATCTCACGATTACCCTGCAATGAATCAAGCACGTACGCGAGCTGCCATCGAATCGCTGGTCGAGCACGAAGGGCCGGCGCCAAGCGCGGTCAAGTCGGCTTTGAGCAGCATTCGCGACTTGTTGGGTGCCGCATTCAGCATCTCGATCGAGCCTTCGATGTCGCCACCCGGCGTCGTGAGCACGATCGTCCCAGTCGTGCATCCGCGACTTCACCTTCGCGTGTGCTGGGCGGCCGCCGAGCGCAGCGATACTCTTTTCGACGATTTCGTCTGCCGTCTGCGCAGAGACGGTATTGGCCGAGGCAAAAAAGAACAGCGGAACAGCTAGCCGGATCAATACGCTCTTCATCGGTCGAGCCTCCAAGTTGATCTTACGCTGTTGAATCGCAGCGTCGGACCAAAATCCGGCCGGCGGTGTCTAAGAGCTGAAACGCCGCGATGACCCGCTTCGGGAAGCATGACTCGAGTCGATTCAGCCGTTCTTAACCTTGCCGAGGGACTGTGCCAGAGGTTCCAGCTTCTGACCGGCAGGACCAACGTGTGGCTGGCACTCCAGCTCACCAATCTCAGCATCATCGTGTATTTCGTGTGGGCCGGTCTGCAGTTCCTGAGTAGCGACGCCGGCAACGCGAGTCGTCATCGGGGTGTTCTGCGGCGGATTGTTGTATGTGCTGACGCAGACCGTCTTCAAAGTTCCCGATCGAAGCCTACGAGAACAGCGCCTACCGGCGGGTCGCTAGTGGCTTCAGGAATCCCCGAGCGCGTCCGGGACTTGCTTCTTCGCATCCTCTTCCTGACGCTCACTTTTGCCCTTCTGTGGCCGATCGTCTCTCGTCTACGTCTTCTATCCGTTCCTCTTGGCGTACGTCAGCAGCCTTCATATGTATATGGTCGTCCTCACCTACTCCCTGGTGGTGCTGACGACGGTGGTCTTGTACCTGTTGGCGTGCGATCCACTTCCACCGTGTGCGGGGAAGGTCACGGAGTGGTTGCGAGGGTCGGTGCCGGCACGAGCTAGCGAGGCTCCGCCTCAGACAACCGAACTCCGTCAGGTCCGACGGTCGATCACTCGCTTCGCCTTCCCGACTGATCGCTCTACCGCCCCCGGATCGACGACCACTACATCCGCAGTGATACCGATGTAGACCTTGATGTGGTGCTGAAGATCCGCGGCCGCCTGCGCGCAATCAGACGTCGGCGCCAGGCCGGACTGGGGCTCGACCCTGACGGTCAGCTCGTCGAGCGAGCCGTCTCGGCGCACTTCCAACACGTAATGCGGTGCAAGCTGGGGACAACGCAGGATTAGTTCTTCAACCTGACTCGGGAACAGGTTGACCCCGCGAATGATGAGCATGTCGTCGGTGCGCCCCGTCACTTTTGCCATTCGCCGCATGGAACGTGCGGTCGGGGGCAGAAGTCTCGTGAGATCCCGCGTGCGATAACGGATGACCGGCAACGCTTCCTTGGTCAGCGAGCTAAAGACGAGCTCACCCTCTTCGCCATCTGCCCGCGCCGCGCCGGTCGCGGGGTCGATGATCTCAGGATAGAAGTGGTCCTCCCATATCACCGGACCGTCCTTGCTTTCGACGCACTCGGCTGCCACACCCGGACCGATCACTTCCGACAACCCGTACAAGTCGACGGCGTCAATGCCGACTCGCCCCTCGATCTCTGTGCGCATCGCCTCGGTCCAAGGCTCGGCGCCGAATATGCCAATCGACAGTGAGCTCTGCCGCGGGTCGAGGCCTTCTCGCTCGAACGCTTCGACAATGTTCAGCATGTACGACGGCGTGACCATGATGACATCGGGCCGAAAGTCGATGATGAGCTGCACTTGCTTTTCAGTCTGCCCGCCTGACATCGGTATGACGGTGCAGCCCAGACGCTCGGCGCCGTAGTGCGCCCCGAGTCCGCCCGTGAACAGGCCATATCCATAAGCGACGTGCACGATGTCGCCCGGCCGCCCGCCCGCGGCGCGTATAGAGCGAGCCATCAGCGAGGCCCACGTCTCGATATCGCGCGCCGTGTAGCCGACGACGGTCGGCTTGCCGGTCGTCCCACTCGAGGCATGCACGCGCACGACCTGCTCGCGCGGCACAGCAAATAGGCCAAACGGGTATCCGTCGCGGAGGTCCTGCTTGGTCGTAAACGGAAAGCGCGACAGATCGCTGAGTGCCCGAAGATCGTCGGGATGCGCCCCCGCCGCAACACACTTGGCTCGGTACGGGGCCACATGATCGTACGTGTGGCGGACGGACCAGCGCAGCCGTTCGAGTTGCAAGCTTTCGAGTTCGTCTCGACCAGCCCGCTCAATCGGATCGAGGGCGATCGATGGGTGGCGGCGTTTCGGCACGGCCTGCGATCAGTGCCCCGTGCGCGTGAGACGATGCGCGGCCATCGCCTGTTGATGCTCGGGCGACGCCATCGACTGCTGTTGATATTCGAGATACTGTGCGACGAATGGCTCGCGCGCTACGTCGAACGCCAAATTTGTGAGCTTCTTCGTGAGTCGCGTGGACGTCCACGCCATCGCGAGTACGCGGCTGCTCAGTTCCTCGATCTTGGCCTCGAACGAGTCGTCCTCGACAACCCAGTCAACCAGGCCCCAGTCGAGCGCCGTTGGGGCGTCCACGACATCAGCAGCGAGGGCGAGCCGCTTGGCGCGCCCGAGGCCGACATGACGCGCGATGCGCCACATGCCAATTCCGGGAATGATGCCCTCTTTGACTGCGGTCACGCCGAACCGCGCGTCGGCTCGGGCGATACGAAGATCACAAGCCAGCGCGAGCTGCAGCCCACCACCGATGCAATGTGACTGGATGGCCGCGATGACGACGGCATCGAGTGCCTCGAGCCGTGCGAGTGCCCGCTCCCAACGCTCGAAGAATCCCATCTCGATTTGACCCTGCGACAAGGCCGTCACGTCGATGCCGCTGCAGAATGCCCGGCCAGCCCCGCGTACGACAACGAGGCGCACCTGTGCGGCAACTTCCAGCGCATCGAGAATCGTGTTGAGATCGCGCGTCCATTGTTCGTTCGCACAGTTGAGGACGGCGGGCCGGTTGAGCACGATGGTGGCGACCGGGTCGCGCACCTCGGCGTACATGGTTTCCAGCTGCATGGGGTTGCCGTGCTGGAGTCTACACCGGCTAGTGGACTGTAACAGCTGAATCAGTAGCGGCCAGCGCGCCGAACTTCCGCCTGAAGGCGGAAGCCACGCGATATTGTTTTGGAATTCGTGGCTTCCGGCTTTAGCCGGAAGATTGAACGGCGATATCGATCACGCTGATACACGGCACTAGACGAACTTCATCACTCGGTCAGGCCGTCGTCTGCGACGGACCACTCCTCGCCCGTGGCGAGCTCGCGAAACAAAAAGGGCCGGGCTCCAGTAATGGAGACCCGGCCCCCAAGGTCGCTCGACGACTGCAGCCTATTGCGTCGTTGTTGCCGGCAGGGCGAGGGTCGTGTATCCGCCGTTACGCGGGATCACGATGTACTGCCGACCCTGGTGCAGAAACGTCATCAAGCCGTATTGCCCCACGCGCGGGGTGGCGACCTGACCGACGCGCTTGCCGGTCTTCTTGTCGATCGCGAACAGGTGTGGGCGATTGTCGGCCGTCGTCCCGCTCGCGAAGAGCAGCGTCGATGTCGCCGCCAGGGCGGCATGTCCGCGGCGGCCCCAGTTGGTATCGACGTTCACGCCCTTCAGCAGCGGATTGTTGCGGAACGCTTCCTGCTGCTTGGCGTCCGTGTCGCCGTGCGGAATCATCCACAGATGCTCGCCCGTATTCATATCGATCGCGACGATCTTGCCGAGCGGACCCTTGAACAGGTCGGGAATGCCGAACAGTGGATCGCTCGGATCAGGTTTCGGCGGGGGCGCGCCGCCATCGCCGCCGCCTCCGCGAGCCACGGCCCAGGGCGACAAGGTCTTGCCGGTCATCTTGTCGTTGTCGCGCTCTTTCGCTGGCGCAAGGATCGTCGGCGAGCACCCCATCGTCGTGGTGATGAAGATGATCCCAGATGTCGGATCGGCCGCGGGCGGCCCTGTGATGTTCGCACCACCGCCGCCACCAGGACAGATGTTGGCTGGTCCCTTGCCTTCGGCATTGCCGCGATGCGTCGGCGCCGCGAACAGCGGTGCGATCAGGTCGCGCTCCTTCGCTCGTGCAAGCGCCAACTTCTTGATCTCGGGCGTGAAGTCGATCAAGTCCTCTTCGCGCCGGCCCTGCAAGTCGAACGGCGCCGGCTTGGTGACGTGCGGCTGGGTCGCCGAAAGCTTCTCACCCGGCACCTTGGACTGCGGCACGGGCTTGTCGACGATCGGCCAGATCGGCTCGCCCGTTTGACGGTTGAAGGAATAGACCCACGCCTGCTTGGTGATCTGGAAGAGCCCCGGAATGCGACGCCCGCTGACGTTGACATCGAGGAGGATGGGCGCCGTCGGCGTGTCGTAGTTCCAGATGTCGTGCTTGACCAGTTGTTGATGCCAGACGCGCTTGCCGGTCTTGACGTCGAGCGCGATCACGCTGGTACTGAACAGATTGTCCCCCGGACGGAACCCTCCGTAGTAGTCGATCGTCGCGCCGTTGGTTGGAATATAGACGAGGCCGCGCTGCGGATCCGCGGACATCGGCGCCCAGGACGACACGTCGCCCGTCCAACGCCACGCGTCGTTCTCCCACGTCTCGTGACCGAACTCACCAGGTCGCGGGATGACGTGGAACTTCCAGAGGAACTTTCCGGTCCTCACGTCGTAGGCCAGGATGTCGCCCGGCACGTTTTCGACGCGCGTCTGGTTGTAGCCCTGCTCCGCTGAGTTCCCGACGACGAGCACGTCGTTGACGATGATGGGGGGCGAGGAGGTGGTGATGTAGCCCAGTTCGAGCGGCAGTCCCTTCGCGGGATCGTATTTCTGCTCGGTCTGCCGCCACGGCACCCAATCCGCAATCAGGTCCTTCAGCAAGTCGACTGATCCGCTCTTCGGGAAGCCTGCGACCGGGACAGCGCCACCCCAACCCTCGAGCGGTTTGCCGGTCTTGGCGTCGAGCGCGTGGAGGAAGAAGCCGGGTGTCGTCACGAACACGACCCCGCGGCCGTTGATGCGCCGGAAAGCCACGCCTTTGCCGTGGTTCGATCGCATCGAGTACTCATGCCGGGGGGTTGATGGCTCCTGGAAGGTCCAAAGTGTTTTTCCGGTCGCAGGATCCAGGGACACCACGGTGCGCCGCGGACCCGACGTGGTAATCAGCATCCCGTCGACGTAGATGGGCAGCCCGCGCGCGTTGATGTCGCCGACCTCGACGCCCGGCGGGACTTCTCCATTCCACTCCCACGCGACCTGCAGCGAGTTGAAGTTCGTCGCGTTGATCTGATCGAGTGGCGAATATCTGGTGGAGGTGTCGCCGCCAGTGATGGCCGGCCACTCGCCTTTCTGTTGGGCGTCTCCTGGTCGTCCGGCAATCACTACCGCAATTGCCACGGCCAGCAGGCCACACAAGACGTGTGGCGTCCAGCTCCGTGCAGGCTGACTTGTCATGGGTACCTCAACGACGCTGAAAACACTGAAACGGCGCGCTAAAGGATGTGGCGGAGGAGGCGTTTTTGTCAATCCGGACGTTGGGGAGCAGGGCGCAGGGCGCAGGGCGCAGGGCATAGGGCGCGGGGCCCGGGCATCGGCCGCGTTCCGCGGCATAATCACGGCACATGCCTTCCGAAGGACGGTCTCGTCACGGCACGCCGATCACCGTCAAACGCTTCGACTCGGCCGCCGAGGCGGACCGTCATGACCTCGACTTCTGGATGCAGATGTCCGACGCCGAACGCGTGCTGCACGTGTGGCGGTTGAGTCGGGAAATGTGGCTCCTGCGAGGCGACCGCCCCAATGAACCCGGACTTTGTCGATCTGTTGCGCGCGTTCAACGCCGCTAACGTCCGGTTTCTCCACTACGGGACTGACATTTGGCGAGGCGTGGCCGGGTCGCATCCGCCGCCCTTTCGGAGACGTCGAGGTCGACTTCATCGGCCGGGAGGCTTTTCTGCGCAACAAGCGGGCGATCGGCCGCCCGAAGGATCTCGGGGACATTCAAGGGATGGAGTAGAACACTAGCGCCGAGCGCTGAAAATCATGTCCGCCTCTGGGTCACTTTCGCACTCACCATAGCCACATCGCATTGTGATCTCGCGGAAGCCGACCGACTCCAGCAGCATCACGAACTCGTGTTTGTGATACCAGCGCAGCCGATGCGTTCGCAGTTGCGATTGGACGAGGGTTCCTTCTTTGAATACCTGGTACTGCAGCGAGAGCTGCTGGATCTGCTCAACCCGGTCGGCGCTGGTGGCTTCGTGAATCAGTACGGTTGCGCCGTCGGAGCGCACACCGGAGCGTCGGAGACGCCACTGCCGCTCAACCGCGAAGTCTTGCCAGGGAACGGCCAGCGTCACCAGGAGCTGCCCGCCAGGCTCGAGATGAGCCCAGAACCGCTGGAGGGCCGTCATGGCTTCGGCGCGCTCCGACAGAATCTGAAAGGATCCGGCGGGAATGAAGAGCGTTCGATAGCCCCGGCCGAGCGCAAGCTCCTGCATGCGTTGTCGATGCAGCACGGGTGTCACGCCCACGATCGCCGCTTTGGCCCGGCAGATCGCGAGCATGTCCTCCGAGGCATCGACTCCTTCAACTGACAGACCATCGCGCAGGAACGGAACAAGGAGCCGCCCGGTCCCGCAGGCGATCTCGAGTGCCGTGCCACCGTTCTGGGCGAGACGTTGGCGAAAGAACGCTTGATCCCAGAACGGCTCCTCTCCGAACCAGAGGTCATAGGTTTCGGCAACAAGCCCCTGGTAATCCCAGTCCGACTCGCTCATGGTCGCGGCACGATCTAGGGTGCCTTGAGTGCCTGAGTGCCTAGGGTGCCTTGGGTGCAAAGGGCGAAGTGCTTGCGATGTCCATCGGCAGCTGGGACATCTGTGCCTCGTGCGCGGGGCGGCGCTAGCAATGCCCCCGGCACCACTGGCACGTAGCACCTCAGCACTTATGCACTTCATGCACTCGAGCACGCGGCACCAGCACTTCGGCACCCAGGCACCTGAGGCACCCAGGCACCTTTCATGATTCGTGATCATTGCACGTCGCCGTTACGATCACAAACTCGGTTAATCTAGAGGTTCTTCGATGTCCACGGTCCAGCGGCGGGAGCGCCGCCAGGGAACACCCAAGCTCACGCAGCAGTCGTCTGATGGCGCGCGGCCGTCGCTTCGAGCCTTCGCGGTTCCGCTGGCGCTCACCACCGGGTTGTTGGCGCTGACGCTCCTCCCACGGGTCAGGACGAGCGCCGCGCTCACCTGGTCGTTCTGGGGCGCTGTTGGTTTCCTTCTCGCCTGGCAGGCGGTGTTGGCTGTTCAGCGTCGTGGCGGCGTGCTGCAATTTCCGAAGCCGCGGGCGCAACACTACGTCCAAAGCCTCTGCCAGTTCGGCGTTTACGCGTACTGGGGGTGGTACTGGCCGCCGGTCTACGACTTCGCGCCACTGCTCCTCGGACAACTTCTCTTCGCGTACGCGTTCGACATCCTGCTGACGTGGTCGCGACGCGAGCCATTTGTCGTCGGCTTCGGCCCGTTCCCGATCGTCTTCAGCACCAATTTGTTTTTGTGGTTCAAAGACGATTGGTTCAGCCTGCAGTTCGTGTTGATCGCGCTTGGATTCCTCGGCAAGGCGTTCGTGCGATGGAATCGAGACGGCAAACGGGTTCACATCTTCAACCCGTCCGCCTTCACCCTCGCGGTGTTCTCGCTGGTGCTGCTCGCGACCGGCACGACCAACATCACGTGGGGACAGGAAATCGCGACGACCTTCGGCCTCGGACCGCGCGTCTACACGGTCGTCTTCGCGATCGGTCTCGTGGTCATGTATTTCTTCTCGATTACTCCAGTGACCGCGATGGCCGCGGCAACGCTCTTCGCCGGCAGCGCGCTCTATGTCGCGATTACGGGCGTTCCCTTCTTCGTTGATTCTGACATTCCGTCGGCCGTGTTCCTGGGCCTTCACCTCTTGGTGACGGATCCGTCCACTTCACCACGCACGCCATTGGGACGGGCGGTCTTTGGTGTGCTCTATGGGCTGGGAGTGTTCGGGCTGTACGCATTCCTCGGCGCCCTCGGCCTTCCGACCTTTTACGACAAGCTTCTCTGCGTGCCGCTCCTCAATCTCTCGGTTCCCGCTATCGATCGGGCCGTTCGCGCTTTAGGCGAGCGTCCCCTCCTGAGTCGCCTGGGGCTCGACGGCCCACTCGGCCGCATGAACCTTGTGCACATGAGCGCGTGGGTGCTGTTCTTCGGCACGATGACGGCCATCGGCGCCACCGACGGGATGCATCGGGGCGACTCCTTGCCGTTCTGGCAGCAGGCGTGCGCCGACAACCGACCACAGGCGTGTCAGCGGCTCCTGAGGATCGAAACGTCGTACTGCACCGACAACGCCGGGTGGGCGTGCAACGAGGTTGGACGCCACTACGTTGAAGGCCGGCTCGTCGCCGCCGATCTGGATCAAGCACTCACCTTCTTCTCACGTGCGTGCGAAACGAGGTTCCAGGCGGGTTGCGTCAACCTGCTCGATCCGTCGCAACCCAGTCGAGCGAATCCGCGGCCGCTCGATTTGCGTTTGCTGGTTCGCGAAGGCGGTCCAAACCTCGTCGACACGCCGGAGCCTGAGCTGTTCGCGCGCGCCTGCCGGCACGGGTGGACGTTCGCGTGCGACAAGCTGGCAACGACGCGGTGACGCGGACGCCGCTCCTGCTTTTCAGGCTGGCTCCGCTCGCCATTGCCGCCGCCGTGGCAACGCTTCTTTTGTCCTCGGTCGCAGGGCAGTCGCCGCAGCCTTTCAGTGCGTCATCCGACCTTCCGGATTTCGTCGAAATCCCTGCCGGGCCGCTCGTCATGGGCACGGGTGTCGATCACGATCCTCGAGCGTTCGACAACGAGCGCTGGTCGCCGACTCAGGGCGAAGGGACGGTCCACGTCCCCGCGTTCTACATCTCACGACACGAGCTGACGGTGGGGCAGTTTGCGACGTTCGCACGTGCAAGCGCTTGGCCGGCCGACACGAGAGCGCTGGCCGGACCACCCAATCATCCCGTCACGTTCGTGTCATGGCCGGATGCGCTTGCGTACTGTCGATGGTTGCAGACGACGCTCAAGAGCCCGTCGGGGCCGTCACCTCACGTGCGAGGGTTGCTCAACGACGGCTGGCGCGTGTCGCTGCCGAGCGAGGCTGAATGGGAAAAGGCCGCGCGCGGCACCGATCGGCGCAGCTACCCCTGGGGCAACGAACCGCGGCGTGATCGCGCGAACTACGAAAGCAAGGGGACAACACCCGTCGGCCAATTTGCGTGTCCGGAGTGTCCGTATGGACTGCTCGATATGAGCGGTAACGTCTGGGAGTGGACGAGTAGTCCGTACCAGCCGTATCCGTACGATCCGGGCGACGATCGAGCCAACCTGGACGCGGACGCGTTGTGGGTGATGAGAGGCGGCCATTTTGGCGACAACGCCCGACTCGTGCGCACGACGACCCGTGGCGCCGCGGACCCTGGTGCCCGCCGCGCGTTCATCGGGTTCCGCGTGGCCCTGTCGAAGGCGACGCGTCGCTAGATAACGTACATGCCACAGAGTCACAGAGACTTCAGAAAGATTCACTGAAGAAACTTCGCCACGAAGGCACGAAGACCACGGGAATGTGTTGGATATTCTTCGTGACTTCGTGATTCGAGCACTTCGTGGCTACGTCTCCCCGTGTCTCTGGCCTGAGATCTCTGAACGGCGTGCCTGTTGAGTCGGATCCCGTCAGTTGGTCCATTTGGGTTAGCCTGAATCATGGCCGGCCATGATCGTCACACGCACGACAGTCATGGGACAGCGGACCACCACGTTCGGAACCACTCCGTAGCGCCCGCATCATCGTCGCCACCCCACGCGACGCACGCCGCTCACGACAGTACCACGCCAGCCACGATCGCCACGCCGGACACTCAGTCGAAATGTTCCGGCAGAAGTTCTGGGGCACGCTCCTGCTTTCGATCCCCACGTTGGTGTGGGCACCCATGATTCAGCACTGGTTCGGTTATTCCGCCCCTGGCGGCGCCATTGCGTCTCGCTGGATCCCGGCAGTGTTTGGAGCGCTGGTGTTCGCGTACGGTGGTTGGGTCTTCGTCCAAGGGGCTCGACGCGAAATCGAGGACCGGCGGCCTGGGATGATGACGCTCATCACGCTGGCGATCAGCGTCGCGTTCATCTTCAGCCTCGCGGTCACGCTCGGCTTCCCGGGAATGGACCTGTGGTGGGAGCTGGCCACGCTGGTCACGATCATGGTGCTGGGTCATTGGATCGAGATGCGGTCGATTGCGCAGGCCCAGGGCGCTCTAACGGAACTGGCGAGACTGCTACCCGACTCGGCCGTTCGAATCACTGGCGAGCAACTGGAGGAGGTCCCCACCTCCGATCTTCAGAAAGGTGACCTCGTGCTCATCCGGCCCGGCACGAGCGTGCCAGCCGACGGAATCGTTCGCGACGGTACGAGCGACGTCAACGAATCGATGCTCACCGGTGAGTCACGACCCGTCACGAAATCACCGGGTGCCCCGGTGATTTCGGGCACCGTCAACGGCTCAGGCTCCCTACGGGTCGAAGTCACGAGTGTGGGAGAAGCGACGGCACTCGCCGGCATCATGCGGCTCGTCGCGGAGGCGCAACGCTCACGCTCTCACGCGCAGACACTCGCCGATCGTGCCGCTTACTACCTCACCATCATCGCCATCGTCGCGGCCGCAGTGACGCTGATCGGATGGCTGATGGCGGGTGCGGAACCGGCGTTCGTCGTCGAGCGGGTCGTGACAGTGCTGGTGATTGCCTGTCCCCATGCGCTCGGGTTGGCGATCCCGCTCGTAATCGCAATCTCCACCACGCTCGGCGCGCGCAACGGCGTCCTGGTGCGCGACCGCCGTGGTCTGGAGGAGGCGCGCCTCGTCAACGCCGTCTTCTTCGACAAGACTGGCACGTTGACTCGTGGCGAGTTTCGTGTCGTGGAAATCACCACTCGCGGGGGGCTCACCCACGACACGGCGCTGGCACTGGCGGCGGCGGTCGAGCGCGACTCGGAACACACGATCGCCCGCGGGATCGTGAAGAGTGCCGAGGAGCGGCACATCGCGATTCCACAGGCCGATTCCTTTCAAGCCATCCCCGGGCAAGGCGTCCAGGCAACGGTTGGCGGCAAGATGTTGCAGGTGGGAGGACCAGCGCTGCTCCGCCGGCTCGACGTCGACGCCGATCCGATGCTCGCCGAGGCGATGAACCGAGCGGCTGCGCGCGGACAAGCCGCCATCACCCTGCTTGAAGACAAGACACCCGTCGCGGTCTTCGCGGTTGCGGATGCCGTTCGCGAGGAGTCTCGTGAGGCCATTCGACTCCTTCACGATCAGGGAGTCGAAGTGATTTTGATGACCGGCGATTCGGATGCCGTCGCCAAGGCCGTCGCCGAGGATCTCGGCATCGACAAAGTCTTCGCTGAAGTGCTCCCGGATGAGAAGGCGTCGAGGATCCAGGAAGTTCAGCGCCAGGGGAAGCGGGTCGCGATGGTTGGTGACGGCGTGAACGACGCACCGGCGCTCGTGACCGCAGACGTTGGCATCGCGATTGGGGCCGGCACGGACGTCGCCGTCGAGGCTGGCGACATCGTGCTCGTGCGGAACGATCCGCGCGATGTGTCGCGAATTCTCACGCTCAGCAAGGCGACGTATCGAAAGATGATTCAAAACCTCTGGTGGGCAGCCGGGTACAACATCGTCGCGATTCCGCTGGCGGCCGGCGTGCTCGCGCCATGGGGAATCGTGTTGCACCCGGCAGTCGGTGCCGTGCTGATGTCGCTGAGCACGATTATCGTCGCCCTCAACGCGCAGCTCCTTCGCCGCGTCCCTCTCTAGAGTTTGTGAATCAATCGATCGCGTGGCTTCCCGCTTCAGCCGGAAGATCAATGCCCGCGCCCAACTTCCGCCTGAAGGCGGAAGCCACGAGAGGACAAGTCACAGGCTCTCTATGTGGACGGGCCTCTGGCAACCGGCAATCGACGGGCCACCGGCCCGGCACCGGCCACTGGTCACTGGTCACTGATCACTGATAAGCCGCTGCCTGTATTCCGTACAGCTGCGAGTACTGGCCCCGCTTGGCCATCAGCTCGCGATGCGAGCCGACTTCGACCACGCGGGCGCCGTCGAGCACGACGATGAGATCCGCCATCCGCACGGTCGAGAATCGATGCGAGACGAGAATCGTCAGTCGGCCGTCGCCATCGCCTCGCGAGGCGGCCGCATAACGCTCGAACAACGCATGCTCGGTTTCGGCATCGAGCGCGGCTGTCGGCTCATCGAGAACGAGCACCAGCGGCCGATCGCGCATGAATCCTCGCGCGAGCGCCAGCTTCTGCCACTGTCCAAACGAGAGCTCAACACCCTGCGGCCACGTCGGCCCCAGCTGGGTCTCGATCCCGGATGGCAGCCGCGCGATCACGTCTTCGGCGCCCGCGCGATTGACAGCCGACCGGATTCCCGGCTCGTCGTCGAGCCGCGGCAGGTCGCCGACCCCGACGGTGTGGCGGGCGCGAAACTCGAAGCGAAAGAAATCCTGGAACGCACCCGCCAGCCGCGAACGCCATTCGACCGCTGACATCCGCGCAAGCGGCGCATCGTCCACGAGAATCTTGCCTGCGCTCGGCTCGTACAGTCGCGCGAGCAGCTTGACGAGCGTCGTCTTGCCGGCGCCGTTTTCGCCGACGATTGCGACGACGGCCCCGGCCGGCAACGTCAGCGACACGTCTTCGAGCACGAGGCGGGACGAGCCGGGATATGCGAAGGAGACGTGATCGAAACGGAGGTCGCGACGGATGGTTCGGGGAACAGCGACATCGGCGTTGGCCATGAGCCTGGCGGCGTAGTCTTCCAGCCACGCCAGACGGCGCGAGCCGTCCATCCAGAAACCGCGAAGGAAGCCAATCTCGCCAACGGTGCCGCTCAGATAGGCGGACAGGCGCGAGCCGGCTGCGAGGACGACCAGGACGTTGCCTGGCGAGGCGTTCAGACCTGACGACACGAACACGATGCTGCCGACATACGCGAGCCCGAAGACGGCCCAGGCCAGCGCATGCCAGATGGCAGAAGTCCACCGAGAAGCAGCCACCGGTCCGTACCACCGTTCCCACACTGCTCGCCGATCGGCTGTCAGGCGAGGCTTCATCCCCGTGACGCGTACTTCCTTGCCCGGCGCCGCAGTGGTCGCCACCACGAACAGGTGTCGTGAGAGGCGGCTGCTTTGCGCGCCGCGCTCGAGCGCCGCGCGTTCGACACCTGGCCGCCACGTCGACGTCACGACCGTCGGCAACGCAAACAGCGCCAGCAGGACCAGCGCCGGATGAATCGACGCCAGCAAGCGCCAGCGTGACGCCCAGCCGCAGGATCCATCCGGAGGTCGAAAACAACGACATGTACATGTGATCGAGCACGAAGATCTGATCGCGAAGCATCGACAGCCGATCGAGATACTCGGGCCGCTCATGGTGCGCGATACTGACAATCGATGCTTGAAGATTGGCGACGTGTGATTCGAGGGCGATCGTGACCCGATCGCGGAATCGACGCTCGAGACGCGTGCTCAGGGCTCGGAGAAACCAGGTCGCCGTTGCCGAGAGCGCCAGGGCGATCGCCAGCCGTTCTCACGAGCGTCGGGCGTTGGCCGAGCAGGCCGTCGCCGAGCAGCTTCAGCCAGACCGCGAGAAACGCGTCAGGGAGTGCTGAAAAGAGGGACAACACGAAGGACAGCACCATCAAGCGTGGTTCGTGACGAAGGCCGAGCCGGCACAACCGCCACATCGACGCAAGCGCCGGTGGCAGCGGCTCGATGGGCGAGGAAGCCGCGACCGTGTCAGGCGAGGACGTCATAGGCCCTGCCCTCCTCGTCTTCGGCCGCGCTGAAACGTTGGGCCTGCAGGTCGAACATCGTGCGATAGCGACCGCCGAGCGCGATCAATTCGTCGTGGGTGCCCAGCTCGATCACGCGTCCGTTTTCGAGCACGCAAATCCGATCGGCATGGCGAACGGTCGAGAAGCGATGCGAGATCAAGATGGTCGTGCAATGCCGCGTGGCCGCCAACACGCGTTCGAAGATTTCCGCCTCACCTCGAACGTCGAGCTGCGCCGTGGGCTCGTCCAGGAGGACGACACCAGCTCCTTGCTTGACCGCGCAGAGCGCGCGGGCCAGCGCCACCCGCTGCCATTGCCCACCGGACAAATCCGTTCCACCGTCGTAGCCGCGCGCGAGGATGGTATCGAGCGATGCGAGCGACGCGGCGCCGGCCTCGGAGAGGGCTGCTTGAACGCTGGCGTCCGGCGCGCCTGTCGGCGCGACGTTATCGCGCAACGGCAGCTCCAAACGAAAGAAATCCTGAAAGACGGCGGCAAGCCTCGATCGCCACGAATCGAGGTCGAGTTCGCGCATGTCGACGCCGTCGACCTCGATGGCTCCGCCTTGGGGGTCATACAGGCGGCACAGGAGTTTCGCGATCGTCGTCTTGCCGGCGCCGTTCTGTCCGACGATGGCGAGCGACGACCCGGCGGGAATGGTCAGATTCAAACCGATCCAACACCGCCGCGCCGCCAGGATAGGCAAAGGTCACATCGCGGAATCGAATCTCCCGCGCGGGAGTCTGCCCGGCGCGGTCGCGTTCCTCGTGACAGCTCGCCCGCGGGCGCCATCGCGTGTTGCAGCCGAAGCACCGCCGCCACGGGAGCCGCGGCTCCGTCGAGCGCCCAGCTCAATCCGCCAAAGGCGATCGAGGAGGTTCCGATCGCCAGCAACGAGTAGAGCACCACGTCGCCCAACCCCAGTCGGCCGCTCAAACCTCCGCTGGCAAGCGACCAGAAGACGACGAGATTCGCCGCAGTCACCAGGAGAAGGCTCGAGATCACGGGCTTCTCGCGCAACCGGGTGGCTTCGTACTGCAGCGAATGAAGCGTGCGTCGACGATTGAGGAACGTGTCGAGAATCCAACTGGACAGACCAAAGAGACGGACTTCTTTAGCCGCCGGCGGATCGACCGCCAACCGATACATGTAGTCGGCGTCCCGCTGCGCGCTGCGAACCACTTCGGTATTGCGGTCTTGCCAGACGGCGCTCTCCCGCAGCCACCAGTGCGTGGCCAACCAGGCGCCACCCAGGAGCAACGCCGCCCACCACGATAGGACGCCAGCACGACGACCGAGGCGAACCCTGTGACGGTCTCGACCATCCCGGCGGCGATGAAGTCCATCGAGATGGACAAGGGCGGGCCCCGTCATCCCGAGATCGAACTCGCGCGCGGTCGTGAGGTCGCTCGTGAGTTTCGGGTCCTCGAGGTGACCGATGCCTGGCGGTTCAATGCACGCCTCGGTCAGTCGGTCATACAACCAGGCGGCCGTGCGATCGCCGAGGTTGTAGCTCAACGCCCGATGTATCGGCGGGAGAGTCTGCAGGAGGATGAAGGTCGCACCGACCCAGACCAGAGGGGCGACGTGATGCTGCTTCCGGCTTGAACCGCAGCCACCAGAGCGCCCATCGCGATGGCGAACATCACGGGGAACACGCCGCGGAGCAACAACACCGCCCACCAGGCGACGGCGAGGCCCGCATCGGCCTTCGGCAGGGCTGCAAAGAACTGCCACTCCTGCCGTTCGAAGAGACGGCGCGCAGCTGAAGCTGCGGTCATGGCGATCAGTCTCTCAGATTCCTGTGTTTCGGCTCTTGCACAAATCTGAACTCAGCCGTCGGTGACAGGGACTGTCCCCCGATGAAAGACCCTGTCCCCTGTTGCAGAAACGTGTGACTACTTGGCGGTGCCTGCCCACTTCGCGCGCAAGCGCGGCGCGATCGACAGCCGCACCGCGGAAGTAAACCGCATTGATGCGGCGCGTATTGGCGATGTCGTCGAGCGGATTCGCGTCGAGCACGACGAAATCAGCGCTCTTCCCCGTCTCCACCGTCCCGGCATCAGTGATTCGCAGTAGCGCCGCTGAATTACGCGTCGCCGCCACGATGACCTGCGAGGGGGTCATGCCAGCCGCGACCATGTCCGCCATCTCCACGTGCTGACTCCAGACGGCGCTGCCGTCGGTGCCGAACGCAATCGTGACCCCGGCCGCGTTGATCTTGGCAAGGTTACGGGCCTGAATCGCAAACGTCTGCTGCGACGGCCGGTCGATCGGTGGCGCCCGCTTGCAGCTTCTTGAGCTCGTCAGGACGAACGGTCTCGCTCAGCCAGCCATATCCGACGCCACGCCGCGGTCAGGAAGATTGGGCACCAGCACGACCTGCGGCCGCGCTTTGATGAGCGTCATGAACTCTTCATCCACGTCTCGGTCGCGCACGCCATGAGCGAACGCATCGATGCCCGCCTTGAGCAGTCCCTTGGCATCGTCTAATGCAAAGATGTGCGCCGTCACCCGAAGCTTGTGCTTGTGGGCCTCATCGATGATGGCGCTGTAGAGTTCAGGCGTGAGCTTCTTGTACTTGCCGTCGCGATCGTCGACCCAGATCTTGACGAAGTCCACTTTGCGAGCCGCGAGTTCCTGAACGGCCTTGCGCGCTTCCGCCTCGCTCGTCACCCAATACGGCGCATCGGTTCGCCCGGGTTCAGGCATCGTGATGCCGCGACCAGCGGTGCGAAAACGCGCGGCACCAGGAATGATTTCGTTCCGGACTTGGAATGCGACGTCACCGGTATCAGTGCCGAGGCTCATCGCCACGCCCACGCCGTAATACGCCTTTCCTTGCAGCTGATTGATGAGCTCCTCGCGAGTCGTGGCGAGGTGGGTGTGCGTATCGATGATCGCGGGCATGACGGTCTTGCCCGCCAGGTCTACTTTTGCGGCACCGGCCGGCACCTTGACCTGGTCCGCGCGTCCCACCTGTACGAAGCGTCCGTTCTCCACGACGAACGCGGCGTTGTCGATTGGCGTCGCCGCCGCTACCGATTATCACGTCGCGCGCCCTGGAATACCGTCGCGCTGGCGCCCTGACCCACGGCCGATCGTCGACCACGGAGCCGCAGGCGAGCAGAACAGCGACGGTCGCCACGGCAATTGAAACAGTTGTCAAACGTCGAGCCATGGAACCAACCTCCAAGACGGATACGTGCTGTGAGGGACCGATTCTACGCTGCGAGCGTCGTAGAAAATGACAAGATACGACCGGAGCCTGTCGGTAGGAGGAGCCTCTTGAGCGTTTCGACCACCACCGCGCCTGGACCTCGAGCACGGCGCATCAGCCTGACCCATCAGATCTTCATTGGGCTGGCCATCGGCATCGCAATTGGCGCGGTCATCAATAACGTCAACCCGGAATGGTCGGCCTACGCCCGGCCGTTCAGCCAGTTGTTCCTGCGGATGATCAAGATGATCATCGCGCCCCTGATTTTCGCCACGCTGGTCGCGGGCATTGCTGGAGCGGGTCACGTCAAGGCCGTCGGCCGGATGGGCTTGCGGGCCATCATCTACTTCGAAATCGTGACGACGATCGCACTGGTCATCGGGCTGGTCGCCGTCAACATCACCCGTCCCGGTGTCGGCGTCGTGCTGCCCGCCGCCGGCGCGGCGGATGTCTCCGGGCGCGCGCAGACCTGGGATCAAGTCCTGCTGCACGTCGTGCCGGAGTCCGTCTTCGACGCGATGGCGCGCGGCGACGTGCTCCAGATTGTCGTGTTCAGCATCGTCTTCGCGATTGCACTCGGCATGCTCGGCGAGCGAGGACGGCCGGTGGTCGCCTGGTGCGAAGTCGTCGCCGAAACGATGTTCAAGTTCACCGATATCGTGATGCGCTACGCGCCAATTGGCGTGGGAGCGGCGATTGCCTACACCGTCGGCCACAGCGGCTTCGGCGTGCTCTACAACCTCGCCTGGCTGGTCGGGACCCTGTATGCGGCGCTGATCGCGTTCATCCTGCTGGTGCTCTTGCCGGTGGCGCTGATGTTCCGCATCGACATCCCGCGATTCGATCAGGACGATCCGCGAGCCGGCCATCATCGCGTTCTCCACGACCTCCAGCGAAGCCGCATTGCCGCGCGCGATGGAAGCGATGGAACGCTTCGGCGTCCCGCGCCGGATCGTGTCGTTCGTCATGCCGCTCGGCTACAGCTTCAATCTCGACGGCACGACGCTCTATCTGTCGCTCGCGGCGGTCTTCGTCGCGCAGGCGGCCGGCGTCGAGCTCACGGCGTGGCAGCAGTTCACGATGTTGCTGACGCTGATGCTGACCAGCAAGGGCGTCGCCGGCGTTCCGCGCGCGTCGCTGGTCATTCTTGCCGGCACGCTGGCGTCCTACGGCCTGCCGCTCGAAGGCGTGACGCTGATTCTTGGAGTGGACGAGTTGATGGACATGGCGCGGACGATGACCAACGTCATCGGCAATTGCCTGGCGACGGCGGTCGTCGCGCGATGGGAGGGACAGTTGGCGGATGGACCAGTCGAGCCGAAGATGGCGACGGCTGGTGTAGAAGTCGCGTCCGTCGCGACGCACGAAGGGGCGTAGGCTGATGGCGCCTGGCTGCAGCCACAGTTACCAGTTGTCAGTTACCAGTTCAACAGCAGCGCCCTTTGAACTGCTAACTGGCACTGATAACTTATGCCCCTACTCCACGTAGCGAGTACCCACAGTTCTCACAAACCCACATACGGCCCTGCTTGTACATGTTGTATGCGCACTGCGGGCAGACGCGATATTCGCGCCCTTCCTTGTCGATGAGTTTGCCGTCTTTCGGCTTCTCACCTTCGCCGAACGGATCCTTCGGCTTCTTCGGGGTCTTCTTCTTCCTCTTCCTCAGGTTTCGGCTTGGGTTGCGGCTGTGGCTGCTGCGCAAGGGCGGGGACAACGGAAAGACCCAGCGCGGCGGCGAACAGAGCCGAGCCACGGAGAAAATTACGGCGATCGACGATTTTGAGGTTCACCTGATCAGACATTTTGAATTCTCGCAGGCAAAAAAAATCCGGGTGAAGCGCTGCGGCTCACTGGAGACGCTCCACCCGGTGCTTCCCCTCTGTCGTTGTGAGTACCAGCATACGGGTGAGGACGCCAAAACCCTTGTAAACCTTTGTATTTTGTTGCCTCTTGTGGTCACTCCCGTCATCTCGAGCGTGACAAACCTGCACTATTGCGAAACGTTAACACGCCTCAAAATCCGGCTCAAGAAACCTCGACAACGACAATCTCGACGTGGCGCTGCTGACCCTCGGCAGGCTGCCATTGGACGAGGATGGGGCTCTGATACGTGCCTCGTACCAACTGCGGCCCAAGTCGTTCTCGGACGCCGCCAGGAAGCTGACCCGACGCGAGCGCAGAAAACGCCGAGCTGGCACCGCCATCACCTTCGCGACCAACCGCTCGAACGACGACTGATCAAGGTGCAAGGCTTCCATCAGCGAGTTCAGCACTCGAACGGCGTCGAACTTTGCATAGTTGAGCGTCTTGCCCGGCACCGCCAAGGGATCCTGGAGCGCATGCCGCGCCTTCAGCTTCGCAAACCGTAGCGGATCGCGCAGCACGTCCATCAGGTCGTTCTGCATCAGCAACGTTTCGTATTCGTTGACGGTCAACCCCACGTTGCGCTCGCTCGGATCGATCACGATGTCGACACGGCCGCGCGCAATCCCCGTGCGGGCAAGCAGGTCATTAGCCTGGCCGACCAGCCCAGCCGCGGATCGGCGAGATTGACGGAATCCACCGGGTGCTTCGAGACGGGAATGCTGACCCGCATCCGCTCGATCACGCGTTCTTCGTCGTACGCGAGCACGGTGGTCGTTCGCTCGCGACGCATCGCCTCGGTCATGCCGTCGAGCTCGATGAAATACACTGGCGCGTCGGCGCGGGTCCGATACGTCACGCAGTTTCGCAGCCCGGCGCTGATGTAGGTGAGGTGCGAGTCACCGTTCCGCGGCTCCACGACCTTCTGCTCGTCGGTCAGCTCCGTCCGGAACTCCATCTGGTCGTGGCTGTAAGGGCCGCCCTGCGGAAACAACGCATGGAAGGTCCGGAAGAACAGCGAGAGGCGGTCCTGGTTGTGGCGCATCCGCGCCGAGAGGCTCTGATTGAGATAGCCCGCGGTCGTGTGGAACGAGCAGTAGAGCGCGCGCTTGTGCCGGCTGAGGACATCACCGGCATCCTTGGCGATCAGAGAATTGACGTCAATCGCCTCGAATCGGCGCTGCGGGGCCAGGCGGAGCTTGAGCTCGGTCGGGCGACTCCCCATCACCTCAAGTTTACAAGAAGCTGAGCTTTAACGGTCTACGGTCCACGGCCTACGGCCGGCCAGTCCCCGGTTGCCGGCGGCCGGCGGCCACTACCTTACCGACCACCGGCCACAGACCACTGATCATTGAGTGGGCTTTCCTGCCGGCAATGCCCTGCGTATGGCATTCGCCGTAACGTCGCGCGATGGTCCTGGATCTTGCGAGCATTTTCCAGCAGCTTGGCGACCGTACCGATCTCCACGCCGTTGATAACTGAACTTCTTCGCCTTGATCCGCTGCTCGGGACGAATCAGCTTCGGATCGGTCAGGGCGACGAGGGCTTCGTAGTGATAGTCGTCGTGGATGTCGTATCGGGTTGCCGACTGCACGTCGGGCGTCTGGTGGATCCCGATGCTCTTGAGGAACTCGAAGCTCCACTTGTCCTCGTCGTAGTACTCGGGAACGAAGTGCACGCGCGCCGATGAGCCCGCCCATTTCGTGTTCAGGGCCGCGGCGGCTTCCTTCATGCCATTCACGTTGCCGCCGCTGTCGCCGATCATCACGATGTCGGTGAAGCCCATGGACTTCAGGCTCGTGGACATGTCCGACAGAACCGCGCGGAACGTTTCCTGGCTGATGAACACGCTGCCCGGCGTCAGCCCTTGCCGCTCGGGATTGCCGGGTTCGAGCGTCACGATCGGGGCGCACAAGGCGTTCCCGAGCTTGCGCGCGGTCGCTTCGCATGTCGCTCGCAGCACGTAGTTGTGCTTGCCGTTCGCGTTGTAGGGACCGTTCTGCTCCAGACCGCCGGTGCCGATGATCGCGGTCGTCTTGCCGGCCTTGATCGCATCGCGGGTCTCCATCCACGTCTGCTCTTCGATCCACACCGTGTCGAGCATGTCGATTGGGCGTGGCGCATCGGGAGCGGACGCCGCCTGGCGCGCCTTCTGCGCGGCCTGTTGCTCGGGAGTGAGGGGCGGGCGGGTTTGTCCCGGCCCGCTTCCCTGCGGCGTCTGCGCGGACAGTGTGGCGGTCAGCACCACGAAGGTGACAGCCAACATGGTGGTCCGTTTCATGGTGTGCCTCGCGGTCCTGCGCCCCCACCGGCGCGCGCCTTCGACACTGCGCTCAGGGCAGTCGACTGAGCCCTCGTCCAGGGAGCGGCGCTGAGCCTCACTTCAAATGCTTGCCGACCAGCTTCGTCATCTCGAACATGTTGACCGTAGCCTTGCCGCGAACACCGTCTTCAACGCGCCGTCCGCCTTGATCATGCGCTTGTTCTTCGGGTCCTGCAGGCCGTTCTTCTTGATGTAAGCCCAGAGCTTCTTCGTGACCTCGGTCCGCGGGATGGGCTTGCTGCCGACGATTTCCGCCAGTTGCGGACTGGGCGTCACGGGTTTCATGAACGCGGCGTTCGCTTTGCGGGCGGGGCTTGCCTTCTTCGCACTCTTGGCACTCTTAGCCATCTGATCTCCTTTGACTGACACGGACATGGGCCCGCGGCGCGTGGCCGTGGGTCCGGCGGACCAGAAAAGACTACACGTTCTCTCTGTGTTTTCGGCGCTTTTCTTCATCCATGGCCCGTCGGTGATCACGATCGGTGGATTGGGGTCGCCCGCTGCGAGCAACGTCCGGATGAACATCACCGGGCTATGGCGCACTCGAGGCAATGACCGATCTCGATCGGCATCGGCCCATTCGGAATGCCGGCGGGTCGTCCACGGCCGCGCGTAGCACGTCCAGATCTCCCTGTCGAAAGCCGTGTCAATCGCCTGGAACCGGCGCGCTTTTGCACAACGTTCCTCGTCTGACGTCATGTTGCAGCGCCCCTCGGCGACGCCGCCCGCACAGCGCCCCTCCGCGCAGCGGCCCTCCGCAATGCGCCTAGGGAATATACTCCACCTTCAACTGCCCCGGATTGTCCAGCAGCCCAGCGTCGCAATCGTTGACGCGCAAGAAAGATCGTGCCGCCTTCAGGCGCCGAGATATTCTCCGCCGTTGCCGACGATCAAGATGTTGCCGGCGATTCGGGCCAGCAGAGTCCCACGACGTTCGTCCGGCATCGGGTCACAACATCCTGGATCGCCGCAGATGTAGTCGCTTCCGTGTCCGTCGGCGATGGTTGGTGTCCTTGTCGGCGATCTGGCCCGATCGGTACCTCGAACTGGAACTTCTGTTGCGGAGCGACTCGAATGCCGGTGTCTTGCCACCCTCGTTCGCTGCGACATCCACCATGCGAGCGCCCGCTGCCGTCGACGAGACCCCACCCGACGCGGCGGCCGGACCCGTGGCCGAGGCGCTGCGGCGGGCTCCCGGCTGCAACCCATTGAAGACCACAGACTATTGCCAGCCCGACTGCAATAGACAGCAACCATCGTGTATTCCCAACGTCGTGCGCGACCAAGAAGAGCGTCGCTCGACCTGTCATGCACGAGAGTGTGGCATAGGTAAGCACGTACAACGAAAACGTGCGATATGCTCGACACGATCGGAGATCCCCATGCGCCAAGTGTTGTGTCGTCGGACTGGCGCCATGCTCCTCGTTCGCAGCTGCCGCGAACGCACAGGAAGTTTGCAAGATGGAGCAGCTGAAAGAATCCGAAGTCAGCTTGGCGGATGTCTTACGCGCGCGCCGAAGCCAAAGCCAAGGCGTGGAAAAGCGACGCCGTGCTCGCGCGACTGACGAGCACGAGCATGGGGCCGCTCGACGAGCAGGGACGCTCGGAAGCCTGGAACGTGACGTTCTTCTCACCATCGACCAGTGAGAACGTCTCGATCACGACATTCCGCGGGATGCTGACCTGCTACGCATCGAAAGGCGAAGCCGGGCGGCTGCCGGACCTCAAGCCAGGATTTCTGCGCGATGGGGCCAAACTCTACGCCATCGCAAAGCAGCACGGGGCGGATCTCCTCAACTCGGGTCACAGCGTCGAAATCCAAACCGCTGCCGCTCCCAGCGACCGTCACGCGACGTGGTACATCAACTTTTCCAAGGCCGACGGCAAGAGCGGCGGCCTGATGATCGTCGTCGATGCCAATACGGGGAATGTGGAGAAGGTGATCAAGTAGGGCACAGGGCACAGGGCGCAGGGCGGTCCGAACAGGTTAGAAGGTAACACAGGGCCGGTACATTACAATCAGGCGATCGCCAGAGGGACGATCCCTTGACGACGTGCCCCATGACAGCGCCTGCGTGTGCGATCCTGCGAGACAACGATCACCGAGTCAGCTACAACCCACCGCCTACACACGCTCCCGCCCCGCCGCTCACCGCTCCCGCCCCGAGGCCACGGACCGCGATGACCGACGCGACCCGCGCTGCGTGTTGACCTGCGGCGCGCGCATCCGCCTGGGCCCGAAGTAGCTCCGCCATCTTGCTGAGCGCAGCCGCTCGCCCCGGCCCGCCGCAGCCCCTGGCGTCTGCCGC
This sequence comes from uncultured Acidobacteriota bacterium, assembly GCA_963734095.1. Classification (GTDB taxonomy): domain Bacteria; phylum Acidobacteriota; class Vicinamibacteria; order Vicinamibacterales; family UBA2999; genus JACCSI01. The sequence continues at coordinate 21,373 of CAVTGK010000014.1, read as the reverse complement.
CCTCCTCGCCCGTCTCGCACGCGCTAGTCTGCCGTCACCAGCCCTGCCCGGCTCACCCCAACGACGTCTGACGCAATTCAAGGCTGGTTTCGCACCGCCGATCAGACGCGGTCCGACCCGCTGACGGTTGCCGACGCTCATCGATCTCTCCTTCGCACCGCCCAGCGAACGCGCGTGCGGCTGTGTTCGCGCGGCGTTTCGGGAGCATGGTTCCCATTGCGCTCCGCACCTACAACGGCTCGCCGTTTGCGACGACCGGCGCGACCACTTGTCGCATCTCGCCGTCTGGTGGTTGAAGCTGGGATCCAGCTGGATCGGATTGATCGCGGCATCCCGGCAGAACGGCGCACGAGCGGTTCCATCTCACGCTCCAACAAGAGAGACGACGCCCCCCGCGGCCACCCCGTTGCAGCAGCAACGCCGTTTGATCGCATGCGCGTGTTCACACGAGCGTCCCACGAGCCTCGCAAACTCCCCCCCCGTCACTATGTGCCGTCGCCCCCCCTATCCCGCGCCTCGAGCCGTTATGACCACGCACCAGCGCCGCGTCCAGCACCGGCAATTAGTCACCGAGTCTTTATCAGCGAAGCTCCGCGAATCGTGGACTCGCTGAAACGCCACGCGTCGATTGGACGGTGCGTTTCATGCACGTCGACTCGCCGCATTGAACGGCAGACGCGCCGCTTTACGCCGACGTGGCACGGCCGCCGTATCGACTGAGGGAAAACGACGGTGAGACGCTGTCGAAATACGCACCCATAAATCACAAACGATTTCCACAGTGCTTGAATCTCGCACAACCGCGAGATTCCCACATTCCCACAAGCGAATCTCCTTCTGATGCGTGAAAAAGAAGAACGACATGCAGTGTTACCCATGTATCCGGTCTGTTTTGTTACCGATGTTTCCGTGCGCAGATCCCTACCCTGTGCCCTGCGCCCTATGCCCTGTGCCCTATGGACTGAAAGAGCCGTATTGATCTTCACAACGAAGGCCCGGTTGCGAAGGCTCGTCATCCCGAGGACTGGGTCGGTATTGTAATCGTCGGTATAGACGACGAAGAGCTCGCTACCGGGCGCGTATTCCCACCGCAGACGAAGGTTGCTGCCCAGCGACTCGTTGGTCGAGTTGTACTGCACGATGCCGCTGACGAACATGCGCGGTGTGATGGTGTAGGTCGCGCGGTTGCGAATGACCGTGGCGACGAACGAGCCTTCGCGGCAGATCGACGTCGTTGATCGACAGGCTCGGCTCGAGTGAGATTTGCGGGGTCACCTGCATTCGCGCGCCGTTGACGGCAATCGTCCGGCGATCGCCGCTGTAGAACTTCCCGATCTCGAACACGATCGTGCCCGACACGCGACGCTGCTGTCCGGCGGTGTACGACATCTGCAGGGTGTGGAAGTCGTAGGTTCCGATCGGGATGTTGATGCCGGTCGATACGTTGAACGGCAGGACCAGGCGCTCGAAGTTGTCGATGTAGCCGATGCTCGCGACGTCGCTGTTGACGAATTCGGTTTGAAACGTCGCGCCGCAGTTCCCGCGTGTCGAGACGATTCTGATTGTTCGTGGTGTAGTTGACGCTGGACTGAAACGTCAACTTCCGCACGTGCGGGACGCTGGTCGGGCGAGGACTGAACCGCACCAGACCGAAATTCCGACGCATGTCGGTGCGGCGAAGAAAGCCGATCTCCGGAAGGAAATTCGGCTCCACGACGAGACGCTCGGCCTGCACGCCCCATCGGTCCGCGTTGTAGTCGAAGAACCCTCGGTAGCTGAGGTCATCGCCGGCGCGATTCTTCGTGCGGGTGCCGGCGACGTAGGTGTCGAACCGGAGATTCTGGATAGAACGAGAACGTCGCGTCGATCCCGAAGCCGTGATTCGATCCCACGCGTCCGGGAGTCTCGGTGCGATGCGTGTACATCGCGCCAATGCTGCTGCGGCGCAGGACGTCGCGTTTGGCGCGAAGCACCGTGAAGTTGGCGCCTCTCGACGCGCCACCGCGTCGTTATCGCCGGTCTGCACGTTCAACACGCCGACCGTCGTCGCGCCGACCTTGCCGGTGAGACGTCCACCGGCGCGCTGCGGGGTTTCCTGTACGACGATCGAGCCCGATCCGGCGACTGAAGAAGAGGTATGGCGTGTCACCGCTGCCCGCCGCAAGGCCTGCACTCGCTCGACCCGCAAACGCAAACACGCCAAGGTTCTCGAGATAGAAGTCGCGCTTCTCGGGGAAGAACAAGTTGAACCGTGTCAGGTTGACCTGCTGCTCATCCACCTCGACCTGCGCGAAATCGGTGTTGAGCGTGACGTCAGCCGTGAGGTTTTGAGTCACGACGTACTTGATGTCCGCTCCCACTCGTGCCTCGCCATCGTTTACGGCTCGTGGGGTGACGGTGTTATCGGTGGCCACGCCCGCGAGCGCGTAGGGCTTGAGCTCGAGGTTGCGGCTCCCAGAGGGCACCTCCAGGCCGACCAGCGTGGCCGCGGAGGACACTTTCAGGATGCCGCGGAATGTCGTCAGCGCACGCGGCACCTGTGCGAGGTAGAGACCACTCGTTCTTCCAGCGCACGACGCGTCGCAGGTTGATGCCCCATGTCTGGTCTCGCCCGGCTTGATAGCGAAGGGACTTGAACGGGAATCGCCATCTCAATCGTCCAGCCGCCGTCGAAGCGACCGGTCTTCACGTTCCACACCGTGTTCCAGTCAACGTTTGGCGGGCCCTCGTCTGTAATCTGGCTGTCCGCCAATCCGCCAATGGGGTTGGCATAGAAGAGATAGCCGTTGCGACGATCGTGAAACGTGTCGAACAGGACGGCAAACGTGTCGTTCTGCCGAAGCTGACTGGTGTCGCGTCTCATCTCGTTGGCCACGCGACGCGCTGGTTGCGTTTCCCAGCATCGCGCGGCCACGTACACGTGATCGTCATCGAACAGCACCCAGGCTTCCGTGCGTTCGGTCGCCGGCTTGCCCTCGTCTGGTTCTTGCTGAACGAAGCCCTCAATCGCTTCGGTCGCCGTGTAGATCGACTCGTCCAACCGGCCGTCGATGCGAATCGGACTCGTCGGTGCGAACTGCGCGGATCGAGATGCGTCCGTCTGCTTCGCGAGTGACCACCGCAGCCGGCGGCGCGATCGGCGCGTTCGCAGGTCGATCTCCTGCGCCCATGCCGTCGGCACGGAGCCAGCAAGGATAAGAGGAGCACGGACAAACGAGTGAAGAGCGAGCGCATCGACTGGCGCGGAGATCCTATCGGTAGTGACTTGCATTTTGCAAGTTACTTGATACTCTACCGGCGTGCCAACCGCTCGACCGCCCTCCCGCGTGCTTCCCGTTCCACGGTCACGATGCCCGGTCGCGTGCACCCTGGATCTCGTCGGCGACCGATGGTCGCTCCTCGTGATTCGCGATCTGGTCCGCGGCAAGCGGCGCTTTGCCGAATTCCTGGGCTCGTCGGAGGGTATTCCGACCAACATCCTTGCGGATCGATTGAAGCGGCTGGTCCAGGCCGGCATCGTCGCGTCGAGTCGCTACAGCGATCACCCGCCACGGGTCGAATACAGGTTGACGACGAAGGGTGAGGAGTTGCGGCCGATCCTGCGGGCGATGGTGGAGTGGGGCGTGCGTCACGCCGGCGGGCGGCTGCCAGCTCAGTGACCAGTGGCCGGTTGCCGGTGCGGCCCGGTATGACCGATGGGGGCCGCTCGGGTTGCCCCGCCCTCTGAGCGCCGTGATCAGATGCAGGTAAACGGCCTTGCAGCGGATACGGCACGGCGCCGTTGATTCGCCACGCATCGCACGAGCTACCCCGTCACGCAATCGATTGTTCACCGGCGTTCGACCTGCCCGAAGCGCCGTGCGGGATCGACAGCGACGACCGCGGAAAGGCCGTTTTCCACGGTGCGAAGCGGGCGGGGCAACCCGAGTGGACCCCGTCGGCCAATACTCCACTCGCGGAACACTGGAGGCACTGGAGAAATTTCTCCTCGGTATGAGCAGCTTCGCCGAGCGGCGGATCGCTGAAGCCTTCCCGATTCTGGATCGCGAGCAACGCATGAGATGGCAATACGCAATCGCTTCCTTCTCGACGCTAACGACTGTCAGACTCACAAGCGGCACGCTTCCAATGCCGTTGTCGTTGTTCCGGGAGTAGGTTTCAAACCAGTCGCCGTCGGGCGGCGCAATCGCGCGATCGACGCTTGGCACGACAGCCATCGCCTTGGCGCCGTGCTGAGCGTCCGGTGGCATGTTGCTCTCGCGCTGCGAGTTCGAATCAGAAGCTGTCCAAACAGGAGTCACCGATGGCAGCTCGCCGTCCTCAGCGCTCGATGAGCAACAGCCCGAGCGATATGCGATGTCGCCATCCCATAGCGCGCTCAACCAAGATATACGCAACGACAATCACCCTCGCAGACACTACCGGGACCGATAACGCACGGGCATGACTGATCCAAGCCTTTACTGTTGAGCAGCTGAGAATGGACAGTGACCCGTGGACCGCTATTTCTCCTGTATCACCGCCCCTGTGGCGTGCTCGAAGGGCGGCAGCGTGCGGAGGTAGCGATACACGCTCCGCACGTCCTCGTCTCGCATTCGTGTGTAGGCGCCCCAGGGCATTGGCGTACCTGAAATCAATTCACCCTTCCGCATCCTGGCCACGAACTGATCCTCCGTCCACCGCCCAATCGGGCTCGTACTCGGATGCGGCGTGAGGTTCGGCGACACGTAGACCTTGTTGGCGTCGGCAGCGACGTCCATTCGTTGACCGCCGCCAAACGCTGGACCCACGAGCTCGCCACCCGAATCACGATTCGTATGGCAGGTTACACAGAGCGAGACGCTGTTGGCCAGGTACTCGCCGCGCTCAACCGACGCGACTGCCGGCGGGCTCAGCCGCGGCGGAGGAGACGACGGCGCGACCGGCTCGATGGCGAAAGCCATCAGTGCCTTCCCAACAAAACTCAACTCGTGATCGGGCACCTCGGTGCGCACCGGAGGCTGCGAACGGAGGTACGAAATCACCGCCACGAGATCTTCGTCGGTGAGGTGCTGATACTCCATGAGCGGGAACGCAGCACGCCCATCGGCGCGCACGCCGTTCCGGAGAATGCGCGCCAGCTCGCCGTCGGTGCGTCGTCCGATGCCGGTGTCGGCATCGGGCGTCAGGTTCGACGAGTAGAACACTCCAAACGGCAGTCGAAACACGTGATTGCCCGAGAGCGGCAGCACTGCACCGGACTCGAGCGTCGTCCACTGCTCACGCGGCACGTGGCAGTACGCGCAGGCCGCTGGGCCAAAGGCGAGATATTGGCCCTGGGCAATGATCTGCGGATCAGCGCTGGCCGCAATGCTTGGATAGTCGCGCTCGAACGTGCGCGACCACCGCAACTCGGTCGCGGCCAGGGCACTGGTCGCAATGATGACCAGTGTCAACCCGAGCCCGAGCAGGATGCGTTTGAACACTTCACTTCACCACGGTTTCAGATTGAATCGTTCACAGAGCCGCTGCACACCGTCGAAATCGAACTCGATGCCGTACTCGGCTGCGATTCGTGCCATTTCGTCGTGCGAACGCTCCACCGACGCGTTCAGCATCGGGGCCAAACGTTCGACGCACTCTTCGAACCCTCCGGGCACTATCAGCTCGATGATGCGTAAGTCTTCGTCACCAGCGTTCCAGATGGCATGCCACTGCCCACGCGGCTTCATGACGTAGCTGCCGGGGCCGGCGGCGACGACTTCGTCGCCCAGCAAGGCTCCCATCTTCCCCGACAACACGATCGAGACCTCGTCCTCGCGCGCGTGTCGATGGAGCGGCGCGACCAGGCAACGCGACGGGACGGTGTTCTCGATGATCGCGAGGTGGCCATCCGTCGCATCGGACCGAAGCTTGTGAATCGATCGAATAACCATCTCGAGTGGACGCATCAAGGACCGGTGTGCAGATCCCATCAGTTGATGATCCGCGCGCTGGTCAGCGTGATGTCGGCGTGCTTCCAGGCCTTCTGGAAACGCTGCTCCACGACCGCGAGGTCTTCCTTCTTGCCCTGCGCGGCGAGCGCCTGTTTGAGGCCGAAGAGCGACCAGCCGGATTCCGGGTTCTTCTTCAGGTCTTCCCAGAACACCGCCTCCGCTTCGTCCGCACGTCCGGCCTCCAGCAACACCGCGCCGAGAGCCTGCCGCACTGGAGCATGCCAGTCCGCCGGCTCTTGATAGATCAAGGCATCCTCGAACCGCACGGCACGCTCGAAATGTTTGGTCGCGGTGTCCCAATCCTTCTTCTTCGCCGCGATCTCGCCGGCAACCACTTCGGGCGCGATGCGCAGCACCGCCAGCCCGGAGTTGGCCGAGAAGGTGATCTGCCCGGTGAGCGCGGGATCCTCGAGGATCGACTGGAGCTTCGCGAGCTCCTGCTCGGCTTCGTCCAGCCGATCTTTCGCGGTCAACGCCATCGCCCGTGCGTAGCGCCAAGCCCCTTGAGTGAACGGCGTCGCGAAATGCGGTCGCCTTATCGTTGAGGATGTCGTCCCACTGCCCGAAACGCACCATCGCCCAATACGGGACGACGAGGAAGCCCTGAAGGATCGGTACCGTGCTCAACGCTTCGTGGGGGACGCTGCCGGCAACTTTCCGCGCCGACTCCAGCGCGAGCTTGGCCTGCCCGCTCGCGGTCGCGCCCATCCAAATGAAATGAAGGTTGTGCGGATAGTACGCGAGCGGGTAGAGCCCTTGCGCTCGACATTGAGCGATGTAGTCCTCGTCAGCTTTCGCGGCCAGCAGATTTGCCTTGACGACGTCGGCATGACGTCCGACGCGCTGATAGATATGGGCGGGCATGTGCACGATGTGGCCCGCGCCCGGCATCAAGGGCAGCAGGCGATCGGCCTCAGCCTCGGCGCGCTCCGGTGTATCGGTCGGCTCCCACAAGTGGATCCACAAGTGGAGCGCACCCGGATGATTGGGATGCTGCCTCAACACTCGGCTCAACGCGGCTTCGACTTCGCGAGTCTCTTCGTACGGCACACCGTCTCGCATCCAGTAGTTCCACGGCCGCAGGTTCATCAACGACTCGGCGAAGATCGTTCGCGCGTCGGCATCTTCTGGAAACGGCTGCGACAACCGTGCGCATCGCGTTGGCGAACGCGAGGTTTGCTTGCGCGCGATCTTCCGGCTTGCCGGTGTAGCGCGCCAGAACGGCGTCGATATAGGCGCGTTCGCGAGGCGTCGCGCGAGCCTTCAGCGATGCCGCTTTCTGGGCCAGGGCAAGCGCCTTCGGCTCGTCCTCGGGGTTCATGGTCGCGTTGATGTTGGGACCGAGCACCAGCGCGTGACCCCAGTACGCCATCGGGTTCTGCGGATCCAGACGCGCGGCTTCGGCAAACGCTCGCGCCGCCTCGGCATGATTGAAGGCATAGGCGAGATTGACTCCCTGGTTGATGAAGAGCTGCGCCTGCTTCACCTTCGTCGAGACAGGGAACGTGTGGACCCCGAGATTCTGCAGCCGCGGCGCCACGGGCATGTTCGGCCCGCGCGGGGTTTCGTACTCCGCTGGCTTGTCGTAATGCTTGTGCTGGGGCGTGGCGTCTGCGCGAATACGCTGCCGTCGCTGCGGTGATAGATATGACGCTGATGAACAGAATCGAAATGATGGACCGATGCACGTGCGGAACCTCCATCCTCAAGATACGGTCCCCGGTCTGGCCAGGTCCTGTTGAAAGGGTCATCGTGTGGTAACGATTCGGTAAGATGAGCACCTAACGGTTTAGAAACATGGCTTTTGAACACGGGCTCTCGTTCGGTATCTTCCGGCTCGACCCCAAAAGCGGGCAGCTATTCCGGGAAACCACGCCGGTGCCGCTCGCGCCCAAGGCGTTTTCGGTGCTGCAGTATCTGGCCAACCGGCCGGGACAGCTAGTCCCCAAAGATGAACTGCTCGATGCGGTCTGGAGTGGGGTCTTCGTCGGCGACGCCGTGCTCAAGGTCACGATCCGCGACATCCGGAAGGCCTTGGGTGACGATTCGCACGCGCCGAAGTTCATCGAGACGGCGCATCGGCGCGGCTATCGATTCGTCGCGACGACTTCACACGCGACGCCTTTAGCCGCGCGCGAGACCATACAGACACCGCGGCCGCCTGTACCGCGCGTCCACTACGCGCACAGCGGCAGCGTCAACATTGCGTATCAGGTTGTCGGCTCCGGTCCAATCGATCTCGTATTCGTCATGGGCTGGGTGTCTCACCTCGAGTATTTCTGGAGCGAACCGTCGTTTGCGCGATTTCTCACCGGGCTCGCCTCGATGACCCGATTGATTCTCTTCGACAAGCGCGGGACCGGTCTTTCCGATCCGGTCCCGGTGAGTCAGCTGCCAACCCTCGAGCAGCGCATGGACGACGTCCGCGCGGTGATGGAGGCGGCTGGCTCCGAGCGAGCCGTGCTGCTGGGAATCTCGGAGGGCGGACCGCTGTGCACGTTGTTTGCCGCCACCTATCCCGAAAAGACCGAAGCGCTGATTGCGATTGGCAGCTATGCCCGTCGACTGAAGGATCCTGACTACCCGTGGGGACAGACGCGGGCGCAGCGCGACGCGTTCTGTCAGCTGATTCTCGATGAGTGGGGCGGTCCGGTCGGCATCGATGAAAGGGCACCGAGCCGATTGAACGATACCGAGTTCCGCGAATGGTGGGCGTCGTACCTGCGCATGGGCTCCAGCCCGGGCGCAGCCGTGGCGCTCACGCGGATGAACGCTGAAATCGACGTGCGCGACGTCTTGCCGTCGATCCAGGTGCCGACCCTCGTGCTTCACCGAACCGGGGATCGATGCCTGCTCGTCGAAGAGGGCCGCTATCTCGCCTCGCGCATCCCCACCTCACAGTTCGTCGAGCTGACGGGCGAAGATCATCTGCCGTTCGTCGGCGACCAGGACGAAATCCTTCGCGAGATTGAGCGTTTCCTGGCAGGCACGCCAGCGCGGTCAGCAGTCGAGCGCGTGCTGGCGACCGTGCTCACCGTGCGAGCGGACGTGTCGGCCAGCGATCGGCAACACCTGCAGCGGGTGTTTGCGCGGGAGGTGGCCGCCTGCCGTGGCCGACCGCTGCAGACTGGCGACTGCCAGTTCGTCGCGATCTTCGATGGGCCCGGTCGCGCCGTGCGCTGCGGCTGTGCGATCAAGACCGTCGCCAGCCGCTCGCGCATCGATGTCAGTGCTGGAGTGCACATCGGGGAGTGCGAGCCCCACGCGAACAGCGGGCCGCTGCTGGAAATCAGCGCCGAGATTGCCGCCGCCGCGGCGTCTGGTGAGGTGCTCGTTTCGAGGACCGTGGTCGATCTCGTGCCCGGCTCGGGCTTGCAGTTTATCGACCGAGGAACGTTGCGCATCGGAGGGACGAAAGCGCGACCTCTCAGTGCTTGCCGTCGCGACGCGCTAACGCGACAGGACTACGATCAAGTTCGACAATTGCAGTGATCAGTGCCAGTTCAAAGCGCACTGCTCCGTGCCGAACTGTTACTGGCAACTGATTCAGGCCCGGCTCTTCTCCTGGTACATCGCCTTGTCGGCTTCATCCCACGCGTCCGTCAGACTGCGAGCCGGATCGCGAAGCGCATATCCGATCGAGGCGTTGACGCCTGCGAAGGCGAAGTCGGCGCGCAGACGATCCGCGAGCGTGGCCGCCCCCGATCGGTCGCATTCGACGGCCAGCAGCAAGAACTCGTCGCCGCCGACCCGCGCCGCAATGTCCTGGGCTCGCGCCACCGAGGCGAGCACGCCCCCAGCCCGAGCGATCAGTTCGTCGCCGGCAAAGTGCCCTTGAGAGTCGTTGACGCGCTTCAGATTGTCGAGATCCACCGCGACGACGCAGGCAGTGTGTCCGTAGCGGCGGCAGCGGTTTTCCTCCGCTTCGACAAGACGTGCCCAGCCGCGACGGTTATACAGGCCTGTCAATGAATCGGTGAGCGCCTCGGCTTGGGCGCGTTCAGCGCGACGCACTTCGTCCATCAATTGCATCTCGGTTCGCAGCAACGAGCTCAACAGCGCGCCCGACCAGCTCGACCAGCGATTGCTCGTCAACGAGAGACTCAGGCTGTGGGCGGGAGTCGATGGCGCACAGCGTGCCGAACAAGGCGCCCCCAGCACCGGTCAGCGGAACGCCGATGTACGCCTGAATGTCGAGCTGCTGGCCAATGGGCGCGCTCGCGTAAGCAGGAACGTCCCGGGACCGCGGCGCAATTCGTGGACCCTGTCCCTCGACCATTCGTGAGCAAAACGTGTCCGCCCACTGAAAGACAGTGCCGTCCTGGATGCCGTAGCGCTGATCCTCCGTCTGCAACACAATCCAATCGTCGCCCTGCGCACGTGTGACCATCCACAGGTCGAAGCCGAGCCGCTTGTGAAGAAACTTCAACGCGGCTCGGGCAGCCTCATCGAAATCGGTAAACGGTGTCACTGGTTCGTCGTCACTTTCGGCCGCGTCGCTTCGTCCTCGAGCGTCTTCAGCACGTCACGCCAAGCAAACTTCTTGCCTTGTCCGCGGACGTAGTAGTCCATCCAGGCCATTTCGCTGACCGCCTTCACGAACTGATTGCGAGGGTCCGGAATACCGTGGGTGGTGCCTGGATACATGAAGAGCTCAGTCGGCACACCAAGCTGTTTCAGCGCCATGTGCAGCTCGATCGACTGAGGGCTCGGCACCCGCGGGTCGCCTTCAACGACGTGGATCATCGTTGGCGTCTTGGCATTCTTGATGTATTTGAGCGGCGACTGATTCCAATACGCGTCGAAATCGTCGTACGGAAGCTTATCGCCGAGGTAGAACTGGCGACTCCGCTGAATGTCGCTCTGTGCGTACATTGAGATCCAGTTCGAGGTTCCTGCTCCGGAGCTAATCGCCTTGAACCGATCGGTGTGCGTGAGAATCCAGTTCGACCAGTGGCCGCCTGCGCTCCACCCCAGCACGCCCATCCGATCGGAATCCACCAGACCCTGGGCGATGAGATGATCGACCCCGGTCATGATGTCCTCGTAGCCGGGAGCAAAGTAATTGCCAACGATGCCGGTCTTGTGCTTCACCCCGTAGTTGGTTGATCCGCGATAGTTGGGCTTGAGCACCGCGTACCCCGCACCTGCGTAGACCTGGGATCCGTATCCGCCGTTGAAGCTCAGCACATCGGCACCCGCGGGTCCGCCGTGAATTGCGACGATGAGCGGATATCGCTGTCCCGCACGATAGCCGACGGGTCTGACGAGCACGCCCCCAACCATCGTCCCATCCTTGGACTTCCAGGTAATCTCCTCCTCCTGTCCAAGCGCGAAGCTGCGCACCTGCGGATTGGCATCCGTCAGCTGACGCCAGTTACTCCGCGCGCTGACCTTGTCGACGGAATCGACCGTGAACAGCGTCGGCGGCGTTTGACCATCCGAGAAGTTGATCAGGATCGCGCCCGAATCGTCGTCTCGGTTGACCGTCAGCGAAGCCTTTTCCGTTCGTGACCGGCTTGACGCGTGTTCTGACGCACGTCGAGGGCAACGAGCTGGTTCGTCGCCCGGATGCCCTCGTTGAAATAGATGGTGTTGTTGTCGCTCGACCAGAATCCGACGCCCACGTCACCATCGAACGACTCACCCAGCTTGCGGAACGGCTTGTCACGGTCACTTACGGCACGCAGGTAGAGGCGGCTGTTGCTCATGCCGTAACGGGTCAAGTCGTCCGGCGCCGAGAACGCAATCCATTTCGAATCCGGCGAGAAGCTGAGATTGCCTTCGCCAACTTCGTCGTTGGTGGTCAATCGCTCGAGGGCACGAGTGGACGTATCAAGCAGGATAGAGGTCAGCGTAGAGATTTTCTTGCGTGATTCCGCGCTTGTAGCGATCCGGCGATCGTCCGCGAAGGCCAATCCACTTGCCGTCGTTCGAGATGCTGAAGTCGGCCGCGGAAAACTTGCCGCCTTCGGTCAGGCGGGTGGTCGCGCGGGACTCGAGATCGATCATCCAGAGGCTGGCAAGCGGGGTGTCGGCATTTCGAATATTGACGGTGAATTTCTTCTCGCGTCGTGACTTCTCGTCCTCGTCGACGAGCGTCCGGCGTGACGAAGTAGATACGGGAGCTGTCGGGTGCAAGCTCCCACGTGCCAATTCCAGTGCTGTGTTTCGTGATCTCTTCCGCGGCTGAGCACTGTCGATGGTGGCGATCGGCAGCCGGTAGAGCTGCTCTTCGCCCGACTTGCCGCTGCGATAGACCAGCCACTTGCCGTCGCGTGTCAGGTCGAAGTCGGTCACGCCTTCCTTGGCATCGCTGATGCGGCGAGATTCGCCGCCATCGGGTCGCATCAGGTAGAGCTGGTTTCTCGTTCGCTGCGCTCTCGGGCGCTTCACGATTGGAAAGAAAGACGAAGAAGCTGCCATCGCGTGCCCAGCGGGGCGACGTTTCGTTCTTCTCCTTCGTGAAGGTCATCTGCCGAGTCGAGGTGACGCCCTGCTGCAGCGAGACGAGATAGACGTCGGTCTGACGCTTGGCTTCTTTCCAGTCGGGCGTCGAGAGGGTGTAAAGCAGCCATCGGCCGTCAGGACTGGGCGTCGGCGCGCCGATCTGACGCATCTGCTGCATGTCGAGAAACGACATCGGTCGAGGCGCACGCGGGCGCCTGCGCATCGAGCGGACGAGGTCCGGCGAGGCCGAGCGTCAGGATCAGGAGTGAAAGAAGCGCGCGCATGTGGCCTCCCTTGAAAATAGACCCCGACGCCACTGGCAACACCCTCAATTTGTTGGCCGTTTCGAGCGGAGGTGGCGATCGAAGAAATCCGCGGACGCGCGGAAGACCTGCAGCCAACTGTCGTATCGCAAGAACCCATGGATCTCGTCAGGCAACACCAGCTGCTCGAACGTCACGTTCCGCTTGCGCAGATGCTCGGCCAATGTCACCGTCTCGGCAAACGAGACGTTGCGGTCGTCATCGCCGTGCACCAGCAGCACGGGCGAACGCCAGTCGTCGATAAACGCCAGCGGCGACGAGTTGAAATTGCGACGCTCGATCTCCGGCGATGGATTTACGTCGGGATGAACGTCCGGATGCCAACGTTCCAATTGTGGACACCGTGAATGTCCACCCCAGCCGCAAACCAATCCGACGCGCGCGCAAGCGCGTGTGCCGTGAGGTAGCCACCGTACGAACCGCCATAGATCCCAATTCGCGTGGGGTCGACGTCGGCGCCGTTGCTTCATGTAGAGACCCGCGCCGAGCACGTCATTGAACTCGCTGGCGCCCGTCGCACCGTAGTTGAGAGCCTCACGAAACTCCAGACCGTAGCCGGTCCCGCTGCGATAGTTGACCGACAGCACCACATAGCCACGACTCGCGAGGTACTGATTCATCGCGTAGGTGTTGTGGTAGTAGGCCAAGTAGTGCCACGCGAGCAGCATCTGGCGTCGTGAGCCGCCGTGGAAGAACAGCACGGCCGGACGACGCTCACCACTCTTGATGTCGGCGGGTACGAACACCTGCCCACGAATCGTCAGGCCATCGACGGCGGTGAACGTCACCGCCTGCGGCTCGACCAGTTGACTGACTGGAAGGTCCGCCGGCATGGTCGTCGGCGCCAGGGCCCGTTGCGTCGTGCCGGTGAGAATCGCCGCATGCGCTGGCATCCGCCCGTCGGATCGGAGGAACGCCACGCTGGAATCGTCGATCGGCGCCGGCATCCACTCGGAGCTTGGACCGCGCGTCAAGGGCAGTCGGCGCACCACCCGCCACGGCAACCGACCACAGGTGTCGACGATCGATGTCGTCCTGATTGGAGCTGTAGACGATGCGCCGGCGATTGGGGGTCAGCGCGACGTGCTCGACCTCGAAGCCCCCGGGCGTGAGCAGCTTGGCAGTGCCACCCCTCGCAGCCACCGAGTACAGGTGGATCCAGCCATCTTGCTCCCACGGAAACACGATGCGATCGTCATCTGCCCACTGCAGCTGCGCGCCCGCGGTGACGCCTTGAAAGACGCTCCCGGGGCCGGCCTGTGCCTTCCAGATCTCGCTTGCCTTGCTGGTCGCGACATCAGCGACGCGGATCGACCAGGGTTGCGCTTCGCGGCGAGGCGCGAACATGAAGATCTCGCCCGTCGCTGGCGTGCGGGTGAACACGATGCGTGATCCGTCGGGCGACCACGTCGGATTGCCGTCGAGATCGACGCTCGGGTCGAGGTAGCGAATCGCCTTCGCGGTGCGATCGTACCAGCCGATGAAGCTGTGATCTCCGCGCGCGCTGACAAACGCGAGGCGGGTGCCGTCTGGTGACCACTCCAGGTCCCGCGCCTGGCCGCGAATCGAGAAGAGTTGAGCTGGCTTCGCCGCGGGAGCGAGTGTCGTGGACCACACTTGCCCTCGCGTCAGGTACGCGACGTCGCCATTGACAGAGATCGCGGGACTGCTGCCGGTCATCAGTTTGCGCGCGGCGCCGCTGCCGATGTCGAGAGCCCAGATCGCCTGCTCCGCGGCGTCCGGCGTGAGCGCCGGATTGGGAATCTCGCCCTGGCGATTTGGCCCACCGCCGCGAACGAACAGCAGCGCCTTGCCATCCGGCGACCATGTCAGTGACGTGATGTCCTGACCGTCATCTCCAACAACGTCGTCAGCTGTTTTCCCGCGAAGTCAGGCGACGCCGCTATCCACACGTTACGCGAGCCCTTGGCGTTCTGGACCCACGCTACTCGCCCGCCGACGGGCGCCGCGGCAATCTCCGACGGAAAAGGCGCGGCCAGGAGCGCCTCGAGCGTGACCGCTTGCTGCGCGTGATTGACGGCAACGACCGCCGCGATCACAGCGGCAACGATGACGGTGCGACGAGGCTTCATTTGGACTGCTTCTTCTTTTCGTAGATAGGCCGCCCGCAGCGCGGCAACGAATCGTTCGTCGACCAGACCGGGCGGATTCCCTTGATAGTTGAGGTTCTTGTCGTCGCGGAACTTGTCGACCGCCGCTATGGTTTCTTCGTCGAATGTCGCGAAGTCTCGCGTGTAGTCCTGGCGACAGTTGCCGCGACTCGGCCATCAACTTGTCGTACTGTGCCTTGTCTGTCTTCTGGAGCTCGCGCATCTTCGGAGTTGTTGGCGTTGGGCGGTTCGGTCGGAAACGCACCGAGCGTCGGACGCCAGTAGCCAAGTGCGTGCAGCATCCGTTTGAGCTCGACGACATCGGGACCCGTCACGCCCGAGAACGATGCGGTAGCCCAGGCGACGAGCGGTGGTGTAGTAGATCCGCTTCATCTCGCCCACGGGCTCGGCGTGCTCGCCCACCTCGATTGCGAGCGCAATGTGGTCGCCGCCGCGGCCTGGATTGTTCGGGTCCGCAATTTTGATGGCCGCCGACTGGAGGTTGCCCCAGCGGCGGTCGCCGCCTTTGGCCTGCCCGGCCTCCATCGCCAGGATCATGCGCTCGGCGAGCGGCATGCCGCTGCCTTCAGTGGATTCGAAATGCCTGGCGACGGCTTCGACCACCTCTGGACCCACCATGATGTTGGCCTGCACCGTGTAGTTGAGGCCCTGCCGACTCCCCGCCCAGTTGCCGTTGTTCTTTCCCGTGTGTGCGGCGGATCGGCCCTTCATATCGATGACGCCTACCTGTCGCGACTCTCGCTGGGCATCATCGGCGAGCAACTGTTGCAGCACGGCTTGTGGCTCGACACCGTTGGCGATGAGATTCGAGCCCGCGCGGCCCGTACTCGACGACGGTCGAGGCCTGCGTGCAGACGGCGCCGATCCCGGCGCGAACATGAGGGACCGCGCGGCCGACGAACGGCACCCGCGTCGTGACACCCGCGCCCGATTGCCCGGTGACAGGATCGATGGCGCAGAGCGAGAAGGTCGAGTACTGCGGCAGTCCCTCGTCGTTGAGCGTCACCCCGTCAGGCGCGCGCACGTCCTGCGCCTGGGCGAGCCAGGGACTTGCGAGACCGACAGCAAGGGCAAGGGGAATGAGGAAATGACGCGATGTCATGCGGCCTCCTAGTAGCCGTCGCCGGGTGGCGGGCGGTCGGTGTCAGGTCACGAGCAACGAATCACCGAACCAGCAAGCGGCGCACTGTGGGCATATTGTTGCAGAAGTTGCCCGAGGTACGCGGTATCACGCCAACTCGTGACCTGACCCCCCGTCACCCAACGCAGCAGCCAGGGCGTCGAGCATTTTGGCCCAGCCGGCTTCGGTCCGGCTGACGAAATCGAGCCAGTCTGGATGCATCTCGTGGGTCAACGTGAGCTCGCAGCCGTTTCCGAGCGAGACGATCTCAATCGTGACGCGGCTCACATCCGGCAGGGTATCCGCCGTCGCCCAGGTAAATGACAGCTTGGATGGCCGCTCGACCTCGAGATACTCGCCGAGGTGATTGATCTCGCGACCCTCACGCCGGACCACGAAGGAGAATGCGCCCCCCTTCCGGGG
Source organism: uncultured Acidobacteriota bacterium (assembly GCA_963734095.1). GTDB lineage: Bacteria > Acidobacteriota > Vicinamibacteria > Vicinamibacterales > UBA2999 > JACCSI01. The sequence goes on along the minus strand of CAVTGK010000014.1, from coordinate 4,950 downwards.
GTCGAGCGACAGCGTGACGATCTCCTCATCGCGCACCGCCGGTCCAAACATCCATCGACCCAGCATCTCCGCGTCGAGCCAGGCATCGAAGACGCGGCTCGATGACGCGTTGAATCGTCGATTGACTCGCACGACGGCGTTGGGTTCGACATTCATGGGACGTCCTTCTCAGGATCTTTACACTGCCTTAACAGGGCCTGCTCGACCACCGTCCCGATCAGGGCGCCCCGATAGCTGTCCCCGAACCCCGACCTCACGTGGCGCGCGCGACGACTCGCGTCCCGCCGAGCTTGCCGCTGACGAACAGGCTGACAAACGCGCTGTACATCCGGTCCCACTTCTCAAAATGCGCTTCGCCGAACCGCTCGACGGTCGTCTCGCGGAGCGAGCGGTACATCTGCAGACGGTCGACGAGGATCTGCCGCCACGCCAACGACAAATCCTCCTGTCGCAGAACGCTGAACCCCGCAGGGGCGAGTCGCTCGAGGTAGTGCGGCGCGCTGACGATGGGAGGAAAGCGCATGTCGCGGGCCAGCTGCTCCGTTTCGCTCGAGGTGAGCGGCGCGCACGAGATGATGTCCGTGAAGGCGAGCAGCCCGCCGTGCTTCAACACCCGATGGCATTCGCTAACAGAGCGTCGCCTTGTCCTCGATGTGGACCCAGGCCTCTTGACCGATGACGCGATCGAACCGCCCGCTCGAGAGCGGCATCCTGGTCGCGTCACCCTCCACGAAGTCGACCAGGGACGACAACCCGACTCGGTCGGTGAGCCGGCGCGCCCCCTCGATGCGGCTCGTCGTGAGATCGAGTCCGGTGACCTTGCAGCCAAATCGGTATGCCAGCCATCGCGCAGGACCCCCCAGCCCGCTGCAGACATCGAGCACCCAGTGCTCACCTCGGATGTCGCCCGCCTCGGCCAGCGTGTCGGTGGCTTCGAAACCGCCGTAGTGATCTTGATCGAAGGACTTGAGATCGCTCTCGGTCAGTGCTGAGAGGTCGGCTCCGGTCCCCTCCACCTTGCGGAGTATCTCGTGCTCATTAATCGGGTGGGCATCGTAGAAGGCGATCACGCCTGCGTGGTGCGCGGTGCTCACGGCCGTACCCTTGATCGAGCCGGCCGTCGTCTGACAAGCCCGGCGGAAGGAAACAGGGTCGGGTCTATCCCAGTTTCTGCCGACCCCTTGTAACTTGTCACTTGTAACTTGTAACTTGTCAGGTTCAGTTCCTGATGCTGACCCCAGCCGTCTCGGCAACCTCGCCTCGTCGCCTGACGGTCGCGCGCCCATCAATCATCATCGAAGGGCACGCGCTGAACGACATCATTCTCGGCGGGTGGGCCTATGGGCCGGAGCTCGGGACCGGCGCCTGTAACGGTCGTCATCGGCGGCATTACGGCGTCACCGTTTCCGCTGGGCGACGACCAGGCGCCACCGACCGAACCCCGAGAGGCCTGGTGGCCAGCGCTTTTCGCTCCGGATTTAATCAACCCCCTGCACTCGACCGTGGTGTGCCCATGCTGGCCCGGCAACGGCTCCACATGGCACAGGTTCGACGAGGACCCGTCACCCTCGATCTCCGTCCTTGGGCTGGCCGACTCTCATTGCGGCATGGCTCGATGGCTGCGGATGCCACGACGCCGATCACGTTTGTCGGCGCGAGCCTGGGCGGAATGATTGGTGTCGCGTTTGCCGTTCGCTATCCAGAACGCGCTGCGAGCGCCTGGTCGTGATCTCCGCCGGGCTTGCGACCCGACGGATGGGGCACGGCGACACGGCATCTGCAGCGAGAACTGGTGCGCGACGGGCTGCGCAACGGCGACGTCGCGACGGGCATGAGCCGCGCGCGGCAACTCGGGATGCTGACCTACCGGGGCCGCGACCGAGTTGGACGTTCGATTTGGTCGGCTGGTGCCCGGCCTCGATCGCCCGCCGGTCGCGGAGTATCTCGACCATCATGGACGTCGATTTGCCGAACGTTTTCCGGTCAAGACTTTCCTTCTGCTGAGCGAAGCCATCGATCGCGGGTCGATCGCGCCGGATCGACAGGCGCTCCGCACGTCGCTCGAGCGGGTCACGGCCGAAACCGTCATCGTCGGCGTGCCCGGCGACATGCTGTTTCCCTGGGCCTTGCAGGTCGAGCTGCATCGCGAGTTGCAGTCGGCAGGGGCGCAATCGTCACTCTGGACGTTCGAATCGGAGTATGGCCACGACGCTTTCCTTGCCGACCAGGATCGACTCGCCGATCTATTGCGCAACGCGGGTGCGTTTGGTGGCGAACCGCGTGGCGGTCCGCGACCACGCTTCGACGGCGTCGGCATCGAGCCCGTGCGCGAGCTCCGTATCGGCATGGTCGGCTGCGGCACCGTCGGTCGCGGTCTGCTCGAGATGATCGAACGTCAGCGTTCGGCTGTCGCCGACCGTTACGGCGTCCGGTTTCGAGTGTCGAGCATCGCGGTCCGCGATCTGACGAAGGACCGTGGACCTCATGCGCAAGGCGTCACCCTCACCACACATCCGCTGGAACTGGTGAGCGACCCCGACGTCGACGTCGTCGTCGAAGTCGCGGGTGGAATGGACATGGAGCCCGTGCTGCGAGCTGCGCTGGCGGCTGGCAAACCCGTCGTGACTGCGAACAAGTCGCTGCTGGCGTCGAAACTCGCCGACCTCGGCGTGCTCGCCCAACGCACGGCGACACCGTTGTACTGCGAAGCGGCAGCGGCGGCCGCGCTTCCCATCCTTCGACACCTGAGTCATCGCGCCGACGAAATCGACAGCCTGGCGGGCATCCTCAATGGGACCTGCAACTTCATCATGACGCGGATGGAGCAAGCCGAGCTCTCGATGGACGAGGCTGTGCGGAAGCACAGTCGCTGGGACTGACCGAGGCGGACCCGACGCTGGATTTGTCAGGCCTCGACGCCGCCGCCAAGTTGTCGATTCTCGCCTATCGGGCGTTTGGAGTCTGGATTCATCCCGATGGCTTTCTGGTCCGCGGCATCCGCGAGATCGATCCGACCGACTGCGACCTCGCCGAAGCGATGGGCCACCGCATCAGACTGATTGCCCGCGCGGCGCGCGTCAACGGCGCGCTCGACATGGCGGTCGAGCCGCTGCTGCTGCCGTCGTGGCACCTGCTGGCTTCGGTGGAAGAGGAATACAACGCCGTCTATCTGCGCTGTGCCTCTTCGGGCGATCTCAGCCTGTTCGGCAAAGGCGCCGGCGCGTTGCCGGCCGCGACCGCGGTCCTGGGCGATCTGATCGATCTCGCACAGGGCAATTCGGTTCGGTGGCCGGTCCCCTACGCGTTGCCTGTCGCGGGCGCCGACGCCTCGGCCCCGCCGGTCGTTCGTCGGCACTACCTCCGCTGCACCGGCGAGCCGCACCCCGGCCTCGAACGCCGTGTCGAAAGCCTCGTGCGTCGTGCCGGCTTGACGGTTCAGAACCGCGCCCTCCGTCGCGGCGACGACCGGCTGCATCTCGGTTTCATGATTTCAGCCGAGCGCCGAGCGTCAGATCTCAGAGTCACCACGGCTGTCTCGCGGCTGGCGCGGGTGGAGCGATGTCTGTGTCTCGGAGTGCTGGAGTGACCGAGTTGTCGGCGTGGCTCGACCCGGCCGGCTGCCCGGCCGAACGGCCGCCGATCGCCGCCATGTCGCAACAGACGCGAACGCTTCACGAAGGCGCTCGATGCACACGCGCGCCGAACGGATCCCCTACCTGAATCCTGACGAGCCCACCGTGCAGCTCGATCTGTTGGGCTCCGCGCGCGCAATCGCGTGGCAGGAAGGCAAGGCGGCGTTTCTGTTTGCGAGCGAAGGCTGCTGGTCAGAGCTGCCGCATCTGTATGCCCGCTACGGGACAACCGCGACCGCAGCACTGATCTCCGCACTGAAACAACTGGAGCACGCCAGCGCTGTGCTCGTCGGCGATTCGGGCATGCAGGTGACCGCACTCGCTTTCGACGTCGCTGATGACCCCCGGCAGCCACGCCGTGCTGATGCGGCAGGTCTACAACAAGACGCGCTCGTATCTCGCCTGGCTCGCCGATCGCGTCGGCGGGCATCACCATCGTGGACGATGGCGACCATGCGGCGTTGGCGGAAGCGATCACTCCCGAGACGCGATTTGTTTTCGCTGAGACGTTCACGAACCCGCTTGTGCGCGCCCAGGATCTGGATCGCCTTGCGTCAGGTCGTCGACGGCGCGCCGCGGAACCGTCGCTCGCCGCGGCTTGTGATCGACTCGACGATTGCCACGCCCTGGGCGTTCAAGACACCACTGTTGGATCAGGGCATCGATATCGTCATCGGGCAGCGGGACGAAGTCGTTAGGCGGCACCGATCGTGACCTCTGGGGTTACATCGCGACGCGCGACACGCAGTTCGCCAACGCCGTCATGGACCTGATGGCGATGCGCGGCGGCATCCTCGACTGGCGTCGCGCGGCCGCGATTCTGCCAGGCCTCGCGGTGGCGGACGAACGGCACGCGCAACGTTCGGCGACCGCGGCCCGCATCGCCGCCTTTCTCGCGGCACACCCGAAAGTCAGCGAGATTTTTCATCCATCGCTCCCTACCACCCCGACGCCGAGGCGATTGCGAGGCAGTACATCCGGCACGGATCATGCTGTCGTTCCGAGTCGCCGGCGCGGACGAAGATCGCACACGTCATATCGCGGACGTCCTGGCAACGTCGACCATCGTTCGCTACGCGCTGTCGTTCGACGGGCTGGCCACCAAGGTCAATCACCACAAGACGGTCTCGGAGTACTTCACCCCGTCGCCGGAGTTGAAGAGAAACGGCTTCGATCGCCTGATTCGCCTCGCGGTGGGACTGAAGACGCGGATGATCTGATCGCCGCGTTGAACTGGACGCTGCATCACGCAGACGAGGTGACAACCGCGGAGGTGGAGGAGTGGCAGCGGAAACGGGTCGAGGCGCTTGGCTTAGTG
>CAVTGK010000013.1:0-31987 GCA_963734095.1 uncultured Acidobacteriota bacterium | reverse complement strand
TCGCATAGAGAAGGGGCGCTCTCACTCGCGTGGCTTCCACCTTCTGGACACCCGCGCGGCTTCCGCCCTGTCTGGCTTCCGCCCGTGTGGCTTCCGCCTTCAGGCGGAAGAGAACTCCTGGACCAGTGCCATCGGCGGCAGCGACACCTACCAGACGTCGCCCGGCCGCCAGTCGCAGACGATTTCTCCGTCCAGATCGAGGTGTGGTGACCGTGAAGTCCGGAGGATCATGATGCCGCCATCGTCGTCAGGCGTGCGCTCACGGCCGCGGGGACCGTCCACGAAGGTCGGTCCCCGCCAGCTCTCCCAGCCAAGCGTCTGTAAAAGCGGAGTCCCCGTCGACAGCGCACCCAGTGCGTAGCGCTCGCGAATCAATTCGCCGATGTGCTTCATGACCGTCGCTCCGTGGCCGTTGCGCCGGTGCGCGGCCTCGGTGGCAACGGCCTCCACGTATCCGACACGTAACGTCTGGCCCGAACACACGAGGGTCCGCTCGACGAGCGATCCGTGGCTGACCACACCGCGTGAACCATCAACCACACGTGCACGCCGCCGATTGCATGGTCCCAGTCGTCATCGGTGAAGTCCCCGTCAAACGCGGTGTCGAGCAGGGTCCGAAGGTCGTGTAGAAAGGAGGAAGTCAAGGGCGTCCGAGGACGCCGTATGCAGCGTCACCATCGAGACAGTCTAGAACGCTCCAGGCAGAGCCTCGGAAACTTCCGAACTCCCCCTTTGCTTACCGAGTGGAAGATGATTTTGACGCTGGTCGCGGCCGCCGGCCTGCTCGCACGGACCGCGAACCCCCGAAATTGGCGTGGGACTGTATCGGCTGATTCAGTATCGAGCTTCCGATCTTCCGGCTAAAGCCGGAAGCCACGAGTGCCAAACAACATCGTGTGCAAACACGTGGCTTCCGCCTTCAGGCGGAAGTCCGCGTCGCCACTCAGGCTGGCGCCGATGCCAGATAGCCCAGCCCCATTCGTTCCAGGAGGGACTTGAATCGGGGGTCCTCGCGCACCGGGTCGAATTCGACGGCGGCCGTAATCAGAATCAATGAGCCGTCGCGTTCGTCGAACGCCCGGTTGAGCCACTCGAACAGGCTGTCGAGATCCGAGAGGCCAAGGTGGATCAAGGCCGTCCACATCGCGGAGACGTAACTCTGTTCGGCGCGCGCCTCAGCTCGTGGAGATGCTCGATGGCCCGGTCGCGGTTTCCCGAACGGCCATAGGCGTAGCCGAGCACGCCGACGTGGTTGACCGAACGGCCGCCGAGCTCGATCGCCTTGTTGAACTCTGCGATTGCCCGGTCGTACTGCCCCGTCTGCGTGCAGGCGTCACCCAACGCGTAGTGCGCAAAGGCGAACGACGGCTCCAACGCCAGCGACCCGCTCGAACTGCTCGATGGCGCGATCGAGATCGTGATGGAAATAGTGGACGTAGCCGATCTGCGTTTTCAGCTGCAGATCGAGCGGATCCAGTCGCTCGGCCTCCTCCAGCTCGATGAGGGCCTGGTCATGCCGCCTTTCGAGCAGCGCAAGCCGCCAGGCATTCCAGAGATGCGCCGCCGCCGAGCCCGGACCGAGCTGAAGGGCGCGGGTGAGTGACTCCTCGGACCCTCTTCGATCCCAGTCATGGTTCATCGCAATCAGGGCGCCCACCTTGTGCGCATCGGCCAGCGTCGGGTCCAGCGCCAGCGCGCGTTCGACCGCCGATCGAGCCTGCGGCACCGTTTCGCTCGCGGGAAGGATGCCCAGGCCCGAGTACAGCCAGATGTAACCTTCGGCGAGCGCGGCGTAGGCAGGAGCGAAGCCGGAATCCTGAGCGATGGCTTCGCGAAAGTCGGCGATAGCCCGGCGCATCGAGTCCTCGCTCCATTTGTTCAGGGCGTACATCCCCCGCAAATACGCCTCGTGCGCCACGACGTCGAGCGACGCCCGCTTCCCGCCGGCGGTTCGGCGCCGAGCCCGACTCGGAGCTCGTCGACGATGATCGCGGCAATCTCGTCCTGAATCGCAAAGATGTCCGACAGCTCGCGATCGAAGCGCTTCGACCAGAGCTGGTAGCCGCCATCGGCGCTGACGAGCTGCGCCGTCACGCGCACGCGGTTCCCTGCCTTGCGAACGCTGCCCTCGAGCGCCGTTCCAACTCGCAACCGCCGGCCGATCTCGGTGACGTCCAGGTCCTTCCCCTGGAACGCGAAAGCCGACGTGCGCGAAATCACCCGCAATCCTGGCACTCGCGTCAACGTGCTGATGATTTCCTCGGTGATCCCGTTGCAAAAGTACCTCCTGATCCTTCTCCGGGCTCATATCGACGAACGGCAGGACGACGAGCGAGGACGACGGCTCGGTCGTCGGTCGCGACTGGTCGCCGACCCGGCTTCGCGAGCGACATCGAGCCTCGATGCGCCTGCAAATCATCGCAGAAAGCTCGGCCGCCGACCGATAGCGTCGCTCCGGGTCCTTCTCCAGGGCGTTGTCGATCACCGCCGCGAGGGATCGCGGCAGGCGCGGGTTCAAGGAGTCAGCGGCGAGGGGGCGGCCGTTCAGAAGGTGATCGAACACGGCGGCCGGCGTGTCGCCTTGAAACGGCGCTCGCCCTGTCGCCATTTCGAACAGCATGACGCCCGAGCGCGAACATGTCCGTCCGCGCGTCGAGGGTCCTGCCCGAGCGCTTGTTCGGGAGACATGTAGCCGGCCGTTCCAACGACCATTCCCGTGCTGGCCTCGTCTACCAGCTCGCGTCACCGCTTCGGCGTCCGAGGTCGAAACCGGCTCGAACAGCTTCGCGACACCGAAGTCGAGAATCTTGACCCGGTCGTCGTCGGTAATCATGACGTTGCCCGGGCTTGAGGTCGCGGTGCAGGACGCCCGCGGCATGAGCCCACGCGAAGGCCCTCGGCCATCTGTGACGCGAAGGCCATCGTCTTGGCGAGCGGCAGCGGCGCGCCGTCACTCAGGAGCTGCCGCAGGCTGCGGCCCTGAACGAGCTCCATGGTGATGAAGAGCAGACCGTCGACTTCCTCCACCGAGTAGAGGTGAACGATGTTGGGATGGTTGAGGGCGGCCGCGGCCCTGGCTTCCTGCTGAAGCAACGCGAGACGATCGAGCGAGTCGACTGTTTCCCGGCGAGCGAAGCTTGAGCGCGACTCGGCGATCGAGCTTCGTATCCTGTGCGGCGTACACGCGCCCATGCCGCCGCGACCGAGCTCGTGCAGGACGAGGTAATGACCGAGTCGTTGCCGATCACGAACGGGCAGACCCGACGACCGGCGGAAAGGACGGCCTGGCCGCATTTGCAGCGTCCGGCCTCGGCGTTTCCACGTGCCAGACGCGCGTTCGGCACGCGGGACACGACCATGTCTGATCCAGCGCCACGATGCGTTCGAGCGCCGCCTTCACCTCGCTCGCTCCGGTACGCCCCCGGCTGCCGTGGACGGCGACGTTCAGCGTTGCGCCGACGTCCGCTTCCAGGTTCTTGAGCAGCGGCTCGATCGAATCCAGCAGCGGCTTCGCTCGCTCCTTCAGCGTTCGCCGCGAGTCCCTTGAACAGCTCGCCGATCTCGCGCTTGTCGTTCGCCTGGCCGCGGCGAAACGGGAGCGGCGCCCATAGCGCCTCGCACACTTCCTGGAGCAGTTCCTCGAGCGCGCGGCGGGCTTTGCTTGCCGCGCCCTGCACGTCGCCGCTCTGCGAGTCGTTCGTGTGCCGCAGCGAGCATGCCCGACGTTTCGTACTGCGTCGTGCGCGGCCCGGACGCGTAGCTCCACGACGTGAACTCGAGCTTTCGCCACGACGGCGCGCGGCGGCTCAGATGCTCGAAAAACTGCTGGTCGTGGGTGAGGACAATCAGCTGCCAGTCGGCGAACCCGTCGGCGAGCAGCTCGGCGAGCCGCCCGCGATGCTCGACGTCGAAGCTGTTGATCACGTCGTCGAGCAGCAGGAAGCCGAGCTGCTCGTTGAAGGTCTCCGCCATGGCCAGGAAAAGGGCGATCGCGAGCGAGTTCAGATGGGACTCGCTGAGCACCCCGTGAGGAGGGCGCTGCCGTGACCCGTAGAATTCGATGGCCAGCTCGACGCCTTTGGCCGTCCATGGCTCGACGCTCACCGCGTCGAGATCCTCGCCGGGATGAAGCGCCGAGTAGAATCTCGCGCAACGCGGCGGCTGATTTGCCGTCAGGAGATCGGCCAGATTGTCCTTCTGCTTCTGCTGATAGGCGTCGAACACGCGTCTCCGCGAGGTCGAACGCTCGCCGCGCTCGGGCGGCCTTTTTCTCGGCCAGCTGCCACGCATTGACCTGCTGGCACAGCGCGCCAGCATCGACGAGTTGAGTGTCGCGCGTGCTGGGCTCTGGCGGGGCGATGTCTTGCGGGCCAGCTTTGCCCGCCGCCTTGTCCCAGCCACGCACCTCCGACAGATAGGTGCATGATCGCCTCGATATCGACGGCGGCGAGCGCGTCGACGCGTCTCTGGAGGTCCCCCTTCGGCAGGCGAGGCGGCGCCGGCAGTTCGAGCGCCACGGCCCGCGCGCGGTTGTGAATCGCCGAGCCGCTTGTCCTGCGCCGGCTTCGAGCGCGTCCGCCTGCTCGACGATGGGATCGCGAAAGCGTTCGAGATCTCGAGTCGCTTCCATCACCTCCACGAGCGCGCTCTCGATTCTTCGCGCCAACACCTTTTGATCCACCTTCTGGCCGCACAGCGGGCAGCGTCCCGTCGTCGATCGACTGCGTGTCGACCAGGCGCTTCGCCTCACGCACCAGCGAGGCGCGCGGCAGCAGGCGTGCCCGGTCCGAAGACACCAGGGCGTTCCAGGCTTCGACGCGCTTCTTGTCGAACGCCGGGGCGCTCAGCGTCCTGATGTCGCCAGGAGCACTCTCGCGATCGGAGGAGGCGGAGACGCTGCGCGCTGGCGCCGACGGCGGCCGTGAGCCACGAAGGGTCGACGACTTGATCCAGCGACTGCGGCGGATCGACACCCAGCATCCCGCAGATCTGCTGAAGACTGGCGAGCACGGTTTCCTGGGTGACCGTTTCGGCTCCCCCCGACAAGGCTCGGCGGTACGCTCGGACGTCCTCTTCCGCGGCTTTGGAGCTCTTGCGCAGCTCGTTTCGCGCCCGCTGCAGGTCCTCTCGAAGACTCTCGATGGCGTCCAGGCCGAGAATCTCGACCAGCGCCTTCCACTTCTCGGTCTTGGTCTTGTTGATGAAATCCGCCAGCGTGCGTCCACGCAGGAGGAACGTCTCGCGCCTCAGCGCATGGAACGCCTCGGCCTGCCGCTCGTCCGGAAAGACGACCTTTCCCCCGAGCGCACCGTTGGTGACCACTTCGACGGACGTGCCGCCATCGCCGTCGCCTCCCATGTGGCGCACGGCGTGCTGGCGTCCTTCGTGCGAGAGCAGCTCGATCGCGCCCGTGAAGTACCACTCCAGCGCGTCGGCAATGGTGCTCTTGCCGGTGCCATTGTCGCCGTACACGACGATGCTGTCGCCCTTGCCGAAGTCGACGGTCATCTCACCCGGGACGCCACGGAACGCGTGCATCACCAGGCGCTGGACCTTCTCATTCACCGGCGACATCCTCGAACAGCTGACGGATCGCCTGCGATCGGTCCCCGTCCTCGTTCTTCAAGACCTCCGCAAGCCGTCTGGCGAAATCCGGCGGGAGATCGTCCAGCGTTTCGAGGAGCGTCAGAAGGAATTCCTCGGCGCTTTGTCGGTGCATCGTGTGCTCGTTTGGAATGACGTGCGAACTGGACCTTAGAGAGTACGTAGAACGCCGACTGGGCGTCAACTCCAGCGGGCAGTCGTAGAATGCTTTGGACGAATGGTGGTCACGCTACCATCTGACCGCGGTGCCTGGTGGCGTGTAGCAGCTGTTCAGTATCGAGCCTCAGATCTTCCGGCTAAAGCCGGAAGCCACGCATGACAAACAAAATCGCGGGGCCAAACAATATCGCGTGGCCAAACAATATCGCGTGGCTTCCGCCTTCCGCCTTCGCGCGAAGCGCTTCGGCGGACCGCCGTAGCCTTGGCGGAGGCTGGTCAGGCGGAAGTCTGAAAACGCGGAAGGTCAGTAATGATTCAGCTGTTACGGCCAACCAGTCCAATATGAGGAGTGTTCCCGTGTGCCGACGTGATTGCACGACCCCCGCCTCCATCGCCGTCCTGACGCTTTCACTTGCGTTGACCGCTTCGGTAGCCATCGCACAAGAGCCGAAACCTGCCGATGAGCCGCCGCCGCGGTTGGAGGGCAGCGCTCAAGCGGCGTTGCTCGCGACGACGGGCAACGCATCCGCGCAGTCGCTCGGTTTCGGCGGCGAGGTCGTCTGGCGCCCGCTACCGTGGATGCTCAGGGCGAAGGCGGTGTTCGCGCAAAACGAGACGGACGACGAGCTGAGCGCTCGATCGACCGTGGGCTTGTTTCGCACCGATCGATTTCTGACGTCCCGCACGTCCCTCTTCGGGCAGTATGACTTCCTGCGCGATTTGTTCGCGGGCGTCGAACAACGCAGCACGATCGCGGGTGGCGTTGGCGTACAAACTGATCCCGGGCCCTCCGCATCGGCTGACCATCGACGGAGGGCTCGGTTTCGAACACGAATCCCGCGTGGACGAAGAATCAGAGAACAATGCGATTGCTACGGCCGGCGTGGCCTATGCGTGGGAGTTCTCCGAGACCAGCCGGCTCGCCGAAGATTTTCGCTACGTTCAGGGACTCAATTCGCTCGACAACTGGAACCTCGATCAATCGATCGCATTGACCGCCGCCATCTCCTCGGCCTTCTCCTTGAAAGTGTCGAATATCGTCCGTTACGCGAATGAACCGGTCCCCGGCTTTGAATCGACCGACACCATCACCTCGGTGGCGCTGGTGTGGACGATCAAGCGACCAGGACCCTGAGTCTCGCCTCTCGCTCAGGAAGGCCCGATGAGACCCTGCTTTTGCATCTCCTCCGCCGTCGCATTGGCCAGCTCGCGGACGAAGTTGTCCACCTGGCTTGGATTCGTCGTTTCGCTCTGTCCGCCCCAAACCAGCTTGTTTTGCTTGAGCGAGTACACCAGCGTCTCGACGCTCACGATCGTGTCGGTTCGAATCTCGCTGCCTCCGATACGGTGCGCCCCAGCCATAGCCGTAGTACCCGCCATAGAAGCCACCGTAAGACGGTCCGGCATACGTGGTGGAGCTGATCTCCTGCTTGCTGCCGACGGGCCGCATGACGACAACAGCGACGAACCCTTCTTTTTCGAGCGCGGCCTTGGTTTTTGCTTCGTCCGCCCCCGTGCCGGCGATCGAGTACATCGGGACGCCCTGCGCGCCGCGGGCCGTGATCGCCTTTGCCAGCGCGTCCTCAGCCGCGCGCCGCGTGGCCTCGTTCTTCGCCATGACCAACGCGGCGACCTTCGACCCTGCCGCCTGCAGGGGCTGGGCCTCAGGGTTCCGCCAGGTCGAGGTGAATCTGCTGGTCGCGCACGCCGCGAGCAGTACTGTCGCCAGGACGATGGCGACGAAAGACGAGTGGAGACGCATACCCTTACCTCCTTGTTCCGATACCTGAACCAGCTTCTGAAGCCAACGGGCAAGAAGCACAAGCCCTCCTGGCAACGACAGACGGCGCAGTAAGCATAGCGCGTCCGACGGGTGACGCGATTTCGCCACGCTGATCCGCGTGGCAGGAGTTCGGGCTTGAGCCCATCGTGCCTACTGCTGAGTCAAGCGATCCACACAGGGCCGCAACGCCAATACGGTCGTCCGGAGGCCACGATAATTCGACCATCCGTCACGACATGCCGTGGGGCCGCTGGGCGCGGTGATGACGTGCGCAAAACCTCGACTCATCTTGCTCGGTGCATCAGAGCCCCCCGCCCCGGCGGGGTATTTGCTTGGCGCGGTTCTCTTCTGCGACTGATGCGGCCAATACGCGCCCAGCACGAGCAGACGAGAGGGACTTCTTACATCCTATGGCCGCGAACTTGATCGCTCAGTTGCAGAACGAGTTTTCCGACGATGTGATTGGGAGGCTCGCGTCCTATCTGGGCGAGACACCCGCCAAGACGCAAAGGGCGGTCGGCTACGCCATCCCGGCGGTTGTCGGCGGCTTGTTTCAAAAAGCCCAGGCCTCTGGCGGAGCCCAGGATCTCCTGGGCACACTTCAACGCGGCGGCTTCGATGGAAAGTCGATTGGCGATATGGCCTCGCTCGTGCGGTCGGCCACGCGGTTGTCAGATCTCGTCACATCGGGCGGAACCGTGGTGTCTTCGGTGTTTGGTGGGCGCCAGGACACTCTTGCGGACTCGATTGCTGCCGCCGGCGGACTCGGAAAGCAGTCATCATCGTCACTACTCGCCTTGACTGTGTCGTACGTCGCCAGCCTCGTAAGCAAAGAGGTGACGGCTGCTGGCGGCTTCGACGCAACGTCCATCGCCGACCTGCTCGCGGCACAGGGACCGCACCTGGCAGAAGTCGCGCCCAGCAGTCTTTCCCAATTGCGCCCCCCCGCGCGTGCGTACGAGGGAGAAGAGCAACGTGGAGCTTTGAGCTGGCTCAAGTGGGGCCTTCCATAGCTCATGACGCTGCGCGCCTGACGTCGCTGAACTGCTTGTCCACGCGCGCACGGAAGCTGCGCAGGGCTTCGATGAACTCGGTGATGAGACGCTCCTGATAGCGGTACGGCATCTCCTGGCCCATGTCCGAGACGATCGACAAGGATTGCTGTCGGCAGAGCGTCTTCAGCGCTTCGAAGATCGTGATCAACTCTGCCACCTCGGTGCGGTGGCCTGCTCGGTCTCGATGGGCACGTTCACGAGCGTGAGGCCGAGGCTTTCGAGGTCGCGGCTACCGAGAATCGTTCGAGCCAGGACCGCCGTTCCGCTGCCCTCCGGACCGATGCCGACCCGCAGGCCACTCAGATCCGCCAGCACGCGAATCCGATCGGCGTAACGGCCCAGAAAGAACACCGACTCCGACCGCGGCAGGCGGGCAACGAGCTCGAGCCCAGGCGGCCAGTCGAGCCCGTCCTGCACCAGCGCGAACTGCGCACGGCACGTCTCTCGGGCCGCGACGAGCTGCGCCAGATTGTCGACCGATCCTTGAGTCGCGACGTTTTCGACCTGACCAGACTCGCGACGGGCTTCGGCCGCGAGCTGGGACACGAGCGCGTGATAGTTTCCGCCCTCCGCCCCCGACAGGATGGCCACTCGGACACGTCCGAGCCGTGGCTGCAGGTCCAGACTGGCAACGGTGAGGCCAAGCAGCCCGAGCGCTCCGACTACCCAGGCCGCCCGGCGCAACGGCCGCATGGCAATTGGCTTTGTTGGCTCCATCAGCAGGCCTCATCGCTGACGTTGTGTCGACCGTGTCGTCCCACTGCAACTTGCCTACCAGGCGAACCATGTCGCAGCGCGCTTTCGGCTGAAGTCTTCGGCGGGGGCTCGACCTAGCCTCTGGCGGCTGAGTCGCGGGATCGCGCGACACGCCACGGCATGCTGTGGCGCTGCAGGCCTGAAATCGGAGGCACTCCCGGACAGACCGGTTCTCACAATCTTTTTCCCCCGCCGGGGTTGGTCCCAGAATTGATTGATCCGTCTTCGAGCCAAACTTTCCATGCTGATTGCATCGCTCGCGTGCGAGATCCATCCTGAAAAGCGTCAGGAGTTCGTCAGCGCCGCAACCGCAATCCTCGAGCGGTTGCGGCATCGGAGAGGGTGCCTCGGTTGCCGGCTGATGCTCGACTGCGAGAATCCAAACTCCGTCACGTTGTTCTCGGAATGGGATCAGCAGGACTTCCTGGAGGATTATCTGGAATCGGGGGAGTTCCAGCTTCTGGAGGGCGCGCGCTTCCTGTTGCGCGACGGTCCTCGCCTGGCCGTGGATGAGGTGGTTTCGCGCGGCCGATTTCCAGATCCCCGCCGACGCTGACATCGCACGAGCGGCGATCGCGAGGGTATTGGACCAAGGTCCCATTGCGGACCCGTGGGGACGAAGCTACGCTCCGGGCCTTGGAGCGGCTTACGTAATCACGGGGTTCGAAATGACTGCCGATCTTGCCCGCCGACTGACAGGACCCGTGCCGATAGACATCGGAACGGCACGCCCGCTGACGACCCTCATTGGAACCAGCGACGCATTGACCTACACCCGATTTCGCCTCGAGCAGGTCGCTCCAACCGACGCCACGATTCTGCTGCTGGGCGAGACGGGCACAGGGAAAGGCCTCGCGGCTCAATCCATTCATCAGCTGAGCTCGCGCCGACGCGCACGGTTCGTGAGCGTCGACTGCGCGGCGCTGCCGACAACGCTCATCGAGAGTGAATTGTTCGGTCGAGAGAAAGGTGCCTTTACCGATGCGCGACTGACCCAGATCGGCCGCTTCGAGCTGGCCGACGGTGGCACGATCTTCCTCGACGAGATTGGCGAATTACCGCCCGAGGCGCAGGCCAAGCTGCTGCGGGTGCTACAGACGGGCGAGTTCGAGCGCCTCGGGTGTCCCCGGACGATCATGGTCAACGTCCGCGTGATTGCCGCGAGCAATCGCGTGCTGGCGGATGAAGTTCGGGCTGGCCGTTTTCGGCGCGATCTCTACTATCGGCTGAACGTGTTTCCAATCACCATGCCGCCGCTTCGCGACCGCCGCGGGGACGTGGCGGTCCTGACCAAGCATCTGGTGGCGCGCCTGGCCGAAAAGCATCACAAACGGGTGGACGTGATCCCGCTCGGCGTTCTCGAACGCCTGACAGCGTATGACTGGCCCGGCAATGTCCGAGAGCTGGAGAATGTGATCGAACGCGCGGTCGTCGCGTCGTCCGACACCACGCTACGCCTGCTCGAACCGCTCGTTCCGGACACGCTGGACGCCGTCGCCACGGCGCCGACGTCGATGCTCGTGGACGTCGAGCGTGCACACATCCTGCGGGTGCTGAACTACAAAGGATGGCGCATCGAAGGCACTCGAGGCGCGGCCGCTACGCTCGGGCTGAAGCCCAGCACTCTGCGCACCCGGATGCGCAAGCTTGGCATTCGCCGCCAGACGCCCATTGCCGCCGTGGAGGCGCAAGCCTGGTGAGCAGCGGTCACGGCTGCCGGGGGGCGTCTTGTTGATCGCGGAGGGAACGCGGCGGAGCATCGGCTCGTTCCCACCCCCGTGCGTTTGCGATCGTTTGGCGATCGCGGTCGAGGGCACTTTCCAACGCGCTCAGTAACAACGACTCGTCCACGGGCTTCAAGAGGACCGCAATCGCGCCGCATGCTACGGCTCGTTCCGCCGTCGTCGCGTCGGCATGTCCACTGAGCATGACGATGGGAGGATTCGCGCTGTCGCGGAGCGCGTGCTGCAGCTCGAGTCCGGTCGAACCCGGCATGCGGATGTCTACGAGGAGACATGAGGGTCTGGCGAGCGACGGCAGTGCCAGGAGTGCTTCCGCGCTCTCGCAAGTGACCACCCCGTAGCCGGACGCCGTCAGCAACCGACCGAGCGCCCGACGCACGCGCGCATCGTCGTCGATGATGTAGATCGTGCAATCGTCGCTCACGCGGTGAGCTCCACGACGGAGGGCAAGCTGAGCATCACCAGCACCCCACCAGCCGGCGCGTTTGAGGCCGTGATGGACCCGCCGTGCTGTTCGACGATCGAATCGTGCAATCGCCAGCCCCATGCCCATTCCGGCGGTCTTGGTGGAAAAAAACGGCTCGAACACGCGCTTCTCGGCTCCGTCCGGCAAACCCGTGCCCTGGTCTCGGACACTTATCTGCACCTGGCCGCGGCCGTCAGACGTCGTGCGGATCAACACGACGCGGTTCGGCCGCGGGAGATCCGCCACGGCGTCGATGGCGTTCATGACCACGTTGAGGATCGCCTGCTGAAGCAAGATCCGGACCCCTTCGACCTGTGCCGAGGCGACGTCGGATTCGAAGGCAACAGACACGCGGCGAATGAGCGCGTCACTGGCGACCAGGAGGGCAACATCGCGTACGAGCGTGGTCATGTCAACGAGGACAGGCTGCGCCTCGGTGGGCGTCAACATCTCCCGCATCCGAAGAATCACGTCGCGCGCGCTACGGCAGTCATCGATGATATCGACGAGGCTGTCATGGACGTCGGGCAACGAGGTCGCGCCAGATTCGAGCATGCGCTTTGCCGCCTGTGCGTTGCTGAGGATGCCGGTCAGCGGCTGGTTCAGTTGATGCGCCATCGACGCGGCCAGCTCCCCCATGCTCGATCGGCGCGCCACGTACGCGAGCTCCTGACGGCTGCGCACCGCCTCCATCTCGGCCTGTCTTTGCGCACGGGCGTTCGCGAGCACGTCGACCACCAGCCGAGCTGGTCGACGTCCGCGTCCGAGAGCGATCGATCGCCCAGAGTGGCCATCGCAAGCGCGCCTCGCACGGAGCCGCCAGACACGAGCGGTACGGCGACCATCGAACGGAGGCCGAGCTCTGCGAACGCATGCCGATCATCGGCCGCCTCACGCGGGATGTCATCGAGACTCGTCCACAGAATCGTATCGCCCTCGAGGACGCGCGAGGTGGTGACCGGAAACCGTCGCTCGCAGTACGCGGCCGCCAACGACGACACACCTGGCGTGTTCCATTGCCGCTCGATCTCCGGAGTGTTGGAAGGCTCGTCCAAGTGGAAGAGAACCGCCGTGTCGATGCGAAAGAATTCACAGACGCGAGCGACACACTCATCGACCGCCCCTCCGAAGTTGGGAAGGCGAACGAACGAACTTGCCACCGTAGACAGGAGCTCCTCGAATCGAAGGCGGGCGGCAAGAGTGGCGGTGTCTCTTCGCCGCTCGGCCAGCAGGCCCGCGATACACATCAACGGCATGGCGATGACCGCGAGAATCATCTGGACGGCTATCAGACTGGAGGCTGGTGAGAACGCGGCAAACGGCCGAAACCCCACCGCGGTCTCGTGGCTCGCCACCATCGCGGACCCGAAAAGCGCCGCACTCACGCCGCCGACGCCGAACCGGATGGCCGCCCATCCGAACACCGGCAGCAACAGGATGATTGGTGTCGGCGGCACGCCCGGCATGGCGTCCCCGAGATACGGACGCTTGAAGATCACGGTTGCCGCCGCGCCCAGCACGAGGCCGAGCGCAACTGCTTCGGCCGCTCGCGCCCGCCCGGGCAAGCGGAGGCCGGCACGGATTGCTCTCCACCCGAGGACGACAGGAGGCACCACACTCAGCTCAGTGAGTACATTCGCGAAGACACGAGCGCGCCACACTTCCCAGTACGGCTCGCCGCGCAACAGGTTGACGACGGCTGCATCTGCGAATGAAGAGAGGATCGGGGCCATGAGGCCGGCCGCGCCGATGAAGGCGGCCACCCTCCGGAATGAGTCGAACCGCGTCGGCGCGTCGCTCAGCAAGCGCACACCGATGGCGGCCATGACGGCCTCGCTGCAATTGGTCAGGAACAACAGCCCCACCAACGCCGGTGAAAACCCTGCGCCGATTTCGAGAAGGATATGAACTGGCAAGGCGGCGGCGAGACACACCCACCACGCGCTGGGCGGGACGATGATCAGAGCGGCTGTGAGAATCGCGTTCGGGGGCCAAAGGACGGAGGTCGTGGCGGGAGGGAACGTCAGCGCCAGCCCCACCTGGACGCCGATGTAGTAAGCGGCCGCAACCAGCACCGCAGTCGCGAAGAGATTCCGTGGGGTACGGATTAACGTGTCCATGATGTCCGCGTCCGTCCCGTGGGAACTTGTCGGCACCAGCGTCACAAAGTCGACTCGAATGGTTCTGCGCGACGAGTCATCCACTCGATAACGAATCGACTTCGCCCTCGCCCACGCGGCGATGCGGCCGCTCAGATCCCGCCGCGCGATCGAGCAACCGCACTAACTCGGCAACCGACCCCACTTCGAGCTTCGTCATGGCACGCGCGCGATGGACTTTGATCGTTTTTTCGGACGTCCCAAGCTCGAAAGCGATCTGTTTGTTCAGCAGTCCGCGCGCGACGCACGACGAGACCTGCCGTTCGCGCGGAGTCAGTCGCGCGAGCCGTTCCTGGACGTCGCGCGATTCGACCCGGTGCTGCCACAGCTCGACGCTCCTCGCCGTCGCCTGCTGGACGGCATCGAGCAGGCGCTCCTCACTGATTGGCTTGGTCAGAAAATCCAGCGCGCCGAGTCGCATCGCGCGAACCGTCGACGGCACATCGCCGTACGCGCTCATCAGCAGCACGCCGAGCGCCACATTCGACCGCTCGAGCCGCGCCAACAGCTCGAGTCCCGAGCCGTCAGGCATGCGGAGGTCCAAGAGGAGGCAGCCCGGCCCGTCCAGCGCACCGCTCTGCTCGAATTCAGACGCGGTTGCATAGGTCTGCACCTTCCAACCGTGCGCGTTGAGTAACCGCTTGAGACCTCGTCGCACAGACGAGTCGTCGTCCAGAACATGGACTGGGTGCGAACCTGACACGAGCACCTCTATGTCCTCCGAACTTTGTCCTCCGAACGGGACGGCCCAGGAACTTTCGCAGAGACCGCGCCCAATTCTATAGCCCTTGTGGCCCCATGCAGGATTGGCCTTCTGCATGGTCCTCGAAGGCCGAGATCATTTTTACTTCGATCAACGAGATCATCTTTACTTCGATCCAAAAGTTGTGCAGGATGTGCGTAGCTCATCCGTAAACCATCGGAGTGGAATCCGTCGCCGGACACGGACCCACTCTCAGTAGCGCGGACCCTTTTTCTGGAGGGGTCATGAAGATTGCGGCTTCAGTGGTGTTGTCGGTTCTGGTGGTCAGCGCAGCTCCTGCTATTGCCCAAGAGCAAGAGCCAGAACCGGGTCTCGGGCCGGAGTTTGAGCAGAGGTTTGACGAGCTGTCGAAGTGGCTCCAGGAGTACTACGCGTGGGAGCGGTGGTTTGAACAGTGGGGCAACAGGATTGCGCGGAACTTTAACGATAATCTGATTTGGGAACGCAAAAAGCGTCCCGACCCGCCCGTCTGGCTCGAGGCGGAATGTCAAGGTTTTGTCGGCTCCGATGGAGTGCTCGCGAGCGCCTGCGACATTCTCCGCAACTGGGATGATCAGCCGTTACGCATTCTTCAGCGCCGGAGTCCGTCGCTCGTGACCTCGGCCGGCAACGTCAATGACAAGGTCGTGAAAAGTTCGTTTTTTCAACGACTCCACCTGACCGGGTTGTGGTTACGGGCCCAATATCCAGCGACGCCGGTCTACGGGATTGTAGGGATGCAGATTGGAGTCGTCGAAGTCCGACGATTCACGCTGCCTGCTGTGGGCGTCATGGTGATGATGGTTCCTGACGGCGAGGGAGGCCATGACTGGAAGCCGGCGACCACTCTGGGTTTCGGCTATCGGATCGTAGACGTCGTGCTTCCTGTTATCAACAAGCAGGCCAGTCTCCATTTCAACATCGCCAGGACGAGCATTCATGGTGTTGGGGACGAGAGGATTTTTCAGGGCTCGATGAATCTCAATTTTTTTGGATTGTCGGTGAGCGGAAAGAAACGCCGCTGATCGGCAAGACGTGTCCGACCGACAGACGAAGCGCGGCACCGGGGGAGGACCGGGCCGCGCCTCGCGACGGGACGTCATCAGAAGCGAATCCTGGCGCCGAGCTGCACCGGAATCGACCAGCGCGAGCTCTCGCTGTTGATGTCGCGCAGGCCCTCCTCGACGAGCCAATCGACATCCGACAGGCCGCCCATGAAGCGCAGCTGGGTCTCCGCCATCACCTCGAAGGGACCGAGACCGATCAGCACGCCGCCGGTGGGACCAAAGCTCAACGCCCAGGACTTCTCGAAAAACTTGCCGTCCTGGGCCGCGAGTCCGGGCGTGACGTTGGCGGGCACATCGACGAAGGTTGCCCGTGATGTCGTCGTGCCGGTTGATGCCGACCAGGTAGCCCACGTAGGGCGTGAACCGGACCCGCGCAAAGAAGAAGCGCTGGCCGCCTTCGAACCCCCAGTAGTTGTAGTCGCCGAAGTCCACCAAGAGCGGCACGTGCCCGCGCCCGCGGTGCCGATGTTCGACCGAGCTCCGACGAACTCCGGGAGATGATGAAGTTGACCACCGCTTCACTGCGCGGGCTCGTGCGGTAGCCGACGCCAATCTTGAAGTTCGCCATGCGGCCGTACACGTCGTCGAAGGTGGTCTCGCTCAGGTTGATCGGCGCGCCCCTGGTCGTCTGCCCGCTCGCCTCCTGAATCATGTTGCCGCTGAACTGGTTGTCCCAGCCCCAGAGGGCCGAGATCGTGAACCGATGCCGAAAATCCTCGGTGGCATCCACTTGCACCGCCGTCCGCGATTCGACCGCGAGGCGAGCCGCTTCGGTCCGGGTCACGTCCACGCGATCGCCCACCTTGAGCGCCGCCAGGACGCTTGGCGTCCGTCGTATCCAGCAGCCGGCGCTGGTAACTCGCGCCGCTCGGTCCGGTGAACGTCACCACGCGCGTGGCGGGGTCCCACCCCGTGAGGGTGACCGTCGTCACGCGCTGCGTCGCGACCGTGGCGCCGGGCAGCGCGCCGGGCGTGGCCGTCGTGACCGGAGGCTCGGTCCGGTCCACGGCGGCCTCGCCGGGCGGCTTCGGGCGGATGCTCACGCGGTCGTAGTACGACACGCTCACGACGTCACCGACTTGGACCTGGTCGAGGCGCGTGACCGACTGCGGGACGTCGAGTGTGACGACGTTTCCCTGATCCCCGCGGATGGTGACCGTCCGGGCGGTGGTGTCGACGGCCTCCACCTTCCCGCGAAGCGTGATCTGGTTGCTGGCCGCCTCTGTGGGCTGTGCAACCGCGACGGTTGCTGAGAGGGCCAGGTAGGCAAGACAAAAGATGAGTCGCTGATGCTGTTTCAACACGATCGTCACTCCCTTAGGTGTCATCCGCAAATTCGGTTGGATGGCTACCTGAATCAGCCGTGGCTGGGCTGAAGGCTGTTGAACCGTTGGTCAAAGTCAGTTCACCGAACGCGGTTCCCGCGTTCGGCGTGCACAACTATTGCCAGCGTGGGATGGAGGCGAAGGACCTTCCATCATGCGAAAGACACCGGCTTTGCGCTGTTTGCCATGAGTCGGACCGTCGTTTGGCGAAGGGAAATCGGACAAGCCACGACAATGCGTGGGGCGCCACGTTGTGCCGTGGCCGAACATTCCATCGTTTGACAGTCGGTGGGTCGCGACCACCACAAGATCACCGTCAGCTGATTGCAGGACGCTCGAGCGCAGCGCGATCCCATTTCGCGAGGTCGGCGGCTTGGCTATAGGTGCTGTCCACAAACATCCGAATCGACGCCTCCGGATCAACCGCCGTTCGGACGGCTTCGTACGGGAGGATGAACTCGCCGAGCCCGTTGTGGTAGTAGGCTCCAGCCGGTTCTACCCGCGCCTCCTTGAAGCCTGGCGGCTCTGGCGCTGCGTACGCATAGAACGCCGGCTCGCCGAGTCCGCTGCCAGGCCAGAAGCCATGACTGATGACCTCGTGCGAGTACGCCTCGCGCGCGAATGCTGGACCCTCGCGCGGCGGCGCCGGCCGGCCCGAAAACCGCGTCACCGCGAGATCGAAGCTGCCCCAAAAAAAGTGGACTGGACTGCACTTGCCCACGAAGTGGCACCGTGAGCCGTTGAGCACGTGCTCACTGTTGACAAGGATGCGCCAGAATCGGTTGGCGTATTGGGGGTCGTACGAATCGTGGAGGCGATCCTCGTCGAACCGTATGGGCGACGGAATCTCGACGGGCATCGGCCAAATCGCGACTGGAAGCGCCATGTCGCGCAGCATGCCCATGACGTTGCCGTAAAACTCAGCCACCGATTGCGGCGCGAGCGCCAGGGTTCGCGTGCCACCATCAGACGCACGAATGATGAGCTGGTGATCGACGAAGTCGAACTCGATCGTAAACGACCGGCGTCCATGGGGCAGAGCCCGTGTAGACAGACCACGCGGCGTCACCTGCAGCGCGATCCCCCAGGAATGATTGACCGGTGGCGCCTGCGCCAGCGCGACCTTGCCGACGACCTGCGTCCACATGTGAAGCGTCGCGTAGGTGTCCTTCCAGGCGTCGTACGGTAATGCGGGCCAAACGTCGTCACTCACATTGGCCATCATATGTTCGGTTGAACGGAACAACACGTCGATGCGGTCGAGGTCTTGCGTGATCCACCCCGCCCGACTGGGAATCTTCCGCCTGAAGGCGGAAGCCACGGGAGTATGCAGGGCGCTGGCGCGGTCCGAGTGATTGCCGCTTACGGAGCAATCGCGAGCGCACTGCCATATCTCGCTCTCAAAGTTGTCTGGATTAGCGGCGGTACGCTGGGCGTAGCCGATCGCAGCATGATGCAGGACACCAGCATGGTGGTGCTCAACGCGATTACTGCGGCGATGGACGTGGTCGGTATCAGCCTTGCGCTCGCCTTTACTCATCACTGGGGACGGCGCATTCCGGCGTGGCTTCTGCTTCCCCCAATCTGGGTCGCAACCGGGTTGCTCGCCAGATTCGTGGTGGGCGTACCGATCGCCGCGATTCTGTCCGCCCTGGCACCTCACTCCCTCCCCCGCATCACCGGTGGACCCGTCGAAGGCTGGGTGTACCTGCTCGTCTACCTCGAATTCGCAGGCTTGGGCATCGGCCTCATCGTCGCGTTCTTCCTCTATGCAAGGACGCGTTGGACTGAGGTGTTCGAGCCACCGGCGTACGCCTTGCCTTCCAGGGCCTCATACGATGTTCAAGTCGTCCTGGCGAATGCGACGGCGTCAGTGGCGATACTCCTCGGTGTGCTGTCTCTGGCGTGGGCGTTCGGCGCTACCGCGGGGCTGCCGCCGGAAGCCGCCGCGCGTCGAACCATCGTGGGGGCACTCATCAACGGCATTGACGGCGGGCTGATGATAGCGGCCGGTGCAGGTGTGCTCATGATGATCCACCGCATCGGTGAGTCCCTGCCGAGGTGGTTGCCGTTGGCGATGACCTGGGCGGGCACAGGGTCGCTGTTTGGTTGGGGTCTGTGGCAAACGATCAATGTCCTCGGCGAGACAGCGTTGATGCAAGGTGCAGACGCAGGGGCCTTCGTGAAACTCGTCGGCCTGCTACGCATGCTCGTCGGGCTCATGATGGGCCTGCTGACCCTCTTCGTGATCGCAGAGCGAATCGGGGCTGCGAGCCGTTCCCCGAATCATTGACGCCGAGGTGCTCACTTCCGCTTGTGACGCCTGTCGCCGAGCTCGCGGAGGGCGTGGTCGATCGCCCGGCGCACTTCGCTGTTGGCGTCGTCCGCGGCGGCGCGCAGCGCGTCGATCGCCGCCGGGTCTTCAATTTCACCAAGTGCCCATGCCGCCGTCCGCCGGACCTGCCAGTCACTGTCTTTCAACGCAAGGACGAGGCTGTCGACCGCGGTGGCGTGCTCGATCTCGCCGAGGGCCCACGCGGATTGTCGTCGCACCTCGACGTCCCTGTCGGTGAGCGTTTGCACGAGGCCTGGAACAGCGGCGGGACTCTCGATTTCGCCGAGCGCCCACACCACTTGTCGCCGTACTTTCGGGTTCGTGTCACTCAACACTCGCAGAAGACCGTCAACGGCCAGGTCGGATTCGATCTCGCCAAGCGCCCACGCCGATTTCTCGCGGACCGCCTCCTCGCTGTCGGCCAGCGCCACAAGCAAGCCGCTCACTGCGGAAGGATGCTCGATCTCCCCAAGCGCCCAAGCCGCGCGCGCACGAACACGGGCGTCGCTGTCGTGCAAGGCCTTCAACAGCGGCTCCACCGCGGTGGCGTCTTCAATCTCGCCCAGCGCCCACGCGCTTCGATCGCGCACGTCGGGATGCACATCACTGAGTCGGTTCCCAAGCGCGTCGATGACCTGGCCACGCTCGAGGATTTGGTCCACTTCGCCGAGACCGAGCGCGGCGAAGTGCGCGAACTTTCCAATCGACATGCGCCAGCGATTGCAAGAGACCCGGCACCGCCGCGTTGCCAATGTCGCCGAGTGCCTCCGCCGCCTCCTTGGCCGGCGATGTTTCCATCCACTTGCGGGCGTCGGGACTGCTTGGCAACGTACGCCGCAGCCACGGGCTCATCTCGCACTCCAGCGCCGGCACGGGCACGTCGTCGCTCAACATTGACAGCAGGATCGGGATGGCGCTCGCAGCCTCAGCGTGCCGCCGTCCGATCTGGCATGCCGCTTCGGCGCGCTCTTTGGGATCCGGCGAATAGAGGCGATCGACGAACGACCGGATGGCACCGGGGACGACCGGGGCACGATCCCGCGGCACCGTCGGTTGCGCGGTCGCGCCGGCCTCCAGCGTGACGAGCATGGCGAGGACGAGTAATGACAGCGGTTGAGGTGAAGGCATCGTTCTCTCTGTCCAGCAATAGACGGACGCAAACCGCTGCAGGGTTGCACGCCCCCGGGGGAACGATCGGTTGGTGGACGTCGCTAGCGGTCCACCGCCCTCATCCGTGATCCGTCGCCTCTTCAATCGTGGCTTCCTTCCCGCCACCCGACATTTCGATCCAGTCCAATTCCTCCTCCATCTGATGAAACGCGTCATCGCCGATCTCTTCATTCGCACGCATGGCGAGAACCGCCTGGCGCGCCGCCTGAAGGGCTCGGCGGTGAATGTCGCGGTGGGCGAATCGTCTGGCTTCCCCTTCTTCAGGATCGGCATCAATGGATCCCAGATGGGCGATGAATTCCTGCCTGACCGCCTCCGCCACCGTCGATCGGTCATGCTCGAGCTCGGCGAGCCCGGCACGCAAGGCGCGTTCACGCGCAGCGGCGACTTCGTGTCCGACCGGGTCATCGTCTCGCAGGTCGAGCGCGCGCAAGAGAGGCCCAAGGGTGAGCCCCTGGAGCGCGAGCGTCCCGAGCACGACCGAGAACGCGGTCAGCACGATCAGGTCGCGAAACGGAAAGGCCGCGGGCAACGCCAGTGCTGCTGCCAGCGAGACGATGCCGCGCATGCCGGACCACGAGATGACCAGACCGCTGCCCAACCGTCGGACGCAGCATCGGGCGTGGTGGACGAAAGCCGAATCGGCGTTCGCGCCATCTGATGACGGCATTGAAGGACATGTGCCAGGCGATTCGGACGACGATGACCGTCACGAGCACTGCGCCGGCGACGGCAAAGTATTGCCCGCGTGCCGCCGGCTCGAGGCTCGCCAGAATCGGTCGGATCTGCAAGCCGATGAAGACGAAGGCCAGCACGTTCAGCATGAAGACCACCGTCTCCCACACGGCGTACGACGGGATGCGGATGCGTGCGGGGATGCGCTCGGGCGCCGTCCGCGCCACGGTCACGGCGTAGCACACCATGGTGAGCACGCCTGACAGACCAATACGGTCCGCCAGGATCCAGACCCCGAACGTGCTGACGAACTGAAGAATGATGGCCGTCGGCACATCCCGCACACGGTCGTTCACACGCAGCATGAGCCACCCGAGCGCCGGACCGACAATCACACTGCCGACCACCGCGAACAAGAAGGCCGGCGCCACGGCGCCGATGGAAAAGCCGTTGGCCGCGACGGCACCCACCGCGAGGCGATAGATCAGCAGGGCGCTGGCGTCGTTCAGCAGGCTCTCGCCTTCGAGGATGGTCAGGATGCGATGCGGTGGTCTCAACTGACGCAGCACGGCGGTTGCGGCCGCGGCGTCGGGTGGTGCGACGACGGCGCCGAGCGCAATCGCCGGAGCCCATGGCATGGCGGGCATCAACGTGCGCGCCACCACCGCGACGGCGATGGTGGTGAGGCCCACGGCAACGACGACCAGACCGGTGACCGGCGCCCAGTTGTCCCTGAGGTCTCGCGGCGATGCGTCGTACGCCGCGTCGAGCAGAATGGGCGCCACGAAGAGCGCCAAGGCGAGCTCAGGCAGCACGGTGAACGACGGCGCGCCTGGGACGAACGCGAGGATCGCGCCGCCGAGCGCGAGAAACACGGGATAGGGTGCGCCAACGCGGCGCGCCAGCGGCGGCCAGCAGAGTGGCGGCGAGGATCAGGCCAATGAGGACTTCGAGTTCCCTCATGTCACCGAGCCGCGTCAGGAACCTCGATTGGCAGGCGCGCCGACCCGCACCGATCGTCGAGGACCGGGCCGTCGCTTCGCGACCTGCGCGCTGTAGGCAGAGGAAGATTGTCCCGCGCCGGCCTCCGGCGCCAGCTTTCCAAGAATCTCTCCGAGGGCGCGAAGATCTCGGCGGTCGAGGGTGAGCAATTCGGGCGGCGGTTCGTGGAACGCCCGCAGGATTTCGTCTCGTGCCTTGACGCCGCGCGCCGTGAGGACGACGAGCTTTACCCGACGATCGGTCGCGATCGTGCGACGCTCGGCCAGGCCCAGGCGCTCGAGACGATCGACCACCCAGGTCGCGTTCGAGGCATCGGTCCCCCACGCCTCCGCCAACGCCCGCATCGGCTTGCCTTCGACGGCGTCCAGCGTGTGCAAGGCCTTGGCGTCGTTCGGCGTCAGCGCAAAACGCTCGAGCGTCTCGTCACGGTGGCCGCGCGTGCTGATGAAGAAATCGAAGAGCCGGCTCCAGGCGTGAGACGCGAGGGCGTGCTTGCCAGATCGTCGACCGATCGTCATCGCCTGAGCTTACAGGTCGTCGAGATACAGTTCAAGTGGCCATATTATTGAACTTACTAGATACTTGAACTAATTAAATCATCTGTTCGTCTCCTGACTACAGGAGGAGGCCCAGGGACATGCCGTCGTTGCGTTGGATGGCTGACTCGCTCCGGTCGTTCGTGGTACCGGAGCCGGCGGGTGGAGCGCGTCGCCCATCTGGTCGGGGTGCTGCTGCTGCTCAGCGGTCTCATCCACCTCGCAGTCCTGGCGCTCGGCGGCGGGACCTGGATGGGACCGCTTTCGCTGCGCAAGCCGACCACGTTTGGGTTGTCCTTCGGCTTCACTCTCATGACGATCGCCTGGACGTCATCCTTCCTGCGGTTGGGCGACCGGGCGCGCGCGATGCTGCTGGGCATCTTCACGGCCGCGTGTGTGATTGAGACGGCCTTGGTCTCGCTCCAGGCCTGGCGGGGCGTGCCATCCCATTTCAACATGGAGACGACCTTCGACGAGCTGGTGACGCGGATGCTGGCGGCCGGCGGGATCACCCTGGTCGTCATCATCGCCGTCCTGACCCTCGCCTCGTTTCGCTCCAACCCGGCGCTGCCGACCGGTCTCCGGATCGCGATCCGGATCGGTTTCGGCACCTTGTTCTCCTCAATGGTCGTCGGAGCGCTGATGATCGCCAGCGGCATAGTGCACGTCGTCGCTGGAGACCCGCAGGCGGCGTATGCCACGGGCGGGACGCTCAAGCCGACCCACGCTGTCACCATGCACGCCATCCTGGTGCTCCCGCTCCTCGCGTGGCTGCTGTCGATGACTGATTGGAACGAGCGGCGCCAACTTCGGATCTTCTTCCTTGCCACCGCCGGCTACGCCGTGTTCGCTGGGGTCGTCGCGATCGGGAATTTCGCCGGCTGGGAGCCGGGCCGGATTCCAATCGCCACCATCACGGTCGCCGCAGCCGGGCTCATGCTGTTGATCGCGGCCGGTATCCTTGCCCTCGTCGGGGTGGTGCGATGCTTCGGCAGGATTCGTTCCTAGGCTGCGCGCGCACGCTCCGCCGCCTGACGCACCCGCCAGGCCTGCCACAGATGACGTCGCTCGTGCGCCGCAATGACGTGCAGACCGGTGGCCAGGCTGAACCGCACGCCGCGGATGAAAGGATTGCGGAAGCGCGCCCCGGCAAGATCGATGTCCGCATACTTCCGCAGAAAACTGCGCACGTC
The DNA here is from genome assembly GCA_963734095.1 of uncultured Acidobacteriota bacterium. Taxonomy (GTDB): domain Bacteria; phylum Acidobacteriota; class Vicinamibacteria; order Vicinamibacterales; family UBA2999; genus JACCSI01. The sequence goes on along the minus strand of CAVTGK010000013.1, from coordinate 8,218 downwards.
GTTCTGCGATGCGAGGAATTGGCCGATGGCATCATGGAGCGCCGGCGAGCGTCGCGGCCGAATGCTCTGCGGCGCCTTCCATCTGAAATGCGGCTTCACGGGCGGTTCGAGCGTGCGGATGAACCAACTCCCGATCAGTCCCGGCCGTGCGGGTCCCATGCGTCGACGTCCGTCCTTGACCGCCCGATCACCGGCAGGCTGCATCGCGCGCAGGTACACCCGATTGGCAACCGCCAGATGGTCGAGGCATTCGGCAACGCTCCACGAGCCGGCGTCGGCGCGCCATAGGCCCCGCTCCTCACTCAAGCCGGCCACCAGTGCGCAGGCATCGCGCTCTGCCGCGTTGAGGGCTTCTTCCAGGGCCACGATATCGGCCGGGCCGATCGCCTGCATGCTCCGTACCCTAAGGTACTGAAAGACAGGTTGTCAATACCCTAGGGTACGGAGACAATTCGACCATGGCGCGCACAGGGACGGGCACGGCCCGGCTGGGAGAACCAACATTGACCGCGTCGGACTGGGCCGAGGCGGCCCTGCAACTCATCGCGGAAAAAGGGCTCCGCGCGCTAACGGTCAACACCCTGGCGGCCCGGCTTGGGGTCACAAAGGGCAGCTTCTACTGGCACTTTCAAGGACGGTCAGAACTGCTTGGCGCCGCCCTGGCGCGATGGGAACGCGCGACGACCGAAGCAATCAACGGGCTTGACGCGGTGGCCGACGATCGACGCCGGCTCGAACTGATGCTGGATGCGGCATCGCAGCCGCCCCGATCGCGTTCGCTCTACGCGGCGCTGGCAGAAGCCGCCGAGGATCCGGTCGTCCGGCGCGTGCTCAATCGGGTTGCGTCAGCACGCATCGCTTACCTGGAGATCTGCTACGCCAATCTCGGCTTCGCGCCGTCGATGGCGAAGTCACTCGCCGTCTTCGCGTATGCCGCGTATCGTGGCCTCCTGCAATTGGCCCATGAAGCGCCGGCGGCTCTCCCTACCGACTGGTCGCTCTACCCAGGTGTGATCCGGACCGCACTCGTCCCGAAGGCCCGCTCCAAACCGGCCCCTTCGCGGCGAACGAAACGCGTCGCACCCAAGAGATAGCCGCTGCGATCGACGTTGCAGCGCGCGGTGAAGACCAGCTTCGGGCGGGCGCAGCGGCTCGCGAACTCGACGACGCTGGACGATCCGATCTCCGAAATCGCTGAACGCCGACGAGAAAGCGCGCTACGCCTATCCGCAGGTGCGCGTGATCCTGCCGGGCGGACCGTATTTCAAGTGGCCGTGGGAGAAGGTCTACAAGGTCTCGATCGCCACCGAGACGATGAACATGGCGTTCGATCCGGAGGATCCGAGCGCCAACATGAGCGGCACGATTCTCGAAGCGGTGACCAAGGACCAGCTCAACACCGGGCTGACCGGTCAGATCCGCTACCGCGTCTCCGAGCGCAATCTCTATGCCTACCTCTTCGGCGTGAAGAAACCGATCGTCCATGTGATGGGATATTTCGTCTCGGTCCTGCGCGAGCGGATCGCCAACTTCGAAGCGCCGCCGAGGCCGCGCCGAGCCGGCACCGCCGGCCCGGATGCGACGACGGTGATCGGCATCTCGATCAACGATCTGCGCAAGAACCTGCGCGACCTGAACGAGCACATGGACCGCGAGTGCCGGTCGTCGGCGGCGCGCTACGGCATGGTGCTGGATGCGTCGCTGATCACCGGCATCGATCCGCCGCCGGAAGTCGAATCGGCGCTGGCCGCCATCAACACCGCCCACAACCAGGTCTCGTCCGACATCAGCCTGGCGCAGGCGGCGGCCGACCAGAAGATCGTGCAGTCGCGGCGCGCGGTGGAAATCGAGACGCTCAAGGCGCAGGCCGAAGTCGAGCCGCTGACTCGCCTGGCGGCGCAGTTGACGCGAGCTCGAAGAAGAGCGGCCCCGGCGCGCTTGCAGGCCTACGTGCGCAACGTGCGGCTGGCGCTCTTCGAGCAAGCGCAGCAAGTGTTTCTGGAGGCGACGGAAATGATCGACTGTCCTGATCGCCGCGGCGTCACCTTCGTCGGCTTGCTTCATCGTCGTGCCGCTCCTGCTCGGCTTGGCGCGGCTGTTCGGCCTCTACGCCATCGTCCAGGAGAGGCGCTGCCACGTTTACGTGCTGTTCGGCAAAGTCGTCGCGACGATCGACGAGCCGGGACTGCACTTCCTGTTCGCGAAGATGGGCTGGCGCGCGCTCATCGATCAACTGGCTGGGCACGCTGCCACGTGCTCGACATGCGGCTCGACCAGGAGTACCTGCGCAGCCAGCCGGTCAACTCCGAAGAAGGCGCGCCGATGGGCATCGGCATCTGGTACGAGATGTTCATCAGCGATCCGGTCGCCTATCTGTTCAAGAACGCCGACCCGCGCGGCTCGCTCGCGGCCAACGTGAGCAACTCGACCGTGCGCTGCCTGAGCAACATGCCGCTGGCGGAGATGCTGGTGAACCGCCACGCGATGAGCCACACGGTGCGCGCCGAAGTCTCGCCCAAGTCGCACGAATGGGGCTACAAGCTCGGCTCGGTCTACATCCGCAAGGTCCACTTCCGCGACGTCGGGATGATCCAACAGATCGAGAGCAAGGTGGTGAACCGCCTGCGCCAGGTGACGTCCGCGATCAAGCAGGACGGCGCCAACCAGGTCAGCATCATCACCAGCACCGCCGAGCGGCAGGCGGCGATCGAGTTCGCCAAGGCCGCGGCGATCCGCCCGGAAATCGTCGGCCGACGCTTCAGCGGATTGCGCAGGACCCGGAGCTGGCGTCGATCATGTTCGAGATTCTGGAATCGCAGGAGATCGTCGAGGGTGAATCGCGGATCACGGTCCTGCCGCACGGGCGCGAAGCGCTCGGACAACTGCTGGCCGCCCTGGCCTCGCCGGCGAAATCGGATCGATGATCCCCTTGGCATGCAGCGTCGTCACCCGCCTTCGAGACGCGCAGTCACGGCTTGGAGGTGGACGCCGCGCCCCGCCTGGGTCGTAGAATCGATTGCCAAACACCAGCTCTTGTGTTAGAAGACGTTGCGGCTACAGCACTTCCTTAACTGAACGGAGGGTACATGCGTCTGCGTCTCCCAGTGGCAAGCTTTGTCGTCCTCGGCATGCTTGCGCTCTTTCCGCACCCGTCAGACGCACAGCCGTGCCAGACCCATAGCCTGCCAGAACTCAACACTATCGAAGGCACGATCTCCAACGCGGACTGCGTGATGACGCCGTTCCGCGACGCGCGCGGTGAGTTCTGGAACGTGTTCCTCAATGCCGGCGAAACCGTCATCATCACGATGAATCGGGTCTCGATGATGGACCCCTACTTGTACCTGCTCAACCCGTCGGCGGCCCTCGTCGCCTCCAACGACGACGCCGTGCCCCCGAACCGCAATGCACGGATTCAGTATGTCGCGGCGGCGACCGGCATGCACCGGGTCATCGCCACCACCTTTGCGTTGCAGCCGACGGCCGATAATGGCACCTACGAGATCCGTTCCGAGATCGCGGGGCACCCGGCCTGCCAGGTCCGCAATCTACCGTCGGCGACCACCATGAATGCGACGCTCGACGCGACCGATTGCATCGTCCAGCCATACCGTGGGGCGCGCGGGGAGCTCTGGACGCTCTCGGCGACGGCGGGCAACCCCATCGTCGTCGACATGAACCGGTTCACCCTGACCGACCCGTATCTGTTTCTGCTGGACGCCAATTCGCAGCAGCTGGCCAGCAACGACGACTTCGTGCCCCCGAATCGCGATGCGCGAATCTCAATCGCCTCCGCGCCCTATACCGGCACGTACTACGTTGTCGCCACGACGTTTGCCGCCTCCGATCCCGGCGCCTATTCCATTCGGGCCATCACGGGGCCGCTGACCCTGCAGCCGCCAACGAACCTCTATGTCTCGGCGCTGTCGGGCAACACGGTGACGTTCCGGTTCACTGCGCCGACGGTGGGGCCGGCTGCCACCGGTTTCCTGCTGGAAGGCGGCGTCAACCCAGGCGAAGTGCTGGCCAGCGTCGTGACCGGCAGCAACGCGCCGATCTTCACCGTCGTCGCGCCGTCGGGCAGCTTCTACGTGCGCGCGCGCGCCATGAACGGGAGCCAAATCAGCGACACGTCGAACGAGATTCGCATTCACGTCAACGTGCCGGTTGCTCCGTCGTCACCCGACATCTTCAGCAGCGTGGTCAACGGCAATGCGTTCGTGCTGGGCTGGCGCAACACGTTCGCGGGCGGCGCCCCAACCCAAATGGTGCTCGACATCACCGGCTCCGCGACCACTCAGATTCAGCTCGGCGTCTTGGAGGGACTGGCGGTGAACAATCTCCCGCCGGGCACCTACACCATGAGTTTGCGAGCGCTGAATTCCGGCGGCTCCAGTCCGCCATCCGCGCCCGTCACCGTGACGGTCCCGGGACCCTGTTCGGGCCCGCCGGCGGCGCCATCGAACTTCCTGGCCTACCACGTAGGGACGACGGTTTACGTCGTGTGGGATCCACCGCTTACGGGTCCCGCCGCGGCGACGTACCTGTTGAGCGTCACCGGCTCGTTCGTCGGCAGCTTTCCCACGGTCGCGCGGTCGCTCAGTGGCACTGCCGGTCCGGGGTCCTACACGCTCACCGTGACGGCGGTGAACGCCTGCGGGGCGAGCGCGCCGACGCCAGGGCAAACGGTGCTGGTGCCCTAGGGACTCGCGAGTCTGCGTAAGATCTACCCGTGAACGTTACGGGCATTGGTCACGGCCGGGGACCATAGATCAGCGGCGCCTGTCCTGACTCCAAGGCACCCAGGTCTGGTCGAAAAGCCCCGGATCTGGAACCTCGTTGGCCTGCTGCCCCACGTCACAAACTCAACCATATAGTTCTACGCTGTCGCTTTTTCTTCTCGCTTGCGCGTCTGCAAAGGACCAGCTAGCCTTGCGGTTCCTGACTCCGTTGCACGGAAATTAACCCCGGTTGCACGGAGAATTCTGTCCCTGCGAACCGTCTATGAATTTCAGGAGGCTCGAGTATGTCTGCTTTGAGTCTGCGCGCCGCACTCACTGCCTTCGGGCTCTTGCTAATCACATTGGGCGCGTCGCCGCACGCGCAAGTCGCCGGTCGCAACGTCAACATGGTCACCGGTGGGACCTTCCCAGGCGGTGATCCATTTCTCCAGAAGCAGAACGAGCCGTCGATTGCGATGTCGACACGCAATCCCTGTCATCTGCTTGCTGGCGCCAATGACTATCGCGCGGTCAATCTCCCCGGCCTGCCCGATGATCTCGAAATCGGCGATTCCTGGGTGGGATGGTACGAATCCACCGATTGCGGCGCGACGTTTTACAGCACTCTGGTTCCCGGATATCCGCAGGACAACTCGCCAGAAGGCATCGCGTCTCCGGCAAAGGGGTTCACCACCGCCGCCGATCCGGTCTTGAAGTCAGGCGCGGCCGGAACCTTCTACTATTTGTTCATCGCGTTCAACCGCGGCAGCAACGTCGGAAACCTGTCGCTTGCGCGCTTCATCGATCACAACGACCGCGAGGTCTTCATCGATCCCGACAAGATTCCCGAGCGGTCGGCGATCGGCGTCCGCCCGCAGCCCCATCCAGTACGTCGGGACGTCGCTGATGGCGAAAGGCAGCGGCGGACGATTCGTCGACAAGCCGAGCCTGGCGGCGTTTCCCGCGACCACCGGCACCTGCACGATGGACGGCGAGACTGTGCCAGCCACGAACGTCTACGTGGCGTGGTCGGAGTTCATCGGCAACAATCCCGACAATCAGAAGAGCAAGGTCATGTTCGCCCGCTCGACCAACTGCGGGCTTTCGCTGGCTGACCCCGCAACGAAGCTGAGCGAAGGCTTCCCGCTGGGATCGGGCACGGCGATCGCCGTGAACCCCATCAACCCGAACGATATCTACGTGGTCTGGCGGCAAATCAGGAACAGCAAGCAAGCTGACGCCATCTTGTTTGCGCGGTCCACGGATGGCGGGCGCAGCTTCACGAAGGCCACCCCGGTGCCCGGCTTGGGAGAGGGGCAGTACGCGCCGTTCGATCAGAACACGACCTCACCCGCCATCGGATCGGCGACCCAGACGTTCCGCACGGTTGGCTTTGCCGCGGTGACGTTTGGCGACGATGGCTTCCTGTATCTCGCGGTCTCGCAGGTGCCTGGTGGCCCCTCGGGAACGCTGGGCGGTGCTCAGTCCCGCATCACCCTGACGCGGACGAATAATGGGACGACATGGGAAACGCCGGTGGCGGTGGTGGACACGGGCGCGGCTGGGCAACAGTTCATGCCTGCCCTGGCCTACGCTGCCGGCAAGCTGCAACTGATTTGGTACGACGTCCGCTTCGACGAGAGCGAACAGACACAGACGACGTCTGATCGACGAGGTGCAGGCGATCGCAGACGTCCATCGCCGTCGCACCATCGATGTGCTTGGCGCCCAAGCTTCGCTGCCCTCGGCAGTGGCCGCCAGTGTTTCAGTGCTACGGCGTGTCGCAACCCGACTACAACGATCCGCAGCCCCAACGGTCCGCCGTTGCTCCGCGGGCCTCGGATCTCGCAGTACCTCGATCGGCGATCGAGACCCGCCGAATCCCGACGGCGGCGCTCGGCAGCTCAAGTTCAACCGCGGCAACCTGCTGCTGTATGGAGGCGGGCGGCATCCCCTTCATGGGCGACTACATCGACGTCGCACCCATCCAGTTCGTGCCCGATGGCACCGGCAAGTGGCTGTTCAACGGCGTCGGGAACGCGCAGCAACACCGCGCTCGGCACGTTTCAAACCGCCTGGACGGATAACCGGGACGCCCGCGTGGGCAATGCGACGACGCCGCCCCATCCGCTCCCAACAGCCTCTTGAACTACACGCCGGCTCGCATCCTGCCAGCGAATACGACCATCGACGACGCGATTTTCAGTGCCCGGCCGATGGCGCCGGCAATCCCATCGACAACACGCAGACGCGTGACGCCAACGTCTACACCTCTCGCATCACGCAGGATTTCTCGCTGACCCTGCCGGGCAACGCGAAGCCGACCAACACGCCAGGGGTCGTCAGAGCGTTTGCCGTGCAGTTCGCCAACAATCTGGAGTTGACGCCTGGGACCACCGACGCCCGAAACGCCAACGTTGTTCACGTCTGACGATCGCCGACGCGCCCACAACGGCGTCGTTCTCACGGCGAGACGTTCCTCGGCTTCCCGCAGGTCCCGCAAGGATGTGCGCTGGCGACAGGCGAGACCCCGCTACACACGATCTTCGTCAACGTCCTGCCGCGGTCGTCGGTGGTTCGAACGGTCTATGTGACCTGCGGCACCGCTGCCACCCGCGATCGTGGTCACAGCCACGCGCATCGATCGGAGACCCGACGACGTCGATCCGCTCTGCCTCTGTCGTGATCAATCCCGATCCCACGAACTCGGCGACGAAGGGTCCGGACGGCAATCCGTTGGGACCGGAGAGTCACACGCCTGACGCGGAGAATCCCGACGCCGAGAACCCAGACGCCGAGAATCCAGATGCCGAGAACCCGGACGCCGAGAATCCCGACGCCGAGAACCCGGACGCCGAGAATCCCGATGCCGAAATCCCGACGCCGAGAACCCGGATGCCGAGAACCCGGACGCCGAGAATCCCGACGCCGAGAATCCCGACGCGGAGAACGCGAACCCTCAGGACGTCCAGGACGTGTCTGCGGACGTCACCAACGACGGCACACAACGTCAGGCTATCAGGTCCAGGCCCAGACATCGTCGCAGCCTGGGGCGGGCTATTCGTTCCTGCTGATGGCACGGCGTGTCTATTCCACGCCGACTCGATCAACTGCAATCTGGTGCGCGAGCGCCGGAATCAGACGCTGTTTTCGATTCCGCTGACCGCGGCGGATCTGGCGCCTCAGGACTTCTTCGCTGAGAACGATCCGAGCGAAAAGCATCCGACGATTCTCGTGCGGCCTGGCGAATCGATTCGCGTCACATTGCGCATCGTCCGCGACACGAGGGCGACGACGCAGCCCTTCTGCTCGCCGGACGCGACGTCGCCTGATTACTGCTTCAACAAGATCGTGATCAGGACCCAGGCGCAGGCGCCGAATTCTGGCGAGACCGAGCCGGACGAAGACTCGGTGGGCAGTCTGCCCGGACCAGATCTGTTGGTGGAGGGCACGGTAGCAATACGTAACGGTGAGCTGTACCGGAAGAAGCATTAACA
>CAVTGK010000012.1:0-44568 GCA_963734095.1 uncultured Acidobacteriota bacterium | reverse complement strand
CGACTATCCGCAACCGCTCATGAAGCGTCTCGAGTTCCAGTCACACTTCGTTCGCGGCCTGTTGCTCGTCACGGACCTGCCGCCGGCGCGATTGAGCCGGAGGTGAAGCGCGCTCTGGCAGCGGTGGATCCGAACCTGACCGTTACAACAGTGCGCACACTGCAGCAGCAAGTCGATCGATCGTTCGATCAGCAGCGGGCAGTGGCGAGCCTGGCGGGTCTCTTCGGCATCGTCGCTCTCGTGCTGGCGGCGATCGGCTCTACGGCGTGACGGCCTATACCGTTGCGCAGCGGACCAACGAGATCGGGATTCGCATGGCGCTCGGCGCCGGCCGCAACAATGTCGTCGGGATGGTCTTGCAGGGCGCCTTCCGGCGCGTGCTCTTTGGCCTGCTGCTCGGTCTGCCCCTCGCCGTGGGCGCCGGCTACTTGCTTTCGGCGCAGCTCTACGGCGTGCGCTTCTGGGATCCGCTCGCGCTCGGCGTGAGCGCCCTCTCGCTTGCCGCCTGCGCCTTCTGCGCCGCGATCATCCCAGCGCGCCGCGCCGCGTCATATCGCCGATCCGGCACTGCGGACGAACTGAGCGTCTGGAGGCCACGCGGCTATACTCGTCATTGATTATGACGAAGATGCCGCGGCAGCCTTTCTCTTCTGTTCGATTCTTTCCTCACTTCTGGCGGCGAGCGCCGCTTTGGCCCAGACCAGCTGGTTTCAACCCGCGCTGCTCGAGAGGGCCGACATGCGCAAAGCCCTGCAATCCATCGATGACCGGGCATCAGGGATCGTCGACGAGTGGATCAAGCTCGTAGAGATTCCGGCACCGTCGGGCAAGGAGCAGGCACGCGCCGCTTACATCAAGGCCGAGCTCGAGAAGCTGGGGCTGAGCGATGTCCGCACCGACGACATCTCGAACGTGAGCGGTGTTCGCAAAGGCACCGGCGGCGGGCCGACGGTGGTCTTTGCCGCCCACATGGATACCGTCTTTCCTGAAGGCACTGATCTGAAGGTCAAGCGCGAGGGAGACATCCTCCGCGCGCCCGGTATCGGCGACGACACGTCGAACCTGATGGCCATCCTGGAGATGTTCCGGGCGCTGAATCGCGGCAACGTCCAGACGAAAGGCGATCTCATCTTCCTCGCGTCGGTGCAGGAAGAGGCAGGCCTCCTCGGTGCGAAGCACTGGCTGGAGAAAAGCGGCTACAAGCCGGATATGTTCGTAGCCGTCGATGTCGGAGCGACGGACGTCTGGTACGGCGCGCTTCGGATCAACTTGTTCAAGTTCTTCTTTACGTCGCCGGGCGCGCACACGATGGAGAGTCGCAACGGCCCCAGCCCCGCGCGGGCGGTGGCGAAGGCGATCGAATCGCTCTACGCTATCCCGCTGCCGGCTCTCGCTCCTGGACTCGGTACGTTCAAGCTGCCGGTGCTGAACGTCGGCACGCTCGGAGGCGGCACCGTGCCCAACGCTGTTCCGCGCGAGGCGTGGTTCACCGTTGACTTGCGTTCTCTCGACAACGAAACGCAGGACCGCCTTGAGAAGGAAGTCATTTCAACAACGGAACGCATTGGCAAGGAGGCCGGCGTCGGGTTCCGGATGGAGAAGCCGATTACCATCGACTACTCGAAGGCCCGGCCGCAGCAGGAGCGGCTCAATCATCCCCTCGTGCAGACGGCGCTCGCCACCGCGAACCATTTCCGCAAGGCAGGGACGCCTGCAATCGTCGCCGCCGATGTCGGATCGACCGACGCCAACATTGCCGTGAGCATGGGGATACCGGCTGTCGCTATCGGCGCGAGCGCGAACCTCATGCCGCACCGCCTCGAGGAGTCCGCGGATGCCCGCGCCATCGTGCCGGGCATCAAGTCGTTGATTGCGCTGGCCGTTGCGCTGACCACCCACTGATATGGACTACACGTTTGCGACGCTGACGTCCTCAGACACCGCAGCCCTCAAGGATTGCTGCGGGTGTTCGGTGAGGCGTTCGAGGACGTCGAAACCTACCAGGGCGCTGTTCCGACTGACGCCTACCTGCAATCGCTCCTCGGCACACCGACCTTTATCGTCGTCGTGGCCCGCCACGGCGATCAGGTCGTCGGTGGCCTCGCTGCCTACGAACTGCGGAAGTTCGAGCGCGAGCGAAGCGAGATCTACATCTACGACCTGGCCGTCGCGCAGGAGCATCGTCGCCGCGGCGTTGCGACGGGCGCGATCAACGAGCTGAAACGCATCGCGCGGCAGCGCGGGGCATACGTGATCTTCGTGCAGGCCGATCGCGGAGACGATCCCGCCATCAAGCTGTATGAGGGCCTTGGCACGAGAGAGGACGTTCATCACTTCGACCTCCGGCTCGACTGACTATCGTTCGACCGATGACACCCATGACCTCCGGCGGCGGCTGGAAAGCGATCAGCTACACGCTGCGGACGGCGCAGCAGGTCGGCTGGCTGAAGTTGTGGCGCGCCATGCGCAGCAGGAACGCCTGCAAGACTTGTGCGCTTGGCATGGGCGGTCAACGCGGCGGGATGGTCAACGAGGCCGGACACTTCCCCGAAGTCTGCAAGAAGTCGTTGCAAGCGATGGCCGCGGACATGCAGAACGGGATCGCCTCGGAGTTCTTCGCGCGCTACTCGCTCTCGCAACTGCGGTCTCTTTCCCCGCGCGAGCTCGAAGCCTGCGGCCGGCTCGTGGATCCGATCTACGCCGGTCCCGGGCGACAGCCACTATCGCGTCATCGCCTGGGAAGAGGCGCTCGACCGTCTGTCAAGAAACCTGACGGCGAGCGGACCGAATCGCAGTTTCTTCTACGCCAGCGGCCGGTCGTCGAACGAGGCGGGATTCCTGCTGCAGTTGCTGGCGCGGGTGTTTGGAACGAACAACGTCAACAACTGTTCCTACTACTGCCATCAGGCGAGCGGCGTCGGACTGACGGCCAGCCTCGGCACGGGTACTGCCACGGTGCAGCTCGAAGACCTCGAGCACAGCGATCTCTTCTTCCTCATCGGCGGCAATCCGGCGTCGAACCATCCTCGCCTGCTGCGCACGCTTGATGGCGCTGCGGCGGCGCGGCGGCCACGTCATCGTCATCAACCCGGCCAAAGAAATCGGTCTGGTGAACTTTCGCGTGCCCAGCGATCCCCGCAGCCTGCTGTTCGGCAGCAGCATCGCCAGCCTCTACGTGCAGCCGCATATCGGCGGTGATCTTGCGCTGCTCACCGGCGTCGCGAAGCACGTCCTCGAGCGCAAGGGCCACGAGCCGGACTTCATCGCCCGCCACACCGAAGGGTTCGCGGCGTTCCGAGCAGCAGATCGAGGCGTGCTCGTGGAGCGAGATCGAGGCCGGCGCCGGTGTTCCGCGAGAGACCATCGCGCGCGTCGCGGAGATGTACATGTCCGCGCAGAACGCGGTCTTCGGCTGGACGATGGGCATCACGCATCATCTGCACGGCGTCGAGAACGTGCAGATGATTGCGAACCTGGCGCTGTTACGCGGCATGATCGGACGGCCGCAGGCTGGCCTCATGCCGATTCGCGGCCACAGCAACGTGCAAGGCGTCGGCACCGTCGGCGTCACGCCGGCGCTCAAGCAGGCGATACTCGCGCGCTTCGAAGTCGCGCCTCGGGCTGCGCGCGCCGAGTCGCCAGGGGCCTCGATACGATGGCCTGCATCGAGGCGTGCGAACGCGGCGAGCTGTCTGCGGCCGTTTGTCTGGGCGGCAACCTCTTCGGCAGCAATCCGGATTCGAAGTTCGCGGCGAGGGCGCTCGGCAAGCTCGACTCGATCGCCTACCTGTCGACCACGCTCAACACCGGACACGCCTGGGGCACCGCGAAGGAGACGCTCGTCCTGCCGGTGCTCCCACGCGACGAAGAGTCGCAACCGACGACGCAGGAGTCGATGTTCAGCTACGTGCGGCTCAGTGAGGGTGGAGCGGCGCGTTACCCGGGGCCGCGGAGCGAGGTGTCGGTGCTTGCCGCCTTGGGCGCCGGCTGCTTGGGAGCGACGGGCCGGTGAACTGGAGCGAGCTCGAGAGCCACGAGCGCATCCGCAAGTTGATGGCCGAGCTGATTCCAGGACTCGAACCGCTGGCCGACATCGATCGCACACGTGCCGAATTTCACATTCCCGGCCGGCGGCTGGATACGCCGACGTTTCCGACCGCCTCCGGGAAGGCTCAGTTCCAGGCGGTTGCCCTGCCGGTGCCGCCGGCGGCCGATAGTCCGGCTAAAGCCCGACACTACGTGCATGTATTGCGATTGATGACCGTGCGCTCTGAAGGCCAGTTCAACACTGTCGTCTATGAAGAAGAAGACATCTACCGCGGGCAGGAACGGCGGGATGTGATCATGATCCATCCATCGGACATCGAGCGCATGGGGCTTGGCGAGGGACCAACGCGTGACCGTTCGCAGTGCCGTGGGGAGCTGCAAGGGCTACTCGTGCGGCCGTATCGACGTCCGCCCGGCAATGCCGTGATGTACTATCCCGAGGCCAACGTGCTCGTTCCGCGTGACGTTGATCCGCGCTCGAAGACGCCGGCGTTCAAGTCGGTTATGGTCGAGATTGTCGCAGAGCCTGTCGAAGAAGAGAATTCCATTGGCGGTGATGAGTGGCTGACGCCAACCTCCTTGGCTTCTGGTCTCTTGACCTCCTGTTAACCGAGGTGCCGTTGCCTGATCGAGTCCTCACCGAAAAAGCTGACGAGCTGCTGACGGCTGCGCGACGTGTCCTGGCCGACCTGCGTGTCGAGCTGGCGACGGTCCCGGCGACGAGCGAAGACGCTGCGACGCTGGCGGAATCCATCAGGCAGCTGGACGAGCTCTTTCTTCTCGTCGTGGTTGGTGAGTTCAACGCCGGCAAGAGCGCCTTCATCAACGCCTTGCTCGGTTCCCGCGTTCTCGAAGAAGGCGTGACGCCGACGACCGCGCAGATTCACCTGATTCGCTACGGCGCCACCAGTGCTGTCGAGGTCATCGAGGGTGGAATCCGGCAGGTCACTGCGCCAGTCGACTTCCTCAAGAATCTCCACATCGTGGACACGCCGGGCACGAATGCGATTCTGCGCGAGCACGAGCGCCTGACCACCGACTTCGTGCCGCGCGCCGACTTCGTGTTCTTCGTGACTTCAGCCGATCGTCCTTTCACCGAAACCGAGCGCTCGTTCATCGAGGCCATCCGCGCCTGGGGCAAGAAGATCGTCATCGTCGTGAACAAGATCGACATCTTCGCGCAGGAAGGCGAGCTCGAGCAGGTGCTGACGTTCGTTGGCGATGCGGCGCAGGCGACGCTGGGGACGCGTCCGCCGATCTTCCCGGTCAGCGCGCGCCTCGCAGCTCGCGCCAAGCAGGGCGAGCCAGCTGTCTGGGGCGCGAGCCGTTTCGAGGCGCTCGAACGCTACCTTCGCGAGGCGCTCGACGAGCAGGGCCGGTTCCGGTTGAAGCTTCAGAGCCCGCTTGGCGTCGGCGACGTCCTCGCGCGGCGCTATCTCGCGACCGCCGACGAGAGCCTTGGCCTGCTCGCCAGCGACCGGACGGCGCTCGAAGACATCGACCGGCAGCTCGATCAGTATCGCGCCGACCTGAGTCGTGGATTCGAGCTGCGGATGAGCGGGGTGGAGAAGGTCCTGCTCGACATGGAGCGCCGCGGGCATCAGTACTTCGACGACACGCTGCGCCTCGGCCGGGTCTTCGATCTCGTCAACCGCTCGCGGGTCGAGAAAGAGTTCGAGGAGCGCGTCGTCGCCGACGCACCGCGGGAGATCGAGCGCCGTGTGTCGGACATCATCGACTGGCTCGTCGATCAGGAATTCCGGCAGTGGCAGGCGGTATCAGCACGGCTAGGGACCAGGCGCCGCGAGCATGCCGATCGCGTCCTCGGCTCTTCCGAGGCCGGGGCTTTCACGAGGACCGTTCCCGGCTGCTGGATTCGGTCGGGCGCGAAGCGCAGCGGGTCGTCGACGGCTACGACCGCCGGCGCGAGGCGCAGCAGATTGCCGATGCGGCCCGCACGGCGGTAGCGGCAACGGCAGCGGTCGGTGCAGGAGCCGTAGGACTGGGCGCGATCGTGTCAATTGCAGCGTCGACGGCTGCAGCCGACGTCACCGGCCTCCTGATGGCCAGTGTCGTCGCTGCGCTCGGGTTCCTCATCATCCCGGCGCGCCGCCGCAAGGCGCGGACAGAGATGCGGGAAAAGGTGTCCGCGCTCGTCGCTGATCTCAGCAAGGCGCTGGGCGAGGCTTTCGCCCGCGCGCAGGAGCGCAGCACGCAGCGGTTCGCGGATGCGGTGGGTCCGTACTCGCGCTTCGTGCGCGCCGAGCACGAGCGCTGGGATCATCGACGGACGTCGCTGACCGCGATCCGCGATCGCGTCGCGCAGATTCTGGCAGCAGTCGGATAGAGAACCTTCAGCCTCCGTCAGCTGATCGCGTTAGCCGCTGCCGGAAGTGTTCCTTCCAGCTCTCCGTGAGTGCCGATACCCGCAGCGCTTTCTGCACGGATGCAGCATCCGCATCGGTGAACTTCTTCGCGACATACAGCCGCACGATCTCGGAAACGGGCACCGCGTGTGACTCACGTTCGATGATCGCCACGGGATCGCCGGCGGCGACGGCACCTTCGGACTCGACGGCGAAATAGAAACCGGTGCGGCCGCTGGCGAGAAACCGCTTCACCATGGCGTCGGACTGGAACTTGATGCCGAGCTTGTAGCAGGGCAGGCGCGGCTGCGTCACCACCAGCGTTGCCGAGCCGACTTCGAACCGATCGCCGATGTGAACCGTGTCCTCGCTCACGCCCTCGAGCGTGAGATTCTCGCCAAACATTCCGAACGGAAGGTCGTTGCCCGGCAACTCGCGCTTCCAGTAGGCATAGTGGTCGAAGGGGTAGCAGTACACCGCCTTTTCGGCGCCGCCGTGCACGCTGAGATCCGCCTGACGGTCACCGTCGAGGTTGAGCCGGCGAATCGCGACACGTCCTTGTACGGGCTCCTTGTAAATTCCAGTGGTGACCTCGCGTCCGTGCCACAGGACGTCGCGTGGCAGTCCGACATTGACCGAGTGCAACTGCATCGCATCGAGTGTGGAACGAATCGGGCGGGATTGGCAACGCGTCCCTTTTTGTACGCGGCCTTCATGTTTCACAACCGGCGCCCTGGATCTGCTACAAGTTATTGACGACGAGATCATTGATGAACACACGCAGACAGTTCCTGATTGCGGCGCCACTCGGAGTGCTCGGCGTGTCTGCCGCATGCAGCGGGCAACCATCAGTCGACAAGCCGCTCGCTTCAGCTGCGCCGGCGACGACGCCCGGTGCGCCCCCGACCTTCGGAACTGGCCCGACGTCCGGCCCGCCGGTCACTTCAGCGACGTTCGCCGAAGCGGAGAAGCTGGCGCAAGTATCGATGACCGAAACCGAGCGCAGCCTCGCGGCGGCGACCTGGCGCCGGTCGATGGCGCCGCTCCTCGAACGGCGCGTTGGACCTCGCAAGGTTGTGCTCGATGCACAGGTTCAGCCCGCGACCGGTTGGAATCCATCCGGCATTGTCACCATGGCCAGCACTGCGGCTCCTGCTCGCGACGTGTTCGTTCGTACAGACGATGACAGGACGTCGCTTCCGGGAGCGACACCGATATCGCTTATGCGCCGGTGACGCGCCTCTCGCGATGGATTGAGCGGCGGCAGTTGACCTCCGAGCGACTCACCAATATCTACCTGAGCCGCATCGAGCGATTCGACTCGAAGCTGCGATCCGTCATCACGCTCACGAAGACGCATGCCCTCGCCCAGGCGAAGCAGGCCGACGCCGAGATTGCCGCAGGCCGCTACCGCGGGCCCCTCCACGGCATCCCGTACGGGGTCAAGGATCTGCTGGACACGGCAGGCATCGCCACCACCTACGGCGCCGAGCCATTCAAGGATCGCGTGCCCGCCGCGGATTCCGCGGTCGTAAAGCGCTTGACCGATGCCGGCGCCGTCCTCATCGCGAAGTTGAGCCTGGGAGCGCTGGCGCTGAACGACATCTGGTTCGGCGGCCAGACGATGAACCCGTGGTTGATTGAAGAAGGCGCCTCGGGGTCGAGCGCAGGTCCAGGCGCGGCGACGGCGGCGGCGTTCGTCGCCTTCTCGATCGGCAGCGAGACCGGCGGCAGCATCGTGTCGCCTTCGATGCGCTGCGGCGTCACCGGCCTGCGTCCGACATTCGGCCGCGTACCGCGCACTGGCGCCATGACGCTGTGCTGGTCGCTCGACAAGCTTGGCCCGATGACGCGCAGCGTCGAGGATGCCATGCTGGTCCTCCAGGCGATCACCGGCCCGGACACGGGTGACGCGGGGAGCGTCCAGAGCCACCTGGAGTTCGACGCGCACGGAACGGTGACCGGATTGAAGGTCGGTTACTTTCCGGGATGGATGAAGGAGAACCCGGCAACCGACGTCGACCGCGCGGCGCTCGACCACGTGCGCTCGCTCGGGATGGTTCCGACCGAGGTCAAGCTGCCAGACTGGCCTTACGGGTCGCTCATGCCAGTGCTCTTCAGCGAAGCTGCGGCGTCGTTCGAGGACTTGACGCTGTCAGGCGGCATGAGCAAGCTCAAGGCCCAGGTGCCCGACGCGTGGCCGAATCTCTTCCGCCAGGCGAGGTTCCTCTCCGGCGTCGATTTCGTCCAGGCGGACCGTTTCCGCCGCCTCGTCGCGATGGAGATGGCGCGCGTGTTTACTGGCGTCGACCTGCTGCTCGTGCCGTCGCTGCGCGACGAGATGTTGACCATCTCCAACTTCACCGGCCACCCGTCGCTCACGCTGCGCACCGGCTTTGTCGAAGTAGCCGAGGCGCGCAGCGATTGGGCGCCGGATGCGCAGAATCCGTTGCCGAAGTTCTCACCGCCGCGCCGGGTACCGCATGGCGTCACACTGATCGGACGATTGTTCGACGAAGGCACCATCGCGCGCGCCGGGCTCGCCCTCGAGCGGGTCTGCGCCGTCGTCAACGAGCGTCCGCCTGCGTTCGCATGAAACCCGATGCATCTACTCGCTATCACTCTCATCCTGTCGTCGCAGGCGTCGCAGCAGGAGCCGGCCTCACCCCTCGTCCGCGCAAAGCCGAGTATCGCGATTGAAAGAAGGCGAACACCGTGTGGAAGGCCTGCTGCAGCGGGTCGAGTGCCCGGCCGGACGCGCGGTGACGTTCGTCGTGAAGCTGCAGGAAGGCGTCGGCAAGTATCAAGCGCCTCGGCTTGATGCCGTCGAATACATCGCGCACACCCCGGATTAAGGGGCCGATGTCGTGCGGTGGGCGCGGGGCGGTGTCGTGCTGCTGACGTGGAAGAACGTGGACAACACCCAGCGCGCGGTGGCGATCGAGTTCGTGCCGCGCCCGGAGAAATGATTCAGGACAACTCATGGAATACAGACGGCTCGGCGCTTCGGGACTCTTCGTGCCTGTGCTCACGCTTGGCACTGGCACCTTTGGCGGCAAGACAGACTTTTTCAAACCGTGGGGCGCGCTCGAGGTGCGCGATGCGACGCGCCTCGTCGACATCTGCCTCGACGCCGGGCTCAATATGTTCGACAGCGCCGACGTCTATTCGAACGGCCAGGCGGAAGAGATTCTCGGCGCCGCGATCGCCGGGCGCCGCGACAGCGTGCTCATCTCGACCAAGGCAACGTTCCGTCACGATGCCGGACCGAATGACGTCGGATCGTCGCGCTTCAATCTCATCCGCGCCGTCGACGCCAGCTTCGTCGCCTCGGGACCGACTATATCGATCTCTTCCAGCTCCACGGGTTCGATGCGCTGACGCCGGTCGACGAGGTCCTGCGCGCCCTGGACGATCTCGTCCGTGCCGGGAAGATTCGCTACCTCGGCGCCTCCAACTTCTCGGGCTGGCACCTGATGAAGTCGCTTGCCGTGTCCGACAGGTACGGCCTGTCACGGTATGTCGCGCATCAGGCCTACTATTCCCTCATCGGGCGCGAATACGAATGGGAGCTCATGCCCCTCGGTCTCGATCAAGGCGTCGGCGCCGTCGTCTGGAGTCCGCTCGGTTGGGCCAGGCTTACCGGCAAGATTCGCCGGGGGCAGCCGCGGCCCGAGGTCTCGCGCCTGCAGGATAAGACCAATGTCGACAACGGGCCGCCGTCGCAGATGAATATCTCTACGCCGTCGTCGACGTGCTCGACGAGATCGCGGGCGAGACCGGGAAGACGATCCCACAGATCGCGCTGAACTGGCTGCTGCAGCGGCCGACCGTGTCGACGCTGATCATCGGCGCGCGAAACGAGGAACAGCTGCGGCAGAACATCGCGGCCGTAGGTTGGAACCTGACGCCGGAGCGGCCCGGTCATGGCCGTGGTCACCAGCGCCATGAGCACCATCATGGTGAAGACCTTGGGCGTCAGAATGCCCAGGTCATAGCCCACGTTGAGCGCAATCAGCTCCATCAGCCCGCGCGTGTTCATCAACGCCCCCAGGGCGACCGATTCGTACCACGCGAGGCCCGTCAAGCGCGCGGCAACGATGGTTCCTCCCATCTTGCCCACGGTTGCGACGACGATGATCGCCAGACATGTGATCCAGTCGCTCGGGTCGTTCAGAAGCCCGATTTGTGTACGCAGACCGGTGAAGGCGAAAAACAATGGCATCAGCAGCACGCTGCTGATGGTTTCCAGGCGTTCGCGGAGCAGGCGGCGGAACGTCGCATCCGCCGGCATCACGACGCCCGCGAGGAAGGCGCCGAAAAGCGCATGAATGCCGATGACCTCGGTCGCCAGCGCCGACAACAGCGGCACGCCGAGGACGAGCGCAATGTGCTCCTTGCTGAGCGCATCGGCGCGGCGCGTTGAATCGAGCAGGCGCACAGCGACGGTCGACGACAAAAACCGCGAGCAGGATGAACGCCGCTGACAGGCCCACCATGGTCAGTAGCGTTGTGGCAACGCTCCCCGACGTTGTGACGGCGCTACGAACGCCAGCAGGTCCACGCTGTGGCATCGTCCACGGCGGCGCATGTCAACGCCGTAGTCCCCAACGGCGTGGCGGTGAGTTGCCGCTCCTCCAGGATGCGAGCCAGGACCGGAAACGCCGTGATGCTCATGGCGACTCCGAGGAAGAGCGCGAAGGCATGGAAGGGCACGCCGATCGGCGCATAGCCTCGATAGAGCAGCAACGCGAGGAGCACACCCAAAACGAAGGGGACGGCGATGCTGAAATGGCTGACCGCAATCGCGGTTCGAGTCCGGCCGCGGATGTGGGAGGCGTCCAGCTCGACGCCGATGACGAACATGAACAGGAGCACGCCAATCTGACTCAGCATCTGAAGGACCGCGAGTGAGTCAGCTGGAAAAAGAGTGGCGCTCACCGCAGGTGCGACCGCGCCCAGCAGCGACGGCCCGATGATGATGCCGGCGGCGATCTCACCGATCACGGGTGTCTGTCCCAGTGGCCTCGCCAGACGAGCACACACGCGCGCCGCGCCGACAATGACGAGAAGTTGAACGAGCAGGCGGGCCAGGGGATGGCTCGCGTTCTCGATCATCTGCGCGAGCGGACTCGTCGCGTCCGCGCCGTCGGCCAGGGTCGCCGGCGCCTCGGGCAGCATGAGGCCACCGACGCGCAGAATCGCGGCCACGACGAGTATCGACAACCCGATGGTGGTGGCGTAAACAACGGCGCTCCGTCTCATCCGCCGGTAGTTTACGTGAGACGCGGGCGAACCGTTTCTTCTTGATTATCACATCTTGACAATCAAGAGGTGAGCGGGTTAGCCTTGAGCGGCGTGGACAAACCCAGCACGGACGTCATCCCCGGCACGCTCGACCTGCTCATACTGAAGACCTTGAGCCTCGAGCCGCTGCACGGGTTTGGAATTGCGCGCCGCGTCGAGCAGATCTCGCGCGGCGTCTTCAAGGTCAACCCCGGATCGCTGCTCACCGCGCTCTCTCGTCTGGAGAGGGCGGGCTGGCTCGATGCCGAGTGGAGACAAACCGCCAACGCGCGACGCGCCCGGTACTACTCGCTGACGCGAAAGGGGCGCAAGCAGCTCGATTTCGAAGAGGCCGACTGGGCGCGTCGGACGTCGGCAGTGGCGCGGATTCTCAAGTCGGAAATCTAACCATGTCCATATGGCGGCAGCTCACCCGCGGCCTCCGCGTGCTCACGCGACCGGCGGCCTCCGACCGCGACCTGACTGACGAAGTCGCCCACTACTTCGAGCAAGCCATCGCGGAGCTCGAAGCAAAGGGCTTCGCGCCTGCCGAGGCCCGGCGCATCGCGCAGCTGGAACAGGGCAGCATCCCCCGTGTGCAGGAGGACGTCCGGGTCGCTGGCTGGGAACATGCGGTCGAGACGTTTCTCGCCGACCTCCGCTACGGCGCGCGCCGTCTGCGCGCAGCGCCGGGCTTCACCGTCGTCAGCGTGCTCACGCTCGCGCTCGGCATCGGTGCCAGCACCGCCATCTTCAGCGTCCTCAACCCGATTGTGATTCAGCCACTGCCGTATCCCGAGGCTCGTCGTCTGACATTGATCTGGGACACCGGTCGCGACGGGTCACGTCAGGATGTGACTTTCGGAAGCTATCGCGAGATTGTCGAGCGCAGTCGTTCCTTTGAGTCGCTGGCCGTGCTGCGTTCGTGGCAGCCGACGCTGACCGGTGCCGATCACGCCGAGCGATTGGAAGGGCAGCGCGTCAGCGCATCGTACTTCCGGACGCTGGGGGTCGCTCCACGGATCGGTCGTGATTTCCAGCCGTCTGATGATGCAGTCAACGGTCCTGCCGTCGTGTTGATCAGCAACGCCCTGTGGGAGCGATTGGGGCGTGTTCAGGAGATTGTCGGCCGCGACCATCACCCTTGATGACCGAAGGCACACCGTCATCGGCGTGATGCCGGCCACGTTCGAGAACGTGTTGGTTCCCACCGCCGACGTCTGGCAGCCGCTGCAATACGACCCGGCACTTCCACCGCAAGGGCGAGAGTGGGGCCATCACCTTCGCCTCCTTGGCAGATTGCGAGCAGGCATAACGATCGGCGTGGCCTCAACGGAACTGAACGCGATTGCCCAGGCGCCGGTGTCAGCTTTTGCACGCCCGGCCTGGGCAGCGCTCGACTCTGGTCTCGTCGTGAACTCGCTCCAGGACGACGTGACGCGTGCGGTAAAGCCCGCGCTGTTCGCGGTCTTTGGCGCGGCACTGTTAGTGCTGGCGATCGCCTGCGTCAACATCACGAACCTGCTTCTCGCCCGCGGGGCGCAGCGCCGCGGTGAATTTGCCCTCCGGGCCGCGCTCGGCGCCGCCAAGTCGCGACTGATCCGGCAGTTGTTGACCGAGAGTTTGTTGCTGGCCATTCTCGGCGGCGGCGTCGGAATCGTCCTGGCCTGGGTCAGCCTGAGTGGGATGGTGGCGCTCGCTCCGTCGGAGTTGCCGCGAGCCCATGCCGTCGGCATCGATGCCGCCGCGTATCTGTATGCACTGATCATCACGGCCGTGATCGGATTCACCGTGGGGTTGATTCCTGCGCTGCAGGCCTCGCGTCGCGACGTCCTGATTGGTCTTCAGTCCGCTTCACCAAGGATGGCCGGCGATCACCGCGTGACGCGCCAGGCGCTGGTGGTGGCTGAGATTGCACTCGCAGTCGTCCTGCTCGTCAGCGCCGGGCTGCTGCTCCGCACGGTGCAGCGGTTGTTTGCCATCGACCCGGGATTCACCGCCGATCATGTCCTGACAATGCAGGTGCAGGCGTCAGGCCGTCGATTCGACGTTGCCGGCGTGACGCACCGGTTCTTCGCTGATGCGCTCGAGGCCGTCGAGCGCGTGCCGGGCATTGTGTCCGCCGGTTTGACCAGCCAGTTGCCGCTCAGCGGCGACCTCGATGTCTACGGGGTGCACTTCGCATCGAGCCCCGCACCGTCTACCGACGAGGACCGTGGCGCCTTTCGTTATGCGGTCAGTGCTGGCTACTTCGAAACCATGGGCATCACGCTCAAACGGGGCCGCCTGCTCGATATAGCGCGACACCGCCCGTGCACCACTCGCGGTGTTGCTCAACGAATCGTTCGCGAGGCGTCGCTTTCCCGGCCAGGATCCGATTGGCCAGCGCCTGCACATCGGGCCTGATTCCGGGCCGTGGTTCACCGTCGTCGGCCTCGTTGGCGATGTCAGACAGACTTCTCTCGCGGTCAGCCAGGCTGACGCCGTGTATGTCACGACCTCGCAGTGGCATGACGCCGATCGAACGTTGTGGGTCGTCGTCCGGGCGCTGGGCGATGCGGCCGCGCTCGCTCCATCAATCAGGGATGCGATCGCATCGGTTGACAAGCTTCAGCCCGTCGTTCGAGTGGCGCCGATGCAGCGCCTGCTCGAACGTTCGGAGGCCGAACGGCGATTTGGTTCGACGGTATTCGAGGCCTTCAGCCTCATGGCCTTGGCGCTGGCCGCGATTGGCATTTACGGCTTCTCTCCGCTGGGGTCACGGAACGATGGCGTGAGATTGGGATTCGATCGGCCCTTGGTGCCAGCCGCGGAAATATCGTCCGGATGATCGTTCGTCAAGGAATGACGCTGACCACCATCGGCATCGTCGGTGGGTTGCTGGTCGCGATGGTCGCCACTCGCGCCGTTGCGACGTTGTTGTTCGGCGTGTCATCGCTCGACGGCGCGACCTATGCTGCCGTCGTTCTTCTCGCGTCGTGCACGTCGGCCATCGCCTGCTCGCTCCCTGCGATTCGTGCCGGGCGAATCGATCCGTCGGTCGCCCTGAGGATGGAGTAGGAGTGACGATCACGGCACTTGACAGTCGGCTCCAGTCGGATTGTTCGGCGCATCCAGTGCGTGCAGCCCGCGCGGCGGGTGTCCCGCCGGGTCAACCACCCCAAGCCGCCGGTTGACCAGGAGTGCTTCGTAGGCCCACGAGGCAAACGGCCGGAGCCCCGGATCGCAGGCGAAATTGTTGAAATGCAGATGGGCGACGTGGAAGAACTGTTTCAATCGACGGACGGTCTTCACGAACCGCTCTTCGTCGGTGTAATGAAACTCGATGGCGAGCTGATCGATCCGCGCGAGCGTCTCGTCGGGCGCGTGGAGCAGAGAATCCCACTCAGCGCCTTCGACATCCATCTTGACGACGACGCGGCGGTTCGCGTCGCCGTTCTTCGCGAGCTGGTTCTGTAGCGTGTCGAAAGGCCGCCCGTCTTCGGTTTTTGGCGTGGGTCCGATGCATTCGGCGTGAAATACCGTGTCACCCGCCGGACATTCCGGCTGATCGGTGTTGAAACAATCGTACTGGTGCAGCTTGACGTTCAACTTGGTCGAAACGTCGCAACCCCACTTGTCACGGCCGGCAATCCCATACGAATAGCCCGACTCCACGGCTTCGAGGAGATTTGCGCACAGTAGATACCCGCCGTCGTGGGCGTCTCCAAATCGCTCGAGTTGGCAGTTCGCGAGCGCGATCGGTTGCAGCAGGTCGAAGAGCACCTGGCGATTGAGTGTGATCGCCGCGGCCCCTTGCCGATTCCAGTAAACCTTCACCTGATTTCGCACGACCAGACCAACGATCAGCAGAGCAACGAGCAGCGCGCCCCTGAACCAGAGCCGCCGGCGAGTGTCGTCACGCATCGCTACTTGTCCGGCGTCGCCTTTGCCTCTTCCCGCGGGCCACTTCGGTGGCCAGCGCCTCGAGCTTCGGCTCCCACAGTCGCTTGAATCGTTGCAGCCACGCGTCGACCGCTTGCAGGGACGCTGGTTGCATCGAGTAGAGACGCCGAGGCCCATCGGGCCTGACCGAGGCGAATCCGCTCTCTCGAAGCACCTTCAAGTGCTGCGACACCGCCGACTGCGTGATGCCGAACTCGCGCTGAATGACATCAACGACGGCGCCCGACGGGCGTTCGCCGTCGGCCAGGAGCTCGAGGATGCGGCGCCGGACGGGGTCGCCCAGAATGTCGAATGCGTGCATCGATGTCGGTTACCCGCCAGTGTAGGCCGAGGTTGTGCGTTCTGCGGCCGCCTTGGCACTCGCTTCGGGTTCACCAGCGGCGATTGCTGCGCGGCCCCAGTCGTCGCTGCTCTGCGCGATGAAGCGACGCCCCTCGTCCGAGGCGGACCATTTGAGGGCCGCTTGCGGGTCGACAGGGGCACCGCTCGCGAGATGACGCCCCAGTGCCATCAGTGCCATGTCCCAGCCGACTCCGGCCGCCCCAGGACCAAACTTCGCCCAATGCTCGTCGTCGTGCGCCATGTGTTCCAGCTCGAGTTCGGTCCGGTCATGACCCTTCTGGCGCAGGTTCACGGTGACCCAACTTACCGATCCGCCGTACTCCCACGTCAGAGCCAGCGACCGCGGCGGCTCGCAGCGTGTAATCGTTCCCCCAGCGTTCCCCTCCAGTTGATACCGACCGCCGAGGCGCAGATCGCCTGAAACCGGGAGGAACCAGCGCGGAAGGCGCTCCGCGCTGGTCAGCGCATCCCAGAGATCGTCTGCGCTGGTGTTGTACGTGCGCGTCGCGACCACCACCCGCGCGAGTTTGCCTTCGTGTTCGCGACTGCTGACTTCGCGTGTGACGGCGCCCACTACTTGATCCACATCAATCATCACGGGCTTGCTCCTTGGACACGGCGGTGTGGCCGCCTCTGTTAGTCGGGCATCATTACAGACGCCGCTTATATTAGTCAATACTTATATACTACGACGTTGCCGGATTCTCGATGGAATCAACAACTATCTCGTATTGGACATGAGACGGTCACTATCGATTCAATACGCGCATGAATAGCGGTGACATCGGCTGGATGCTCGTCGCCACGGCGCTGGTGCTCTTGATGACGCCGGCGCTGGGCTTCTTTTACGGCGGGCTCGTGCGCTCGAAGAACGCGCTCAACACGATGATGATGAGCTTCGTCGCGCTGGGACCGGTCGCGGTGGCGTGGGCGCTCGTGGGCTACTCGCTCGCGTTTGCTCCCGGGCTTCCGATCGTCGGATCGCTGACGTTTGCCGGCTTGCGCGGCGTCGGCCTGGAAGCCCAGGGCGCGATTCCGCACTTGCTGTTCATGGGCTTTCAGGGAACCTTCGCCATCATTACTGCCGCACTGATCTCGGGAGCCGTCGTCGAGCGGTTTCGTTTCAACGCCTACCTGGCGTTCATCGTGCTATGGGTGCTCCTGATCTACGCCCCGATCGCTCACTGGGTGTGGGGTGGGGGCTTCCTTGCGGCGTGGGGGGCGCTCGATTTTGCCGGCGGCGCTGTGGTCCATGTCAACGCGGCCGCTGCGGCGCTGGTGGCAGCCATGGTCGTTGGGCCACGGAAGGACTATGGACGTCATGCCATGCTGCCGCACAACGTGCCCTTCACGATGTTGGGCGCCGGCTTGCTGTGGTTTGGCTGGTTTGGCTTCAATGCCGGGAGCGCACTGGCGGCGAATTCGACCGCCGCGCTCGCATTCGCCAATACGTTGTTTGCGCCGGCCGCGACCCTGACGACCTGGACGCTGATCGACCTGCTGCGCGGCGGCCCCGTGACCGCGGTCGGGGCCGCCACCGCCATCGTCGTCGGTCTCGTCGTGGTGACGCCCGCAGCGGGTCATATCGGGCCCGCTTCTGCCCTGGCCTTGGGGGCTCTCGGCGCCCTGCCGAGCTACTTTGCGCTGATCTATCGCGCCAAGACCAAACTCGATGATTCGCTGGACGTCGTGGCGGCTCACGGCGTGGGCGGAGCGACGGGTGCGATCCTGACCGGGGTGTTCGCGGATGCGGCTTGGAGCGGCGGCGCAAACGGCTGGCTGGGCGGTAACCCGTCGCAGTTGCTCGTCCAGATCGCGAGCGTTCTCATCGTGCTGGCTTACAGCGCCGGCGGAACGTTCGTGATCCTCAAGGCTCTGGCGCTGGTCATGCCGCTACGCATCAGCGGCCGAGTCGAAGGTGTTGGCCTCGATGTCACGGAGCACGGTGAAGAGGCTTATACCGGCGGAGACGGCGCCATCCTCGTTTCACCGGGTGACTCGTCGTTCGCGCGACGAGCGGCGGAGGTGTTGGCCGTCCAGAGTGGAGGCCGGTCGTGAAGCTGATTGTGGCGATTGTGAGGCCCGAGCAACTCAGCGACGTGCTCGAGGCGTTGTTTCATGCCGAGGTGCGCGGCCTGACCATCAGCCGCGTCCAGGGACACGGCGGGGAAATGGAGCACGTCGAGAATTACCGTGGGACCACGGTGAAGATGGCGCTGGCCGAGAAGGTTCGCCTCGAAATCGGTGTCTCGAATCACTTCGTTCAGCCGACGATCGACGCGATTCTCAGCGCTGCCAGGACCGGCGAGGTGGGCGACGGAAAGATCATGGTGCTGCCGATTGAGAAGATCTATCGGATTCGGACGGGGGAGCAGGACCAGGATGCCGTGACGCCGGTTCACGCCCGGGACTGAGACTGAGGAATGAACCATCAGTTTTTCTCACAGTTCATATCGGTACATTGCGCTTTTGTTATGTATCGAGATTCTCTCTAATAAGCCGAATTCCGCCTTCGCTCTCGGCGCTTCGCGCCTTCGAGCTTCGGCGCGACAGGCTTCCCGCCTTCGCTCGAAACCCGCCGCGAGCTTCGGCGGACCAGGGAGAGAACGGATGGACACCCGCGCACAGGAGCCAGGCGACCAGGGCCTTTACCGATCCTGTGACGAGCACGATGCCTGCGGCGTCGGCTTTGTCGCGCACATCAAGGGCAGCCGTTCCCATCGGATCGTTCGTCAGGCTCTCGACCTCCTCATCAACCTCGAGCACCGCGGAGCGTGTGGCGCAGATCCCGACACTGGCGACGGTGCCGGCATCCTCGTCCAGATGCCGGATCGTTTCTTTCGTCAGGCGTTGACGTTCTCGCTGCCGGCGGCCGGAGCCTATGGCGCCGGGCTGGTCTTCCTGCCCACGGACGACCGGTCGCGAGCTGAGGTCCGCGCTCTCGTCGAGCGCATCACCCGAGAAGAGGGACAGGCGGTCCTGGGGTGGCGCGCGGTGCCGACGGATCTCGACACGGTTGGCACGACCGCGGCGGCCTCGGCTCCTGTCTTCGAGCAGGTGTTCGTCGGTGGCGTACCTGACCCCGAGCGCGTCGTTCGAACGGCAGCTGTACGTCATTCGCAAGCGCATCGAGCACGCGATCGAACGGCTCGATCTGAGCCCTCAGGCGCGCCAGAGCTTCTACATCGTGAGCCTTTCAGCGCGCACGCTGATCTACAAGGGCATGCTGACGGCCTCGCAAATCGAGCGTGTGTTTCCCGACTTGTCGAACCCGGCGTTCGAATCCGCGCTCGCGCTGGTGCACCAGCGCTTTTCGACGAACACGTTCCCGTCGTGGCCGCTCGCGCATCCGTATCGTTTGGTCGCCCACAACGGCGAGATCAACACGCTCAGGGGCAACATCAATTGGATGCAGGCGCGGGAGGGCCTGCTGAAGTCCACGCTCTTCGGCGACGACCTGCAGAAGGTGCTGCCCGTGATTCGGCCGGGAGGCAGCGACACGGCGACGTTCGACAACGTCCTCGAGTTCCTCGTGATGGCCGGCCGGTCGCTGCCCCATGCCGTGCTGATGATGATTCCCGAGCCCTGGGCCGGAAACCCGGCGATGGATCCCGCCGTGCGCGCCTTTTATGAGTACCACTCGTCGATCATGGAGCCGTGGGACGGTCCGGCGTCGATCGCATTCACCGATGGCACCGTCATCGGCGCCATGCTCGATCGCAACGGCTTGCGCCCGTCACGCTACTGCATCACCGATGACGACCTCGTAATCATGGCGTCCGAAGTCGGAGTGCTCGACATCCCGCCCGAGCGGATTGTCCGGAAGGATCGGCTTCGTCCAGGGAAGATGCTGCTCGTCGATACCGCGGCCGGCCGGATCGTGAGCGATGACGAGATCAAGCGGACGCTCGCCGCGCAGCACCCGTATGCCGACTGGATTCGCCAGCACCTGGTCGACGTCGATGACCTGCCCCTCGCCTGTGCGGAACGCCCGGATCATCAGACAGTGGTGCGGCGTCAGCAGGCGTTTGGTTATACACAGGAGGATCTGCGCCTGCTGTTGACGCCGATGGCGCTGACCGGCGAGGAGCCGATCGGGTCGATGGGTTCAGACACTGCGCTGGCGGTGTTGTCGGATCGCCCGCGGCTCCTGTACGACTATTTCAAGCAACTCTTCGCTCAGGTGACCAACCCGCCGCTCGACGCCATACGCGAGGAGCTCGTGACGTCAATGGCCTCCACGATCGGCCCGGAGGCCAACATGCTCGAGCCCGGACCTCACGCCTGCCGGCAGATCAAGATCGAGTATCCGATTCTTCACAACGATCAAGTTGCCAAGCTCCGGCACCTGCCTCCTGGCTCGCCGTTTCGATCGACCACGCTGCCGCTGCTCTACAACCCGAACGAGGACGGGCCGGGACTCGAGCGGGCGATGGCCGAGTTGTGCCGTAAGGCCAGCCAGGCGGTGGCAGCCGGGTACGGCATCCTCATCCTCTCGGATCGAGGGGTCGACGCGACCCACGCGCCAATTCCCAGCCTGCTCGCGACCGCCGGCGTTCATCATCATCTGGTTCGAGAGGGTACGCGGACGAGGTGCGGCCTTTTGATCGAGACGGGCGACGCCCGCGAAGTGCACCACGTTGCGCTGCTGTTGGGCTACGGTGCCGGCGCCGTCAATCCGTACCTGGCATTCGAAACCTTGCACGACCTGGTTCGTCAGGGCCTGATCCGAGAGACGACGGACCATCAGGCCGTCATGCGTTACGTCAAGGCGCTGAATAAGGGCGTGCTCAAGGTGATGTCCAAGATGGGGATCTCCACGCTGCAAAGTTATTGCGGCGCGCAGATCTTCGAAGTGGTCGGACTCGATCGTCAGTTCGTCGAGACGTACTTCACGTCGACGGCCTCACGCATCGGCGGGGTTGGGCTGGCGACAATCTCGGAAGAGGTGCGGCGGCGCCATACGCGAGCGTTCGATCACCGGGTGGTGGCTCCTGGCGAGCTCGAGGGCGGCGGGGAGTACCAGTGGCGGCGCGACGGCGAGATCCATTTGTTCAATCCCGAAACCGTCTTTCGTCTGCAGCACGCGACCCGTACGGGCCAGTACCAGATCTTCAAGGAATACACGCGCCTCGTTGACGACCAGAGCCGCCAGCGCGCCACCCTGCGCGGGCTGTTCCGGCTCAAGGCTGCTCGCGAGCCGATTCCACTGGGCGAGGTCGAGCCCATCGAATCAATTCTGCCGCGGTTCTCGACCGGTGCGATGTCCTACGGCTCGATCAGCCAGGAGGCGCACGAGACCCTCGCCATTGCCATGAACCGGATGGGCGCCAAGTCGAACACCGGCGAGGGTGGCGAAAATCCGGAGCGCTACCTTCCTGACGCCAACGGCGACTCGCGCCGCAGCGCGATCAAACAGGTCGCCTCTGGCCGCTTTGGCGTGACCAGCGAGTACCCTGGTGAATGCCGACGATCTCCAAATCAAGATGGCGCAGGGTGCCAAGCCGGGTGAGGGTGGTCAGCTGCCGGGTCACAAGGTTTACCCGTGGATCGCCAAGGTGCGGCATTCGACTCCTGGAGTCGGCCTCATCTCGCCCCCGCCACACCACGATATCTATTCCATCGAAGATCTCGCGCAACTGATCTTCGACTTGAAGAACGCCAACCCGCACGCGCGGGTACACGTCAAGCTGGTCGCCGAGGTTGGTGTCGGGACTGTGGCGGCCGGCGTTTCAAAGGCCCACGCCGACCTCGTCCTGATCTCCGGTCATGACGGCGGCACCGGGGCGTCACCGCTCACCAGTCTCAAGCATGCCGGCGTGCCGTGGGAGCTGGGCCTTGCCGAGACACAACAGGTTCTGCTGCTCAATCGATTACGAGATCGCATCGTCGTGCAAGTTGACGGGCAGATGAAGACTGGTCGCGACGTTGTGGTGGCGGCGTTGCTCGGCGCCGAGGAGTTTGGCTTTGCCACCGCGCCGCTCGTGGTCATGGGCTGCGTCATGATGCGGGTGTGCCACTTGAATACCTGTCCGGTCGGCATCGCGACGCAGGACCCGGCCCTGCGAAAGACCTTCAGCGGCAAGCCTGAGTTCGTGCAGACGTTCTTTCGATTCATCGCCGAGGAAGTGCGCGAGCTGATGTCGGAACTTGGCTTTCGCACCGTGGACGAGATGGTTGGACGAGCCGAGTGTCTGGATTTCGATGCCGCCAGGCAGCACTGGAAGGCCAGCGGGCTTGACCTGTCGCCGCTGTTCCACGTCCCTGACCTCCCGCGCTACGCAGCCAGACGGGCGGTGCAGCGTCAGGACGCTGGACTCGAGCGCGTGCTCGATCGCGTGTTGATCACCCGGTCCTCGGCTGCGCTCGTTCGTCAGGAACCGGTTGAGATCGCGCTGCCGATCCGCAACACCGATCGCACGACCGGGACCCTTCTTGGATACGAAGTCACGAAGCGCTACGGTGGATCGGGCTTGCCGGACGACACGATCAAAATCAATCTGACCGGCGCCGCAGGTCAGAGTTTTGGTGCCTTCCTCCCGCGTGGGATCACCCTGATGCTCGAAGGGGAGGCCAACGATTTCGTTGGGAAAGGCCTCTCCGGCGGCCGCATTGTCGTGCGTCCGCCGCGATCGGCGACGTTCGTGGCCGAGGACAACATCATCATCGGCAATGTTTCGCTCTACGGCGCGACCAGCGGCGACGCCTACATTCGCGGGGTCGCAGGCGAACGGTTTGCCGTGCGTAACAGCGGTGCACAGGCGGTCGTGGAAGGTGTGGGTGATCACGGCTGCGAATACATGACCGGCGGACGGGTGGTCGTCCTTGGCCGGACAGGCCGCAATTTCGCCGCCGGCATGAGCGGTGGCATGGCGTATGTCCTCGACCTCGACGGGTCGTTCGCGCTCAATTGCAATGTCGAGATGGTGGATCTCGATCGACTCGAGGACGACGACGAGAGCAGCCGGGTTTATGAGCTGATCGCGCGTCACGTCGTGCTGACGGGCAGCGCGATCGGCGATCGCGTGCTGCAGGCGTGGCTGTCGATGCGGGCCAAGCTGATCGCCGTCGTGCCCCGTGACTTCAAGCGGGTCCGTGCCGAAGAGGCGCGTGCCATGGCCAAAGCACAAGCGCCAGCCTTCGGTGATCTGGTCGGGGCCTGACGTGGGCAAAGCCACCGGATTTGTCGAGTTCTCGCGCGTCAAGCCCCCGGCTCGTCCTGTCTCCGAGCGCGTGGGCGACTACCACCACGTTTACACGGCGTACCCGAGCGATGAGCTCACACGTCAAGCCGCACGCTGCATGGACTGCGGCGTGCCGTTCTGCCATCAGGGTTGTCCGCTGGGCAACTTGATTCCGGATTGGAACGATCTGGTGTATCGCGATTCGTGGCGGGCGGCGGCCGATCGGCTGCATCTCACCAACAACTTCCCGGAGTTCACGGGCTTGTTGTGCCCGGCGCCCTGCGAAGGCTCGTGTGTCCTCGGCATCAACAACGATGCCGTGGCTATCAAGTCGATCGAGCTGGCGATTGTGGATCGTGCGTTCGACGAAGGCTGGATTGTTCCCGAGCCTCCGCCCACGCGCACTTGGAAGAAGGTCGCCGTCATTGGTTCGGGTCCGGCCGGGCTCGCGGCGGCAGCCCAGCTCAATCGCGCCGGGCACAGCGTGACGGTGTTCGAGAAAAGCGATCGCATAGGCGGTCTCTTGCGATACGGCATTCCCGAGTTCAAGCTGGAGAAGCGGGTGCTCGACCGCCGACTCGACCTCCTGTCTGCCGAAGGCGTCGTGTTTCGTGCCGGCATTCACGCGGGCGAGGACGTGCGAGCGGACGATCTGCGACGCGGTTACGACGCCATCGTGCTTGCCGGTGGCGCCGCGTGCCCACGCGATCTTCCAGTTCCCGGCCGCGAGCTCGAAGGCATTCACTTCGCGATGGACTTTCTCTCGCAGCAGAATCGACGCTGTCAGGGCGATACCACTGATGACAGCCAGGCGATCACGGCCACCGGCAAGCACGTGATTATCATCGGGGGCGGGGACACGGGCGCCGATTGTTTGGGAACCGTGCATCGACAGGGCGCCGCGTCGGTATGTCAGCTCGAATTGCTCCCAACTCCACCCGCGAGTCGCACGAGCGACAATCCGTGGCCGCAGTGGCCAAACATCTTTCGGACCTCATCGGCGCACGAGGAGGGTGGTGACCGCCACTATTCCTTGGCTACCACCGCTTTCTCGGGGGCCAACGGTCGTGTCCGGACACTACACGGCCAACGCGTCCATCGTGCCGTACGCGATGGTCGTGCGTCCTTTGACCTGGTGCCCGATAGCGAGTTCGAGCTCCGCGCCGATCTCGTGTTGCTCGCGATGGGGTTTGTCGGCCCTCAGAAGAACCGCTTGCTCGACGACTTGGGCGTGCGCTTCACGGATCGCGGGACGGTCTGGCGGGACGATCGATGGATGACCAACGTCCCTGGTGTTTTTGCCGCAGGCGACATGCAGCGTGGGCAATCGCTGATTGTCTGGGCGATTGACGACGGCCGACGAGCGGCGTGGGCGGTCGACGCGTATCTAGTGGCGTGTATCAGCTGAGGCGGTATCGCGGCTCCGATCTTCCGGCTAAAGCCGGAAGCCACGAGTGCTCGAACAATTTCCGTGGCTTCCGCCTTCAGGCGGAAGGTGGCGCCCAACAATATCCGTGGCTTCCGCCTTCAGGCGGAAGTTCGAACCGCACCATGCCTTCGTGTCGACGCGTGCCGTGCCATGATTCGATCATGGCCGCGAAGATTGTGTTGACCATTGCGCTTATTGTTGCGCTCTGCCAGTCCCCAACCGCCAATATCGCAGTCGACGGACATTGCGTCGCGCTTTACGACACGAGCAAGGCGACGGAATGGCGTACGGACGAGGAAGCGTGCGCCGTTCGACTGTCCCCAGCGTCCACGTTCAAGATCCCGCACGCGTTGATTGCGTTAGAAACCGGTGCGATCAAAGAAGACACGATCGAGAAGTGGGATGGTCAGCGCTTTTCAAGACAGACAGCGTGGGAGAAGAATCATGACCTGCAATCGGCGATTAGCAATTCAGTCGTTTGGCTTTTTCAGCGAACCGCCGTCCGCATTGGCGCCGAACGGATGAAGGGCTGGTTGCAGCAATTCGCTTACGGCAATACCGATACGTCAGGCGACCCGGTGATGTACTGGCTCAATGGGACGCTCCGAATCTCTCCCAGCGAGCAACTCGAGTTTCTCAAGCGGTTTTTTGCCGGCGATCTACCCGTGACTTCTGAGCACCTGACGTACGTTCGTCAAGCATTGGCTCAGGAGCCTGGGACGGTGCGCAACTCTACAGGGCTACACAAAGTGGCGGCACCCTGGGTGAATGGCACTGAGATGCAGGCGAAGACGGGCGCAACGACGGCCGCCGATGGGACGAGTGTCAGTTGGCTCGTCGGTGCTCTCACCCGCGACGGACGCCGGCACATTTTCGTGAGCGCCGTATGGCGTGATGGGAGCAGTCGATCCGCTCGACGCCACCAGGCAAGCAGTGGCCACCTTCGTCGACCGCGGCCTGCTGAAGTAGTGTCTCCGCAACCGTTGGTGTTCAAAGGCGCTACTCCCTCCCCTTCGCCCTGTGCCCTGCGCCCTTGCCCTTGATTCAGCCTGCCCGTAGCGACGTCATAGGATCGACGCGCGAGGCACGGCGGGCCGGCACCGCACATGCCACAAGAGCTGCGGCCAGGACGATGACCGCGCCTGCGCCGTACGTCCACGGATCGAACGGAGAGATGCCGTAGAGCTCGTCACGAGTCAATGCGGCCGCCGCGAGCGCACCAGCGAGGCCGGCTGCCAATCCCGCCACTGCAGGTGCGACGACCTGGCGCAAAACGACCCACGCGATGTGTCGCTTCTGCGCGCCGATTGCCACTCGCACGGCGAGTTCCCGGCGACGCTGCGACACCGCGTAGCTGAGCGTGCAATAGATGCCGACAGCGGTCAGGGCCAGCGCCAGAAGGGCCGCGGCGCCAGCGACCCGCTCGGCGAGGCGACGAACGGCCATCGAGTCGGTGATCAGCCGATCAACGCGCTGGACGCCGAACACTGGGCGCGTCGAATCGACGGACCAGACCGCCTGTTGAATCGACTGCACCATCGCATCGCTCGTGGAGTTGACGCGAGCGAAGAGCGCCATCACCGGCCGGGCGCCGCGATGGTAAGGCACGAACATCATCGGCTTGGCCGGCTGGTCGAGACCGACTTCGCGCACGTCGCCCACGATGCCGACAACCTCGGACCAGCCGTAGGCTGCTGCCGTCAGCCGCAGGCGGCGACCCACTGGATCGATCCCGGGCCAGTATTTGCGAGCCATGGCCTCATTGATGACGACCACGGACGGCGCATCAGCGGTGTCCTGTGGTGTGAAGTCGCGACCGCGCACCACTGGAATCCGCAAGGTTCGAAAGTATTCGCTGCTGACACGGCGCCATTCCTCGCGTGGCCATTGGCCGGAGGCAAGGCGCGGCTGCCCCTCGATCTCGACGCCTTCGTAGTCGTCCTCGTTGGATAAGAGAACGTAGTCGTTCAAGGCTGACTGGTTGACACCAGGCACCTGCATAACACGTCGCAGAACGTCGGTGTAGTAACGGGCTCGTGCCGAAGCCGACAGATCATCGACGCGCCCAATGGTCATCGCAAGGACACCCTGGCCGCGGAAACCCGGGTCAATCGCATTCAGCCGACCGACGGTCTGCACCAACAAGAGCGCGATGACGAGCAACGTGGTCGCCAACGCCATTTCGAGTGAAACGAGCGCGTTTCGCAAACGATGTTCGGCCGCGCTGGTCGTAGCACCTCGGCTCGCCACGTCGAGACGCGCCGACGTGTCCAGTCGACTTGCACGCCATGCCGGAGCTACGCCACAGGCGATCACGGTCGCCATCGCGATCAGGGCCGCAAACCCGAGCGCTGAGGCATCAGCGTTGAACCTCGGGACGGCGATCGATCCGGCGGATCCTGCAATGGCGACGCTGGGCGGCAGCAGCTGATTGAGGGCGGCCAGGCTGCCCAACGCCACGGCGACGCCAGCGACAGCGCCTGCCGCAGCAAGCCAAACCGAGTCAGCAAGCAGCTCGAAAAACACTCGGCGTCGCGAGGCGCCAAGGGAGACGCGCACTGCCAACTCCCGGCGTCGGCTGACATGTCGCGTGAGCACAAGGCCAGCGACGTTGGCACAGGCGACTGCGAGCACGAGGAGGGCGGTGAAGAGCGCGACCCGAATGGTTGGCCGCACTGGTTCGTCGAGAACGGTCTCGAGTCGCTCGGTCGTAATCTCCCAGCCTCGAGCTGCAGGATGTGCCGCGGCGACACCCGCCATGACGCGGTTGAGATCCTGATCGGCCTCAGCCAAAGCAGCTCCGCTCTCGAGGCGTCCCACGAGCCAGTAGAAGTAGTACGAGCGATCTTCGGCCGCCATCGTCTCTGGCCGAATCAGCGTGACGAGGTCTGGGACAAAGAAGAACCGAAACGTTTCGGGGAGGACGCCGACGATCGCAAGCCGTCCATCGGTCGTGTCGATGCTCCGCCCGATGACTTGTGGATCACCGCCGAACTGGCGCTGCCAGAACCCGTGGCTTAGAACAACAATCTTGGCGTCACTGGCTGTATCCGATCGTGCAAACGTCCGGCCGAGCGTTGGCCGAATGCCAGTGACCTCGAAGAACTCGGCCGTTACCTCGAGAGCG
This sequence comes from uncultured Acidobacteriota bacterium, assembly GCA_963734095.1. Lineage (GTDB taxonomy): Bacteria > Acidobacteriota > Vicinamibacteria > Vicinamibacterales > UBA2999 > JACCSI01. The sequence goes on along the minus strand of CAVTGK010000012.1, from coordinate 16,842 downwards.
CCAACCACAGTGGCTCGATCTCGGCCGCGGAGGGTGACGTCGTTGAAGTGAAAGGCGGACAGACCGGCCAGCGCTCGATTCTCTCGCTGCAGATCGAGAAACGTCGGCCCGGAGATAACGTCGCGCATCTGACCGGCGACGCGATTGGTCCCCCACACCATGACGAGGTCGTCTTGACCATGCGCGAGCTCGGGATGATTCAAGAATGCACGGGCGACGGTGAACACGGTCGTTGTCGCCCCGATGCCCAAGGCCAGGGTCAGGATGGTGATTGCGCTGAACCCTGGCTGTCGCGCCAAGCCTCGCAGGCTGAGACCAATCTGGTGTGGTGTCGGCGTTGAGCGTGCCCGTGCGCGCGCATCGCCTGAAAGCGATTTCGACCAGCGACGATATCGAATCAGGATGCTGGCTGCGTCTCGCCAATATCGAGCCCGAGCCGCGCGCACTCCATGCGTGCTTGCACGCAGCTCGAACAGCTCGGCGAGGTCCCCGTCGATGACCTCGAATCGATCGCGGGGCAGGGCCAGACGAACCAGGGTCCGAGCCAGACGAGGAACCGCCAGCCCATCGTCCCGCGTCATCGTCGTGTCCCGGTGACGGCCTCGACGGTGCGCCACAAGCGTTCGTGGGTCCGATGCGCGGTGTGCAACGCACGCACTCCCAAAGGCGTCACCGTGAACATTCGTTTGCGGCGGCCGCCGCGCTGCGGCGTCGCGTCGCCGAAGGAGGATGTCACGTAGCCCCTTCGCTCGAGCCGATCGAGCGCCGCGTACACGGCGCCCAGGGCGACCTTGCGGCGAACGTCGTTCTCGAGCTTCGACTGAACGGAGACACCGTAGGCGTCCGCGCCAAGCCCGACGACGATCATCAGGATGAGCTCTTCGAGTCCGCTGAGATGATCGCGGCTGGCCATTGAAATCTTCTCAAAACGAGAAGATACAGGCGCCGCTCGGCGCGCTGTCAATGAGGTCGTCAGCGTGCGGATCGCTTCCTCGTGCTGCAGCCAGATGCACCACGCGATGGCAGTGACGACTGATGCACTGAATGAGGCAAGCACGGCAAACGATGACCAGCACGCTCGATTTCCGCACCGAACGACTGCAAATGCCGTGACAACTCCGATCGCGATGTCAGTCCCGATGCGATAGCGAACCGCGATGGCCGTGTCATCAGAGTCATGGCGAACGCTCCTGCTTCCACGCTACAAGCGACAGCCTTAGGATCGACCAAAGAGTTCCTCAAGAGTTCCTGAAAGCCCACGTTTTCAGGAGTTTCTCAAGCGCTCGCTTCCTATGCTGGGTCGCGAGTAGTCTTCTGGCCGCTCGAGGAGCATCAGTGACGCGTGCGAGTCGTTCGCTAGTGAAGCACAGCTCTGTTGATCGGCTGTGCCAGGACGCCGGAGTCCTCCACAGCTGAGTCGAGGCTCGTCGACTCGCTTCTGAGCTCCGCGTTCAGTTCACGAAGGCCTGCGATGCTGGCGAATCGCGCCGTGATGTCCTCAGCAGAGGACGCGGCGTCCGCCGCGGCTATGAATCGCGTCAGGCGACCGATGCGGTCGCGCAAGGACCTCGCAACGCTGGAGCATCATCCTGGAGCGCTGCGTATCACGCGGAGCTTCGAATGCTGGAGGCGTTCACCATCCAGTTTTCAGGAGTATCGAAAGATCGATGAGACGAGCTCTTGCCTCTGGCGGTCTAGAACACCAACGTCAAGGCACAAGCACTGTCGTTTGGCGCGGCAACAGAGCCGCCAATGCCTTCAAGAACTCACTCGACAAGGCAGCCAGTTCCTCGACGCCAGCCGGCGATGCTGCGTCGCGTCGCTCGTCCGGCGCACACGCGGCGCTCCTGGAGGTGCGGTCCTACAAGCGCCGCACATCGCGGAGGCCGATGACGGGCGATGACGCGGATGGGGAGTCAGATGGCGGCCCTTGAAGCAGAGGCACGACGAAAACTCGAACGGCTGCCGCCGTTGCTTACCGATGGCGCGGCCAGGCCTCCGCCGACAGCGTCGACGGCTCTCGAACGGTTCGTGGGCATCAATCGCGAGATGTCACTCTTCAGGCGCAATAGCAACGTCCGGTCACTGGCCATCACCTTGGGCGCAAGCGAATCGTCACTTCGACCTGTGAGTATCATCTGCGCGCCCTTGACGAGGCGCTTATCGCGACACGAATTTACCGCGACTCGATAGGCACAGTGTCAGCATGGCTCTCACCTGAACCTCCCGAGTTTCTCGACGACGCGATCCGGCTGGCAAACGGAAGAACGCGGTGGCGCGGACGGCGTTGCGGGCCATGACGACGAACAGCTTCTCCCGCCAGACGGCCATTCCTCGTTCGGCCGTGACGATCAGCGTCTCCTTGCCAAGGAAGTAAGTGATGTCGTCGAGATCGAGCTTGACACCTTGAGCGCCGACGCGATGCAGGACCTCGGGAATATTCGGGTCCTCCATGAAGCCATACAGCGCCGTCGCATAGACGATGCCGTCAGCGAGCCGCTCCACAACGACGCGTCGGTCTTCGGACACGAACGGCGTTGGTTCGGTACGTGCGGTCAGAAGCACGACGTGCTCGTGCAGCACCTTGTTATGACGCACGTTGTGGGCCAGCGCGGACGGGGTGCCAGTCGGCTGCGCCGTCATGAACACGGCCGTTCCCGGAACACGAACGGGCGGGTTGGCCTGCGATCTGCGCCAGAAACTCCTTCAGCGGAAGCGCCCGCTCCGTCAGGCGCTCGGCCACGATGCGGCGGCCCGTCTTCCACGTGGTCATGGCGAGGAGCATCACCCCGCCGATCACCAGCGGGAGCCATCCGCCATCGGCAACCTTGATGATGTTCGCGCCCAGGAACGCAAAGTCGATGGTCAGGAAGACAGCCGTCATGGCGAGGGCAGCCGGAAGTGGCCACTTCCACCGCTCGACCGCGACGATGTGCAACAGAATGGCGGTGACGACCATCGTCATCGTGACGGCAATGCCGTAGGCGGCGGCCAGGGCGCTCGACGTTCGGAAGCCGATGACGATGAGGATCGTGCTGACCGCGAGCAGGACGTTCATTTGCGGCACGTAGATCTGGCCGACCTCGTGCCTGGACGTGTGCTCGACGTCGAGGCGCGGGAAGTATCCCAGCTGAATGGCCTGCCGCGTCAGCGAGAACGCCCCCGAGATGAGCGCCTGGGAGGCGATGATGGCGGCGGCGGTCGCGATCGCGACCACGGGCAGCAGTGCACCAGTCCGGCGTCATCAGGAAGAATGGCTGCGCGGCTGCCTCCGGGTTCTGCAGCAGCATCGCGCCCTGCCCGAAGTAGTTGAGCAGCAAGGCCGGCAGCACGAGGGCGAACCACGCGAGCCGGATCGGCCGGCGGCCGAAATGGCCCATGTCCGCGTAGAGCGCTTCGCCGCCGGTGACGACGAGAACCACGGCACCGAGTATCACGAACCCGTGATAACCGTTCTCGCGGAAGAACGTAACTGCGTGCCGGGGATCGATGGCGCCGAGCACCGATGGTAGTCACAATCCACGACACGCCGAGAGCCGCAATCAGGATGAACCACAGCACCATCACGGGACCAAACATCCGGCCCACTCGATCCGTGCCGTAGCGCTGAAGGCTGAAGACGGCGATGAGGATGATGACCGCAAGGGGAACCACGTACGGCTGGAAGAGCGGCGTGGCGACGTTCAGGCCTTCGACGGCACCCAGGACCGTGATGGCCGGCGTGATCATGCCGTCGCCGTAGAGCAGCGCCGCGCCGAAAATCCCGAACAGGATCAACATGCGCCGAGTCTCGCTCCCGTGTGGCGGCACGCAGCGCTGTGAGCGCGAGAATCCCACCCTCACCCTGGTTGTCGGCCCGCATCACGACGGCGATGTATTTGACCGACACGACCAGCAGCAGCGCATAGACGATCAGCGAGAGCACACCCAGCACGTTCTCGTGTGTTGGTGCGACGGCATGCGGACCGTGAAAGCACTCCCGCATGGCATACAGCGGGCTTGTACCGATGTCACCGTAAACCACTCCCACGGCGGTGAGGGTCAATGCGGCGACGTTCGGGCGACGAGATGTCGACAGGCGGGCCTCCAATACGCCGACGGGGTTAGCTGACGGGCTCGGGGTTGGAAGTCCTCTACCGGAATGACTCCGGATGCGCCCCGGACACTGGGTCCCCCGCGCCGCCTGGTTGGACGGCTTAGGCGTCGGGCAGCACCCTACTCCTCCTGTCGGGGCCGGTCAAGGGGGCCGGATATCATGTCCACCTGTGACCCCGTCGCGGGACGCCCTTCATCTGGTAGCCGGGCTGGCCGGTGTCGCTATCGTGACGGCGGTCTACGCGCGCTGGCTGCACGTCTCCAATGCGGCCACTATCTCGACCACCTTTCTCCTCATCGTCCTGGTGGTTGCGGCGAAGTCGCGCCTCTGGGTCGCCGTCGTGACGTCGATCGTGGCGATGCTCTTCTTCAACTTCTTTTTCCTGCCACCCGTTGGAACGTTCACTATCGCGGATCCGCAGAACTGGATTGCCCTGATTGCCTTTCTCGCCGTGAGCCTTGTCGCCAGCAATCTGTCGGCCGTTGCGAGGGCCCGAACGCAGGAAGCGGTTGAACGCCGCGACGAGTTGGCTCGGCTCTTCGACTTGAGCCGAGACGTCCTGCTCGTCACCGAGAGTCGCGAGGCCATGACGACGCTGGCGCGATCGATCGCGCGCCGCTTCGATCTCGAATCGGTGGCGATTGCGCTGCCACGGTCCAGCGACTGGGAGGTATTCGAAGCGGGTGCGTGGACCGCCCCCCTCGACAAGCGCGAGCTGACGACGGCGTTCGCGACGGCCCAGGCGTCGTTCGAATTCGATGCGTATGCACGCACCTACTCGGGCCATCGAACGATTACGACTGAAGGCCGGACGATTCGGTTGGTGCCTTTGCGCGTGGGGACGAAACCCATCGGCCTGCTGGCCGCGTCCGGGCGATCGATCGAAGCTGGGACCCTCGATGTGCTGGCGGGCTTGGTCGCGATCGCGATCGAACGTGCGGAGTTCCTTCAGGAACGAAAGGTCGCTGAGCTGACACGCCAGAGCGAGGAGCTCAAGACGGCGCTCCTTGCCTCTCTGGGTCACGACTTGAGGACGCCGTTGACGGCGATTCGCGTCGCCGCCAGCAATCTCCAGAGCTCGTGGCTGACGACCGAGGATCGCGCGGGACAAACGCGAGCTCATCCTCGCCGAAGTCGAGCGCCTCACGCGGCTATTCGGGAATCTCCTCGAGATGGCGCGGATTGATGCCGGCGGCATCGCCGCCGAGCCTCGTTGGGTCCATCCGTCCGAAGTCGTGGCGGCGGCTCGCGATCAGGTGGAGCACATGCTCCAACAACACAAGGTGCACCTCACCATCGATCGAGACCTGCCCGTGCAGGTCGACCCCCGACTCACCGCCGCGGCGCTCGCCCACCTGCTGGAGAACGCGGCCCAGTACGCTCCCCTTGGCTCGACGATTGATGTCGTGGCGCAGGCGGACAGTGAAGGGCTCACGATTGCGGTACGGGATCAGGGCCCTGGCATCGCACCCGCCGATGTGCCGCACCTCTTCGAGCGGTTCTATCGAGGCGCGGCCGGCAAAGCGCGCGCTTCGGGCACGGGCATGGGTCTCTGGATTGCCCGGGGGCTGCTCGCCGCCGAGGGAGGACGCGTGTGGGCGGAGAATCGCCCCGAAGGCGGAGCCGCGTTCACCCTTCTCGTGCCGGCGGCCATCAAGTCTCGAGAGCCTGCGGATTCGCCAACCACATGATCTCGAGTGCGCGCATTCTGCTCGTCGATGACGAGGTCGCGATTCAGCGCGCGGTTGCGCCCCTCCTGCGGTCTCGCGGATACGATGTCGAGGTCGCCGGCACGGGTACGGATGCGCTCCGAATCGTGTCGGATCGCATGCCCGATCTCATCGTGCTCGATCTCGGCCTTCCGGATCTCGAAGGAACCGAAGTCTGCCGGCGAGTTCGCACGATGTCCAAAGTGCCGATCGTGGTGCTGTCGGCGCGGGGCTCCGAAGCCGACAAGGTGAACGCACTCGACCTCGGCGCTGATGACTATGTCACCAAGCCGTTTGGCCCAGAAGAGCTGCTCGCCCGGATTCGCGTGGCACTCCGCCGGCTCGTCTCCGACGACCAACCGGACGCCGGTCTCTTCCGAGCCGGTGATCTCACGATCGATTACGACCGCCGGCGAGTGACGCGCGGCGAGACGGAGATCCGGCTGACACCCAAGGAGTTCGAACTGCTGTCATTGCTGATGCGCAACTATGACCGCGTGTTGACGCACCGAACTATTCTCAAGGCGATCTGGGGACCCAATGCCGTCGAGCAGCCCGAGCACTTGTGGACCCTGATTGCGCAGCTGCGAAAGAAGATCGAACCTGACCCGTCGAACCCGCGATATCTCTTGAGCGAACCGTGGGTGGGCTACCGGTTCGCCATGCCCGATCCAGCCTTCGATCGCTAGCGAGGCGCCGCCCCAGACCGCCGACCGGCCTTCAAGACGTCCAGGTTCGATCCCGCCCTCAGCACTTTCTCAGGGACTTCTCAGCAGGAACTGAGTGCCGCGCTTCCTAAGCTAGTCGGAAGGGAGCGTGACTCATGAGATCCGTTGGGCACTTCGAAGTCGCAGGCGCACTGGTATTCGTCCTGGCCGTCGCTACACTCGCGCCGGCACAGACTGTCGGACCATCACCGAGCGATACGAACGCCCAGGACTCGGCGACGACGCAGCCGGCGACTCAGCCGTCCTCCAATCCGTTCGCGCACGTGCAATTCGGTGTGACCTTCGAGGGCTACTACCAGTACAACTGGAATCAACCTCACGATCGCGTGAACCTGCTTCGCGCGTACGACACGCGCGCCAACGTCTTCAGCATTCAACAAACGGCCATCGTCGTCGAGAGCGCGCCCGATGTCGAGGCGGGCCGTCGATTTGGTGCTCGCGTCGATCTGCAGTTCGGCCAAGCCACCGAAACGGTCCAGGGCAGCCCGGCGAACGAACCGCGCCCCGACGTCTATCGGCACATTTGGCAGGCATACGGCACGTACGTGTTCCCCGTCGGTCGCGGCCTGCAGACCGACTTCGGCAAGTTCGCGTCGAATCTCGGGTTCGAAACCAACTACGCCAAGGACAACAATCACTTCTCGCGCGCGTACCTGTTCAACTTCCTGCCGTTCTATCACTCGGGCCTGCGACTCAGCCTGCCGGTTCACGACAAGGTGACGCTGATGTACATGCTCACCAACGGCATCCAGCAAACGGAAGACTTCAACGATTTCAAGAGCAACCACTTCACCGGCATCATCAAGCCCATCGACGCGGTGACCTGGACCGTCAACTATTACTTCGGACAAGAGCAGCCGGACGGCGGCGAACCCGGCGGCCCCAACGGGTTCTTCACGGTGTTCGATACCTACGCCACATATGCCGCTACCTCGGCGCTCAGCTTTGGTCTTGATGTGAACTACGTCACGAACGAAGTGACCAAGTCCGATGACGCGCTCTCGTTGCAGGGCACCGGAGTATACGCGCGCTATCAGCTGTCCGATCCGGCGGCTGTGGCCCTTCGTTACGAGCGACTCGATGACGAAGGCCTCTTCGGTGGCATCGACCAGGTGCTGCACGGCCTCACCGCGACCGCCGAATACAAATTTGCCGACGGCTTCCTGGTTCGTGGCGAGTACCGGCGCGACTGGTCGAACGAGTTCTTCTTCACCGGCTCCGAAGACGACGAACTGCACGAGCACCAGAACACGTTCCTGGTCGGACTCGTGTGGTGGTTCGGCAACAAGCGCGGTGCCTGGTAGGAGGCTTCACGATGATGCTCGCATTGGGAATGGTCGTTCTGGGGCTCGCCGCGTTTGCGGCGATGCTCGCGTTCGTCACGCTGTGTGACCGCGTCTAGGTGAAGCCATGACTCTCTTGTCTTTGTTATTGAGCATCGCGGCATTCGTGTACCTCGTGTACGCGATGCTGCGGCCAGAAAAGTTCTGAGGCTGGTATGGGCATGGAATATGTCGCGATAGTCGTCACCATCCTGTTCACGATCGCCACGAGCCTGCTGCTCGGGCGCTACATGTTCAAGGTGTTCACCGGGGGCCGCACGCTGCTCGATCCGATCTTCGTCCCGATCGAGCGGCTCGTGTTGCGGGTGGTTGGCGTCAAAGCGGACGAGCAGCAGGACTGGAAGCAGTACTCGGTCTCGCTTCTGATCTCGAATGTTGTGATGTGGCTGGCGACATGGACCATCGTCACGCTGCAGAACTTGCTGCCGCTCAATCCTGACGGCATCGGCAACATGGAGCCGACGCTCGCGTTCAACACGATCTCGAGCTTCACGACCAATACCAACCTGCAGCATTACAGCGGCGAGACAGGCTTGTCGTACCTCTCGCAGATGTTCGTGATCAGCTTCCTGCAGTTCGTGACGGCAGCAACCGGCGTGGCCGCAGCCGTCGCGATCATTCGCGGCCTTGGTGGTAATCGGCTGACGCAGCTTGGCTGCTTCTACGTCGACCTCACGCGCGCTACCATCCGGCTCTTTCTGCCGCTCGCGCTCGTGGTTGCGGTGCTGCTGATGTCGCAGGGCACGCCGATGACATTCGAGGGCGCCGCCAAGGCGACGACGGTCGAAGGTGCGGAGCAGACGATTGCGCGCGGGGTCACCGCAGGCGTCGTGTCGATCAAACAACTGGGCACCAACGGTGGCGGCTACTTCGGTCCGAACTCGACGCATCCCTACGAGAACCCAACGCCGCTCTCCAATTTCATCGAGACCTGGTCGATCACCATCATCCCGATGTCGATGGTCGTGATGCTTGGCCTCATGGTGGCGCGGCGCAAGCTGGCGGTCGTGATCTTCGCGACGATGCTGGCCATCTACCTTCCGATGGTGGCGTTCGGCGTAGCGCAGGAAGCGGCAGGCAATCCGGCGATCGCCGCGATGGGAGTCGATCAAACCACGGGCTCGATGGAAGGCAAAGAAGTGCGCTTCGGCGCCGGACTCTCGGCGCTCTGGGCTGTCACCACGACGGTGACGTCTAACGGGTCGGTGAACTCGATGCACGACTCGCTCACGCCGCTGGGTGGCCTGATGCCACTCATCGGCATGTGGCTCAACAACATTTTTGGTGGCGTCGGTGTCGGCTTCATCAACATGCTGATCTTCGTCATCGTCGCGGTATTCGTGGCCGGGATGATGGTGGGCCGCACGCCGGAGTTCCTCGGCAAGAAGGTCGAGGCGAAGGAGATGAAGCTGGCGAGCCTCGCGCTGCTGTGGCATCCGCTGGCGATTCTCGTGGGCACGGCGATCGCCTGCTACGTCTGGGCGACGACCGCCGATCCAGGCTCGGCGCTCGGCTGGCTGAAGAACCCCGGCGCGCACGGATTCTCGGAAATGCTCTACGAGTTCAGTTCGGCAACAGCCAATAACGGATCTGGTTTCGAGGGCCTGGGCGACAACACGCCGTTCTGGAATATCTCGACCGGTCTGGTGATGTTGCTCTCACGCTACATCCCGATCATCGCGCCGCTGGCGCTGGCGGGCGCGCTTGCCGTCAAACCGGCGGCGCCGGAAACGGCGGGCTCGCTCAGCGCCGAGAGCGCGACGTTCGGATTCACCTTGTGGGCCGTGATCGTCATCCTCGGTCTGCTGATGTTCATGCCGGTGGCGGTGCTGGGACCGATCGCCGAGCACTTGGCGATGTAGGGGCGCACCATGCTTACCGAAATCAAACGCGGCATTCTCTTCACCGTCGTCACGATGGTGCTCCTGGGCGGCGGCTACAACGTCCTGTTGTGGGGCATCGGACGCACCGTGTTTCCGGCGCAAGCCGAAGGCAGCCTGATTCGCCGCGCCGACGGCACGGTCATCGGCTCACGGTTGATCGCGCAGAAGTTCGCGCGGCCGGAGTACTTCCAGCCGAGGCCATCTGGTGTCGATTACAACGCGGCATCGACCGGCGGCACCAACTATGGACCCTCGAATCCAGATCACCTCAAGGCCGTTCAGGAACGGCTTGATGCCGTGATGACGCAGGAAGGCGTCACGGCCAATCAGGTGCCGTCCGAAATGGTCACTGCGAGCGGCGGCGGGATGGATCCACACATTCCTCCGGCCGCAGCGGAGTTGCAAGCCAATCGGGTCGCGGCGGCCCGCGGCGTGCCAATCGAGCGCATTCGCCAGCTGATTCAGGCCCACACGGAAGCGCCGACCTTCGGGTTTCTCGGCAGGGCCCGCGTCAATGTTCTCGAGCTGAACCTGGCGCTGACGGGCCTGGACGCCAAGCGAGTAGATTTTTCAGGACACGACCATGTCAGAACGCGCGCGCAAGATTTCGATTTGGGATCCGGGCATCGTCCGGCAGGCGGTGATCGATTCGCTGTCGAAGCTCGACCCGCGGGTCCAAGTCAAGAACCCTGTGATGTTCATCGTGGAGGTCGGCAGCCTTCTCACCACGATCGTGTTCATCCAGGAACTGGCTGCGCGGCACCGGACGGCCGCTTTTCACGGGGCAGGTCGCCTTCTGGCTGTGGTTTACCGTCCTCTTTGCGAACTTCGCCGAGGCGATGGCCGAAGGCCGAGGCAAAGCGCAGGCCGAGACGCTACGGAAAACGCGAACCGAAACCGTGGCGAACCGGCTGACGGACGACGGACAAACGGAGAAGGTGCCCGCCGCCACGCTTCGCAAAGACGACGTGGTCATGGTGCATGCCGGCGAGTTCATTCCGGCTGACGGCGAGATCATCGAAGGCGTCGCGTCGGTGGACGAATCGGCGATCACCGGCGAGTCGGCGCCAGTCATTCGCGAGTCAGGCGGCGATCGATCCGCGGTCACCGGCGGCACGCGCGTCATCTCGGATTGGATCAAGGTGCGAGTGACATCCGATCCGGGGCACACGTTCCTGGATCGCATGATCGCCCTCGTCGAGGGCGCGGAACGGCAGAAGACGCCGAACGAGGTCGCGCTGAACATCCTCCTCGCCGTCCTCACGCTGGTCTTCCTGCTCGTCGTGGTGACGCTGCAGCCCTTCGCGTACTATGCCGGCACGGAGATTCCGATTCCGGTGCTGATCGCGTTGCTCGTCTGCCTGATTCCGACGACGATCGGCGCGCTCATCTCGGCCATCGGCATCGCCGGCATGGATCGACTCGTCCAGCACAACGTGCTGGCGATGTCCGGACGTGCCGTCGAAGCAGCCGGAGACGTGCACACACTGCTTCTCGACAAGACCGGCACCATTACGCTTGGCAATCGTCAGGCGACCGAGATACTCCCGTTGCCCGGCGTTGCCGAGGCCGTGCTGGTCGACGCGGCGCAACTGGCCTCGCTGGCCGACGAAACGCCGGAGGGCCGATCGATCGTCGTGCTGGCCAAGCAGAAGTACGGCATTCGAGGCCGCGAGCTGGCGCCGCACCAGGCGACGCTTCATCCCGTTTACGGCGCAGACGCGCATGTCCGGCGTCGATCTCGACGGCAGGACGATTCGCAAGGGCGCTGCGGACGCGGTCGTGAAATACCTGGCCGCGAAGGGCGCCGCCCTCCCAGCCGAGCTGGATGGCCTCGTGCAGCGCATCGCCAGCGCGGGCGGTACTCCGCTGGTTGTGTCGGAAGGGCCGCGCGCGCTTGGCGTGATCCATCTCAAGGACATCATCAAAGGCGGGATGCGCGAGCGCTTCAGCGCGCTGCGCGCCATGGGGATCAAGACGGTCATGATCACCGGCGATAACCCGCTGACCGCCGCCGCGATTGCCAATGAAGCGGGCGTCGACGACTTTCTGGCCGAAGCCACGCCAGAAGACAAGATGACGCTCATCAGGCGTGAGCAGCGCGAAGGCAAGCTGGTGGCGATGACGGGCGATGGCACGAACGACGCGCCGGCGCTGGCGCAAGCCGACGTTGGTGTGGCCATGAACACCGGAACCACCGCGGCGAAAGAAGCCGGCAACATGGTCGATCTCGATTCGAATCCCACGAAGCTGATCGAGATCGTCGAGATCGGCAAGCAGTTGCTGATGACGCGCGGAGCGCTGACGACGTTCTCAATTGCGAACGACGTGGCGAAGTACTTCGCCATCATCCCCGCGATGTTCATTCTGGCGTTCCCGCAGCTCGGTGTGCTCAACGTCATGCGGCTCGCGACGCCCGAGTCAGCCATCTTGTCGGCCGTCATCTTCAATGCCGTGATCATCATCGGTCTGATTCCATTGGCATTGAAGGGCATCGCCTACAAGCCATTGGGCGCGGCGGCGATTCTCCGGCGCAACCTGCTGATCTACGGACTCGGCGGTGTGGTGCTGCCGTTCATCGGCATCAAGGTGATCGATATGGTCTTGGTTGCGGCGGGTTTGGCGTAGCGCAATTGGTCGAGGGAGTGTGCTGATGCCAGACCAGCGTCCGACGGCCGACGCGCTTCTGGCGCGCATCAAGGAAGAAGGTCGAGCGCGTTTGCGCATCTACATCGGTGCGGCGCCCGGCGTGGGCAAGACCTACGAGATGCTGCAGGAGGCACACGCGCTCCGTGCTCGCGGTCTCGACGTGGTCGTGGGATTCGTCGAGACCTACGGTCGTAAAGACACTGAGGCGCAGATCAAGGATCTCGAGATCATCCCTCGCCGATCGGTGGAGTATCGAGGTGCGACCCTCGAGGAGATGGACGTCGACGGCATCATCCGGCGCAAGCCGCAGGTCGCGGTCGTCGACGAGCTGGCGCACTCCAACGTGCCTGGGAGTCGGAACTCGAAACGCTACGAAGACGTGATCGAGATCCTCAATGCCGGCATCCACGTCATGACCGCGGTGAACATCCAGCATCTCGAAACGCTGAACGATGCCGTCGCCAGAGCGACTGGCATCCGTGTGCGCGAGACGGTACCAGATACGTTCCTCGATCGGGCCGACGAGATCATCAACGTCGATGTCACGGTGGAGGAGCTTCGCAATCGCCTTCGCGAGGGCAAGGTCTATCGCCCCGAGAAGGTCGAGCAGGCGCTCTCCAACTTCTTTCGCAAGGGCAATCTGTCGACGCTTCGCGAGCTGGCCTTGCGGGCGGTGGCCGACGAAGTAGGTGAGAAGGCGGCCAGCGTACCGCGCGCGCGAGGGGCTGGAGCCCGCGCTCATCCCCGAGCGAGTGATGGTCTGCATGAGCTCGAACGCCCTGGCGCCTCGCGTGATCCGGACCGGTGCACGCATTGCTGGCCGACTGGGTTCGCGGTGGTATGCGGTCTACGTCGAGACGCCGCGCGAGCAACCCAGTCGAATCAACTCGCATGATGCCGACGCGCTGCGCGAGAACATTCGCCTGGCCGAGCGGCTGGGCGCGACAGTGGTCAAAGTGAAGGCCGACAAACCCTCCGACGGCCTCGTGGCATTCGCCCAGCGCGAGGGTGTCACCCACGTAATTTTTGGGCAGAGTGCGCGTTCGCGGCTGGGAACTGCTGTGGCGAGGTTCGACCCTGGATCGGTTCCTCACTGCCGTCCCGGATGCGGCGGTGCAGGTCGTCCCGCTGAACGACAGCTAGACGTGGCCCGGCCGGTCGCAGCGGCGCCGTATTTTTTCTGCGACTCGCGCTACGATGGTGACGCCAGCGGGGGACGTGACAGATGACGCGTGTGGAGTTGTTGACAGCGATCGTGTGCGGCGCGGCGCTCGGGGCGTGCGCATACACACCACGAGTGAAACCGACCAGGGAGCCTGACGGACTGCTGACGGGATCAGCAACCTATCGTGAGAGCGTCGCCATTCCTCGCGACGCGGTGCTCGAAGTCTGGATCAGGGATCTCTCGCCGTTGGCCCTCGCCGCTCCCATCGTTGCGGAAACGGCCGTCCTTGCCGAAGGTCGTCAGGTACCCCTTCCGTTCGAGCTCAAGTACGAGCGCAGAGCCGAATCGTCGCCGACCGCTCGTACGCGCTGCAGGCGGTTATTCGAGACGCGGGGGAAATTCTGTTCACGACCGGCCAGGATCAGCTCGTGATCACACAGGGCCAGCCTACGGAGGTCGAACTCCTGCTGGTGCGTCCGACGACCGAGATCGCCGACCACGCAGGATGTTCTTGAGGGGACCGCCTGGCGACTCGAGGATCTTGGCGGCGCCGGCGTCCTCGACAAGATCGAAGCCACGCTCGAGTTCACCGAAGGCGGAAAGATTGCCGGACGCGGCTCATGCAACAGTTTCTTCGGGTACAGGCTGAAGAGTCGGGAACGACCATCAAAATCGGGCCGGTGGCGGCGACTTTGATGGCATGTCACGAAGCGGCGATGAATCAAGAGAAGTCGATATTTCGAGGCGCTGAGTAACGCCGAACGTTTCACGATGGACGGCACGATGCTGCAGATCTTCTACAAAGGGAACGAGAAGCCGCTGCGATTTGTACGCAAATAACGGGGAAAGGGGACTTGCATAAAAGGGGACAGTCCCCTTTTATGCAAGTCCGACCCCCTCACCCCACCAGCGCCGCGAGCAACGGGTCGAACAGGTTCTTGGTTCGCGCCGAAGACGTTCCACGAGTGATCACCGCGACGATCTCGCGTGACGGGATCACGAGCAGCAGCTGGCCGCCAATGCCGCGACCGGCAGATGTCGACGTCATTTCGACTAGTGATCCACCACTGCAGTCCGTACCAGCGAACCCAGGCCTCCCCGACCCAGTGCAATGCCAATCACGGTGGCCGCAACGGACTTGGTCACTGATTGCAGCGTGTAAACATCGCGGCCCTGATAGAACGGATGCCAGTTCGGGTGGAAGTAGTTGAACTCGTGCATCCGCGCCTGGTCGGAGCACCCCTCACCGCAGCCCAAGAGGGCCAGTCCTGCCGCGACTGATTGAGCGGTAATCGCGATCGTATCGGCCATCGACCACCCTCGCCGAACGACGACCAGTCGGTCGACGTTGCCATAGACGCCGCTGCGAACCTCGTGGTCGAGCGCCGCAAACTGATCGGACGACAGTCCTTCCGCCGCCGGTGTCGCGCTCGTCCAGCGATCAGTCGGCCAGATGGCAACGTTCGAAGGAGAGCTCGGACGTGCTTGCGCGACGATGCTTGCCGACATTGCCGACAGCAAAGCCACGGTGGCTAAGCCGGCGGGTAAGAAGGGAGCCTCGAACGTTCGCGCATTCTCGGCGGAAGTACACGAAAAAATAGGGGGCGACCGGGAAGCACTTTCTGGGTGGTCTACTTTCGCGGGCGCATTCAGAACGACCGGCTCAGGCCCAACTTGAAAATTGCGCGGGAGTCGAGCTGTCGGTTTGCCAGACTGCCGATAGACCGGCACCTTCACATCAGCCTGCACGTTGATCCCCTTACCGACCATGACGGCGATTCCCGGCGTGAGATAGAGCCAGTGTGCCGCCACCGACGAGTACGGGCGTGCCGTCGAACACGTCCTGCTGACGATGCAGCCAGTCCACTCGGCCGAAGGCCATCACGCGATGCGTCTTGACGTAGTGCGCCCAGCCCGTCCCCAGCTCCGACGATGCGCCGACGCGCAGCCCGTCGGCATTCTCGAGCCACCGGCACGCGAGCGGCGAAGCTGCTGACCCACCGGCCGCCGTGCAGCGGTCGCTCGGCGGACACGCCGAACGTCGGATCGACCGTGCCGCTGCCACGTTGCAGGCGCGACAGTGGCACAAGGCTTCCCTCGTTCAGTTCCGGGCGGAACCGCGGCGCGCGTGTCGCACCCGTGGGAGCGACAGCGCACCATTGACGGTCCAGTTCCATCGCGGACGGCGAGCCGCCGCGATACCATGCGCCGACGACGGTATCGCCAAGGCCGCGCACTTCATCGCGAAAGGGCGTGTCGCCCGTCGTGCGATGCACGATGCCCGTCCGCGCAATCAACGGGATGGCGGTCGATGCTTGCAGCCCAAGGCGCGGAGTCACGCGGAAATCCAGCGAGACGATCGGAACCGTGATCGCCGTGCGCTCGTCGAGCGGATTATCTTCGCGTTGTGAGCCGTCGTAGACAGTGATCGCGGCGTTCGCTGAAGACGAACGTGCTGACGCGGAACCGGCCGATCATCGGCCCGTCGGACATGATGCCCCGCCCACCTGGCAGGAACGGATTCGCGCAACCGGCTCATGTCTGCCCGGCCGTCGGCTCACTCCACAACGCAGCGACCAGCACGCCCATAACGAGCGGCGACAGTCTCATTTTTGATCTGTACCGCCTCACCCGAGCAAGCCGATGATATCGTCCGCAACGTCTGGTGATTCTTCACGAAGTTGAACAACATGAAGTGAATCGCCACGGCGTGGGCGGGTGCCACGTTCACAGGGCGATCCGGGCATGTATGGCGATTGCGCGACTGATGCTGGCGTGCGGCTGTGCGGTGTTGATCGTTAACTGCGCGGCTGGCTCGACGCCGCCGACAGCCTTTCCGCTCGTCTTCCTGACGCGGGACGGCTGCGTCAACACCACGACGATGCGCGCGAACCTGGACGACGCGCTTCGGTCGCTCAATCGTCCCACGATTACGCCGTGATCGATGTGGACAAGCTGCCACAGTCCGATGCGCGCCGAGGTTACGGGACCCCGACCGTCCTGGTTGCCAACCGCGATCTGTTGGGCATGCCGGAACAGACGACGCCCCACTCGCCGACCTGACGCCTGTACACGGGCGGAGTTCCGTCCAGCGAGCTTATCGCCGCCGAATTACAGCAAACGAGACTAGGCCACTCCCACGATTGCGATTGTCATTCTGGCCCCGGTCGCGGTCGCGACCGTATCCACATTGTGAGCCGCTCGAAGTGCGTCACGGACCGACCCGGTCGCGCTCCTTCGGTCGGAGTAAGGTGGGAGCCCCTCCCGAT
>CAVTGK010000011.1:0-86805 GCA_963734095.1 uncultured Acidobacteriota bacterium | reverse complement strand
TCGACTGCGCCGCGGCAGATGTCATGCGACGATGGCGTCCATCGGCCGCTGGCCCTCCTTGATGCGCTCGAGCGCTCTCGTTGATGTTGCGGCCGTGGGCGCCGGCCACCGCATCGGTGCCCATCACCATCTTCAGGCCCGGCGTCTTCAGCGCGGCCGCGAACATCGCGCTCTTCAGGCCAAGCGCCTTTTCCATCGCGGCAAAGCCTTCTTCGGTGTAGTTGCCGATGCCGAGAAAGCGCTGCTTGTTCTCGAGGTAGTTCTGCGTGACGAGGCCGATGTTCGGATCGAACCAGACGCCGCGCTCGGCCAGCAGCTTGAATGCCTCGGGCGTGGCGAGCGCGCCGTGCTCGACCACGGTGCAGCCGGCGCGCGCGGCGCGCATCATCGCTTCGGCGCTGTGCGCGTGGACCATCGAGCGCAGCCCCTGCGCCCTCGCCTCGCCGCACGCGGCGTCGAGCTTGCTCCTGCGACAGCGTCGGCGTGCCGCCGTCGCGAATGCTCGCCGACGCGAAGATCTTGATGAGGTCCGCGCCGTCCGCCTTCTTCTGTGCGAATCTCCTCGCGGATCTGATCGGGCGTGAGCTTGGCGTTGCTGATCGAGCCGAGCGAGGTGAGGATGCGCGGTCCCGGCAGCACGCCGCGGTTGATCGCGTCGCGCAGCGGCTTGTCGGACGCGGCGCCGACGCTCTGCACCGTGGTGAAGCCGGCCATCAGCGTGACGTAGGCGTTCTCGGCGCCGTACAGCGCCGCTTCCTCGGCGCGGCTCCTTGCCGGCCACGTAGCGGCCGTCGGGACCGAAGTGCCAGCCGATGTGCACGTGGGTGTCGATGAAGCCGGGCAGCAGCGTCAGCGAGCCGAGGTCGTAGGTGACGGTACCAGCTGCTGGTGCGACGCGTTCGATCTTCGAGCCGCGAATCGGTCACCATCTGATTGGTTGCCGATTTGCCGCGTCCGTCGATCAGCCGCGCCGCGCGAATGGTGATCGGTCGCCGGTGTCTGGGCGACTGCAACGAGAGCGCCACGACCAGCACGGCAAGCCGAGCAGGCACACGACACTGCAACGACGACTTCATGGACGTCCTCCGTTCGGCAGCCCGGAACAGCTCGTCGGCGCGACTGCAGCACGATGTTCCTCAACCGCTCGGGGTAATTCGGGCTGGTGCTCGAGAGAAACGCGCGCACGGTTGCCGCCACCGCTGGCGAGCGATGGCCCGACAGCGTCGCGTCCATCCAGCGCTTCGGGAAGAAAGATGTCGCCGGTCTTCTGAATCTCCCACAGCAAATCGCCAGGCTCGGCTTGACGTACTTGGCCGAAGCCTCCGCGCGCAGCGGGTGATGCAGGTAATTCGAGGCCTTCGAGCACCCACGGCTCGCGTCGGCGGTTGTTCGACGTCGGCGAGCGACAGGAACCAGCGCTCGCGCTCCGCCGGGATCGGCCGAGAGCGCCGGCATGACGAACTCGAAGCGCCCCTTGCGATCGGGGTTCTCGATTCGCGCCAGCTGCGTCTTCAGGATCCCGCGCCAGTCCGTCGACCTCGCGCACGGCCAGCTCCAGCGCCAGCGTCGTGTAGTCGGCCTCCGCCAGCGGCAGCCCCGCGACGTCTCCTTCTTGCTCCCAGACGCGCCGCAGCCAGGCGACGGTCGGCCGGCGTCAGCGCCACGTTGCGCAGCGTCGCGAACCACGCCGCCTTCTGGCTCGCCGTCTTGGCGCGGCAAGGCCGTCCCGCAGCAGCTTCCTTCCGAGCGTCGTGGCTCTCGCTGCACGCTCCTCGCTGCGAAGAAAGCGCCACCACGCGGCGTTCGAGATAGCCGAGCACGCGCTGCGTGAGCTGCTCGTCGGTCTCGCGTGGCAGCGCCTTCAGGGCCAGCTCGCACGAACGCCGTCGGCTGCACGTGCATGCTCGAGCAGCGCGTCCCACAGCGTCACCCACGCCGCGCCGCGCGTCAGCGGATCGGGCAGGTTCGGCAAGCGAGCGGATCAGATAGTCGAGCGAGGCGCGAATCGAGCATGAAACCGCCGTACGCCCAGCCGCCGCCGTTCGGCAGCACGTAGAGCGGCGCGGCCATGCCGGTCGCTGCATCGACCCGCACGTCCGCCGATCGAGCGCCACCGTCAGTGGGACGACCTCGATCCTGGATAGCCGAGCAGCAGCCGCAGCTGCTGCGGCCAGAGTCGATTGCGTGCGCGCAGGATCCTGCTGCACGAATGCCAGCCGTTCGATCTTGCCGTTCTTCGTCACGTCGAGCTGGGTCGTGATGCGCCGGCCGGCCCGGCTCCTCGACCCAGACGTGGCTCCACTGCGCGAGATCGGTCGGCGTGCGCGCGTCGAGGATCGCGATGAGATCCGACCAGGTGGCATTGCCGAACGCGTGCGTCTTCAGATACTCGCGCAGGCCGTCGCGAAACACCGTCCTCGCCCATCAGGCTTTCGAGGTGCCGCATCACGATGGGCGCCTTCTGATAGATGATCGCGCCGTAGAGGCTGCCGGCTTCGTTCAGATTGGCCAGCGGCTGACGGATGGCATTCGCGCCCGGCGTGCGATCGACTTCGTAGGCGGCGGGGTAGTGCGACAGCAGGAACCGCAGCTCGTGATTCACCTCGGGAAACGACGGGTTCACGATCTTTGCCGCCATGAAGTTGGCGAACACCTCCTTCATCCACACGTCGTTGAACCAGCGCATCGTCACGAGATCGCCAAACCACATGTGCGCGGTTTCGTGCGCGATGACCGACGCGCGCCCGAGCATGCTGGTTCTGCGTCGCCGACTCGTCCAGCATCAGCCCCGACGCGTTGTAGAGAATCTTGCCGGCGTGCTCCATGCCGCCGAACTGGAAGGCGGGAATCAGCACGAAGTCGAACTTGCCGAACGCGTAGGGGATGCCGGTGTAGTGCTCCATGAATGCGATCGCGCGCGCGTGGAGATCGAAGATCGCTTCGCGATTGCGCTCGACCTTCGCCGCGTCGGTCTCGCGGTGGAACATCCGGAACGTGCGGCCGTTCCGCTCTGCCGTTTCGACCTTGAAGTCGCCGACGACGAACGAGAACAGGTAGGTCGACAGCGGCTCGGTTTCGGCGAAACCACGAGGGACGTCGGAGACGGGTCGTTCGAGCGCGGTCCGGATGCGGCGTCGCCATCCTCCGCAGCGGTCCGCGAGATCTCGGCGCCGTTCGTCACCGCCTGCCAGCGCTCCGGCACGTCGAGCGCAGCGACCAGCGCGCCTTCAGGTTCGGCTGATCGAAACAGGGAATGGCCAGGTGCGCGCGCGCCGGCACGAACAGCGCGTAGAGGAAATCGGCGTTGCGGTTGAGCGACGCGTCGCCGGCCGTGAAAGTCGACCTCGAGGACGTTGCGCCCGCCTCGAGCGCCGCCGCCGGAACGACGATGTGGCCGTTGACCCAGGTGAAGTCGGCACTGCGCCCGTTGGCGTTGACGCTAATCACGTGCTCGCGGCTGGTCGCGAAGTCGATGACCAGCGGATCCGCGGCCGCGTCAGCTCGAAACTGATCGCGTTGGTTCCGGCGATGGGTGCGCTCGTCGCTTCTGGAACGGTCAGGCTGAGGTCGTAGCGCAGGTCGCTGATCCGCGCCGCCCGCGCCGTCGGCGACTTCGAGCGGAATGCCAGGAGCGGGAGTGGCGGTTTGAGCGTTGGACACGGCGGGCACCAGCGAGACAGCGCAGCCACCAGCAAGAAGCGCATGGCGCCATTGTACGGTCTACGGTCCACGGCCCACGGTCCACGGTGCAGGCACTGGAGGCGATTCAGTGCGATCGTTACTGCAGGACCGGAGACCGTCGAGACCGGAGACCGGGGACTGGCGACCGAGTCTATTCGTATCTCAGCGCCAGCACCGGCTGCACGCCGGCGGCGCGGCGGGCGGGAATGTAGCCGGCGAGCAGGCCGACGATGGCGAGCGCGGTGGCGGCGATCGTCGAGCGTCAGCGGGTCGGTGGGCTCGATGCCGAAAAGCTGCGAGCGCACCAATCGGCTCAGGCCGAGCGCGCCGGGCACGCCGACGCCGATGCCGACGATGGTCAGGAACGCCACCTCGCGCAGCACCAGCCAGACGACCGTCACGCGTTCGGCGCCGAGCGCGATGCGAATGCCGATCTCGCGCGTGCGGCGCGACACCGTGTACGACATCACGCCGTAGAGTCCGATCGCCGCCAGCACCGTCGCCAGCAGCCCGAACGACGCCGACAGCAGCGCCAGCATCCGCTCGTTGAAGAGCGCTTCGTCCACCGTCTGTTCCATCGACTGCATCTCGAAGACCGGCATCGCGGCATCGGCGCGCCGCACGGCCTGGCGAAGCTGCTCCGGCATCGCGTCTGCGCCGGCGCCGGCGGTGCGGACGTAGACGGTCATCTCGTTCAGCTCGCGTGCTCTGCTGGTACGGCGTGTAGACGAAGCGCGGCGTTTCGTTCTCCTCGCGTCGTTCCCTGACGCATGTCGGCGTAGAGCGAGTCCTTGACGACGCCGACGATCTCGATCGCGCCCGGGTTGTTCATGACGCGGAAGCCGAAGCGGCGGCCGATCGCGATTCTGGTTCGGCCAGAAGTAGTTGGCGAACGACTCGTTGACGATCGCGACGAGCGGCGCGCCGGCGACGTCGCGCTCGTTGAACTCGCGTCCCATCACGAGCGGCATGCCCATCGTCCGGAAGTAGTCGGGCGCGATCTCGTTGGTCCACGGGTTCATGTTCTCGTCGGGCTTGGGCTCGTAGCCCTGCACCTGGATGGTGCGGCTGCTGGCGCTGCCGGTGAGCGCGGCGACCTGCGCGATGCGAGGCCGACTGCACGCCGGGAATGCGCCGAATGTCCTCGAGCAGCCGATCGTAGAAGCGCTTGATCGCGATCCTGGTCGTAGCCGTTGAGCGCCGGATCGACGTGGAACGTCATCAGATTGCCGGCCGTGAAGCCCGTGTCGAGCGTCTTCAGGTTGTAGAGGCTGCGCGCGAAGAGCCCGGCGCCGGCGACGAGCAGCATCGAGAGCGCCACCTGCGCGACGACCAGTCCCTTGCGGAAGCGCGCGTGATGCGTCCCGCCCGAGAGCGATCCCGGCTTCCTCGCGCAGCGTGCGATTGAGCTCGGGCTTCGAGGCCTGCAGCGCGGGGATCAGGCCGAAGACCGACGGCGGTGGCGAGCGCGAGCGCGGCCGTGAACAGCCCGACGCGCAGATCGGGCGTCGGTCGAGAGCGATCGCGTGAAGCTCTCGAACGGCATCACGCTCGAGCAGCAGATCGCCGACCCAGATCGAAAGCACGAGACCGACGATGCCGCCGGCGGCCGCCAGCACCAGGCTTTCGGTCAGCGTCTGACGAATCAGGCGCGACCGCCCCGCGCCGAGCGCCAGCCGCACCGCGATCTCTTTCTGACGCGCGGTCGCGCGGCTCAGCAGCAGGTTGGCGACGTTCGCGCACGCGATCAGCAGCACGAGGCCCACCATCGCCATCAGCACGAACAGCGGCGTCCTGACGCCCTGGCGCAGGTCGGACAGCCCGTGCCCGGCCGGGTGCAGCGTCAGCTTCTTGGCGCGGAACCGCTCCTTGAACGTCTGCGATCCCGAAGCGAACGCCGGCACCTCCTTCAGCTCGAACTCGTTGATCTGCTGATAGACGACGTCGAGCCGCGCCTTGGCCGCGTCGGCCGTGAGCCCCGGCTTGAGGCGGCCGACGACGTTGACCCAGCGGCTGCGCCGGTTGTCGAGATCGTTCCAGGTCGGGCGTGATCTGCGCCTTCATCATCAGCGGCATGAACAGGTCCGGCGACTGCGTCGCGGCGACGCCGGCGAAGCCGCGCGGCGCGACGCCGACGATCGTCATCGGCGTGCTGTTGATGCGTGACGCCCTGATTGAGCACGCTGGACGACGCACCGATGCCGGCGCTGCCAGTAGTCGTAGCTCAGCATCACGACCGGATGCGCGCCGGGCGTGCGGTCGTCGTCTGGTGTCAGGCTGCGGCCGAGCACCGGCGAGACGCCGAGCACGTCGAACGTGTTGCCCGACACCAGCTCGACCTCGACGCGCTCGGCCTGACCGCGCTGGGTCAGCGTCGCGCTGGCGCCGAAGCGCCCGACCAGCCCGTCGAAGACGTCGTTGCGGTCGCGCAGGTCGACGTACATCGGATACGAGAACGTCCGGTCGTTCATCGGTCCGGCCGCTGAACGGGCCCGGGCCATCGAGCTGGACCAGCGAGCTGCGGGATCCTTGACCGGCAGCAGCCGCAGCAGCACCTGGTCCATCAGCGAGAAGATTGCGGTGTTGGCGCCGATGCCGAGACCGAGCGTGAGGATGACGATCAGTGAGAACCCGGGTGCGCGCCAGGGTGCGCAGCGCGTAGCGAATATCTTGAGAGAGCGACGACATCAGCGATCGGGACAGGCTAACTGCGTGCCAGCGACGCGTCGGCGTAACTCCAGCGATTGCTGGCGCTTACGAGGAACTGACCCGAGTGCTTCGACGCGCCGATCGGTGACCGACTTCTGGGACGAGCGCCGCATCTGCTCAAGGACAGCACTAAGGCCAGGTGCCCGCACCCGGAGCCGCACCTCGGCCCTGGACTTTAGCCGCCGTCCATCGAAATAATCCACGATGCCGCGCGCGGTTCGACCCATCCGGTCTTCGAGTTCCGCGTACGGCTCGCGAATCGAATTGGTCAGGAACGACACGACGATTGGACCCGAACGCGAGTAGATGACGCCGACGTCGTTGGCCAGCATGGGCGGGAAGTCGCCGGTCTTATGGCCGACGGCGACATCGAGAAAATGCGGCAGACGCCGCGCACCCGATTGCTGTCGGCGAAACGCGCGTGTCATTTCCGCGCAGCTGGGTTTCGAGAGGATCGTGCACTGCTCGATCGCAGCGAGCATCCGGCCGACACCGCGGGCGGTGATCTGGCCCAGCCATGTCGACGGCTCGTCGCTCACTTGTCGATTCAGTTCTCCGCTCAGGCCGGGCCGCTGCATCGTCTTCTGAACCGCATCGAAGCGAGCCTGCGGCATGTTGGCAAAAGTCGGATCGCCTGTTTGGACCGCGTACACCTCTTCCGGTGTCAGAGTGTCCAGTGCTGCGTCTGCAAACGCATACCGCCGTTTGAAGACGTCGTAGATGGTCGTATTGAGTCGGAGTTCCAAATAGCCATTCGCTTTCAACCACTGGTTGACGGCCTCGACTCCGCCAACCTGCGTGATCATCATGTCGGTCGCGGTGTTGTCGCTCGTGATGATCATTTGGGTGATGAGATCGCGCACGGTCGGCTGCAGTCCAACGTCGTGGTAGCGCAGCACTCCGGAGCCGCCACGCACATCGCGCTCGGTTCATCGTGACCCGCGCATCGAGTTTCAGCTTGCCTTGCTCTGCAAGCTGGTAGGCGAGGACCATGATGGGGATCTTGATCACGCTGGCGCTGTTGAAGGTCTCGTCAGCGCGGACGGCCGCCTCCTGGCCTGTGGTCAGGTGCTTGACGTAGATCCCGGTTTTGGCCGGAAAACGCGCCAGGTCGGCCTGGAGCATCCGCTCGAGTGAGCCTGGCGCAACCTGCGACGCGGTCGTCCCCAAGGTGAGACAGACCATCAAGCGTGAGGACAGAGGAAGAGAGCCGAGCGCGGCGGTTGTCCATGCGGCGAATTATAGTGAAGGCGGAATGAGCTACGTCGCGCGTCGGCCGGTCGCCTCCCTCCGGGGGCTCGTCGATCGACTCTGGCATATCGAGGAGCCGAGTGGCGCTTGTGCGGCGGAGACGATTTGTCCTGATGGTCGATCCGAGATCGTCCTGCACGTTGGCGATCCGATGGCCCAACGGGTCGGCGCCCGAGACTATCGTCAGCCGCGCCACTTGCTCGTCGGCCAGATGACGTCACCCATCACCGTCGTTGCAACGGGCCGAATGATGATGGTCGGCGCGCGACTCGCGCCCGATGCGCTGTATCGACTCACGCGAATCCCACAGGTCGAGATGATTGGCCGCGTGCTCGATCTCGAGTCCGTGTGGTCGCGATGGACTCGCCAGGCCGCGGATCGCGGTATCGGTTGCGACCGGACCAGAGGAACGGCTCGCGGCCCTCGAGGGCGCGCTCGAGGAACTTCTCTCGGCCGACTCGCGGCCACGGTCCTCGCAATCGATGAGCGCCGCAATCGCACGGCTGGATGTCACCGGCGGCCAGGCGTCAATCGATGCGCTGGCGCATGCGCATGGGCTGAGCCGTCGACAGTTCGAGCGCCGTTTTCGTGAGCAGGTCGGCCTCTCACCACGCCTCTTTGGTCGGATCGTGCGATTTCAGCGGGCCTTCGGTGCGCTTGGTGTCGAACGCGGCGCCGCGATTGCCGCACGCTATGGCTTTGCGGACCAAGCGCACCTGGTTCACGAGATTCGACGGTTTGCCGGACAGCCGCCACCGGCGTTGGCCGAAGCCAGCGGCCTGACGGCGTTTTTTCGGGCGTAGCCTCGCGAATACGGACCACGGAAACGCAGATCACGGCAGTCATTCGCGAGCACGAGCGCAGGAAGTCACTCACGTACGTCCTGGATGAACCCGCAATGGCTTGCGAGGCGCCTTCTTCCGCGGATAGCGTCTCCGCTCATTCCCGAACTCCGCGGATTGTCGCGAATCTACAAGCCGACGCCCATTGCCTGCCTACTACCATGTCGAGCAGGAGGATGCTGATGCAACGTGTATGGACACTCGCGATCGTTGGGGCGCTGACCGTTCCGGTGTGCGGCCAGACCCCGCGACCACCGCCGATCTGGCATTCATGGCGGGGTGTTGGAAGTTCGAACGCAACGGCCGGGTGGTGGAAGAGCATTGGCTGGCCCCAGCCGGCGGGTCACTGCTCGGCGTGAGCCGCACGGTCGCGGGTGGCAAGACCGTTGAGTTCGAGTTTCTCGAGATTCGCGATCTTCCCGAGGGTTTGACTTACATCGCGCACCCGTCGGGTCAGGCGGAAGCCCGGTTCAAGGCAACGACGAGAACGACGGACGAAATTGTGTTCGAGAATCCCACGCACGATTTTCCGCAACGCATCCGGTATCGGCGCGCCATTGATGCGCTCGGCGCGCGGATCGAAGGCACGAGGAATGGTCAAGACCAGCGGCGTCGACTTTCCGTACGCACGCGTGTCGTGCACACCGTAGCCGACGCCTCGACCAGTCGCGATATTCTTGGGTCATTGCGCCACCCCCGTTGAGGCGGGAGCCGAACCGTCGGTAGTTCTCGCCGGTCTGGGGCGTAGCCTGAAGGTCAGTATCGCTAGGAGGGTCCCCATGTTGTCGCGACGCGAATTGATTGCTGCCGGGGTCGCCGGCGGGCTTGCTGCTGCTCCGAACGCCGCCGACGCGGCGATGGTTGAGGTCGAACAGGATCGTGAGGGACAACGCGAGATCGCACAGCCAGATTCAAGGCATCGATTCGACCCTCAAGACTGCCTTCCTCAGCTCGTCGGTCGGTCACGGCACCATCGGTACGTCTTCGGTCCGACATGGAAACGTTTCTCCGTGCGAATTCGAAGTTTCCCGACTATTTCGAGGTCGGCATCGCCGTGTTCTTCGAGATCTATGACTGGCACATCAAGTACCGAACAGCCCATCGTCGTCACACCGAATGGCCGATGGGAAGTACATCGCTGCAGTTCATGTTCTCGAATTTGATTCTGCGACCGGACCAGGATCGCAACTTCGTCGGTGTGCCGACCGATCGCGCCTAGGCGTTCGAGTGCTCGGGGCCAATGACTCAGACGTCTGCCCGAAGAGCTGCGGCAATTGCTGCTGCAGATCGACGACTGCGAGCGAGGTGCCGAAGCCATCGTTGCGGGAATGAGCGATGAATCCGTGAATGCGAGGCCGGCTCCAGGCACCGGCTGGAGCGTTGCGCAGTGTTTGCATCACCTGGCGGTGATCAATGAGTTTTACCTGCGCGGGTGCTTGGCAGTCGTCCAGGCGGCCGCGCACGAGGGCCGGCGTTTCGATGGGCTTCGTCCGACGCTGTTTGGCCGCCGATTCGTGGAATCGATGGAGCCGCCGGTCCGGACCCGAATCAAAGCCCGGCCCGTGGCCGAGCCTGCGCCCACCATGCCGCGCGATCAACTGGTTCCACTCTTCAAGGCCTCGCACGACGGCTATCGCCAGCTGGTCACCGCGAGCGCGGCAACCGATGTGAATCGCGTCATCATGCCCAACCCCTTCTTTCGCGTGATTCGGATGCGCATGTCGACCATCCTGCTGATCATTCCGGCGCACGACCGGCGACACTTGTGGCAGGCGGAGAATGTCAAGCGTGCGCTGACGGGATCGTAATCGCTGGAATAAAGCTGGCGCTGCGCCGCCAGAATGCCGGCCTTCGGACCGGCACGGCCGCCTCGCGTTCGCGCGGCGGAGGGCCTCTGAAGGAAGGGCCGCTGAGCGATTACGTCAACGGCGGACTTTCCAGCACCTTCCCGCGCGTTGCGCGGCCTTCCGGCCGAAGGCCGGCCGACCGCAAGCGCGCCGTCCGCGCGTAGCGCGGCCAGTCACGTGCTCGAGATCACGCCGCGAAGTGGGAGTCGTGAGCCAGCCACCCGGTACGGCGAAAGACATCGATGTCTACCTTCGCGTCATGAGAGTCGCTGCAGCACTTGATCGTGCAGGACCCCGTTGGTGCTGACCGCGTCTCCGCCGTCGGTCACGACACGGCCGCGCCAGTCGGTGAAGCGGCCGCCGGCTTCCTGAAGAATCGGGATGAGCGCCGCGCAGTCCCACGGGTTCATGCGCGGATCCAGCATGATGTCGGCGCGGCCCGGTGGCGACCAGGCATGTCCGTAGCAGTCGCCCCAGCCGCGCTGCACCGCGGTGTCGCTCATCAGCCCGTTCCATCCGTCGCCGAGCCGCGCCTGCACGTTGCGCTGCATCGGTGTAGACGACGGTCGCGTCGGCGAGCGAGTGAACGCCAGACACGCGGGCGACGCGGCCATTCCAGCGGCAGCCCGAGGCCGGTGGCCGCCGCCACCATTTCGTCGAGCGCCGGGAAGTAGGCGACGCCGACCTTCGGAACTCCGTCGATCTCGAGCGCGATCAGCACGCCGTAGAACGGCACGCCGCGCACGAATGTGTTGGTGCCGTCGATGGGATCGATGATCCAGCGATGCGATGCCGTGCGCCTCGTGTCGCCGCCGAACTCCTCGCCGACGATGGCGTGATCGGGAAACCGCGCCGCGATGAGACGCCGGATCAGTTGCTCGGCCGCTCGGTCGGCGACCGTCACCACCGACTGGTCGGGCTTGCGCTCGATCGCGACGCCGGTCTGATAGTGCGCCAGCGTCGAACGACCGGCCTGCCACGCCGCATCGATCGCGAAGTCGAGATAGTCAGAGAGTGTTGGTCACGGTCAGCACGAGTGCTCACGGTTAGCCACGAAGGCGCGAAGTCCACGAGACCGAGATCAGCCGATCACTGACTACGCACGTATCCGCCCAAGCGCGGCGCGATGCCTTCGGTGATCCGTTCGGGTGATGACACCAGCGGGCCGTACGAGATGCGCACGCCGTTGATCGAGCGAGGGCCGAAGCCGCCGACCGGGCACGACCAGCACGCCGGTCGCCTGCAGCGCGCGCGGCACGAACGCGTCCGCGTCGGTTCCGACATCGACGACGGTGTAGAGCCCGCCCATGGGTGCGAGTCGCGGACGCTGGAGATGCTCGTCGATGGCGGCCAGCGTGACCCGCGCCGCCTCGCGATACATGCCGTTCGTCTCGGTCGACATATGCGCGCAGCGATCCATCGTCGATCGCCTGCGCGAGGTAGCGCGTCATCGCCATCTGCGACAGCGTGTCGGGGCAGAGCAGGCTGCACTGCTGCACGCGTTCGATCGCGTCGACGACTGGCGGTGTGGCGGTCAGCCAGCCGAGCCGCCGCCCGAGTCCGCGGCCCCACTTCGAATTCGAGTGAATGCCGATCACGTGGGGATGATCGGCGGGCGACCACGCGTAGTAGGCCGGTGGATCGATGGAAGAACTGGCACTTGTAGGCGAAGTCGATCGCGAGCCACGCGCCGGCGTCCGCCGTGCGCTGCGCGCATCGCGTCGACGAGCGCCTGCGGCAGAATCTGGCTGGTCGGATTGTCGGGCGCGCCGAACATCACCAGGCGCGGCTGATGCTCATCGAAGAGCGCGCTGGAAGTCGGCGATCGCGCGTTCCGGTGCCGCGGTCGGCAGATAGGCCCACGTCTCGGGATCCATCAGCCGCAGCCGGGCGATCTGCGCGCCCGGCACGGCGAACGCGAGCTGCCCTTCGTAGTTCGCGTAGGTCGGATCCATCAGCAGGACGGTGTCGCCGGGATCGAGCAGCGTGCGAAACAGGTCGTGCGTCAGTTGCGTGCTGCCGGCGCCGATCGCGATGTGCTCGGCGGCCGAGGCGCGGGACGCCGAAGAGGTGCGTCTCGAAGCGCGCCAGCTGCTCGCGGCATTCGCCAGTCGCCAAGCGTCGCCGTGTAGCCGCCGCTCTTGTGAAACGACGCGGCGTCGGCGGCGATCTCGACATACGCCTGCCGCAGCGGCTCTGGCGCGGGATGATTGACCCACCCGCCGCCGAACGAAATGACGTCCTCCGGGTTGAGCCCCATCGCCAGGATGTTCTGGCGCTCGGCCATCTTCATGATCTGGCGGATGGGCGAGGGGCGGGCGATCTGCTCGCGGACCAGCGCGACAAGCGCGATATCGCTCACGTGTGACATGGCCCGCGATGATTTCACATCTCGCTGCAACCGCTGACCACCCTGATTGACCCGTCTAACCACGTGAAGCGGGAGATTCCAATGTCAGACTGACGATGCGATGCGCCAGGACTTCAAGGGAGCCGTGCGCGGGCTGTGGAAGAGCCCGGGGTTTGCCGATGGCCGCCCTGCTGACGCTCGCGCTCGGCATCGGCGCCACCTCCGCGATCTTCAGCGTCGTCAAGGCGGTGCTGCTCGACGCCGCTGCCGTACGATCGGCCCGAACAGCGCGTGCTGATCTGGAGCAAGTGGATCAGCTTCGACAAGACCTGGCTGTCCACGCAGGAGATCGCTGACTACCGAACCTTCGCAAGACGATGACCGCCATCGCCGCGTTGGTCGACGGGCCAGCAGAACCTGACCGGCGATGGCGAGCCGGTGAGCGTCGGCGTCGGGTTCGTCACCGCGAATGCGTTCGACGTGCTGGGCGCGCGGCCGCTGCTCGGCCGTACGTTCAGCGTCGCCGAAGATCGGCCCAACGGTCCGCCGGTCGTCGTGCTTGGGCTATCCGCTGTGGCAGGCGCGCTACGGCGGCGATCCCTCGGTCATCGGTCGCGAATGATGCTCGAACGACGTGCCGGTCGAAATCGTCGGCGTCATGCCGAGCGGCTTCCGCCTGCCGACCGACTTCAACGTCGATGCCGCCGAGCCGACGCAAGTGTGGCGGCCGCTGCAAATCGATCCGCAGAACCTCAATCGCGGCAACCACGGCTTCTACGGGGCGGCGATCCTCGCGCCCGGCCAGATCGGCGGCGACGGCGACCGAGGAGCTGCGCGCGATCACGCGGCGACTGACCGAGCAGGGCGGTTATCCCGCAGCGATGCAGTTCACCGCGTTTGCCGTCAGCCTCGACGACGAGATTCGCGGCGAGGTGCGGCCGGCGATGTGGCTGCTGATGGGCGCGGTCGGGTTTCTGCTGCTCATCGCCTGCGTGAACGTCGCCAACCTCCTGCTCGTGCGCGGCGATGCGCGACTGCGCGAGATGGCGGTCCGCACCGCGATCGGCGCGGCGCCGAATCGTCTGGTTCGCCAGCTGTTTACCGAGAGCCTCGTCCTGGCCGTCGCGGGGCGCTGCTGGGGCTCGCGCTGGCCGCGGGTGCGCTCCGCGTGCTGACGACGCTCGATCCGACGAGCCTGCCGCCGCTCGCGCCGGTACGGCTCGATATCACCGTCGTGCTCTTCACGCTCGTTCTGGCCGTCGTCACGACGCTGCTCTTCGGTCTGGCGCCCGGCGCTGCGGACGCTGCACGTCAATCTCGTCGAGTCGCTACGCGAGGGCAGCCAGCAGGCGACGCTCGGCGGCCGCCGACAGCGGCTGCGCGGCGCGCTGGTGGCCGCCGAAGTCGCGCTCGCGGTGATCCTCGTCATCGGCGCCGGGCTGATGATTCGCAGCCTCGCGGCGCTGGGCCAGATCGATCTCGGCTTCAATCCCGATCGCGTGCTGACGATGCGACTGGCGGTGCCGGCGGCGACGTACGACACTGCCGACGAGGTCGTCGGCGTTCTACGATCGGCTGCTGGAGCGCGTGCGCGCGCTGCCCGGTGTCGAGCACGCCGGCGTCGTTCGTGCGCTGCCGCTGGCGACCACGATCGGCGACTCCGGCCTTGACGTCGAGGGATTCGAGGAAGCGCCCGGACGCAATGCCAAGGGCGACTGGCAGATCGTGTCGGACGGCGCCTTCGAGGCGCTGGGCACCCGTCTCGTTCGCGGGCGTTGGTTTACCGCGCAGGACACGACGGCGAGTGCACCGGTGAGTGTCATCAACGAAACGCATGGCGCGAACCTATTGGAAGGATGGCGACGCACTCGGTGGGCGGATGCGGATGGGTAACCCCATGCGGCCGTGGACCACCGTCGTCGGCATCGTCGCCGACGAGCGGCACAACGGCGTGACCGGCATCGTGAAGGAGAAGTTCTACGTGCCGCACAGCCAGTGGCACGTGGCGACCGGCGGCATCGATCATCCGCAACGTCTTTCTCGTCGTCCGGACGACGGGCGAGCCGCTCGCGGTTGCTGGCGCGGTCCGCGCACGAGATTCGGCAGATGGATCCGAACCTGCCGGTCGCGAACATCCGCTCCATGTCGGAAGTCGTGTCAACCGCGTTGGCGACCCCGCGGCTCACGAGCTTTCTGCTCGGCGCGTTTGCCGCGATCGCGCTGGCGCTGGCGGCGGTTGGCATCTACGGGGTGCTGGCGTATCTCGTGTCGCAGCGGACTCATGAAATCGGCATTCGACTGGCGATTGGCGCCAATCGTGCGCAGGTTCTGGTGATGGTGCTGAAGCAAGGTATGGTGCTGGCGGCGATCGGCATCGGAATCGGACTCGTGGCCGCGTTTGGGCTGACACGGCTGATGCGGAGCCTGCTGTATCAGGTCACGGCCAGCGACCCGATCACCTACGTGATCGTGCCGATCGCGCTGCTTGTCGTGACGCTGATCGCCAGCTACCTCCCCGCGTTGCGCGCGACGCGCGTGTCTCCCACCATGGCGCTACGCGTTCAATGAGTGACGGGTAACGGCGGGTATTGCGGACTCGCCGGCGTTGGGCGATTAGTACTTGGACTACCGGCCCGATTCGTCGGCAGGGTCATCACCAATCGACTATCACGCACTGCATCACGTACCCCAATCGCAATCACAATGTCGTCAACGCCCGCGATTCACCTGCTCCGAAAGCACGGAGTGCCTTTCGCCGAACACGATATCGGTATGAAGAGCATGGCGGGACGCGCGTGTCGGCGCGCGAGTTGGGCGTGGATGAGCACGAGGTCATCAAGACGCTCGTGATGCAGGACGAGCGAGGCGCTCCGCTGATCGTCCTCATGCACGGGGACCGCGACGTGTCCACCAAGCACCTCGCGCGACAGATTGGACGCAAGAACATCACCCCGTGCGAGCCGGTCGTGGCGGAGAAGCACACTGGCTATCTGGTTGGGGGCACGTCGCCGTTTGGCACTCGACGCACGATGCCAGTCTTCGTCGAGCGCAGTGTCCTCGAGCTCGAGCGCCTCTATATCAACGGCGGGCGGCGCGGGTTTCTGATTTCGCTCGCGCCGGCAGATCTGGTGCGAGTGCTTCAGCCCACGCTCGTCGACGTCGCGATCTCCGAGCGGACTTACGAACAAGCCTCAGAGACTCCGAGACGCAGAGTTCTCTGGACTCTGTGCCTCTGTGTCGCGCGGTGGCCGGTAGCCGGCCTCCGCGAGCGTGAGCGAGCGGCCTTCCTGGCGCGAAGCGCGAGGCCTTCGGCGAGCAAACCGAACCGCCGTCCGCGCAGCGGCCTCAGTCCGTCCGCGACGCGACTTTCGCCCAGGAGTCCTTGAGCGACACGGTTCGATTGAACACCGGAGCGTCGGGCGTCGAGTCGGGATCGACCGCGAAGTATCCCAGCCGCTCG
Organism: uncultured Acidobacteriota bacterium; assembly: GCA_963734095.1. Lineage (GTDB taxonomy): Bacteria > Acidobacteriota > Vicinamibacteria > Vicinamibacterales > UBA2999 > JACCSI01. The sequence goes on along the minus strand of CAVTGK010000011.1, from coordinate 70,665 downwards.
AACTGAAAGCGCGCCCCCGGAGTGGCCTTCGCCAGGCTCGGCTCGAGCTTGCAGCCGCGCAGCCGGTCCAGCGAAGCTGGATTGAGGAAGGCTGTGAAGTCCCGGCCGGCCTTGGCCGCGGCGCCATCCGGATCCTCGACGCTGAACAGCCGATCGTAGAGCCGCACCTCGGCGTCGACCGCGTGGGCCGCCGAAACCCAGTGCAGCGTCGCCTTGACCTTGCGGCCATCCGGCGCGTCACCGCCGCGCGTGGCCGGGTCGTACGTGCAGTGCAGCTCGACTAATCGTTCCCGACGCGTCCTTCACGACTCCGGTGCAGGTGATGAAATAGCGCGTTGCGCAGCCGCACCTCGCGGCCGACCGTGAGCCACGGAAAAACTTCTTCGGCGGATCCTCCATGAAATCGTCCCGCTCGATATAGAGCTCACGAGAGAACGGCACCTTCCGTGTGCCCGCGGACCGGTCTTCGGGGTTGTTGATCACGTCGACGTAATCCACCACCCGATCGGGATCGTAGTTGGTCAGGACCACCTTGAGTGGCCTCAAGACCGCCATCGCTCGCGGGGCCCGCCGATTGAGATCCTCGCGCACGCAATGCTCGAGCAGGCCGACGTCGATGACGTTTTCCTTCTTCGCCACGCCGATTCGGGCACAGAAGTCACGGATCGATTCCGGCGTGTAGCCGCGCCGCCGCAAGCCTGAAATCGTCGGCATGCGCGGATCGTCCCAGCCGGCCACATGACGTTGCTCGACCAGCTGCAGCAGCTTGCGCTTGCTCATCACCGTGTAGTTCAGGTTCAGTCGCGCGAACTCGTATTGGCGAGGACGATGCGCGGTGCCGGCGGAGGCAACGACCCAGTCGTACAGCGGGCGATGGTCTTCGTATTCGAGCGTGCAGAGCGAATGCGTGACGCCTTCGATCGCGTCCGACAGCGGATGGGCGTAGTCGTACATCGGATAGATGCACCACTCACTCCCGGTTCGATGATGCTCGGCGTGACGAATCCGGTAGAGCACCGGGATCGCGCATGTTGATGTTCGGCGACGCCATGTCGATCTTGGCGCGCAGCACGTGGGCACCGTCGGGAAACTCGCCGGCCCGCATCCGGCGGAACAGGTCGAGGTTCTCCTCGACCGAACGCGTGCGGTACGGCGAGTCCTTGCCGGGCTCGGTCAGCGTTCCGCGATACTCGCGGATCTGGTCGGCGGTCAGTGAATCGACGTAGGCCAGGCGCTTCGCGGATCAGATGCTGGGCGAACTTGATACAGCTGCTCGTAGTAGTCCGAGGCGAAAATACTCGCGGTCGTCCCAATCGAACCCGAGCCAACGAACATCGTCTTTGATGGAGTCGACGTACTCGACGTCCTCCTTGACGGGGTTCGTGTCGTCGAAGCGCAGGTTGCAGTGCCCGCCGAACTCGGCGGCGATGCCGAAGTCGAGCGAAATCGCTTTGGCGTGCCCGATGTGGAGATAGCCGTTCGGCTCGGGAGGAAACGCGTGACCACGCTGACCGCCGCTGCGGCCGGCAGCCACGTCCGCGGCGACGATTTCGCGAATGAAGTCCTGCGGCGCCGCCAGCGGCGCCATCACCTTTTCGTCCGGCATCGATGAAGTAATCAGATTACCTCAGGGACGCCGGACTTGAGGCCTTACCCCTGGCAGGGCTCGCCAACCAGCGTCGCGAGCACGATCAACGGATTTCGTCCTCGTCGCAGCAGAGAGTACGACGACCCGCGCGGAATCGATGCAAATGTCCGGCCTGCAGGGCCGAGTCGCGGCCGTCGAGCCGCAGCGTCCCTTCACCGCCGATGACGTACAGCATGGTGTCAGCAGCGTCGTTCTGCCGGTTTTCCCAGGGCTCGCGAATCTGCCACAGCACGTTCTGCGCCAGCCCGCTGCAGGCGACCGGCGACGTCTTCTGCGGCTGACTGTTGGTGATGTAGTTCTTCTCGATGAAGTCGGGCAGCGACAGGGCTCACCGGCTTGCCCGGCGGCGGCATCGAATGCCTTGGCCGCGGCCGGCGGTGGCGGCGGCGCCGGCGGTGGCGGCGCTGTGGACAAGGTCACCGACGGCGCTGGAGCGGGTTGCCCGGCTCGCCATTCGAACTCGCGCTCGAGGTGGTGTAGCCCTCTTTGCTGAATCGCAGGCGGTAAACGCCCGGACGCAAGCCCTCGAACTTGACGATGCCGTTGGTTTGCGTCGATCCGGATCGGTCCAGCAGACCGGTCAGCATCACACGGACATCCGTCAGCGGAGCCCCAGCCTCGTCGGTGACCGTCACGGTTGCCACCGTCGTCGCCGACGACTGGGCCGGTGGGCGCGGCTTCTGTGTGACGCGGGCGGCTTCTTGGCGGGGCAGTTCGCTGGCGGCTTCTGTGGCGGTGCAGCGGGAGGCTGGCGAGCATCCACGGGAACCGCCAGGAGCAACGTGAGCGCCGCAATCGGGGCGAGATTCATCATTTCATCGTAATTCAGGCGGGCGGATCTTGCGCTCGGGCATCACGGTCGAGCTCCCTCAGGTTCCGATCAAAAACCACAGCCACAGCGCGGCGCGACCAAGGCTTATCAGCGTCACTGGAGTCCCAATCCGTGCGTAACGTCCTTCGATTGATGGCATGACCGTGCCGCTCGGCCTGGTCCACCACGGCGATGGTCGCAGTGCTGCCAACCATTTGGAAATTACTCGGCGAATGAGGAGGACAGGGCCAGCACAAGGCCCGCAATCTCGGCCCGTCGCGGCCGGCAGGAGCAGCATGACGGCCGGCACCGCCGAAACGACGTTCGTGAGCAGCCGCGGTCGCCGCAAACAACAGAGGTGGGCTCGCGAGGTCGACCCCTCGCAATCCGGGGATCATCAAGTAGTAGCTGACCAGTCCCAGCCTGCGCGACGGACTGATTGACGATGAAAAGACCGATGAACAAGACCAGCAGATCGCCAATCGATCAGCGTCAGGAACCTCTCGGTACCACCGATTGACCGTGATCTGGTGACGTCGCGAGGATGTGTTGCTTCGCGAGCTCGTCTGAGGCCGTCTCACGGGCCCATCCATCTCGATAAGTCCACGCGATCACAAGCCAGACGACCAACAAGCCAGCGAGCATGGCCGGTCCGGCGTCCACCAAGTACTGCGTGAATGACAACTGCAGTGTCTGTCCGATCAAGATGGTCTGCGGGTTGCCGATCAGCGTGGCCGCCGAGCCGATGTTCGACGCACAGGCGAGCGCGAGCAGGTAGGGAACCGGATCGAGATGGCTGCGTCTGCAGATGTCGATCAGGAGCGGCAGCCATAGCCAGGCAGACGATATTGTTGGCGAAGACCGCCGACGAGAAGACCGGCAACGACGATCACGATGGCGAGCAGCGTCGCAGGGGACTCGCTCGCGCCAATGAGTCGTCGCGCAAGCACCGTGAAGGCTCCGGTAACTTGCAGCAGCGCCGAAACGACCATCATGGCCAGGAGGAGGGCGATCGTCCGCCCATCGATCGCAGCCCAACGCGTCTGCCGGTGTCATCCGGCCGGTTAGACGACGAGTGCGATCGCCCCGATGAGGGCGATGCCGGCGCGATCGAGCCGCAAGGCGGCCAGACCGCCGAGTGCCATCCCCGTGTACACGAGGACGAAAACGATGCCGACGACTGGATCCAACTAGTAGCGCCAGCTCTTGAGATCGGCGCCCGCCGGCGCCGTCTTCGACATCCGTTCGACGGCCTTGGGAATGAACATCTGGTGGTAGCGCAAGCCGCGACAGCGCGTTGGGTCGCGTCTGATCGCCGTTCCAGCAGTGCTCGGCGCGATCGCCGTAGTCGACTTCGCCGCCGTAGTACGGATTCCTGGTCGATTCCAGGAACTCCTCGACGAGATACACGGCGTTGTTCAAGTAGTAGTTGTCCATGTCGCCGACGTAGATGTGAAGCTTGCCTTCGAGCTTCTTGCCCAAGCCCCTTCTCCCAGTCGCGGCGCAGGATGTGCGACAAGTCGTAGTGCTCGCGCCAGTAGTCCGCGACCTTGCGATCGATGACGCCGGTTCGCTTGTCCCAGATGCGCGCCGGATATCCGTCCGGACCGACCGGCGAATACGTCGCCTCCCACACGTCCCACTGCTGCCCGGAGCGGGTCTTCGTGCCGAGCACGAGCTCGAGGCGATTCATCTCTTCGAGCGTCGAGCGACACGTGGCCGAGGTAATTGCGCAGGCCCGGTCGAGGCGTCTTCTTCCACGTGTCGTCGAGGTAGTAGGCGTTCTTGTCCTTGTAGAGGTCGACGACCGTGTAGGCGCGGAAGTCGATCGGATCGGGGCAGGCGATATAGGCGCCGTTGAACGACGTCGGGATAGAAGACCTGCGCCGCCATCGCCTCCCAGCCGCCGGTCGAGCCGCCGTACATGAACCGCGCCCAGCCCTCGCCGAGCCCGCGATACTTCTTCTCGATGTAGGGCAGCAGCTCCTTGACGATGGCATCGCCGTACGGCCCGCTGTTGGCCGAGTTCACCGCGTAGCTGTCGTCGTAGAACGGCGTCGGATGCTGAATCTCGATGACGAGCGCGCGCGGAAAGTTGGGGCCGGTCCAGTCCTTGTAGAACTGGTGCGCGTACTGCTGCTGGATCCGGTTGTAGCCCTCGAGACGGAAGCGGGCGGAGAAGTCGGGCTTCAGGTTCGGATCGGGCGGCTCCTCGCGAAACCCGGTGAACGTGTACGGGAAGTGGCCGTGATAGATGAACAGCGGATAGCGCGCGTTGGGATGCGTGTCCCAGCCTTCGGGCAGCAGCACGTTGGCGCCCGAGGTGCATCGGTCGGCCCCAGAACTTCGTGAGCAGCGCGCTCTGAATGCGCTCGTGCTTGATGTACTTGGTGTCCTTGGCGGGTGCGATCGGCGGAATCACCTTGTCGAGCGCGATGTCGATCGTTCCGCCCTTGCGCGGATCGAGCGTCACGCGACTGCGGCGTCGAGTACAGATTGCCTGGGGCCTGCGCCCACTGCTGGCCCTCGCCGCGATCCATCGGCATCTTGACCGTGTGGCCGTCGCCGCGCTTGAACGTCTCGTAGCGGTGGAGCAGCGCCTGCACCGTGTAGGTCCCGGCGGGGATGTCGTTGATGCTGTCGAGCGGGAAGCCGCGCACGCTGCCGTCGACGATCGGCGGCGCGCGATCCCGCCCAGTTCTCGACGTCGATGCCGAACACCGGCTGCCCAGTCGGGCCGTCGGTGACTTGAAAACGCGGCTCGGTTCCCTCGACGCGCGAGACGATCACGAGCAGGCGGCCGTCGACCGCGGACGACTGCGTCGGCGGCAGCGTCACCGAGAAGCGGAAGGGTCCGCCTTGCGCGGTCGGCACGTCGGCGGCTAGCCGACGAGCGCCAGAGCGGTCGCAACGCCTAGCGAGGCAAGGTAACGCATGGGCGAATTCTAATCCCTCGGTGGCATGGTAGCGGTTACCGGTAGTCCGGTTCCAGGCCGGTTACCGTTGCTGGTGACCATGCCGTGCGACTGGCCGGTCGGCAATTGCCGGCGACTGTGGACCGTTGGCCAGGTGCAACTGCCGGTATATTCCCGCGATGACCCTGCCGCGTTTCGCAAGCTGTGCCTATCGTTCGCCCGGCGCGACCGAACAGATTCAGTGGGGCGCGGATCTCGTGTTCAAGGTCGGCGGCAAGATGTTCTGCGTTGCCTGCACCGAGGTGGCGCCGAACGTCACGTCGTTCAAGTGCGACGACGAGACGTTTGCCGAGCTGTGCGAGCGCGACGGCATGATCCCGGCGCCGTACCTGGCGCGCGCGAAGTGGGTCGCGCTCGAACGATGGGATGCGCTCGAGGACCGGGAGCTGGCGCCGCTTACTCGAACGGTCGTATACGCTGGTCAGAGAAAAGTTGCCGAAGAAACGCAGGCGGCACTGTCCGGTCGCGGCTTCGATAGCGGTCGGCGAAGGCAAGACGAAGCTACGGCGAAGAAGGGTCGCGGCGAAGAGGAAATCAAAGAGGTAGCACGTGCACATCATCATTCTGACGACGCGCTCTTACCCTGGCGCTGGGCGCCGCGGCTGGCGCTCAGGAACCGCCGCCCGCGCCGCCCGCCGACTGGGGGCCGATGAGCATCAATCTCGAGGACGTGCCATACCCACATCCGGTGTCGTATCATGTCCTTCAACCTCGAAGGGCAGGATGTGCGGATGGCGTACATGGACGTCGCGCCGACCGGAACCGGCGAACGGCAAGAGCGTGATCCTGCTCCACGGCATGAACTTCTTCGGTGAGGCGTGGACCGACACCATCGAGATCCTGCGCAAGGAAGGCTATCGCGTGATCGTCCCGATCAGATCGGCTACGGCCGCTCGTCGAAGCCGATTCTCCACTACTCGATCAGCACGCACGCCTCGAACACCAAGCGGCTGCTCGATCACCTGAACATCAAGACCACCGACATCGTGACGCACTCGATGGGCGGGATGGTCGCCAGCCGGTTCGCGTCGTCGTACCCGGATGCCGTCGGCAACCTCGCGATGATCAACCAGATTGGGCTGACCGACGCGCGCGCCGGCCGGCCGTGGCGCGACACTCAGAGGTCTACAAGAGCGCGCTGGCGCGCGACTACGCGGAGATCGTCAAGGGCATGCGCGCGTACTACGTCAACTGGAAGCCCGAGTACATGAAGTACGTGAAGATTCACTACGGCTGGACGCAGAAGCGGCGACTGGCCGCGCATGGCCATGGTGCGTGCGCTGCAGCAGCAGGCGATCTATGCCGACCCGGTCGTCTACGACTGGCCGCGCATCAAGGCGCGCACGCTGGTCATCGGCGGCGAGAAGGACGGGCCGAACTTCCCGGCGCAGGCCAAGCGCGTCGCCGACACCGTGCAGAACGGGCAGCTCTATCTCATCCCGACATCGGCCACAACCCGCAGTTCGAAGCGCCCGACAAGCTGTATCCGCCGCTTCTGAAGTTTCTCAAGGGCGAGGATGTCGGGACGAAAAACGCCGACGCAATAGATCAAGGCAGATCGGCAACGGACCTACAGTCACGGAGCCACGTCAGTGAAGGTCTGATCTCCCGTCTTGCGTCTACTTCTTGCGGACCACGCGGAACGTGGCCGAGTGGTCCGCCTTGCCGTGCTCCCAGTTGTCCCACGTGCCGCGAATTTCGTCGGCGGACACGAACTCGATCTTGGCCGAGTGCATGTGGCTCGTCCTGGCCGGATCGATATTCGTGCCGCCGGCGAAGTCGAAAGCCAGCGTGTTGCCCTGCAGCCCTGCGGACTTCATGCGCGGCTGAGTGTTGGATGTGCAGTAGTGAGTGAGCACCAGGTCGCTTCCGTCCAGGTGATAGACGGTGACCATCTCGTTGGGAGTGCCGACCGGGAAACGTCTCAACCACGGAATGTCCGCCGGATGACACCTTGTAGGTCACGGCGACGGCGCCCTTGGTGCCGAAGATTCCGTCGACGTCGATCCACGCGCCTTCGAGCGCCTTGAGGCGGTCGAATCCCTGTTCGGCGGCAGACTTGGTCTGACCATTGGCGGCGGTGAGCCATCCGACGCTCAACAGGGCCGCCAACAGTAGTTGCTTTGCGCATAGGGCCTCCACCGTTCCTGTTCAACGGTCAATCGCGATTTCTTGAAGCCGACGCGGTAAACGGCTCACTCCAGCGGCAGTAATTAGCGTCAGTCTACCCGTGTAAGATAGCCCGTGCATAAGGAGGGCGAATGCGCTCTTTGCTGTTGAAAATCAGTGTGGTGCTCACGGTCGTGGCGTCGCTGTCGATCGCACCGGCCGCCCAGCCGGCTGCGTCCTCAGGCCGCCGGCTCAGGACCAACCTTCAAGTCGATCGGACCGCTGACCTTCGGTCCCGATGGGTTGCTGTTTGCCGGCGACACCCAGTCGGCGACGATCTTTGCGCTCGAGCTAGGCGCCCTGGCGCAGGGTGGCGCCGCCGGCGCCAAGGCGATTACGGGGATCGATCAGCAAATTGCCGCGTTGCTCGGCACGGACGTTCGCGAGATTGCGGTGACGGATCTCGCCGTTCATCCCAAGACGCGGAACGCCTACTTGTCCGTCATGCGCGGCCAGGGCGCCACGGCCAGCCCGGCCCTCTTGCGCGTCGACGGCGCGGGCAAGATCGAGTTGCTCGCCCTCGACAAGATGAAGTTCTCGAAGGTCAGCTTGCCGAATGCGCCGGCCGCGAACGAGGCCAATCCGGCCCGCAACCCCAGAACCCAGTCGATTACCGACATGGCATTTGTCGATGGCCGGTTGTACGTCGCGGGTCTCTCGAACGAGGAATTCTCGTCGAAGCTGCGCTCGGTCGCCTATCCGTTCTCGACCGTCGACAACGGCACGAGCGTGGAGATCTATCACGGCAATCACGGCGCGTTCGAAACGCGCTCGCCCGTGTACACGTTCGTCCCCCACAAGTTGAACGGCGAGACCAACCTGATTGCCGGCTATCTGTGCACGCCGCTCGTCAAGTTCCCGGTCAACAGCCTGCAGCCGGGCGCGCAAAGTCATGGGGACGACGATTGCCGAACTCGGGAATCGCAACCGGCCGCTCGACATGATCGTGTACCGCAAGAACGGCAACGAATACCTCCTCATGTCGAACAACAGCCGTGGCGTGATGAAGATTCCAACCGCGGGGTTCGACAAAGCTGAGAAGATCACCGCCCGAGTCGAAGCCGAAACGAGCGGCGTGCCGTTCGAGACCGTGGCGTCGATGAAGGGGGTCGAACAGCTCGATCTGCTCGACGCGAACAATTCGATTGTGCTTGCGCGGTCTGAAGCCGGAGCGCTGAATCTGGCCGTCATGGCGCTGCCGTAGGCCGGTGCGCATCGCGCCGGTGCGCAGGTGCGGCGGGTTCGCCGTGCGCTTCGGTTCTTCAGGCGGAGGCTGATAGCGGACGGGTGGATCGTGGTCGACCGGGCAGGTCAGGTGAATCTGGCGAGTCGAACGAATCGAACGGGCGCGGCGTCCCCAGCGTGGGCTGCCGCGCTCGTGCTCTTTCTGGCGGCAGTCGCCGGTTGTCGAAGCGCAGCGGCGCCAGCCGATCCAGTCGAGATCCGTCTGCACGCGCCGCACTGGCGCAGCGGCGAGCATCGAGGTCGTCAATGTTCCCGTCGACCTCACACGGCGGCTCGCAGCACGTGAGTTGAGTCGCGAGCAGTGGACCGAAGTGCTGCGTGTCTCGGTCGGCGAGGGACAGCCAGCCATGCTCGGGACCTATTCGGTCACCGATCACACCATCCGTTTCGCGCCAATGTTTCCGCTCGATCCCGGCCGCCAGTACGTCGCGGTCTTTACGCCCACGGCTGTGCCCGGCGCGGCCGCGAATGTCGGTGCCCCGCTCAGCGCCCCCCTCAGGGCGACCGTTTCGCTCCCCGCAATCGCCACAGACCCTTCCACCGTCGTTGCGCAGGTGTTTCCGTCGGCGGATGTGGTCCCCGAGAACCAACTTCGGCTCTACATTCACTTCTCGGCGCCGATGGGTCGCCGCGGTGGCCTCGACTACATCCGCTTGTTGGACGAAAGGGGACAGGCCGTCGTCGATCCGTTCCTTCCTCTTGACGCCGAGTTTTGGAACGACGACTTCACGCGCTACACCGTCTTCTTCGATCCGGGCCGTCAGAAGCGCGGCATTCTGCCGAATGCGCAGATGGGGCGTTCGCTGGTCCCCGGACGAAGGTACACGTTGGTCGTCGACCGCGAGTGGCGTGATGCCAATGGCTTGCCGCTCAAGACTGAATATCGACGTGAGTTCCGCGTTGCCGAAGCCGACGAACGTCCGATCGACTTCAAGGCCTGGGACGTCGCGGTCCCGACCGCTGGCGAACGCGATCCGCTGATCGTCACCTTTCCCGAGCCGCTCGATCGCGGTCTACTGTTGCGAGCCCTGGGCGTCACCGCCGGCGACCAGCGGTTTCTCGAGGGAGACGTGAAGATCGAGAGCCATGAGACGCGGTGGAGCTTCACACCGCGGGAGCCGTGGAAGGCCGGACGTCATCAGCTCGTCGCGCTGGCGATGCTCGAGGACATGGCGGGCAATCGCATCGGGCGCGCGTTCGAGGTCGATCGCTTCGATCGCGCCGATCCATCCGGCGAGCCCGAGCGGACGATGATCCCGTTTGAGGTGAGCAGTCGGCGCCAGTGACCCCTCTGCGTCACACAGCCGAGGCCGTCAGCGTCATCGGAACTGCTTTTGAATCTTCTCCGCGGCCTCCTTCACGATTTCGGCAACCAGTATCTGCAGGCTCTTGGGATTGGACGTCTCGCTGGCGCCACCCCACACCAGCTTGCCCGTGGACACCTGGTAGATCAGCGATTCGACGACGATGACCGTGTCCGTCCGGACCGGCCCGGCGACGTAGACCGTGGTCCATCCGTACGGGTAGTAACCCCAGAGGGTGGAGTAGGTCGGCGAGGCCCAGATGTCGGGCCCATAGCGCTTCTCCTTGCTCTCGCTGACCGGCCGAAGCGTCACGACACCGGCGACGGCCTCACGTTCGAACCAGGCCTTGGCACGCTCCGCATCCTTCAGTTCCTCAGGAGGGATCACGCGATAGGCGGCCACGCCCAGCATGCCACGTGCCGACAACTCGCGCGTCAGGGCTTCTTCGGCGGACATGCGGAGTGAAAGATCGTCGCTGATGACCAGCGCCACCACCTTCTGGCCCTTGAAGCTGATCGAACGCGCATCCGGGGCCGCCCACGTCGAAGTGAACTTGACGGCGCCAAGGCTGGCGCTGAGTGCCACGATTGCGGCCAGGGTTGAAAGCGTGATCGTCGGACGCGGGTAGTGGTTCATCTGTTGATTGTGACACGGCCCTCGACACCACGTAGAATCCTCCGCATATGGGGCTCGTCCAGGGCACCCGCCTCGGCCCGTATGAGATAACCGGACAGATCGGTGTGGGCGGCATGGGCGAGGTCTACCGCGCGCACGGACTCGAATCTGAAGCGGTCCGTCGCGATCAAGGTTCTGCCGGATGCGTTCGCATCCGATGTCGAGAGGCTCGCCCGGTTCCAGCGCGAAGCCGAAGTCCTTGCGTCGCTGAACCACCCCAACATCGCGGCGATTTACGGCCTCGAGCGTGCGAGGTGGCACGACGGCGCTCGTCATGGAACTGGTCGAAGGGCCGACGCTCGCCGACCGGATCGCCGTAGCGCGCTATCGCGGTTGACGAGGCGCTGCCGATTGCCAGGCAGATCGCCGAGGCGCTCGAGGCGGCACACGAGCAGGGCATCGTCCACCGCGATCTCAAACCCGCGAACATCAAGCTCCGAGCGAGACGGTACGGTCAAGGTGCTGGATTTCGGCCTGGCCAAGGCGCTGGAGCCCGCAGGCGCGACGTCAGCGGGCAGTGGCTCTAATCCCCGACGATTACTTCCCCGGCGCTGATGACCGGCGTCGGCATGCTGCTCGGCACTGCCGCCTACATGAGCCCCGAACAGGCGCGCGGAAAGCCGGTCGACAAGCGGGCCGATCTCTGGGCGTTCGGGTGCGTGCTGTACGAGATGCTGAGCGGGCGCCAGGCGTTCGAGGGCGCCGAGGTGACCGACGTGCTGGCCCGAGTGATCGAGCGCGAGCCTGACCTTACCGCGCCTGCCTGCCAATACGCCGGCGGCGATTCGCCGGCTGCTTCGCCGATGCCTGGAGAAAGATCGCAAGCGCCGGTTGGCGGATGCGGCCGATGCGCGGCTGGAGATCGACGATGCCTTGACGTCGCCCGCACGCGACGGGCAGCCTGACGCGCCGCCTGCGCCGCCCGCGCGGCGCGCGTGGATCGAGCGTCTGGCGTGGTCCATCGTCGCGCTCGGCCTGGTCGCGACGATCGCGTGGCTGCTGCTGGCGTCCGCTCGTGAGCACCGGCCCCACCCGCGTGACGATCGACTGTTCCCCCAGCGCTCGCGTTGCAAGGCGGCGGCGGAGACCGTCTGCTGGCGATTTCACCAGATGGACGCACGCGTCGCGTTCGTGGCCACGTCCGCGGGCAACACCCAGATCTATCTGCGCCGCGCCGACCAGTTCGACCCAGTTCCCGTTCGCGGCACCGAAGGCGGTGTCGACCCATTCTTTTCCCCGGACGGACAGTGGCTCGGGTTCATGGGTGGAGCGTTGCCAGGTGGGGGCACGATCCCAGTCGCGCAAGGGAAACTGAAAAAAGTGCCAATCGGCGGCGGTCCGCCGACGACGCTGTGCGACGCGACGAACCGCGGTGGCGTCCTGGGGACCGGATGACACGATCGTGTTCGCGGCAAGTCCGACCGGCGGACTGTCCCGCGTGTCCGCGGCCGGGGGCACGGCTGAACCGCTCACGAAACTGGAACCGACGGAACGCTCGCACCGGTGGCCGTTCCTTCCTGCCAGGCGGAAAGGCGGTCCTCTTCTCGATTCAACCGAACGGCGCCAGCTTTGACGATGCACTGATTGCCGTGCGCTCACTGGACACGGGCGAGCAACGCGTCGTCGCGCAGGGTGGAGCGAGCCCCGTTTACCTGCCGACCGGGCACATCGTGTTCGGACGCGCCGGCGCGTTGCTGGCGATGCCGTTCGACCTGCGGCGGCTCGAGGTGACGGGACCGCCCGTACCGCTGCTCGAAGGTGTGGCCATGAACACGGCCACCGGTGCCGGTCAGTTCGCGATCGCCGCCGAGCTCGCTCGTGTACATCCCTGGAGCGGGATCCGAGACCCGGCGAGAGCTCCTCTGGGTCGATCGGAAGGGGGCTGGCCCGTCCCGTCGGCGTCGGAGCAGCGGCCGTATCAGCGATGTCGCGCTCTCACCCGACGGTCAGCGGATTGCGATTGCTGTGACGGGTCAAAACTCGGATATCTGGGTGTATGAGATCGCGCGTGGCACGCTGAGGCGCCTGACGTTCTCGCCGGGCCTGGACACCTCGCCGATATGGACGCCGGATGGCCGCCACGTGACCTTCAACGGCATCAGAACAACCGGCTCGATGGAAATTTTCCAAACGTCGTTCGACGGAAGCGGCAGCGAAGAGCGCCTGATCGACGCAGGCGCGCTGAATACGCAGGCACGATCCTGGCACCCGAGCGCCAAGTGGCTTGCCTACGATCTGGCCGGGGACATTTATGTGCTGCCAATGATCGATGACCGCAAACCGAAGCCCTTCCTCGCAACACCGTTTGCCGAGGCGTTCCCTGCGTTCTCACCCGATGGACGATGGGTCGCCTATCAGTCGAACGAGAGCGGCAGGTTCGAGATCTACGTGCAGCCGTTTCCGGGGCCTGGAGGAAAGTGGCAGGTTTCCAACGTGGGCGGCCTGCGCCCGCGGTGGTCGCGCAACGGGCGGGAGCTATTCTTCCGCTCCGGCGGCCGGATGATGGCGGCGCCGATCGAGCCTGGACCGACATTCGCGAGCGGCACTGCGCAGCGTGCTGTTCGAGGGACAGTATGCCCCTCCGTACGATGTCACCGCAGATGGCCGCTTCCTCATGGTTCGCGACGAACAGCAGGCGCGACCCGACGCAACTACGCTTCGTGCTGAACTGGTTCGAGGAGCTGAAGCGGCGGCACCGCCTAACTGACGCTTGGCCGTCTTCGGTCATAACCGCCGACGATACCTGCGCCACACCAATGGCTTCAAGGATCCACTCTCTCCGAGCGAAAAAGCTCACCAAGAAGGCGGAGATCTCAATCCGCGGAATAGAATGAACGCGCGGAAGGTCATTGATCAATCCGCGAATGCGCGCGCGCAGAGTGCGCAGCCGATGCGGGCCGCTTCGGCAATACTCATTCCGCGGAACACTGAACGCGCGGTTGATTGGCTGGGTGTCAGGGCAGGATGGGAAGATCGCAGCAGAGTGGGTCGAGCGTGACGAGCCAGGGATCTTGCTCAGCGCTGGCGTTCTCAAGACGAATAGCAGATGATTTCGTGGCTCGCTTCGCCAGCGGCGGTCCTCGAGGACCATTTCGATGAACCCCACACAGCTGACCGACTTCGCGACGCGCTATGCGGCAGCCTGGAGCAGTCAGACTCCAGATAGCGTGGCGTCGTTCTACGCCGGGAATGGATCACTCACAGTCAATGACGGTGAGCCGTCTGTCGGGCGCGCGGCGATCACCGCGACGGCGAAAGGTTTCATGACGGCTTTTCCTGACATGGTCGTGAAGATGGACCGGGTGCGTCAGGAGGGCGGCCACGCGGTTTTTCATTGGACGTGGACAGGAACGAACAGCGGCCCTGGAGGCACCGGCCGATCTGTTCGTATTAGCGGCTACGAAGAATGGACGCTTGGTGCCGACGGTCTGATCGTCGAGTCAAAAGGGCATTTCGATGAAGCAGAGTACCAACGCCAGCTGAAGCCGGTGCCATGACTGTAAAGGTGTTCGGGCGGAATCCGCTGTGAAGACCCCTGCAGTCCTGGCCGATGCGCTCGCCCATCAATATCGACTCGACCGCCAACTCGGAGCGGGCGGTATGGCCACGGTCTACCTGGCCCACGACCACAAGCACGGCCGGGAAGTCGCGATCAAAGTCCTGCGTCCCGATCTCGCGGAAACGCTCGGCCGCGAGCGCTTTCTTCGAGAGATCCAATTGGCCGCCCGCCTGAATCATCCGCATATCCTCCCGCTCTACGACTCGGGCGAAGCGAGCGGCTGCCTGTACTTCGTGATGCCTGTCATGGCGGGACAGACGCTGCGCGATCGGCTTTCGGGCGGCCCACCGATATCCGTTGACGAAGCGCTCCGCATCGCCATCGAGGTGGCTGATGCGCTCGATTACGCGCATCGGCACGACATCGTCCATCGCGACATCAAGCCCGAGAACATCCTGCTGCACGAAGGTCACGCGATCGTCGCAGACTTCGGCATCGGCAAGGCGCTTGTGGCAGCCTCATCGGCGACGGGTCTGATGTTCACGCAGATCGGCGTGACCGTTGGCACACCAGCGTACATGAGCCCCGAGCAGGCGGCGGGAGAGGAGATTGACGGTCGCAGCGACCTCTTTGCGCTGGGTTGCGTGATGTACGAGATGCTGACGGGCGACGTCGCATTCACCGGAGAGTCGGTGCAAGCCGTCATCGCCAGGCGGTTCGCCTATTCGCCGCCGGCCATCTCAGACTCGCACCCCGAGATTCCCGCCTTCGTCGGCGACACCGTGAGACGACTCCTGCAGCGTTCGGCCGACGAGAGGTTCACGAGCGGTGCCCAGGTGGTTGCCGCGTTGCGCGCACAACCGACGCCATCCGTGACGCCGGCATTCCGATCGGCGTCTGACCGTCCCCGCCGCGACGCGTCGATCGCGGTCCTGCCGTTCACCAACCTGAGCGCCGATCCCGACAACGAATACTTCAGCGACGGACTCACCGAGGAGCTCATCACCGACCTCTCGGGCGTGAAGGCGCTGCGCGTGATCTCGCGAACCTCTTCGCTGCAACTCAAGGGGACGACCAAGGGCCTGCGCGAGATTGGCCGCACCCTGGGCGTGCGGTATGCGTTGACCGGGAGCGCACGGAAGGCCGGCAACGCGCTGCGCATTACGGCGCAGCTGGTCGACACCACGACGGACGAGCAGATCTGGGCCGAGAAATACAGCGGCACCATGGACGATGTGTTCGACGTGCAGGAACGTGTCTCGCGCGCGATCGTCACCGCACTTGCGCGTGACGCTGACGGCGTCCGAGGACGACCGGCTCGCCGAGCGGCACATCAAGAATCCTCGAGCGTTCGAGCTGTACCTGAGAGCCCAGGGGCTCGTGCGGCGCTATGGCGCGTCGATGGATCAGGTGAACGCGCTGCTGGACCGCGCGACCGAGATCGAGGGACTGTCGCCGCCGTTGCGTGCATTACGCGCCCACTTGTGGGTCAGCCAGGTGCGCGCCGGGATGAGCACCGACGCGATCCATCTCGCCCGCGCCGAGGCGGAGGCACGCGCGCTGATGGATGTCGCGCCGAATGCCGCCTACGGATACTCACTGCTCGGCTTCATCAGCTATGAGCGCGGCGCGCTCGCCGACACGGTGCGATATCTCACCAAGGCGCTGGAGCTGGACGGAAGCGACGCGGATGCCTTGTTCTTCCGTGGCATCGCGCTCGAGGCGGCGGGACAGGGCGAGGCGGCGATCGCGGCCGGACGACGTTTTCTCGAAGTGGACCCACTGTCGCCGATGGCGGGCGTACTCCTGAATTCCGCGCATTGGTTCGTGGGACGGCCGCACGAGGGGCTGGACATCCATGAGCATGCGCTCGTGCTGGACCCGGACAATCCCATCATCCATTGGTCGGTGGGATACACCTACGCGCTGCTCGGTCGGATGGCCGACGCCGGGGCGCAGGCGCAGTGGATGCAGACGCATGTGCCTCAGATCCCGTACACGGTGCAGCTCGTGGCGTTGCTCGAGGGCAGCGCAGGGCGAACCGCGGAAGCCCGTACCGCGCTGGCGACGATCGCGGACATGTCATTTGATGGGCACATCACGTTCCATCTGAGCGAGAGTTTCGCCGTCGCCGGCGATATCCCGACGGCGCTTCGCTTGCTCGGGCAGGCGGTCGAACGCGGGTTCTACCCGCACGACTATATTGCGGTGCACTGCCCGTTCCTGGCTCCGCTGCGCGGCCTCGCCGAGTTCGACCGCATCGTTGCGACGGCAGCCGAACGAGTCGCGGCATTCAGGACAACTTGACCGACTCGTCCGGCACCATGATTCCTGCAAATCCGAGCAAGGTAAGGCACCCGGACAAACGTTTGGCGCTTCGTCGCCGGAACAGCCGACTCGTCTCGCACCTCCCGCTTCTCACCCCACCGCGCACAAAACGCGCGGCGGGGGCCCCGCTTCGCGTCGAACAGCTGGCGCTACGCGCCAGAAGGCCGGCCGTCGGCCGCACTGGCCGCCTCGCAACGCTCGGCGGAGGCCCTTCGAGGAAGGGTCTGTACAAGGTCGCGTCGCCGGCGGACCTTCCGAGCAAAGCGCCGTCGCGCGCGCATCGTCGCCTTCCGGCCGAAGGCCGGCCGTTCTGCAACGGCCGTCCGCGCGCAGCGCGGCCGATGGCTGCTCGCGTCACGCCGCTCGCAGGTCGTTGCGATCCGAGTCGCCTGTTCCGGCGACGACTGCATCCGCGGGGCACAGCAGAGGGTGGGCCACCGCGAACGCGTTGGGTCGGCGCGCGGATCGAATGAGAAGCTACTACGCCGTCACCCGTTACGTATTCGCTCTCGCTACGGCATCTCCTATAATTGCAACCGCTTGCCGTGGCTGTGACTGTTGGCACGCGCCTCGGCCCCTATGAAATCACCGCTCAGATCGGCGTGGGCGGCATGGGTGAGGTCTACCGCGCGACCGATACCAACCTCAAGCGCACCGTGGCCATCAAGGTGTTGCCCGAGGCCGTGGCGAGCGATGGCGAACGGTTGGCGCGTTTCCAGCGCGAAGCCGAAGTGCTCGCCCGGCTCAATCATCCGAACATCGCGTCCATTTACGGTCTGGAGAAGCGCGACGGCACAGCGGCTCTCGTCATGGAGCTCGTCGAGGGATCAACGCTTGCGGACCGTATTGCACAAGGACCGATCCCGCTCGACGAGGCACTCCCAATCGCCAAGCAAATCGCGGACGCCCTCGACGCCGCGCACGAGCAGGGGATTGTTCATCGCGATCTGAAACCTGCCAACATCAAGGTCACCGCCGACGGCGCCGTGAAGGTGCTCGACTTCGGCCTCGCGAAGGTGATCGAGCCGGGGATAGTGGGTGCGAGGCAGGCCTCGCCCGAACCGGATCCCCCGACCATCACCTCTCCGGCCGCCACGCGCGCGGGCATCATTCTCGGCACTGCGGCCTACATGTCGCCGGAACAGGCCCGAGGTAGGCGAGTCGACAAGCGCACCGACCTTTGGGCGTTCGGGTGCGTGCTCTACGAAATGCTCACGGGCCGCTGCGCATTTGCCGGTGACGATGTTGTAGCGACACTGGCGGCGGTGGTGAAGGACCAGCCGGACTGGACGGCGTTGCCGGCCGGGACACCGGAGCCGCTTCGCCGTCTGCTCGTTCGCCTGCTCGACAAGGATCCGCGGAGGCGCGTGCGCGACATCGGCGACGCGCGCGCCGAGCTCGAGGCGATCGACGCCAGGTCCAGCGTGACGCCTCAGCATGCGCAACCGCCAGTTCGCATGGGATGGATCGTAGCTGCGGCGTCAATCGGCCTGATTGCTGGTGCGATCGCGGTGTGGATGGCCACACGCGGTGCCCCATCAGGCGAACCACCGCGGGTCCTGCACGTCTCGGTGCGGCTCCCGCCGGATCAACGCATCGTCGCAGGCGCACCGCTCGACCGCTCTCCGAATCGCCATCTCGCCCGACGGCAGACACATCGTGTACGGCGCGAACCGGCAGCTGCACCTCCGCGCGCTCGACTCAGCCGAGTCGACGCCGATCGCCAACACCGAAGATGCAACGGCGCCGTTCTTCTCGCCGGATGGCCAGTCGATTGGCTTCCTGCAGGACAGCCGGCTGGTCAGGCTCGCCCTCTCGGGAGGCACTCCCACGGCCCTGGCCGACGTGTGGTACTTCGCCGGCGCGCGATGGGGCGGCGACGGCACCATCGTGTACGCCGACAGCAGCCGAGGCATCTTCCATGTCGACAGCACAGGCGGTACACCAGTCCAGCTGGCTGCCGCCGAATCGGGAGTGGTCTTTGTGCCGGAAGTGCTCCCGGGCAGCAAATGGGTGCTGTATTCGCAATCGAGCGTTCCGCTCGCGCCCGAGCTCTTTTTGAGCCAGTTAGGGTTGACAGGTTCGACCGCGGGGCAGGTCGAGACCGTCGCGTACAACCTCGAAACTCGCGAGCGCCGGGTCATCCTGAAAAACGGCCCGGTCTCATACCTCTCTACCGGACACTTGATGTACGGCGTGGATCAGAACGCCGTGTTCGTCGCACCCTTCGACGCCGTGCGTGCGGAGCTCACGGGATCGGAGACCCGGATCGCGTTGGAGCAGAACGCATCCGTGCGAGATGTCTCCCTGAACGGGACGCTTGCATTCGTGAAAATCACCGCGGGTGGCCGACGCCGGCCCGTGTGGGTGACCCGTGATGGAAGTCCGACACCGCTGCCGCTGGAACCGGGCGCCTATCGCTTTCCGCGGCTGTCGCCGAACGGGTCGCGGCTGGCGGTAACACGCGCCGACGTGCGGCAGAATGCGACGGACATCTGGATTTATGACGTCGACGGATCGTCCATGAACCGCCGACCTACGACGGGCAGAGCACGACGCCGGCGTGGACGTCGGACGGAGCGCGGCTCGCGTACAGCGCGTTTGGCAAAGGATCGTCGCGGCTGTTTACAAAGAACGCTGATGGTAGCGGGAGTCCGCAGCCTCTGTCCGAGGGCGCGGTTCGATTTCCCTATGCCTGGTTTGACCGCAACACGAAACTGGTCTTCTCCGAGTTCCGGAACGGGCAGCTCGACCTCGCGATGGTCGACAACGTGAGCAGCAACGGTCACCGCGTCCTGCTGTCCTCGCCGGCTAACGAAACGCGTCCGGATGTCTCACCCGACGGGCGATGGCTGGCCTATACCTCTAACGAGTCGAGCCGCGACGAAATCTACGTGCGGCCGATGGCCGATTTGGAGTCGGGCAAGTGGCAGGTCTCGACTGACGGGGGACACTCACCCATCTGGCTGTCAGGTGGCCGCGAGTTGGTGTACCGCGCACCTGGCCGGATGATGAGCGTGGCGACTCGCCCTGGAGAGACGTTCCGGTTCGACGCGCCGCGCACACTCTTCGCCGATACCTATGTCAACGATACGGGCGGACGCAGCTACGACGTGGCGTCTGATGGTCGTTTCCTCATGCTCAGCGACGAGGCCAATTCGACCGACGAAATCCACCTGATCGTCAACTGGTTCGAGGAGTTGAGGCGTCAGCTGCAGGCGAAGTGACGCTTGAGACGAACGGCCAAGATGCCGGTCCCGAGGACGACTCTTCCTGCTGACGTCGACCGACGCAGGATTACTCTTGATCAGTCGCCAAGTGTCTACCCAACCCGATCCGGAGCCGTCATGAGGAAGGCAGCGAAGGGTTCCTCCGCCGCCGGAACAGGCGTCTCGGATCGCGACGACCTCTTCGCGGCGTGACGCGAGCACGTAAAACGGCCGCGCCGCGTGGGCGCGGCGGCGGCGCCGATTCGCCACCAACGACCGCCACTGACGGACTACCGCGTATCGATCAACGCCAGCAGCGCCCACCCGGTCGTCGAGATCCGCTGAGCGTAGCTCTCCTGATTCGACGGACGCGTCGTCTCGGGCCAACTCCCGTCGGCCGTCTGCTAGCGACAACAGAAAGCCGCGCCCCTTGGCGATCGCGGCGTCGAGGTCGCTGTCGCGCATGGTTGGTCCCGCGAGCTGAGCGCGTTTGACCGTCGTCAATGCCAGCAAGGCAAGGGCGGTGTCGAACGCTTCTGGTGCGGCGGTGACGTAAGGTCCCCAACCGCCGCTCTGTGCCTGACCTCGGCGAATTGTCTCGAGTGCCTTCGCGCGTTGCGACGTCGCGTCGCCATCCGCGCTCCGATCCAGGCCGAGCACCACCGCAGAGGCATCGAGGACCGTTGCGACGCTCGCAACGCGAAGCCACCGATCAGCTCGTGCGATGGCAGGCTCGAACTGGCTGTCAGCGGCCGCCACGAAGCTACGACGGGCCAGCCAGGTGGCGATCGTCGGTCCGTACGTCGTTGGGGACCCGATGCTTTGCGAGGTATCGAGCTGAAACGACCCATCGTCTTTCTGATCGGCAACCAGCAAGGCAGCCGCATCACGGATAGCGCTCGCGGCGCGCGCCCTGATCGACCGCGATTGCGAGGGCTGCGGCAAACTGGACTCGTGCAAGGGCCTTGTCGTCAATTCCACCCTGCGTCTTGTTGTCTTTCCACGCGTTCGGTCGGCGCAGCCATGCGAGTGTGTCGTCGAGCGCTTCGCCGGTCGTCAAGCCAGCGGCGGCAGCGACCAACAGCGCCCGGGCGGCATCGCCGTTGTTGTGACACGAATAGCAATCGTTTTCTGGCCTTCCATCGAGGGACTTCGCGCGACAAGAACGTCGACCGCGCGGATTTCGGGGCTTGCGACTGCGCCGGCAGGTAGACTCCGGACCAATCAGACACGACAATGCGAGGTCGCCCCAATCAGCACGGATGCATGCCGAGCAGGTTGATCGGCCGCCACTTCATCGAAATTGAGGCGCCAGTCGGAACTGTACCGTCACGGTCATGATGACTGGCACTGGAACGCCATTGAGAAGCGTCGGCTCGAACTCCCATTGCCGAACCGCTTCGATCGCTGCCTGATCGAGGAGCGGAATCGATCGCATCACCTCTGGCGTCTGCGACTTTTCCAGCTTCGTCGATCAGGACTTCAAGGATCACCACGCCTTGAACGCGAGCTTGTTGAGCGACGGGCGGCCAGACGGGTTCAACGTTCTTGGTCTTGACCGGTGGCTTGATGTTTCCGCCGACGCGAACGGCACCGGCGGGCCACGTGGTGGTGAGGCCGTGGCCGATCACGCGTTGCGACTGGCAACGCCCTCTTTGAGACCGCAGAATTCCTAGCGCCGGCTTCGAGCTCGGCGAGTCAACCGCTGTCGTTCGACAGGGATCGTCGGTCACGGCGATGCAGCTGCTTGAGGTGATTCAAGTAAAAGCGACGCGCTCAGGCGACGTGGGATTCATCGTCCTTGACATCGTCCAAGAGCTGCGCCGCCTGCTTGACGTGACCTGTCGGACGGACAGTTCGCGTGCCACCGCGCACGGCGCAAATGGATCCCGCGCGACGAAGAGGATTGGTGCGTGATCCGACGGGTCGATATTGCGCCAGTCATCGACGAGAGCATCGAAAGCCTGCGGATCATTGGTCGGGATCGGTGTAGGCATGAAGCGCCGTGTACACCGCGACGAATCTTTCTGATGAGGATAGGGCTTGGCGCAGAATCTGATCGAGTCGGCTCTGCGGTTGGCCGATCCTGGTAGAGACTCGCCAGCTCGCAGATAGGGCCTCAAGTCCGACGGTTCCGACGGCAATCGGCAGCCAGCAACTCGGCTCTCCGCCGAACGGGCAGCGGTGGCATGGGTCGCCGGCGTCTCGATGGGGCTTGAGCCCCTGCAGTCAGAGGGACGAGAAGAACCAACGCAGTCAACCATATTGGGATCGGTCGATCGCAAATGCTCATGATGACCCCTCGTCGTCTGAGTCTCTGGGTCTCTGAGGCCTTGTGTGTCTCGAAGCGTAGCAAACCCTACTCGGGCAGGTCTACGCCCTTGGGTTCCGGGAGCAACCAGCTGACGAGGTATCCGACGAAATACACGCAAATCCGACCAATGCGGCGGCGTAGGCGAGTCGAGTCTGCGGTGTGGCGCCCGGCATCACGTTGGTGAGTTGTGTCGTCACGAACGCGAACCCAGTGCCCAGCATGCGGCCGCCGATGTTGGCGGCGAATCCTTCGCCGGTGCCACGGAGGTGCGTGGGGTAGACGCGCGGCAGGTAGTTTCCCCAGAACGAGAACTGCGCCACCGTGAAGAATCCCGCCAGGAACATGCCCCACTTCGCCAGCTCGAGACTGGTGGTCCCGGCAATGAAGAACACGGCCGGCACGATCAGGAGCCCCGGGAGCTGGAAGAGATGCAGAAGCTTGCGTCGCGAGACGATGCGAATGGCGAGAAACGCGAGCGCGAACCGGCCCACGAGCCCGCCGACCTCTTGAAACGCCTGAACGAGGCTTGCCGTTTGTTGCTGTTGGGGCACCGCGAGCGTTCGTACCTCCGGCAAGCCAGGCACGATGCGCGGCATCTGCTGAATGGCGCCGAACGCAGCGCCGTACGCGCACGCAAACAAAATCGTGGTGACGAGCGTCGTCCGTCGCAGCTCGGGCGTGAAGAGCGCGGCGAGGCTCGGCCGGCGCAGGGTTCCGGCGGCCTTCTTCTCGCGCCAGGCGGGCGACTCCGGCAGGAAGGGACGAATGATGATGAGCGGCAACGCAGGGCACAACGCCGGAGATCAGCGTGTAGCGCCATGGCGAGTGCGTGCCGTGAATCGCCGGGAAGCTGTCCCCGTATGTCACCGCGATGGCGTAAGCAGCCGTGACCATCAGTCCGCCGATTGACGAAAACGCCTGCGTATAACCGAGTGCGGCCTCGCGCTGCTTCGGATCCGGGAAGAGCTCGGCAATCCACGCGACAGCCGCCACGAACTCGACGAACACGCCGATGTACGTCGTGGAGCGAAGAATGAGCAGCATTTCGATGCTGGTGGAATAACCCGCTGCGAACGCCGAGAACGCGTACAGCAGGATGCTCCAGACCAGCACGCGCCGTCGCCCGTAGCGATCGGTCAGATAGCCGCCGAGCAGTCCAAACGCGCCGCCGACGATGGCGGGCACCCAGAAAAAGAGGCCGACCCAATAGTTGAACTGCTGGAGTGCCGGGCTTCGCGCCGGTCAGCTCACCGATCGCGGGCCCGACGACGAGAGGCGCCATCAAGACTTCGTAGATGTCGAATGCGAAACCAAGGGCGGCGATGGCGCAGATCAGCCACTGAATTGGGGTGAGCCGAGGGACAGGCATAGGCGGATCGTCGATCTGTTGATCGAACGTTTTTGCTCATTACGCTTGCTGGTTCACGGTTCCGGTTGCCGGTTGCCGGTTTGCCGGTTGCCAGTCAGCGGCTATCGCGTTCAGCTAGTAGGTCGGAAGTACAGCACCATCCCGGCGCCAACGGCTGCAAGTACCAAATCCGAGGTACAGCAGTGGATTGGGGGCCACCTTCGGCGGGTGGATCGCCATCGTCGCCAGCACGTTCACCAGAGGCGCACCACCGAAACACGAGTGGCATGACATACAGGGGCGAGGCACCGGCTCGGAATGAGTAGATGATGCAGACGGCGCCGAGCGCGCCCAGGCCGCCTGCGATGGTCGCTGTCAGCGCGCCGTCGCGTTGAAGCCGCGCAGCTCACCCTGCGAGGCGAGCGATCCGATGGGCACAAACACGGCGATCAGTACGTAGGCGATTCCTACGCACAACAACGCCTTCAGGGGGTTGCCCAGCATTACCTGCCCTCGGTGAAGCGACGCCCCGTACAGTCCCCACGAAAAAATCGCCCCTGCGACGAAAACCATCCACGACATATCCCCTCCGTATTAGTGCCGGTACCGTCGTTGCACCGTTCGGAGCCCGCATGAGTAACAACCACGAGAAGCTGAAGATGTCCAACTCCGGCGGGCCAGTGTATCGGATCCCTGCAATATTGTCGAAGGAGCGGCACGCGACTCCGACAAGCCGAATATGCGCACTTCCTCCGCGTCGCGTGCGGCTCCGCCAGTGAGGCACGCTACTCGTCTCCGTGGCGGCCAGGCTGAGCGTATCTCACGCCCGAAGATCACGTCCCGCTGGACGCCGGACTTTCGAAGCTTGTCCGGGCATCTGAGCTGCTCGCGCAACGGGTAGCCGCTTCCCGAACCGCGAGAAGTAACTACACGCTACCCGCGAGCTCGACCACCGCTGGCACCGGCCACCGGCCACCGTCATCGAAGCCGTCTACTCCACCGTCCGCGTCCCCCCGCGTTGTCCGATCGCCCACAACCATCCGGCGGTGCGCAGGAAAATCTGGCCTTCCTTCACCGCGATCGAGCTGAGCGTGTAGTCGTCCATCTTGTTCTCGGCCAGCATCTCGAACTTCGGCCCGGCGCGGTAGACCGTCGCAATGCCGTCCTCGCTCGTGATGTAGATCTTGCCGTCGGCGAGCACCGGTGATGCGCTGTAGGTGCCGGGCGTCAGTCGCTCTGGTCCGTAGACGGCCTTGCCGGTCTTGAGCTCGAGGCAATACGCGATGCCGCGATCGTTGACCACATAGAGGTAGGTGCCATCGGTGACCGGCGTCGGCACGTCGGGGCCGTTCTGGAAGTCCCACAGCTTGTGCGAGGTCGTGACGTCGCCGCGTCCGCCGGCCTTCAGGATCAGCATCGGTCGCTCGCGCGTGGGTGCGATGACGATGTCGCCAAACGTCACGGGCGACGCGACGATGCGATACGCGGGATTGTTCTCCGGGTTGAGTCCGTTGGCGCGCCACAGTTCCTTGCCGCTCGCGGGATCGTGGCCGGTGACGACATCGCCGCCGTTGATGATGATCTCGTGCCCGTTGCCGACTCTTGCCAGCGCCGGCGTGATGTAGGCGTCCGGCGATTCGCGAATCGCCTTGGTCGGACGCTCGACTCGCCACTCGGTCTTGCCGGTCTTGCCGTCGATGCGCAGGATGTAGGACGGGTCGTCGGTCTTCATCCCGTGAAGCACGGGCACGATGAGGTCGCCGTCGAGGAGGAGCGGCGAGTTGGCGTAGCCCCAGTTCAGGCCGAAGCGGCCGTAGTCCTTCTGGATGTCGCGCATCCACAGCTCGTTGCCCTTGAAGTCGAACGCCCTCAGGAAGCCGGTGCCCGGTCATCACCCACACCGTCGTGCCGTCGGTGACCGGCGAGGGCGACGACATGTTCTGCTTGCGCTGCTTGTTGTTGCCGGTGCTGAGGGGCTTCTTCCACAGGACGTCGCCCTTGGATCGGTTGACCGCCCATAGCGACAGCGCGTCGCCATCCGCTTCGGCGACGTTCAGGAAGATCGTGTCACCCCAGATGACCGGCGTCGCGCCGCTCCACTGCGGCAGCGCCAGCTTCCACGCGATGTTCTGCGTCGGGCTCCATTTGATCGGCAGGTTCTTCTCGGCGCTGACGCCGTCGCCATTCGGTCCACGCCACGCCGGCCAGTTGGCCGACAACGCGGTGGTGGCGGTGACAATCAGCGACAAAATCAGCACGTGTTTACGCATCAATCACTCCGTTGTATGCCGTAATCATGATTCTTACGGCCCGAGCAGTGCAATTGCTTACTCTATCGGTCCACGGTCCACGGTCCACGGTCCCGGTCACCGATCCGTCAGACTTCCCAGCAGATCAGCTTCTCAACGTCCTTGACGAGGATCGTGCCGGCCGGCGATGGCGGGATGCGCCCACACCGCTGAGGCTCGCGATGGTGTAGCGCTTGACCTCTTCGAATCGCGTCGTGCTCGCGCGCGCCACGATCAGCTCGGCGTTGGTCGTCGACATCAGCAGCAGGTCACCGGCGAGCATGATCGACGCGTTCTCACCCTCGCGCCCCGGAGTCGTCCACAGGATCTTCCCGGTCGATGAGATCGATGGCGAAGAACTGACCGCGGTTGCGGTGCGAGAGGCCGAAGAGCGTGCCGCCGGTCGACGACCGGCGTGCTCATGTACATCGACACCTGATCGTTCTTCCACACCGGCTCCACCGCCCATGCGTGCCCTTGCGAACGACCCGAATCGCGGTCGTGCCGCTCTCGAGCCCCGAGTAGATGACCACGTCCTTGACCACGATCGGCGTGATCGAGTTCTGGTCGTAGCTCGTCTTGAACGGAATGCGCCAGAGCAGCTGCCCATTCGTGGCGCCGATGCCGATCACCGCGTTCTCGCTCTGCGTCACGATCTGTCGCGTGCCAGCGATGTCCACCGCGACCGGCGAGGCGTAGGCCGGGCCATCGCCGGTCCACCGCCAGCGCGGCTTGCCGGTCGCGACATCGAACGCGGTCAATGCGCCGGAGTCGTTGGCGCCGAGATGCACCATGACGTGGGAGTCGACGACGATGGGCGACATGGCGGTGCCGAACTCTGGCGGCGCCGCGGTGCGTTGGTGCGCCACAGCAGCGCCCGCTCGCCAGATCGTGGGCCGAGAGAATGCCGCTGATCCCGAAGGTGAAGACGCGGCCGCCGGCGACGACCGGTGTGGATTTCGGCCCCGGCCCGTGACCGCGCGCCGCCGAATTCATCGTGTACGGCGCTGCATATTCGTTGCGCCACAGCTCCTTGCCGCTCGTGAGATCGAACGCGCGCGTCACTTCGCGATCGCCCTGGCGCGAATGCAGCACCACACGATCGCCCGCCACCACCGGCGAGGCATGCCCGGCGCCGACCGTCGCTTCCCAGCGCTTCGTCAGGGTTGTCGGCCAGGTCGCGGGCGTCGTGAGCTGCGCCACGCCATCGCGTGCCGGCCCGCGCCACTGCGGCCACGATCGCGCTGGCGCTCTGCGCCGTGCCGGCGACCACCGGCGGCAAACGCAACACACGCGACGAGCGAGTATCGAACGACGCTGTGCACGTCGTGTTCATCACTCACGGCGCGTCTAAGCACCCGTCCGCATCATGTCGCACCGCCTGGCACTCCGGCACCTCGGCACCCAGGCGACCTCGCGGCACCTTCGGCACGTCACCCTACTCGCTCTTCACCGCCTCGACGACCCGCACCGAGGTCGCGAGTCGAACCGCCGCCAGCGAGGACAGCAGGCCTGTGGCCACCACGGCGGCCAAGAGCAGGCTCAGGTTACCGAACGGGATCGCGCTGGCGCGTTCGGACAGGGCTGGCGCGACCGCGACGAGCGCGGCGACGGTCCCGATCACGATGCCGGAGCCCACGAGCAGCAGGCTCTCCGCCGCGACCATCGTGCGCAGATGGCGTGCGCGTGAAGCCAATCGCGCCGAGCAGTCCGAGCTCGCGGCGACGCTCGAGCACGTTGCGCGCCAGCACCGCCGCCAGCCCGAACGTGCCAAGCAGCAACCCGAGCGCGCCGAGCGCCTGGAACGTGGACAGATACGTGTTTTCGACCTGATGGTACGCGGTGAGCCGCGCGCGCGTATCGGTGACGTCGACGCCGAAGTCCGACAGCCGATCTTCGAGCAGCGTCGTCATCGCCGTCAGCGCGTGGCTTCGGGCGCCTCGATCATCCAGACGCGATAGCCCTCGTGATGCGGGAACAGCCGCACGAACTGGCTCTCGCCGATGATCAGCTCCGACTGCAGCACGCTGTCGGCCAGCGTCGCCGACGATGCGAAGGCGGATGGGCTCGCGGCCCTTCCGGTGTGAGGACGAAGTCGTCGCCGAGCGCCGAGATGAAAGACGTAGGTCAGCGACGTCTGATCGGCGATCGCCGGTACCGCGCCATCGTCGAACGCGCCGTTGAGCAGCAGCCACGGATTGGCGCGTTCTTCGTCGGACTCGGCGATCGATTGCGCAAACGCGAATCGCGGTCTCGGTCAGGAACGATGCTTCGGGCGCGACGATGCCGCGGGTTCTTCGGCTGGTAGAGCGTCAGGCAGCTCGCTTCGTCGCCCGGGCCGCAAGCGGAATCGCGTGATGTGCGCCGCGTCCAGCTCGGCGTAGCCGGCGAGGCTGAGCTCCTCGCGTCCCTGTGGCGGTGTTCGGGTTGTGCATCAGCGGCGCCACCGATTCGGCCATCAGCACGAAGCCGCCCGTGCCCGACTCGCGCGTCAACTGACGCGTCCGACGGGTCGCGCCGAAACGCGCCCACCGCGACGATCACGAAACAGGCGAAGGCGATCAGCGCGGCCGAGAGCACGCTGCGGGTCGGACGCCAGCGCGCGTAGGCCGCGCCGAAGCTGGCGATGCTGCGACGCCGCGGCATCCGATGCGGCCGTGGGCCGCCGCAGCCACCACGCGAACGCCGGCGAGCCCGCGATCAGCAGCAGGCCGCCGGCGCCGAAGAACGCGGCAACGCGATCGACGCATCCCGCGAGACGCCGCGACGACCAGAATGCAGCGCGAGCAACGAGTGCCCGCAACGAGCGATGTAGCGCGGCATGTTGCGACGAGGGACTCGCGTCGCCTCGACGCGTCAAGTGGGCGCTGCAGACCAGCTGTCAGCAGCGTGCGCGGCGATCGCTTCTGGAGCCGGCGCAGCGACCACCACGAGGGCCGCGACCGCCGCGAGTGCGCGCGCCGGCCACGCCAGCGAGCAGCATCAGCGGATCGACGTGCAGCTCGAGCGCGGTCGTTCCGACGGCGCCCACCCACCACGTGCGCAGGCCGTACATGATGAGCGCGGCATAGCCGACGGCGCCGGCGATGCCGATCAGGCTGCCGACGCCGGCCAGCACGCCGGCCTCGACCAGCAGCGTCCGCCGGAGATCGACGTGACGAAAGCCAACGGCGAGGAGCAGCCCAAGCTCACGCGCCCGCTGCTCGACGCGTCAGCGCGAAGAACATCCCGGCGAGCAGCAGCCCGGCCACGACGAGGAAGAAGCTGAAGTAGACGAAGTACTCGCCGAAGTCGGTCGTGCCGTCGGCGGCCGCCAGTGCTTCGGCGCGCGCGTGGCGCACGGTGAGGCCGGCCGTCGAGTGCATCGATGACGTCGCGTGCGTGGCCAGTCGTCGCGCGGTGCCGACCACCGCAGCGACGACAGCGAGCCGAACGGGCTCGGCCACAGGCGCTGACCGACGTCGAGCGGGATGAACGCCTTCGGCGCCGCGCGCCACGTGTCCCAGTAGTCCTCGTCCTGTCTTGCGCACGCGCTTCAGGTCGACGGGAAACGGCGGATCCCATGACGTCACGTCGCTCGCGTCGGTGATGCCTGGGTACTCCGGCGTCAGCGTGCGATCGCCGCCGGCGCCGGACATCGGCACGACGCCGGCAAAGCGGAACGCGGCGGACTCGGTGCGCAGGCCGTCCTGATCCGACCAGACGAAATAGTCGACGTCGACCCGATCGCCAGGCACGCGCGCCGAGATCGTTCGCGGCCCACTCGTTCAGGCGAATCGGCGGCAGCGCGATGGCGCGGCCTGCGGCGGCGCGCCGGATATCGCTGCCAGTCTGCGACGCTGGCGTCTGCCGCGAAGCCGATCGTAGGCCTCGAGATCGATCGCCGCGATCAGCGAATAGGGAATCTCGCGCCCGCGTGCGCGAATCGAATTGGCGAGGTAGGTCAGTGCACCAACCGGTGGGCTTCGTTCGCTTGCGCACAGCGGCGCCGTTAAGCGACGTCACCACACCGCCTGGGAAGCAGGCCGGTTCGATGCTCGAGGATGGTCGACCTCGCGGTCGGGGTTGCGGATCGGCGTCGTCAGTCCGAGATCCTCGAAGTTGGCCGCGGCCGAGTCGCGCGCCGCGCTGAACTGTCGCGACATCGCGCCTCGGGATCGGCTGCCGGCGTCGCCATGCGCACGAGCACGGCGTTGACGCGTTTGCTGCAGATCGAGATCCTGCTGCAGCCGGGAGAGCGGGACGAAGATCGACAGCGCCGGTCCCTGCGCAGGCAGCAGCGAGAACTCGCCGAGCTCGTCGCGCTGCGACGACTGCGGGTGACGGTGAGCCGGATCCGCTCGCTGACGTCTTCCCGGCGGCCCTGCAGGTTGCTCAGCGGGATGTCGGTAGGCTTGGCGACCCGCAGCAGCAGCGTGTCGTCGGCCTCGGCGCCGAGCTCCGCGGCCAGTCCGGGCTCATCCACGCGTGGCGTCCGTCGGCGCGGCGCCGGATCGCCCGTGGAACGCGAGGAAGCGATCGTCGATGCCGAAGACCTGCACGCGCGCGGCGGTCGCCGGCTGTCCTCGTGCGTGACCGCGCCGGTCAGGGCGAGCAGCGGCGTCGGCCGTCGACAGCGACCCGTGCGATCGACTGCGCGCAGATCGTCGGCGAGCGCTGTCGCGAAAAAAGCCGGTCGACGACAGGACGAGGTCGGTGGCGCCGAGCCGCGCGAGCGCGAGGTCGCGCAGGCTTGCGCGGACCGAGGAGCCGACGAGCAGCGCGCCGGCCAGCACCGCGACCGCGACGGCCACGCCGGCGATCACCAGCGCGTGGAGGCCGCGATAGTGCTTGCAGGCTGGCGAGGACCAGCCGGATTCATGACCACGATGTCTACTGCGGCACAGATGCCCGCGCTCGATGTCGCCATCGCTTCTCGAAGCGTTGCGGCCAGCGGCTCGCTGTGCGTGACGACCAGCAGGATGGTCTGCTGGCGCTGATGCAGCGCGAGCGAGCAGTCGGCGACGCGATCGGCCGAGTCGGCATCGAGGTTGCCGGTCGGCTCGTCGCACAGCAGCAGCCGCGGCTCGCGAATCAGCGCGCGCGCGATCGCGACGCGCTGCTTTTCGCCGCCGGAGAGCGCCGCCGGCCGATGATCGAGCCGCTCGCCGAGCCCGACGTCCTGCGAGCAGCTGTCGCGCGCGCTGTAGCGCGGCGTCGTCGGCTTCGCCGACCAGCGTCGGCACGAGCACGTTCTCGAGCACCGTGCACTGCGGCAGCAGGCAGTGATCCTGAAAGACGAATCCGACCTGCTCGATTGCGAAACGCCGCCAGCGCGTCGGGATCCAGCGCGTACGGATTCTGGCCGCCGAGCGTCACGACGCCGCTCGTCGGCGGCTCGAGGCCGCCGAGGATGTAGAGCAGCGAGCTCTTGCCGGAGCCCGACGGGCCCCATCACCGCCGCCGAATCGCCCGGCTGCGAGCGAGAACGACACGTCGCTCGAGCACCGTCAGCGGGCCGCCGGGTGAATCGTAGGTTTTGGTGAGCTGACGCGCGTCGAGCACAGGTCACGATTCTCGGAGTCAGGCGGTTGCTGCGTGCGGCGCCCGCTTGGGCGAGGTCAGCTCGGAGTAGACCGCGAGCATGGCCGTCGGCCATCTGGTCGATCGTGTAAGCGCGTCGCACTCCTGCGGCGCCGCGCGCGCCCAGCGCTGCCGCCCGCGCCGGATCGCGCCAGAGCTCGAGGATCGCGTCCGCGATGTCCGCCGGCTCGCTCCGAGCGCGCCAGCAGGCCGCCGCCGGTGCGTTCGATCAGCTCCGGGAAACGCGCCGTGATTCGGCTGCACGACGGGCACGCCGCAGCCATCGCCTCGAGCAGGTACAGCCCCTTGGGCTCGTGATAGCCGCTGGGCACCGACAGCACGTCGAGCGACTGCAGGAAGCGAACCTTCTGCTCGCGGTCGACCGTGCCGAAGTACTGAAACTCGTCGCCGAGCCCCGCAGCCGTCAGCGATCGCTGGATGCCCTCGAGATACGCCTGCTGATCGGCGCCCATGTAGCCGGCGGCGACGAGCCGCGATGGCGGCAAGCCCGCGCTCCTGGCGCAGGATGCGATACGCCTCGGCCAGGTTGTGCAGCCCTTTCTCGGGCGCGATGCGCGCGAAATAGCCGATCGTGAACGGCGTCGCGCTCGAGCGGCGCCGGCGGCGCGAAGTCCTTCGACAGTCGACGCCGAGCGGCACCGTGCGCATCTTGCGTCTGCGGGATGCGCAGGTAGTCGGTCATGTAGTCGGTGTAGTACTCGCTGACCGAGACGAACAGATCGACGTCGGCGACCTGCTGGCGAATCAGCTCGAGCGCCTGCGTCTTGTACGGCTCGGTCAGCCCGTCGAGAAACAGATCGTCGCCCTGCAGCGTCACGACGATCGGCCGCTGCCAGCAGCGCGGCGAATCGGCGCGGCCAGCGCGATCAGCATCGAGTTGGGCAGGTTGACGACGTCGGGCACCGGCTCGCCGGCCGAGCCAGTGCACGAGCTTGTCGATTTCCTTGCGCTGATAGCCGCTCTCGCCACGCAGCGTCGACACGGTCAGCGCGCCGAGCATCCGGGATCGACCTTGATCGAGCCGCTGGCGAAGCGCCTGATGACCGCGGGCGCATCCCACAGCCGATCGAGCAGCCACGGCGTGTGCCGGAAGAGCGCGAGGTGCTGCTGCAGATAGACGCTGATGCCGCCGAAGAACACCGGCCGCCCCGCGCTCATGTTCGGCTCGTCGGTCACCGTCGGCGTGTAGACCGGCAGCAGCGTCACGTCGTGCCCGCGCGCGATCAGCTCGGCCGCCAGCGCGTTGTCGCGCAGGCAACTGCCGCAGAACATGTCGGCGGCGCCGGCGGTGATGGAGAGGATGTTCATCGTCAGTTGTACAGTTACCAGTTGCCAGTTCAAAGTGATCAAGTCAGGATCCTGTTCGAACTGGTAACTTTGTAACTGGCAACTTGTCTCTCACGCGAGCCGCTGGATCGCCCGGCGAGCGTACAAATGATCGAACAGGTTGCCCTCGTGCGGCTGATCCCATCCGATCTGCGTCGTCGGGATCGGCCCGAGTTCAGGCGATCGACGTGCGGCGACGCGACGAACCGCTCGCGGAACCGCTGGTCATCGGACAGGCAGGTCACGACCAGCGACGGGCCCAGGATCGCGGCAACGCGTCGGCCGGCACTTCGACGACGCTGGCGAACGGGAACAGGAACTCGCGATTGGCGAGCGGATGCGCCGCGTCGCAGCGGATGACCGTCGGCAGCAGGTAGGTGCCGCCGTGAACGGTGACGACGCGTTCGGCGCCGCGCACGTGCGCGCCGACGCATCGTGAGCCGCGCCGAGCGCCCTCGTCGCCGTCCATGTCCTGATCGATCGCCGCCGAGATGCGCTGCGCGATCGACGGGATCGGCAAACGGCGCCAGCACCGCCTCCGGATCCTCGGCCGGGCGCGGCGTCATCGCCGCCAGCCGTTCGGCCAGCGCCTCGGCGATGCGATCCGCGTGCTTGGTCACCCAGACGCCCGACGCGTTGACGCACGAGCGGCCGCCGTTGTTGGCGATCGACTCGACCATCACGTCGAGGTACCGCTCCCAGTCGTCGGCGACGTCGGGCCCGATCACGATCTTGCTGAAGCCCGGGCCGTGCACTTCGACGCGCGGGTCGGCTTTCCAGCGCTTGGTCGATCCGACGTCGCCGAACACCATGCCGCGGCCGCACGATCGCAGGATCTCGTTGCCGCCGGCGTGATCGGCCGGGTAGTAGCCGAACACCTCCGCCGGCGCGCCGGCCTTGATCCAGGCCTGAATCATCCGCAGCGGCGTCCACGGTTCGGCGCTGCCCGGCTTGAGCACGAGCGGCATCTTCAGCACGGTGGCCGGCGCCCACAGCGAGTGCACGCCGGGCGAGTTGCTCGGCAGGACGACGCCGAGCGCGTCGGCGCGCGGGAAGAAGCTGAGCATGCTGTCCGTCGCGCTCGCCGAAGCCTTCGTCGAGCACGCCGAGGTCGAGTCCGCGCGTCAGGCCGCGGAGCACCTCGTCGACGCGGCTGAGCACGCCGTGCACCTTGGCCATGTTGCGGCGGACGTTCGACCACGGCATGCCGGTCGTCGCCGACACCTGCTCGACGTACGTCCTGCGGCGTCTGCGTGACACCCTCGCGCGGATCGAGCGGCAGCGCGTCGTGCAGGAAGTGCTCGGCCGCGGCCTTCGCCATGCGCACCAGCTCGGCGACCGGAATGGCCGCCAGCCGTTCGCGCGCGCGTCGCCCTGGCGCAGCAGATCGCGGCGAATGAGGCCGACGTTCGCCTGGCTCATCTCGACAAACGGCTCGCGCGTGCGGAAGTGCGGCACGACCGTCGCGATCGACGCTCTTGTACGGCGTGCCCCAACGGAGAATCGGTATGTGCATCATGGGTTGTGTATCGCTGAACCGCATGGCCTGGCCTCTCAGTAGACCCCCTCGACCACGGCCTTCGCGAACCGCGAGAACGGCCGCACGTTGCGCACGCCGTCCCACGGATACTTCGTGCACGGCGGCTCGCGCTCGGCCTCGTCGCGCTCGAGGAATCGCGGCATGAAGAACTCCTTGGTCAGCGTCGTCAATCGCACGCGCCCGGTCTCGCCGTATCCGACGACGCGGGTCGGCTCGTCGGGATCGACGACCTCGATCATCGCGCGCGGCGCCGGCGGGAAGTAGATGATCGCCCAGTTGTCTTCGGGGGCCGGCTCCTTGTGCGCGGCCAGGCCCATCAGCGTGTTGCCGTAGGTCGGCGCGAAGTACGCGCCCTCCATCAGCTCCTCGACGGCGAAGCGATGGAACTGCGGCGTCATCTCCGTGCCGCCGCAGAAGACGCCGGTGATGCCGGCCTTCTTGAGCGAGATGCGCTCGCAGAGCGCTTCGAGCAGCTTGGGCGTGGTGAACAGGCAGCGGATCGTGTCGTGGGCCTTGAGCAGCGTGAGCGCCTGATCGATGACGTGGCGCTTGTAGGCCTCCATCATCTCCATCTCGCCCCACTTGATCAGCTTGATGACCCAGCGCGGATCGAGGTCGACGCAGAAGCAGATGCCGCCGCGATGCTGCGCGAGGTGTTCGATGGCCAGACGCAGGCGGCGCGGCCCGCTCGGGCCGACCTGCAGCCAGTCGGCGCCCTTGGGAAAGTACTGGTCGGGCAGCGTGCGGCTGAACATCTCGTAGTCGATGCGGAAGTCGTCGATGTTGATGCGCGACTTCGGCACGCCGGTGCTGCCGCCGGTTTCGAAGGTGTAGATCGGCCTGTCGCTGTAAGCGCGCGGCACCCAGCGGCGCACCGGGCCGCCGCGGAGCCATTCGTCCTGGAAGGAGCCGAACTTGTCGAGGTCGTCGTAGGTGAAGACGTCGCGGCGCGGA
Organism: uncultured Acidobacteriota bacterium; assembly: GCA_963734095.1. GTDB lineage: Bacteria > Acidobacteriota > Vicinamibacteria > Vicinamibacterales > UBA2999 > JACCSI01. Next base: position 35,449 of record CAVTGK010000011.1, on the reverse strand, counting down.
TCCCAGCCCGCCTTCGCCGCCCACTCGAGCCAGAACGGGCAACCGGTCTCCGGATTGAAGTGCCACTGCATCAGCTCGCGCACCCAGGCGTCGAGCTCGGTGCGGGCGCGAGGAAAGTGCGGACTGGTCGGGGACGGTCGCGGTCGGCATCCCCCCATTCTAAGTTCCAGGGTGCAGGGCAAAGGGCTCAGGGCACAGGGTTGTGAACAGGGCCTGGACCCCTGGACCCTGTACCCTGTGCACTGCGCCCTAGCCCTTACGAACTGATGCTCGCGCAGCACCGTGGCGACTTCGATGTGGTAGTAGTGGTACCAGCGCTCGCGGCCCTTTCGCTGCGCTTCGCGATGGCGTTCGTCCTGGCGCCACGCCGCCTGCAGCTCGTCGGTCTCCCACCACACGACCGTCAGCCGCTCGCCGTCCTCCGCCTTGAAGCTTTTCATCGCGACGAAGCCCGGATAGGTCTTCGCGCGCTCGAGCATCTCGGCCGACATGGCCGTGTAGTCATCGCCGGCCTGCGCCGTCAGCCGCGAACGAAAGAGTGTGACCACCATGTCGCGATCCTGAGATCAACCAATGAACGATGTCAATCATGATATTGTATGCATACAATGTGGCGGCCTCGCCTCGACCGCAAATCCGGCCCGCTCTACCTCGCCCTCGCCAACAGCCATTGCCGCTGACATCCAGGCCGGACGCCTGAAGGCCGGCGATCGGCTGCCGCCGCAGCGCGATCTCGCGGACGCGCTGGGCGTGAACGTCACCACCGTCACGCGCGGCTACACCGAGGCCGACCGGCGGGGGCTGGTGCGCGGCGAGATCGGTCGCGGGACCTTCGTCCGTCCGCCGGCCTTCGCGGTTCCGCAGATTCAAGCGGCTGGGCTCATCGATCTGGGGACCAACGCGCTGCTGCCGCTCGCGCACGCCGGCGAGCTCGCCGCTGCGCTTGCCGCGCTCGTCGTCGCGCACCGCGCCCGAGCAGCTGTTCAACTACCAGCCGCATGCGGGGCGGCCCGAGCATCGCGCCGCGTGCCGCCGCGTATCTGCGACGGCTGCGAGTGCCGGCAGAAGCCGCCGACACGATCCTCACCTCCGGTGCGCAACATGCGATGGCGGTGGCGCTGGCGACGCTCACCGCGCCGGGCGAGTCCGTGCTCTGTGAAGTCGCTGACCTACACCGGCATGCGGTCGCTCGCCAACCACCTGCACGTCAAGCCGCAGGCCGTGCGCGATGGACGGCGAAGGGCTCATTCCCGACGCGCTCGAGGACGCGGCGCTCGAGTCCGGCGCGCGCGTGCTCTACTGCATGCCCTCGGTCCAGAACCCGACCGGCGCGCGTCATGTCGCGCAAGCGTCGTCACGAGCTGGCGCGCGTCGCGTCGCGACTCAACCTGTTCATCGCTCGAAGACGACACCTATGGGTTTCTCGCCGAGGGGCAGGAGCCGATCGCGTCGCTGCGTTCCGGAGCGGACGTTCTACCTCACGAGCCTGTCGAAGAGCCTCGTGCCCGGACTGCGCGTCGGCCTCCTGCGCACGCCACCGGGGTGGATCGATCGCGTCGTCGGCGCGGTGTTTGCCACCACGGTCACGGTGACGCCGCTAGCTGCCGCGGCCGCGGTCGAGTGGATCGAGAACGGGACCGCGGATCGCGTGGTCGCATGGAAGCGCGACGAGGTCAGGGCCCGGCAGCAGATCACGCGCGGCTGTGCTCGGAGACGCGGTCACCGGCGCGCCAGAGAGCCAGCACGTCTGGTTGCAGTTGCCGCGCACACTGGCCGGCCGACGACTTCACGCGCGAGGCGCGCCAGCGCGGCGTCGTCATCACCTCGGGCCGTGAATTTGCGGTCGCGCGACACGACGCGCCGAACGCCGTTCGCGTCTGCCTCGGCCCGCCGGCCGAGCGTCAATCGCTGAAGCGCGCGACTCACGACGCTGGCGGAAATCCTCGAAGCGACACACCGCAGGCGTTTGGGACGTCGGTCTAGATGCTCGAGTTTCCAGTTACCAGGTTCAGACTCGGAGCCACTGGCTACTGGCAACTGGTCACTGATGCTGACCGAGCTACGGCCGCACGATGTCTTCCGGACGTCGGCTGTGAGCGGCGCAAGATCTGGCGCCGGCTCGTTCCGTCGGCAACGACAGGAAGTACTCGATCGCGGGCTTGTCGTCCGTCAGAATCGGCCCGTCGCCGAGCCACGCTTTGATCTGATCGGGTCCGGCGAGATACGTCCGGACGATCGTGCTCGAAGTTCCAATCGAACAGCTCGCGGAATCGCGGGTCCTGGTACCGCTGCTCGTACGCCGTCCGACTGAGCTCGAACGGTTTCACGCTCCCCAACATCAGCGTGCCGTCCGCCCACAGCGTCGTGTATGAGGAAATACCGACATGAACGTGCGCAGGATCATGCGATAGGTCGTGTCGCCCTCGGCGCCGTTCCACTGCAGCACCAGCCCGCCCGGCGACGAGCGCGTCACGCACCAGTTGAAAATACTCGCGCGAGTACAACGCGCCCGCGCCGGCATGCCTGGGCAGGATGATGTCGGCCGTCACGACGTCGTAGCGCTTGCGCGTCGTCAGCAGGTAGTTGCGACCGTCGTCGACCCGAAGCTGGACGTTGGGCCGCTGCAACAGATCGAAGTTGATGTGACGGAAGAACGACGCGCCGTTGACGACCGCGCTCGACAGCTCCACGACATCGACGGTCAGCCCGGGGTAGCGTGCGACGGCCCCGGCCGTTGCTCCGCCGCCCAGTCCGACGACGAGCGCGCTTTCGCGGATGCGGATGCAGCAGCACCGGCATGGCGCCGATGCGATGGTGGACGAAGGCCATCCGGTGTGTAGTCGCTGGCCTGGTGCATGCCGTCCAGGTAGCATGATCCGGTTGGTGCGCGACCCCTGCGCCGACCTCGTGAACGGCGACGGTTGTCTGAACGCCCTCCTCGCGCCACATCACGCGCTCGCCGGATGCTGCCGTGACTCGCGATGCTGAACGGATCGACGGCATTCAGCGCCGCCATCGCGAAGGCGATTGGTCCGACGATTGCCATGAACCCGGCGAAGTTCGGCCGCATGCGCCACTGCGACAGTGCGAGCAGCACGCTCGAGAGCAACGCGAGCGCTGCCGTCGCGATGAGGCTCCCGCGGCTGCCGAGCATCGGCAACAGGATGAAGCCCCCGAGGATCGACCCGGCAATCGCACCGCAGACGTTGAGCGAGTAGAAGACGCCGATGCGTCGTGACGAATCGGTCGATGCCCCGGCCCACAACGAGAGCCCGACGGGAAACGCAAATCCGAGGAGCAGTGTCGTCGGCAGCATGGCCACGAGGCTGGCGATGACGATCGGGACCACATAAGGGTCGAGACCAACGCCCGCCAGCACGGGCCCGAGCCGGCGCGCCACGGTGTCCAAACTGCCCAGCGCGTTGAGCGAGAGCACCGATGCGATGCTGATGAGCAATTGAACGACCGTCAGGATCTGCAGCCAGGGTCGGCCGCGAGCCAGGAGCGGTGCGGCGATGGCGCTGCCCAACGCGATGCCCGACAGCACGGCCGCGAGCATGATGGTGAACGCATACGCTGTCGGCCGGAGGAGCGTGACCAGCATCCGGAACCAGACGATCTCCAGCGCCAGCGACATCAGCGCCGGAGAGGATGAACGTCCAGAGAATGGCGCGTCGAGCGTTGCGGCGTGAGGTCGTCTGCCGACGCTCCGTCGATCGAACAGCGGAGTGAAGCCGATTCGACGGGCGCCACGCTCGGCACGGCCCGCGCCGCGAGCGATCGCGGCGACACCGATCGCGATGTTGGTCAACGCCGCGATCTGAAAGGAACGCGCCACGCCGACGTCGGCGACGAGATAAAAGCCCGCCGTGAGCGAGCCGACAATGGCGCCTGCCGTGTTGATGGCGTAAAGAGCCCGATTCGGCTGCCGATGCCGGTCTCCTTGACCAGCGCCGATCGCATCACGATCGGCAGTGTCGCGCCCATCAGTGTGGTCGGCACGATCAAGCAGCGCAAAGGCGCCGGCAAACCTCGCGGCCGTGAGAAACAGAGAGCGACGAGGGCAGGGAGGGCTGCAGCGCGACCCAAAGCTGCTTGATCCCTTCGAGGAGCATTGGGGTGGCGAAGGCGCTGACCCCGACGCCGATTTCGATCAGGCCGAACGCGCGGAGCGGCGAGCGCAGCCGGCCCGCCACTCGACCGGCGGCAAAGCTGCCCAGCGCGAGGCCGCCCATGAAGCTGGCAAGCACGGTGCTGGCGGCGTAGACCGTCACGCCGAAGACCAGGGCGAGAAGCCGCAGCCACATGACTTGGTACACCAGAGCGCACGCCCCCGAGAAAAAGAACAGGAGCGACAGAAAGGGCAACAACCAGGCGGGCACGTAGCGTCTTCGTAGTGTCTAGCGCGGCGGGTAGCGCGCCGCGAGGTAGTCCACGAGCGCATCCTTGTCGGTGGGCGCAGACGTTGGCGCCCCAGCGGATCATCTTGTCCACTTCGCGCACCCAGCCGGCGCGCGACAGTCGCTGCGACTCGATGAGATCGTCCTCGTGGCACGTGAGGCAGGCGCGCTTGTAGAGCGCCTCGCTGCCGGCGGTGGCCACGAGGTGCGAGGCCGCCGGCTTGGGAGCGAAGTGCGCCGACAAGTAGTCGAGCATCGGCTCGCGCTCGCCGGCTTCGACCGTGGCGCCCCAGCGCACCATCTTGTCGAGGGAGCGGCCCCACGCGGCCCGAGTCAGTCGCTGCTGAGTGATGAGGTCCGGCTCATGACAGCTCACGCAGCGCGTCGGTCACCAGCTCGCGTGCCGGGGCCGGCCGGCAGCTCCTGTGCGATGACCGTCGTCGGCAGCGGACGATCGATGACGGCGGATCTGAAGACCCGCCGCAATCCGCACGACTCACGCCTTCACCTCGACACGGACCGAATCCGGCGCGTTCCAGAGATACCCGGAAGGATTCCACGGCGGCGACGTGGGCTGCGTCCGCCCGGTCGAATCCGTCGCGCGCGACAAGATCAGGTACGACTCGGCGCGGGTGGCGTCGAAGGCGATACTCGAAGCGTCGCCACGAGTACTTGTTCTGCTCGCCAACGAGTCGCGCGGCTGCCAGGTGGCGCCGTGATCGGTCGAGACCTCGACCCGCGCGATGTCGGCTTCACCCGCCCAGGCAAAACCGGCCACGTCGATCTTGCCAGCGCCAAGCGCCGCGCCATCAGCGGGTCTGCGTGATCAGGACTTGACGGTCAAGCCGGTCAGCGGCGCCATGTCCTTGGGATCCACCGCCGCGCCGGGTGCCACGCGTTTGGTGGGATAGCGATAGCCAGTGGTGACCCAGAAACTGTCGGACTCGCGATCCGATACGCGCAGGCTGCGTGAGCCATTTGACCGCGTACGCGCCTTCCCATCCGGGACAATCGCGCGGAGCGGGAAGCCGTGGAGCGGCGCGAGCGGCTGGCCGTTCATCTCGTAGGCCAGCAGCGTGTCCGGGTGCATCGCCTTTTCGATCGGCAGCTGCCGGATGAAGTCGGGCATCGTCCCCACCGGGCGATCGGCGGCGTTCATGATGACGAACTTGCCCGTCGTCTTGACTCCCGCGCGCTTGAGCACGTCCGCCATGCGCACGCCGGTCCATCGCGCGTTGCCGATCGCGCCCTTCGTCCACTGAATGCCGGCGACTGGCGGATCGAAGAACGCGCGGCCGTTGCCGGCGCATTCGAGGATCGGCCGTGATCGACGTCGACGGCATCTTGCGCAGATCATCGAGACTCAAGGACGTCGGCGTGTTCATGTCGCCCTCGATCTGCAGCGACCAGCTCGTCGGCGTCGAGCGCCAGCGGGATCGGCATGTGAGAGCGAACGTAAAAGTGCTCGATCGGCGTGATGCACGAATCGAGCAGCGCGACCGGCGTTTCGTAGTCTGGCGGGCGCAGCGATCGGACGAGCAGTTTTTCTTTGCCAGGGGCGACCGCTGGTCCCGGGCTCTGGGCAAACAGCGTCGGTCCACGCCACGTGGCGTGCGAACACACCGGCCGCACCGGCCCGAGCCGCCGCGCTCAGGAGTTCGCGACGAGAGAGGGGCATGGCGACGGATTGTACGTCAGCCCGGTTCAGCCCTCGATCCTTCTCCATCAGAAGACGCCAGCGCCGCCTGGCAACGGGCAGGGTCAGGCCGTTGGTCAGAATCACTTCGCCCGTCCCATCCGGAAATGGCTTCGCCTCACGAATCGCGTCGAGGCTGACGATGGCCGTGCGTGAGACCTGAAAGAAGGTGTCGCCTTCGAGTCGACGGGCGAGCGCAGCCAGCGTCGGCTGCATCCACAGTTGCTCGGTCGCCGTATGCAGGCGCGTCAAACCCTCGCTGAACGTGAAGGCGACGACTTCGTGTCGCGGAACGACTCGAAGTCGCGCGGCCTTGCGCGCGAGAAAGCGCGCGGGTGACAGCGCCTCGGCACGCGTGACGCGATCGAGCTGATGATCGCGCTCGACCTGACGCAGCTCGCGCACGCGATCGAGGGCCGCGCACGAAGCCGCGCGCGATTGACCGGCTTGAGCAAGTAGTCCACCGCGTGCAGCTCGAACGCATCGACCGCGTACTGATCGTAGGCCGTGCAGAAGATGATCGCCGGGCGCGGCCGCCCGAGCGACGCGGCCACTTCGAGCCCGCTGCAGCCGGGCATCTGGATGTCGAGCAGCACGAGATCCGGCGTCAGCTCGGTGATGCGCTCGATCGCTTGCACGCCGTCCTCGGCGTCGCCGATGACTTCGACTTCAGGGATCGCCGACGAGCAGCTGGCGAAGCCGACGCGGGCGGGCTCCTCGTCGTCCACGACCAACGTGCGGATGGGCATGGCGCGATTCTACGGCGAGCTTGTCAGGCGGTTCGAATCGCCAGAACCGTCACGTCGTCGTGCGCACGCCTGGTCCCCGTATGGTCACGGACGCGCGGCGACGACCGCTTCACAGATCTCGCGCGGCCGGTTCGCCGAGCGTGCGCCTGAACACACTCGACCAGAGCGCTCATGGTCGAACTCGCAGCCGTCAGAATCGGTCGATTCCGTCACGCCGTCGCTGTAGAACAGCACCACCGAACCGGGTTGAAGTGCGACGGTCACGGCGTCGAATCGAGCGTCGCGCAACAGTCCAAGCGCGGGCGCTGTCGAATCAATCGAGGTCGGTTCGCGCCCGGGTGTCAGGACGAGCGGCGGCAAGTGACCAGCGTTGACAACCGTCAGAAGCGCGATGCTCGATGTCCAGCTCCGCATACACCAGCGTGGCGAAACGCCCGGCCTCCGTGACGCTGCACAGCGCGCGATTCACGTCCGCGACGACGGCTGTCGCCGTGCCACGACCATGGCGTGCGACCGACTTCGATACGGGCCTGCAGGCTGGAGGCGACGATCCCCGCTGGCATGCCCTTGCCCGATACGTCGCCGAGCGCCAGCGCGACTCCGCGTGTCATCGATTTGCTGGCTGATGAAAAAGTCGCCGCCGACGCCGCGCGCGGGGATCGTGATCGCTGCCGGAATCGTAGCCGGCGATTGCCGGCAGCGCGCGCTGCTGGAGCATCGCTTGAGCCGCCGATGCCGCGACCAGATCGACGCTCGAGGTCGGATCGCCTCGACAGCCGCTCGCGCACGCGCTTCGAGGGTGCCCGACAGCCGTGCCCTGGTGATTGGCTTGACGAGATAGTCCGTGGCGTCGACCGCAAACGCCGCCAGTGCGTAGCGTTCGAAGGCCGTCGCGAACACGACGAAGGGACGTGGTTCTGGCAGGGTGGCGGCCAGGTCGGTGCCCGACTCTTCCGGCATCTCGATGTCGAGAAAAACGACATCCGGACGCGTCTCGACGATCGAATCGCGCGCCTCGACGGCGTCACCGGCCTCGCCAACGACGAGAACGTCGCCAACCTCGGCGAGCAATTGACGGAGGCGGACCCGCGCGGGCGGCTCGTCATCGACGATGAACGCGCGAACGATCATCGCGCCGCCCCGGCCACGCCCGTGAGCTCGCGAATCAGCGGCATGCGGATCCTCGCGATTGTCTGCTCGTTCTCCCTGAAGAGATCGAGCGATGCCTGCGTGCCCGAAATGGCCCTCGAGCCGATCGCGGACGCTGCGCAGTCCGAAGCTCTCGCCGCTCGGCGACGGCTTCGCCTGAGTTGTCTCGATGCCGGGACCGGTATCCCTCACTTCCAGCGTCAGCTCGCCGGCCTGTTGCGATGCCGTGACCTCGATGCGGCCCGGCGTGCGAACCCGCGAGATGCCATGCTTGACCGCGTTCTCGACCAGCGTCTGCAGCAGCATCGAAGGAACCTGCGCACGCGCGACTTCGGGCGCGGCGTCGATCGAGAATTCGAGGCGTCGGCCAAAGCGCGCTTGCTCGACATCGAGATACGCGCGCGCGAATGCCAGCTCCTGATCGAGCGGCGCCCATTCCTGCTCCGACCGCCTCAGGGTGTACCGGAAGACCTCCGCCAGTTGTTCGACCGCGGCATCGGCACGGGCGGGATCGGTGTGAATCAACGACGCGATGGCGTTGAGCGCATTGAAGAGAAAGTGCGGATTGATTTGCGCCCGCAGCGCCTTCAGCTCCGAGCGGCTGGTCTGCAGCCGCAGTTCCTGCGCGACCTGGTCCTGCTCCTGCCGCTTGCGCTGCAGCCGGACGTTTTCGAGCATGAACGCAAACACGCCGCCCAGCGAACGCAGCAGCGCAAGATCCTCGCTCAGCAGCGGTCGTCCGACCGCCGCCGCTGGTCGCGAGCCGAATGGGCGTCGATGCACCCGAGAGCGCCACGTCGACCGCCGTCGATCCGGAGGCAGCGGCTGATCGTCCATCACGATGGCCATCGGCCGCCGGAACATCTCGGACAACGTGTCCTGACTGGCGGCGACCAGCGACGCTTCGTCCGTTGCCTGCTGCATCCCACCGAGCACGTGTTTGATGGCTTCGACCGGCGTGAACTCGCGCCCGAACCAGAGGCGATCGAGGAGGCGTCCGACGCGATCGTGCATCCAGGGCAGCAGCATGACGACAGGCAGCAGCACCACGGCGAAGAGCCATGGCCGCGCCATGCCACCAGGCATCTGCCCGAGCCACTCCAGGCTGATCGCAAACGTCGCAGCCACGGCCACCAGGCTGAGCAGCATGATGATGCCGCGCTTGATCACGAGGTCGTAAAACTCCGTGCGGTTCTCGAAGTACACCGAGACCAGCAGGAAGACCAACGGCGTCGCTCGCATGACGACGCTGAGCGTTTCCATCAGAACCTTCCGCTCGTGCAGGAACGTGAGCCCCGCGAACGTCACCATCATGATCACGAAGAGGCGTCATCATCGCCTTTCGAAGGCGCAGCTGATCGGGTGTTGGTGAGGGTTTTCGTCGGGTTGCCATCAGCGTCAAGCACAAGATGCTGAGGACGGTAAAGAGCGCGCCGATGGAGATGCCGATGTAAGGGCCGAGCTCCCGCGGGGCCGGGATGACCTGGAAAATAGCCAACGGGAAGTAGATGGCCATCGCCAGGCCGGTGGCGTATAGGCCTGCCAACGCGATTCGCCAGCGTGGCACCGCAAACGCTGGCTGCTTGTCGCCGGCGTCGGTTTCGCGTAACACCGTGTGGAGGATCAGCCCGGGAAACGCGAACGCGAGTTCGAGCGCGGCCAGGTCGATCAGGTCGTTTTCGCGCGCCTCGCCCATCAAGTAGCGGAACTCGATGATGCTGTGCAGGATGAACCACACCGTGCACACCAGGTACATCGCCATCCCGGGCTGGCGCAGGGCGCGCAGTGGCAAAGCCAAAGGCCGCGTCGCCGATGTGATGCCACACCGGGCTCCGGTGGCGGATCGTGAGGATGACCACCGAGCCGTAGGCGTAGGCGCCAAAGAGAAACACGCAGAGCGCGACAATGCTGAGCGCCATGAACTCTCTGATGCAGAATACGTTCGGAGTGGTGGCCGTTGCCGCTGCTGTGCCGCCGAGCGGTCGGACTGAGTGATCGAGCGGCCGAAAAGGGGGCCGCTTGAGTGGACAAGTGACAAGTTACAAGTTACAAGTTGAGTTCGAAGTTTCGAGTCCAGGTACCGCTGCGGCGCCAAAGGCGCCGCAGTTTGTAACTTGAAACTTGTCACTTGTAACTCCCATGAGGGCCATTGATGGGCGGCGGCTGGCAAGGACCTTCGGCCGAGGGTGCGTGCGCCCCTGACGCGATTTGCGCCTGCTCCGACCGGGTTCTTGCACATCGGCCATGTCGTCAACGCGATCTTCGTGTGGGGGCTGGCACGGTCGCTCGGCGGACAAGTCCTCCTCCGCATCGAAGATCACGACCGTCAACGATGCCGACCTGAGTTCGAGGGCGCACTCCTCGAGGATCTGGAGTGGCTCGGGTTTGCGCCCGACGTCTTTCCCGCCACGCGAGTTCAGAGCCGGCGCCACACCGGGTCGGCAGAGCGACCGTGATGCCGCGTATCGCGAGGCCGTGGCGCCCCTCATGACTCGAGGGCTCGTTTATGCCTGCGATTGTTCGCGCCAACAGATCGACCGCGCGGTGTACAGCGGCCGATGTCGCGATCGCGATTTGCCGCTGGCAGACGACGTCGGTTGGCGCGTGCGGGTAGAGCCTCATGATGAGCGGTTCGAGGACGCGCTTGTCGGGACTCAGCAGCAATCGCCGGCGCGGCAGTGCGGCGATTTTCTGATCCGTGATCGTCTGGGAAACTGGACCTACCAGTGGGCTGCCACCACCGACGACACGCTCCAGCGAATCGCCCTGGTGATTCGAGGTGAGGATCTGCTCGATTCCACCGGTCGGCAAATCATGCTGGCGCGCCTGCTCGGTCGTGCGGAGCCGCCAGTTTTCGCCCATCACCCCCTGCGTCATGAAATCGTCGACACAGAAGTTGAGCAAGTCTGACGGCGAGACGGGTGTGCGCGCTCTGCGTCGTGCCGGATGGGACCCCGCGCGCGTGATCGGCTGGGCCGCGGCTCTGGCGGGCCTGCAGACAGCGCCCACTCCGCTGGGAGCGGCCGACGTGCCACGCCTTTTCGAGGCAGAACAGTAACGAGGGTTCTCCACGATGGTTCGTCACGAAGGTTCGTCGACGGGGTTCTTTACGGGGGTTCTTTTTCACGAGGGTTCTTCACGAGGGTTCTACACGGAGGTTCTTCACGGCGGTTCTCCGATGGTGCGGCACGGCGCCTGCAGGTGGACTTCCGCATGGGCGCGCGAAACTACCGTGAACTCCACGTTTGGCGGCTATGCGAGGAGATCAGGGCGCGCGTGCTTGCAGAAACTGAGAGAGGAGGGGCCGGCTCAATCTCCAGATTTCGCAATCAGATCCGTAGTGCCGCCGAGGATGTCGCGTCCGATATTGCGGAGGGATTCACTCGATTCCATCCTCGCACGTTCGCGCAGTTTGTCGGTTATGCGTTGAGTTCGCTTGACGAAGTCCGCGAGAGAACCCGTTACGCACACAGCCGGAAGTACTTCTCCGATGCTGCAGCAGCAGAGATCATGGTGTTATGTGCTAGGGCTGAAAAGGCTGCGAAGAGTCTTCGCCAATACCTGTGGTCGGTCCCCGCCAGCGACGTCCCCCGCGATCCGAAGTCAGTAGCAAAGCCCAAGGGAAGAACCATTCGTAAGAACCGTCGTCGAGAACCCCCGTGAAGAACCCTCGTAAAGAACCCCCGTCAAGAACCCCCTTGAAGAACCCTCCCCTATAATCCCAACGTGCAACCGCCCTTTCGCGATGTCACCGTCGGCACGCCTCCTGCGGCTCCTCGCGCAGGCGCTGCCGGATCGCGAGGCGCTCGTCTACAGCCATGCCGGCCTTCGCTACACCTTCCGACAGCTCGAGGACGAGTCGCGACGCATCGCGCGCGGGCTGATGGCCTCGGGCGTGACGACGGGCGACCGCGTCGCCGTGTGGGCGACGAACGTGCCCGAATGGGTCGTGCTCCAATTCGCGCTGGCGAAGATTGGGGCGATTCTCGTGACCGTCAATACGTCGCTTCGCGCGCACGAGATCGAATATCTGCTGCGACAGAGCGAGGCCTCGACGCTCATCACGATCCGCGGCTTCCGAACGGTCAACTACCTCGACGAGCTGCGCACGATTGGGGCTCTCGACCGTGCCGAGCGCGGCCGGGCATTGCCCCATCTGAAGCGACTCTTCCTGATTGGCGAGAACTGCCCGGACGATCTCATCCCCTACGACCGTCTCCGCACCCTTGCCAGCCACACGCCCGAATCGCAGCTCGATGAGGCTGAGCAAGCCGTTGCGCTCGACGACGTGATCAACATGCAGTACACGTCGGGCACCACGGGGTTTCCCAAAGGCGTGATGCTCTCCAGCCGCAACATCGTCAACAACGGCTACTGGCTGGGCGCAGGCCTCGGCGTACACGCCCGCCGATCGACTGTGCCTCTGCGTCCCGTTGTTCCACTGCTTCGGCTGCGTCATCGGCGTGCTCGGCGCCTACGCGCACGGCGCGTGTCTCTGCGCGGTCGAAGCATTCGACGCGCGCAAGGTGCTCGAGACCATCGAACGCGAGCGGTGCACCGCGCTCTACGGCGTACCGACGATGTTTCTTGCCGAGCTCGAGGATCCCGAGTTCGCGAAGTTCGACCTGACGTCGCTGCGGACAGGCGTCATGGCGGGCGCGCTGTGTCCTGAGCCGCTCATGCGGAAGGTGATCGACGTCATGCACCTGCCGGAGCTGACCATCGCGTATGGGCTCACGGAAACGTCGCCCGGGACTGACGCAGACGCCGCGTGACGCCAACCTGCAGGAGCGCACGCAGACCGTCGGTCGCGTCCTGCCGGAGATCGAGCGTGCGCATCGTCGATCCCGCGACTGGTCGACGACGTGCCGCAGGGCGGCCACGGCGAGCTGTGGGCGCGCGGCTACGTCGTGATGAAGGGCTACTACAACATGCCCGAGCAGACCGCCGCCGCGATCACCTCCGACGGCTGGCTGCGCAGCGGCGATCAGGCGTCGATTGATGCAGACGGCAACGTGCGCATTACCGGCCGCATCAAGGATCTGATCATTCGGGGCGGCGAGAACGTCGCGCCCAAGGAAGTCGAAGACGTGCTGCGGCAGCACGCCGGCGGTCGCCGACGTCTCGGTCTACGGAATCAGCAGCGAGTTCTTCGGCGAGGAAGTGGCGGCGGCGATCCGCGCCCATCCCGGGCGCGTCGATCGACGCGGCCGAAGTGATGCCGTTCTGTGAGCCGCGCCTGGCGCGCTTCAAGATCCCGCGCTTCGTGCGCATCGTCGACAGCTTCCCGATGACGGCGTCGGGCAAGATTCAGAAGTACAAGCTGCGAGAAGCGCACGAGGCGGAACTCTCGGCGGCCGAGCCCACCGAGGCCGCTCAGTGCTTCTCGATCTTCGACGGCGTAAGCCAGGTCTTGCCGTCTTTCTGCGAGACGCTGCCGGTCACCGTGGCTTGGATCTCCTGCGTGCACGCTTCGCCAGCCTTTTCGGCGACTTCGTTCTTGGTGATGTAGTACTCGGTCTTCGCGCCCTTTGCGTCGGTCACGACGAGAACGTCCTGGCACTCGTGGGCGTCGGCCTTTTTCAACGCGCACTTGGCGCACAGCAGGCTGCCGCTGAAGACTTCGTCGGCAGCGATCGCAGGCGCCGAGACGAACGCCAGCACGAGCGACCGCAACGGCAACCCGAATCATCGTCTTCATTGAGTCCTCCAGACAGTCAACATTGTACCTGTGGCACGGAAACACGACGAAGCCACAGAGTCGCCACGAGGCTCGAGACGAGACCATTCGATCTTCGTGTCCTGTGCCTCTGAGGCCGTACGGATCCTTGGAGTCTGTTACCAACCTGGCGGCTTGCGTTTCGTTGGCGTCCGGCGCCTCGATGGTCTCGTCCGTTCGCACCTGAAACTGCCGGAACTTGCCATACCGCGCCACGCCGTCAATCCGCTCGGTCCGGGTGAGGTAGCGCTCGCGCATCTCGACCGGGACCCTGAAACCGAGCAGCGGTTCCGACTCGTAGCTCACGTCGATCAGGGCTCGGACGCTGCCGCGATCCATGATGAGCTCGGTCATCATCACGGTGCCGGTTTCGGGCTCGATCCAGAAGCGGCCGGTCGCGGGGAAGTCGCGCCCTTCGTGCGTTCGGATGATGGTGCCTCGACGCGTTTCTTCGAACTCGACCACCCACACTTCCGTCGAGGCGCGGAAGCGGGCCGTCCCGCCGCGAGGCGCGTCGTAGCCGGTGAGGTTCGGCGCTCTTTCGATCGCCGCGCTTGAACTTGAATCGCGGCTGCTGAGCAGGCAGCAGGAAGTGCAGCGGCAACATCGGCGTGTTGATGTTGCGCGGGATGTCAGCCCCGATATTCAGGCGGGCGCTCTCGTCGATGATCGCTCGCATCTGATCGGCGTTGGCGTCCGGATTCAGGAACAGCCTCGTGAGACGCTCGCTCCGATCGCGGACGCGGATTGCCATCCACCTCGAACACATCGCGGAACTCGACGTATCGATCGGCACCTGCTGGCAGGACCAGCAAGAAATCCGAGCGCAACTCGCGCCGGTTCGAGTCGCGTCGCCGATGCCGCGGCGTAGGTTGGCGCACCTCCTGAATGTAGAACTCTTCGGAGACGATGCCCGACAACTGACGACTGAAGCTGGCGACATAGGCCGCCGCACGAGCGAGGACGGTCTCTAGGGAGGGCTGCGACTGATCGCTTGCCAACACGCGGACCGACAGATGCTCGGCCGAGAGCGTCTGGAGGAGCGCCGTCGCGAGGATGAGCGACGCGAACCCGCTGGTCGTTTTTCTTTGAACTGACAACTGGTAATGAAAACCAGCTCGATTCTACGCCCACTTTTATCCGATGGTTGCTCAACGGCAATGAGCGCACTCTTGGTCTCGTCACTGAGGATCGCGTTGCAGACGGCATAAGAATCGGTGGCAGCTCTTTGTCTCCTCCGGAGCTGCGCGGATGGTTCTCGCCCCGGGCTGATGAACACATGTAGATCTGCCAATGAAGGACTTCAAAGTCGCTGAAGCACGGGCGCGCTTCGGCGAGCTGCTCGACCAGGCCGAGGCAGGCGAGTCAGTGTTCATTGAGCGGCGGGGCGTCCGGTATCCGCTCGAGGCGGACCGGCCATCCTCTCGCGCGCCAGCACGGAATCAGTTCTTTGCGTCGATTCCTTCCCGACGTGCTCTCCGGCGAGTGGATCTGGAACTGGAGCAAGCGTAGCCTGACGTTCCGCGCCCGGCGGAAACGGCGTTGATACTGCTGGACACCAACGCGCTCATTTGGCTGCTGCAGCGACACCCGCGAGCGCGAGCGCTCGAAGCGCGCGCCCGGCTGCACATCTCTCCCGCCAGCCTTCTCGAGTTGCAGCTCCTCGCGGAATCGGGCCGGCTACGACTTCGGGAGACGGTCACCATCGCAACGGTCGCGGCCGATCCCCGGGTGTTGCTCGACGAGCCGCCGGCGGGTCGCTGGTTCGAGCAGGCGACGGAAGTCGGTTGGACTCGCGACCCCTTCGACCGCTTACTCGTTGCGCATGCCAGGGTGCGCGGTTGGAAGCTCGCCACCGGCGACACGCAGATGCTGTCGGAACTTCGACCCAGCGAGCGGTTGGCGATATGACGGCAGTTCTTAACGATGGTTCGTTACGAGGTTCTAACAGGCGACTACGCTGTTCTGAACGCACGGTTCGTCACAGAACCCCGTCGAGAACCCCCGTCGAGAACCTCGTGGAACAATCGTGAAGAACCTCTGTGAAGAACCTTCGTGGAGAACCGCGTCTATTCCTGCCGTAACGCCTCGACGACGTTTACCCGCCCGGCCCGCCAGGCCGGAAGGTAGGACGCGATCACCGAGGCGATGGCGAGTACGACGACCACACCGACGTAGGTGGGTGGGTCCGTCGGCGTCACGCCAAAGAGCACACGACGGCCCGCGACTCCGGCCGCCAGGCTGAGCACGAAACCAAGCAGGAGCCCGACGGCTGTCGTTCGCAATGTCTCGTAAATCACCGCCCGCTGCACTTGACGTGTTGACGCGCCCGAGTGCGAGACGGACACCGAATTCGCGCGTGCGCCGTCGCATATTGAAAGCAGTCATCGCGTACTGTCCGAGTATCGCGACGAGCAGCGACACGACCGCGAAAAAGACGAGCATTCGGGAGACCGTTCGCTCGATCGTCAGGACTTCGTCTAGGCGGCTGTTCATGGTGGCGATCGAAACAATCGGCAAGTCGGCGTCGACTTCGGCGATCGCCTTGCTGATGGCTGGCGTGACCGACTTCGAGCGCCGCCTCGATATCGAATGTAGAACCGCGGATCGATGGTCGTGTCGCCGTTGACCTGCTGCTCAGCGACCAGCACATAGAGCGGCCGTGGGTTCCGCACCGGACCGTCGAAGAGCGCGTTCGGTGCGACGCCCACGACCTCGACGGCGTCGCGATTGCGACCGACCGCGAGCATTTGACCGAGCGCCGATTGATCGGGCCACAGTGTGGTCGCCAGATTTTCGTTCACGACCGCGATGCGATGACTGCCTCGTCGATCGGCGGCGCGTAATCTCTCGCCCGGCGAGGGGAGAGACGGCGAGGACCTGTAGATAGTCAGGACCGACCGGGCGCAGCATCACTTGGACTGGTTCCGGTTGGCCGGTCCGCCAGGCCGGAACGGTGCCAAGCGCATACGCGCCTGGCCAACGCCGCGAATAGCTGACGGCGGTCACGTTCGGCACCGCCGTGAGCCGCTCACGCACACGTTCAAGCGTAGCAAAGCTGGCTTCGCGTTCAGCCGGCGAGCGCTCCGCGTCGATCGCAGCGCCCGTTCGACGCGCGCGCACGGTCACCAGCACGAGCTGCTCCTTGTCGAAGCCGACGTCGCCGGAGTCGAGCAACGCAATCGAACGATGGGCCAGCCCTGCGCTGGTCAGGAGCAGTACCGAAAAGGCGAGCTGGAGAACGACCAACGCGCGCGAGAGACGCGACCGCTCGGGCGACGCTCCCTGTTCACCGGCCTTGAGCCAAGGCAAGAGTTGCTGACGCCAGGTCCGCAACGCCGGGGCGGTCGAGAATGCCAGCGTCGCCGCCATCGCCAACGCGAAGGCGTACGCGGCGACGACCCAATCGAACGTGAAGTCGGGGAGAAGCCCCTGCCGGGTCGGCTCGACGATCGCGCACCAGCGCTTTCGACGTCCACCAGGCCATGACGAACGCCGCAATCCACGCCACGAATGACACGGCGACACCCTCGGCGAGCAGCATGCGAACGATCCGCGCTCGCGAGGCGCCAAGCGACTGACGAACCGCGGTCTCTCGTTGCCGCGCGACGGCGCGCGCCAGCATCAGATTGGCGACGTTCGCGGACACGACCAGGAGCGTGATGGCCGTGATGATGCTGAAGAGGGCCAGGAACCGGGGAACCATCTGGTCCAGCCGGCAGCATGGCCGTCGACGAGTACGCGGCCACCGTCGCACGTGCCGGTTCTTGTTCTCGACGGGGTACGCGGCCTCGAGCTGCGCTGACAAGGTGGCGAACTCCGCTCGCGCCTGCGCCAGCGAGGCACCCGGAGCCAGCTGCGCGATCAACTGCACGACCCACTGCGCGCGATCGTGCAATACCGCGCGGCTGCCGATCGCGTCGTAATAGGGCACGATCGGGGCCCAGATGTCTTCGCCCGGCGTCAGCAGTGCGCTCCCAGAAAGCGAGGCGCGGCGACGCCCACGACGATGGCGGCATTGCCATTCAGAGTGATCCGGCGGCCGACGATCGTCGCGTCACGGTGAAAGCGATCGCGCCACAGCCGATCGCTGATGACTGCTGGCAGGCCGCCCGCGACGAGCCTGTCGTCGTCCTCTCGGAGCGCCCGACCAAGGGTGATACGAACGCCCAGCGTGTCGAAGTAGCCGCCCGTGACCAAGCCCGCCGAATACTGCATAGCTGCCCTCGTCTGTGCGCACTGGTAAAGCGCTCGTTGCTGACAGCCAGCGGTGCGCTGGACCGAACGCGCCCGCGCGCCGTAATCCAGGTAGTTGGCGTAGCTCATGTAGGGCTCGACGAGGAACTGCGCCGGATTCGAATGCCGACGGTCACGAGCCCCGTGCGCTTCCACGCCCGGTGCGGGCGCGGTCAGGAGGTGGTGAACGACGGAATAGATCGTCGTGTTGCCGCCCACGACCAACGCGACGAGGAGGACGGCACGTCGCGCTGAGTCCCGGTGAGTGCCACAGAATCCGCGCGCCGAAGCGAAGCGTCCTGAACGAGCTGCTCGAGCTTCGTCCACGACCATACCTCGCGGGTATTGCGCTGAACGAGATCGACGTTGCCGAATTCGCGGCAGGCCGCCTCGCGCGCCTGGTCGGGCGACTCGCCGCGTTCGATCCGCTCGCGGGTGGCCATCTCGAGATGCGTCTCGATTTCTTCGCGAATCTCTCGACCTCGACGTCGTCTGAACATGAGCGGTCTCCGGGCTAGGGTCCACCGTTCTTACGTCCTTCTTGGTCTTCCAACGCCGCCATCGCGTCGACGAACTGCGCCCAGCGCGACTGCTCGGTTGCGAGTTGCCGCCGGCCACTGGTCGTCAGCCGATAGTATTTGGCGCGCTGCTTCTTGTCGGACGTCTTCCACTCCGACGCGACCCAGCCGCGCTTCTCGAGCCGGTGCAACGCAGGGTAGAGCGAACCGGTTTCCACCTTGAAGGCGTCGTGCGAAGCGGCGTTGATGGCATGGCTGATGCCGTAGCCGTGCTGCGGACCCCAGCGAAGCGTCTGAAGAATGATGAGGTCGAGCGTGCCCTGCAGCAGCTCGATGCGGTCTTGGTAGCGCCCCTCGCCAGGCATGTAGAGAATCTACATCCTAGGATGTAGAACGTCAACTGCCTTACGACGGTTCTTCACGACGGTTCTTCACGGAGGTTCTCCACGGGGGTTCTTCACGATGGTTCGGGACGTGATGTCGGGTTCAGCTGAGCGTGGGGCGGTGGTAAACGGCTTCGCACGTCCGTCTAGAACCACTGTAGAGAACGTTCGCGTGAAAGGAACCGTCGTGAAAGAACCGTCGTGCAGAACCCCCGTTTGAAACTCGTGGAGAACCCTCGTGAGAACCCCCGTCAGGAACCGTCGTGAAGAACCTTCGTGAAGAACCTCCGTCGAGAACCCCCGTGAGAAACCTCCGTCAAACCTGTAGATGAGCAGTCGCCCTCCTGCCGCTATCCAGCGCGAATCCATGGTCGGACGCACCATTTCTCACTACCGCATCGTCTCCCAGCTCGGCTCGGGAGGGATGGGCGTCGTGTATCAGGCGGAAGACGTGCGCCTGGGACGCGCCGTGGCGGTGAAGTTCGTGTCCGAGGATCTGGTTACTGATGAGCTGGCGGTGCAGCGGCTGCGCTCCGAGGCGCGCGCCGCCTCGGCGCTCAACCACGGCAACATCTGCACGATCTACGACGTTGGCGAGGACGAAGGCCGGCCGTTCATCGTCATGGAGTTGATGCGCGGCGAGAACCTGCGCGATCGGCTCGCCCGCGGCCCGCTGAAGATCCACCAAATCGTCGACATCGGCATCGAGATCGCCGATGCGCTGCACGCGACGCATAGCGACGGCATCATTCATCGCGACATCAAGCCCGGCAACATCTTCCTGACCGACAGCGGGCACGTGAAGATTCTCGACTTCGGGCTCGCCAAGCTGACGCCGGACTTTACCGGGTCGAGCACGATCGGCGCGACGCTGCAGGCGACGGTGAAGGGTGTCACGCTGGGCACGATTTCGTACATGTCGCCGGAGCAGGCGACCGGCGAGGAGCTGGATCCGCGCACCGATCTGTTTTCGCTGGGGTCGTGCTCTACGAATGCGCCACCGGCAAGCACCCGTTCCCGGGCAAGACGTCGCGGTCACGCTGGCGGCGATCCTCAAGGAATCGCCGATTGCGCCGCTCCTGCTCAACCCCGAGCTGCCAGTGCGATTGCAGGAGGTCATCAACAACTGCCTCGAGAAAGATCGCGAGCTGCGCTACCAATCGGCTGCCGACCTTCGGGCGGACCTGCGACGACTCCGCCGCGAGGTCGAATCGGGACATTCGCGATCGATGGACGCTGGCTCCGGTCGAGCGGCGACGGCGAGCGCTGCGATGGGCCAGCGCGCGCAGCGACCATCGTGATGCAGTGCGGCGAAGCAAGCAAGCCGTCAGCGCAGTGCGGTCGCTGCCCGATGTCGCCCACTTCCGGCCTCGCGGTCGAGCCGCTGCTGGATCGCTCGGCGCCGCCATCGGACTGATGATGGCGGTCGCCGGCGGATATGCGCTGTGGCGCAACCAGACTCCGCGACCCCATCGCCTGACCAGGCTGACGAGTGCGGCGACCGAATCGCCCGCGGCACCGGCATCGCCGGCGGCCGATGCGACTGTCCAGAGTCGACTCTCGCTCGCGGCCGCCAGCCTCGAAGCGCGCAACTATCGCGCCGCCGCCACGTACGCGAGCGAGGTTCTGGCTCTCGATGCGCACGAACGCCGAAGCGACGAAGATTCGCGACGAAGCGCAGGGAATGGTCGCGAAGTTCGATACGGCGGTGGCCGATGCGCGCGCGCCGCCTGTCGTCCGGCGATCTCGTCGGCGCATCGCGCGCCCTGGATAGGCGCGCACCATCGATCCTGCCGCTCCGGCGGTCGTCGAGCTCGCGTCGCAATTGAACGACAGCTCTGCGTCGCGCCGATGCGCGTGTGCGCGATGCGATCGAGCAGACGACGCGCCGCCGCGCCGCCGCCGCGGCGTGCCTCCGCCAGCCATCACCACCTGCGCCAGAACCTCGGCAGACGCGATTCCGGCGACTCCGGCGCCACCCGCAGTCACGTCGCCCGCTGATCCCCACGCCGCCGCCGCCGCCCGCACCTCAAATCCCGTCGCCGCCGCCGACGCCTCCGGCTCCGCCCCTGTCGCCGAACCTGCGCCGGCACCCGTGACCAAGCCCGCCGTGCCGGCGCCCGTGCCTTCCACGTCGCCGCGGCGAGAGCCCGACGCCGCGCCTGCCACGCCATCAGCCGAGCAAGACGAGGCGGCGATCAAACGACTGGTGGGCACCTATGGCCGAGCGATCGAGGGCAAAGACCTGGCGCTGTTCCGATCGATCAAGCCCAACCTGTCGGCGGCGGAAGAGCGTCGCTTGCAGGAGGGATTTCGCGCCGTCGCGTCACAACGCGTCAACTTGACCGTCAATTCAATCGATCGCAGAGGCGACCGGGCGGTCGTGTCGGTCATGCGCCGCGACACAATCGAGGTCGGCGGCCGCCAGCAGACGCGCCGAGACCCAACAGACGCTGACCGTCGCGCGCGACAACGGTAATTGGGTGATTGTTGATATTCGATAGGACGAAGGGCACAGGGCCAGGGCAGGCAGGGCCCTATCCGCTACCTGAGCCCAGCGCCCTGATGCCCTGCCAACAAGGAGCCAGCTGCGTCAAGCGTTGATGGCGGTGGTGTGTCTCGTGCTGCTTCGCGCAACCGGCGATGGCGCAGAATCCGTACAACCTGGCGGCGCCGGTCACGAATCTCGCGACGCTCTTCACCGATCTCTTTGGGCCGCGTGGGCTGATCGTCGATAGCCTGGCCACGCTGCCGGGCGAGCAGCCGCATTCGGCGCACTTCACGAGCAATTTCCAGTTCAACTTCAACCAGTTCAGCACCGCGCTCGTCAGCCAGCTCGTCAGCGTGCCCGCTGCCGTCACCGGGTGGCGGCTTCACCTATCAGTTCGATCCGTCGCTCGGCGTGTTTCAACGAACGACTCAGAGTTTTGGTCCCATCCTGGCCGAGCGCGCAGAGACGATTGGGGCTCGGCGTGTCTCGTTTGGTTTCGCGTATCAACGTTTCAAGTTCGATTCCATTGAAGGGATCGATCTCAATCAGCGTGCCGGCCGTCTTCACCCACGACAACGCGTTGCTGCTTGGCGGCCGCGAAGACGTCGTTACGACCGTGAACTCGATCGAGGCGACGGTCAATCAGGCCACGACATTTGTCACCGTTGGCGTCACCGATCACTTTGATGTCTCGCTCGCCGTGCCATTCGTCTCGAACGATCTCAAGGTGGTGTCGGCGGCCACCATCCACCGGATTGGAACCACGAACCCCCTCACGCATTTCTTTCGGCAGTCGGACGGAGAAGTGGGGGGAAGCGCATCTTCACGGCCGTTGGCAGTGCGAGCGGCATTGGCGACATCATGGTTCGCTTCAAAGGCAATTTCCGAAGAACGGCCGAACAGCAGTTTTGCCGCGGGCCTCGACGTGCGGCTGCCGACGGGCGACGAATTGAACCTGCTGGGAAGCGGCGCTCCGGGCCTGCAGCCGTTTGGAGTCTGGTCGGGGACGTTCTTTCAGAACCTGTCGCCGCACGTCAATGTGAGCTACAAGTGGAATGGCTCGAGCGTGCTGGCGGGGAATCCCGGCAGAGGGGGAGTCAGCGCCTTTCGGTGATCAGATCGCGTATGGCGTCGGCGCCGACTTGAGCGTCAATCCGCGAGTCACGCTCGCCTTCGATCTGCTGGGCCGCTATTTCATCGATGCCGAGCGGTTGCGAGCCGAAGACTTCCATGCCCTCGACGGCCGATCGGTCTTTCCCAACATCGTCTTCGAGCAGGACTCGTTCAACGCCATGAGCGGGGCGATGGGTCTCAAGGCGAACGCATTCGGCCGATTCCTCATCGACGTCAACGTGCTGTTCAAGCTCGATGAGCACGGCTTGCGCGACAAGGTGACGCCGCTCATTGGGTTGAATACAGCTTCTAAGGGAAATACAGCTACTAAGGGAAGAGGGGGTCGACCGAGGGGAAACCGGGGGTCGGGTCCCGGCCCCGGTCTCCAGTCCCCTCACGAAGGAGGAACCCTTCGTGGCGGAGGCCGGAGACCGAAGACAGGCAACCCAGCTAGTAACTAGCCCTTTGGCTGCACGACGATGCGCGTGGCCAACTTTACCTTCGCGCCGGCTTCGTCGTTGAAGTGCACCGTCACGCGGCTATCCTTCATCGTCGCCAGTCCCGCAACGCCGTCCTTGGCGCCCGTGACTTCGGTCTTGTCGTTGTAAGCGAACTGCATTTCCGACCCATCAGCAACCTTGACCGTAATCGTCTTCGCCGCGGCGTCGACGTTCACGAGATCGCCCTGGATCTGGGCTGCCTTGGCCTGCTCGGCCGGCCGCTAGCGCGCTCGCGGCTGCGGCGGCCGGCGGCTGACCAGGAGCGGCCGGCCAGGCTGACCCTGAGCAAACGCTGTCGTTCCGGCAACGAGAGCAAACATCGCAAACCCCATCAGTAATGAACGCACATCTACCTCCCTTAAAGTCTGGACTGGACCCGAGGAGCGGGCAAGTAGTGTGCCCGGAGGTTCGGCGCTGAACGCGGTGCGGTGTCACGTTCTCCGTGTCAGGATTCCGAAGACGTTAATACGGACGAGTTGCCAAAACTGCATCGTAATTTTTTCGTAAGGGGGGTAACTTCTTCATAGTTAGCTCATCCGTATGCTAGCTTAACTATACCCCCGTTATGCGCGGCGTGTTCGTGTCGAATGCAGCGTCACTCACCGTTATCGTGGTGATCGGTCTGTTCGGCTCGAATCCCATCAGGCTTCGAACGTCGCGCTGCCAACCTCCGCGCTCACAGTCCAACTCGTCGTCGATGAGCTCAAAGGCCGCCTGACGATTCCGTCGGAGGTTATCGTGTTGGTCGTGGAAAGCAACCCGCTGCTGGTTTCAGTCGAGCCGGACATAGGCGCCGCAGCACCTTCGTGATGTCGTTCGAAGAGACCTTTCTGGCCCAGCTCGATGACACCGACCTGCGCGCCGTGATCGCGCACGAGTTGGGTCACGTGTGGATCTACACGCATCACCCTTATCTGCAGACCGAGCGTCTCGCCAACGCTATCGCGATGCGAGTCGTGAGTCGCGAGAGTCTCGAAAAGGTCTACGGCAAGGTGTGGGAACGCGGCGGCGCGAAGGGCGATCTCGTGCAATTCCTGGGACAATAGGCCGCCCTTCGGGCGGAAGGCCGCGCCTTCGGCGCGGTAGGCGATGCTTCGCATCGAGGGCCGCTTCGCGGACGGAGAGTCCATTCGGCGCGAGTGAAGCGAGCGCCGCCTTCGGCGAGTGAAACGAGCCGCCATCCGCGGCGTAGCCGCGGCCTTCGGCCCGAGCAAAGCGAGGGCCGCCCTCCGCTCCGAAGGAGCGGCTATTTCCGCACTTCCGCCGTCACCGACAACGTGAGATTGCCGTCGGTCGTGAGCTGCAGCGTGACCGTTTCTTTTTCGGTCAGCGGCCGCTTCAGCCCCGAGAGCCAGAGGTGCGGTCCGTCGGGCGACATTTCGAGTGAACCATAGGCGGGAACCACTAGGTCCTTGACTGTAGGGTCTTAGGACCCTCGGTAACACGCCAGCTCTCGTTTTAGCCATGAGCCGCTCGTACGGGGTCTGTCCGTTCAGCGCCCCGTGCGGCCGGTGGTAATTGTAGTAGTCCTCCCACTCGCGCAGCTTCTCGTTGAACAGGTGGATGTCATCGGAGATGCCATCCTGGTCGAGCAGCTGGTAGAACTCCTGGTCATCGACGCGGTGGGATCGTTCGACCTTGCCGTTGAGGTGTGGCGTGCGCGGCCGGATGTAGACGTGCCGGACGTCTCGCGTCTCCAGGTGCCAATGGAAGCGGGATTGGAACTCGGCGCCGTTGTCGGTTTGCACCACGTGGACGCGAAACGGCAGCCGCTTGAAGACGTCGTCGATGAAGCGAATGGCCGTCGCCTGGTTGCACGCGTCGAAGACCTTCAGCACGCGGATGCGGGTGCAGTCGTCGATGGCCGTGAACTGATACAGGCGCTTTCGGCTGCCCGGAATGCGCTCGAGAAACTTCACATCCACCTGCAGGCGATGGCCGGGCTGCGGCTTCTCATAGCGCTGCCAGCGCAGCCCGTGGGCCCGATACTTCTGATTGGCCGGCAACCGCCCCACACCGTGCTTGCCCAGGAGGCGATGCACCGTCGAGCGGGCCACGGCGACCTGATGGAAGCGCCGGAGATAGTCGGCGATCCGGCCGGCGCCGAAGTGATACTGCTGGCGCAGATACAGAATCTTGCTCACGACCTCTGGTGGCGTCGCGCGCGGGGATCGGTGCGGCCCCTCGGGGCGATCGCACAGCCCCGCATCTCCGTGGGTCCGTATGCCGATGCGCCCATTTGTAGTAGGTCTTGCGCGAGATGCCAAAGTACCGGCAGGTCTGCGCCACCGTCCGCTGCTCGCCCGCGGCGTGCTGCAGGATCTTTGACCGCCAGGTCACCAGCCTGATTTGCTCGGCTTTCGTCATCGCTTCTCCACTCTGGGCGCAGTTGCGCCGCGAGAAGAGAGCTTGACCTGTTACCCATGTCTCCGGAATTCACACACCTTCGGCTCGCTCGATGGCGGCTCGGGTGCTCTTCAGGCTGCCGCGCGGCTCGCCGGCTCGCCGCGACTCGGCACGAATCCCACCCTCTCCGCCATTGGACTCACACCTTCAGTTCGCCTGCGGCGACCGAAGGTTCGCTCATGGCAAGCCACCCTCCGGTCGAATGTCCTGAGCGATCCGGCGAAGGGAGGGGTACGCACGTCGTCTTGAGTGTTTGCGTCGTGAACGCCAGTTGAAGGGTGGACGCGCGCGAAGAAGGAAGCACTGATTGCTGGTCAGAAGCAGCTTCTCAGGACCCTGTCATTCCTATCCCAACCTTCGCTCTTCTTTTACGCGAAGGTTGGGCGCTCGGATCACGACTGACCCGCGTCGGACTCGACAGTCCGAGCCAGCAGCTGGGATTCCTGACCAACGATCGATGCCCAATCGCATGACCGCGCCGAACCAGGTGGACGCCATGGCAGAAACGCGATATGAAAGGCCCGGGGTACGGGGCTGACATGTGCCGTCTGCTGATCGCGTCAGGTGTGGCCCTGCTGTTTGTGATGGCGCCGGCCGGCGCCCGAGCCCTGCAGGCGCCTGGCATTGCGGCAACGCAGCCGTCCCTGGCCGGCCTGATAGCGTCGCTGTCAGAGCCGGGCGGCTACTTTGACACCGACAATCTCATTTCGAACGAGCGTTCGTACCTGCACGTCGTCCCGGCGCTTCGCGCGCTCGCAGGGCAAGCCGGCGACAACGGCGTGTACCTCGGCGTTGGGCCGGATCAGAACTTCTCGTATATCGCGCACCTTCGGCCGACGCTGGCGATCCTGATCGACATCCGATCGGACAATCTGCTGCTGCACCTGCTGTTCAAGGCGCTGTTCTCGGAGGCGGCCACGAGAGCCGACTACCTGGCCCTTCTGACCGGACGCAGCCAATCAGCGGCACCGCGCGATGCGTCGATCGAGAGCATCGTGCGGCTGGTCGAAAAGGCAAGACCGCTTGCTCGAAGCGAGCTCGCACGACTTCAGACACGGCTGGTAGAGATCATCGACGGCTTCGGTGTGCCGCTTTCGAATGGGGACCGCGCAACGATTGCACGCTTCCATCGTCGCTTCGTCGATGCCGGTCTCTCCCTGCAGTTCAACTCCACCGGCCGACCGCCGCAGTACCGACTATCCGACGTTTCGAGACTTGCTGCTCGAGGTCGATCGCTACTCCGTGCGGCGGAGTTTCCTGGCGACCGAGCAGGACTTCCAGTTTGTGAAGTCGCTGCACGCCCGCGATCGGATCGTGCCCATCGTCGGCAACCTGGCGGGGGCTAGTGCGCTCGCGAAGGTCGGCAGGTACCTCGACGCCACGGGACTGCGGGTATCCGCGTTCTATACCTCGAACGTTGAGTTCTATCTGTTTCGCGACGGCAGCGCCCCGGCATTCATGACCAACCTGGCTCGCCTGCCCCGCCAGCCTGGGAGCGTCATCGTGCGTAGCGTGTTCCCAGGCGGTGGCGCGCGCATGTCATCGGACTACAACAGTGCGTCGGTGACGCAGCCGATCCAGGCGCTGCTCGATGGCTACCACGAGGGGCGGTTCCGCCAGTACTGGGAACTAGTCCGATAGCGCGACTGCTCGCGCCCGCACACCACGCTCTTGTCAGTAGTGCGACCGCACTCGAGTTTTGTATTGCCGCCCGGCGGCCCACCACGCCCACCGTTCCAACCGCAGGTCCGTCACCGCCGTGACGGTTGAGCGCCATACGTAGCGAAGCCCCAAGGACCCCGCCCTACCATGCGCACTGTTGGATTACTTCGACGGCGAAATCCGCCGCAGCTCGTCGAAGAAGTTCAGGATCATCACGACCCTGTCCCGCTTCCCGCCTTCTTCTGATCTGGCGGCTGCCGCGACGGCGAACTGCAGGCCGTCGGGATGCAGGTCGAACATCCGGGCAGGGCCCATGTGGGTGTATCGCACGTTTGACAAGACGCGCGGCTTCTCAGCGCGCAACGCGTCACCCTCGACCGTATAGCCCGCGACCATGATTTGGCCATCCGCGCCGTAGAACAGCTCACGCCGCGTTCGCGACCAGATTGGAAAGGTGCCGCCGCTGGTCGAGATCCGCCAGCCCTCGCCGTGTCCGCGAAACGGCCGCACGTATATTTCATTTCTTCCCGTCTCGTTCGACTGATACGCGACCCAGCGCCCGTCCGGCGAGAAGTTTGGCTCCTTCTCCGCAAACGGAGTGCTGAGAAACGCGACAGGTGTTCCGGCCTTCCAGCCGGTTGCGTCATCTCCTGTCATCGGCAGGATCATCAGATCCCAGCTCGTTTCCGAGGTGTCCTCCTCGAAGGCCAGGAACTTCCCGCTCGGATGCCAGGAGACGGGCCACTGTGGGTTCTTGGCCACGGTCAGGCGCTCGGCGTTGCCGGTTCCATCGGTCCGTTGCCAGTACAGGCTCGGCACCGGGTTGTCGCGGTCCGAGTTGAACACGATCCGGCGGCTATCTGGGGTCCACACGGCCTTTCCGTCATAGGCTTGATGGCGCGTGAGCGGAGTTGCCGTGTCGCGATCCCATTCGTAGATCCAGATATCGGACGTGTTCACCGAGTAAACATCCAGCGATAGCCGTCGCCCATCGGGCGCGAAATGGATGTTGTACCAAAGCCCGGGTGGGGTCCACAGAGGCGCCGTGTTTCCCGCAAGATCCAGCCAATGAACGGGTGACGTGCCACCGACGCTCGGCCCCGGCAAATACGCCAGCGTGCCGTCGGTCGATACGGACACTTGCGCGCCTCCGGAACGCAGGTCCGACGTCACACCGTCTACAACGGACACCACCGGCCCGGTCACTTCGAGCTGGTCGAGATCGAACGGCACCGCAAAGAGCGCCCCATCACGGAGGTAAAGCAGATGACCAGTCGGCAGATACCGCCCGTGATAGCCGCCGCGATACACAACCTTTCGTGAGCCGCTCGGCAGTGGCTGGACAACGAGGTTCGCGTCGTTGTCGGCACCCGGGCCCGGGGGGGCCGTATAGAGGACGGCCTTGCCTCCCGCCAACACCTGCGGCCACTGCTGACTATGCTCGCCCTCGCCCAGTGACGCCAGCGGCTCGGCCTTACCTCCCGCCGCCGGCACACGCCACAAGATTGAGTCTGGCCCGCCGTCAGGCGCAAAGACGATCGTGCCGTCCTCGCCCCATGCGCCGCCGCGGGAGGTGGGTGCGTCGGACAGCGTCACAGGGGTGCCCCCGGCGACAGAGATCCTCTTCAGCTTGCCGCCAGCGAAGAAGGCGATCTGCTCGCCGTCGGGCGAAAAGAATGGACTCTCAGCACCGTCGGTGCCTGCCAGCGCTGTCGCATGCATCGCTTTCAGGTCTCCGAGTCGCCGCACGTAGAGTTGTGCAGTGCCGTCCGCGCCCTTCCTGGCGACGAACGCGACGACGCGGCCGTTGGGTGAAAGCGCTAAGGCGTCCCCCCTGCCAATGGCCAACGAGGCGTCGGCGCCCAGCTCCGTGCTCAGTTGCAGCGGCACAGCTGAGGGCGCCCTGCGCCACGGAGCCCACGCCATCAGGGTGGCACTCGCGAACGCGACGACGAGAACCCACGGCAGCGCCGAGTGCCAAGCCGGTCGCGGCATGTGCGCCGGGGTCCTCGGACTCGGCTCGAGCGGCGCGTGCTTCTGCGGGTGCGAGATGACGTTCTCGATCGCGATGCGGGCCTCGCCGATGGCCTGAAGACGATTGCGTGGGTCTTTGGTGAGGCAGCGGCCGATGAGTGCCCGGATCGGTGCCGGCGTCGCCATCGGCAGTGCGGCTGACGTCGGGTTCGCCTTCAATCACCCGCGCAAGGATTTCGAGCGTCGTGTTGCCCGTGTAGAGCGGCTGGGCTGTCAGCATTTCGTAGAGCACGACGCCAAACGCCCAGATGTCCGACCGGTGGTCCGTGGCTTTCCCAGACGCCTGCTCCGGCGACATATGCGCGGGCGTACCCAGAACGATGCCGGCCTCCGTCTTCCGCACTGGCAAGGTGGCGGAGTCCACCGGTGTGCGCGGCGACGTCCAGTCGCGAACCTTCGCGAGACCAAAGTCCAGCACCTTGACTGTGCCGTCCTCGCTCACTTTCACGTTCGCGGGTTTCAGATCTCGATGAATGATCCCCTGTTGGTGTGCGGCCTCGAGCGCCTCGGCGATGCGTTTTGCGATCGGCAAGGCGTTGGCCAGCGCGATCGCTCCGCGCGCGATCTTCTGGCTCAGATCTTCCCCCTCGACCAGTTCCATCACCAGCGCCCGCCCGCCGTTGAATTCTTCAAGACCGTAAAGGGCGGCGATCGACGGATGATTCAATGAGGCCAGTACCCGAGCCTCGCGTTCGAACCTGTCGAGCGGCTCGGGATCCAACGTCAGGTGCGACGGCAGAACCTTGATGGCCACGCTGCGTCCGAGCCGGGGATCGTGCGCGCGATACACCTCTCCCATTCCGCCGACGCCGAGCAGGTTGTCAATCCGATACGGTCCGAGTGACGTACCTGGTTCGAGCGCTGGCACGGGCATAGACACCGGCGTGTCGCCAAATCTGCGAGCCTCGTGATGCGCGTTCATCAAGGACTCGACCTCGCTTCTCAGCGCAGAATCAGCACCACAGGCTTCACCGAGAAAGGCGTCACGCCGCTCGGCAGCCAGCGCGACTGCGGCGTGAAAGATCTCGGTGATCTGCCGCCAGCGTTCAGGTGTCGTCGCCATCCGCCGTGTGACTGATGCGACGGTACAGCCAGGCGCGAGCAGCCTGCCACTCCCGGTCGACTGTCGCGCGTGAGATGTCGAGCGCACCAGCCGTCTCCTCAGGAGACAGACCGCCGAAGAATCGCAGCTCCGCAACCCGGCTTTTTCGCGGATCGAACGACGCGAGCTCGGAGAGCGCCGCGTCCAGGTCGAGGATATTGACGTCCGGCGGGTCGCACTGGGCGCTCGCTTCGTCAACGGTGACCCGCGCCCACCCCCCCGATCGCTTGGCTGTCTTGCGACGCCTTGCGTGATCCACGAGGATGCGGCGCATCATTTCGGACGCGACGGCGAAGAAGTGCGCGCGATTCTGCCAATCCGTCTGTCGTTGTCCGACGAGCCGAAGGTACGCTTCGTGGACGAGCGCGGTCGGCTGCAGGACGTGCCCCGGACGCTCGCGCCGAAGCCTGGCCGCCGCCCTGCGACGAAGCTCCTCGTACACGACCCGCATCAATTGCTCCCGCGCCCCCGGTTCGCCGCCGCCCCAGGCGTGCAGCAGTCCAGTCACGTCATCGTGAGCCCGGTTCACGTCGTCTTTGACCACGTGGTCCTCAGATCCGGGCCCATGTTGAAGATCGCCCCCCCGTAAGTCAAGGCGCCGGCGCTGGAGCCTGACCGGGCCGTGAGGAAGTCTTACCGGATTTCGCGCGTCATTGAATGGGGGCGGATCAACGGCCTGAAAGCGCCTCCAATCTGTAGCCATCTGTGACACCCAATTGAACGAAAGGACCTCGTCCAATGATCACTTCCCAAGGCAATAAGAAGACGATGGGTCGCGCGGCGCTGCTCGCCAGTGCGCTTTTGCTGGCATTCGGCTCAACTGCGTCAGTGGCCGGCAAGCCCAAATCATTCGAGGTGGACTTCGACAAGTGTTTCGACCCCAGCTCGCCCATCAGGGCTACCTGTTTACGTTTGCAGGTCCGGCAACAGGAGATGTCTCCGGGACCCTTGAAGCAAGAGTCGTGGCATTGACCGAAGGAGATCGAGCCAGATCAGACGTATATTGCGGCGGACTATGTCGTGACGGGCACGCTGCCCTTCGCCGCGCGAGTCGGTGGCCGAGTGGACGACACGACGAATCATGCCGTGCTTCGCGGCTATGTCAGCGACGGTCCCGCGTGGCTGATAGGCGCCGGCGTCCATGACGAATTCGAGAACTATGTCCGCGCCGATGGCACGCCTTGCTCGAGGGGAACCCTTGAAATCACGCCGCGTTGGAAGTAGTCACACATGCGGATGACGAGTGAAATGGGAATAGCGATGGGCTCCACTGCTGTACAGGGGACATGTCGTGATGCTTCACCGAGCGGGAAGGATCGATTTGCTTCGAAGCGGACATCAGAGCTGGCTCGCGACTTGAAAAAGTCCGGCGAGCCAGTTGGAGGGATCTTCCTCGTCTCGCTCGTCCGGTGGGGTCAGGCGCGGGGATTCCGGCGACAGGCGCAACCCGGGCTCGTGTGGTTGCTGTGTCAGCTCTGACGCCTTGTACACACGCGCGCGATACATGAAATCAGTCGGTGGCCTCACCTTGCGTCGATTGCCGCAAGGCCTCCGTCGATGCTCGCGCCTGGCGAACGGCGTCGTGGTTCGTATGACCACGCCACCAGCGCATCCAAAGGCTCGAGGAGCGAAGTGCTGAGCGACGCGCAGGACCGTTTCTCACTGTGTGTACGCGGACTGGCCGCCGAGCCAAGGCCGGCCGCTACTCGTAGCGGAGCGCCTCGACCGGATTCACGCGCGCGGCGCGACGCGCGGGAATGTAGGTCGCCAGCAGCGTGACGACGAACACGACCGGAGCGACCAGCGCCAACGAGACGAAATCGCGCCGATCGTCGCCGGTTGGAAACGCCGCGCTCAACAGACGGCCGGCGCCGACACTGGCCGCGAGGCCGAGCACCAGTCCGCTGAGCGCCAGCGCGACTCCCTGACGCAGCACCATCCGCAGCACGTTCGGCGCCGTGGCACCGATGGCCATCCGGATGCCGATCTCGCGCGTGCGCCGGCTCGCCGCATAGGCGACGAGGCCATAGAGCCCGACGATCGACAGCCCGAGTCCCATCAGGCCCATGGCGCCGACGGTGGTGACCAGCACGTTGAAGATGCTGGTCGCGCGCATCTGATACAGCTCGTCCATCGTCCGCACGTTGAAGATCGGCATGTTGACGTCGAGACCGCGCACCACCTCGCGCAGCGGCGCGGCGAGCGCGGCCGGGTCGCCGGACGACTGCGCGACCAGGAACATTCCCCGCGGCGGGTTCTGCCGGTACGGCAGGTAGACGAAATCGGACGGCGGTTCGGCGACGAAGAGGTACTTGCTCATCTTCGCGATGCCGACGATCTCGACCCACGCGTTCTTCGCGCTCTCCAGCCGGAACCGCTTGCCGAGCGGATCCTGGTTCGGCCAGTAGTGGTCCGCGAAATGCTGGTTCACGATGGCGACGCGCGGCGCGTTCTCGTCGTCACGGCGGGTGAAATTCCGCCCGGCGGCGAGCGGGATGCCCATGGCGTCGAAGTAGAACTCGTCCACTCTCGACGCCAGCGTGGCCGCGTTCTCCTTGCCGGGTGGAAACTGAAAGCCCTCGGGCGCGATCGTCACCGTGCGGATCGAATCGTTCAACATCGGGATCGACGTCGTCATCGTCACGGCCGTTACGCCCGACACCGCCCGTGCCCGTTCCGCGACCTGCTGATAGAACTGCTGCGCCTGCGCGTCGCTGTAGCGGATCAAGCTGGTGTCGAAGCCCATCATCAGAAGATGGTCGATCCGGTAGCCAGGACCGTTCGCCAGCTGCTGGCCGAAGCCGCGGTACATGAACATGGCAACGACGAGCAGCACCACGGACGCGGCGACCTGGGCCGTCGCCAGAATGGCGCGTCCCCAGCGGCGGCGCCGCCCGCGGCCGACCGCGTCGCCGCCCTTGATGATGCCCGTCAAGTCCGTGCGCGACGCCTGAATCGCCGGTACGAGACCGAAGACGAGCGCGCTCGCCACCGCCACGGCCAGGCTGAAGAGGAGCGCGCGCCGATCCATGTCAAACGCGAGCATGATCGGCAGATCGCTCGGAATTCTGATCTGACTGAACAGCATCATCCCGGCGTAGCCGACGGCGAGCCCGAGCGCGCCGCCGGCGATGGCAACGATGAGATTCTCGGTCACGAGCTGGCGAATCAGCCGGCCGCGGCCGGCGCCGATGGCGAGCCGCAGCGCCATCTCCCGCGCCCGGACCGGTGCCCGGCTCGTCAACAGTCCGGCGACGTTGCCGCAGGCGACCAGCAGCACCGCCGCCGCGAGCGTCGTGAGCATCGCCACCAGCATCGCGTCGGGCGGGCTCTCGGCAATGCGCGCCTGGAGCTCGGTCTTCACGAAGAACTGCCGGTTCTTGTTCGTCTCGGGATAGGCGCGCTCGAGATCGCCGGCAATCGTCGTCAGCTCGCTCTGCGCCTGCGCCTGCGAAACGCCAGGCTTCAGCCGTCCTTTCAGCGTCAGATTCCTCACGTCGCGCGCCTCGAGCGATGCAGCCTTCGAATCGGCGATGACGCGCGGCGACATCATCAGCGGGATGAAGAAATCGTAGCGGACGTAGCGGTTCATGCCGGTAAAGCTCGCCGGCGCCACGCCGATGATGGTGAACGGCACGCCGTTGATACGGACGGTGCGGCCCAGCACACCGCCGTCGGCCCCGAACTCCTGCTCCCACATCGTCCGTCCGAGGATGACCACGGCGTCACGGCCCGGCACCTCATCCTCTTCAGGTCTGAACGCGCGGCCGATGGCCGGCTCCACGCCCATCAGCGGCAGCAGGTTGCCGCTGATCAGCAGCCCGATCTTGAGCTTCGGCGTCGCCGTCGGATCGGTCGCGAAGCCAGCAGTGAGAGAGGTGAAGGCGGCCAGACCGTCGAAGCTGCGGTTCCTGTCGCGGATGTCGACGTAGTCGCGGTAGGACGACACCAGCGAGCTGGCGTTGAGCGCTTCGAGCGAGGACCTCGATCCGACGCTCAGCACCTCGCCCGGCCGCGCGACTGGAAGCGGCCGGAGGAGCAGCGCATCGGCGAAGCTGAAGATGGCGCAATTGGCGCCGATGCCGATGGCCAGCGACAGCACGGCAACTGTCGTGAATCCGGGGCTGGCCGCCAGCATCCGGAACCCGTAGCGGATGTCCTGCCAGAGCGTCATCTGCCACCTCGTTTCAGCATCGACCGAGCGGCCGTGTCAACCGAGCGGTCAGTAGGGATCCGGGACGACCCGCTCGAGCACCATCACGACTTCAAAAGGCCCCTTGAGTCCGCTGCCTTTGTTCGTGACAGTGAGCGTCTTTCCATCGGCGGACACCTTGTACCGTCCGGCCCGGAGCACCTGACCGTCCGCCTCTGCACCGAGCTCGAGGGTTTGGGGATCCGGCCGGCTGCCGAACGTCATCGCGCCTGCAGGCACACCCGGGATCGGACGTCCGCTCAAGTCGAGCAGGGGGCGGCGACGTCCGTCCGCGATGATCAACTGCGGGCGCTCCGCACACGCCTCACCGTTCACCACGCCGTATGCCACCATCAGGTACCCGGTGTCGGTGGGCTCGAACCGCAGATAGGCCTGCTGCGGCGCCGGCTGATCGACCTTCCACTGCGAGGGCTCGCTCTGCCTGGCGCGCCACGTACCTTCGAAGAAATCATCTGCCATGGTTGCCTCCCTCAATCTGTCTGCCCACGTCGAGAAGTGTTCGCATGGCAGACGTAACGCGAGATCCCCAAACAGCCGAATCAACCCGACGACACCCTGCTGCTGCCACACACGCGGCACGAGGTCTTCGCCGAGCTGCTCCAGTCCATCACCGCAGATCGCCCGGTACTGGTGAGGAAAGGCGCGCGCAATGCGCCGATAGGCGCGACAGCACCCCATCACGAACGTGCTCATGATCGCGCCTCCTGCCGGCGTCTTGCATCGAGCACCCGCACCAGATCCTTGAGCCGCTGACTTTCCAGATCGAGCACCTGCCGGCCGAGCGGCGTGAGCTTGTAATACCGACGACGGGCATCGTCGAGCTCAGGCGCTGGACGCTCGCCGGACTCGGCGATCAGGCCCTTCTCGATCAGCCGTTTCAACGAGCCGTACAACGTTGCTGGCCACAGCCGCACCTTGCCGCCGCTCCGTTCCAGCACGTCCTGCATGATGCCGTAGCCATGCTGCTCGCCCTCGACGAGGCAGACGAGAATGTGGAACCAGTTGCTCTTGAGCGGGAGGAAGCGTCGGGCTTCGGTTTTGGCACGGCAACTGTATATCAAGTGATATGTATATGCGT
>CAVTGK010000010.1:0-170956 GCA_963734095.1 uncultured Acidobacteriota bacterium | reverse complement strand
GGCAACGAACGTGACGACGTTCCACGCATTCCCGGCATCTGCGGCATCGTGCCGGGATCGATCCTGCCGGCGTATTACGGCATCGAGGCCGGGCAGTCGGCGGTCGGCGATCTGCTGCGCTGGTGGGTCGACGAGATCTGCCAGGGGGACGCGGCGCTGCATGCGACGCTCTCCGAAGAGGCCGCGCGCCTTCGGCCGGGCGAGTCGGGCCTGGTCGCGCTCGACTGGAACAATGGCAATCGCACGGTCCTCGTCGACGCCCGGCTGACGGGGCTGATCGTCGGCAGACGCTGCATACGACGCGCGCAGAGGTCTACCGCGCGCTGATCGAGGCCACGGCGTTCGGCGCGCGCACGATCGTGGCGCGGCTGAAAGCCTACGGTGTGCCGATCGAGCGCGTCGTCTGCTGCGGAGGCATCGCCGAGAAGAACCCTTGTTCATGCAGATCTACGCCGACGTGCTCGGCTCCCCGATGCATCTGGCCGGGTCGCCGCAGACGCCCGCGCTCGGCGCCGCGATATCGGCGGCGGTTGCCGCCGGCGGACCAGCCGGCGGCTTCGACACGTTCGAGGAGGCGCAGGAGCGGATGACGATGCTCGCCCCGGTGGCGTTTCAGCCGGATGCGGCGGCCACGGCCGTGTACGAGGAGTTGTACGGTCTCTATACCGAGCTCCACGACAGCTTTGGTGGAGTGCGCGGCGCCCAGGCGGACATCCCGACGCTGATGAAGCGGCTGCTCGCGATTCGGGAGCGCGCCGTCGCCGCCGGCGCGCAGCGGGTGACCGCGAGCGCATGATGATTGCCCACGAGCTGCGAGAGGTGGTGTGCCGCGCCAACCAGGCGCTCGCCGGCACCGGCCTCGTGCTCGGCACGTTCGGCAACGTGTCGGCGCGCCGACGTCGCCGCCGGCGTGTTCGTGATCAAGCCGAGCGGCGTTCCCTACGAGGAGCTGACGGCCGCGCACATGGTGCCGGTGTCGCTGGAGACGGGCGAAGCGCTCGAGTCCACGCTCCGGCCGTCCTCGGACACCCCCACGCACCTGGAGCTGTATCGCGCGTTCCGCTGCGGCGGGATCGTGCACACGCACTCGGAGTCCGCGACCATCCTCGCGCAGGCGCGCGTGCCGCTCCGCTGCATGGGCACGACCCACGCCGACTACTTCCGGGGCGATGTGCCGGTCACACGGCCGATGCGGTCCGACGGAGGGCGAGCGGACTACGAGCGGAATACCGGGCTCGGTGATCGTCGAGACGTTTCGCACCCGCGGGCGTGTCGCCCGACGAGGTGACCGCCGTCCTTGTCGCCAACCATGGTCCGTTTGTGTGGGCCGCCGATCCGTCGAGGCGGTCGAGCGGGCGCAGGTGCTGGAGTTCCTCGCGCGCATGGAGATGGCGCGCGCCGGATCGCGCCGGACGCGCCGCGCCCGGACGCGCATCTGGTCGACAAGCACTATTTCCGCAAGCACGGGCCCGGCGCAAGCTACGGACAACGATGATCGGCGCGGTGCTGTGGGATCTCGATGGGACGCTGGTCGACTCCGAGGAATACCACTGGCGAAGCTGGCGCGCAACACGGCCGTGGCCGAGGGCGTGATCCCTCACGTATGCTGCAGTTCCTCGACCTCGTTCGGCAAGAAGAACGACCTCATCCTGCGCGGGATGGCTCGGGCCCTGACGCGAGCGCCGAGCGGATCCCAGCGGGTTGGCGACGCCAAGGAGATCAGGTACCGGCTGGCTGGCTCGGAGCGAAGGATTGAAGCCGCTGCCGGGCGCCGCGGAATGGGTGGCGCGACTCCCACGCCTCGGGCTGGAAGCAGGCGGTGGCATCGTCCGCCCCACGGGCCAACATCGAAGTGGTGATGGAGGTGCTGGGGTTCGAGCGCTACATCGACGCCACTGTTGCCGCCGAGGACGTTATCCGAAGGCAAGCCGGCGCCGGACGTCTTCCTGGAAGCGGCGCACCGGCTTGGCCTGCCGCCGGAACCGTGCGATCGTGGTCGAAGATGCCGTACCGGGCATCGCCGGCCGCAAAAGCTGCCGGCATGCGATCGGTCGGGGTCAGCCGCCACATCAGGTTGAGCGGAGCCGATCTCGTCATCTCGTCGCTCGCCGAGTTGAGCGATGATGCGTTCGATCGCTTGCTCGGGAGTCGGTGAACCATGCTGATTGGCGCGACCTTCGGGTCCTACCGCGTCGTCGGGAAGCTGGAGCGGGTGGTATGGGCGAAGTGGACCGCGCCCACGATTCCGCGCTCCAGCGTGAAGTCGCGCTCAAGATCCTGCCGGCGATCGCGTCACACGATCCGGCGAAGGACGAGCGGCTCGAGCGGTTTGCTCGCGAGGCGCGCGCGCTCGCGGCGCTGAATCATCCCCACATCGGCGCGATCTACGGGCTGGAATCGCATGTCGTCGCCGAGGCCGGTACAGCACCGGTGACGGCGCTCGTGCTCGAGCTGATTGAAGGCGAGACGCTGGCCGAGCGGATCCAACGCGCCGGCCGCTGTCGATTGCCGAAGCCATGCGCCTGGCCGGTCAGATTGCAGGCGCACTCGAGGCCGCTCACGAGAAGAGCATCGTCCACCGCGATTCGAAGCCGGCCAACGTCAAGTTGACGCGAACGGTGTCGTGAAGGTCCTCGACTTCGGCCTGGCGAAGACGATCGCCGGTACCCGGGCAGGCCGGTGACGGTCCCACCGAAATGGATGACGCGGCAGGGCGCGGTCGTTGGGACACCGGCCTACATGAGCCCCGAACAGGTGCGCGGACAGGACGTGGACAAGCGCACGGACGTGTGGGCCTTCGGCTGTGTCCTCTACGAAATGCTCACAGGTCACCGCGCGTTTGCCGGATCGACGTGGTCGGATTGCATGGCGGCCGTGCTCGACCGCGAGCCGGACTGGTCGCTCCTGCCGCCCGGGACACCGAGAGAAATTCGTGCGTTGCTCGGTCGCTGTCTGCAGAAGGATCGCGTCTGACGGTTGCGCGATCTCGGCGACGCGCAACTCGTGCTCGAAAAGCCGGCAGTGCCGTGGCTGTCGCACCCGCGTCCGTCGCACCGCGGCTATACTCGCCACGATCGCGATCGTCGCGCTTACGGCCGCGGCGTTGGGCGGCGTTGTCATCTGGCTCGCGCGCCGCCCTACGCCTGCTCGCGTGCCGCCGCCCATGCGCGTCGAAATCGTTCCATCGCCCGAAGACCCCATCAACGTCGCGACGACGACGTCCACGCTGGCGATTTCTCCAGATGGCCAGATGCTCGCCTGGGCAAGCGACCGGCATCGCGACCGCAACCGCGGTGGACCGCTCATCGTCCGCGATATCGACGAATTGCTACCGCGGCGTGTGGAAGGCGCCGCACAAGTGCGCGACCCGTTCTTCTCACCGAACGGCCAATGGATCGCATTCTACAACCCGCAAGGTCTCATGAAGATTCCGGCGGCAGGCGGCACGCCCTCGGTGATCGTGCCCTATACAGGAGAGGCCTTCCGGGGTGCCAGCTGGGCAGGTGACGGCAGAATCGTGCACGGCACTGTGGATGCCGAGACCGGGCTCATGCGCGTCAGCGACGCTGGTGGCACGGCGACGGTGCTCACAAGACCCGACAAGGGCCGCGGCGAGGCCGATCATGTGCTGCCGTCGGTCCTGCCCGACGGGCGCGGCATCCTCTTCACGATTCTCGACGCTGCGGCCAACACGCAGCGGGTGGCGGTTCTCGACCTTCGGGATCAGTCGCAGAAGGTGCTCGTCGACGGCGCTTCGAATGCTCACTACATTGACGCCGGCTACCTCGTGTACGTCACGTCTGGGAGTGTTGTCGCGGTCCGATTCGATCTCGATCGACTGACGGTGCACGGCGAGCCCGTGACGCTAGCCCGTGATGTGCTGATGGGGACGGCCGTCGGCGCGTCCTATGCCGTCTCGCAGACCGGCACGCTCGCATATGTTCCGGCAACTGCGACGCTGAATGCCCCGCGGACACTCGTGTGGGTCGATCGCAAAGGCATCGAAACACCAATGAACATCCCTGCACGGCCCTACTTGAGTGTGAGACTCTCGCCCGACGGGCAACACGTTGCCGTGGCGATCGGCGACGAGCAGCGCGATGTGTGGACGTTGGATCTGCAACGGCTGGCCCTCACGCGAATTACGACCGATCCCGTAGTGGATTGGGCACCGACCTGGACATCAGATGGCCGACGCCTCGTGTTCTCCCGTCGGGATGGGGCCGGCAACAATCTATACCGCCAAGCCGCTGATGGAACGGGCGCCGCCGAGCCGCTGACGAAGGGCATCTCAACGTTCTTCCCCGGTTCGATCACTCCGGACGGCAGCCATCTGATTGGAAATTCGTCGATCCCTCGCGCATGGACCTTGTTTGCACTGCCTCTTTCGAAGCCCGGGCCTGCCAAGCCGCTCGTGATCTCACCACTCGCGAGCCGGTATTTCCCAGCGCTCTCGCCGAACGGTCGCTTCGTGGCCTACACCTCCGACGAGGGTGGGGGAACCGAGGTCTTTGTCCGACCCTTCCCCGAAGTGCAGGCCGGACGCTGGCAAGTGTCGACCAGCGGAGGCAATCTCGCAACATGGGCGCGAAGCGGCCGCGAGCTCTTCTACCTCGACGCTTCGAACCGGCTCACGGCGGTGAGCGTCGATACGTCCGCCGCCGCGTTGCGTGTGGAGCCCCCCCTCCGGCTGCTCCAAAATTCGTACTACGCTGGATCGTTCGACGTCTCGCTTGACGGGCAGAGATTCCTGATGATCAAGGAAGATCCCGCCGCTCGCCCGCCCAACACGCCGATCGTCATGGTGATGAACCTCGTCGAGTCGCTCGCGCCGAAAACTTGGGAGCGCTGAGACAGGTGCCACGAATCGGCTAGCATGCGCGCATGGCGTCACCGGTCACACGCCGCAGTGCACTGAAACATCTCGGCTCGGCGAGCGCGGGCGTCGCCGTCGCGGCCACGCCGGCCGGCGCCGGCCTTGCCGGCATCTTCCGCGGACAGACGACGCCGATCACCATTGCCGGACAGCCGGTCGAGATCGCCGTCGCGTCGATCAGCCCCGCGACGGTCAGGATCACGATCACCGGCGCGACGGCCGGCACCAGCGTCAAAGACGACGGCGCGCTGGTGCGCGCGGCGGCGGTCCCCGCACAAACGCGGCGCCGCGAGGCGTTCGGTCCGATCAAGGCGGGCAACCTGACGGTCCGCTTCGCCGAAAATCCATCGGCGCTCACGATCGAGACCGCAGGGGGACAGATCGTCCAGCAGATCGCGCTCGATCCGTCGGCACCGACCGTGCGCTTCTCGCTTGGCAAGGGCCCGCTCCTCGGCTTCGGCGAAGGCGGTCCGCAGTTCGATCGCAAGGGCGCCACGTATACCAACCGCAACGGTCAGGGCGGCTATCAACTGCGCACGCATGGCGGCCGCGTGCCGATTCAATGGCTGGTCAGCACCGACGGATGGGGACTGTTCATCCATCATCCGCTCGGCGAATTCGATCTCACGGGCGCCACCGGAATGCTGACGCCGTCCGCCGACGCGCTGCCCATCGATCTCTTCGTCAGCGCCTCACCCGATCCGAAGGCGCTGCTCGCGGAATACGCGCGCGTGACCGGATTCGCGGAGCTCCCACCGCGGTGGGCGTTCGGTTACATGCAATCGCACCGCACGCTCGCCGGCCCGGATGAAATCGAGTGGGTGGCGCGCACGTTCCGCGAGAAGAAGCTGCCGTGCGACGCGCTGATCTACCTGGGCACCGAGTTCACGCCATCGGGATGGAACACGCGCAACGGCGAGTTCGGATGGAAGGCCGAGAACTTTCCCGATCCCAAGGCGTTCATCGACAGTCGCGCACGACCGCCACTACAAAGTCGTGCTTCACATTGTCATCGAAGGCCGACGCATGAGCGGCGCGGTCAGCGAGCCTTGCACGCCAGACAACGCGGTGCCGAGCGGGCGGACGGCTGACGATCGTTGGCCGGAGGATCGCGCAGTGCCCTGTTACTGGCCGTATCACAAGCCGCTCTTCGATCTGGGCGTCGACGGCTGGTGGCCCGATCAGGGCGACGGGCTCGATGCGGCGTCCCGGCTCGCGCGCATCCGCATGTATTGGGAAGGACCGCAGCTCTATCGCCCCAACGAGCGGCCGTTTGCGCTGCACCGCAACGGCTATGTCGGTATGCAGCGCTACGGCGCCTTTCTCTGGTCGGGCGATGTGTATACGACGTGGGAGACGCTCAAGACGCACGTGCCGGTGGCCGTCAACACCGGGCTCTCGGGCATTCCTTTCTGGGGCACCGACATCGGCGGCTTCGTCCCGACGGCCGACTACACCGGCGAGCTGCACGTGCGCTGGTTTCAATTCGGGACGTTCTGCCCGTCGTTCCGCGCGCATGGCCGGAACTGGCACCTGCGGCTGCCGTGGGGCTGGAATCTGGGCAAGATTCCACCCTCTGAGCTTCGCGGCTACACCGGCGGCGCCGCGGATCCCGATCCCGCCGAGCTCAACAACCCGCGTGTCGAGCCGATCGTCCGCCAGTACCTCGAGCTGCGCTACCGGCTGCTGCCCTACACCTATACGCTCGCGCGCGAGTGCACCGAGACGGGGCTCCCGCTCATGCGCGCGCTGTGGCTGCACCATCACGACGATCCGCAGGCCGTTGCGCGCGGCGATCAGTTCCTCTGGGGCCGCGACATGCTCGTCTCGCCGGTCGTCGAGAAAGGCGCGACGTCGCG
Organism: uncultured Acidobacteriota bacterium; assembly: GCA_963734095.1. Lineage (GTDB taxonomy): Bacteria > Acidobacteriota > Vicinamibacteria > Vicinamibacterales > UBA2999 > JACCSI01. Next base: position 164,221 of record CAVTGK010000010.1, on the reverse strand, counting down.
AAGGCTCTATCTCCCGCGCGGAACCTGGTTCGATTTCTGGACCGAAGAGCGGCTCGACGGCGGACGCGAGATCGATCGCGCCGTCGATCTCGCGACGATGCCGCTCCACGTGCGCGCGGGCGCAGTCATTCCATTCGGCCCTGTCAAGCAGTAAGTCGACGAACCGGTCGACGCACCGCTGAGCGTCGTTGTCTTTCCTGGCGCGAACGGGATGTTCTCGGTGTACGAAGACGACGGCAAGTCGTTCGACTACCGCAAGGGTGCGTGGATGCGCACCGAGTTGGCGTGGAACGACCGCGCGCGTGTGCTGTCGGTGCGACTGGGCGCCAATTCGCGGATGCTGCCGCCTCTGAGCCGGGCGATCGAGGTGCGCGTCGCCGGTGAGAAGGAGGTCCGGCGCGCGACGTTCACCGGCAAGCCCATCGAGATCAAGCTGTAGACGATGGCGCATACCGGGCCGCGAGTACGGTGATGTCGTCCGACTGCTTGGCCCCGGCGGTGAACCGACGAACGTCGGCGAGCACGCGCGTCACCGTTTCAGCAGTCGTCGTCCCAGCCGTCGTGGCCAGCGCGGCGAGCAGCCGTTCTTCGCCGTAGAAGTCGTCATCGGGGTTCATCGCTTCGGACACGCCGTCCGAGAACAGCACGAAGGTGTCGCCGGCCTCGAGCGAAAGCGTCTCACGCTCGATCGGATTGAACGGCATGAGCCCGGCCGGCCGCCCGGAGGAGGGAAAGGCCAACCGCGCCGGACGGCCCGGCGAGACGATCGCAAGCTGATGATGCCCGGCACCCGCAAACAACACGCGCCGCTGCTCGAGGTCGAAGACGAGACACTGGAGGGTGACGAACATGCCGCGAGGATTCTGTTCGGCCAGCTCGTCGTTGAGACGGCGCAGAATCTCGTCCGGCTCTGCGATCTGCCTGGCCAGCGTGCGGAGCACGGTCACGGCAACGGCCATGAAGAGCGCAGCCGGAATCCCCTTTCCCGACACATCGCCCAGGGCCACGACGACGCGCCGGTCGGAGGCGCGCAGCACCTCGTAGAGATCGCCGCCGACCTCACGGGCCGGTTCGATGACGGCGTGAACGTCGAGGTCGGTCCCTTTCGTCGCGGCCGCGAGGTCCGCGGGCAGGATGCCCATCTGGATCTCGCGGGCAATCCGCAGGTCCCGGGCCAACGCTTCGCGAACGGCATCTGCGTAGGCCTTGGCCTTGAGCAGCGATCGGACGCGTGCCTTGACCTCGAGCACCTCGAACGGTTTCGTCAGGTAGTCGTTGCCGCCCACCTCGAAGCCGTGCGCCTTGTTCTTGACCTCCTCGAGCGCGCTGAGGAACATCACCGGTATCTCGCGCGTCGGCTCGTGAGCGCGTAGCTGCCGGCACACCTCGTAGCCATCGAGACCGGGCATCATGATGTCGAGCAGCACGAGGTCCGGTGGGCTCTTCGCGACACTGCGAAGTGCGGCGGCTCCGTCGAGGGCGACACCGAGCTTGTACTCGTCGCGCAGGGCCTCGACCAGGACGTCGACATTCGCCTTGACGTCGTCGACGATGAGAATGCGGCTCTCGGAAAAATCCTTCACGTCAGTGGCTCGGTGCGGGAAAACGTCGGACTGCCTGGTCCAACTGGGCCTGCGCGTCGGCGAAGGCGTAGTTCTGCACGAGCGTTTCGAACTCAGGCCACATTCCGTCGCCGAACAACGGACGCAGCGCTGCGTGATTCGCCTCGACGAAATCAGTCGCTCCGGGATCGAGCTCCGACAGCAGTGTGGTCAATCGCGCCGCGGCCTCCAGCGATCGGGCAGGGTTGGCCGGCGTTGTCGTCGTGGATGGTCGCGGAGACTCCGGGGCGGTTCGATCCAGCACGGATCGCAAATGCGTTGTCAAAGGATCCAGCGCTGCGGCGACGTGTTCTTTGGCAGACTCCACATCCTTGGGAGTGGCCCGGTCGCGAATCGATTTCTCCAGCAGGCCGGCGGCGAATTGCACGTGTGTGGCTCCGATATTACCCGCCACACCCTTGAGTGAGTGGGCGAGCCGTTCAGCAAGCGCGGTATCCCCCTTGGCCAGCGCGCCGGTGATCTCGCCGACTGCCGGGCCCTGCTGTTCGACGAACTGGCGAAGTAGCTTGACGTAGAGCTTGTGATTCCCGCTGACACGGGACAATCCGTCTTTCGTGTCCAGACCGGCAATCGACGGCAGGTGGTGGGAATCCTCCTCCCGTGGGCGCCCGAGTGGCACAACGCCCGCACCCGCATCGCCGGGCGGCGGTGCCGACGTGTAGAATCGCGCCACTGTCTCGAACAGGCTGCCCGGATCGATCGGCTTGGCGACGTGGTCGTTCATGCCGGCGGCGAGACAGCGCTGGCGCTCTTCGAGAGTGGCGTGCGCCGTCATCGCGATGATCGGGAGGGTGGCAAAGCGCGGGTCGGAGCGGAGCCTGGCGGTCGCCTGGAAGCCGTCCATGTCCGGCATCTGGAGGTCCATCAACACGACGTCGAAGGGTAGCGGGTGTGGAGCGCTCGATAGGATCTCAACCGCCTCGAGTCCGTTGTTCGCGACCTTGACGCTGGCGCCGGCGCCCTCGAGGAGCTCGACGGCGATTTGCTGGTTGATCTCGTTGTCCTCAGTGACAAGAATCCTGGCGCCGCGGAGCAGCGTCGCCTGATCGTCCTCGGTCGCCTTGCGTGTTACTTCGCGGCTGTCGGCAAAGACGTTTACCAGCGTGTCCACGATCATCGACTTGGTGACCGGCTTGAGGAGAAAGCCGTCGAGGTGCAACCGCTCGGCTTCCTCGCGGACTTCTTCGCGTCCGAACGCGGTGACGAGCACGATGGCGGGCTGATGGCGCAACGTCTCGTCGCTCTTGATGTGGCGACTCGCCTGCAGCCCGTCCATGCCGGGCATGCGCCAATCCATGAACACGATGTCGTACGGCTCGTCGGCGTCATGTTGCTGAATCGCAGTCAGGGCTTCCTTTCCGGACGCGACGACATCAACGCGTCTGGCGACGGCGCTCAAGGGCTCCTGCAGGATTTCGCGCGCGGCAGCGTTGTCATCAACGACGAGGACGCGGAGGTGGGCAAGTCTCTCAGGAACGATCCTGCCCGACGCCTTCGCGTCGCCGACGCCGAGCCAGACGGTGAAGTAGAACGTGGTTCCAACGCCAGGTTCGCTGTCGAGCCAGATACGCCCGCCCATCAGCCCGACCAGCCGCCGACAGATGGTGAGACCGAGGCCCGTGCCGCCGTGCTTGCGCGTCGTGGACATGTCGGCCTGCGTGAATGGCTGGAACAACTTCGCCGCCTGCTCACGCGACATGCCGATCCCGGTGTCACGCACGGAGAACTTCAGTTGCACTTTCTCGCCCGTGCGTTCGAGCTCTTCGATGTTGAGCCGGATTTCGCCGTGTTCGGTGAACTTCACCGCGTTGTTGACACAGTTGGTCAGAATCTGGCCAAGGCGCACCGGGTCGCCGACGAGCTGCTCCGGAATGCCTGGCGCGACATGCGCCAGGAACTCGAGCCCCTTGTCGTGGGCCTTCTGCGCGGTCAGCGTCGTGACGGAGCTGATGACGTCATCGAGTTTGAAATCGGTTGCCTCGATGTCGAGCCTGCCGGCCTCGATCTTGGAGAAGTCGAGGATGTCGTTGATGCACGGCCAGGAGCGACGTGCCCGCATTGTGGATCTTGCCGACGTAATCGCGCTGCTTGGGGGAGAGCTGCGTTTTCAGGGCGAGATGCGAGAGCCCGATGATGGCGTTCATCGGCGTGCGGATTTCGTGGCTCATGTTCGCCAGGAACATGGATTTCATCTCGGTGGCCTCTTCCGCCTTGTGCTTGGCGGTGACCAATTCCTTCGCTTGTTCCTCGAGCTGGTGCGCCTGTTCCTGCGTCTGGCCGAGCAACTCTTGCGTGCGCAAGTTGCGCTGCAGAATCTCGAGGCTCATGGCCACCACCGGGAGCAATTCGTCGAGTAGTGACTTCTCCTGCGTGTTGAACGGGCGAAAGGACGCCACTTCCAGGACGCCGAGCAGCGTGTCCTTGGAGACCGACGGCAGCGCCGTCGCGTGGAGCGGGGCGGCATGGCCGAGGCCGGAGGCGATGCGGAGGTAGTCCGGAGGGAGGCTCGTGAGCGTGACGGCCCTTCGCTCCTGCGCACACTGGCCGACCAGGCCCTCGCCGAGCCGGATCGAGCTGGCGCCGGACGGTTCGGCAAGGCCGTACGCGGCCACGCGCTGCAGTTGCCCAGTCTTTTCATCGAAGACGTAGTAGCCCGCGGCGCCGCCGCCGAGCATCGGCACGAGTCCCGACAGCAGGCGTTGGCCGAACTCCGGAAGCGAGGCCGCCCCCTGCAACTCTCCCGTCAAGCCGGAGACGTTGGACTTGACCCAGCGTTGTTCGTCCATCGCAGCGGCACCCTGCTTCAGGACGTCAATCGAGCGCGCCAAACTGCCGGTCTCGTCAGTCGAACTGACAAAGGGGACTGCCTTCCCGTAGTCACCGGCGGCGATTGTCTTGACCGACGCTTCCAGTGCCTGTATGGGTTTGACGATCCGGCGGAGGGTTAGAAAGCCGAGCAGGCCGGTCAGGAGAAGGGCAGTCGCGTTGGCGACGAGCATTTCCCGCTGAAATCGTTCGATGACCGCGATGGATTCCTTTCCGGCCGCCGCCGCCGCTTCCTCGTCATACGAGATCCATTCGTTGGACACCTCGCTAAGACGCACACCAAGCTCGGCGACGTTGCCGTTGAAGAATGCGAGCGCTTCCGCCCGACCCCCTTCCTCCGCTAGCGACATGACGTGCTTCGCGCCGGCAATCCACTCGCGGCTCAACGTCTGGTACTCATCGAGGAGCCGCCGACCCTTGTCACCGAGGACCAGGTCGTCCGCGTACTCCTGCAACAGACGGTTCACCTCCGCTTCGTCCTCGTTGAAAAGCGCGCGGGCCGCCGCGCGGTCTGCCTCGTTCGCGCCCAGCAGATGGCTGCGCAGGTTCACGCGCAGTTCGGAAAAACTGCGGGAGAGATTCCCCAGGGTGGCGAGGGCGACAATCCGCGATTCGGCCACGAACCGGCCTTGCGCCTCGATCTTCGCGAGTTGCAGCCGAGTGAAGACGCCCAGCCCCAGAAGCGCCACGAGCGGCACCGCAAGCAGGATGATCAGACGGGTGGCGATGGTCATGTGTCGATTCTGAGGGCGTGGAACGAGGGTTGGTCGCCAACCGAAATCGCGTTACATGAAAATTGATTATGGCTCAATGGCCTGCCGGACGTTGATCGCCCCGCGCCTCTCCATTGACCAAAGCGATTCGTCGGTCTGCACATCCACGATCTCAGACGCGAGGCCGGTCCAAGGTATGATCCTCCGCCGGAGGCACACTTGATTGCGGTCGTCTGGCAGTTTCACGTCAAGCCCGGGGTACAGGAGGAGTTCGAGCGGATTTACGGCGCCGACGGCGATTGGACGGCGCTTGGCCGGCGAAGTCGATCATTTTTGGGGAGCTCCTTCCTGCGCGATCAGTCGCATGAATCGCACTATCTCCTGATTGAATACTGGAGCGAGATGCTCGTCTACGAGAAGCATCTCGCCAGCTTCGTCAACGATTTGAAGGCTCTGGAAGAGCAGCGCAACCTGCTGTGCGAGTCGATTCTGCCTCTGGGGATCTTTACCGGCATCGACGTCCCCGATCGCTCCGGCCCGACCTGGAGCCGTCGAGACGGCGTCTGAGACCCGGACGCCATATGCCTCCTCGCTCCATTGGCCGATAACCCTGAGGTGGTTCGCGAGTCCCCTCCCGTCGTCCTCGTGGTCGAGGACGATTCGGCGGTCCGCCACCCGTTGGTGCGCTTTCTCGAGATGCGGCAATTCGCCGTGGTCACGGCCGAAACGGCTGAGGAGGGCGTCGACGCCATCCACCAGTACCACCCGCAGGCGGCCATCATCGATCTCAAGCTCAAGCGAGGGTCAGGGCGAGAGGTCGTCGTGGAGATGCCGCCGGGCGTCCCGGTGATCATCTTCTCGGGCCTGCGGTCAGACTCTGGCAACCTCGAGGTCACCCGCCCACGAACGCGGCTCATCGAAAAGCCTTACTCGCTGATCATGCTGATGGACGCCCTTGAGGACATGCTCGAGCAGGCCCGCAACGAGTCAGAGCCCTGACGGCTGACGGTCTACGGTCCACACCGGGCTGAAGCCCGGTCCCTCAAGCGCCACCGACCACTGATCACAGAATCTGCTTGCCCATCGCAGACAGTGCGAGCTCGGTGCCGAGTTCGGCGGTCGTGTTCCGCAAGTCCAGCGTTGGATTGACCTCGACCAGGTCGAGCGAGGTCAGCCGTCCCGATTCGGCCGCCATCTCCATCACCACGTGCGCCTCGCGATAGTCGAGGCCACCTTTGACGACCGTTCCGACACCAGGCGCGATCGAGGGATCGCAGACGTCGAGATCAAACGAGACGTGCACGCCGCCGGTCGCACGGCCGGCGATGGCCAGCGCGCGCTCCATGACTTGCGTGATGCCGAGCCGATCGACGTCTTTCATCGTGAAGACGTGGATTTTCGATGCTGCGCACGTTCTTCTTTTCGATTTCGTCGAGGTTGCGAATCCCCACGAGCACGGTATTGGCCGGCAGCACGGCGGGACTGTCGCCGCCGATGCGCGCGAGCTCGATGGGTTCGGCTCCGAGCAAGGCCGCGAGCGGCATCCCGTGCACATTTCCGGAGTCGCTGGTCTCCGGCGTGTTCATGTCGCCATGCGCATCCACCCAAATCAGCCCCAGCTTCTTCCCACGTGCGCGTTGAAATGCCGAAGCGGCCGCGACCGATCCCGCGCCAAGGCTGTGATCGCCGCCCAATGCGATCGGCAGCGCCCCATCCTCGAGCGAGGCGAGGGTCATCTGAAACAACCTCTGACACACTCGCGCGATGTCCTTCACATATTTCTTCCGCTCGTCGCCGGAGCCTTTGGCTTCTGGAATCGGGGAGGGGATGTCGCCCTTGTCGACGACGGTGCGTCCCAGTCCCACCAACTGTTCACGAATGCCGGCAATGCGGAACGCCGACGGGCCCATATCGGTCCCTCGTCGATTGCCGCCGAGGTCCAGGGGGACGCCGATTAGGTGGACTGGCTTCATTGGTCTGCTCGGGCGATCAGTTGTTCGATGTTGCCAGTTGATCAGTGTCATAGGGGCATCGCGACGCCGTACCAATTGCCGATGAGGCATCTGGCAACCTTCTGATCACTGATCACCTGATCAACTGAACCAACGCTCACCGTTTCTTGTATGTCATCGAAATTCCCTCGTGGCCCGGCGAGACGGTGGTGTTCAAGGCCTGAGGATGCGCGGCGATGGCCGAGAGAAAGTCGCGCATCTCGTTCCTTTTGTTGATCACGTTGTGAGCGAGGAACAAACCTCCAGGCGTGACGCGCGGAAAGACAATGTCGAAGAACTTTTTGTAGTCGGGCTTCCACGCGTCGAGGAAAACGAGATCGAAATCTCCCTGGAGTTTCGGGAATCTCCTTGAACGCGTCGCCGGAGATCACGCGAACGACATCACCGAGTCCGGCTCGCTCGAATATTGGCTCGGCCGCTTCATTGGCGCGGACCGGGTCGTACTCGATCGTCACGAGCTGTGCCGCCCGTCTGCCGCAGCCCGAGCCCCATCCAGATGGCGCTGTAGCCGCTGGCGGCGCCGATTTCGAGCACGCGCTTTGGCGCCGGTCGGAGGCAATGAGGACGCGGAGGAATCGCCCATCCTCCTCTGACACGGCCAGCTGGCCCTTATCGGCCGCACGAATGCCCTGGAGGAGGCGGTCGATGGCCGGCGGCAGATCATTCGTCGCCTGCACCGGCGCGATGACGGCGAGCGCCAGCAGGGCCAGCAGGACAACATTTCGCATCGGACGATCTTATCCCTCCAGCCGTTCCGGGCGATTCGACACCCGGTCTTGCGCGGCTTCGGCCGTCAGACGTCGTCCGAGCAGCGGTGGCGTCGGGCGTCAGCAACGCAATCCGGGATGCCCGTCCCGCGATAACCGCTGCCGGTCAGAAAGACCCCCGGGAGCTGCTGGTAGTCGAGCGTCGATGGCGCGCACTGTGGCGAGCGTGACCGACGTTGTACTGGGCACTCGCGCGCGGCCATCGATACACGCGCGTCATGTCGGCTCCCCAGCGATGCCAAGCAGGTCGGCCAAATCCGAGAAGGCGGAGGCTGCGAGCGCCTCGTCGGCCTGCTCGAGAATGCCGGGATCTCGAACGCCCCCCGACGAACCCTCGAAGCAGCACATGATCGGCTGGCGCGCGATGCGGCCACTTCGACGACACCCACGTCGCCGCCATCAGTGCCCGCCGCTCGCGGTATGGGACGACGTATCCCGTGCCATTGAGCGGGTTGCGCACCTGGTCACGTCGCAGGGCATACACGGCCGTGGCCGAGGAGGCGTATTCGATTGACGCACACAGTCTTGGCCAGAGCTCGTGGTCGATTCGGTCGCCAGCATCGATGCCGCCGACCAGGCCGGCGTGGCGACGACAATGGCGTGCGCGTCGAACGCGCTCACCGCTGGCGAGCGTGATCATGAAATGGTCCGCGCGCCAGCGATCGCTGCAACCGCCGAGTTGCACCGAATGCTAGTGGGGCCCAGCGCCGATTCGAGGGCGGCCGTCAGCTCGCCCATGCCAGTCGGGAACGACACGAACGCGCTGGTGGACGGCTGGAAGACGCTTTCAGCCGCGTGAGCGCCCGCAGCACGCTCCCAGAACGCTCGGCTTCCACCAGCCGAGGAAACAGCTCGTTGACGGACAAGCGATCGACGTCGCCGGCGTGAATCCCTGCGAGCAGTGGCTCGGCGAGATACTCGCGCGCTTCGTTTCCGAAGCCGTCGTCGCATGAAGCTGCCGATCGACTCGTCCTCGTCGGTCTGTTTCGCGCTGACGCAAGGGCTCCAGCGCCATCCGCGCTTTTCCTGGCCACGAGAACAGCGGCGTGGTCACGAAGGGGCGCACGCGAGTGGGCAGGCCCAGATAGGAGCGCTTCGGGTAGCGGCACGAGCCGCCGATTGCGGACGACGAACGCCGTCCGCGGCGGCATGGTGGGCACGAGGCGGTCCGCGATTCCGAGCTCGCGGCACAAGTCCACGGCCGCCGGCTTTTGCACCAGCAACGCGTCAGGCCCGCCGTCGATGACGAACCCATCGACGGTCTCGGTGACGATGACGCCTCCGGCGCGAGGGCGTTGCTCGAGGACCAGGACGTCGACGCCCGGCACGCGCCAGCGCCCATGCGGCGGTCAGGCCGGCGATGCCAGCCGCCGACGACGACGACCTCAGGCACGGTGGGCGCTGTGCTGGTGCACGAACCGGGCGAGCGCCTGGACGTTCTCGATCGGCGTCGATGGCAGGATGCCGTGGCCGAGATTGAAGATGTGGCCGGGTCGGCCGACGGCGCGCGTCAGCACCTCGGCGGCGCCCGCCAGCAGCCGCTCGCGAGGACCGAGCAGCAGCGTCGGGTCGAGGTTGCCCTGGATGCCGCGATCCGCGCCGATTCGCTCCCATGCCTCGTCGAGCGGGATCCGCCAGTCGGCGCCGATCACGTCGCCGCCCGCTTCGCGCATCACGTGCAGAATCGATGCCGGTTGCGACCCCGAAGTGGATCGTCGGCACGCCGCGCCCCGAGATGGCGTCGAAAATCCGTCGCGTGTGGGGAAGCGCGAACTCGCGATAGTCGTCGGCGTGGAGCGCCCCGACCCAGGAGTCGAACACCTGCACGGCGTCGACGCCCGCGTCGATCTGCGCGACGAGATAGTCGGCGACCACGTCGCGAGCTTGTCGGCGAGGCGATGCCACGCCGCCGGATCGCCGTACATCAGGCTCTTGGTGAGCGCGAAATTGTTCGAGTGCCCGCCCTCGATGGCGTATGACGCCAACGTGAACGGCGCCCCGGCAAAGCCGATCAACGGCACGCGTCCCGCGAGTTCCCGCTTGATCGAACGAATCGCGTCGAAGGTGAATGGCAGCGCCTCGCGCGGGTCGATCACCTGGACTCGGTCGATATCTGCGCCCGTCCGGATCGGACGCTCGATCGCTGGGCCTTCGCCTTTCACGAAGTCGAACGGGATGCCCATCGGCTCGAGCGGCAGCAGCAGGTCCGAGAACAGAATCGCCGCGTCCACGTCGATGCGCCGTAACGGCTGCAGCGTGACCTCGGTGGCGAGGTCCGGCGTGCGGCACAAGTTGAGAAGTGTATAGTTCTGCCGGAGGTCGCGGTATTCGGCCATGTAGCGGCCGGCCTGTCGCATGAACCAGACGGGCGTCCGGTCGACCGGTTCACGCCGGCACGCGCGGAGAAATCGGAGGTCGTGCAAACCGTGCAAATCAGTGGGAGACATCAGGTTGCGGGATCATGCGTGCTATATTATCGAGTTTGTTTCGAACCCGGAGGTCCAGTGAGCCCGATACTCGTGAGGCCGGTTCGCGAGCAGTTCGAGCACGATCGCGTCATTCGAGTTTTGCAGGGTCGTTACCGGCGCAAGTTTGAGGTCGTGATCAATCCGGGCGCGGAGCAGAACGCGTCGGTCGACGTCGGGTCGATCGCCATGTTTCCCGATCTCGTGCTCTTCAGCCAGGAGCGCGGCCGCAAGCTGCAAGGCACCGTCGAAGTCGAGACCACCGAGTCGGTCAACACGCTCGAAGCGATGGCTCAATGGGCGCCGTTCAGCCGCCTGCGCGCGCCGTTCTATCTCTACGTCCCACCCAATTCGATCGACGCCGTTCGGACGGCTGTGCACCGAACATCAGGTCGTCGCCGCCGAAATCTGGACCTATCACATGGCGGCCGACCAGGTGCGGTTCACGATGGTGCATCGCTCCCACGACGCACCTGCCCGAACCGGTACGCACCAGTCCACCGAAGAGCGAGACAACCGGGACGAAGGTCGCCAAACAACCGGCGACCGGCAACCGACAGGCACCGCCAGCCGAGAAAGCCCGGCAGGCTGCGAAGCCGGTCAAGAAGGTCGCCGCCAATCCGGCGAAGCTGCCAAGACGAAGACTGCGCGGCCACCAGGCCGCCAAGAAAGCACCAGGCGCCAAGAACCAAGGCGAAAGCGACCAAGACGACCAAGCCCCAAGCCGGCGAAGCGGCGATAGACATCTGCTAAGGCCATCACCATGACGATTGAAGCAGTGTTCTGCGGGCCTTAGCAGATGTCTCGCCCGAGGAGCGGGGCAAAACTACATAGCCCTAGCGAAGCGAAGCCAACACATCTCTGCTCGGCGGTTTGCGGCGGAGCTTCGCTAGAGGATCGCGTGCCGTTTCTCCGCCTGGCACGCGACGAGCGCGGCTACGAAACGACGATGTTGTTACATGTGCCGCATCGGGGACCAGCGCCCACGGGTGCTGTATCTGGTATCGAAGCGCGCCTGGCATTCGCGTTGGACGTCCAGCGCTCGACGAGGATGCCATCCGTACCATCGAAGAACAGCATCCGGAGATCGAGTTCGACTGGCCGCACATTCTCGAGGTTGGCGCGGCGATGCCAATCGAAGTCGAACGGCGCCCGGAGCGCGGGCCGCGCGTCACGCGGCGATGTCTGAGCGTCGCCGCAAAGCCGCGCACGCGAGACCGAGCCGGTTGCGCCGGATGAGATCGTCGAGTCACTGCCCGCCAACGGTGAGCCGTCGTTGGAGATGCCCGAAGCGCCAGCGCATGCTCCCGATCTGCTAGCCGAACTCGTCGGGCGGGATATCGCAACACGTCTTCGAGCGCGCTACGCCGAGATCACCGCGCGGATCCATCAGATGGACGCCGATGATGCGACCCGTGCGGCGTGGCAAACGCGTGCAGAACCGTTGAATCCTGACTCGTGGATCACGCCTGACGAGATTCTCGCGGGTGTCAGTCGCGCGGATCAGCTGTTTGACGATCTGCGGCGCACGTTGCTGAGCTGATCGCCGCGATTTCCGCGTTAAACTGACTTGCGCCCTTCGGCAGGGCAGTGCCCGCCGCCGAAGTCACCCCCAATTGGAGTCGCTGATGGTGAAGTGTCTGCGAATGATCTGTTTCGTGACGGCGATCGGTTTGCCCACGAGCGCGTGGGCGCAGCTCAAGACCCAGGTCGTCGCGTCGGGATTCAACAGCCCGGTCGCCGTGGTCCCGGATCCAGCGATCCCCAACGTGTTGTACGTGGTGGAGCAGGGCGGCCTCGTCAAGGTCATCCAGAACGGGCACTGTGCTCGCGACGCCGTTCCTCGACTTGAGGAGCGTCGTCAGGACCGGTGGCGAACGTGGCCTGCTCGGGATGGCGTTTCCTCCGAACGCCGCAGCGACGGGTCGAGTGTTCGTCAACTTCACCAACAGGGACGGGAACGGCAATACCGTGGTGGCTCGATTCGTTCGCACCGCCGCAAGTCCACTGGTCGCCGTGCCAACGAGCCGATTCGATTTGCAATGGTCCACGGGCGATAGGTTCATCGAGCAGCCCTACACCAACCACAAGGGCGGCAACCTGGCATTCGGCCCCGATGGGTATCTCTACATCGGTCTCGGCGATGGCGGCTCGGGTAACGATCCGCAGAACCACGCGCAGACGCCGACGAGCCTGCTTGGCAAATTCCTGCGCATCGACGTGAATGTCGCAGACAGCGACCCGAACGGTTTCGCGATTCCGCCCGACAATCCGTTTGTCGATAGCACGCCGATCGCGGCACCGCACGAAATCTGGTCGTTCGGCTGGCGCAATCCGTGGCGCTACAGCTTCGACGATTTTGGGCCCGGCGCCACAGGCGCGCTGATCGTTGGCGACGTCGGCCAGGGTACTCGCGAAGAGATCGATTACGAGCCGTTCGGTGCGGGCGGTCGCAACTACGGCTGGCGCATCATGGAGGGGACGATCGCACACGCCAGGTATTGACCCGACGGAGGAACCGGCATACCGGCCACTCACCGGGCCGATTTACGATTACCGGCGCGACGTGGGGCAGGCCGTCACGGGCGGCTATGTGTATCGCGGGAGTCAGTTGCCAGCGCCGTACCGAGGCCGCTATTTCTTCGCCGACTCCGTCCTCTCGCGCGTGTGGTCGATGGGGTTATCGATCGACCCGACCACGGGCGAGGCGACAAGGACCGACGTAGTCGAGCACACCGACGAGTTGGGCGGCGTCGCGGCGCTTGGCAGCATCGTCTCGTTTGGTCGCGACTTGCAGGGTGAGCTGTATCTGGCGACGTTCACCGGGAATATTCTGCGCATCGTTTCAGACCAAACGCCACCACCGCCTCCACCACCGCCGTCCCGGCCCGATCCGCCGTCGAACCTCCAGGTAGTAATTACAGGCCAGAACGCACTCATCACCTGGACGCCGCCAAACGGCGGCGCGCTACCGGCAGCAGTACCTGCTCGAAGCCGGGTCCGTGCCTGGAGCCAGTGACTTCGGTGGCTATTACACGCCGGCTAATCAGCCAGGGTTGTTTGCGCCGGGGGCTCCCACCGGCACGTACTACCTCCGGGTGCGGAGCGTGACCTCGGGCGGCTTCAGCGCAGCGTCGAACGAAGTTACCGCCGTGGTCAAAGGAAACTGCACGGCGCCACCGCCCGCCCCGACCGACGTTCGAGCGACCGTCGCAGGTGGGCAGGTCACGGTTCAGTGGGGCCTGCCAAGCACGTCGGACGGTCCCACGGCATTCTCGATTGAAGTTGGCAGTGGCCCGGGCCTTTCCAATCTGTTGATGTCCGATCTTCGACTACACCCAGCGATCGCTGACCGGTGGGGGGCCGCCAGCCACGTATTACATCCGGATGAAAAGTCACAACGGGTGCGGGTCCAGTGGCGCGTCCAATGAGATCGAGCTGGTGTTGTAGGCACGGAGACACGGGCACGGAAACACGAACTCCCGAACACGAACAGATGACGGACAGGCCTCAGAGTCACAGAGACTCAGAGTGAAAATCAAATGGGTCTCTGAAGCATTCGGAGCCTCTGTGGCCTGTCCGTGAGCGAATGCCTACTCGCGCCTTCGTGATCTTCGTGGCTATCGTGTCCGTGCTTCAGTGTTTCCCTGTCTCGGCCATCGGCGGCGAAGTCGTTTCGACCGCGGCGCTGACCAACTCGCGACTTTCCACAGCTCGTGCAGCGGCGCGCGTGACGAGAACGGTCGCGAGCGCAGTCGACGCGAGCCCCAGCGCGAGCAACCAATAGTACGTGGCGCCGCGCGGTGCGGAGCGCGCCGGCCGCGAGCGTTGCGAGATCGCCAGCGACCTTCCCGGCATACACATAGACCGCCACAATCGGCAACATCCCGGCGAGCCCAGCATGTAGTCGCGAAAGCGGACGCGGCTGATGCCGAGCACGTAATTGAGCAGCACGTACGGCACGAGCGGCGAGAGCCGCAAGCAGAAACACGAGCCGCGCGCCCTCGGCCTCCACGGCTCGGTCGATGGCGGCGAGTCGTGGGATGGCGGTCGACATAGGCTTCGACGAATCGCCGGACGACGTAGCGAGCGGCAAGGAACGCGAGCGCGGCGCCGAAGCTGGCGCCGAGCGACACGTAGAGCACACCCAGACGAAACCCCCAGAGCGCGCCGGCCGAGAGCGTCAGGAGAAATGCCGGCACGAGCAGAATGGCTGCGAGGCCGTACCCCAGGATGAAGGCGAGCGGTCCCCAGACGCCGAGCGACTGCACCCATGCGGCGAATGTCGGCAGGCGGCGGCCGCCTCGCGGCCGAACAGGAGGAGTGCGACGAGAAACGCGATCGCCGCGATCAGTTTCGGCAGCAACAGCTCATTCGCGCATGAAGCGCGACTCGATGGCGTCGATCTTCGCGAGGCGACGCAGGTGCCGTTCGTCGGCGCTGAAGCTCGCCTTGAGGAATGCTTCGACGAGCGTGCGCGCCAGCGCCGCGCCGACGACCCGCGACCCCAGGCACATCACGTTGACGTCGTCATGTTCGACCGCCTGCTGGGCCGTGTAGCAGTCGTGGCAGACGGCGGCGCGGACGCCCGGGAACTTGCTCGCCGCAACCGCGACGCCCGCGCCGCTGCCGCACACGATGACGCCGCGATCGACCTGGCCGTTGCGGATGGCCGTCGCGACCGCCTCCGCGATGTCGGGATAATCGACGGCCGCGTTCGAATGGGTGCCCAGATCGAGAATCTCGTGGCCCTGCTGGGCTAGCACCCCTGCCAAATCCCGCTTCAATTCGAAGCCCGCATGGTCGGCGCCGACCGCAATTCGCATGGGGAGAGGTTACTCCACGGTGCCTGAGGTGCCTAGGGTGCCTTTGGTGCCTCGGTGCGGGTGCCCTCTCTAGTGCTTGGGTGCCGGGGTGCCTAAGGTGCTCTGCTTTCCGGTGACGGTTGACCGGCCGCAGCCGGCCCCGACCGTCTTATACTGTCGTCATGCAGTTCAATGCGTCCCGTCTGGCGGCAGGGTTCGCAGTGGCTTTGGCGGCCGGGGCGGTGGGTCTGTCGGCGCAAGCACCCCAGGCACCTGCAGCACCACCTGCACCCCAAGCACCAGCACCGCAAGGCACCTGCGGCACCCCAGGCACCGTCGGCAGCGACAGCCCGGCCAGCCTGACTTCCGCTCGGGCGTGGACTTCGTCACGATGGACGCGATTGTCCGCAACAGTCGTGACCAATTCGTGGCCGACCTCACCAAGGACGATTTCGAGGTCTTCGAGGACGGCGTCAAGCAGGACATCGCGTCCCTCACGCTCGTCCATGGCGGACGCGTTCACAATCTGCAGGCGGCGCCGCCGCCACCGACGCAGGAAGGCATCATCCTGCCGCCGTCGCGCCCGCGCAACGACGCCGCCGGCCGCATCTTCCTGATCATCGTCGACGACCTGCACCTGGACTTCCGCAACACCGGCCGCATCCGCGATCTGTTCAAGCGCGTTCGCGCACGCTCGTCCACGAAGGCGACATGTTCGGCATCGTCTCCACCGGCCCCTCGTCGCTCGCGATCGACCTCACCTACGACCGCAAGATCCTGGACGATGCCATCAAGAAGATCACCGGCAACGGCCTGAAGCCGTCAGGACGTGATTCAGGGCGCGGAAGGGGCGGAAGGGCCGTCAGAAGTGCGCTATCGCGCGCACGTGGCGTTTTCGACGGCCTACGACATCCTGCGGCAACTCGAACGCGTCACCAATCGCCGCAAGGCGGTCGTGTGGGTCAGCAACGGCTACGACTTCGATCCGTTCGCGGAGTCGCGCCTGGGCGAGGATCCGGTGTTCGGCGGCCGGTTCGGCCAGACGCGCGAAGAAGGGCGTGAACAGCGCGATCAGTTCAACCGGGGCCATGTGTTCGCCGATGCGGACCTGGCGCGCGAGCTGGGCGAGCTGACCCGGACGGCCAATCGCGCCAACGCCACGATCTACACCATCGACCCGCGCGGGCTGGTGGCTGGCGCGGATCTCGACGAGCAGCTCGATCCGAACGAGTATCAGCGAGCACGTCCGCAAGACGCAGGACAGCCTGCGCGTGCTGGCCGACGAAACCGGCGGCATCGCGGTCGTCAACCAGAACGACTTCGACAAGGCGCTGAAGCGGATCGATGCCGAGACGAGCGACTACTACGTGCTCGGCTACTCGTCGACCAACCCGGATCCGCTCAAGCGGACGCGGAAGATCGAGGTGAAGGTGAAGCGGCCGGAGATGCGCGTGATCAGCCGGACGTCGTACTGCTCAGACCGCTCCGGCACGAAGTGAGCGCGGCGCCGAGAGAACCCGTAACAGTCGGGTGCCTACGCGACCCGTGCCGGCGTCGGTGAAGGCGCTTCCTGCTTGCGAGCCTCGGCAATCGCCTCCTGAATTCGCTCGCGAAGCCACATCGACGGCTGCGGCTGCAACTTGACGAATTCTTCCCACTCCTGGTGGGTGAGGACAACGGAGATGACGTGTTCGCGATCGGCGTGCATGGCGCGGCCTTTCTTTTCTCGCCCGGGCGTAGAGCCGGGTCTCCTGTTGCCAATACCGAAGGATACTTCCCGGCCGTCAATCGAAAAATAGAATGATCGAATTGGATCGATGAGGATGGATCATGATCGGTGGCGTCGGTGGCCTGGCGTGGCCAGCTGGCCACCGGCCAGCCGATTCACGGCGACAGCCGCAGCTTCGGTCGGACGCGCTCGAAGGCGCGAATCACCTCCTGGACGGTGCGCGGGGTGCGGCTCATCTTCGGGTAGACCCAGCCCGGTCTCGCGCACGAGCGACCGCCCTTCGATGCGGGCGCAGAACAGGTGACCGCTCGACACGTCGCGCGAAACCGCCTGAAACGGGAATGATGGAATGGCCGATGCCGTTGCGGACCATGGCCTTGATGATCTCGACGTTCTCGGTCTCCATCACGATTTGCGGCTCGATGCGGGAGGTCATGAAGAACTCGTCGACCACCCGCCGCGAGTTCGAGCCGGACTCGAACAGCACGAACGGCTGACGGACCAGGTCCTGCGGCAGGATCTTGCGCTTGCGCGACAGCGGATGCTTGGCGGCCGTCACCAGCAGCAGTTCCTCCTGCATCACCGGCACGGTTACCAGATCGGGCTGTTCGATCGGCAGCGTCAGCAGCGCCAGGTCGCCGGTTCCCGCCCGCAAGTGCGCGAGGCACCGCTCCGAGCTCCCGGTCACGAGCTTGAGCTCGATCGTCCGGATGCTGCCGCTTGAGCTCGGTCAGCAGCGCCGGAAACACGTAGAGACACACCGTCATTCCGCCCAGCAGTCGAATCTGGCCGCGCAGCGATTCCTGGCTGTCGGTGATCCCCGCGATGGTGTCCTTCAGGTCCTGGAAGACGCGGTGGGAGAGCTGCAGTAACGAATCGCCCGCGGGTGTGATGCGAATGCGGCGGCCGACGCGCAGGAAGACGGGCTCCTTGAGCTCGTCCTCGAGCAGCAGAATCTGGCGGCTGATCGCCGACTGTGAGACGTGCAGCTTGTTGCCGGCGGCAGTGAACGAACCGGTCTCGGCGATGGCGCGAATGATTTCGAGCTGGCGAAGGTCCACGATCGTCTCCTGACGGAGACGGCAGGTTACATTTCCTTAGCAGATGGTATCAAGGGGGATCAGCTGGAAAAATCATGAGCAGGGCGCAGGGCTCAGGGCACAGGGAGGGAGTGAGCCCCGTGCCCTCCCTGGCCCTGCGCCCTGTGCCCTCTGCGCCTTATTTCTTCTTCAGCAACGAGCAGGCGCCGACCGCGCTGGTCGGATCGAGTGCGGCCTGGCCGGAGTCGATGTGACGCAGGATGCCCTGATCGTCGATGACGAACGTGAATCGACGGGCGAAGCCGGAGTTCTCGTCGAGAATCCCGAGCGTCTTGGAATAGTCCTTACGGGAATCGCTGAGGAGCGGAAAGTCCAGCTTCATCTGCTCGCGGAAGGCCAGGTTGGCCCAGGTCGAGTCCACGCTCACGCCGAAGACCGCGGCGTTGTTGGCGTTGAACTGCGAGTAGTTGTCCCGGTACCGGGACATCTCAGTCGTTCAACCCGGCGAGAACGCCGCCGGGAAGAAAGCGAGCACGACCACCTGCTTGCCCTTGAAGTCGGAGAGTTTGGCGGTCTTCGACTGAGGGCGTCCGCCATCGGGCGCGGGCTCGAGGTAGGGCAGCGAGAAGTCCGGCATCGGCTCGCCAACCTTCACCGATGGTGGTGGAGGCGGTGGCGGAGCCTGTGCCGCGGGCGCCGCGCCCGGTCTGCCGACCCGGCGGTGACTGAAACCGCCGGCATCAGGCCGAGACGAGCACGCCCAGGACAGCTAGCGCGCGTTTCATGGGGCGCGAGCATATCACTGGACTTGGAGCACAGGGGCAGATCGGGGAGATCAGGGCAGATATCAGGGCTACAGGGAATCGAGCTGCCGCTTTGACGGCTGCCTGATCAGAACCCGTGCTCGGATCTGTACCGGGGATAGCGGGGGAGCGCGATCCCCAGCACACTGGATTCCGAGTCCACAGGCCGGGGGCGTCAGGCCGGGATGGTCAGCGCGGCCACTCGGGCCTCGCGATCGCGATAGGCCGATACGGTGTGGTTCCGGCGATGCGCATGACTGTCGCAGCCGGCGCCCTTTTCTTCCACGTAAGCCACTTCTCGCGTGCTGCCAACGTCACGATAGCGGCCGATGACACAGCCGCATGGCAGCGTAGCGAAGCCGAGGAGCCGGACTACGCTCATGAACCTCTCCCGCCGCCTTCATAGCAATTTCAATGCCGCGCGGCGAGAAACTGCACGCCTTGGAAGGCTCGAGTAGGTTTTGAGGAAGTCCGTCGAGATTCCGCGACTGTTCTGCGATTCCGGGCAGTGTCCCGTGCCCAACTGTGAACGTGCCCCCAATCAGCGTCGAGCACAGGTGTCACACTGTGGACGTTTTGGATCACAATCCGCCATCTTGGATGACTAAAGGACCGTAAGACGACGTGCTCGGGAGACTTTCAATTTTGTGAGATCTCCGCGAGGCCTCGCTGTGCCGACTCGAAGAGTGGGTCGATCGTCAGCGCTTCGGCAAAGTACTTCGCCGCCCGGTCGCGATTCCCTGACTGCAGTTCGAGCGTGGCCAGATTGGAGTAGGTCGCGGGATCCCGCGGGTTCGCCGTAATCGATGCCTGGAAGGCCGTCCCGCGCCTGGTCGCGCTGACCCAGGCTGGCCAGACAAGCGCCCAGCAGGTTGTGCGCCTTGGCGTGCTGGGGATTCGCCGCCAGGACCCGTCGGGCTTCGCTCATCGCCAGGTCGGTCCGGTTCTCCATGAAGAGCAACGCGGCGCTGTAATAGTGGGCGGCTTCGCTCGCCGGTGCCTCCGCCCGCAGGCGGGCGACCACGGGCCGCATGCGCTCGACGTCGCCGACGTCGGAGAGAACCGAGGCCATCGCTTCGAGCGCCGGCGACGTTGCCCGGGTCGCCCTGAAGAATCCCGAAAATGAGGCGGACGGCCTCGTTGGCGTGGCCCTGCGACGCCAGGAGACGGCCGAGCGCCAACTTTGCGGGCTGGTGCGTCGGGTCGGCGGCCAGCCGCTCGAGCACCGCTCGAGTGTCGGCCTCGCGCCGCAGCGGGGCCGACGCGCGAATCAGGCCTTCGAGGGTGCGCGGGTCGTTCGGGTCGGATTCGGCGGCCTTGACGAAATCGTCGTAGGCCGGCCGCGCCGCGTCGGCCGTCATCAGCATCCAGCCGCGATCGCGCAGAGGCAGCAGGTGTCGCGCCGGCTTCGGCGGTCGTCACGGCCGCGGGCCGCGGCGCCGCAGCCTGCGAGAGCGCGCGCAGCAGCGTGGCGTTGTCCGCCGACGTGCGGCCGAAGATGCTTTGCGGCCCGGAGAATTCGAGCGCGGCGCGGTTGTCGGATTGAACTGGCGCGCGACTGGCCCAGGTGGTCGAGTGCGCTGGCCTCCCGCCACGAACATCGACAGCAGGTGGAAGGGCTCGAGCGCGCCGACGCTGGCCAGATCCTCGGCGACGCCCGGCCGCCGCCAGGCTGCGGCCATGCCGGCGAGACGCGGCTCGAGCGGCTGCGTTCGACCCGATCAGCAGGACGTCACCGTCGCCGACCAGCCACAGCGTCCCGTCAGGAAAGACGGACGTGAACGTGGCGACGATCGACTGCAGGTCCTCGGTGCTGATGTCGTAGGTGTGGGCCCACTGGCAGAGCACGCCGCCGGGCTTCAGCCGCGCGCGCGCAGCCTCGAAGAACTCCTTGGTGAAGAGCGAGGCGATCCCCGCCATCCAGGGGTTGGACGGCTCGGACACGATCACGTCGTATTGCTGGCGCGTGAACAACAGGTGGGTCCGTCCATCGCCGACGATGAGACGCGTTCGTCGGATCCTCCAGCGCCCGTGGTTCTCGCGACTCGAAGTAGCGCGAGGCCTCGACGACCTCCGGAGAAATCTCGAGCACATCCGCGCGGTCGATCGGGATGCTGTCAGCGCCGAGCCGAGCGTGACGCCACTTCCCAAGCCGAGAATGGCGACCTCTCGGGATCGGGATGCAGCAAGCAGCGGCACGTGCGCCAGCAGCCGCTGCGTCAGCATGTCCCCGGCGTTCGAGGCATCGACCTTGCCGTCGATGGCGAGTGAGGTCGTGCCGCCAACCTTGCGGACCGCGACCGTGCCGCTCGGCCCCTCGCCGTAGTAGAGCAGTTCGCCGGCGGTGAGCCCGGTCCGCAGGTTGGGAGCTTCGATGACGGAGGCGTACTTGTAGCCGCCGCTCGACAGCAGCAGACGATTCCACGGCGGGAGCAGGACGCCCCAGAACGAGCACGGCGACGGCGAGTGGCGCCCGGCGACGGCACCCGCCGCGTCCGCGTGCGCTGCCGGCGAAGCACAAGGCCAGCGCCCCGACGGCGCCGACGACCGTGACGACGCGAATCGTCCCGTGCAGTCCGACCATTGGAATCAGCACGAATCCGGCCAGGAGTGCGCCGGCGATGGCGCCCGCCGTGTTGACTGCGTAAATCAATCCAAGGTCGGTGGTCACCGTTTCGTCGCGGCGGGTGCCGACGGCGACCGCAAACGGAAAGGCGGCGCCGAAGGCGATCGTCATCGGCGCCAGCAGGGCGATGGCGAGCGAGCGCCTGGCGGCGAGGACCTGTGCGAACGTCACGTCCGGGCGCGCGACCACAGCGGCGACGCGAGAAGCCCGCGATCGACGGACGCCGCGCGACAGGGCACCGAAGCCGACTGCAAGTGCCAGGCAGGTGGCGAGAGCCGCGACCGGGTTGCTGACGCGCGTCGACCAGGCGTGAGGCGATGGCCGCGCCGATCGCGAGTCCGGCGATGAACACCGCCACCATCGTGCTGAACGCGTACGTCGTCGGGCCGAGGATGAGCGCGAGCAGTCGCGTCCAGACGACTTGCAGGGTGAGTGAGGCGAAGCCCGATAGCGCCGAGCGCCGCGGCGGCGAGCGCCGGGCGTCGCGACTCGATTGCTAGCGGTCGCTTGACGCTGCGGCTCGTTTGGGTTTCGCACGCGTTTCGACTTGCTCGGGCTATTGACTGGACTCTCGGTCCTGCCCGGGCCTTCCTGGGGTAACGCGGCCCGGCGATCCACCATGCGCCGGACCGGCCGCGATCGCATTCAGCGCCACGCCGACCCATGTCGCGCCGCCAGCCCGAGCGATGGCAGCAGCACGAAGCCGGCGAGCAGCGCACCGATGGCCGCGCCAACCGTGTTCGAGGCGTAGAGCGCACCCGCGTCGCGCGCGGCCTGCCCGGCGTGCTGCACGAACCAGCGCGAGGCGATAGGAAACGTCGCGCCCATGGCCGCCGCCGGCAGCGACAGGAGCAGCAGACTGGTGACCAGCCGCAGCGCGCCGAACGCGGCGCCGCCCGCGCCGTCGGCATACGCCGCAGCCAAGCAGCGGATCGAGCGCCAGCAGGCCGAAGGGAAGCAGGAGGGCCAGCAGCGCCGATCAGCAACTCGAGGCCCGCGTAGACCCGCAGTGCCGCTGCCGGGTCGAACGTTGCGGCCGCGTCGGCCGCCGATCGCCGAGCCGATCGCGAGGCCGCCCATGAACGCGGCCAGCACGGTGCTGGCCGCGGCCACGCCGTGTCCCAGGCGCAGCGTCAGCAGAGCGCGTCCAGGTGACTTCGTAGATGAGAGCCGCCGCGCCGGAGGCGGCAAAGATGAGGGCGAACCTCGAGCGCATCGCACCCGAGAATATCCTACCGGGCTCGTCGACTTCGCTGCCTACGGTCGGCACATACAGCACCTTGGGGCCCTCGCGCGCGACTTCCTTCAGCCCCCAGGCGTCGACGACGAACGCGATCAGGTGCGGCGCCGCGTAGGTGTGATGAATCACGACGTAGCCGACCTTGGCGCGATCGATGAAGCCGGGCCGCGCTCGCGCACGAACGATCGCGGCCTGCTCCTCGCTGATGAATCGTCCCTCGCTCATCGTCAGCAGCGCGTCGAGCGTCGGCTGTGACCGGACCTCACCGACGCGTCGACGGGAGATGCGCGACAGGTAGCCGCCGATCAGCTTCTTGCCGTGCAGCGTTTGATAGTACTGATAACGCGCGCTGTAGTTGCCAACCGAGGATGCGCCGTCGCGGACGCCGAACGGCAGCTGCAGGACGCGAACCGGCCGCGGATCGGCGGCGATGATTTGGTAGATCGACGGAATGGCTGCGGAGTACAGGGTTCGCGGCGCCGGCCACAGCTCGATGAACAGCGCGACGGCGATCGTTGCCGTAATCAATCGCGCGCCGCTGCGGATAGCGTCGGCCGAGCGCCGCCAGCGCGCCGGCGAACAGGATGGCAGCCCCGAGCGCGGCCACGACGGCGAAGCGTGCCGGCGTGCGCGCGGCGCCGATGAGCGGCACGTAGCGTAAGAACCGCCCACGGACCCGGCACGAACGTGTTGAAGCCCGCGACGTGGACGAACGGCCCGAGCGACAACGCGGCGAAGCCCACGGTGAGCAGGACCCAGCCCACCCGCGGCCGATAGCCTGCGCGCCAGGCCGCGAGGGCGATGACGATCAGCGCAACGAGGCCGAGCGTGGCCGTGTATTCGGCCAGGTCATGGGTCGAGATGGCCTGGCCATCGTGTAGCCGGCGGACGAGCGGGTGATTGGGATTGAACTCGCCAAACGCCAGCAGATCGACGCCGCGCGGGCTGCTGCGCCAGAAGGTCGGCGGCGAGACGAACTGTCCGTCGACGAGTCGCTCGCCGAGACCGTAGATGACCGGCGAGAGCGGCCCGACACACGCGACCAGGCCAACGACCACGGCCCGAACCGCCGCCGGCGACCACGATGATGTCGCCGAGATCCGCGGTCGCACCGCCAGGACGACGCGCACGAACACGAGCATGGTCAGCACGAACACTGGCGTGTAGAGCCCCGTGACGCTGACGGGAACCCCAAACAGTTCGAATCGTCCACCGCGTCCGAACAGCAGCCCCGCGACCAGACCCGCCGACGACAGAATCAGCAGGTCGAGCATCCAGCACCAGTGGGCTGATGCCGGCTTCTGTGCGAATGTCACCCGGATCAGTCGCGATGCGAGGTAGCCGATCGCGATGATCAGGCAGTAGACCGCGTAGTACGCGTCGCAAAAGCCGGCCCAGGCCATGCACAGGCCGGCCAACGCCGCGTCTCGAGTCGATCGCGATCGATCGGCGTTGATCAGGCAGAGCAGGAACGCCGCGAGCGGCGCCGCGGCGACCAGGCTGAAATGCCCCGTGGTTCTCGCCACGAGCATGGGCGACCAGGCGAACGCGACCCCCACGAGCCATGCTTCGAGTCGTGACGCCGTCGTCACTCGTCGCGCCAGCGCGTAGGTCGTCGAGCGCCGTCAGGACGTTCGCGATCAACAACACGATATTGAACGTCCGGACGACACCGAGCCACGGAATCAGCGGCAGCGCGAGCAGATTGAGGAACGCGGTGTAGTTGTGCTGGGAGAGATCGACAGGATCGGTACAGCGACAGGACCTGATCGGTCGTCAGCGGGTTGTGCCGGTCGACCAGCAGCTCGTGCTGGAACACCCACTGATTCCAGATGTACACACCGGTATCGCCGCCGGGTCCCCCGTCAACGCCGTTCCAAGATGGAGCGGCAGCGGCCAAGTGAAGGCGAGGGCGACACAGACGTAACCGAAGACGACGGCGATCCGGGGGGACACGCGTCGCGGCATGGCGCTGGCAGCGGGACTGTATCACACGACGCATCGCAGCTGCGGCAGGTGCGACAGGTGCTGTGGTGCGGTGCAGTGCAAAGGCGGCTCGAGTGCTCACGCGCAAGCTGGTGCTCGCTTTGCTCGCGCCGCAGGCCTCGCGCTTCGCGCTCGCACGGCGACTCGCTCCGCTCGCGAACGCCACTTCGCACCCGAGCAACGCCTCGCACCTGTCGCAGCCGACAAACAGAAAGGGCCGGGTGAGTCATCACCCGGCCCCTTTCCGGCCACCGGAGGTGGCCGGCCATACGGCGAAGCCGATCGTTCGACGCGGAGCGTCGCCGTCCGCGCCGAAGGCGCGGCGTTTAGAAGTCGTAGCGCACGCCGAAGCGAACGATGCGCGGGTCGAGAATGCCGATCACGCTCTTGTATGTGGCGCCCATCGTCGTGGCAAAGTTGATGACCGTGCCACTATTCGTCACGTTGAACACGTCGACCATGTCCGTGAGCCTGCCGAGACGGCCGAAGCTGAAGCTCTTGTCGACACGGAAGTCGAGGATGCTGACCGTCGGCGCGCGGTTGGTCGTCACCGGCTCCCAGCGGATGGTCTGCGCGCCGTCGCCCGGGAACGCGACGCTCTGATTGCGGCCCCACTGCCGGCCGCTCTGCACCTTCCACGAGCCGGAGACGCCGATCTCCCACGGGAACACGTAGCGGCCGATGACCTTGTAGTTCCACAGCGTCGACGTCTCCTTGCCCTCGTCACCGAAGAGTCGCTGGTTCGGCCGCCAGTTGTAGGTGCGTCCCTGAGCGAGCGCGTCGAGGGCGCCGGTGCCGGTCGTGGTGGCGTGGAACTGATCCAGCCACGTGTAGGCGAACGAGGTGAGCAGCATCCAGCGTCCGGCGAAGCGGCGATTGACGGCGAACTCCACGGTGTGGAAGTCGCTGTCGTACGCCGGATCGGTCGGATTCGTGAAGACGCGACTCTGCGGCACCGCGGTCGAATCGAGTCAGCGGCACAGCTCGATCGTCGCCAGTGTTCGCGATGTTGTCGGGGCCGTTGTCCGTGACGTTGAACGAGATCGTCATGTGCCGCCTGCCGCGTCGGGATCGATCTCGACCCACTCGTCGCGCACGTTCTTGTAGACGTACGACACACGGCCGGACAGCCCAGTCAGTGATTTCGCGCTCGAGGTGCGTCGAGAGCTCCTGCGAGTACGGCCGCTGGATGTCGTCGTCGACGTCGACGAAGCCGCGCGCCACCCTGGGTCGAGCGGAACACGCCCAGTTCCTGCGGGTCCGTCGAGCAGCCGGTTGCCGTTCGCGTCGAGGAACTGATAGCGCAGCCGTGCGTTGCCGACCGGGTTCTCGTTGTCCGCGACCGTGTCGGCCGAGTTGAAGTAGAAGCGGCCGTAGTAGCCCTTCAACACGGTGCGGTTGTCGCCAATCAGGTCGTAGGCGAAGCCGGCTCGCGGCGACACGTTGAAGGTGCGCGACGACTTCGCGTACCGGCAACGACGCTGGCGCGACGAAATTCATATAGCGCGTGCGCTCTGCCGGATTGAGCGTCGTCGGCCAGTTCGCCAGCTGCGGATGGCCGTTGGGCGTGAACGACTGATCCGGGAAGCTGTCGACGTAGTGCTCGAAGCGCACTCCGAGGTTGAACGTCAGACGATCGTTGAACTTCCAGGTGTCGTTGATGAACCCGGCGTTGTAGACGACGTCGTTTTGTGACGTGTTTGGAGAGTTGTAGATCTCCAATTCGTTCACGTTTCCGCTCAGATCGCGGTAGTGGATATCGAACGGCTGCGCGCGACCGAAGAACCGGCGATCGCGCTTCCAGTCGTAGCCGACCTTGAAGTCGTGGCTCCCATGCCAGCCATCCTGGAAGTACGACAGGTTGACGTAGACCTGCGGCTTGTAGCGCTTCTGGTCCTGATAGGCGTCGTGGTAACCCGTTCGGGCATTGGTCGTCGTATCGATACGGCCAGGGGGAACGTTCGACGCAAACCCGTGTTGATCGGTCGGGTCGAGCGGGAAGAAGTTGTACCAGTTGCCGCCCAGCACGTCGAGGAACGCGCGGCTGCCAAGCACGCTCGTCCATTCGAATTTCCATGGGTAGTTGCGTGACGCCTGATAGCGCGCCGCCGAAACCGGAATCAGGTTGCTGAGATCGCGCAGCTCCTGCAGCTTGTTGCGCTTGTTCAGGAAGCCGATGATCTGGTTGTTGCGCGTGAGCTGGAACGTGCCCTTGAACGTGTAGTTGTTGGACAGCTTCGACCGCGCCAGCTCGTCGATGCCGAGCGTGCGCTTGTACTGATCGTTCAGGCGATAGCTGTAGAAGAACCACGCCTTGCCGCTTCCACAGCGGGCCGCCGACGTTGAAGTTGATGTCGTACTGCTTGGTGATCGGGTTGCCGCGCTCGAGGGCGGTGCGGCTGAAGATACCCATCTTCGTCGCGGGTGTTCGCGGTGCGGAACGCGTCGGGGACGTTGTCGCTGATCGTGTCTCTCGCCTTCGCAGTCGCTGTACCAGTTACCGGTGAAGCGGTCGCCGCCGGACTTGATGGTGATGCTCATGTTCGCGCCGCCACCAAAGCTGTCAGCACCGCTGCCCGCGCCGCCAACCTGGAATTCCTCGAACGCTGCCGAAGTCGAAGTAGCCGGCGTTGGCACCGGTGCCTTCGGTCGTGTCGATGCCTTCGAGCTTCGTCTGGTTCTGATCGCCGAAGCCGTAGGTGAGGAATCCGGTCTGGGTGCCGGTGCGCGACCCACCGACGTCGTAGGACGTCATCTGAATCCCGGGCGCCTGCGCCATCGCCGCCCAGATGTCTCGGGCGTTGGGAATCTCGGTCAGCAATTCCTTCGTGAAGTTGGTGCCGACCTGCGTGGTGGACGTGTCGACGATCGGCGATTCGCCAGTGACGGTGACCGTCTCCTGCAGCGTCGCGACCTGCAGCTGCTGGTCGACGGTCAGGGTCTGGTTGATGACGACGCGAATGCCCTCGCGCTTGACCGTCTGGAAACCCGCCGAGCTCGAAGGTCAGCTCGTAAACGCCGGGAGGCAGCGCGAGAAAGCGATAGTCGCCCTCGGCTCCAGTCACCTGCACCTGCGGCTGGATGAGCGCGGGGCTCGTTGCTGTGACAGTTACGCCGGGTAACACGGCGCCCGTGTTATCGCGTTACCGTGCCGTTGATACGGCCACGGAAGTCCTGTGCCGCCGTGGGTACTGCCGCTGCCAGCAGCATCAGACACAGGAAAAAGACACTAATCCGGGTCAGCCTCATGGAGTTCCTCCAAAGCAAAGGTCGAACAACCGCCACCGAACGAACCACCAATTCAAACCAAGACCGAAAATCGCGCGCGGGATGAAGACCCGCCGGACAGGTACTAAATCAGGCGCATGGTAGACCTACGGCCGAAAAATGGCAAGAAAAACGGGAAAAACGGCCGGTAGCGTGGTGGGATGAGGGACCGACGAAAACGCGCGTTGGCCCGACGATGGGCCGCAACCTCAGCCGGCACTGGGTTGGGAGGCGAAAAGACGAAGGGCCGGGCAATCTCGTGATTACCCGGCCCTTTCAGTTACGCGGTCTCCGGCCACGGCATGCCGGCGAAGCCGGCCATCCGAGCCCGTCGGCCGGCAGCGAAGCGGCCTTCGGCGCGAAGCGCCCGCCTATTAGAAGTCGTACCGCACGCCGAAGCGGACGATGCGCGGATCGAGAATGCCGATGACCCGCTTGAAGTTGGCGCCCGTGACGGTGGTGAAGTTGAGCACCGTGCCGAGTTGAGGGCGTTGAAGACATCAACCATCCCGGTCACACGGCCGAAGCGGCCGAAGCGGAAGCTCTTGTCGGCCCGCAGGTCGAGGATGCTCACGGTTGGCGCACGGTTGGAGGTGATTTCCTCGACCCGCACGGTCTGCTGGCCGTCACCAGGGAACGTGATGCTCGAGTTGCGGCCCCACTGCCGGCCGCTCTGCACCTTCCAGGAACCCGAGAAGCCTACCTCCCAGGGGAAGATGTAGCGGCCGATGATCTTGTAGTTCCACAGCGTCGAGAGCTTCCTTCCCTTCGTCGCCGAACAGTCGCTGGCTCGGACGCCAGTTGTATTGCCGCGTATGGTTCACCGAGTCCAACGCGCCCGTTGCCGTCACGGTGTTGTTGAACTGATCGAGCCAGGTGTAACCGAACGACGTCAGCACCATCCAGCGTCCAGCGAAGCGGCGATTGACAGCGAACTCCACCGTCTGGAAGTCGCTCGAGTAAGCCGGGAGCGGTTGGGTTCGTGTACAACCGCGTCTGAGGTGTCGCTGCCGGACGATCCACCAGGTTCAACTGTCTGATCGTCGCTCGTGCCGAGCTGGTTGTCGGCGCCCATGTCGGTGAATGGGAACGGAATCGTCATCGCGGCGAGACGTGTGGGATCGATTTCGACCCATTCGTCGCGGACGCTCTTGTAGACGTAGGAGACGCGTCCCGATAGACCGCTGACGATTTCGCGCTCGAGGTGTGTGGACAGTTCCTGCGAGTACGGCCGCTTGATGTTGTCATCGACTTCGATCGCCGCCGTTCCCTGCGTCGAGCGGAAGGCGCCCAATTCTTGCGGGCCGTCGAGCAGCCGGTTGCCGTTCAGATCGAGGAACTGATAGCGCAAGCGGACGGATCCGACCGGGTTCTCGCGGTTGGCGACCTCGTCAGCCGAGTTGAAGTAGAAGCGGCCGTAATAGCCCTTCAGCACCGTACGGTTGTCACCGGTCAGGTCGTAGGCGAACCCGGCGCGGGGCGACACGTCGAACGTGCTGGCCACCTCGCGTCCCGCCACGGAGACCGGAGCGATGAGCGCCTGATAGCGCGCGCGTTCGGTCGGATTGAGGTCGGCTGGCCAGTTGGCCAGCGCCGCATGTCCGGCGGGCGTGAAGCTTTGATCGGGGTAGCGATCGACGTAATGCTCCGATGCGGACGCCGAGATTGAACGTGAGCCGATCGTTGAACTTCCAGGTGTCGCTGATGTACCCGGCGTTGTACAGCACCTCGTTGATCGGCTCGTTCGGCGAGTTGTACAGCTCGAGCTCGTTCACCGCGCTGCTCAAATCGCGATAGAAGATATTGCCGCCTGGCTGATCCCGGAAGAACTTGATCTGCTCACGCTTCCAGTCGTAGCCGACTTTGAAGTCGTGGCTGCCCATCCACCCGTCGCGGAAGTACGACAGCGCCACGTAGACCTGCGGCTTGTAGCGCTTCTGGTCCTGGTAGGAGTCGTGGTAGCCGGTGCGCTGATTCGTCCCGGTGTCGATGCGGCCGGGCACGACGTCCGATGCGAAGCCGTAGTCGTCGGTCGGACGCAGCGGGAAGAAGTTGTACCAGTTGCCCGCGAGCACGTCGAGGAACGCGCGGCTGCCGAGCACGCTCGTCCACTCGCGCCTTCCACGGATAGTTCCGTGACGACTGGTAGCGGCCGGCGGTGATCGGCACCAGCGGCGGGGCAAAGTCGCGCAACTCCTGCAGCTTCTCGCGCTTGTTGATGAACGCAATGAACTGGTTGTTGCGATTCAGTTGAAAAGTGCCCTTGAGGGTGTAGGGGTTGGTCAGTTTCGAGCGCTGGATGACGTCGCTGCCCAGCGAGATACTTGTATTGATCGTTCAGGCGATAGCTCGCGAAGAACCACGCGCGGCCGCATCAGATCGGACCGCCGATATTGAAGTTGATGTCGTATTGGCGGTCGATCGGGTTGCCGCGTTCCAGCGCCTGCGACACGAAGAAGCCATCCTCGTCGGGCGTGTTGGCGGTTCGGAACGCATCGGGGACGTTGTCGGTGATCGTCGAATCGCCTTCCCAGTCGCTGTACAAGTTGCCAGTGAAACGGTCGCCACCGGACTTGATGGTGATGCTCATGTTGGTGCCGCCGCCGAAACTGTCGGCGCCGCTGCCCGCGCCGCCCACCTGGAACTCCTCGAAGCTGCCAAAGTCGAAATAGCCGGCGTTGGCGTTCGGTGCCCTCGGTGGTGTCGATGCCCTCGAGCTTGGTCTGGTTCTGGTCACCAAAGCCGTAGGTGAGAAAACCAGTCTGGGTGCCGGTGCGCGAGCCGCCCACATCGTAACTGCGTCATCTGGATTCCGGGGGCCTGCGCCATGGCAGCCCAGATGTCGCGCGCATTCGGAATTTCGGTCAGCAGTTCCTTGGTGAAGTTGGTTCCGACCTGCGTGGTCGACGTGTCGACAACTGGGGAATCGCCAGTCACCGTGACGGTTTCCTGAAGTGTGGCCACCTGAAGTTGTTGGTCCACGGTCAACGTCTGGTTGATCACGACGCGAATGCCTTCGCGTTTGACCGTCTGGAAACCGGACAGCTCGAAGGTCACCTCGTAGACGCCTGGCGGCAAAGCGAGAAAGCGGAAGTCGCCCTCTGCGCCCGACACCTGCACTTGCGGCTGAATCAACGCCGGGCTCGTAGCGGTAACCGTCACGCCCGGCAAGACTGCGCCCGTGTTGTCGGAGACGGTGCCGTTGATACGGCCTCGAAAATCCTGCGCCGCACTGACACCCGCGGTCGTGACCACGGCCACGACGCACAGGCCCAGCGCCAACATCTTCCTCAACTTCATTGGTCCCTCCAGGTCGAGGGGCGTGAGATGGCGGTCAGCCAGTGTTGGCTTGGCGCGTCGAGCGCAGCAGCAAACGTGGAGTGCCATGACGGAACGCCCGCGAGCTGGGCAGCAAACGAAGTGCCACGAGTGTGCAGTTATTCGTCCCGTCCAACGCGCGTCGGTCGCGCGAGCCTCTTCGGCCCTGCGGGATGACGACGTGCGGCGATCCGTGCGGTCGAATTCGAAGGATTGGATTGGGTGATGCGAGCCCGAAGGGCGAGCGAGTCTAAGATGATGCGCCATGAAACGTCACGCGCCTCTTTACGCGGCTGTTGTGGTTCTGATGTCGCTGCCGGCGGTCGCTCAGCAGGATGCCGCCCAGCTCGGCGCGCGTTTGCTGCAGGACGCGGCCATCAAAGCGGCCGTCGATGGTGTCCGGGCGGCGGAGCCGCAAACGATCGACGATCAAGTTCGGCTATGCGAAGTCGAGGCGCCGCCATTCAAGGAAGCCAAGCGTGCGGCGCTCTACGCGCAAATGTTCAAAGAGAGCGGGCTGACGAACGTACGCATCGACAAGGAGGGCAACGTTCTCGGCGAGAAGCGCGGCACCAGCTCACGCCCGCATCTCGTCTTCAGCGCGCATCTCGACACCGTCTTTCCCGAAGGCACCAATGTGACGGTCAAACGCGAAGGCACGTTGCTTCGTGCGCCTGGCATCGGCGATGACTGTCGCGGACTGGCGGTGGTGCTGGCGGTGGCACGTGCGATGGTCAAGCACAGCATCCAGACGCCAGGAACGATCACGCTTCGTCGGGACCGTCGGCGAGGAAGGCCTGGGCGATCTCCGCGGCGTCAAGTACCTCTTCCGCGAAGGGATGAAGGGTCAGGTCGATCGCTTCGTTTCAATCGATGGCACCGGCCTGGGGATCACGCACATCGCGGTCGGCAGCCTTCGCTATCGCGTGACCTTCAAAGGGCCCGGCGGGCACAGCTACGGTGCGTTCGGTCTGGTCAATCCCATCCACGCGCTGGGCCGCGCGATGGCGCGCGTCGCCGACTTCGACGTGCCCCGCGAGCCGAAGACGACCTTCAACGTCGGCCGCATCGGCGGCGGCACGTCAGTCAATGCGATTCCGTTCGAGGCCTGGGCGGAAGTCGACATGCGCTCAGCCGATCAAGGCCGCCCTGCAGTCGCTCGATGCGAAGTTCCACAAGGCGATGGACGATGCGGTCGTGGACGAGAACACGCGATGGGGCAGTCGGCAGTTGGCGGTTGACAAGGCGCTCGTCGGCGACCGACCAGCCGGTCGCACGCCCGGCGATTCAGCAATCGTCATCGCCGCGGTCTCGGTGACCAAAGCGCTGGGATTCCCCGTCACGCTCGATGAAGGGTCAACCGACGCGAACATTCCCATGAGCCTCGGCATTCCGGCCATCACGATTGACGGCGGTGGACGAGGCACCGGTGCGCACGCGCTCGATGAAGCGTTTGATTCGACCAACTCGTGGCAGGGCACGCAGCGGGCGTTGTTGCTCGCGGTGGCGTTCGCGCAACAGTAAGACTCCCTCGCCTTCGGCTCGGATGTTCGCTGGGGTTCGTCAACGAAGGTTCGTCACGAGGGTTCTTGACAAGGGTTCGACGAGGGTTCTCATGTGTGCCGAACGACCGTGAAGAACTGCCGTGAAGAACCGCAACGAAC
Source organism: uncultured Acidobacteriota bacterium (assembly GCA_963734095.1). Lineage (GTDB taxonomy): Bacteria > Acidobacteriota > Vicinamibacteria > Vicinamibacterales > UBA2999 > JACCSI01. Next base: position 131,338 of record CAVTGK010000010.1, on the reverse strand, counting down.
ATCCAAGCCGGAAGGCGAGCGAGTCCTACGAGCGAAGCGAGTCTTTCTTCATCTGCCGGAACCGCGCGAGCTCCGTGCTGCGTTGCTTCCGCATCCCGCGATCGCAGTGAAGCATCCAGAACAGGAACGCGACGTGCGGAACGAGCAGCGTGCCGACTTCGATCAGGAGTGGGCCCGGAAGCATGACGGCCATCAGGTTCACGACGGTCGCGAGCAGAAACACGGGGAGGTACAACGGATGGCCACCGGCGCCCGGCACCTCTGGCCCGAAGGCCATCGCCGTTCGCTCCCAGGCCGGCGGCGTCATCGCTGTTCCTTCGTCGCCCGCCTCTTCGAAGAACACTTGGACGTAGCGTCCGATGCGCTCGACACCCATGTGCAGATTGCGAACCACCTCGAACGAGCCGACCAGCAGCAGGAGCGGAATGACGGCGGTTACAGGGTTAGGGACCCAGCGAGGATCGCCACGAGCGTCACGGCCCACGTGCACAATCCGGCTAGAAAGGCCCGAGGACGCGCGAGTCCCCGTGCGCGGATGGTTGCCCGCAGCACCTCGAATTCGCACTGTGCGAGGTTCGTCATTGGGTAATTTTTTACACGCACTTGAGCAATCGCCCTAAACCTCTGTTTCTCTAAGGGATAGCCTTGCGCTCTAACGTGAACATGTTACAATGCCGAAGACCATTTCAAGAATTATCGAAAGGAGTCGCCGTCCAACGACGGTCCTCCGTTCCGCTTGAGAGGCTGATTTTCCGATGCATTCTGGCGCCTTTCACAGAGTGGCTGGGCTTAGCGCGTCCCTTATGGTCGTGCTGGCTCTCAGTCTGCCCGCCGAACCTAATTGCGGCCACGACGGCCTCCGCACCGCAACGTGCGCGTTCGACTCGTCCGCCCGTCACGCAGACCACGGCGCCATCTGAAAAAAAGACGAGGTCAAGGGCACGCCGAAGCGCGCCAAGCGAACCTATTCCGCCAGTGCTTCACGTACCCGCCGCGCGCGACTCGCTCGCGCGCGAGCCGAGCGCGCGACCGCGCGAAGCGCGCGAGGTACAGACGCCGCGGTTCAGGATCGACGATCTTGGCCAGGAAGTCCCGGATGTTCGCGCCGAGGCCGCCATCATCTACAACCCCGAGACCAATCAGGTGCTCTGGGAGTCGAACGCCCAGGATCAGCGATCGATTGCGAGCATCACGAAGGTGATGACGGCGCTCGTGTTCGTCGAATCCGGCATGCCCTTGACCACGCCGGTCAGTGTCGTTCGCAGCGATGTCTATCGGGCCTCGACGACCTACCTTCGGACTGGCTATCAGGTCTCAGCGGACGACCTGATGAACCTGCTGCTGATCGGGTCCGACAACGCCGCGGCTCGCGCCCTGGCGCGCATCTCTCCGTACGGCGCCGCCGGCTTCATCGAACGGATGAATCAGAAAGCGACCGATCTCGGGCTCGACGCAAACGCACTATGCGGATCCGTCCGGCCTGCTCGCCGCCAACGTCTCCTCGGCGTATGACATGGCGCGGCTGATCGCTTTTGCCGCGACCGACGAGCGCATCGGCGCGATCATGCGAAAAGCCACGCATACGGTGCAGGCCGGGAAGCGGACGATCAAGTGTCGCCAGCACCAATCATCTCGTCCGGAGTGGCGAGTTCGACGTCCTCGGTGGCAAGACCGGCTTCATCACCAGCTCCGGCTACTGCATCGCCAGCCTCTTCGGCTGCCACAGACGGGTCAGCAGGTCGCGGTCGTCGTGCTCGGCGCCAAGTCCAATCAAGGCCGCTTCTGGGAAACACGTCACCTGTTCAACTGGATGACCTCCCACGCGCAGAAGCTGCTTGGGATCGTGCCGCAGCCGCCGGTGCCGCCGATCGGAGGGCCTGGAGCTTTACGACTAGCGTTACAAGTTACAAGTTACAAGTTCAAAACAGCGGCGCCTCTCGGCGCCGCTTCTCGTTACTTAGACCTGTACCGCTCGACCCGCACCACTTGTAACTCGTAACTTGTAACTTGTAACTGACGCGATCACGAGTACGTGACCGCCGTTCCGCTCGCGCTGACCATCAACATCGAGCCGGCCTTGCCGATCGTTTCGTAGTCGAGGTCGATGCCGATCACGCCATTGGCGCCGAGCGCCCGCGCCTGCTCGATCATCTCCTGGACTGCAAGGTCTTTGGCCTGCCGCAGTTCTTTCTCGTACACCGCCGAGCGCCCACCGACGATGTCACGAATGCCGGCGAAGACGTCGCTTGAAGATGTTCGCGCCGAGGATCGCTTGGCCCGTGACCAGGCCGTGATACGTCACGATTCGCTTGCCGTCGATCACGCTGGTTGTGCTGAGTAACATGCCAGTAAAGCATAGCCGTTCTTGCGTCTTCCTGTCATCTCTTGTTCAGCTGTTGCTGAATCCGCTCTGCATGACGACCGCATCGAGCGGCAAGTCGCGATGGAGTCCACCGAGGGCATCACGGCGCGGCCGGCGACGCGCCCGTCGAGCGTTTTCAGGTAGCGCTTGCATGATCTGACAGGCGGTGACGCGGTAGGTGCCGTCGGGAGTGGCAAAGCTCGTGATGCGCTGCTTGTCGCCTTCTTCGCAGAACGGGCACGCGAACTGCTTGCGTCGGCCATCGCGTCTGACAACGGCCACAAATGAGCAGTCGCTCCGCCGCGGTGGTGATGCACGCGAAGTCGGGTTCGCCGCCGCACACCGGACAGATGCCGCGCTTCCACGCGCCAAACGGCACGCCGGCCGCTGCGTGCAGCACCTCAGCCGTGCGAATCGAGAAATGGGCGCATCGACCAGGCGAGGACCTCGTCGAGCATTTCGATGGTCGGGTCGCTGTTGCCGTCCTGAACCAGCGCTGCGCAAGGTCGGGCAGGGTCGGCCGATCGCCCGATCTCGTTGAGACGTGCCGCGTCTGCCGCCTCGAGTGCATCGTGGCGTCGGAGGACGTCGGTGACTTGTCGAAACAGCAGCCGAGCTTCGTTCCAATCGATCGGAAGGCGATCGAAATCGAGCAGCGGTCGGCCGCTCGTCAAACGTGCCGCCAGCTCCTCGTCTGATAAGACCAGGGACCCCGTTGCCGTTCGGCGTTTGGACCCGGCGCTGCGCGTTGACCAGCTCGATCTGGAGACTCGCGGCCGCTCGAGCTCGGGCTGCCGCTCGGCTAAGGCCCGAAGCTCCGCCACTTCACGAGGGTCTTGGCGTGCGCCAACGAGGGGGCCGCGTCACGGATGAGATTGTATACGCTTCGATGATCGGCTTCAGCCGGTGGCCAGGTGTCGGCCGGTGGCCGGTTGCTCGCTGCGGCGCCTAGCGCTCGCGGCCCCAGTCGGGCTTCAAGGGCGCGTCCCTGCGCAAACGCCTGCTCCGCCTCGGCCATCCGTCCTCGCCGCGCGTAAACATCGGCGATGACGAAATAACCCATCGCAGCGACGGTCGACCGGGGTCAATCTCCAACCCTTTCCGCGCGGAGGCCAACGCCGCGTCCGGCTGGCTGGCGTCGAGCTGCGCCTTGGCGAGGTAGTAGTAAGCCCTCCGCAAATCGTCGCATTGATGGTCACGGCTCGTTCGAAGAGCGTCAGGGCTTCGGCATGTCGTCCTTCGCGCTGGTGCAGCCGCGCAAGGTTGAACGCCGCGCGAAAGGCCGTGTCGTGCAATTCGAGCTCGCGCGCGTACTCACGGCTGGCGGTCGCCGTGTCACCGGCGGCTTCGGCGATGAGCGCGAGGTTGAAGTGTGCGAGGCGCACATCCGGTTTGTCCGCGAGCGCGGCGCGAATGTGGCGCTCCGCGGCGACTGCGTCGCCTCGTCGAAAGGCGAGCGCTCCGAGCGCGTTGCGGGCAGGCGCGACCTTCGGATCGATCGCGAGGGCTTGAGCAAACCGCGCTTCGGCACAGGACAGATCGTTGCGATCGAGACAGATTTCGCCGAGCTGGTAGTGCACCCACGCGTTTTTCGGGTCCACCCGCAGGTAGTGCTCGTATCCCGCTTGCGCCGCTTCGTCTTGCCCCAAGCGCGCGGTACGCGTTCGCCATGTTGATGAGGGCGAGGTCGTAGTCGGGCTTCAACTCGAGGGCGCGCTTGAAGTATCGGATCGCGTCGGTGAAACGCTCCTGCTTGTAGTACTCGTTGCCGAGCGTGAACCAGGCGTCAATCACCTGTGGGTCGGCCTGCACCACCTGCTCGAGGAGCGCCACGACCTCCTTGAATGAGCCATCGGGATCCTCCCTCGATTGATTGCGCGCGTTGCTCATCAGGTTGAAGAGTTCGATCTTGTCTTTCGGATCCGCGCGGCCCGTGTCATCGCTCGACGTCGAGGCCACGAACGAGCCGACATAGCCGAGCGCGGCCAGGCGCTCTCGAACCTCGGGATCGACATCCGCTGGAGGAGTCTCGCGCCGACGCCGAAGCCGCCGACTGGGCCTCCAGCGACCGGAGCTGCGTCTGCAGGCGCTGTCCGAGTGCGAGCCGATCCGTCGAACAGATTTCGTGTCTCGTCCGGGTCCTGTTCGAGATCGTAGAGTTCTGGCCGCGGCGCATCGATCAGTTTGAAGCGGCCCGCTCGCAGCGCCCGCAGCGCACTCCACCCGTAATGATGGAGCGGATACATCGCTTCCGCATACCCGTCCAGATTCAATTCGACACGGTCGCCGGTCATCAGCGGCACGAGGCTCGTCCCGGCCACCTTCCCCGGCAGGGCCGGAAGTCCCAGGAGCTCGAGCAGCGTCGGCGTCAGATCGACCGTCCGCACGGGGTCCGACACACGACGGGCTGACGTGCGCTCGAACGGCGCGCGGATCACGAACGGCGTCCGCGTCGCCGACTCGTAGATAAAGAAACCGTGAGTGCCTTCGCCGTGATCCCCGAGCCCTTCACCGTGATCGGCCAGCACGGCGATGATCGTGCGATCGAGCAATCCACGCGTCTGCAGGAAGTCGACGACTCTTCCGAGTTGCGCATCCGTGAACGCGATTTCTCCGTCATATGGCCGACCGGCGTATCGCGCCGCGAACGGTTGCGGCGGGGCGTACGGTGTGTGCGGATCGTAGAAGTGGAGCCACGCAAAGAACCGCTCGTTCTTGACCGTTTCGAGCCACGGCAGTGCGAGGTCGACGACCTCGTTCGCGGGGCGTTGAACGCTTCCGATGGACATGCCGCGGACCTTTGAGAGATCGAAGTCGTCCGCGTAGCGCTCGAAACCCTGATCCAGCCCCCACTTGGAGTCGAGCACGAAGGCGCCGACGAACGCGCCGGTTCGCACGCCGGATCCTCGGAGGTGTTCGGCGAGTGTGATCGCGTCGGGCGCGAGGAAGAATCCTCCGTTGTCGCGCACACCGTGCGCGGGAGGAAACTGCGCCGTAAACATGGTCGCGTGCGATGGCAGCGTCAGCGGCGCGCTGGCCATGGCCTGCTCGAACAATGTGCCTTCGCGCGCCAACCGATCGAAGACGGGCGTCTCGACGGCGGCGGCCTGGCCGTACGCCCCGATTCGATCGGCTCGGGTCGTGTCGAGGGTCACGACCACCACGTTCAACTCGGTCCGCGCGACGCCAGGCGGCAAAGCACCCAGCTCGACTGTACCGGCCATCTCGGGTCGGGCCCGAAACGCCCACCAGGCGGCACCGCCCAGCAGGCAGGCCGCGATCACCGCGGTCACCCCGAAATAACGCCTCATCGATTGGTCACAACGACCGACCCCTGTATCAGGGCCATTTGTACCCGAAAAGAAAGCAATGGTCACGCCGCCGTGACATTTGTATACTGCCCGCGGCCGCTGGCCGCGTCAGGGAGGGGAGTCGACTTCGATGAGCAAATCACGATTGGGTGCCAGTCGTGTGGTCGCGATGTTGTGCGCCTTCGCCGTAGGTAGTCTGTCGATTCCCACGCGTGCGTGGGCCGACACGACGCCCCAGCCCAGTCCACCCACATCGATCCACGCGGCGGTCAAGCGCGCAGCCGCGGAGCACCATCGACTCGAGCAGAAGAAGCAGGACCGTTCGTCGCAGGCGGCGGCGTCGCAGTCGCAGACGCCGGCAGAAGGCAGCTCAGGCTCTGCAGTCCGGCTCGTTCTTCAAGACCCCCGTGGGGATCGCGGTACTGGCGGCGTTCGGTGCCGGTGTCGGCTATGCGTTGTATTCGGCCTCCAACGACCGCATTCGGTCGTCAGGCCGTTGAAAGGCGAGAGGAGACGATGATCAAACGAGTCGCGTTGCTTGCGTTGATCCTCACCTGTTTGCCGGCGGCGAGTAACGCCCAAACCCTGTCCGGCACTATCACGGGGACCGTGACCGATGCCCAGGGAGCCGTTCTCCCAGGCGTCAACGTGACGCTGACGGGTCGCACGGGGTCCCAGTCAACAGTCAGCGATGAGAGCGGCGTGTTCCGCTTCGTGGGTCTCAACCCAGGTCCGTATTCGATACGCGCCGAACTTTCCGGTTTCCGGCCCTACGAAGAACAGAACCTCGATCTCGGTATCGGTCGCACGATTACCCTTCGTGTGGGATTGCTGTTGGGAGCGGTCGCCGAGACCGTCGAGGTCGTCGCCAGCTCGCCCATCGTGGACACGACGACCACGGCCACGGATACGACGATTTCACAGGACCTGCTGTTCAGCATGCCGATCTCGCGGACCAATGCCGCCGTCAACATGCTGAACAACGCGCCAGGCGTGAACAGCGGGTCGGCATTTGGCGGCCCGGCGGGTGCGGGCAATGCCTTGCTGCTCGATGGAGTGGACACGAGTGACCCCGAGGGCGGCACGGCGTGGACGTTCTTCAACTACAACCTCATCGACGAGGTCCAGGTCGGCTCGCTCGGGCAGCCCGCCGAGTACGGAGGCTTCACCGGCGCCGTCGTCAACACGATTACCAAGTCCGGTGGCAATCGCTACTCGAGCCTCTTCGAGTATCGCTACACGGAAAAGGGCTTGCGGGGCGACAACATCAGCGACGAGGTCAAGACCGCAGAATCCAACGCTGCTTGCCTCAGGGCGTCGACAAGCTCAATGACTACACCGTTCAACTGGGTGGGCCCATTCGGCGCGACAAGGTCTTCTTCTTCGGCAGCATCCAGCGCTACTCGATCAAGCAGGATCCGGACGGGCCCACGCACCATCCGGACCGAGGTGAGCCCACGGTTCAACACCAAGGTCACGTTCCAACCCACCGCGTCCGACAACATCATCCGGACGTTCCAGTACGACCAGTACAACCAGACCGGTCGGACCGGGCTCGCCGGTGTCGCGGTGACGACCGACGAGCTCACCATCGAACAGGACTCGCCCGAGTTCATCTGGAACGGGCAGTACCGGAAGGTGCTCGGATCGTCCAGCTTCTTCGAGGCCAAGTTCACGGGGTATTGGGGCTATTTCGATCTCGACCCGGTGATCGGAGATCTGCGCGTCGGAACGACGACGGCTCGTGGTCGGGCGGCAGCGGGTACAGCGCGAAATACGACCGACTGCGCAACCAGCTCAACGCGTCGTTCTCGCGATACGTCGAAGCCAAGGGCACGCACAACTTCAAGTTCGGCGTCGAGATCGAGCGCAGCACGACGCGCAACCGCTACGCCTACACCAACGATGTCTACTTCTACGACATCGGCGGCGAGCCGTACCTTGCCTACAGCTACAGCTACGACGTCGAGGGCGACCAACAAGCGCAACACGTTCTACGCGCAGGATCAATGGACCATTGGCCGCGTCACGGCCAACCTCGGCGTCCGCTTCGATGGTCATAGCGGCGAAGGCGCCAACGGCGTCGGAGTACTACTCGACCACGCGGCATCGGGCCCCGCCTGGGCCTCGCGATCGACCTTACTGGCCGGGGGACATCGGTCCTGCGCGCGTTTTACGGACAGCTGTACAGCGGCGCGGTTTTCACGTCGTGGAGCCGCGCCGTTCCCGGCGCCTCCGACTACGTCATCTACGAAGTGTCACCCACCGGAGCGCTCACGGAGAGATCGATCGGGTCCCGCCGGAGAACAGGTACGACGGTCGCTCCGGACATCGACCACCCGCGCACCGACGAATTCAACGTCGCGCTTCGAGCAGCAGCTCTTCGGACGCACGAAGCTGACAGCGACCTATATCCGTCGAGACACGAAGAACTTCGTCAACTCGGTGCTGATCGACGGGTCATGGGCGCCAACTGACGGTCACCAACGCCAAGACAGACCAACCGATGACGATCTATCGATGGGCGAATCGCATCAGCGACACAACGCTTCACCATCACGCAACGTGGACGATGCGTCGTCTACGTCGGGGCCAACGGGCAGCCGATCGGGTCGGCTGACGCCGACCGCGAGTACAACGGGCTCATGTTGGTCCTGACGCGGCCGATCGAGAACCGCTGGCAGGCGCAGCTCTCGTACGTGTTGTCGAAAACCGAAGGGTCGCGTGACCAGTGGGGCGACTGGCGGGGGTTAGCAGCAGCCCAGTTCGAAACGCCGAACACGATTCTCATCAACCGAGATGGCCTGGTTCCGCTCGATCGCCGCGCACGAGTTCAAGGCGTTCGTGGGGTACCAGATTCCCAAGATCGAAGTGGGGCTGAACGCCGTGTATCGCGGAACGAGCGGCGTCACGTATACGCCGTTCAGCGATATCACGGCGGCAACGATTGATTGGACTGCGTCCAACGACGTCCAGATCGAGCCGCAAGGAAGCTATCGGAACGATCCCCTTCACATCGTCGACTTGCGACTCGAGAAGGTTTTCAGGGCCGGGTTCAATCGGTTTGGCGTCTATGCGGACATTGAGAACCTGTTCAATGCTGGGACTGCGATTACCGCTCAGAATCGCTACCCCAGTGCGGCGATCTCGGGGAACACCGTGCTCTTCGGGTCGGCCTACCGCCGTCACGCCGGCCCGCCAGGTCACGTTCGGCGCGCGCTGGTCGTTCTAGCACTTCACTCCGTTGTGAATGAAACGCCCCTGGGACTCCCAGGGGCGTTTCTGTGTACGACTCCCGACAATCCGGGTTGGTGAGATCCACGTCATCAGGCGGTTACTGCGGGCGTGCAAGCGCGGCGCGCGTCGGCAGTAGAGTAATCACATGCCCCCGAAGGCGGCGCATGCCCCCCGGCACCGCCGACGCCCTTCGCATCGTGATGGTCGCTTCGGAAGCCCAGCCGTTCTCCAAGACCGGAGGGCTGGCCGACGTCACGACATCGCTCTCTCGGGCGCTGGGACGTCTCGGCCAGGACGTGACGGTCTTCACGCCACGGTATCGCGGCGTCGAAGGGGGCACTGGAGCTCCGCTGTCGCATTCGTGGGTTTGTTTCCGAGCGCTGGTTCGAGGCGCATCTGCACGAGGTGCCGATTGGGCCTGGCGCGCGCGTGATGCTCGTTGATTGTCCGCCGCTGTACGACCGCGCCGGCATCTACAACGAGAACGGCGTGGACTACATGGACAACCCGACGCGCTTCGCGTTCCTCTCGATTGCCGCGCTCGAGTGGGCGGCCACGCAACGGGCGGCGCCGTCCATCTTTCACGGGCACGACTGGCAGGCAGGATTTCGCTCGCGCGGCGTACCGGCCTGGCGCCGATCCCCAGCGTCTTCACCATTCACAACCTGGCGTACCAGGGCGTGTTCGACAAGTCGTGGGTGCCGCGACTGGGACTGAGCTGGCAGGACTTCTCGGTGGGGGGATTCGAGTTCTGGGATCACCTCAGCTTCCTGAAAGCGGGCGTGATGTTCAGCGACCTGCTGACGACCGTGAGCCCCACCTACGCCGAGGAGATTCAGCGCCCCGAGTACGGTTATGGCTTCGAAGGCGTGATGCGCTCGCGGGCCGACGCCCTGGTCGGCATCCTCAACGGCATCGACGTCGACGAGTGGGACCCGGCGCGCGATCCGATTTCTGCCGACACCGTTCGATGCAGAAAATCTGGACGCCAAGACGCGACTCCAAACGCGCCCTGCTGCGAGCAATTCGGATTGCCGTCGGATGCGGCGGCACTGAAGCGGCCGGTCATCGGCATGGTGTCGCGGCTGGTCGACCAGAAGGGGCTCGATCTGATCGAGGCGTTGTCGGCGGAACTGCCACGGCTCGACGCCGCCTTCACGATCGTCGGCTCGGGCGATCCGCGCTACGAGTAGATGTGGCGTTCGCTTTCGGCCGCCGTTCCCGGATCGCATTGCCGCCTTCATCGGATTCGACGAGCGCGCGCGCGCACCTCGTCGAGGGCGGGGCGGACATGTTTCTCATGCCGTCACGCTTCGAGCCCTGCGGCCTGAACCAGATGTACAGCATGCGCTACGGGACGGTGCCCATCGTTCGCGCGGTCGGCGGGTTGGTCGACACGGTGCGTCCGTACAACCCCAAGAACGGTCAGGGGACCGGCTTTCTGTTCAGCGACTACTCGCCGGCGCGCTCTTCGCGACGCCATCCTTCGGGCGCTCGCCGGCTATCATCAGCCGCGAAGCCTGGAGGCGCTTGCAGATCAATGGCATGAAGAAGGACTTCTCCTGGGACCGCTCGGCGGCCGAATACGTAAAGGTGTATAAAAGAGTGATCGCCGCTCGACGGAAGACCGGATCTTCGGGCGGTCTCCCGCGCTACCCGATCCGCGGGCTCCGGCATCTAACGGTTGAGGCACTCATATATGGCTTCTGAGAAGGTCAAGACGTTTACGGACGCGGATTTCGAGGTGTCGACGAAGGTCGGCGTGGTGCTGGTGGATTTCTGGGCGGCGTGGTGCGCGCCGTGCCGGCGTCTGGCGCCAACCGTTGATCAGCTGGCCGATGAATACAACGGCCGTCTGACGGTCGCGAAGGTCAACATCGACGAAAACCCAATGACGCCCAACCGGTTCTTCATTCGCGGGATCCCGACGCTGCTGTTGTTCAAGAACGGCGAGTTGAAGGAAACCGTCGTCGGTCTTGCCGCAAAAGACGATCTCGTGCGCGTCATCGATAAGCACGTGAACGGATAGGGCCTGAGCGAGAGTATGAGGCACAGTGGCATCAAGGGCACATTGGTCTTGAACTGGTCATGCCAACTGAAACTTTCGCATCCAGCATGTCCCATCATCAAGTCACCATCATCGGCACCGGCCCTGCCGGACTCACGGCCGCGCTGTACGCTGGCCGCGCCAATCTCAAGCCGCTTGTCATCGAAGGCATCGAGAAGGGCGGCCAGTTGATGCTCACGACGGCCGTCGACAACTATCCGGGCTTTCGCGACGGCATCATGGGCCCGGATCTGATGGAAGAAATGCGGCTGCAGGCCGAACGATTTGGCGCCACGTTCGTTGCCGGCGACGCGACCACGCTGGATTTGTCGCAGCGCCCGTTCCGCATTGCCGTCGGGAAGACCGAGTACTCGACCGACGCGCTGATCCTTGCGACCGGTGCTTCCGCGAAGTGGCTCGACCTTGGTGTCGACAAGCAGCTCTCTGGACGCGGTGTCTCGACCTGTGCCACCTGCGATGGTTTCTTCTTCAAGGGAAGGGCAGTTGCCATCGTCGGCGGCGGCGACACCGCCATGGAAGAAGCGATCTACTTGTCGAAGCTGGCGTCGTCGGTCACCGTGATTCATCGCCGCGACACGCTGCGCGCGTCGAAGGTGATGCAGGACAAGGCCTTCTCGCATCCCCAACATTCAGTTCATCTGGAACACCGAAGTCGTCGATATCAAGGATCCGGTCAAAGGCGAGGTGACGAGCCTCGTTCTGCACAACCTGCTGACCGGCGGACGCAGCGAATTGCCCATCGACGGTGTTTTCATCGCCATCGGGCACACGCCGAACACGAAGCTCGTCGAAGGTCAACTGCAGTTGAACGCGGGCGGCTACGTCGTGACGCACGGCGGCACCCGCACGAGCGTGCCCGGGGTGTTCGCCGCCGGCGACGTGCAGGACCACGTCTACCGGCAGGCCGTTACGGCCGCGGGGACCGGCTGCATGGCGGCGATCGATGCGGAGCGCTTTTTGTCAGGACTCGCGCACGAGACGCCGGTCGAGACGGCCCACGCATAGCGACGAACGAACAGGCCACAGAGACGCAGAGTCTCAGAGATTACAGGCTAAGAGAATCCTCAGAATCTCTGAGTCTCTGTGCCTCTGAGGCCTGTCCGTGGCTCAGTCAATCCAGCCCCCTCCCACCACCACATCTCCCTGATAGAAGACGACTGCCTGTCCCGGAGTGATCGCACTCTGAGGCTCGTCGAACTCGAGTTCGGCGCGCGCTGAATCGATCGCCCGGACACGCGCCGGCGCGGCGATGTGGCGATGCCTGATCTGGGCGTCAACCGCCGTCCAGTCGGTTGCGGGTCGACCCGAAACCCAGTTGACCTGAGAAGCGGTGAGCGTCGTTCGACCGAGCGCGGCGCGCGGGCCCACGACAACTTCCCCCGTCTCTGGTCGAATCGCCAGGACATAGAGCGGTTCACTGGCGGAGAGTCCGAGGCCCTTGCGCTGACCAATCGTGAACCGATGAACGCCCGCGTGCGAACCGACGACCTCGCCTGATCGATCCACGAGGGCGCCGGGTCGCGTGAGCTCAGGCGCTGCGCGCTCGACGAACGCGGCGTAGTCGCCATCAGGGATGAAACAGATCTCCTGGCTATCCGGCTTCGCTGCGACGCGGAGCTGGAGGCGTCTTGCGTGCTCGCGGACGGCGGCCTTGTCGAGATGCCCGACCGGAAACCAGGCTCGCGCGAGTTGCTGCTGCGTCAGCGAGAAGAGAAAGTAGGTCTGATCCTTCGCCTCGTCTGCCCCGCGGCGTAACACGAAGGTCCCGTCCGCCGCGCGGTCCACGCGTGCGTAGTGCCCGGTCGCCAGGCCCTCGGCGCCGAAGCCCAGCGAGCGCTCGAGCAGCGTCGAGAACTTCAGGTCGGCGTTGCAATGGGCACACGGGATGGGAGTTCGGCCGGTGGTGTACTCACGAATAAAGTTCGACACGACCTGCTCGTCGAATCGATTCTCGAAATTCACGATGTAGTGGGGAATCCCGAGCGCCGAGGCGACGCGCCGAGCGTCGTAGAGATCGTCGATGGTGCAGCAGGTCCCGAATCCGGTTTGCCCCTCGCTCTGATCGTAGAGCTGCATCGACACACCGATGACGTCGTGACCCTGCTCGACGAGCAGCGCCGCGGCCACGGAAGAATCCACGCCGCCGGACATTGCGACGACTATGCGCATTCGATGTCGTCAGTTCACACACAAGGCACGGAAACACGGAAACACAGAAGAACGCTAGCCACGAAGACACGAAGACACGAAGTCTACGTAGCTTGCTTGACTTCGTGTGCCTTCGTGACCGATCTCTGTTTTCCGTGCTTCCGTGATCCGTCGACGTTACCTTCTGCCCGCCGACCGTCGACAGGCTTCTGAGTTTCTCGACCAACGGCGGCAGCACCCGGATGACGCGATCGATATCCGCCTCGGTGTTGCTCTCCCCCAGGCTGAATCGAATCGAGCTCAACGTCCGGGCATGGGGGAGTCCCATCGCCTTGAGCACATGCGACGGCTCCAGCGTCCCCGACGAGCAGGCGGACCCCGAGGAGACAGCGATTCCTTCGAGGTCGAGGCCGATCAGCAGCGACTCCGACTCGATCCGCGCGAAGCTGATGTTCGTGGTATTTGGCACCCGTGGCTCGGCGGCCCCATTCCGTTCGGCCCCCGACACGGCCGCCAGGATCCCGGATTCGAGGCGGTCTCGCAGCCCCCCCAGGCGCACGGCCTCGGCAGCCATCTTGCGGGTCGCCCGGTCGGCGGCTGCGCCAAGACCCACGATTGCTGGGACATTTTCGGTGCCCGCGCGGCGATTCCGCTCCTGACGGCCCCCCGTCATGAAGGGCAGGAGCCGGACCGATTTTCGCACCCATAAGGCGCCGATCCCCTTGGGGCCATAGAACTTGTGCCCAGAGACCGATAAGAGATCGACGCCCATTGCCCGGACGTCGATGGGCATTTTGCCGGCCGTTTGGACCGCATCGGTATGCACCAGCGCCCCGTGCGCCTTGGCGATACTCGCGAGTTCGGCGACCGGCTGCACGGTCCCTATCTCGTTATTGGCGTGCATGACCGATACAACAGCCGTGTTAGCAGTGATCACCTCGCGCAAGCTGTCGGGACGAACGATGCCGCTCTGGTCGACGGGCAAGAGCGTCACGTGCCATCCGCGGCGAGCCAGCGCCTTCAGCGTATTGAGCACGGCTTCGTGCTCAATCGCGGAGGCAATCAGATGACGTCGACCGGTCGGCTCCAGGGCTTCGGCTGCGCCGCGAAGAGCGAAGTTGTCGCCTTCGGTGCCTCCGGCGGTAAACACAATCTCCGAGGCGTCGGCCCCGATCAGGGCGGCGACCTGACTCCGGGCGTCATCGACGCCCGCCTTGGCCTGCTGGCCGAAGTGGTGAACGCTCGACGCGTTGCCCCACAGCTCCCGAACCGCCCGGTCGATCCGGTCGGCGACCTCGGGGGCGACCGGGGTGGTCGCGTTGTGATCGAGATAGACACGGCTCACCGTGTGTCGATCGTAGCATTCCTGCTAACCCCCAGCAATCTAAGGGGTAGACAACGTTCAGCGGGCCTCCGTATACTGGCCGTCGCTTTGGAATCGAAACCCACTTCCCCGGGTTTCCTAGTCAACCCTCAGACGGACTTCATCCAGCAGAGGGGGAGGATTTTCAGCAATGTGGAAGCGTGATGAGTCGGTCAAGCCGACACCCCCACCGGCTCCAGGTTCGGCAGCGCCTCCGGTCATGACGCCGCCGGATACGCCGGCGCCGCAATCAACGACAGACGTGCGTGCGCCGCAGATTGAGAGGGACAAGGTGAATATCGGCAAGTCAGTTGTCATCAAGGGCGAGTTGAGTGGCAGCGAGGATCTGACAATTGAAGGACACGTTGAAGGTAAGATTCAGCTGCGTGAGAACGTGCTGACCATCGGGCCCAATGGCAAGATTAAGGCCGAGGTATTCTCAAAGGCCGTGATCGTGCTCGGGGAGGTCGTCGGGAATGTCACGGCATCGGAGAAGGTCGACATCCGCGACAACGGGTCGGTGGATGGGGACATCATCTCGCCGCGCGTGGCCATCGCCGAGGGCGCGCACTTCCGCGGCAGCGTGGACATGCAGCGTGGCGGCAAGCCTGGGATGCCGGCGCCCAAGCCGGCCGCTCAGGGCGCACCCGCTCCTCAGGCTGCCCCGACCGGGCAGAAGGTGAGCGCATAAGTCAGAACCGATGTCTGGAGCGACGCGCTCACTTACGGATCTGTTCTCGATCTTCGGCGGGCGGCGCGCGTCGGCTTCAGACGCCGCTGCCTCCGAGGCCGTCGTGTCGGCACACGAGCCGACCTATCCCACCAAAGCGCTCATAAAGTTTCTGAAGCTGCTGAAGGCGCGCGAGAACCCCGTCCTCATCGATCTCGGGCCCGTCGTGGGCGCCAATGTCACTTTTTTCGGGGAGCAGCTCGGCTGCCGCATCCGCGTGGAGGATCTCGCGGTCGATATCGAGCGCCACGTGAAGGATGGCAAGGTCGACGAGCTGCCGAAATTTTTTGCGAACCGTTTTTCACAGGCGGCCGGACAGCGTTGACGGCATCCTCTGCTGGGATGTGCTGGATTTTCTCGACCCGCCGGCCGCGACGGCGTTGGCCCGGTCGCTCACGCACATCCTTCGGCCGGATGGGGCGCTGCTGGGTTTTTTCAGCACCGCCGAAGGCCGCAACCACGTCTACACGAAATACATCGTCCACGACGACACGACCCTCCGCTACCGAACGTATCCGGCCGCCCGAGCGCGTCAGCGAAGCCTGCTCAATCGCGACATCATCAGAATGTTCGAAGGGCTGCGCGTGACCGAGTCCTTCCTGATGAAGAACAACGTCCGCGAGATTCTGTTCCGCAAGCCAGCCTACCTCTCCAATCAGTGATCAGTGATCAGTGATCAGTGGCCCAGTGGCCAGTGGCCGGTGGCCAGTGGTCCGATGGCTGTTCAGTAGTCAGAGATGCTGCATGGAGGTATGCTGCGCCTGAACACCGATCGACTGATCACTGATCACTGACCACTGACGATGAGGCCGGTCGTAGCGCTGCTGTCGGACTTCGGTACCCAAGATCACTACGCGGGCACGATGAAGGCCGTGGTGCTCAGCGTGTGTCCCGAGGTGACGTTGGTCGACATCGGGCACGAGATTGCTCCACACGATGTGCTGGGGGGCGCACTCGAGCTTGCGGCCTGCTATCGATTCTTTCCGGTCGGCACGGTGTTCCTGGTCGTCGTCGACCCCGGTGTGGGCTCGAGCCGCCGAGGGCTGGCGGCCGATACCGGCGACTACCGTTTCGTTGCGCCCGACAATGGCGTGCTGACGGGCGTGTTTCGAGCCACGCCGCCGAAGCGCGTGGTCGAACTGACTCAACGGAAGTTCGCGCGGGCCACGGTGAGCCGCACGTTTGAAGGTCGAGACCGCTTTGCTCCCGCCGCCGGTTGGCTGGCCAAAGGCACCGCGCTCGCGTCATTCGGTCGGTCGATCACGGACTACCAGCTGCTGGACATTCCCACGCCGGTGGTCGAGGACGGGCGAGATCAAAGGCGAGATTCTCAGCGTCGATCGATTTGGCAACCTCATCTCGAATATCGATCGCGCCACGTTCGAACGGCTGTCGAATGCCGGTGGCATCACCGTGCGCGTCGGCGTTCACGACGTCGTCCGAATCGTCGCGACCTATGCCGAGGCGCCGCCGGACGCGTTGTGCGCCCTGTTCGGCAGCACCGATCACTTGGAGATCGCCGTCAATGGCGGGAACGCCGCCGAGCGCCTCGGCGTGGGCCGAGGTACGCCGGTGTCTGTACGGAGGGAGGAGGTGGCACCACGCACCCAGGCCTCGGCACCCTAGGCACCCTGTAGTACCATCATCGGCCGCCATGCTTAACTTTCACCTCACTGAGGACCATCGCCTGCTCGAGCAGAGCATTCGAGAGTGGGGCTCGCGCGAAGTCAGCCCCAAGATTCGCGAGCTCGACCGCGCGCACAAGTTCGACAAGAGTCTCATCATCGGCGGCATGAAGAAGCTCGGTCTCCTGGGCATCTCGGTTCCGCCGCAGTACCGGTGGCGCGGGGATGGACTACATTTCGCTGGGCCTTGCCAGCGAGGAGCTCGAGTACGTCGACACGTCGCTGCGGGTCATCATGTCGGTCCATGCGGGACTCAACTGTCTGTCGCTTCTCACGTGGGGCACCGAGGACCAAAAGAAGCGGTATCTCGTGCCTCAGGCCCAGGGGGACAAGCTGGCGACCTACGGCCTGACCGAGCCGGCCGCCGGGAGCGACGCGCGCGGCATCCAGACCACGGCGGTGAAGAAAGGCGACCGCTGGATCCTGAACGGCGAAAAGATGTGGATTTCGCTGGGCGACGTGGCCGACAACTTTCTGGTGTTCGCCTGGTCGGATGCCGAAAAGAAGAAGCAGCGCGACCCGTCGGGCATCAGCTGCTTCATCCTCGAGCGCGCGTTCAAAGGCTTTTCGAGCGGAACACTGAAGGAGAAGTGGGGCATTCTGGCCGGCAACACCGGCTTCTTCAAGATGGACGACGTCGAAGTGCCGGCCGAGAATCTTCTGGGGCGCGAGGGCGAGGGCTTTAAGATCGCGATGTTTGCCCTCGACCAGGGTCGCTACACCGTCGCCGCCGGGGCGACCGGACTGATTCGTGCGTGTCGCGATGCGAGTGCGAAATACGCCCTCGAGCGGAGGACGTTCGGTCAGCGAATCGGCGAGCATCAGCTCGTGAAGGAGATGATTGCCCGCATGGAGGCCGATTATCAGGTCTCCCGTCTCTTGTGGATGCGATCAGGCTGGCTGAAGAACGAAGGTCAGCGCAACACACGCGAGACGAGCTTGGCGAAGTGGTATGCCACCGTGGCGTCGGAGACCGCCGCCGGGAACGCCGTGCAAGTTCATGGCGCCAACGGATACTCCGACGAGTACCCCGTGGGCCGTTACTATCGAAACTGCAAGGGCGCCGTCATTTACGAAGGTACGCGCGAGATTCATACGGTCATGCAGGCCGACTATGTGCTCGGTTTCCGGCAGGACAAGCCGCTGCGGTGCGAACTGCCGAAGTACGGCAACTGAAGGCGGGCAGGGCAGCCCCACCAGACCGACCAGACTGAGAGGAGACGATGCGAACCGAAACCAGCGTCCTCAACAAGCCACTGCGAAAGACGATGGAGTCGGATCTCTCCCTCGAGTTTCTGCGCGTCGTGGAACAGGCGGCGGTCGCGTGCGCGCACACGATGGGCCAGGGGGATCGCCACCTGTCGGACCAGGTCGCCGTCGAGGCGATGCGCAAGGAACTCGACACCGTTCCCATCGACGGCACGATCGTCATCGGTGAGGGTGAGCGGGACGAAGCGCCGATGCTCTTTATCGGCGAGAAGGTCGGCATGGCGCATCATCCCAACGGGACTACGACGCGCCAGTTCGACATCGTCGATATCGCGGTCGATCCGCTCGAGGGCACGAATCTGTGTGCGACCGGTGAGCCCAATGCGGTCGCCGTCCTCGCCGCGTCCGAGCAGGGCGGCCTGCTCCATGCGCCTGACGTCTACATGGAGAAGCTCGTGGTGGGGCCCAGCTCCAAGCACATGGTGGATCTCGATGCGCCAGTGCGCGAGAACCTGCGGGCGATTGCGCGGAGCCTCGGACGTCAGGTGGACGAGCTCACGGTCGTCGTCCTGGATCGTCCTCGGCACGAGAAGCTGATCGCCGACATCCGCGCCACCGGCGCGAGGATACGACTGATTGGCGACGGCGACCTGTCGGCGGGCATCGCCGCGGCGGTCTCGGGAAGCGGCGTCCACGCGGTCATGGGAACGGGCGGCGCTCCCGAAGGCGTGCTCACGGCCGCCGCCATGCGATGTCTGAACGGCGAAATCTTCGCTCGACTCGTTCTCACGAAGCCCGAGCACGAAGAGCGCGCTCGTGCGATGGGGATTACCGACATCAAGCGCGTGTTCAAGTCGCAAGACCTGGCGTCGGGGCGAGACGTCATCTTTGCAGCCGCCGGCGTGACCGATGGCACCCTGATGAAGGGCGTACGGTTCTTTGGTGACGGCATTCGAATCAGCTCGCTCATCATGCAGACGACGCCTCACCGGATTCGATTCATCGACAGCATCCAGGTGTATCCGGGACCGGCAGTGAAGATTCGCTTCTGAGACCTGAGCTGATGTGCGGATTGCGCTCGACGCTGATGATCTCGGCGACCAATCGCCGGACGAGGCGACGACCAGCCTCGCCCATTCGCTCACCGACGCACAGCGTCGCCGCAACGTGTTCGTCGCGACGGCGACCGGCTTCATGGGATTTGCGGGCTTCACGGTCGTGATGCCCTTCCTGCCGCTATACATCCGCGAGCTCGGCGTCCGTGACGTCGGTGAGATCGCACTGTGGAGCGGCCTCACGCTCGGTGCCACACCAGCCATTACCGCCATCAGCGCGCCGCTGTGGGGGCGAGTCGGTGATCGCTACGGC
Source organism: uncultured Acidobacteriota bacterium (assembly GCA_963734095.1). Lineage (GTDB taxonomy): Bacteria > Acidobacteriota > Vicinamibacteria > Vicinamibacterales > UBA2999 > JACCSI01. The sequence continues at coordinate 111,857 of CAVTGK010000010.1, read as the reverse complement.
AGCAAGCTCCTCGTGATCCGTTCGCTGGCCGCCTTTGTGCTCACGAAGGCGGCGATGGCGTTTGTCACCGCGCCGTGGCAACTCGTCGCCCTTCGTGGGCTGCTCGGTCTGTTCGCCGGCTACGGCGCGCTGACGATGTCGATGGCCGCGGAGTCGGTGCCGCGCGACCGGATGGCGCGGCGCCATTGGCTCCGTCCAGATGGGGCAGCGCCTCGGGCCCGCCGTCGGTCCACTGGTTGGCGGCGTCGTGGCGCCTCTCGTCGGCTTGCGCCGGTCGTTCCTGGTCACCGCCGGCTTCTATCTGGTCGCCCTGCTGATGATGGCGATTTTCTACCGCGAGCCCCGGACCCGGGACGCTCGCCAGAGCGGTGCGCAGCCTCGGGTCGGTGTTCCGCGAGCTCGCGCGCACGCCTGGTTTCGTCCTGATCCTCGCCGTCATCTTCGGGTTGCAGACGGTCGATCGGAGCTTCAGTCCAATCTTGCCGCTGTTCGTCGTGCAGCTCGGTGTGCCGCCCGAGCGGGTCACGACGCTTGCCGGTGTCGCTGTTTTCGCTGATCGCCGTCTGCGCGGCGATCGGTCACAACGTGGCGGGCGCCGTTGATCGCGCGCTACTCGGCTCGCACCATCATGACCACCGTGTCCGCAACGACGGCCACTGCGCTCGTGGTCATCGTGGCTGCGCCTGCACTGTGGACCCTGACGCTCGCTTTGATCGTGGCCAGCCTCGGGATTGGCGTGGCCATGACGGCCGCCTACACGCTGGCAGGGGCGCTCCTGCCCGCCGACGCGCACGTCACGGGGTTCGGGCTCTTGACGACGGCGTCGCTGGTTGGTCTGGCGTTCAGTCCCGTGCTGGCCGGCATCGTGGGCAACTCCGGCCTCAGCGTCGTGTTCGTCGTGGATGTCGTGCTGATGGTGGCGCTTGGGATCGCGGTCGAGTCCAAGCTGCGACAAGTTCCAGCGAGCCTCGCTCAGCGCAACCGAACTAGGCATCGCAGCACGAACACTGAACACAGATCGATAGCCACGAGGTCACGAAGACATCCTGCAACCTTGCTTCGTGACTTGTACCTTGTGGCCCCGTTGACTTCCAGACCACTAGAGAATGATTCGCTTCCTAACGGCGTAGAGGACGATTTCGGCGGTGTTGTGCAGATTGAGCTTCTGCATCAGATTCGCGCGATGGGTCTCGACCGTGGAGACGCCGACATCGAGGAGCGCGGCCACTTCTTTGTTCGAGCGACCTTCCGCCAGCAGTTGCAGTACTTCCTTTTCCCGATCGGTCAGCAGGTGATAGGAGTCGGTCAGCCCGCGCGCTTGTAACTGCCGCACGTAGTCCTCGATGAGCACGCCGGTGACGGTCGGGCTGAAGAAGGGCTTCCCGCTGGCGACCGCGCGAAGCGCCGGCAGCAGATCTTCGTCGGTGGCATCCTTCAGCAAGTACGCACGTGCGCCGGCGGCCAGAGCACGAATGATGTAGGACTCGTCGGCGTGCATGCTCAGGATGATCACGCTCGGCGGGCGGGACTGCTTCTGGACTCGCTCGGCGACCTCGATCCCGTTCAACTTCGGCATCCCGACATCCAGAATGATCGCGTCGGGCTGATGCTCCTCCGAGAGTCGGAGCGCCTCGAGGCCATCCGCGGCTTCGGCAACCACCTTGAATCCGGGCTGCGATTCGATCAGACTGCGAAGACCGCGCCGGACGATCGCGTGATCGTCAGCCAGCAGAACGCGCAAGGGAGGGCTCCAGGGTCAGAGGCAGCCAGATGGCAAGCGTCGCTCCCTCGCCAGACGCGCTGTTCAGGGCGACGGTGCCTCCCAGCTCACGAACGCGCTCCTCGATGCCACGAAGCCCAAAGCCTGATCGACGGCGGCTGGGATCCAATCCGACACCGTTGTCGCGCACGGACACTTCGATGGCATCGCCCTGTGCATGGACCCCGACGCTGATGTGGCCCGCGTGCGCATGGCGGACACAGTTGGTCAACGATTCCTGAACCACGCGATAGATGCAGGTGCGATGCTGGTCGCTCAGTGCTTCGAGCGGGCCCGTCATCGACAGTTCGACCGGTACGTTGGACCGACGCGTAAAGTCACGCGCCAGCCATTCGAGCGCCGGCTCGAGGCCGAGGTCATCGAGCATGCTCGGACGCAGGCCAAGCGCCAGGTCGCGCACGGTGTGCACCATGTCGTCCACGAGGTTGCGACACTCCCCGACTGTCGAGCGCAAGCGCAGGGTTGGGTCGGCGTGACTCCGCTCGAGCCGGCCGAGCTCCATGCGGAGCGCCGTGAGCGTCTGCCCGACGTGATCGTGCAATTCGCGCGACAGCTTGCGCCGCTCCTCTTCCTGCGCGGCGACGAGCTGTTGCGAAAGCTCGCGCATCTGGTGCTCGGCTTCGTGCGCGAGTTCCTTCTGTTTGGCCGATCGCCTCTCGAGGATGCGCAGACGCACGACCACGGGAATCGCCAGCAACAGCCCGAACAGGAGGCTTCGCCACAGCAGGGTGTACAGCTCGGTGCCGAACGCCGCCTGCTGGCGCGTGACCTCGGCTCGTTGCGCGGATAGGTTCGCGTCGTTGAGCTCTTCGATTTCCTGGGCGATCGCGAGCACGGCTTCGCGGCGCGGCAACACCTCTTGGCGCAGGAAGCTGGCGCTGCGATTGATTTTCTCGACGATGGTCCAGTCGAAGAGCGGCTCGAACCCCTCCCAGTAGTCGTGCAAATTCGCTTCGAGACTCAAGATGCGGCTGTCGTCTTCGCCGCGCCGCCCGCGCGATCGCGAGCAGCTCGGCGAGCGTGGCACGGTTCATTTCTCGCAGTGACGAGAGCCGCTGACGGTATTCGGGCGCGCGCTCACGGACATTGTCGAGCAGATAATCGCGGACGTAGATGCCCGACAAGTGCACGTCGCCGCGGAGTTGGCGAAGATTCGTCTCGACCGCGCGATGGTGCGTGTTCAGCTGATCGAGCTGCGTGTAGATTTCCTGAGCCCGTCGCGACGCCGTCGAGACGGAGATCACGACCAGAAGCAGGAGCCCGGCCAGGCCGACGGCGGCAAGCGGCCACGTGCGAAACCTCATCGATTCGCGTCTCCTCGCATCCTACGTCAAGGGTAAACGGTCCAGCCTGCGTGTGACATCCCGTGAAGGGGGGAGCGATGCTCGAGGTTCGAGCCTCGGCGGCGCTCTCCGGTCGAAAAATGTCTGGACTCCCCCGTCGACCGGATTCTCAGGTCGCCCCTCCGACAGTCTACTGGGGAGCATGCGCGCCGCACCACCTGAGCTTATTGTTCTGGCCAATCGCGAACCGTACCGGCACGAGGAGCGCGACGGGCGTCTTGTGGTCGAGCGATCGGCCTCCGGGGTGGTGAACGCCGTGGAGCCGCTCCTGATGAAGCACTCCGGCGTCTGGGTGGCTGAGGGCGTCGGCGAGGCGGATCGCCTCGGGGCGACCGACCGCGAGGGGCTCGGCGTGCCGCCTGATGCCCCGCGCTATCGCTTGCGCCGCGTGTGGCTCTCGGAAGTCGAGCAGCACGGCTACTATGCTGGCTTCTCCAACGGAGCCCTCTGGCCGCTGTGCCATCGCACATCCGTCGAACCGGCCTTTTACCCCACGCAGTTTCACGCCTACGAGCTCGTCAATCGTCGTTTTGCGGATGCCGTCGCCGAAGAAGCGATTGGCGCGGCGCCCGTGGTCCTGGTGCAGGACTATCACTTTGCGTTGGCGCCACTCTTCATTCGCCGTCAGTTGCCCCAGAGCCGGATTGCGACGTTCTGGCATATTCCGTGGCCGCGGCCTGAAACGTTTGCGCAGTGCCCCTGGAGCCGCACGCTCCTCGAAGGACTGCTGGGCAGCACGAGCATCGGGCTACAAACTTCGGTGGATCGCGACCACTTTCTGGCTTCCGTCGAGCAACTGCTGCACGCCGACGTCGACCACGACGAAGACATCGTGACCTACAAGGGACGGCGCGTGGCGGTAGGTGTGTTTCCCGCCTCGATTGAGTGGCCCGGTCAGTGGGCCACCGAATCGTTGCCAGTGAGCACCTGCCGAACCGGTGTGCGCGAACAGCTCGGATTGGAGAGGAATGCGCTCCTCGGCGTGGGCGTTGACCGACTCGACTACACCAAGGGCATCGAGCAGAAGTTCCTGGCGGTCGAATGGCTCCTGGAACGGCGTCCCGATCTCGTCGGTCGATTCTTCTTCGTTCAGCTCGCCGAACCCAGCCGAGAATCGCTCCCGCCCTATCGCCATACGAGAGCTCGTGTGCTGGAGACGGCCGTGCGCATCAATCGCCGCTTCTCATGCCAAGACGAGGGCCCAATCCGGCTGCTCGAAGCGCATCACGCACCGCCAACCGTCGCACGGTTCTTCCGCGCAGCGGACTTTTGCTACGTGGGGAGCCTCCACGACGGCATGAACCTGGTGAGCAAGGAGTTCGTGTGCGCGCGAGACGACGAACGCGGCGTGCTGATCCTCAGCTCGTTTGCAGGCGCGTCGCACGAGCTGACCGACGCGCTGATCATCAATCCCTACGACTTCGATGCGGGCGCCGCGGCGATTGCCACGGCACTGACAATGGCACCACACGAGCAACGCGAGCGCATGCGCCGCCTGCGCAGCACGGTCGCACGAGCGACGGCCCAGACATGGGCGGCGCGGATTCTCGAACACGTCTCCGAATCTGCGGTGGGGATGACGGTCGACTCGCAGCGCCCCTCGTTGTCGCCAAACCTCACGGACCTGCTCACGTCTCGTCCGTTGGCGTCTTCCGATGTTTCTGCTTCCTGAAGGGGCGCTTCGACTTGTCCTCGTGAACACCTCCGGTTTGTCTGGGCAAGGGCGCGCGGGGTAAACGTGGCTTCCCGCGCGCCCTCTTTTTTCGCTTCGACATAGGTCACCTGTTACGGGAATTCAACACGAAGCACACGAAGCACACGAAGCATCAACCTGGCTCTCGTGTTCTTCGTGATCTTCGTGTTGCGTTTGTTCTGCTGGATCTCCGAAGCCTAAATCACCCGAAACGCAACGATCGCGATCAGCGTCGGAACCAGCGCGCTCACCGCCAGCCGCCATGGCAACACGCCACCCTCGAAGAACCGACCCAGAATCGACTGTCCCGCCGGGTTGGGCGCGTTGGCAATGACGGTCAGCCCGCCACCCGTCACGGCGCCTTCGACTATCGCAATCTTCAGACTCTCGCTCAGGTCAGGAACCAGGGTGGCCAAGTACGTGATGAGCGCGTTGTCGTTGAAGGCCGTCAGGAACGTTGCCGCGAAGAACAATGGCTCTTCCGAAAGGCTGGCGAGCACGGGCGCGATCCACCACCTCTGCAGGCCGCCATGGATGACCAGACCCGCCAGAAAGAAACCCACCATGAGCGGTCCTTTCAGATCGATGCGGCTCTGGTACACGGATGTGGCCTTGGCGAAGCCGAGAAAGATCAGGAAGCCGCTAACGAACAGCGCGGGATAGTGTGCATTGAGAACCGTCCACGCCATGAACATGCCGTGGACCACGACGACCCAGGCCGGCACTGGCAGTAGCGATGTCGTTGGTGAGATCGCGAGCTCGTCCTCCGGCTTCTCGACTTCGCGAACGGGCGGTCGCGTGGCGAGCGCGGCCAACTCCCGTCGGAACCAGAGAAAATACAGCGCGTTGGCAACCAAGATCGACGCCGCCGCCCGCCAGCCGAAGTGCCCAATCATGAACGGCGTATCCCAGCCCCAGGGACGGGCCACCATGAGCACGGGAGGCGCGGCAAAGTGCGTCAGGGTTCCCCCGATCGAGACGTTCACGAACAGGAGCCCGAGGGTCGCATACTTCAGCCACTGACTCGGCTGCAGGTCGTAGAACTGGCGCGCCAGGAGCAGGGCGCCGATTGTCATGGCCGCCGGCTCCGTAATGAGCGAACCCAGAAGTGGCGCAATCGTCAGAATGGAGAACCACCAGGCCGCCGGAGTCGCCCGGCCAAGACTTGCCACGCGCTGCATAGCGCCCTCCGCAAACACGATGATCGGCCTCGTCGACGCAAGCGCCATGATGACCACCACGAACATGGCTTCGGTGTAGTCGACCGTGTCGTTCAGGTAATGCGTGGCGGTGTCCCAGCCGATCGAAGCCGTGAGAGCCACGACCAGGACGATGGCCCATAGTCCAAAAACGGCTTCGACCTCTCCGAGGAAGTGAAGAACCTCCGCGGCGATCAGGGGTTGCGGCAGTCGGCCTTGCGCCCGCAAGTGCTCGTCATGACGCTGCTGCAGATGGTGGGCCCAAGCAGCAATGCGAGCAGCGCCGAACGTGTGCAGGATCGCAAAGAAGAAAATCGCGCTCGCCACGGCATTGAAGGGATCGACCTCGATCCGATCGCTCAGGGTCGCCAGGAGATCGGGACGCGCAGGCGGATAGGCGTCCAGTGGTGTCGGGAAGTGCGGCGGAACAATGGGTGCTTGAGCGAACACGGCGCACGATTATATGTGCCGAGCCACGCAGTGCCTGACGTTCCGTGCGTCCGAATCGGTCGTGTGGCGCGCGCTCGCACGGCAGAACGATCGCGACCTGCATGATAAAATTCTGCTGTCAACATGCCTGCTCGGCGGCTTTCGCCTGTTTCAGCTCGTTCTCGAGGCGGGCCCCGCCTCGAGCGAAACGGTACAGCCCACGTTGAGCGCGCCGCGCTCGTCGGCCTCGTGACCGGTCAAGCCCGCCGGATCGACGCGGAGCACTCGTTGGAAGAGCTCGCGGGTCTGGCCGTGGCTGCGGGTGCGCTCGTCACGCTGCGCGTGCTGCAGGAGCGGCCCAAGCCGGACCCCGGAACGTTCCTCGGCCGCGGAAAAGTCGAGCTTCTCGCCCGCGCGGCCGCGGAGGCCGATGTCGACGTCGTGATCTTCGACAACGAGCTCTCGCCGGCGCAGCTGCGCGACCTGCAGGATCGGCTGGCGCTCAAGGTCGTCGATCGCACGCAGTTGATCCTCGACATCTTCGCGCGCCGCGCCAGGACGCGCGAGGGCAAGCTTCAAGTCGAGTTGGCGCAGTTGAAGTACTTGTTGCCGCGGCTGGTCGGCGCGGGTATCGAACTGTCGCGACTCGGCGGTGGCATCGGCACGCGCGGTCCGGGTGAGACGAAGTTGGAGACCGATCGCCGACGCATCAGAACGCGACTCCACGTTCTCCAACAGGAAATCGACGCCGTGCGCCAGCGCCGAGCCCAGCTCCGCGAACGACGACAGAAGACGGCCGTGCCAACCGTCGCTCTGGTCGGCTACACCAACGCCGGCAAGACCACGCTGTTCAACCGGCTGACGCGATCGGACGCGGTCGCATCAGATGCGTTGTTCGTGACACTGGATCCCCTCGTTCGCCGGGTGCGTCTGCCGGACCAGCGCGAGTTGCTCCTGTCAGACACGGTCGGGTTCATCGATCGACTGCCACATGCGCTGATCGCGGCGTTCCGGGCGACGCTGGAAGAAACGGCCGAAGCCGATCTGGTGCTTCACGTGATCGACGCGGCGTCCCCCGAACGTGAGCGCCAAATCGCGGCGGTCAATCGAGTCCTCGAGGAGGTGGGTGCCACCGAGGTCGAGCGCATCGAAGTCTTCAACAAGGTCGACTTGTTGACGCTCGACGAACGCCGCCGGCTGACGGAGGCCGACCCATCCGCGGTGCTGATTTCCGCGGCGAGCGGGGTTGGCTGCGAGGATCTTTTGGAGACGGTCGCGGCGCGGCTGGCGCTCGACCAGCAGCGCGTCTCGCTGTCGCTTGACCTCCGGTCGGTTGACGACCGCGCTCGCCTGGTGTGGCTTTATCGCCACGCGCGTGTTCATAGCCAGGTCACGCAGGGCGACCAGGCCACTCTCGTGGCCGACGTGCCGCGCCGACTGCTCGACCGCATCCAAACCATCGCTCAGCCACGGGTCGCCGGAGGTCGCCGTGCGTAAGCAGCCCGTGGTGAACGTAGCGACGGCATTCGGGGGTCCCCCAGCGTGTGTAGTCCACACGCTGGGGACCCCGTTCGGCCGCCGATGCATCGCCCCACCCCACCGCGCAGAGTCCGCGCGGCGGGGGCCCCGGCCCGCGGGCCGCGTTGCTCCTCCCTCAAATATGGCCGGATATTCTCAGTCGTCGCGCCTTGCCCGCGGGGCGCCTCGGCGCCCTCGTCCTTCGACTTCGCTCAGGACGACCCTGAGCCTGTCGAAGGGTCGCTGCTCGCCGCTACCTTCACCACGGGCTGCTAGGCTGAGTGCCCTGGTCGCGGTCACGGTCCTGTCAGCGTCGTGCGCCGCTCGCGCACCCGTGATGCCTCCCGCCCCGGCGTCGCCCTCGCATTCCGAGTTCCTCTATCCGACCGTGCCCCAAGGCACCGAATCGATTCAGACGACGCGAATCGAACGCGGCTGGCGCTATCTCCAGTCCGACAACCTTCGGAATGCCGAGCGCGAATTCGAGGCCGCCTTGAAGCTGCAGCCGTCGTTCTATCCGGCGGAAGCGGCCCTCGGCTATCTCGAGTTGGCGCGTCGGGACGCCAGGGATGCCGTCCCTCGATTCGATCGGGCACTCGAGGCCGCGCAATCCTACGTGCCAGCGCTGGTCGGACGGGGACAGGCGCTCTTGCAGCTTGGGCGTGACGCCGACGCGCTGGCGAGCCTCGAAGCGGCGCTCGCCACGGACCCCTCACTCGGCGATCTGAAGGGACGCATCGAAGTCCTCCGGGTGCGTGCCTTGCAGGACAGCCTCGGCCGCGCAAAAGCCGCCAGCGATGCTGGTGCATGGGACGAGGCCCGCGCTGCGTATACACAGGCGATTGCCGCCTCGCCCGAGTCGGGATTTCTGTACCGCGAGCTGGGTCTCGTGGAGCAAAAGGCGGGTCAGCCGGCCGTCGCCTTGACTCACTTTCGCAAAGCCGTCGAAATCGATCCCGCCGACGCGCGATCGTGGGCGTCGATGGGGGCGGTCCTGGAGGCGCAGGGGGATCCCGAGGGCGCGTTAGCCGCCTACGAACGAGCGCGAGGGCTCGATTCGAGCGAGCCGTTGACCGAGGCCATCAATCGGCTGCGCGACGCGGCGACTCTGGCCAAGCTGCCTCCCGAGTATCGCGCGATCCCGGAATCGCCATCGGTGACACGCGCCGATGTCGCGGCGTTGATCGGCGTGCGGCTCGGGGCCCTGCTGTCGCGCTCACCGCAGCGGCAGGCGGTGGTCACCGACGCGCGTGGTCATTGGGCGCAGCAGTGGATCGTGCCGGTCGTCCGCGGCGGTGTGATGGATACCCAACCCAACTACACGTTTCAGCCTGACAGCGCCGTGCGGCGCGGCGATCTGGCGCAGACGGTTTCGCGCATCCTCGATCTGATCGCCGCAAGTCAGCCCGACAGCGCCAAGGTCTGGCAGGGGGTCACCGTGTCGATCGCCGACGTCAGCCCCGCGCATCTGAGCTATCCGGCGGTCTCGCAGGCGGTGGCCTCGGGTGTCATGCCGCTGGCCCAGGACGGCACGTTCCAGCTACTGCGTTCGGTGACTGGCGCGGAGATCGGGGAGGTCGTGGCCCGTCTCGAAGCGCTCGCACCGGAGCCGTGAGGCGGCTATTTTTACGGTGGCCAATCAGATCACGGTGCTGCGAATGCTGCTCATCCCGGCATTCGTGCTGCTGGTGCTCTACGGCTATTTCGGCTGGGCGCTGATTGTGTTCACGATCGCGGGGGTGACCGATGCGCTCGACGGTCTCATCGCCCGATGGACGGGCCAGAAGACCGCGCTGGGCGCGTGGCTCGACCCGGCGGCGGACAAGCTCCTGCTGGTTACGACGTTCATCGTCCTGACGCTTCCCAACATCGGACTGGTCAACAAGATTCCGGTCTGGCTCACCATTCTGATCATCAGTCGCGATATTGGCATCGTGTTGACGGTTGCCATCGTCAGCCTCGCGATCGGGCCGCGAACCTTCGTGCCTTCATTACTTGGCAAAGGCGCCACTGCGCTCTTCATCGTGACGTGCGTGGTGGTGATGTACTTCAACTACTTGGGTACGACGTCGTGGATTGTCGATGCCTTCATCTGGGCATCGCTCGTTATCACGCTGGTGTCTGGTATCGATTACGTGTTCAGGGTGGCGAAGATTATCAACCAGTAGGCCGCCGCCTTCGGCGGCGGAAGGCCGCCCTCGCTTCGCTCGTGCGGAAGGCCGGCCGCTTCGCGCCGGACGGCGCGCCTTCGGCGCGGGGCCGCTCGCCTTCGGCTCGCGGAGGGGCCGCGTTCGCTTCGCTCACGCCGAATGGCCATTTTCGTGCAACCCTGCCGCGATTTTGCGTCGCCGCTGGTTGATCAATCCCTGAAGAGGGGCACCGACGGCTTGCAGTTTCTGCCTCAGTTCGACAAGTTCTGGGTCCCGGAGATAGCCGAGGCGCGTGCACGCATGGAGTCCGTAACCGAGCTCGCTCAACGAGCCACGCGCGATCTTTAAGAATCTGATCGAGTCCTTGCCTTTCCCGCGCGCAATTCCTTCAACGATGTTTGCAGGAACAGAATAGGCCGCCCGGCGCAACTGCGAACCCAGCTCGTACCGCTCGAACGCCGGAAATCGTTGATGCGTCAGTTGATGGACGTCGACGAACAGATCGTCAGCGCGCTGCCAGGCAACAAGGTTCTCGTGCGGAAGTGACATACGGGGCCTCCTCCTGGAGCAAGGAGTGATCCTCGTTCCGCGTGAGCGCAGCGAACGCCGCCCCTTCCGCGAGCCGAAGGCGAGCGGCTGTCCGGCGAACGAAGTGAGCCGGCCTTCCGCACGAGCGAAGCGAGTGCGGCCTTCGCCGAACGGAGTGAGCGGCCCTCCGCGCGAAGCGCGGCCGGCGGCGCCGAGGGCGCCGCCTAGACCTTCGTCTTGAAGTATTCGATCGTGCTTGTCAGCCCCTGCCGCAAATCGACTTTGGGCTCCCATCCGAGAATGGTGCGGGCGCGCGTGATGTCGGGTCGTCGCACCTTGGGGTCGTCGACGGGCAGCGGTTCGTAGACAATGCGGCTCTTCGCCCCGGTCATTTCGATGATGACCCGTGCAATCTCTTCGATCGTCATCTCCGCCGGGTTGCCAATGTTGATCGGGTCATTCTCGGCCGAAAGCATCAGCCGGATGATGCCGTCCACGAGATCGCTGATGTAACAGAAGCTCCGCGTCTGACGACCGTCTCCGAAGACGGTGACATCCTCGTTGCGCAGTGCCTGCGAGATGAACGCCGGCACGGCACGGCCATCATGGATTCGCATGCGGGGGCCGTAGGTGTTGAAGATCCGCACGATCTTCGTATCCAGCCCGTGATATCGATGGTAGGCGACCGTCATGGCTTCGCCAAATCGCTTCGCCTCGTCGTACACGCCGCGCGGCCCCACCGGGTTGACGTTGCCCCAATAGGTTTCCTTCTGCGGATGCTCGATCGGATCGCCGTAGACCTCGGACGTCGATGCGAGCACGAACGTCGCCCCTTTGGCTTTGGCCAAGCCCAGCGCCTTGTGCGTACCGAGCGCGCCGACCTTCAACGTCGGGATCGGCAACTCCAGGTAGTCGATGGGGCTCGCCGGGCTGGCCCAGTGCAGCACATAGCGCACCGGACCGGCCAGATAGATGTAGTTGGTGACGTCGTGCTTGATGAATTCAAAGTCACGATCGTGCAGATGGGCGATGTTGGCGATATCGCCGGTCAGCAGATTGTCGATGCCGACCACGGAATACCCGCGGTCGAGAAGGGCTTCCGCCAGGTGCGACCCGATGAAACCGGCGGCTCCGGTGATGACGACGCGCTCCGATGATGACATTGCGTGATTGGGCGAGTGAGTGAGCGATGGGTGAGTGGGTGATTGTATCGTGCGATTGCGGTGAGTGGGTGATTTATGACGATTGGGTGATTGGTTGTTGCGCGATTGATGATTGAGCGAATCAGATCGCGTGGCGGGTGGGGAAGACGCCGCGCACGAGCGTCAACCACATGATTTTCAGATCGAGTGAAACCGACCAGTTCTCAATGTAATAGAGGTCGTACTCGATGCGCTTCTCGAGCGACGTGTTCCCGCGCCAGCCGTTGACCTGCGCCCAACCGGTGATACCGGCCTTGACCTTGTGACGCAGCATGTACTGCGGAATTCGATGTTTGAACTGCTCGACGAAGAACGGCCGTTCGGGGCGCGGCCCGACGATCGACATTTCCCCCTTCAACACGTTCCAGAACTGTGGCCATTCGTCGAGGTCGCGCCTGCGCAGCCACTTGCCGATCGGCGTGGCCCGCGGGTCGTCCTGATCCGACCAGATCGGCCCGGTGTGCGCCTCGGCATCCACCGGCATGGTGCGGAACTTGTAAACGGTGAACTGCTTGCCATCGAGCCCCATGCGCTCCTGCTGATAGAACGCGGGACCCGGCGAGCCGCGCTTGATGAGCCACGCAATCGCCATCATCGGCAGCGACATGACGAGCAAGGCGACCGACGAAATCGCGATGTCGAGCGCTCGCTTGACGATGGCGTTGAGCCCTTGCAGTGGAACGTCATTGAGGTTGATGACGGGAACGCCGTCCAGATCTTCGAGTCGGGCGCGAAGGGCAATGAACTGCAGCAAGTCGGGGACCACCTTCACGTCGACGCCCTCACGACTCGTCGACTCGACGAGATCCAGCAGCTTCATGTGCTGCTCGAGCGGGAGCGCGACGTACAGGTGGTCAATGCGCTCACGCCGCACGATTTCGGCGGCTTCCTCGAGGCGGCCAAGCAACGGCAGGCCTCGATAACCGAGATGATCGCCGCCAGCCCGGTCGTCGATGAAACCGACAATCTGGTAGCCCAGCTCGCGATGTTCGAGCACCTTGTCGGCCACCATCCGACCGAGCTCGCCTGCCCCGGCGATCAGGATTCGCCGAAGGCCGACCCCTGCAATCCATCGCCGCTCCAGCGCTTCCCGCACCAGCTTGCGCGACAGATAGCCGAACGCGACGTTGAAGACGAGGAAGATGCCCCAACCCCACTGCGAGACCTGGTAGGCCCCGACATCGCGCTGCGCCTCAGAGGCGTAGTAGGTGCCGATGTAGAGCGTGACGACGATGCCGAGAACGGCCGCAATCACGCTACCGACGAGGACATTGAAAAAATCGTCGACGCGCGATCGCCCACGGCGCAGTCGATAGAGTCCCTGAAAGTGGAACGCGAGCGGAACGACGACGGCGATGATCGGGAGAATGTCGAGGTACTGCTCGAGCGGGGGCTGGCCTTTAGGTGCGGGAATCAATCCGGTTTCGAACCGGAAGAAGTAGGCGAGGACGAACGCCACCATGCCCAACAGGGCATCGGTGACGAGGTGGAAGGCGACCAGCAGCCGGTTGTGGCGCTTTACCATCGGTGTGCGGGAGGCGCGGACATGGTGTCGTCGATAACCTCGCAGATCTCCTTCACAAACCGGTCACGGCTGAAGCGCTCGGCGTGCTGCCGAATCGCTCCGGCGTCCCATTCGCGACTCGCGGCCTGCTGCAGTCCCTCAGCCAACGCTTCGACGCCAGGTCCGACCAGCACGCCGGTCTGGCCATCGACCACGGTTTCCCGGGCACCGCCTTGACCCAGCGCGACCACCGGACGTCCGCACGCCTGCGCCTCGAGTGGCACGATGCCAAAGTCTTCCTCGCCCGGTAGTATCGTCGCCGTCGTTGCGCGATAGAGATCTCGAATCTCTTCGTTGGTTCGCCAGCCCAAAAACTGCACGTCGGCATCGGCGAACTTTTCGAGCCGCTCGCGCTCGGGTCCGTCGCCGACGACGGTCAGCGGCACTCGCGCCCGACGCGCCGCGTCGATCGCCAGTTCCACCCGCTTATAGGGAACGAGCGCCGAAACCACCAGGAACCCGTTTGATCGCGCGTGTGGCGGGGACACGTCAGGCGAGTCGACCGGTGTGTAGAACGTGGTCTCGACCGGGGGGTACACGATGGTCGATTGGCGATTATAGTACAGCCCGATCCTTCGCGCAACATACTGAGAGATAGCAAGATAGCGGTGCACGCGACCCTCGGTCGCCTGGTCCCAGCGGGCCATGGCGGCCATGATGGGTTTGATGATCCGACGCGTCGCTGCCCCCACCCGGTCCGCACCAAAGTAGGCATCGAACTGGTCCCAGGCGTAGCGCATCGGGGTCAGGCAGTAGCACAGGTGCCGCGTGCGACCCGGGACCACGACCGACTTGGCGGCGCAGTGGCTCGTACTCAGAACGAGGTCGTAGCCATCCAGATCGAACTGTTCGATGGCGATCGGGAAAAGTGGGAGGTAATGCCTGTAGAGCCGGCCCGCGAATGGCAGGTATTGAACCGGCGAGGTGCGGACAAGGCGCCGCTCGATGATCGGATCCGTCGCGCCCGGCACCTGGACCAGGGTGAAGAGATCCGCGTCGGGGAACAGCTCGCAGAAGGCAAGCAGCGCTCGCTCACCGCCGCGCATGCCCGTGAGCCAGTCGTGAATCAGCGCGACCTTCACCGTTCGAGTACGTCCATGTAGATGTGATGGATGGCGGCCACCGATTGCGCCCAAGAGAACTCGCGCGCCCGGGCGAGCCCTCGCCGCGACAACTCGAGCCGAAGCGGTTCATCGCTCACCGCGCGGCAAATTGCCTCCGCGATCGAGAGCCGATCGTACGGATCGACGAGCAGCGCCGCATTGCCAGCCACCTCCGGCAGTGACGAGACATTGGAGGTGACGACCGGCGTACCGCACGCCATCGCTTCGAGCGGCGGCAGACCAAACCCTTCGTACAACGAGGGGAACACAAACACACGAGCGAGCCGGTAGAACCCGGCGAGCGTGTCGTGCGGCTGGAACCCGAGAAACCGCACGAACTTGTCGAGGCGATGACGATGAACGGCCTGGCGCAGGGCCGGATACTTCGAGAGATCATCGCCGATGATCACCAGGCGCAGGTCCTCGTGCCCCTTGGCTCGCACGACACCGAAAGCGTCGATCAGTCGTTCGACGTTCTTGTGCGGTTTGATATTTCCGACGTACAGAAGAAACGGGTGATCGAGTTGATAGCGCTGCCGAATCAGGTCCATCCGTTTCAGATCGGGCGGCCCGAGAAAGCGCTCGTCAATCGCGTTGTAGATCACCGCCACCTTTTCCGGGGGGATATCGAAGAAGCGCAGGATGTCCCGTTTGGATGCCTCCGAAACCGTGAGGATGCGATCGGATCGGTTGACCGCCGACCACATCATCGCCCGAGCGTACAAATGCGCCATCGACCCGGGGAGGTACTGCGGAAACATCAGGTGTATGCAGTCGTGGATGGTGACGACGGTCCGACAGCGGGTGGCGTACGGCAGAACGTAGTGGGGTTCGTGGAACAAGTGCGCACGTTCCCGCACGAGGCTGAGCGGAATGCGAACCTGCTCGCTAATCGAATAAGGCCGTGCCGATTCCGGTACTGGTCGAAAGTTGGCTCCCAGCTGTCCCACCGCCTCCACGTCAGGGGGCCGGCACAAGACCACGTACTCCGTCGTCCGATCCACTGCCGCCAGTCCGCGCAGCACGTTGCGGATGTACGTGCCGATGCCAAAGTCGTGAAGCTTGCGCGCGTCGATCGCTATTCGCATCAGGAAACGCGCGGGGGACGCGGATGCACCGAGGTTGGCAAAGCAGCCACAGAATACTGTGGATCACACTCCCAGCACGCTATCCGGTGCTTCCGCGGAGGGATGCTTTCCCGTCAGGCGGAGATACAGGGTCAGAAGCGGCGCCCACCGAGGGTGGTGTTTGCGGTAGTAGGCCAACTGGCTGCGCCGGCGCATCGCCTCCGTGTGAGGATTACGCTTGGCAGAGCGGCCGCGATGGTGGACGACGTGGGCCTCGGGCACGAACCGAATCGTTCGCCCCAGACGTCGAAGGGACACGCACAAGTCAACGTCTTCCGTGTACATGAAATACCGCTCATCGAACAGGCCAACGGCCTCCAGGTCAGCGCGGCGCGCAAGCATACACGCGCCGCTGATCCATTCCCTTTCGCCTGGCGTACAGAGCCAGCGATCGACGCGTTCTCGGACCAGCGGTGCGCCAAGACGGTAGAGGGCGCCAATCACTTTCTGCTGCAATTCGCCAAACAGGCTGATGGTCCATCCGAACGACAGCTCCGCGACGCCCCGTTCGTCGATGAGTCGAGGACCGGCCGCCGCGGCGTCGGTGTGGTCCGCCAACTCGCGCACCAGCCGTGAGATGGCACAGCGGCAACGACGGTGTCCGGATTCAGCAGCAGGACGAGCTCGCTGGTCGACGCACGAATACCGAGGTTGTTCCCCTCGCGAAGCCCAGGTTCGAGCCGGGCTGAATCAGGCGACGGCGGGCCAGTCTCGCGCGACCAATTGCGGAGTGCCGTCGCTCGAGCAGTTGTCCACGACGATGATGGTCATCCGTCCGATTCCGGTCGATGCGGTGAGCGATCGAAGGCAAGCCGACAGCTCCGCTTGTGAGTTGTGCGTGACGATGACGATGTCGACGGCGGTGCCGCCCGCGGGTTCGCTAGCCACCAGCCGCGTCCTCGAGAGCAGCGAGCGTGGCGCTGACGCGCGATGCCAGTCGTAGCGGCCCAGGACCGATTCGGCGTGGCTCAGAACGGCTTGCCGCGCGGTGTCATTGGACAGGAGGTCGACGAGCGCATCGGCAAGTGCCAACGGTTGATCGGCCGTCAGTTGCACGTAACGCGCTGCCTGCCCATAGACCTCTCGAGCGACCGGCGTGTCCAGTACCACCGGAGGGACACCGGCGGCAAGCGCTTCCAGTGGTGTCAATCCAAAACCTTCGTACTCCGACAGAAAGGCAAACACCGAGGCGCGGGCATACAGGTCGTCGAGCGCGTCATCACTGACGTACGACCGGAGTGCGATCCGCGATTGGACCGCGGCCGGACTCGCGCGAATGAGTTGTGTCAGATCGTATGGAGGGTGCGTGCGATTCTCGCCGACGATTTCCAATCGGCTGTCGGGGACGCGACCGGCCACCGACCCGATGAACGTGGTCAGTAGCGTGTCGATATGCCGTCGGCGAAAAATCGACCCGACGAACAGGATCATGGGCTCACGGCACTGCATGATCGGCGCGCGAATCATCCCCGGCCGGCGAGTCATTCCGTGTGGCACCACCCGGACCTTCTGCGGCGGCAGACCGACGTGGCGCACGATCTCATCGCGCGAGAACTCCGAAACGGTCAGCACCACCTTGGCGCGCCGAGCGGACCATCGAGTGAGCACTCGCCGTCTCAACCCTTCGCGGGCGGGGAACCATTCTGGGTGAGCGCAGAACGACACATCGTGAATGGTCACGACGGTCGGACTGGGCGCCGTGAGCGGAAACGTATAACCTGGAGCGAACAGCACGTCGGGTCGCCACCGCGACAGCGCACGCGGCAGTTGCCATTGTTCCCAGGCCGTCCCGCCCGTGCCCGGCAGGATGTCCACCGATTGATCGAACCCCTCGGGTAATGCGGGACGCTGATGGGCGAAGAAGCGCCACTCGTGCCTCGTTGCTGGTGGACCACTGCTCCAGCAGGTCAGCAATTCAGACAAATAACGGCCAACGCCCGTCGGCTTTGCGGTGAGCTCCCGGGCATCGACCGCAATTCTCACGACGCGCGCCTCGCGCGCGCGACGACTGCTCGAGCATATGCCTCGCGCGCCGCACGCGCTGCCGCATCCCACGTATAGCGACGCGCTTGCGCGAGGCCATCGGCGATGGCCTGGCGAGCGGCGTCCGCATCGAGGAGGCGTGCGATCTCTGTGGCAAGTGCCTCCGGATCCTCCGGATCGATCGGGCGAGCGGCGTTGCCGGCCACCTCGGGCAGGGAACCCCGATTCGACACGACCACGGGCACCCCACAAGCCATGGCTTCGAGGACGGGTAAGCCGAACCCTTCCTCGAGGGACGGAAGCACAAGCACTCGCGCAGTTCGATACGCGCGTCGGCGCTCTTCCTCGGTGACGTAACCCATGACGGTCACGTGCCCGGCGAGCGGCGCCTCCGATGTGCGCTGACGCACGACTTGCTCTGAGTCCGCAATCCGTCCGACCAAGACGAGGGGCGGTACGTCGGGTCGGCGCTCACGAAGCCGAGCGTAGGCGTCGAGGAGGCCGCCAACGTTCTTTCGTGGCTCGAGAGTGCCGATGAAAAGAAGGCTGGCGCCACGAGGTTCACCACCGCGTTCGCGTGCAATCTGCCAGGTCCATCCCGGCGCTCCCGGTGAACACACCGTGATGCGATCGGCACTGATATCCAACTGACGCGCCACCTCTCGCGCGGCGTAACTGTGATGACACGATGATGTGGTCCGCACGAGCCGCGTGCGACCCGACCAGCCGCGGAAAATCACGTCGCATCTCGGCTTGGCTGCGGTCCGGCCGCTCGAGGAAATCGAGATCGTGAATCGTGATCACCTGAGCGGCCTTCGACGCCGGAATCAACACCGGTGTTTGCGCGTGGATGACGTCGGCCGCACCCGTCAGCCATTCCACCGGCGGCCATTCGAGCCGATTCCAGGCCCACGTCAGTGGCCGGACTGGAACGCGTCGGTCGATGATCCGAACACCCGGGAGCTCGGCCGCAAGATGGGGGTCGGGCCGATCCTTCCAGGAAGTCGACAGGACCACGAGCTGATCCCCGGCTGTCGGTTGCAGCGAGGGCTCCGGCAAGACCATGGACGAACTCGCCGACGCCGCTGCGCTCGCGGAGGGCGGGACGGTAGTCGAGCACAATCCGCACCGCCCCGAGGTTAGCACAAAGGCGTCGCTCGCAAGAGGCGACAAGTCCTTTGGGTTCAGTATGTTGACAGCCCTAAGGGGCCGATGATACGCTGCGGAGTTTCGGATACCGCCGATATAACCGGCGTGGGAGACGAGCACAGTTATGAAGATCGCGGTAGTGGGAACGGGCTATGTCGGGCTGGTGCTGGGGGCGTGCCTTGCGGAGACCGGTAATGATGTCATCTGTGTCGACAACGACGTGGCCAAGGTCCGGATGTTGCGACGGGCGAAGGTGCCCATCTATGAACCAGGACTGACAGACCTGGTCCGCAAGAACGCGGCCGAGGGCCGCTTGACGTTCACACCGCAGCTGCCTCGCGCCGTCAGAGCGTCTCAAATCGTGTTCATCGCGGTCGGTACGCCGCAGGGCGAGGACGGGTCCGCGGATCTTCAGCACGTGATGGCCGTGGCTCGCGAGATTGGTCGGACGATGGACGGCTATAAGCTGATCGTGAACAAGAGCACGGTGCCGGTCGGCACCGCCGAGAAAGTGCGGGAGGTCATCCGCCGCGAAACAACTCATCCATTCAGTGTCGTCAGCAATCCAGAGTTTCTCAAGCAAGGCGCCGCCGTCGACGACTTCATGAAGCCGGATCGCGTCGTCATTGGCGCCGAAGATCCCCGTGGAGCCGAGCTCATGGTGACGCTTTATCAGCCGTTTACACGGACCGGCGCGCCGATTATGGTCATGGATTGCGCAAGCGCCGAGCTGTCGAAGTACGCTGCGAACGCGCTGCTTGCCTGCCGCATCTCGTTCATGAATGAGATCGCCAACGTCTGCGAACGGTTTGGCGCGGACGTGGATAGGGTGCGGCAAGCGGTAGGGTCGGATCGTCGCATTGGTCCATCGTTTCTGTTCCCCGGTGTCGGGTACGGCGGGAGTTGCTTCCCGAAGGATGTCAAGGCATTGATCCGGTTCTCCGCGGACCGCAAGTACGACTTCAAGGTCTTGAAGGCCGTCGAGGCCGTGAACGACCTGCAGAAGCGGGTGCTGGTCCAGAAGCTTGAAAAGCACTTTGGATCGCTCAAGGGTCGCACCATCGGAATCTGGGGGCTGGCCTTCAAGCCCAAGACCGATGACATGCGTGAGGCGCCGGCCGTCCCGATCATCCAAGCGCTCCTCGAGAAGGGGGCGAAGGTGCAGGCTTACGATCCCGAAGCCATGAAGACGGCCAAAGCGCTGTTCGGGTCGAAGGTGCACTATGCGCCAGTCGAGCTATGACGCATTGAAGGGGGCAGACGCCCTGGCCATCCTGACGGAGTGGCACGAGTTCCGCGAGCCCGACTTTCAGAAGATGCGCAAGCTGATGCGGACACCCGTCATCTTCGATGGGCGCAACATCTACCAGCCGCAACACATGAAGGCCAACGGGTTCACTTACAACTCGATCGGGCGTTGACGTGGCACGCGTCCTGGTCACAGGTGGAGCGGGATACATCGGCAGTCACGCGGTGCGGGCCCTGCTCGCAAGCGGGCACGCGGTGGTGGTCCTCGATGACCTGTCGGCCGGACACGCCGAATCGGTGCCAGCCGGTGTGCCACTCGTCACTGCCCGGATCCACGATCGGGAAGCCGTCCTCGCGACACTTGTGAAGCACGACATCGACTCGGTGATGCACTTTGCCGCCTGGTTGACTGTCTCCGAATCGGTCCACAAGCCTCTCGCGTACTACGAGAACAACGTCGTTGGTTCGTTGAGGCTGCTGGAGGCCGTGAAGGACGCAGGGATCCAGCGGCTGGTGTTTTCATCCACCTGCGCGGTCTACGGTGAGCCTCGCGAGACGCCAATCGCCGAAAGCGCACCGACGCGACCCATCAACGCGTACGGCGAAACGAAGCTGACGGTCGAGCGCGCGCTCGAGCACGTCGAGCGCGCGCACGGCGTGCACTGGATCGCCCTGCGCTACTTCAACGCGGCGGGCGCCCATCCGGACGGTACGATTGGTGAGGATCACGATCCGGAGATACACCTGATTCCACGGGCGATCGAGGCTGCCACCGGAGGAGCGGCTCTGCAGGTGTTTGGTGAGGACTATCCGACGCCCGATGGCACGTGTCTGCGAGACTACATTCACGTGTGCGACCTCGCCGACGCGCATGTGGTGGCCCTTGGCGCGCTCGAGTCGGGTGCTCCCTCGGGCGCTTACAATGCCGGGACGGGTCAGCCGCAGTCGGTGCGAGCAAGTGATCGACACCGTCAGTGAGGTCGTTGGCAAGCCGGTCAAGTGGACGTCCGGCCCCGCGACGGCCAGGCGATCCGGCTGCGCTGTTTGCGGCCAGCGATCGCCTGCAGCGCGAGCTCGGCTGGACGCCGCGCTTTCCCTCGCTCCGCCAGATCGTGCAGCACGCGTGGGAGTGGCATCAGACACACCCGCAGGGATACCGACGACGACGGCAGCGGCGTCGGAGACGCGACCGCCTCGCACTTCGTCCTGATGGACACGTTTCTCCGCCTGCTTCGCTACGCGGCTCCGCACCGCATGCTGATCGCCGGCGCGACGCTGGCGATGCTGGTGTATGGCGCCGCGTCAGCGACGCAGGCCTGGCTGATCAAACCGATCATCGACGATGTCCTGCGCAACCAGTCGTCGCTGCAGTTCGTTGCGGTCGTCATCCTCATCGCCTACTTCTTCAAGGGCATCGGCGCCTACTTCTCCAGCTACTTGATGGACGACCTCGGGCACCGAGTGGTGATGCGGCTGCGCAACGACTTGTTCCGCCACCTGCTCGACCAGTCGGCCGGCTTCTTCTCACGGTGGACGACGGGCGCGCTGCTCTCGCGAATCAACAACGACGTCGGTCAGGTCCATCGTGCCGTCGCCGAAACCTTTGGCGACCTGGCGCGCGAATCGCTGGCGCTGGTGGGCTTTGCCGCCCTGCTGGTCTACTACGATACTGGTCTCGCCTTGCTGTGCATGACGGGCGCGCCGCTGGCGATCTACCCGCTGGTCCGCTTCGGCAAGCGCCTTCGCACTGGTCACCCGGCGGAGTCAGGAGCGGCTCGAGCACATGTCGCATGTCGCTGGCGAAGCGTTCACCGGCCATCGCATCGTCAAGGCCTTTGGCGCCGAGGCCCGCGAGGCGGCGAAGTTCGAGCGAGCGGCCCGGGAGCTGTATCGCACGAATCTGAAGGTGACCGGGATTCTGTCGGTGCTTCCGCCGCTGATGGAGTTTCTCGGCGGCATCGCGATTGCGGGCGCGCTCTGGTACGGCAGTCGAGAGATTGCCGCCAATCGACTGACGGCGGGCGAATTCACGTCGTTTGTGGCGGCTCTCTTGCTGATGTATGGGCCGGTCAAGAAACTGAGCCGCGTCAACGCCAATTTGCAACAAGCGGTTGCCGCGCTCGAGCGGATTTTCGAGATTGCTCGATCTCCATACCGAGGTGCACGAAGCGCCGAACGCGACCGTGCTCCCCGCATTTCGCGACGCGATCGAGTTCCGCGACGTGGTGTTCGGGTACGAGGACGGCCATGGACGAAACACGCTCAAGGGCGTGTCGTTCCCAGTGCAGGCAGGACAAATGGTGGCCATCGTCGGCCGCAGCGGCGCCGGCAAGACCACCCTGATGAACCTGCTGCCGCGGTTCTATGACGTGACCGGCGGGCGCCATCACGATCGATGGGCTCGACATCCGACACGTCACCCTGCGATCGCTGCGCGACCAGATCGGGATGGTGACGCAGGATACGGTGTTGTTCGATGACACGATTGCCGGCAACATCGCCTATGGCGTTCCTGGAGCCACGCGCGAGCAGATTGAAGCGGCGGCGCGGGCGGCACACGCCCACGACTTCGTGGCCGCGCTGCCCGAGGGTTATGACACGAAAATCGGCGAGCGCGGGCAGCGGTTGTCGGGAGGGCAGCGGCAGCGGATTGCGATTGCCCGAGCCCTGCTCAAGAACTCGCCGATCCTGATTCTCGACGAAGCCACCTCCTCGCTCGACACCGAGTCGGAGCGGCTGGTGCAGGATGCGCTGACGACCCTGATGCTGAACCGGACCGTCGTTCGTCATTGCGCATCGCTTGTCGACGGTGCGACGGGCGGACAAGATCATCGTGCTCGACCGCGGCCGCATCGCCGAGATCGGCCGGCACGACGAGCTGATGACGCGCAAAGGCGTGTACGCGCGCCTCCACGAGCTGCAGTTGATCGAAGCCAGACCGGATGGCCGGAAGCAGAAGGCTGAGAGCACCCATGATCAAAAGCATGACGGGCTTCGCATCGCTGACCCAGGAGGACGAGCGTCGCCAGCGTCGGTATCACCGTTCGCGCCGTCAATCACCGCTTCCTCGATCTTCAATTGCGGCTGCCGCCGCTCGCTGGCCGATCTCGAGAGCCGGCTGCGCGCGCAGTGCAGAAGCGACTGGCCCGCGGGCGCATCGAGCTGACGGTCTCGCTCCAGTTGCGCCAGGGACCGGCGCCGCAGGTCGAGCTGCAGGAGGAATTCGCGCGTGCCGTGGCGGCCGCCATCGATGTCGCGCGCGAGCGTGGACTCGTCAAAGGCGATCTGACGCCCGGCGATCTGCTGCGCATGCCGCAGGCGTTCGTCATTCGCGAGCGGGTCAGCGAAACCGAGATCGCTCGGCGACCTCCTCGGTCCGCGTCGGTCGAGGCGGCGCGTGGACGCGGCAATCGATCAACTCGAGGCGATGCGCGCTCGCGAAGGCGAGCACCTGGCAGCTGACCTGGGCGCGCGCAAGGCCGCGCTCGGCGGCCTCATCGAGGCCGTGGCCGACGCGGCCGAGAGTCGGGCGACGTCGGCACTGCAGGCGCGGCTCGGCGAACGCGTCAAGGAGCTTCAGACGCGTGGCCCCCGGCCGATCCCATGTCGTCGCCCAGGAAATCGTGCGCGTGGCGCAGCGATCGGACATCAGCGAAGAGGTCACGCGGTTTCGCGGCCATCTCGCGCACTGGGACGCGCTCACCGCGGGCCCCGAGCCATGCGGACGCAAGCTCGATTTCCTGCTGCAGGAGATGAACCGCGAAATGAACACCATCGGCTCCAAGGCCGATGGCCTGCAGTGTCACGAGCTGATCATTCAGGCCAAGGCCGAACTCGAGCGCATGCGGGAACAGGTTCAGAATGTCGAGTAGCCGTCGCGGCCTGCTCTTCATCGTCTCCGCGCCGTCCGGCACCGGCAAGACGACGCTGGTCGAGCGGCTGGTTCAGATTCTTCCCAACCTGCGGATGTCGCGGTCCTACACGTCGCGCGCGTCGCGCGACGGCGAGCGCGACGGCGTCGACTATAATTTCATCAGTCGCGACGCGTTCGAGCAGCGCATCGACGCGTGCGATTTTCTGGAGTGGGCGGACGTGTTCGGCAATCTATTACGGCACTTCGGCGGTGATGTCGAGCGACATGGTCGCCGACGGACAGGATGTGGTGCTGGTCATCGACGTCCAGGGTGCGAGGCAGGTCAAGGCGCGCGGCGTCGACCATACGGCGATCTTCGTGATGCCGCCCTCGTTTCAGGTGCTCGAGCAGCGGCTGCGCGGGCGCAGCAAGGACACCGAGGAGCAGATGCAGCGGCGGCTCGAGACCGCGCGGGGCGAGGCGTCCAGCTACGTCGACTACGACTACGTCGTCGTCAACGACGATCTCGAGTCGACGGTCGTCCGGCTGCAGGAGATCATCGCAGCCGAGCGATCGCGGACGCATCGCATGAAGCCGATCGCCGAGCGACATCATCAAGAGCTTCAAACGTGTGATGCGAGCGCTAATCGCATGTCCCTCATCGCGCTCGGCGTGACCGGCGGCATCGGCGCCTACAAGGCGGTCGAGATCGCGCGCGGCTTGCAGAAGCAGGGCCACGACGTCGCGGCCGATCATGACCCGTTCGGCGAGCCGGTTCGTCGGTCCGCTGACGTTCGAGGCGATCACGCGGCGCGAGGTGATCACCGATCAGTGGAAGCCCGGCGCCAACGCCGACATCGAGCACATCTCGCTCGCGTCGACCGCCGATCTGCTGCTCGTCGCGCCCGCCACCGCCAACGTCATCGGCAAGTTCGCCAACGGCATCGCCGACGACTTCCTGTCGTCGCTGTATCTCGCGACGACGGCGCCGGTGTTGATGGCGCCGGCGATGAACACGAACATGTTCGCGCATCCGGCGGTGGTTCGGAATCTCGACGTCCTCGCCGCGCGCGGCGTGATGTTCGTCGAGCCGGGCGAGGGCTATCTGGCGTGCGGCTGGATTGGCAAAGGCCGTCTCGCCGAACCGGCGGACGTCGTTGAGGCCGCACATGCGCGTGCTGCGCCCCAGGGGTGCGCTGGCTGGCAAGCGCGTGCTGGTCACCGCGGGACCGACGCTCGAAGACATCGACCCGGTTCGCTTCATCGGCAATCGGTCCAGCGGCCGGATGGGCTACGCCATTGCCGCCGAGGCGGCGCGGCGCGGCGCGCGCGTGACGCTCGTATCGGGCCCGACCAGCCGTGCAAGCCGCCGCGAGTCGACGAAACGCGTCGACGGTCCGCAGCGCCGCCGACATGCACCAGGCGGTGCTGTCGCGTGCGCCGCGGACATGGACGTCGTCGTCATGGCCGCCGCGGTTGCCGACTACACGATCGGCGGCGCCCGACTCCCAGAAGATCGCCAAGCAGCGATGCGCCGCTGGTGCTCACGCTCACCGCGAACGACGGGACATTCTCGGCGATCTTGGGCCAACTGCCGTCGCGCCGAGACGCGTCCGGCGCCCCCTGCTCGTCGGCTTTGCCGCCGAAACGCATGACGTCGTGGCGCACGCGCGCGAAAAGCTCGAGCGCAAGAGCGTGGATCTGATCGTCGCCAACGACGTGTCTACAGCCAGGGCGTCGGGTTCGATGTCGCGACCAACGCGGTGACGCTCGTCAGTCGCGACGGTCGTCGAAGAGGTGCCGCTGCAGCAGAAGACGGCGGTCGCCGTCGCGCATCCTCGACCGCGTCGAAGCGATGCTGACCGCGCGAGCCGCGCGGTTCGTCTCGCGACGTGGCGGCGAACCTACGCTCGAGCCCAGCGTCTGAGCTAGTGATGTCGCAGGATCTCGCCGAGCATCTCCGGTTCTTCGAGGAGCTGGGTGTCACCGGCGTCAGTCGCGATCCGGCGTGGCGGACACGCGAGCCGCGCCTGAGCCGACCCAGGTCGACCCGTGAGCCACAGAGGCCAACCTGCGCAGCGCGCCCGCCACCCGGAGCCAGCACGACCGCGCTGAGTCGCCACGGACAGCCTCGCGCGGCCTCGCAGCACGAGATCGGCCCGGCCTGCACGCGCTGCAAGCTGCACGCGCTCGGCCGCAAGCAGGTCGTGTTCGGCGTCGGCAATCCCAGACGCCGACCTGATGTTCGTCGGCGAAGCGCCGGGCGCGGACGAAGATCGGCAGGGCGAGCCGTTTGTCGGCCGCGCCGGTCAGCTGCTGACGAAGATCATCGAGGCGATCGGCCTGAAGCGCGATCAGGTGTACATCGCCAACGTGATCAAGTGCCGGCCGCCGGGCAACCGCAATCCGGAGCCGGACGAAGTCGAGACATGCGAGCCGTTCCTGTTCCGCCAGATCGACGCGATCAAGCCCAAGGTCATCGTCGCGCTCGGGCAAGTTCGCGGCGCAGTCGCTGCTGAAGACGACCGATCCGATCACGCGGCTGCGCGGCCGCGTGTTCAACTACCGCGGCGCCTCGCTCATTCCGACGTTCCATCCCGCCTATCTGCTGCGCAATCCCGCCTCCAAGCGCGAGGTGTGGGAAGACATGAAGAAGGTGCGGGCCATTCTGCAAGGCGACGAGTAAGCGCCAGCGTGACGGCACGCCTCGTGTCGGTGGCGGTGCCGGTGCCCGCGCTCGACCTTCTCACCTATCAGCGTCCCTGAGACGCAGCCGACGCCTGCCGCCGGGCGCGCGCGTCGTCGTGCCGCTCGGCACGTCGCACGCTGACCGGCGTCGTCATCGGCGAGGCTGTGACCGCCCGACGGCGGACTTCGAGCTGCGCGAGCTGTCATCGAGGTGCTCGACGAGCACGCCGTTTCTCCCGCGCGACGTCCTGCGAGCTCACCGACTGGGTCGCCGACTACTACCTGGCCGGCCCGGGCGCGCGCTGGCCGCCGCGATGCCGCCGCACGCGCTGACCAGCCGCGTCGACGCGTTTCGCACGGTTCGCACGGTGAGGCTCACCGCCGAAGGGCACGACCTCGCCGGCGATCGCCTCGACCGCGATGCTCGCCGGGCGATGCTGCCCGGCGCTGGGCACTCGGCAGCGCGAGGTGCTGCGGTGCTGAAGGGCGCGCCCGACGGGTCTCACGGCGCCGGAGCTCGCGAGCCGCGGCATCTCGGCCGCCGTGGTCTCGCGGCTCAAGAAGCATGGGCCTGGTGACCGTCCGCAGCGAGCGGGTCGATCGCGATCCGTTCGCGTGCCGGCCGGCGCCGTGATCGGAGAGCGCATCGGACAACGCAGCTGCGGATCTTGACGGACGAACAGCACGCTGCGGTCGAGCGGCTGCGGCGTTCTGGCCGGAGCACGCAGCGTTTCACGTCGCGCTGCTGCACGGCGTCACCGGCAGCGGCAAGACCGAGGTCTACCTGCGCTTGGCCGACGGGTGCGCCGCGCCGGCCGCGGCGTGCTGATGCTGGTGCCCGAGATCGCGCTGACGCCCGCGGTGGCGGCCGCGTTCCGCGCGCGCTTCGGCGCCGGCGTGGCGATTCAGCACAGCGGACTGTCCGACGGCGAGCGGCACGACCAGTGGCATCGCATCCGCCGCGGCGACGTCGACGTCGTCATCGGCACGCGGTCGGCGATCTTCGCGCCGCTGGCCGCGTCCCGGCCTCATCATCGTCGACGAAGAGCACGACACGTCGTACAAGCAGGAAGAGACGCCGCGCTATCACGGGCGCGACGTCGCCGTCATGCGCGGCAAGTTTGCCGACGCGCTGGTCGTGCTCGGATCGGCGACGCCGTCGATGGAGTCGTACTTCAACGCGCAGCAGGAGCGCTACGCGGCGGTGACGCTGCACCGGCGCGTGCTCGATCGCGCCGCTGGCCACGGTGCGGGTCGTCAACATGCGCGAGGAGTTTGCCGAGGAAGGCCCGGACGTCGATCCTCTCGCGTCCGCTCCGGGAGGCCATGCGCGAGCGGCTCGAGCGGCGCGAGCAGGTCCTGGTGCTGCTCAACCGGCGCGGCTATGCGACCGCGGTCTTCTGCCGGCAGTGCGGCGACACGATCGATTGCCCCAACTGCAGCGTCTCGCTGACGGTGCACACTGGCCGGCAGACACTGGCGGCGCGCTGCCACTACTGCAACTTCTCGCGCGTGGTGCCCGAAGCAGTGCCTCAACTGCGCGGCGCCCGTATCTCGAGCACGTCGGCTTCGGCACCGAGCGCGTCGAAGTCGGAGATCGCGGCGCTCTTTCCCGACGCGCGCGTCGGGCGCGTCGATCGCGACACGATCCGCCGGCGCGGCAGCCTGACGACGCTGCTGAACCGCTTCGCCGCGCCAGAGCTCGACGTGCTGGTCGGCACGCAGATGATCGCCAAGGGCCACGATTTTCCGCACGTCACGCTGGTCGGCGTGATCTCGGCCGACGTCGGCCTTGGCCTCGCCGACTTCCGCGCGGCCGAGCGGACGTTCCAGCTGCTGACGCAGGTGGCCGGCCGCGCCGGCCGTGGCGAACAGGCGGGCGAAGCGATCATCCAGACGCTGTTTCCCGGGCACTACAGCATCCGGCTCGCGACGGCACAGGACTACCCGGCGTTCTTCGACAAGGAGATCGAGTTTCGCCGCGCGATGCGCTACCCGCCGGTCGTCGCGATGGTCAACGTCGTCGTGCGCGGCAAGCCAGTTACGACGCGGCGATGGAGCGCGGCGGCCGATCTCGCCACGGCGCACGAGTGAGTCATCGCCAGCCGACGGACGGATTCGTCGATTCTCGGCCCCGCGCCGGCGCCGCTCACGCGGCTGCGCGGCGAGCACCGCGCGCAGTTCTTTCTGAAAGGCACGTCGCGCGCGGCGATGCGGCGGGCGCTTGCGCGCAGCGCTGCGAGCGATGCCCGAACATCGCGCGCAAGGCGTCGGTGGATGTCGATCCGCTGAGTGTTCTGTAGGACTCGCACGCGTCGCGGACTCGCATGACGCGGGACTCGCAGCGCTGCAGGACTGCGCACTTCGTTCGCGAGCATGACGGCCGCCGTCGGGCGGCCGTGACGACGTGTTGAGGGCTGATGCTCGCTGATCGCGCGCCGAACGGCGCGCGTCCGGTCGGCCGCCGAGGCGCTGTCCGAGCCCGGCGTGGTGCGAAGCCGCCACGTCCGCGCGAGTCGTACCAGCCCGCGTCCTTTACTGTCCCATCACGAACGGCTCGATCGGGGCCGGCGTGAAGCACACGATCAGCATCACCAGCCCGACCACCGCCAGCAGCAGCCGCGTCGTGCGATCGAGCTGGATCTCGTCGTCGAGCGTCGGCGGGTGATGCGGGCCCATCGACGAACAGCATCACGACCATCAGGACCGTCCAGACCATCCAACTCGTTGAAACAAACGCCAGGCCGATCGCGACGCAGCACCATCACCAGCGTCACGAAGCGCCGAGCGGCGGCCGAGCACGGCGTACGCGACGTGACCGCCGTCGAGTTGACCGATGGGAAACAGATTGAGCGCCGTCGCGAGCAGGCCGAACCACGCGGCAAACGCCATCGGGTGCATGTTGATCGACATGCCGTCGGGCAGTCCCCCCAGACCAGCCACGCGGCGGCGCGGAAGAGCAGCGGCTCGCCGAGCTCGACGCCGGCGAAGTCCTCGGGCAGCGCTTCGACCGTCGACATCGCCAGCCCGAGGAACAGTGCGGGCACCGCGACGACGAAGCCGGCGATCGGCCCGGCGATGCCGATGTCGAACAGCGCGACCTTCGACGGGATGCGCTGACGAATCCGGATGAACGCGCCGAGCGTGCCGGTCAGCGGCAGCGGCGCGGGCAGAAAGAAGGGCAGCGAGGCATCGACGCGGTAGTAGCGGCACGCGACGTAGTGGCCCATCTCGTGGCAACCGAGAATCGCCAGAATCGTCCCGCTGTACCAGAGCCCGCTGAGCGTAGAACCGCGGATCGCGAAGCGTCGGCAGCGACGACGGCATCGCCGCCGAAGCCTTGCGTGAAGCCGAAGTAGTGCAGCGCGCCGACGCAGGTGGTGGTGACGACGGTCAGGACGAGCAGCAGGACGTGGAGCCAGACGCGGTCGCGCTGGGACGGCGGGGACGGGAAACGGATCGCGCTCGCTCATCACCGGTGATGAGGCGGCATGCGGTCAAGCGGCTCGTTCACTCACAGGCTTACCCGATGTTCTGGAGTTCTTTGCCGGGCTTGAAGCGGATGGTGCGGCCGGGCGGGATGCGAACTTCCTTGCCGGTGCGGGGATTGCGGCCGATGCCGCGCTTGCGGGGCTTCACCTGAAACACGCCAAAGCCCCGCAGCTCAATACGTTCGCCGCGCTGCATCGAGTGCCGCATCGCCTCGAAGACCGCGTCGACGGCAAGCTCGGCCTTGACCTTGGTGATCTCCGCCACGCGCGAGACTTCGTTGACGATGTCGACCTTGATCATGGGTGCGGAACGCTCGTCGGAGCGCCTAACTATCTTATTTCGTGTCACTTACGCTGTCAAACCGGCAAGTGTACTGTGCTCCATGGAGT
This sequence comes from uncultured Acidobacteriota bacterium, assembly GCA_963734095.1. Classification (GTDB taxonomy): domain Bacteria; phylum Acidobacteriota; class Vicinamibacteria; order Vicinamibacterales; family UBA2999; genus JACCSI01. Next base: position 81,419 of record CAVTGK010000010.1, on the reverse strand, counting down.
TATCGGCCGCAGCAGCTTGAGGCACTGCAGGCCCCGCGACCACAAGCCCTTGTGAGCCTGTAAGATAGGGCGCACACTTCGCCGTGCCCGTCAAGCGCCTGCCTTCCGTCGTGCTCGTCGGCCGTCCCAACGTCGGCAAGTCCACGCTGTTCAACCGGCTGACCGGCACGCGGCGCGCCATCGTCACGCCCGTTCCCGGGCACCACGCGCGACGTGCTGACCCACCCGGTCGTCTGGCAGGACCTCGGGTTCGAGCTGACCGACACCGGCGGGATGTTCGGCGCGTCGCGAGGATCCCGCTGCACGCAGCTGGTCGTCGAGCGCGGGCAGCGCGCGCTTCAATCGGCCGACGTCATCGTGTTCGTCGTCGACGGCCGCGAAGGGCTCGTCCCCGGCGACCAGGACATCGCCGCGCGCGGTCCGCAGCGCCAACGTGCCGGCGCATTCTGGCGGTCAACAAGACCGACGATCGCCGCGCGCGCAGGCGGCGCGCTCGAGCTCTATCAGCTTGGGTTCGATCCGATTCTCGAGGTCAGCGCCGAGCACGGCCAGGGCGTGGGCGAGCTGCTCGACGAAATCGTCAAGCGCCTGCCCACGCGCGGTGCGGCTGCGCAGCCGGGACGCCGACGAGGACGACGTCGACGCGACGCGAGCAACGGCCACGGCATGCCGCAGGCGCGGCCGACGAGACCGCGGTGGCGATCGTCGGGCGTCCGAACGCCGGCAAGTCGTCGCTGGTCAATCGGCTGCTGCGCGAAGAGCGGATGATCGTGTCCGAGATGCCCGGCACGACGCGCGATGCGGTGGACTCGATGCTGAAGTGGCATCGCCGGCAGTTTCGCATCGTCGACACCGCCGGCATTCGGCGGCCGGGCCGCGTGGCGCAAGTCCGGACAGGTCGAAGCGCTCAGCGTGATGCTCGCGCGGCGCGCGATCGAGCGGGCGGATGTCGTCGTCCTCGTGCATCGATGCCACGGCGGGGCCGACCGATCAGGACGCCGCGATTGCCGGCGCGGCCGACAAGGCCGGACGCGGCATCATCATCGCCGCCAACAAGTGGGACCTGATGAAGGAGCAGGGCCCCGACGCCTACAAGGCGTTCGACGAGCAGGTCCGCCACCAGTTGAAGTTTCTCGACTACGCGCCCGATCCTGCACATCTCGGCGCAAGACCGGCGAGCGGACGCCGAAGCTGCTCGAGGCGATCGACAAGGTGGCGGCGGCGCGACGCATGCGCGTGCCGACGCCGGAGCTCAACCGCTTCATCGAGGAGGTCACCGCGCAGCATCCGCCGGTCAGCCCCGGGCACCGCAACGTGCGGGTGCTGTATGCGGCGCAAACCGGCGTGGCGCCGCCGACCTTCGTGCTGTTCACGAACGTCGCGACGAAGTTTCATTTTTCGTACGAGCGGTTTCTCGAGAACCGGCTGCGCGAGACGTATGGATTCGTCGGCACGCCGCTCAGAATCGACGGTCCGCAAGCGATCGCGCGGGCGGGCGAGCGACCGAAAGCACTGAGGATCGGCGTGATATACTCCAGCGATCAGGTCGTCAACTGATGGCATCGGCCAAGCGCGAGCTGTTCAAGTCCCCTGACGTCTGCGAGATGGCGCAGCTGCAGCCGTACGTGCTGCGCTCGTGGGAGGCCGAATTTCCCGGGCTCGGGCAAGCCAGTCGAGCCGGCGGTGGCGCGCGTCTATCGCCGCGCCGACGTCGAGCTGGTGCTGCGCATCAAGCAGCTCGTGTTCGGCGAAGGGCTGACGCTGGCCGGCGCCCGGCGGCGGCTCGAAGAGGAACCGCGCGGCCCGTCGGTCGCCGCGGCGCGACGTCGACGATGTGCTCGGCGATATGGCGCGATCGCGGCTGCGGCAGGTGCGCAGCGGGCTCGAAGCGATCATGCGGCTGCTGAGTCGCGATGGCGGGCAGTCGGACACGCCGGAACTGCAGCTCGTGCCGCCGCGCGCCGGGCCGTTGAGGCCGCGGTCGCGCGCGCTCGACGCAAGAGCGCTCGCGCCAGCCGCGACGGCCGATCGCAAAGCCGCCGGCCAAGATTGCGGCGAGCAAACGGCGTCGCGCGTCGTAGCGTCGAACTCGAGAATCGGGATGTAGCGCAGCCTGGCTAGCGCGCCTGCTTGGGGTGCAGGAGGTCCCGGGTTCGAATCCCGGCATCCCGACCACTTTCTGCGATTGACCCCCCGACCCGTGACCTTTTCCTTCCAAAACCCCTATGAACAAGAACGGTGTGATCGCCGTGGTCGTTGTCGTTGTCGCGATTGTTCTCGTGGGCCTCTGGGCCATGCGAAGCGGGGAGCAGGTTTCGCGGGGGCGGACTGTTCGGCCCCGCCGGTGCCACCGCAAGACGTTTCGTACACGATGGAGGGCAAGGCCGTGACGGTCACTGGGCCCCGGCGCCGCCGAGCGACCAGGTCGCGACGTATCTGATCGAGGCGACGACCACTCGCGGTGTCAATCCCACGACGTTCGTGGCGCCAGGCAGCGCGACGAGCTTTCGACGGGAAGGCCCGCCGGCGGCCTATTACGTCAATGTGTTCGCGCGCAACGCGTGCGGCACGAGCGGCCCTTCACCCGAGATGGTGATCACGGTCCAGTAGGGCGATGCACGCTCGATTGTCAGACGTCACCCAATAGAACTGCGACCCATGATGGCGTTTCGGTTGGCGCAGGTCGCGATCACGGGCCTCGCGCTACTGGCACTCATCGTGACGCCGTCTCCTATGCTGGTCGAGCGTTATTTCGCTCGCGGACTGTACCCCGGCTGCAGCAGTGGTTGACGTCGTGGTCCAACCAAACCGGCGTCGCGTTGTTCGACTTCATCACGGTCGCGCTTGCGCTCGTCGGTCTCGGTCTCGTCGTCCACGCTGTTCGCGGCGCGATGCGAGCGCGCTCAGTTCGACCCCTGTTTCGCGGGGGTTGGGTTGTCGTGTGGCTCGGGGCGATTGTCTATCTCTGGTTCCTCCTCGCCTGGGGTTTGAATTACGCGCGGCCGGCCCTGGAAACGACGCTGCCCTATGAGCCGGCCAACGTCACGTCGGACGGGGTTCGGAGGCTGGCGCAGCGGGCAGTCGATGAAGTGAATCGACTCCATGCATCCGGGCACGCCCATGGGTTTCCAGCCTCGGCAGAGATGCCGCCCGCGTTGGTACAGTCGTTCCATGGGGTCGAACGACGGCTCGGCCGGCCGATGCTCACGGTCCCTAGTCGTCCCAAACGCACCGTGTTCGCGACCTTTTTTCGGGCGGCCGGCGTGGATGGGATGCATGCGCCCTTCCTGCTCGAAACGCTCCTCAATCCGGATTTGACCGCACCCGAACGACCAGCGGTGCTGGCCCACGAATGGGCCCACCTCGCCGGCTATGCACCGGAGGACGAAGCGAGCTTCGTGGGCCTCGTTGCCGCGATGCGCGCCGATCCGGCGTCGCAGTACTCGGCCTGGCTGGCGCTGTTGCACGAAGTTGTGGCGCTGCTCCCGCGCGACGAGCAGCAACGCGTACTCGGTGCGTTGGCCGAGGGTCCGCGACGCGATCGGTCCGATATCAACCGTCGGCAACTGCAGCGCGTGGAACTGGTCGCGCGGACAAGCTGGCGCACGTACGACCAGTACCTGAAGACGCAGGGGGTGTCCGAGGGCGTCGCAAGCTATAGCCGGGTCGTGCGGCTGTTTCTGGGCACCGGCGCTGTGGACTGGTAATGACCCAGGTCCTGGTCGTCGATCCAGAGCGTCCAGATGCGAGGGCGATTGCCATCGCCGCTGAAGAAATCCGTCGCGGTCGATTGGTCGCGTTTCCAACCGAGACCGTGTACGGTCTCGGCGCGCACGCTCTCGATCCCGCCGCGGTCGAGCGGCTGTTTCGCGCGAAGGGGAGGCCCGCCACCGATCCGGTCATCGTCCACATCTCGAGTGTGGGTCAGCTCGGAGAGATCGTCCATGGGATCGCGCCCAGTGCGCGCGACTTATCGGAGGCATTCTGGCCTGGCCCGCTCACGCTCATCCTCTTCAAGCGCGACGTTGTTCCAGACGCGGTGACGGCAGGAGGGCTGACCGTCGGCGTTCGCATGCCGTCACACCCCGTGGCGCTCGCGCTCCTTGAAGCAGCGAAGGTCCCGGTCGCGGCGCCGAGCGCGAATCGATTCTCGGGACCCAGTCCGACGACCGCGAGCCACGTGCTGACGGACCTTGATGGCGCGATCGATCTGATTCTGGACGGTGGCCCGACGCCTATCGGCGTTGAGTCAACCGTGCTGGACCTTACTGTGTCGCCACCCCTCGTGAGGCGGCCGGGAGGAGTGACGCTCGAACGTCTCAGACAGGTTGTGCCGACGGTTGCCGAGCGAGTCGAAACGCACGCGGAAACCGCACCGCAACCCGCCCCCGGGCAACTGCTCCGACATTATGCGCCGCACCATCGACTGACGCTGTATCTCGGTCCGGTCGATCGCGTGGTCGCACGCGTCGCCGATGACGCGCGATCGATGGTTTCTCAGGGGTTGAAGGTCGGCGTGCTTGCGCCGCGGGAGGATTTGCTGGCGCTGGCGCCCCGCGTGGCCGCAGTCGCGGCTGCTGGGCGCGTAGTGACTCGTCGCTGTGGGGCACGCGTCGATCCAGCGGAGGCTGCGCGCGATCTGTTCGGTGCTCTGCGGGAGCTCGATGCCGAAGACATCGACGTGATGCTGGCGGTCGCGCCAGAGCCGGAAGGACTCGGCACAGCCGTCATCGATCGGCTCACTCGCGCGGCCGAAGGCCGGGTGGTTTATCTCTAGGGCGCAGGGCACAGGGCACAGGGCGTTGGGCTGGCCTTCGTGCTTTGACTTGCCGGACAGATCCGACTACGCTGGCGTCGCGTACAAGGACGCATCCGGTCCGCGGAAAGGGTAGAAGCCCACCTGTCTGCAACCAAGTCTTGCGAACCTTCTTTCAGCCCGATGTGCGGACAGCGGGCGCTTCGATGAAAGGAGGTCGCCATGTCGACTGATCCCAACGGGACGCCACGCCCCCTTCCTGACCGTCCGAATCTCCGGCATCTCAAGGACCAGGCCAAGGATCTTCTGAAGGCCGGCGACGCGAATTCAATCACGCAAGCCCAGTTCCAGATCGCCCGTCTGTATGGGTTCCCGAGTTGGCCGAAACTCAAGGCCCATGTCGACTCACTCGAGGAGATCGGGCAGCTCAAGCAGGCCATCGACACGAACGATCTCGAGCGCGTCAAGACCCTGATGAGCCGAAACCCCGAGCTGCACCGCGCCCCGCTTGGCTATGCCAAGGCTGGACCGCTGACGTGGGTCGCCGAATGCCGGGTCCCGTGGGAGCCGCCCAGTGCAACGAGATTGGCGATCGCGAAGTGGATGATCGAAAACGGCTCGGACGTTCACCAGGGCGGGGATGGGCCGCTCGGGAGAGCGGCACTCAACGACAGCCGCATCGCGATGATGGAGCTTCTCGTGTCCTACGGCGCGGATGTGAATGCCCAGTGGAATGGAGATGTCCCGATCATTTTTTCGCCGTGCGAGGGCATGCATCCGAAGGCGCTGAAATGGCTTTTGGATCACGGAGCGAACCCGAACTGCGGCAACGCCTACGGGCGACACACGGCGCTCGATTACCTGATCGGAACCTACGCGCGTTCACCAGAGCGATTGAGCGCCTGCATCGAGATCCTGCTCGATGCCGGGGGCACGACGAAGTTCGGCGTCCCAGGTGTATTGGAAGTGCTTCGTGGACAGTTCCATCGCTTGGCTGATCAACTCGAGGCAGATCCAGAGCTGGCGCACCGGCGATTTCCTGAATTGGACTGCGGCAGCACGGGCGGCCGGCGCCTTCTGCTTGAAGGAGCAACCTTGCTGCACGTGGCCGCAGAGTTCGGCAGTCTTGAAGCAGCAAGGCTGCTGCTCGATCGCGGGGCAGGCGTCAATGCGCGCGCGACAGTGAACGATGCGGGGGTCGGCGGGCAAACGGCCATTTTCCATGCGGTGACACAGTTCGGTGATGACGGGTTACCCATGGTGCAGTTGTTGGTTGAGCACGGCGCCGACCTCTCCGTTCGTGTGACGCTCCCTGGGCACTATGACCAGCTCGATGAAGTCGTTGAGTGTACACCGTTGGGGTATGCATTACGGATTCGAGATGAACCGTTTCGTTCTGGAAGGGTCAGAACCGTGGCGTTCTTGCGCGAACGAGGGGCCGTCGAGTGAGTCGATGGACCGCTAGCCGCGTCGCTTCGAAGACCAGCGCGCGCATCGGCAGCCGCATCGGACGGGCACCGCCCTCCTGCGCTAATCGCTCCGTCAAGGCCCGCATGATCGCATCTGGGTCACCGTGGCGTTCCTGGATCTGGTTGAAGACGGGAGTCCCGAATACAAGCCCGCGGGCTGCCGATTCGGCCGACTCGCTCTCGCCGACCAGGTCAACGACGTCGCACGTGACGTTCTCGAAGCCGGCCTGTCGAGCCATGCGTTCAACGAGGCCACGGTCGTGCAACCCGAAAGGTGTCTCGTAGAAGCGCGGCGGATCCTGAGGGAAGAAGCTGTCGATGACCTCGTTGGCAAGCCTGCCAATCGGGTTGTCCGCAAGCGATCCCCACACGTTGAAGAGGAAAGTGCCCGCAGGCTTCAGTACCCGGCGCGCCTCGCGCAGGACGGCGACCTTGTCGGCAGGGAACATCAGGCCAAACTGGTTGAGCACGAGATCGAATTCAGCCTCTCCGAACGGCAGGGCGGTGGCGTCCGCCGGTCGGCAGTCGACCCTGGAGTCGTCAGCCAGCCGGGGCTTTGCAACCGCCAGCATCGCCTCGTTGAGGTCGGTGACGGTCAGTCGCGCATCCGACGGCAACGCTCGCAGCAGCTCGCGCGTCGCGATGCCCGTACCCGCTGACACCTCGAGCACCGAGGCGCCCCTCCCCATCCGCGCACGGCCGACCAGATTTCGTGCGTAAGGTTCGAAGAACATCGGGCCCAGCCCCTGGTCGTAAAAGTTGGGAACCGATCCATCGAAGGAATCTACTTGGGTCATGTCGGCAGCGTTAGTGTTGCACGAGCGCCGTTGCCTTCGGCCTTGTTTTCCAGCTTCAGCGAGCCGTCGTGGGCTTCAGCAATCTGGCGGCAGAGCACCAGGCCGATGCCAGAGCCGCCGGGCTTGGTCGTGAAAAATGGAACGAACAGGTTGGACGTGTTTGAAAGACCAGGACCTTCGTCTTCGACCCAGATGTCGATACGCTGTCGGGTGCGACGCCAGCCCACGGTCACGCTGCCGGTCCCAACTTCCAGGCACGCGTCGGCGGCGTTGCGAATGAGATTGATGAACAACTGTTCGATCTGATCGCCGTCAACCACGATCGTCGCATCGGGACCAGGCTTGACGTGTACGGTGACGCGGGTTTCGAGGCCCGCAATCTTGACCAGCAGCGGCTTGAGCACCACTGGTGCCAGTCTGGGCAAGGGCAGGCGCGCCAGCCGCGAATAGGCTGCGGTAAAACGGCTGAGCGAATCGGTTCTCGAGGCGATGACCTGCAGGCCGCGCGTCATGTCATCGCGCCAGTCTTCAGGTGGCGGATTCCGCTGCAGCAGGGTTTCGAGGCTGCCCGCGATCGACTTGATCGGGCCCAGCGAATTGCCAAGCTCGTGGCCGATGACGCGAATCAGCCGCTGCCACGCGTGGCGCTCCTGTTCACGGAGCGGGCGGCTGACGTCCGACAGCACCAGAAGGTCATGCGGCAGACCCCCGAGCCGAAACGTCGTGCGTCGGACCTCCCAGCGTCCAACACTTCCGCCCGGCAGCGAGAGATCGACCACGCGAGGCGCGTCGCCAAACCACGCGGTGACACTCAGCTCCTCGGCGGTGCGACCGAGCATCTGCTCCATGTTGCGACCCATCAGCCGCTCGCCCGTGCGATTGACGATTCGCAGCCGTTCGGCGGGGTCAAAGGCGAAGACCGCGACATCGACCTGCTCCATGACCGTGCGCAGGAGTGCCGTGGCTTCAACCGCACCAAGGCGTTGCTCGTGCAGCGTTTCGGCGAGCTCGTTGATCTCGACGAGCACCGCGCCCAGCGGATCTTCGGGGTCGGGCGTGCGACCTCGAATCGAAAAGTCGTCCTCGCGCATGGCCGCCAGAAGGTTGGCCACCGTCTGAAGGGGCTGAACGACGCGCTGGCGGACGGACAGCGAAACGCCCAGCAGCACACCAAGGATCACGACCGTCAACGTCCACTGGACCTTGGGGGTGTAGCCGCCGGTCCACAGGATGATGAGGGAGGTCAACACGGCGGGCAGGGCCGCGGCCAATGTGAGCAGCAGGACCTGCTGGTCGTGAGTCAGCCGGCGCATACGTTGGGGAGCGCTTACAGTTTGTAGCGCTCGAGTCGACGATACAGGGCGCTCCGGCTCAGGCCCAGCGCCCGCGCGGCCTGACTCACGTTCCCGTAACGCGCCATCGCCTTCTTGATCAGAAACGCCTCGACGTCCTCCAGGCTCATGTCCTCGAGGCGCGCCGTGCTCGTGCCTTCGCTGCGCAGGCCAAGGTCGCTGGCTCGGATGACATTGGCTTGAGACATCAACACGGCCCGCTCGACCGCGTGATCGATCTCTCGCACGTTCCCCGGCCAGCGATGATCGAGCAGGATTTGCATCGCCGCGGGATCAAAGCCCGACACGTTCTTGCGGTAGCGCTGCGCGTGAAGCCGCAGGAAGTGCCTGGCGAGCAACGGGATGTCTTCGCGTCGATCGCGCAGCGGGGGAAGATTGACCTCGATCGTATTCAACCGGAACAGAAGATCTTGTCGAAACGCGCCGGCGGCGACCTGGGCATTGACGTCCGCGTTGGTGGCCGAGACCAGGCGGACGTTGACTTTGCGCGTCTTCGACGAGCCCAGGCGCTCGAACTCGCCGGTTTCAATGACGCGCAGCAGCTTTGCCTGCTGACTCATGGGAACGTTGGCAATCTCATCGAGAAAAAGCGTGCTGCCGTCCGCCAACTCGAAACGACCTACCCGGTCCACCTTGGCGTCCGTGAACGCCCCTTTCATGTGGCCGAACAACTCGGACTCGAAGACGCCCTCCGCCATGCCGCCGGCGTTGACGGTGACCATGGCCCGATTCGCACGCGGCGACACCGCGTGCAGCGCTTGCGCCACGAGACTCTTCCCGGTGCCGTTTTCACCCGTGATCAGGACGTTGGCGTCCGACGGCCCGACGCGCGCGATGATGTCGAGCACCGGCCGCATCGCGGCCGATTCGGCGAGCAGCGGCGAGTGACCGTCGGCCATCAAGGCCTGGTTGGCGGCCTCCAGCTGTCGTCCACGTCGAATCGCCCGGCCCAGCTCCGTCTGCGTGCGGACAATCGACAGGAGGCGCTCGTTGTCCCATGGCTTCTGGATGAAGTCGCGTGCGCCGCGGCGCATGGCTTCCACCGCGACGTTCACCGTGCCCCATGCGGTCATCACCACGATTGGAAGCGACTCGTCCGCGGTATGAATTCGATGGAGCAGGTCGAGCCCCTCATCGCCCGACGTCGTGTCCCGGGTGTAGTTGAGATCCATCAGGACGACGTCGTAGTCCTTGAGCTCCATCGTCCGCAGCATTTGTTGGGGAGACGAAGCCGTGTCGATGAGATAGCCTTCGGGTTTGAGGAGCAGTCGCAGCGCCTCGAGGACATCGGGCTGGTCGTCGCCGATGAGTATTCGCGGCGCGGGCTCGGCTCGCGACGATCCCTGTCTGGTCTGTGGTGCCTCGGTCAACATGGTCTCTCTACAGCGAGTACAAGTTACAAGTTACATGTTCAAAACGAGGCGCCCTCAGACTTGTAACTCTTAACTTGTAACTTGTAACTCTTGCTCTGCCCTATTCCTCAACCACCCACCCGTCCTTCAGCTTGATGATTCGTCGTCCATACGAGGCGTTCAGCTCGGAGTGGGTCACCTGTATCACCGTGGTGCCGGCATCGTTCAAGCGCTTGAACAGCTCCATGATTTCGCGACCCTGGTCGGAATGGAGGTTGCCGGTTGGCTCGTCGGCCAGGATCAAATTAGGTTTCGCGACGACGGCGCGAGCGATCGCGACCAACTGTTGCTGGCCGCCCGACAATTGATTGGGATACAGGTCCTTCTTACCCACGATGTTGAACCTGTCCAGGATGTCCGCGACCATGCCCTGCCGTTCGGACTTCTTGACGTCGCGATAGGAGAGCGGAAGGTCGATGTTTTCGTAAACCGTGAGGTTATCGAGGAGATGGTAGCTCTGAAACACGAAACCGACGTGCTGCTTCTGCAGTCGCATGCGATCCTTCGCATTCAACTGGTGCACCGGCTCGTCGAACAGCCAGTACTCGCCGGTCCATGCGCTGTCGTGCATGCCCATGATGTGGAGGAGCGTGCTCTTGCCGGCGCCGGACGGTCCCATGATCGACACGAACTCACCTTGCTGGATGTCGGCAGTGATTCGTCTGAGGACGAACGTCTGAGACAAGCCGTGTCGGTAACTCTTATCGATGCTTCGAAGTTTGATCATGATCGGGAGGCAGAAGCCCCGCGCGGCGGGACGAAGCGTCTCTGATGGATTCGGTGCTCCTGCATTCTGCCTTGTACCGTGGACCTTGTCACTCGGAACGTAAGGCCACCACGGGGTCGACGCGCATCGCGCGCCGCGCCGGGACGTAACACGCCAGAGCGGCAATCGCGAGCAGCAAGCCGGCGAGCGCCGCGTAAACCGTGGGGTCGGTCGTACTGATCGAGAACAACAAGCCTTCGAGCAGGCGCGTCGCAGCAACGGCGCCCGCCAGGCCCAGCGCAATGCCGGCGGCTGCCAGCGTCAGCCCCTGACCGAGGATGAGACGGCCGACCTGCAACGGCGTGGCGCCGAGCGCGAGGCGTACCCCGATCTCCGGTGACCGCTGCGCAACGGTGTAGCTGATCAAGCCGTACAGGCCGATTGCGGCCAACGAGAGCGCCGCCAACGCGAACGAGCCGATGAGGAGCGCTCGAAATCTCGGTTGGCCCGTGACGCGTTCGACGATGCGTTCGAGCGCTTCGACATCTCCGATCGGCAGTTCGGGATCCATTGACTGGACCGTGGCGCGAACGGCGCTTGCGACCGCCGCCTCTCCCGCGTCACTTCGCACGAGAACGCTCATGAAGGGGAGCGTGAAGTTGTTGTGCGGCAGGTAGATCGCCGGCTGGGTCGCAGATTGCAGGTCTCCGCGCTTGGAGTCGCTGACGACGCCCACCACCGTTATCCATGACTGCGGATTGTCGGGATCACCGCCGATCGCGAGACGCTTGCCAAGAGGGTCCTGCCCGGGCCACTCCTTGTCGGCCAGCGTCTTGTTGACGATCGCGACGCCCAGGCGGTCTCGCGTGTCCGTGAGCTGGACGTCTCGTCCGCGCAGCAGTGCAATGCCCATGGTTTGAAAAAAGCCAGGCGTGACGGAAGTCAGTTGCGCAATCGGGCGCTCGGGTCGCGTTTGGGGAGATGCGCCCTCCACCGTATAGCCACCGGCCGCGTTGCCGCCTCCAAAGGGGAGTGGAAAGCCAAGGCCAGAGCGTGCGGTCATCGGATTCGATTGCAGCCGTTCGAATAGCTGCGTGTAGAAACGCGCCTGTGCCGGATTGTCGTAACGCGCCTGAGGCAGTGGCACGAAGACGGAGACGACGCTCGTCACCGTGAAGCCTGGATCGACGGCGCGCAGTCGCGCAAAACTCGTGAGCATCAATCCAGCCCCGATCAGCAGCATCAGCGCCAGCGCAACTTCACCGACAACGAGCAGCTTCTGGGTGCGAGTGCGCGCGGTTCCAGTGCGACCACCGTCCTTCAGCGCATGGCCCGGATCCATCCGCGTGCCCTGCAACGCCGGGAAGATGCCAAACAACACGCCGACGGCCGCCGAAATAGCCACTGCAAAGCCGGCAACCCGCGGATCCAGTTGAATGTCCGCGAGTCTCGGGATCGACTGCGGGGCGATCGCAACGAGCGCCTGAACACCCCAGTACGCCACCAGCAGGCCGAGGAGGCCGCCAGCGCCGGCGAGAACGAGGCTCTCGGTCAGTAGCTGTCGGATCAAGCGGGCGCGTCCAGCGCCAAGGGCGGTTCGGACGGCGAGCTCCCGCCGCCGGCCGGCACCGCGCGCCAGGAGCAGGCTGGCCACGTTGGCGCACGCGATCAGGAGCACGAAGCCCACGGCACCAAACAGGACGAGCAGCGCGCTACGCACGTCGCCGACGAGGCGCTCCTGAAATGGGACGACGGACGCAGCTTCGCCCTGATTCGTGTCGGGAAACTCACGCGCCGTCCGCTCCGCGATCGCTCGCAGATCCTGATTGGCGCGCTCCACGCCCACGTCTGGACGAAGTCGCGCGACCGCCTGGAAGTACTGGACCTCGCGGTTTGCGACGATATCGCCCTCAATCGGAATCGGCGACGTCGGGACGTCGTTCGGGGCGAGCACCCAAAAGTCCACATCGGCGGGATGCACGAAACCATCTGGCATCACGCCGATGAGAGTCATCGGCACGCCATTGAGTCGCACGGTGCGCCCGACGACGTTGGGATCGCCGCCCAGATGCTGCCGCCACAGCTTGGCTGACGCGACTGCTACGCGAGGTCCTCGCGGCGAGTCCGTCGCTTCGGTGTAAACACGACCCCGTTGTGCCGGCACGCCGAACACGTCGAAAAACGCCGGCGGTTGTCTCGAGCGACGTCAGTCGGATTGGTTCGCCAGCACCGAGCAGATCGACGATTTCCTCGCGATACCCGGCCAGGGCTGCGAGGCTCTGGTTCCCCTTCTTGTAGTCGAGAAAATCCGCGGCAGAAAACGCACCATCCTGTGCATTCGGTGTCGAGCGTAAGACGCTGACCACTGCTGCAGCATCGGAAAAGGGGAGTGATCGCAGCAGGATGCCGTCGACGACCGAGAAGATCGCGGTCGTGCCCCCGATGCCGAGCGCGAGCGTGATGAGGGCGATGAGTGTGAAGCCCGGCGTGCGTCGCAGCGACCGGAGGGCGTAGCGGATATCTTGAAGAATCACGGCCTACGGTCCACGGCCCACGGCCTACGGCCTACGGTCCACAGTTCACAGCGAGGAATCAGTGTCCAGTTGCCAGTTGTCAGTTCAAAGGACTGATCAACTGTTGACTCCCAACGGCCCGTGGGCCGTAGACCGTGGACCGTTGGCCGTGGACCGTCGACCACACGCGTTAGACGACGGCGACGCTCTCCTCGACGATGCGGCCGTCGAAGAGATGCACGCTGCGATCGGCATGTGCGGCGTAACGGGGATCGTGCGTCACCATGCAGATCGTGGCGCCCTGGCGATGGAGCTCGCGCAGAAGATCCATGACCGCTTCGCCGTTCTTGGAGTCGAGGTTACCGGTCGGCTCGTCCGCCAGCAGGATCGACGGTTGTCCGCCGACGGCGCGCGCAACCGCGACGCGCTGCTGCTGACCGCCGGAGAGCTGCGATGGCAGGTGCTTGGAGCGGTGCGCCATGCCGACCCGTTCGAGCGCTGCGTTGGCACGCTCACGACGCTCCGCCGACTTCATCCCGCGATAGATGAGCGGCAGCTCGACGTTCTCGAACACCGTCAAATCGCCAATCAGGTTGAAGCTCTGGAAGATGAACCCGATTTCGCGGTTGCGGACCCGCGCGCGCTCCGACAGCGAAAGGTTGGCCACCGGTTGCCATTCAGCGTGTACTGGCCTTCGGTGGGAGTGTCGAGCAGGCCCAGAATAGCCAGCAGCGTCGACTTGCCGCATCCTGACGGGCCGGCGATGGCGACGTATTCGCCCTGCTGGATCTCCAGGTGGATGCCGGCGAGCGCGTGCGTCTCGACCTCGTCGGTGTAGAAGACCTTCTTGATGCCGTCGAGCTTGATGAGCGGCTGACCTGAAGCGTTCATGCTGACTCCTTTTACTGCGAACGTTCCAGGGGAACGTTCGAGACCCCTGTCCCTTACCGCAACCGAATTCGTGGGAACTGATCCCACGCCGACATATCCGAGAGCACGACCTGATCGCCTTCGGCGAGCCCGTTGAGGATCTCGATCGTGTTGACCGAGCTGCGGCCCAGTTGCACCTGCGCACGCGAGGCTTCGCCCGTGGTCGTATCGACCTTGAAGAGTCCCACCGTACTTTGCTCCTGCCCGAACGCCGGCCGGCCCACGTGCAGAACGTTGTCGAGCCGAATGATCTCGATCTCGCCATCGACGCTCAAGTCAGGCCGCGCGCCGCGTGGCAACTCGCCAATCAACTCGACGTCGACCGAGACCGTGCCCTGCTGGGCCGCGGGATCGATTCGAATGACCTTGCCTTCGATGAATCCGTTGCGCGTATCGACCTTGGCCTTCTGGCCGATGGCCAGGTCGCGGGCCTGGGTTTCTGCAATACGCAGCTCCGCTTTGAGCCGCGTTGGATCGGCCACGCGCGCGAGATTGAGGCCTGGCGTGACCTGCTGCCCGACGTTGACGGTGACCTGCTCCAGAACGCCGTTCATGCCCGCGCGCACCTTGAGCTGGTCCACTTGCTGTTGTCGCAGGTTGCGGATCGATCGCAGTTGATCGATCCGCGCTTGTTGCGCCAGGAGCTGGGCCTTGACGTTGGCTCTCAGTGACCTGCACGCGCTCCTGCTCGATCTTGTTTCGCTGGCCGAGCGACGCGGCACGCACCGTGGACTGATCCATCTGGATCTGCGCCAACAGCCCTTCCTTGTGCAGGTTGCTGTCCACAGCCTTCTGCAATTCCGCATTCTTGTAGTCAGCTTCGACGGTTGCTGCAGCAGCGCGCTGGTTCAGACGTTCGGTCGCGAGCCGCGTCTCGAGACTGTTGTAGTCTGCCTCAGCGGCGCGGAGCTGCTGTTCGGCCTCGCTCAGCGACTGCTGAAGCGTCGGCTCCGTCATTTCAAGCACGATGGTGTCGGGCTCCACGATGGCGCCGGGGCGCAGGACGATGCGCTCGACGCGTCCCTGCGTGACGGCCGGGATGATTCGCCGCGCCTCGTCCACCGGCACGAGCGTGCCGAGGCCGCGCACGTTGACCAGCATCGAGCCGCGTTTGACCGTATCAACCCACACGGTTGCGCGCTCGACCGTCGGGGCGGCGGGCTTGAGTCGCGCCAGGACGACCGACACGAGGCCGACGACAATGACGCCGGCAACGGCGAAGGAAATCCGGCGCAGTTTCTTCTGGCGCGCTACGGACGCTGGTCGTTGAATATCCATCTCAAAGCTTCCACGGCCCCGGTGCTTCGAGGTGCCGGCCCCGAAGAGCCCTCGCATCGAAGGTGTCCTGCGAGTGTTGGGAGCGGCATACCCAGAAGTCGTTTGCCGAGCATGGGGTTAGACGTTAGTTGACGGCCAGAAAGATGACAGCCGTGTGGAAAACTCAATGTCAAAGGATGTGCCAGCCGCCCGTCAATGGTCAACATGTTGAGGAAACGAGAGTTATACGGCGAAGGTTCCCTGGGGATTTCGCCAGGGTGTCCGTTTGTGGGACGAGCTGACGATACGTTCCGGACGGCGGTTCTCGACGAAGGGTTCTGGACAGGTTCTGACGAGGGTTCTCCGGAGGTTCCCGAACCCCGTGAAGAACCCCGTTAAGAACCTACCGCGTAGAACCGCTGCGAAGCTACCGGGATCCGTCACGCCTTCGGTCACGATCACGAGGACTCGTGACTCGCCGCTGAGCTTGAGCCCATCACGCAACTCGTCAGCTGCCGGGTCGCCGAGGGTCGCAAGCAGTCCGGCCAGCGAAGCTGCGCCCGAAGCGCCCGCTTCGATTTGAGGATCGCCGCCGGCCGGCAGGGCCAGCCGTCGCATGGCCTCGCGCGCCCACTGGTCCTCGATCGCGATGTAGCCGTCGACCAGTCGACCGAATGGCTTCGAACGCGATCGGGGACATCTCGCCGCAGCGCAGGCCACCCATGATGGTCTCAAACGGGCCGCCGACGACGTGTTGGGGCGTTTGCCCTGACAGAGGCCTGAACACACGCCGCAGAAAGTGGTTCGACAGCGACGATCGATGGTCGTTGATTCCCGTATCGCCAGTTGGCCCAGCATGCCGCGGCCGCCAGCAGTCCACCGACACCGGCCTGCACGAAGATCACGTCCGTCGGTGAAGATGATTGCGACTCGACTTCGTCGAGCAGTCGGGTGTACCCCAACATGATCAGTCGCGGGATCTCGTCGTAGCCCGCCCATGAGGTGTCCGAGATGATCGTCCACCGCTCGCGAGCGGCGTCACTCAACATCCGATCGCACCGCATCGTCATACGTGCCGGCGACGCGCTGGACAGTGGCACCCTCGAGTTCGATCGCCGCGACGCGCGCTCGAGCGACGGAATCGGCCACGTAAACGACCGCTGAACATCCTTCCAGTCGTGCCGATCGTGCGACGGCGCGTCCATGGTTCCCCTCGCTCGCGCAGGCGAGAGTGGCACCAGGACGAATCAAGCCACGGGCCTTGAGCGTGCGCAATCGCAAACGTTGCGCCGACCGCCTTGAAGGCGTTCAGGCCGAAGCGACGAGTTTCATCCTTAATCGAGAGCTGGGCGAGGCCCAGGCGCTTCGCCTGAGCGGGGAACAAATGGAGGGGTGTCGGCTGCAGGTTCGGGCCGCGCCGCAAAAAACGCGCGTTGCTCCGCGAAGTCTTCATCGCGAAACAGATTCCGAGCCGTGCGCCCACCCGGCGCCACGAATGTCAGTGGCATTTGAAATGGGTAGACGGCGCAATTACTGCAACGGCCGACCCGTGATCCACACGCTCCGGATCCTGCGCGTGTTGCGAATATCCTCCAGAGGATTCGCGTCCAAGACGAGCAGATCCGCCGACGCGCCCACCTCAATCGACCCGAACTGACCGGCGCGACCATGACAACGAGCCGCCTCGCCTGTCGATGCGACCAGCACCTGCATTGGCGTCATGCCGGCTTCCACCATCATCTCGAGCTCGAGATGCTCGAAGAACCCCTGCCAGCGTCCGGCCGGCCCCGTGTCCGTACCCATCGCGATGCGCACGCCGGCGTCGGATAACGTTTTCAAGTTCCGCTTGGCAACCTCGAGGGCGTCCTTGTACCGGAGGCCTTGCTTGTAGGCGCCGCTTGCCTGAACCTGCGCCTGACGGGACGGGTCCGATAGTTCGTCCGCGATCGCGGAGCCAGCGCCTTTCAGGAAGAAAGGATCTCGCACCCACGGGGGCGTCGATCCGTAGACGAAGGTCGAGACTTCGCGCATCAGCGTCGGTGTATAGCACCCGTTTCGCGCCTTCAACTCTCGAGTGAAGTCCGCGTCCACCGGCACGTCGCGCACGCTGTGGGCGATCACGTCTCGCTCCAGCCACGAGCGCTGCCTTGGCGTCCGCAAGATAGAAAATGTGAGTGGCCACGGGCAGCCTCAACTCTTCGGCCCGCGTGATGGTCGCGCGCCATGCCTCCTCGGGCATTTTCTTCGAGCTTCCAAGGTTGTCGTCGATCCGGAGCTTCAACAGGTCCGGTTTCATCGCGACGACCTTGTCGGTCATCGATCGCGCATCGACAGCGGTGGCACTGTTGATCACTGGGCCAGCCAGGAAAACACGCGCGCGATCGAGCGCACCACTCGACTGTTCGTCCCGCAGTTGAAAGGCTGCTTCCTGATCGTCACCAAGACTGAAGACCGTTGTCACACCGTACTGCGCGTAGGTCTTGAGTTGCCGCAGCAGACCGTCACGGCTGTAACCAGCCGGGTCATTCCGCATTCCATTGGCTGCCGTCAGATGACCATGAGCGTTGACGAGTCCAGGAACGATGGTGGCGCCAGCAACATCTACGCGCTGCGCCCCTTCGGGCACTGGCACCGATGTTGCCGGGCCGATCGCGGCAATTTTGCCGTCCCGGACGATGATGGTCGCACGGTCGATCATCCCGCCTTTGCCATCGATGACACGCGCGCCAACAAGGGCTGTCGTCTGACCCGACACGACACCTGGCGCGACCAGCACGGCAAAAGCAAGGACAGCGCTTGTGGAGGTTCGGGTCCAGGCAGGCAGGGGCTTCGACATGCCGCACAGGCTAGCACGAAGCTCACGGCGGGCGGGATCGCATGCGCTATGATCGACGGATGATCGCTCATCGTTATCCGGAACACTTCCTGGCGCCGATGCGGGAGGAACTCGACCGCATTGGTTTTACCCAGCTGAATACCGTGGACGCCGTGGACGAAGCGGTCCAACGTCCAGGCACGACGATGATCGTCGTCAATTCGATTTGTGGATGCGCGGCGGGCAAGGCCCGGCCCGCGATTGCCATGGCCCTTCGCGGCGATCTGCGGCCCGACCATTTGACGACGGTCTTTGCGGGGGGTGACGTGGAGGCCACCAGTCGCGCGCGCGAGCTGATGGCGCCCTATCCGCCGTCGTCGCCGTCAATTGCGATCCTCAAGGACGGCAAGCTGGTCTACATGATGGAACGGGGAGACATCGAGATGAGCGACGCCGAGGCCATTGCGGCCCAGCTCAAAGCCGCCTTTGCAGAGCACTGCGCTTAGCCTCCGGAAAAGTTCCAAGGTTCCACGGTTCCACGGTTCCAAAGTTCCACGGTTCCAAAGTTCCACGGTTCCAAAGTTCCAGAGTTCCAAAGTTCCAGGTTCCAAGGTTCCGCGGCTCCGTCCGCTGTTCGTGTTATTCCTGGCCGGGTTCATCGGCGCCTTCGAGGTAGCGAATTAGGCCAACCGCGGTTCCAATAGCGCGTCGGGTACAGATTTCGTAGCGTGTGAAGTCCGGATTAGAAAGCAATCCGGCCTTTTGCGCCTCGATGAGGATGTTGAGAACTTCGGTCTCCGAACCCTTCGCAATTCTGACGAACTGTGCGAACTGTTTCGGCTTGAATCGACCAAAACCTTCAGCGATGTTCCTCGGCGCGGACGCCGCAGCGTCGCTTAGTTGTTGTGCACGGCGAAAGCGAACCCTCAGGCCAGGCCGAGCCAAGAACTCCTCAACCAGCATGCGAAGTTCCTCGGCACGCTGCCAGGCGGCGAAGTCCCGAAAGTCGCGAAGGCCAGCCATGAGACACTCGCGTGCAAGCAGGCGGCCACGATGAATCTCGTGCAGGATCAGCGATATCGAAGCTTCGTCACGTTCTCGTTGGAAATTTGTGATCGATTCAGGCCTGCGTGCAGTCTCACTTTCTGCGATCGCCAACAGACACTGAACCCTGGAACCCAGAACCTAGAACCTTGGAACCTTGGAACCCTGGAACCCTGGAACCCTGGAGCTGTCAGCCGCCGCGAGTGTGCATTTCGAGGTGCGGATCACGTTTCAGAGAACTGAGCGGAATCATCGGTGAGCGATCACGGACGGCCAGGCGCTGTTCGGCGCCTCGATCGCTACGTCCGCGCCAATCCTCAGCAATGAGCGCTGCAAGCTCTTCGTTCGTTGCGCCGGCTCTCAGCGCTCGACGCAAATCGCGACCGCGTGTCGCGTACAGGCAAAGGAACCACATGCCATCCGCCGTCAGGCGACTCCGGTCGCAATCTGGCAAAACGGCGCGGTGGTTGACGCGATGATTCCGATCGTTGTGCCGTCGCCGAGACGATAGCGCGCAGCGGGCGCAGACGACTCTTCCAGGATTGGCACCACGGTGCCGTAGTGCTCGCCGAGCCTGGCCAGCATCTCGTCGCGCGAGACGACCTGCTCGACGCTCCAACGGGTGGCGCCCCCGACGTCCATGTATTCGATGAAGCGAATCTCGGCGCCGCGAGCCTTTGCGAACTCGACCATCTCAATCAGCTCGTCGTCGTTGACGCTGCGAATGACGACGGTATCGATCTTGAAGCCCGGGAAAAGCGGCGTCGCAGCGTCGATGCCCTCGCAACACCCGATCGAGTTCGTCGTACCGTGCGAGCTGCACGAATCGGTCGCGACGCAGCGTATCGAGGCTGATGGTCAATCGATGAAGGCCCGCATGTCGAAGGGGTTTCGCCATCGACGCCGAGCAGGACGCCATTGGTTGTCATCGCCAGGTCGTCGAGCCCGGCCTTCGCTGCGAGGCGTTCGATCAGAACGGGAAGATCCTTGCGGAGGAGCGGCTCGCCGCCGGTGAGTCGCACCTTGCGGACGCCCAACGAGAGGAAGACGTCGACGAGCTGATCAATCTCTTCGAACTGAAGAATGTCCTCGCGCGGCAGCCAGATGTAGTCCTGCTCGGGCATGCAGTACTGGCAGCGCAAGTTGCACCGGTCGGTGACCGACAGGCGCAGGTTGGCCAGCGGCCTGTTTGGGTGTCGCTCAGCATCAACAGGTTTCGATTATGTCAGGAAAGAACACGAAAGGGCGACTGCCGGCGTGTGCGGTCGTGGGGCAGAAACGGATGGTCGGTGATTTGACCGCCGAATCGCAGCATCCCACCGGCCCGGAACTGGCGTCTGGCAGGACGGGCACGTGCCATCCGATTTCACGTGATATCCCTGGATGTGATAGCCGAAGCGCTCGACGAGTACGTTGCGAACACGTTGCGCAGCGCGTGTCTTCGAGGTCACCGACCTGGCCGGGCAGGTTTCCCGCATACACGTGATGCAGGCCCGCGCGTTGTCCCAGCGCCGCGGCTCGACGCAACTGGGCCGCCGTGGTCGCCGCCGTGTCTTGCATGCGGTAGTCCTGGTGAAAAGCCGTGACGTGCCAGGGAATGTCGCGGCGAGACCGACGCCAGAAATCGGTGAGCGCCGTCAGCTCTTCGTCCGAGTCGTTGAATCCTGGCACGAGCAACGTGACGATCTCCACCCAGACCCCGCGGCGTGCAGCGCTCGGATGGTGTCGAGGATTGGCTGGAGCCGACCACCGAGCTTGCGATACTGACGGTCGTTGAAGCTCTTGAGATCGACCTTGTAGACGTCGATCCAAGGCGTCGAGGTAATCGAGCACTTGCGGGGTCCCATTGCCATTCGACACGAAGCCAGTTGCCAAGCCCGCGCGCGCGCGCCGCCTTGAAACACGGCCACGCGCCCATTCGACCGTGATGAGCGGCTCGTTGTAGGTCGAGACCACGACGCGCGCGCCTTGCCGCACGGCGTCCGCAGCCAGCTCTTCGGGATCGACGTCGCGCGGCGGCGCCGTCGCCGCGGGATCGCGCAGCGCCTGGGAGGTCACCCAGTTCTGACAATAGGCGCAATGCAGATCGCAGCCGAGCATGCCGAAGCTGTAGGCGAGCCCGCCCGGCCAGGCGTGGAAAAACGGCTTCTTCTCGATGGGATCGCACTGCAGCCGGCGACGTATCCCCACGGGACGCGTAAGCGTGCCGCCCTCGTTGTAACGAACCTTGCAGACGCCGAGGGCTCCGGGCGGGATTGCGCAGTCGTGCCCGCAGGCGTGGCAACGGACCCACTCGCGGTCGAGCCGATCGTACACATCGCCCTCACGAGTGCGCTGGCTCAGCAGCTCGCTCAGGCTCGACACGTCTTCAATTGTACCGGGCTGGCTTTTCCCTGGCGTCAGGTAAATCGGCCGGCCTGCCGTCGTAACTCCAGCAATGCGCGTCGTGTGGGTCGTGGTCGTTGTCTTTTTGCTCGGGGTTGTCGATGCGGCCGCTCAGGATCGACGGATTTCGGTTCGGGTGGAAGACCCTCCGGCGCGACCATTCCGAACGCGCAAATCATCGTGCTGGCCGGGCCGGATGTGATTGCCGAACAGAGCGCCGATGGCGAGGGGCTTGGCGACCATCAACGTTCGCCAGGCCCAAGCAGTGAAGCTGGTGGTGTCCGCGCCCGGCTTTGCACCACCGAGGTCGAAGTCACCATCCCGCCACGGGTGACCAATCATCCAGTGACGGTGTCGCTGGCGCTGGCCGCATTGAGACCGACGTCAGCGTGTCGGCGACCCAGGAAGCAGCCGCGGGCGGCCTCACCGAAACACTTCACAGGCCGAGATCGATCAACTCCCCGACGATCCTGAGGAGCTGCAGCGCATGCTCGAAGAGATTGCGGGGCCGGGAGCCGCCATTCGGGTCGACGGCTTTACCGGCGGGCGATTGCCCACACGCGATCAGATCGCGCGCATTGTCGTTCGTCGCGACGCGTTTTCGGCCGAGTTTCATCAAGTGGGGCAGGGCCGTGTCGAGATTGCGACCCGACCCGGCGTCGATCGTTGGCGAGGCAATGCGGGGCTGACGTGCGGCCGAGCGGCTTGTCCGCGCACAACGCGGTGGCCCGCACGGCCAAGGCGGGCACGTTGATGCGGGTGAACGCGTTTCGCGGCCGGACCGCTGGTCAAGAACCGCATCTCGTTTCCCAGCGGAATATCGAGAGCTCCTCGTCCGAAGATACGCGCGGCATTCGCCGCTGTCACTCCACAGGGCCCCTTCGTGGCGGCGCTCGCGCAGCCGTACGACAACAGGGAAATCTCGGCGCGCACCGAAGGACTGCTGACCAAGACGACGCTCTTCCGCGCGTCGTTTGACGCGTCAGCAGCTCGGAGCGCGACAATCAGGGCATCTCGGAGCTCGATCTCCCGGAGCGCGGCTATCGGCGCAAGGACGCCGATCACGAGCTGCGCTTCTCGCTCGAGGGCGGGCAGCGACGCCCGTATCACGTCCGCCTTCAGTTCGATCACGCCACTGGCGCGGTCGATCCCCGACACGGTGGCGCCCCAATCGTCGTCCAGAACGCGTTTCGTGCGGGCGGCGCGTCCATCAACGGCCAGACCGCAATCGCAGCGTGGTCGCCGACACGATGTTCACTCTGAAGGCGCGGCCGTACACGCTTCGCGTCGGATCGCTTGTCACCTGGGACCGGAACGATCAGGGGCAGTTGCGGAACACGCTCGGCACGTTCACGTTCACCGACATCGCGGCCTTCGAGGCGGGCCGTCCGGCCACGTTCACGCAGCGCGTGGGCGCGCAGCCGCTGGCGTTCTCGGTCAGGCAAGGCGCGACTTTCATCCAGGCCGAATTCACGCGGCGTCGCGTGGAACTTCGGGCTGGGCGCGCGCTACGAATGGCAGATCGGCATCGACGATCGCGGCGCCATCGCGCCGCGCATTGGCGTCACGCGGCGTTCCGGCGCAATGGCCAGACGAGCCTGCGCGCCGGCTACGGCTGGTTCTACGGCTGGATGCCGGCCCGCATCGAAGAAGAAGACGCGGCGCCTGCGCTCAGGATCGACGCGAGCAAGAAGTCATCATTCGCGATCCCGGCTATCCCGATCCGTATGGTCAGGGGACGCGACGTCGCGACGAGATCCGCCGACGCGGCTCGAGCTCGCAGAGTCGCGCGGAGCTGCCACGCTGGCAGCGGACGTCGGTTGGCTTCGATCACCAGATTCGGCAGGGCCTGCGCTTCAATCTCGACAGCTTCTACGAGCACACCTCGAACGACTTCCGATCGCTCGACCTGAACGCGCCGGTCGACGGCGTGCGCCCCGACCCGCTCTCCGGCCGCATGCTGCTCGTCCAGTCGATCGGACGATCGACGCGCACCGGGCTCAACGTCGACCTGTCGTTCTCGCCGCGGCCGGCATGTTCAGCAATCGTCCGCTACGGCTACTCGAGAACGTTCAATGATGCCGACGATGCGCTGACGCCGCCCGCCACCGGCACGTTCGAGACCGAGTGGGCGCCGCTCGCGGCGATTTGCGTCATCGTCTTCAACTGGAACATTGGCGGCTCCCATCGTCTGGGGCGTGACGGCTCGATGAACGGCCGCCTGCAGTCGGGCTCGCCCTACAACATCACGACCGGCCGGATGACAATCGGCGACGCGATCTTCAACGATCGCCCGGTCGGCGTCGGGCGCAACAGTTGCGCGGGTTGACTCGCGACCGACACGCGCGTGTCGTGGATATTCACGGCCGTCGTATCGATGCCTCAGTGCCGTTCAGCGCGCACGCGGCACGGCGGTCGGTGGTCGCGCAGCGCGGCCCGGGAGGCCCAGGCGGCCCGCGGTGGCCCCGGCGATCGCGGTCAGAGCCGCGCGGTTCGAGATGTATCTGTTCGGTCCAGAACGCTTTCAACCGCGTGAACTACAGCTCGTATGTCGGCGTGCTCACCTCGCCATTTTTCGGCCGCCGACGTCGGCGCAAGCCGCACGACGGATCGAGCTGGGCTGGCGATTCTCTTTCTAAGGGCACAGGGCGTAGGGCACAGGGCAGGTCAGGCTAAGCGCGGGCCCTGAGCCCTGACGCCCTGTGCCCTGTGCCCTCTTCAATACACCGATCGCGCGCTTCGTGGTCTTCGACGCGAGCGCGAATCGCGGCTGGGGCGTTGCATCGCCGGCAATCAACGCCGCGACATAACGGCCGACCGCGGGCCGTGCTTGAAGCCGTGGCCCGAGCCGCCGCCGACGATCCACACGTTCGACCAGGCCGGATGACGGTCGATGATGAAGTCGCCGGTCGTGCGTGTTTTCGTACTGACAGACGCGCGCGTCGACGAGTGGGGCGTCGGCTAACGCCGGGAAGCGCCGCGCCATCCAGTCGCGCGTGTCTTCCGACGACCTGCGGGTCCACGACGCGGTCGGCTCGATCCGGATCGATCGGCGGCCCATGGCGATCGATGCCGACCTTGAACCCTCGCGCGTCGAGGTCGGGCACGCCATAGAAGCCCGCGGCGAAGTCGATCCAGACCGGCAAGTCGCGGGATCGAGAAGCGCCGATCGCCGGGCGGAACGCCGAAGTACAGCACCTCTTGCCGCGTCGGCCGCAATCGACTGCCGACGGCGAGCGGAAGAACGCCGGGCAGCCAGGGACCGCAGGCCAGCACATACAGGTCGGCTTCGATGACGCTCGCCGGCCGATTCGACGAACGCGTGGCGACTCGCGCGACTCGTCCAGCGGCTGCGACGGCCGTGCCTGCGATAGTCGACGTTCGGCTCGCGTCTGCGCGAGCGTCGCGAGCGCCTGCACCGCCGCGCGCGCGCGGATCACTCCCGCCTCTGGTTCGAACAGCGACAGCGCCGAGGCCGTCGATGGCGATCTGCGGGAAGCGATGCGCCAGACTCCGCCGGCTCGAGCAGCTCCGCGCCGATCCCAGCGCCTGCCAGCGTCTCGCTGGTGTGAGCGATGTAGGCGTTGCCCGGCTCGCCCATGAACAGCGCGCCGGATGTGGTCAACGAGCTCGCGTCCGCGTTCGCGCGACAGCCACTGCCAGTCGTCGGAATGCGCTGCGCCCATCGCGAATAGATCGCATCGGCGCCGTAGCCGCAGCGGATGACGCGCGAGTGATCGGCGGAGCTCGCGCGCGGGTTCGCCGGGCCGTACGCGTCGATCAGCGTGACGCGATGGCCGCGCTCCGCGAGAAACCGCCAGGCGCACCAGGTGCCGAAGACACCGGCGCCGACTGACCGTCGAGCTCTGAGCACTCGACGGTCAAGGCTGTCTTCATGCGCCGAGGATTTCGCCGAGGCGCCGGATCTCCTCGCCGTATTTCGCCCAATCGCCGGCTTTTTGCGCGGCGATTGCGCGGTCGTACGACGGCGCGCGCTTCGGCGGCGAGTTCCGTTGCCTCCGGCGTGCCGCCGGTGCGGCGCGGTCGCGCAGGTTCCGCCGGTGCCTCGGTGCGCCGGTGCGCCGGCGCGGTCGGTGCGCCAGGCGGCCAGGCTGCGGCACGGCGCCAAACAAGCGCGCCAGCCCGGCGTCGAGCGTGCGCTCCATCACGATCTGGTTCTGATAGGCGACGATGACTCGCGTGAGTTCGGGAATGCGGCCCGCCTGCGCACGCAGGTACAGCGGCCGGACGTAGATCAGCGATTCTTCGATCGGAATCACCATCAGCGTGCCCTGAATCACCTCCGACCCCTGCTGGTTCCACAGCGTGATCTGCGGCGAGATCACCTGGTCCTGATTGATGCGCGCCACCACCTGTCGCGGACCGAACACCAGCTTCTGCTTCGGAAACTGGAAGACCAGCAACTGACCGTAATGCTCGCCGTCGCTGCGCGCCACCATCCACGATGCCAGGTTGTCGCGGCGCCGCGGCGTGAACGGCAGCATCTGGATGAACTCGGCGCGGCTGACTCGCCCGGCAGCCTCATGATGGTGTAGTACGGCTCCATCCGCACGTCTCGTCGGTGCCGCGATCGATCGCCGGGACCTCCCACTGATCTTCCTTGTTGTAGAAGACCGCCGGGTTCGTCATGTGATACGTCGAGTACACGGCGCCTGCAGGTTGAAGATGCCTTCGGGATAGCGCATGTGCCGCCGCAGCCCGGCCGGCATTTCCGTCAGCGGCCGGAGCAGCGTCGGGAACATCCTCGCGAGCGTCTGGATGATCGGATCGCTCGGTTCGGCCAGATAAAACGTCACCGTGCCGTGGTACGCATCGATGACGACCTTGACCGATTGCGGATGTAGTTGATGTTGTCGGCCGGCGGCCGTCGAGTACGGGATAGCGCGATCGAGGTCGTGTACGCGTCCTGGATCCAGAAGATGCGGCCCTCGTCGACCACCGGATACGGATCGTTGTCGTAGCTGAGGAACGGCGCGATCTTCGCGACGCGCTGCGAATCTGCCGATCGAACATCAGTCGGCTCTCAGTCGTGATGTCGTCGCTCAGCAGGATCTGATACGCGCGGAAGTGTACGGCGAACAGCAGCTTCTGCGGAGAAGCGACGACGCTGGAATGCCGCCGCGGCCGTCGTAGTCGGCATAGACGTTGTCCTCGCCTTTCGGGTAGTGGAACTCGCGCGCCCGAGTGCGGGCGATGACGTATTCGTTCGACAGCTCGCCGAAATAGATGCTCGGCTGCGTCACCTGCGAGATTGACGGTCGACACCGGTGGCAGGTCGCGGATGAACAGCACCGGCAGGCCTTCCGGTCCACCTGATTGACCGGTCCGAGGGTCAAGCCGTGACCGTGCGTGAACACGAGCCGTTCGTTGATCCACGTGCGGTTCGGCAGCGCCGCTGGATTCAGCTCGCGCACCGACAGCATCACCTGGCGCGTTCGGCCGTCGAGTTCGTAGCGGTCGTTGTCGACCGAGATGAAGTCGTAGTACGTGCGGATCTCCTGAATCTGTCCGAACGTCTCGAGCAGCGGCTGATGATCCCAGAGCCGCACGTTCTCGAGCGTCTCGCGGTTGCGCTCGACGTCCGCGCGCGTGAGCTCGGCATCACCGGTCAGCTCGCGTTCCTCGATGCGGTCGAGCGCGAACGCCCTGGCGCGTGGCGGCGATGTTGTGCGCGATATACGGCGTCTCGCGCGCCTGTTCGTTGGGCGACGACGACGAACCGCTGCATGAACGTGCGCGTAGAGTCCGCCACCGAGCAGCACGACCGCGTAGAGCGCCGGCGGCGGCGACGAGCGCCCACGGCGCGCGATCCAGTCGCGTAGCAGCAACGACAGCACCACGCCGATCGCTGCCGCGGCGGCCAGTGCCAGCGCCGCCGGCATGCGCGCGTGCACGTCGGTGTAGCTCGCGCCCTGAATGATGCCCGACGCCGTGACCATGCGCGCGGTTGATCGAGCCACGCGCCGAGGCGAGCACCACGAACAAAGCGGCCGCGAGCACCGCGCCATGCCGTCGCACGCTGGGCGCCATGCGCAGACCGAACGGCGTCAGCGCCAGCTCGCCCGCAAAGACGTAGACCGCCGCCGAACCGATGGCGGCGAGCACGACGAGCGCTAGCCCCATGCCGCGCACGATCTCGAGCAGCGGCAGCGTGAAGATGTAGAACGCGGCGTTGTAGCCGAGGATGGGATCCGCAGCCGGAAATGGCGTCTGGTGCCACCACTGGAGGAGCGTCAGCCACTCCGACGCAGCAAACAGCGCGAGCAGCAGCGGCGCGGCCGCGGCGGCCAGGAGCGCCAGCGGGCGCAACTGATCGCGCGTCGGCAGCACAATCGTGAAGCCTTCCCGCGTGGTGAACGACGCGGGCGCGCCGCTGGACGCGTTGAGCGCGTGGCGAAGGTGCGCGCCACCACAGGAAGCGAGCGACAAACACACGCCGCGCCGATGGCCGCGCGCGCCGTCAGCGCGGTCACGAATACCGGCCGATACCCCACTTCGCCGAACCACAGCCAATCCACGAGAAACGTCGTCGTGGATGGAAGGACGAAGAAGAGGAGAGCGAAGACGACTAAGACGATGGTTCGGCGGGCCACGGTCGTATCTTAGACGCAAGCCACATCTGTGTCGGCGCTAGGTCGTCCACTTCCGGCGGGCGACTTCACGTTGATCGCGTCGATCCAGTCGGGTGCCATGGGTGGTCGCCTTGAACACCCGCTCCAACCGCCGCATCTCGACTTCCTCGGCCGTTGCTGGCGGCGTGCGATCCTCGTACAGCGCGCGCGCCTCAGCCTTTGCAACGTGTCTGTCGGCGAGGGCGCGTACCACGATGATCTGTCGACGGCCCGCGGGTCGCGAGATGATTAGTTGTCGCCGATGCGCAGGTCACGATGAGGCTTGGCGACCACGCCGTTCACGCTGACGCGGCCGACCTTGCACTCCTTCTGCGCCTCCGACCGGGTTTTGAACAGACACGCGACGTCGAGCCACACGTCGAGCCGGACGACTGTCGCGCCATGGAAGAAGTGTAGACTTCCCGCGTCAGGCTATGGTCAACAGAAGCGGTCGCACTCATCCACGGTCCTCGACGGTCCTGCGCGCGCGCCGCCGGCCGCGCGATGCTGCACGCGGTCGGCTTTACGTCGCGAGGATTTCGCCAAACCGCAGGTCGGGATCTGCTCGACCTGGAGCGAGGTGACGCCCTGCAACATGCATATCGACGAGCTGGCGCGGCACGCGGCCGGCGGCGTCGACGCGGCCGGCGGCAAGGCCGTGATTTTCAACACCATCACGGTGTCCGACGGCATCTCGATGGGCACCGAGGGGATGAAGTATTCGCTGGTGTCGCGCGAGGTGATCGCCGACTCGATCGAGACGGTCGTGGGCGGCGAGGGCTTCGATGGCCTGGTGGCGATTGGCGGCTGCGACAAGAACATGCCCGGCTGCGTGATGGCGATGGCGCGCCTCAATCGCCCGGCAGTCTTCGTCTATGGCGGCACGATTCTTGCCGGGCACGTGGCGAGAAAAGCCGGTCGACATCGTCTCGGTGTTCGAAGCGGTGGGGCAGCACGCGGCGGGCGCTCTGAGCGACGCGGATCTCGCGGATCTCGAGTCGCGCGCGTTTCCCGGGCCGGGTCCTGCGGCGGAATGTACACGGCGAACACGATGGCCTCCGCCATCGAGGCGCTCGGCATGAGTCTGCCCAACAGCTCGGCGCAGGCCGCAATCTCGAAGGACAAGCGCGATGACTGCGCGCGCGCCGGCGCGGCGGTGATGCAGTCTGCTCGAGACGCGGGCATCCGCCCGCGCGACATCCTGACGAAGAAGGCCTTCGAGAACGCCATTACGGCCGTCATCGCCCTCGGCGGTTCGACCAACGCGGTGCTGCATCTGCTCGCGATTGCCCATGCGGCGGGCGTGAAGCTGACCATCGACGACTTCACGCGGATCGGCAGGCGCGTGCCGGTGCTGGCCGATCTGAAGCCGAGCGGCCGGTATCGAGATGGCCGAACTCGTGCAGCATCGGCGGCCTGACGCCGCTGATGAAGATGCTGCTGGAGGAGGGGCTGCTGCATGGCGATGCGCTGACCGTGACCGGGCGAACGCTTGCGGAAAACCTTCGAGACGACGCGTGCAGTATCCCAAACGGTCAGGACATCGTCCGGCCGCTTTCGATCGCCCGATCAAAGCGGACAGTCATCTCGTCATTCTCTACGGCAACCTCGCGCCGGAAGGCGCGGTGGCGAAAATCAGCGGCAAGGAAGGCGAGCGATTCACGGGCAAGGCGGTCGTCTTCGATCGCGAGGAGGACGCGCTCGAGGCGATTCTCGTGGCCGCGTGAAGAAAGGACACGTGGTCGTCATCCGCTACGAAGGACCGCGCGGCGGACCGGGCATGCGCGAGATGCTCTCGCCGACCAGCGCGGTCATGGGCGGGGGCTGGGCAAGGACGTGGCGCTGATCACGGACGGCCGCTTCAGCGGCGGCACGCACGGCTTCGTCGTCGGCCACATCACGCCCGAAGCCGTTGCGGGCGGCCCGCTTGCCATCGTCAAGAACGGCGACGCGATCGCGATCGACGCTCGAGCGAGGACGCTGACGCTGGACGTGCCGGCCAGCGAGATCAAGGCTCGTCAAAGGAAGTGGAAGGTGCCGAAGCCGCGCTACACGCGCGGCGTGCTGGCCAAGTACGCTCGTCTCGTGACGAGTGCCAGCCTGGGGGCAGTGACTGATTAAAGGTGCGATCGCGATAGTTACAGGTTACAATTACAAGTTCAGAGTTGAGTTAGAAGTTTCGTAGTTGATGGAGCGCTGCGGCGCCGAAAGGCGCCGCAGAATTTGGACTTGGAACTTGTAACTGAATGAGGAGTTAAGAAATGGCGCGAAGATGTGTCGTTGGAGTCGTGCTCGTGGGTGCAATGTCATCGTGCAAACGCTGGTGGCACGCGAGCAGTCGGCGTCGGCAAAGGCTTTTGTCAGTCCCGGCGGCGCGCAATTGAAGGTGCTCGTTGACGCTGCGTCGCTTGGTGGGACCGAGGTCGAGGTGGCGGAGTTGACCCTGGCCCCGAACAGCGACTCGGGCGAACACCGTCATGCCGTGACCGAGACGTTCTATCTCCTCGAGGGAGATATGGAGCAAGTGATCAACGGCAACCCGGTGAAGCTGACGCCAGGGACCGTGGCCAGCATTCGATCGACCGATCAAGTTCGCCATAAAGCCGGCCCGAAGGGCGCGAAGGTGCTCGTGATTTGGGCGCCGGGTGGAGAAGTCGGTCGGGTCACGGCGAAGTGGAAACCACAGTAGGCCGCGCCTTCGGCGCAGAGGGCCGTTTCACGGAGGGCCGCTCGCTGCCGCTCGCGGAAGGCCGCTCCGCGGAAGGCCAGCCTCGCGTCGCTCGGCTGGAGGGGTCTCTAGGCTTTGGCCTGTCAGGCCGAACACAGTGAGGCCGGCCTTTCGCGAAGCAGCTTGCGCTTTATCCCCGGTCCCGTAATCCTAAAGTCTGGGTAGCAACACTGTGGGGAAGTCTCGTGGGGTCTGCATCAGCACTTCTCTTGTTTGGGCCGGGCGACGTATTTCGAGTGCCGTGCTCGCACTATTTCAAGCGGCTGGGGGTTGTCGGGCCTGCTGTACGCCAGTGCCGTTCAAGAGTACCGACCGCTTACGACGAGCAGCGAAGAAATTTTGACGAGGGTTCCAGCGGCGTTCGCCTGCAATATCGCGCGTGACACCCAGTGTTAGGCCCTAAGAGCGTGTAACAAAACCTCCGAAACCTGATCCTCGTCGGCGAAGTAGCGTGAACAGGTATGGCCGCCGCGCTGCTTCCAGATCCGTTGTGGGATCTTGTCGAACCGTTCTTGCCGATTCCACCACGTCGGCCAAGAGGCGGGCGGCCGCGCGTCTCGGATCGCGCGTGCCTCACCGGCATTGTCTTCGTCCTTCGCAGCGGTATTCCCTGGCAGATGCTCCCGCAGGAACTCGGGTGCGGGTCGGGGATGACGTGCTGGCGTCGCCTGCGCGATTGGCAACAGGCGGGCGTGTGGGATCTGATCCACTTTGCGCTGCTGGATTGGCTCGCGCGCGACGACCAGATTGATTGGTCGCGGGCGGTCGTGGACAGTTGTTCCATCCGCGCGGTGTACGGCGGTGACCAGACCGGTCCGAATCCCACCGATCGGGCCAAGCGCGGGAGCAAGCGCCATCTGATCTGCGACGGGCGGGGCGTGCCGCTCGCGGTTCGCCTGACCGGCGCGAACCGGAACGACTCGCAAGAAGCCCTGGCGTTGGTGGATGCGATTCCCCCGCTGCACGGCGAACGGGGGCGACCGCGGCAGCGGCCGGACTGTGTGCTCGGGGATCGCGGCTACGACGCGGCCGCGCATTCGGCGCGGTCTCCGGACTCGTCACATCGTGCCCTTGCTGGCCATGCGTCGCACCGCGCACGGGAGTGGCCTGGGCCGGTGGCGGTGGGTCGTGGAGCGGACGTTTGCCTGGCTCAACCAGTTTCGCCGCCTGCGCGTGCGGTATGACAAGCGGGCCGACATCCACGAGGCGTTCCTCTCGCTCGGGTGCGCGCTGATTTGCTGGCAGTCGCTGCGAAAGCGCTGGGCAGCGAGCCTGAGGGGGTGTCCTTTCTCTTTGCAGCAAGGGGGCAACGTCGCTACAATCGCCCTCGACTCTCATGTCCCTGTCCGCTGGCACGCGCCTTGGACCGTACGAAATCCTCTCTGTCCTGGGGCCGGCGGGATGGGCGAAGTGTATCGGGCGCGCGATACGAAGCTGAATCGCGAAATTGCCCTCAAGATTCTGCCTCCGGAGCTGGCCGACAGCGAATTGGGTCGCGCGCGTTTTGAACGAGAAGCGCGGGCCATCGCTGCGCTCAATCACCCCAACATCGTCACGGTTCACTCGGTAGAAGCGGTCGACGGCGTCCATTTCATCACGATGGAACTGGTAAAGGGAGCCACCCTCGCCGCGCTCTTGCCCAGGCAGGGGTTCGCGCTGGAGAGGTTTTTCGATATCGCGGTCGCCCTTGCCGATGCCGTCGCCGCCGCTCACGCCCAGGGCATCGTGCATCGCGATCTGAAGCCCGGAAACGTGATGGTCGATCTCGATGGGCGCGTGAAAGTGCTCGACTTCGGCCTTGCACAGGCCAGCGACCGACTCGCCGGGGCCGGCGCGGCCAGCAATCTCCTCACGGCGGCACAGACCGAGCAGGGAGTCATCGTTGGCACGTGCAAGTACATGTCTCCGGAGCAGGCGCGTGGAGACACTATCGATGCGCGCTCCGACATCTTCTCGCTGGGGATCGTCTTCTATGAGATGTTGACGGGACGTCCGCCATTCGAGGGACCCACGCCTTCCGACGTATCTCCTCGATCATCAAGGATGTCCCGCCGTCAATTTCCGAGGTTCGTTCGGGGATTCCTCGCGAGCTATCGAGGTTAGTGCGACGCTGCCTTTCGAAAGACGTCTCGAAGCGCGTCCAGAGCGCGCTCGACATCCGGAACGAGCTGAGCGAGCTCAGACGAGAGCTCGAATCCGGAGAGCTTCTCGGCTCATCGCAACCCATTCGAAAAACTCGCCTGACATCAACGAACGTGGGCTTGCTGATCGTGGCTGCTGCTGGACTACTACTCCTCGTTGGCGTCGGCCTCTTGAGGTCAACGAAACCGTCCGCAGGTCATCGTGCCTCGCGTCGAGAACCCGGTCCAAGTCACGTCCGCTGCCGGTCTCGAGAATCATCCGACGTGGTCGCCGGATGGTGGACGCATCGCGTACGACTCGGACCAGAGCGGCAACGCGGATATCTGGGTGGCACAGCCGACCGGAGGACCTGCAGTCAACCTCACCGCCGATCACAAAGAACTCGACATAGAGCCGGCCTGGTCGCCCGACGGAAATCAGATCGCGTTTGTGTCGGACCGAGACGGCGGGGGCATCTATGTGATCCCTGCGATCGGAGGGCAGGCGACCCGGATGTCGCCACGTGCATCTGCAGATGTGCAGGCATTTGCCAGTCCAGCGTGGTCGACGGACGGGGCAGAGCTTGCGTACGTCGCGGTGTATCCCGGAGGCGACGTTCATCGAAATCGTGACGCTGAGAACCCGCGCGTCGCGTCGCATGCGGATTCCAGGCGGGGGAGGCAATCGCTTTGATCTGAGCTGGTCCCCCGACAGAAGCCTCTTCGCCTACGTGCGCGCCCCCAACGATGCATCGGTGGCCTCGCGCATCTGGCTGCTGCGCGCCTCGGACGCACAAGCATTCTCCATCACCGGAGGAATATCGAGCGATTGGAGCCCGAAGTGGTCCAGGGACGGACGCACGCTCTTCTTCGTCTCCAACCGCAAAGGGAGCATGGACCTGTGGCAACAACACATCTCGACGGACGGACGGCCCGAAGGCGAGGCGGTGCCGATCACCGTGGGGATTGACATGCGGCGGGCGGCCTTCACTCCCGATGGGCGGAAGTTGGCCTATTCGAAAGGTCGCATCGTGGCCAACGTGTGGCGCGTGCCCATTCGCGAAGATCGCGAGGCGGTCTGGGCTGACGCCGAGCAACTCACGTTCGACTACGCGAGGATCACCCAGCTCGATCTCCTGCCGGACGCAGGACACCTGCTTGTCGACTCCGATCGAGGCGGGATTCAAAACATCTGGAGCCTGCCGATTCACGGGAACGATCCGAGACAGATAACCAGCGACCGAGCTCCGGATTTCGGTCCACGCCTATCGCCAGATGGAAAGCAGATCGCGTTCTTTTCCTATAGAAGTGGGGATCGCAAGATCTGGGTGGTCCCAGCAGACGGAGGGCCGGCAGTTCAGCTGACCACGGGTGAAGGGGAGGACCAGTATCCCCTCATGGTCTCCTGACAACCAGAACATCGCGTTCTCCTCCACCAGGGCTGGAGGAGGCATCTTTGTGATGCCCGCCACGGGCGGCGAGGTCAGCCAGGTGGTAACGGGATCGCCATGGAGTTTCTTTCCACAATGGTCCCCGGATGGGAAACAGTTGGCTTTCTCTACGAATCTTGACGATGGCATCTACCGTCTATGGTGGGTGCCTCCCTCAGGGGGACCTCCACGACGGGTGACTCAGGGTCCTGCGTATTTCTTCCGGTGGTCACCAGATGGCAAGCGCGTTTATTTCGAACCCCCATGCTTTCCACCCGGCACGTTCCGACTGCGAGGGTGTAATGACATTTGGGAATTCACGCTCGCCGACGGCAAGGAGCGGCGGGTGACACGTTTTTCAGGCAGGCAAGGTAATTTGGGCAGCCTAGACTTGGCCGTTGGCGAACGCGATCTGTACCTCACCTGGAGCGTCGATCTCGGCGACATCTGGATCATGGACGTGGTGACGCCCGAGAACCAATGATCGGTTGTAGACCTTTCCCTCGACTATGCTCGCAGGTGAACCAGCGACGCCGTTTGCCGGCGCGGCCGTGATGATTTGCGTTTGCAGGACGTGAGGTCCGCGGCAACTCGGGCAACAAAGATGAAAATTCGGCTCTACGACGTGCTAACCGGTAGCCGCCAGGAGCATGTTTCGGAGGTTTTGTTACACGCTCTAAGAGTGGGAACGTCCCTGAACGCCTGACCCGACCTACGAGCCAGGGAGGGCGCTCGAGACCCTTCCGCGCCGGAGGCGCGGCCTTCCAGCCGAGCGAAGCGAGGCCGGCCCTTCTGCGAAGCAGCCCTTCCGCGAAGCGGCCCTCCAGCGAAGCTGCCCCTCCGCGAAGCGGCCTTCCCGCGAAGCGGCCTCCGCGACCAGCGGCCTTTCAGTCCTTGTCCTGGTCCGACGTCCCCGAGAGCAGGGGCATGGGCGAGGCTTCCGAGTCGGCCAGCAGCCCACTGCTGGCGTAGATCAGCAGCTTCTCGCGCGTGTCGGCGATATCAAGGTTGCGCATCGTCAATTGGCCGATCCGGTCCTGCGGTGAAAACGCGGACTCGCCCTTTTCCATGGTCAGCCGCTCCGGCTTGTACGTCAGATGGGGGCTCGTGGTATCCATCAGCGAATAGTCGTTGCCGCGTCGAAGCTCCAGCGTGACTTCGCCCGTGATTGCCCGGGCGACCCAGCGCTGCGCCATCTCGCGCAGCATGATCGCCTGCGGATCGAACCAACGCCCTTGGTACAGCAGCCGACCGAGACGGCGACCCATGTCGCGGTACTGCTCGATCGTGTCCTCGTTGTGGATGCCGGTGATGAGTCGCTCGTAGGCAATGAACAGGAGCGCCATCCCAGGCGCTTCGTAGATGCCGCGACTCTTCGCTTCGATGATACGGTTTTCGATCTGATCGCTCATGCCGAGGCCATGGCGGCCGCCAATCACGTTGGCCTCGAGCATCAGATCGAGCTCGTGGTCGTATGAGCGCCCGTTGAGCGCGACGGGATGACCTTCTTCGAACCGGACCGACACGATCTCGGGCGCGATCGCGACGTCTTCGCGCCAGAACGCCACGCCCATGATGGGCGCGACGATCTTGATGCCCGAGTTGAGGTGCTCGAGATCCTTCGCTTCGTGGGTGGCGCCGAGCAGGTTGGAATCGGTGGAATAGGCCTTCTCCACGCTCATCTTGTACGGCAGCCCGGCTTCGCGCATGTACTCCGACATCTCTTTGCGGCCACCGAGCTCGTCGATGAAGGCCTGGTCGAGCCACGGCTTGTAGATCCGCAGATCAGGGTTGGCCAGGAGGCCGTACCGGTAGAACCGCTCGATGTCGTTGCCCTTGAAGGTGCTGCCATCCCCCCAGATGTGCACGTTGTCTTCCTTCATGGCGACCACGAGCATGGTGCCGGTGACGGCGCGTCCGAGTGGCGTGGTGTTGAAGTACGGGACGCCAGCCGTCGAGATGTGAAAGGCTCCGCACTGGAGGGCGGCGAGCCCTTCGGCCACGAGCTGCCGGCGGCAGTCGATCAATCGTGCTTTCTCGGCACCGTACTCGAGCGCCTTACGCGGAATCGCGTCGTAGTCGGGTTCATCGGGTTGGCCGAGATTCGCGGTATACGCGAAGGGCACCGCGCCGCGGCGTCGCATCCAGTGCAACGCTGCGCTCGTATCGAGTCCACCGGAAAAGGCGATGCCCACACGATCGCCCTTGGGCAGTGCTTGGAGAATTCGTCCAGCAGTCATGTGCCCCGCGATCATATCGCGACCGATTCGGCCGCTAACGCCGTCAAGGCTCCTGGAGCGGCGACGTCGTGATCTTGCGAGCGGGCGCGTTCCAGTCCGGTGGCGTCATCTGCAGCAAGTGTTGGACGAAGAAGTCGAACTGCTGACGTTGACCGTACTGGTGGTACGTGCCGGATCTGGCGGCGCCATGGTTCTCGCCTGGCACGACCAGCAGATCAAAGACTTTGTCGGCTTTCACGAGCGCGCGG
This sequence comes from uncultured Acidobacteriota bacterium, assembly GCA_963734095.1. Taxonomy (GTDB): domain Bacteria; phylum Acidobacteriota; class Vicinamibacteria; order Vicinamibacterales; family UBA2999; genus JACCSI01. Next base: position 44,585 of record CAVTGK010000010.1, on the reverse strand, counting down.
ACGACTTGCATCGTGGACGCAGGGTCGACGTTCGTATCGAGTTCGCCGACGACGAGCAGCAGGCGTCCCTGCAATTTGGCGGCGTTATCGACGTTGGATGACTTTGAGTACTGCTCGCCAAGCGGCCATCCCATCCACTGCTCGTTCCACCAGATCTTGTCCATGCGATTGTCATGGCACCCGGCATAGGCGACCGCAACTTTGTAGAAGTCGGGATGGAACAGCAGCGCACCCATCGCGTTCTGACCGCCCGCCGAGCCGCCATAGATGCCGACGCGGGACATGTCGTACCACGGGAAGCGCGCGGCGGCGGCACGATGCCACAGGATGCGATCGGGGAACCCGGCGTCTCCAAGGTTCTGCCAGGCCACGTCGTGGAACGCCTTGGACCGATTCGAGGTACCCATCCCGTCGATCTGCACGACGATGAAACCAAGCTCGGCTTGCGCCTGCGAGGCGTGAAACGCACTGAAGCTCTTGGGTACGTGGGACCCGTGAGGGCCGGCGTAGATGTTCTCGATCACGGCATACTTCTTCGACGCGTCGAAGTTCGACGGTCGGAAGATCAAGCCCCAGATGTCGGTCTGGCCGTCGCGGCCTTTGGCGATGAAGGCTTCTGGAGGCCTCCACCCTTCCTTTGTCAAAGCGCTCAAGTCAGCTCGTTCGACTGCCGTCACGAGCGATCCATCCGACGTGCGTCGAAGCTCCGAGACCGGGGCGAGATCGACGCGGGAGTAGGTATCGACGTAATACTGCATGTCGGTTGAGTACGACACCTGATGATCGGCCGCCACGGTCGTCAGGCGAGTCAAACCGTTGCCGTCGAAGCCAATGCGGTAGAAATGCAGGAAGTAAGGATCTTGATCGTCGTGCATGCCTCCGGCACTGAACCAGATCTGCCGTTTCTCTTCGTCCACCTTCTGCACGCCGCGAACGGGCCACGCACCTTTCGTGATCTGGTTGATCACGCGACCAGTCGTGCCGTCCATCAAATACAGGTGATTCCAGCCATCCCGCTCTGACATCCAGATCACCTCGCGGCCGTCGGCCAGATCGTGGCGGTACCGCTTGCCGGACGAACGCGTGTCGTTGGCGCCGTTGTAGTAGAAGAACGTCTTGGGCTCCTCAGAGATCACCGATCGCGTTTTTCCCGAAGCGGCGTCGACCTCGATGACCCGGAACAGTTGATGACCGCGCTGGTTGTATTCGAAGGTCAGGGCCCGGCCATCTTTTCGCCACGTGAGATCGGACAACTCGTATGGATTGGGAAACAGCTCGTTGGTGATCTCGATCCGTCTCGCGGGGTCGAGGTGAAAGAGCACCGGCTGCTCCAGATCGAGCTGATCGCCGGGCTTGGCGTATTGCAAGGTCCAGTGCCGAGGCTGCAACTGATCCTCGGGCGAGGACTCGACGTAGTGCACCGTGCGGCGATACCCCGGACGCACGCGATAGGCCGCGAGCTTGGTCGAATCGGGCGACCACACGACCGAGCCGAGCTCATAGAAGTTTCCCTCAGTGCCGTCGGTGCTCAGTGGCAACACCTTTTGCGTGCTGAGATCTCGAATCGCGAGGTTGAAGTTCTGGACAATCGCCTCGAGCTTGCCGTCCGGCGACCGCCTCGGCGTTTCGACAGGGGGTGACGTGCGGCCCTCGGACGGGACCATTGACACCGCGAAGCGCGCCTTCCGGGATTGGTCGATCGACTTTGGTGCAGGTGTAATCGCTCAGTGCGCAGGTCACGCGGGCAGCGTCGAGTTGAACTTCGATGGCTTGTTCGTTGTCTGACGAAGCGGAACGTGTTGAAGGGCAGGCGCGGCGCGGTCCAGGAGTTGTTCATCAAACGTGACAGCGCGCTGGCAAGACGGGCGTGGTCGAACGCCGGGCCCTTCACCTGCGTTGCCGCGTCCATCAGCACGAATTCGTGTCCATCGCTCACGGTTCGGCGGTACCAGAAGCGCGGGGTGTCGGCCACCCAGGTGGCAGGTTCCGGGATCCCGGTCGCCAGAGCTTCGTACTTTTCGCGCAACCCCAGCGCGCGGTCGTAATCGGCGCGCGTCACTTGGGCCAGGGCCTCGGACCCGGCCAGGGCGAAGGCCATCCCGACAACAGTGGCCAGGCGACGGTTCACGGTCATGACGTGGCGGCTCCTTCCCAGCCGAGCCATTACGCGCCGGAAACAGGTCGGCATCCCCGACGCGGAGATATCGCGTGACGACTCGGACGGCGCCACCGACTATACTTCTAGAGCCCGTTTTTTGGCGGGTTTACGGGTGGCGTTCGAAGCGCCCGCCTTTGCCCATGAGACGAGCCAGCGCTGGAATTCTCGTCACCGCACTCATTGCGCTCGGGTTGACCGGTACCAGCGGTCGCGCGCAACCGCCGGCTGCCCCGGGCACACAAAAGCCGACCCCCGCCGTCTCACATCGACAGTCAGACGTTCGCCCGTTGGCTGCCGCGGCCAGCGCGCCATCGCCTCGAACGGCGGCCGAGGCACAAACCGCCACGGTCAAACAGGTCCTGCGCCGTTTGTCACAGCGAGCGCGGTCGCGCCGGGGGGGTGTCGCTGGCCTCTTTCGACGTGACGACGGCCGCGCAGCACGCTGACGTCGCGGAGAAGATGGTGCGAAAGCTACGGCTTGGGATGATGCCGCCACCGGGCGCCAAGCGCCCGGCACCCGAAGCATTGACTGCGCTGGTGGCGGCGCTCGAGGGGCGTCTCGACGCGGCCGCAGCCGCCAGGCCCACGCCGGGGTGGCGGCCTTTCCAGCGGCTCAATCGCGCCGAGTATGCGCGCGCGGTCAAGGACCTGCTCGATGTCGACATCGACGTCGCCGCACTTTTGCCGGCCGACACGATCAGCGACGGTTTCGACAACATTGCCGACGCCCAGACGTTCTCGCCGACGTTGCTGTCGAGTTATCTGCGCGCCGCCGGCAAGGTCACGATGCTGGCGCTCGGCGACGCGGAGGCCTCGGCGAGCGAGGCTAACTACAAGGTCGCCAAGACCGCCTCGCAACTGCGTCGTGCCGAGGGCGCCCCACTCGGGACGCGCGGGGGACTCTCGGTCCTGCACACGTTTCCAGCCGACGGCGATTACGTCTTCCGCATGGATCTGCATGGCAACGCGTGCGGTGTTTTGTTTGGCGGAACCACGACCGGAGAAAAGCTGGAGCTGTCCATCGACGGTGCACGGTCGGCGCTCCTCGATATCGATCCGCGAATGACAGAGGCCACGACGGGCGTCACGCTCAAGACGGCGCCGATTCACATTACGGCCGGAGCCAAGCGCGTCTCGGCGGCGTTCCTGCAGCAATTCGAGGGACCTGTGATCGACCTGCTGGCGCCGATCGAGCACACGCTCGCCGATACGCAGATCGGCGTGGCCTTCGGAATCACGACCTTGCCGCACCTGAAGGACTTGAGCATCGTGGGTCCTTATCGGCCCACTGGTGTCTCGGAGACGGCAAGTCGTCGCAAGGTCTTCACTTGTCGCCCGACGAGTCCCGACGAGGAAATGCCGTGCGCGCGCAGCATCATCCAGCGTTTGGCGACGCAGGCGTTTCGCGGTCCCGTGTCGCGAAAGCGACTTCGCCGCCTTGTTGCAGTTCTACGAGGACGGTCGCCGCGAGCGGGGGTTCGAGTCCGGTGTCGGGTCGGCGATCGAAGCGATGCTCGCGAGCCCGCAGTTCCTCTTCCGCGTCGAGCCGGTGCCGGCCGTGGCGGCCGCCGGACGGGCCTATCGGCTGCGCGACCGTGAGCTGGCATCGCGCCTCTCGTTTTTCCTCTGGGGCGCCGCTCCCGATGCCGAGTTGCTCCAACTGGCGGCTGACGGCCGGCTGACCGCGCCAGGAGCGGTCGAGAGGCAAGTGCGGCGCATGCTGGCGGATCCGAGGTCCGAGGCGCTCGCCACTCGTTTTGCCTCGCAGTGGCTGCGGCTCAACGACGTCGATCAGATGTTGCCGGACGCCCTGTTGTATCCGTATTTCGATCACTCGTTGGGGCAGGCGTTCAAACGCGAAACCGAGCTTTTCTTCGACAGCCTCGTGCGTGAGGATCGCAGCGTCCTCGACCTGATCACCGCCGACTACACGTTTGTCAACGAGCGCATCGCTCGTCATTACGGCATCCCGAACGTCAGTGGTCCAGCCTTTCAGCGGGTCACGGTTCCCGACTATCGCCGCGGCATTCTTGGTCACGGCAGCATCCTGACGTTGACCTCGGTCGCCGATCGCACGTCACCGGTGATGCGCGGCAAGTGGGTGATGGAAGTGCTGCTCGGGTCGCCGCCACCGCCACCGCCAGCCGATGTGCCGGCATTCGAGGCCACCAAAGCGGCGGTCGCCGGGCAGGCTCCTGTCCGTGCGTGAGCGGATGGAGGAGCATCGAAAGAATCCGGCCTGCACGTCGTGTCATCGAGTGATCGATCCGTTGGGCCTTGCCCTCGACAATTTCGACGTCACCGGGAAGTGGCGGATCAAAGACAATGAGGTGCCGATTGATGCCAGCGGCGACTTGTACGACGGGACCAAGATGAACGGGCCCGCCGGCTTGCGCGAGGCGCTCCTCAAACACGAGGACGCGGTGCTCCTCAGTTTCACCGAACGGCTGATGACCTACGCGCTCGGCCGCCGATTGGAAGCATCTGATATGCCCACTGTGCGGGCGATCGTGAAACGAGCGGGCCAGAATGGAAACCGGCTCTCGTCGTTCGTGCTGGGTATCGTCGCCAGCGCCGCTTTTCAGTCCACCAGTGGCGCGCCGACCACGGAGTGACCATGCTGATTCGACGACAACCGATTTCGCGCCGGACGGTGCTGAAGGGCATGGGCGTCACGGTTTCGATTCCGCTGCTCGAAGCCATGCTGCCAACGCGTGGTCTGGCGGCGCAACCGCCCGCCGCGCGACCACGACTGATTGCGATCGAGATGGTCCACGGCTCGGCGGGCGCGACGGCGTTCGGCCAGCAGAAGAATCTGTGGTCGCCGGCGGAAGTCGGGTCGGAGTTCGATGTGTCTTCCAGCGTGTTGAGTCCACTGGAGGCGTATCGACGTCACATCACGATTGTCAGCAACACCGACGTGAGGAACGCGGAAGCCTTCACGCCGCCCGAAATCGGCGGGGACCACTTCCGATCCGCCGCCGTGTTCCTGACGCAGTCGCATCCACGTCAGACGCAGGGCTCCGACCTCCATGCGGGCACGTCGCTCGATCAGCTCGTGGCCCAAGCCTTCGGAGCGGAGACGCCCATCCCGTCGATGCAACTCTGCATCGAGAACGTGGATCAGGCGGGCGGATGCTTCTACGGTTATTCCTGCGCCTACACCGATTCGATCAGTTGGGCGTCCCCAAGCGAGCCGCTGCCGATGATCCGCGACCCGCGCCTGGTCTTCGATCAGTTGTTCGGAGTCGGCGCGACGCCCGAGCAGCGCGCGGCGCGTCGTCGCAAAGACCAAAGCATCCTCGACTGGGTGGCCGATTCGGTGGGTCGGCTCAACAACACGTTGGGCGCCGCCGATCGCGCTCGGTTATCCGACTATCTCGAGGACGTTCGAGAGGTGGAACGTCGCATTCAGAAAGTCGAGGCGTTCAATCGCAGCGGTGAAGAGCGTGAACTGCCGGGCGCGCCGGCCGGCGTTCCCGACTCCTACGAAGAGCACGTCAAGCTGATGTTCGATCTCCAGGCGCTTGCCTTTGCGTCGGACATCACGCGCGTGTTCGCGTTCAAGATGAGCCGTGATGTCTCGAACCGTGTGTATCGCGAGGCGGGCGTCACGACCGGCTTCCACATCGCTTCGCACCACCAGGACCGCGACGAGCGCATTCTGGAATTCGCGAAGATCAATCGCTACCACGTCGGGCTGCTGCCGTACCTCCTCGATCGCCTGAAAGCGACCGCTGATGGCGAGCGCAATCTGCTCGAAAACTCGGTGGTGATTTACGGATCGCCGATGGGCAATTCGAATGTGCACAACCACAAGCGCTGCCCGCTGCTGTTTGCGGGCCACGCGGGCGGAAAGCTCAAGGGCCACATGCACATCAAGACCGCAGATGGCACGCCAATGGCCAATGCCATGCTGTCGGTGCTCAAGATGACCGGCCTTGAAATCGATCAATTCGGCGATAGCACGCGTGCGCTCGACTTGAATGCGGTCGAGGCTCGCGCGACCGCCTGAGGATCTCGGAATGCAGAGCATCATTCGAGGCGGACTCGTCGCGGCGTTCATCGGTTGGGGGTTGGTCGCCATCGTCGGCGCGTCGCCTGGCGAAGCGCCGGTCGCCACCTCGGCCCAGGCGCGTGATCTTTCGGCCGTCCGCGCGTTGCTGAAGAGCGGTGCCGACGTCAACGCCGCGCAGGGGGACGGCATGACGGCTCTTCACTGGGCCGCCATGCACGGCGATAGCGAGATGACGACCATGCTGCTCCAGGCCGGGGGCAACGTTCGGGCGCAGTCACGACTGGGTGGCTACGTCCCGCTGCATCTGGCGGCGCAATCGGGTTCCGCCGGCGTCATCGAGCAACTGCTCGCGCGCGGCGCGCCCGTGAATCAACCCACGACGACCGGCGCCACCCCGCTGATGTTGGCGGCCGCGTCCGGCAGTGCGCCAGCGACGAATCGACTGATCGATGCCGGCGCCGACGTCAACGCGACCGAGTCGGCCCAGGGCCAGACGGCGCTCATGTTTGCAGCGGCGCTCGATCGCGCGGATGTGGTGAGGTCGCTGCTCGCGCGCGGGGCAGCGGTCGCGACCGCGACCAAGGTGATCGACCTCGAAGCGCTGACGGCCGCGCCAGGCGAGGAGGCACTACAGCAAGCGCAGCGTCGGCCTGGTCAGGGCGGGTCTGGCGGCGCGGGCGGATCTGCGACGCCCGCTGCGCCGGCCCCTCGTGGCGTGGACATTGCCGGCGTTACCAGGCCATTCCGCTACAACGAGTTGATTGGTCGGCAGGGCGGGTTGACGGCCCTGCTGCTCGCCGCGAGGCAGGGAGCGACGGATACCGTGCTCGCGTTGCTCGACGGCGGCGCCGACATCAATCAGGTGAGTCCGGGCGACCGAACCAGCCCCTTGCTGATCGCGGTCATCAACGGCCACTTCGATCTCGCGATGACCATGATCGAGCGGGGCGCATCGGTCACGTTGGCAAGTGAGGCAGGAACGACCCCGCTCTACGCGGCGCTCAACGTGCAGTGGGCGCCCAAGGCGTTCTATCCGCAGCCGAGAGCGTATCTCCAGCAGCGGGTGTCATACCTCGACTTGATGAAGACGCTGCTTGCCAAGGGCGCGGATCCAAACGCGCGGCTCAAGCGAAAGCTCTGGTTCAGCTCGTACAACTTCGATGTGCTGCGCGTCGATGAAGTCGGAGCAACGCCATTCTGGCGCGCCGCCTATGCGAGTGACATCGAGGCGATGCGGCTCCTGGTCGCGAGCGGTGCCGATCCGCATCTGCCGACGACGAAACCGGCGGGTCGCACGACGAGAGGAGACGCGGGGCAGGCCACCCCCATCGAGGATCGATCGGGCAAACCGCCGATTCCGATTGGCGGTCCCGGCGTGCCGCCGCTCCAGGCGGCTGCGGGCGCGGGGTATGGCGAAGGCTTCGCCGGCAACGCGCATCGGTTCGCGCCATCCGGTATGTTGGCGGCCGTGAAGTATCTGGTCGAAGAGCTCGGGGCTGACGTCAATGCCGTCGATCACGATGGCAGTACCGCGCTCCACCAGGCGGCGGCCCGTGGTGACGTCGAGATGATTCTCTACCTGGTCTCGAAGGGCGCCGACCCGGCGAAGAGTGAATCGCGAAGGGCAGAGCACGGCCGACATGGCCAACGGCCCTGTGCAGCGCGTCGAGCCGTTCCCGGAGGCCCGTGATCTGCTCGTCAAGTTGGGCGCAAAGAACAGCAATAAGTGCGTGTCCTGCTAACGGGCCGCTCGCTGCGCTCGCGGACGGCCGTTCGCTTCGCTCACGGATAGGCGGCTCGCTTCGTTTCGCCGAAGGGCCGCTCGCTCCGCTCGCGGTGGGCGGCTCGCTTACGCTCGCCGAAGGGCTGGTAGAACGACCAGCCTATACTTGCCTCCAAATGAAACCAACGCTTCTCCTCGCTTTCGGGATCATGATTGGTGTCGCGGCATCGACAATCGCAACGCGCGCGTCGCAGCTCCGCCGGACGCTGTGACAGTCTCTCCGGATCTCTATCGGACGAGGCTCGAGAACGATCGTGTTCGAGTGCTGGAGTACGCGTTGAAGCCGGGCCAGACCGAGCCCCTGCACAGCCACCAGACATTCGTCGTACCATTTCCTCAGCGACGGCCGCATTCGTTCGACACCACTTGGCGGGCAAAGCGCGGAGCAGACCGTGAAGCAGGGCGACACCGCCTGGCGCGAACCGATGGCTCATCGCATCGACAACATCGGAACCACCGAGTTGCGGGCCTTGATCGTCGACGTCAAGCCGTGCCGGTAGGCGGCTCGGCTTCGCCTCGCCGAGCGCCGGCCCTCCGGCCGAATGGCCGGCCTACCTGCGAGCGTTAGCGAGCAGCCTTCCGGCCGAAGCGCCGCCCTCCGCGCCGCAGGCGGCCGCCCTCCGAGCCGCGAAGCGGCGAGGCCTACTTCAGCGCCTCGTCAATCAGAAAGATATCGGTGAGCAGTGCGCGCACGTGGATGGACGCATTCAGATTGTCCACGAGCTGCGAGCTGATGCTGGGCTGCGCCATGACCAGACGCAAGCCGGCCTGCGCCGAGCGCGCGTCGGTGGTCAGCACGTCGAGAAACCCTTCGACGGCCTCCGGCGCGAGCCGGTCCTGGCTGACGACGAACTCGCGATAGCGATCGGCGAGATCGGTGAGGGCTTCGTCGAAGCGGCGGAGGTACTCGCGAAGTTGACCGCTGTTGGCGGCCATGGTGTCGGAGGGAAGTCCCTGCGCCGCGTAGGCCAACATCAGCTCGTAGCCGGCTTCGATGGCATCTACGCGGCGCGCGAGGTCTTCGCGCAGGTCGCTGCTCACTGTGCCTGCGAGGTGGATCTCCAGCGTTCGGGATCGTGGTGTTCGAGATACTGCCGGCGCGTGATGTAGCCGAAGACCATCGCCTTGGTGATCCACAGCTTTTCGGGCCGCAGCGCGAAGTAGATGTGGGCGATGATCAGCCCTACGAATCCCACGCCGCCGAGGCCGTGAAGCACGTAGGTGAGGCCCCACGCCGGATCGCTCATCACATATGGATCGCGGGCGACAATCGGATTGCGAACGCGGTACATCATCAGGATGCCCGTGATGATCACGGCGAGGCCGGCGATCACCACGACCAGGTGATAGAGGCGATTGCCCAACGGGTACTTACCCGGCATCGGGCCGCCCGGTTCCTTGTCGAGAAGATCCCGCATCATCTCGGCCTTGAACTCCGGGATGTCCTTCGGCCCGACCCAAATCGACCAGAAGTCGAGGAAGAACGTGGCGTGGACGATGTGGAAGAGAATGGATCCGGTGAGCACGAGGCCCGCGATCCAGTGCCACTCGACCCAGTCGATTCGCACGCCGATCACGGGCAGGAACGCGGTGAACACCAGGACGAGCATCGACGCCGCCATCACCCAGTGAAAGAAGCGCGCCACGAACGAGTGCCGCGGAATCCGGGCCGGCAGGCCCTTCCGTTCGGCCTCCATGCGGTCCACTTCCGAGGCGGGACGCTTCACATGTCGTGAGAACAACATGTAGCCGCCGTGGGCGATGAGGAACAGGAAGCCGCCGACCAGCGAGGCCCAGAACAGGCTCCACGAGATATGGGTGAGCACGTCCTCACCCCACGGGCTCCGTGCCCAGGTTACGAAGTCCATTCACCCTCTCCTCTGATGGCGCGCTTGACGAGGTTCTGCATGAGCGGGACCTTGTAGGCGTTGTGCCGCAGCGTCACCGATCCACGAGTAGCGATCTCGGCCGCCATCCGAGCCGTCTCTTCGTTGCGGGCGCGGCCACGGATCGCGTTCTCGACATCGACCAGGCGCAGCGGTCTGGCCGAGACGCCACCAACGACCAGTCGGGAGTCGCTGATGGTCGTGCCGCTGGTGGACATCGCCGAGGCGATGTTGACGAGTGGGAAGTCCCACACCTGGCGGTCGCGGACCTTCTCGAAGTAGAACGTCTTGCCCGCGAAGGTGCTGGGAACGCGAATAGCGGTCAGCAGGTCGCGTGGGCCGAGCGCGGTCATCCGCGTGATGTCGCGCCACGGGCCGATGAAAAAGTCCTGCGCCGCGATCAGACGCTCACCGCTCGAGTTGCGCACGACCATCTGGGCATCGAGCGCAATCAGCGCCGGCGCGGTGTCAGACGGGCTCACCGCCACACAGCGATCGGCCTCGAGAATCGCATGCTCGCGATTGACCGCGGTTGGCGTGTCGGCGTAGCAGATGTTGCCGCCCGGCGCGGTAACAGGGCCAGCCGGCGCGGTAATAGTGACACCGCGTGTCCTGGCTCACGTTGCCGCCAATCGAGCCCTGGTTGCGAATCTGCGGCGAGGCGACGATGCCCCGCCGCCTGCGCGAGCAGGCCGAACTTGTCGCGCACCACCTGATGGCGGGAGATTTCAGTCAGGCTGGTATTCGCGGCGATCTCGACCCCGCCGTTGACTTCCTTGATGCCGCGCAGCTCGGCGACGGTGCCGAGATCGATGACCACTGCGGGCCGCCTGATCCGATCCTTCCACCAGTCGAAGCTGTCCAGCCCTCCAGCCATCAGCCACGCGTTGTCGTGGCGAGTCAGGAGGCCGACCGTATCGGCGATCGAGGTTGGCTGGAACAACTCGAACGCCGGCATCACGTCGCGAATGACAGGCATTGTGTGTTCCTTTCCTAGATGTACGCCGTTAACGGTTCGACGCGGAACCGCGGGTCCTTGGTTACCACTGCCATCACCTGCTCCGGCTGCACCGGCGTGCGGCGGATGATGTCGTATCCGACCGCATCGGCCAGCGCGCACAGTACGGAGGCACCGCCATTCCCGACGGCGGGTTCCCCGACACCCTTGGCGCCGACGACCGGGTTTCCCGGATCCGGAATGTTGACCGCCTCCCACCGCGCGTTGATCGGAATGTCGAGCATGGTTGGAGGTTTGTTGTGATACATGCGCTTGCCGATGGCCACGCCGTAGTGCGTGTCGTAGATCAGCTTCTGGCTGCGCGTGTGCGACATGCCTTGGATGGCGCCACCGAGGATCTGCCCGCCCAGACTTCGCGGGTGCAGCACCGTGCCCACATCCGCGACCGCCAGGTAGTCCACGATGGTGTAGACGCCGGTCTCGACGTCCACTTCGACTTCGGCAAAGCCGGCGACAAACGAATAGGTCGAGCCATCGCGCGGATAGTTGTCGCGTGCGACCCCCATCAACCCGAGGCCGGCCAGCGCCGCGCCCGAGGTCTTCGTCATCGCGTTGATATCGCCGGGCAGCTCGTGTCCGTCGAACTTGCCGCCGCGTTTGATCGCGCGTTCGGCGGCTTGCGCCCAGGTCAATCGACCGCCCGGCCCGGCGACTCCTGCGCCGCCGACGCGATAAGCATCCGCGTTCCCACCGAGCTCGAGCGCGGCGAGTTCCTGGAGTTTCCGCTTCGCGTCAGAGCCCGAGGCGAAGTTCGCCCGGGTGTGTGCATGGGTCGTCTGACTGCCCGCTTGAATAGAGCTCCACGCCACGTGGTTGCCGGTGTTACCCCAGGCCACCACGACGTTCTCCCAAGGGAAGTCGAGCACCTCGGCACACACACGCGCGGTGTCGGCCACCGAGAAGGTGCCGAGATTGCCGACGCCTTGATGGATGTACATCTTGCCGTCGGGTCGAATCGTGAGCAGTCCATCGACTCCGATTGAGCCCCCGACGAAGGTACTCGTGCTGACGCCGACGCCCGTCACCTTCGTGCCGCGTCGCTGGCCACTGCGCTTCTTTCGCTCTTCCCAGTTGAACAGCTCGGCGCCGCGGTCGAGTGCCTCCTTGACATACGAGCTCGTGATTTTGCCTCGCGGGCGATTCGCCTGTGCCGGCGGGTTCAGCCCGAACTGCGTGCCATTGACGGGCGCGTTGATCTTGCGAATCGCGACCTGATCCACTCCGAGCTCCTTGGCCGCGCGTGCGACAAGCGGCTCGAACAGAATCGAGCTCTGAAGTCCACCAGGTGCGCGCTGCGAGACGCCGGGCGGCGTGTTGGTCGCCACCGAGATTCCTCGGAAGCGCGCGTTCGGCGCTGTGTAGAGCAGGGTCGCGAGGTTCGCCGCCTGACCGTTGTCGCCTTGACGACGGTACGGCCCGCTGCTCTCGATGATGAACGAGTCGATGGCCGTGACCCGACCATCCTTCTTGAACCCCATCTTCGCCCACGCCTGGAAGCCGGGGCGCTTGCGTCCGATGTAGGTTTCTTCTTCGCGCGAGATGCGCATCATCACCGGGCGGCCATTCAGCTTCTTCGACAGCAGCGCCGGAATCGCCATCGTCTGCGAGCCCGGAATCTTGCTGCCAAAACCACCGCCGCAGTATTCGCTGATGATCACCACGTCCGCGCTGCGGAACGCCGACCCAGCCGGCGACCGTCGCGACGGTTCGCGACAGGCTCTGCGTCGAGCCGTGCAGATACAGTTTGCCGTTCTGCCAGTACGCCATCGCCGTGCGCGATTCGAGCGGCTGATGGACCGTGTCCTGCTGATACGAAACGTCTTCGACGATGAGGTCCGCTTCCTTGAAGCCGGCGTCGACATCGCCCCACACCGTGGTTTCGCCAGCCTCCGCATCAGTGGGCCACTTACCGGCAGCGAGTTGATCGAAGTGTGCCTGCGTCCACTTGATCGTCTTGACCTCGCCGCCCACGAACACGTTGCCTTCGGTTCGTCCATTCGGGCTGCCCGGCTTGAGGCCATCGAGCGGATCGATCACGAACGGCAGCGGTTCGAAGTCGACTCGAATCGCTTCGATGGCGGCGGCCGCCAGTTCTTCGCTGTCCGCGGCGACCGCGAGAATCGGCTCGCCTTCGTAGAGCGCCTCTTTCGCCAGGCAGAACTCCGCTGGAATGGGCGGCGTCTGCGGCTGCTGTTGCGCGGGCGGAACGGCGGCGGCGGTGGGCGGCGTTCCCGGGGCGCCGGCTGCACCGGGGCCCGTTGGCGGCGCGGCCGGAGCACCAGCCGGTGCATTCCCGCCGGCCGGAGCGTCGCAGCGCCACCTGCAGCCGCGGCACGCTGGTGCACCCTGTCCTGGCGGGGCGGGTGGTGGCGGCAGATCGTCCGCGGTCAGAATCGCGTGCACACCTGGCATCGCCAGCGCGCGACTCGCATCGATGTTGACGACTCGCGCGTGCGGCCGCGGACTGAGCATCAGCTTGGCGAACAGCATGCCGTCGGCGCGGAAGTCTTCGGCGTACTTGGCCTTGCCGGTGACCTTCGCGACCAGATCGGGCGTCTGGTAGTTGTGACCGATCAGTTTGAACTTGCTCGGGTCAACGGGTGGAAACGAAGGTTTCGCCCCGGGTGCCGCTTGTGCCGCGGGTGCCTGACCTGTCGCGGGTGCGGCAGGTGCGCCGGGTGCGCTCGGTGCGGCAGGTGCGGTGCGCTGCGGTGTCTGGTCTGCCATCACGCCCTCCTCGCCAGCTCTGCGGCGTTCATCATGCAGTCGAGGATCTTGTTGTAGTCAGCGCAGCGGCACAGATTGCCGGAAATGCCGTGTGCCAGTTCCGCGCGCGTCGGATTGGGATTGGTCTTCAGAAACCCAGTGGTCGCCATGATGAACCCCGTCATGCAGAACGCGCACTGGAAACCCTGGCCGTCGACCACGGCCTGCTGGACCGGGCTCAGTTTGCCGTCCGGACTCGCCAGGCCCTCGACCGTCTGGACCTTTCGACCGCGCACGGCGTGGGTCAGAATCGAGCACGAATAGTGGGGCACATCGTCGATGAGCACGGTGCACGCGCCGCACTCCGATCGATCGCAGCCCAACTTGGTGCCGGTCAATCCGAGCTTGTACCGAAGCGTCGTCGCGAGCGTCTCGTGCTTGAGCACATCGACGCGACGCTGCTGGCCGTTGACGTCCAGCGTGATGAGCCGTTCGACCGATCCTGGGAGCGACGATTCGTTCTGCCCGAGGATCGTCGTGCGGAACAGGTAAGCCGATGTCGATACCGTGGCGCCCGCCGCGATCACACCTTTGATAAAGGTGCGCCGCGAATGGCCGCCTTCCACCATCCCCTGGTCGTCCATGGAACCCCCTGGAATTTCGCGAATAGTAGCATTAGCTGCGCAAGGTGCCTAGAGTGCCGAGGTGCCTAGGTGCGTCTGGGGTGCCTGACTGGTGCCTGGTGCGAGTGCCGGATCCAGATGAGTCACTTCGTCCCAGCATATTGACGCAGGCCGGCTCCATAGCACCAGCACCCAGGCACTCCAGGCACTTTAGGCACCCAGACACCTTGTGTTTACAGTGCCTCTGCCGTAGACTCCGCGAAACCCTTTGCGTTTTTTCAGCTTTGAAGTGTGTCCGCTCAGATAGCCGCGGCTACGCGGCGGGAGTGGTTCCGGCGGGAAAAGTCCGAGGCGCCCGAGCTTTAGCCGGCCTGTTTGTGGAGGAGCGAGTATGAGGAGTCTGAAGTCCATGAAAGTCGTCAGGACGTTGGGCATCATGGTCCTGGCGATGGCGATTGCCGGAAGCGCAGCGGCACAGTCGTTTACCGGCGGTCTTCGCGGCGCCGTCAGAGACGCCAATGGCGTCATCCCTGGCGTCACGGTGCAAATAGTCAACGAAGGCACGAACCAGACCCGCGAGGCGGTCTCGAACGAGTCAGGGCGAGTACAACTTCGCCGCCGTGCCGCCCGGGACCTACACGGTCAAGGCCACGTCTCACGGGCTTCAAGACCTACGAGAACAAGGCGGTCCGCATCGGCGCCCAGCAGTTCATCACCATCGACATCCACCTCGAGGTCGGCCAGCTCCAGGAAACCATCACGGTCACCGGGCAGTCGCCGCTGATCGATACCTCCAACGCGTCGACCGGCGCAGTCATCGACTCACGGCAGCTCGAGACGCTGCCGAGCGCCGGCCGCGCCGCGTTCCTCTTCGCCGTCACGGTGCCGACGGTCGTCGCCTCGGGCGACGCGCAGTTCAACCGCCAGCAGGATCAGACCAACGCGTCGCTGCTGTCGCTCGGCGGCGGCACGCGCCGCGGCAACAACTACCTGGTTGACGGCGTGCCGATCACCGACATGCGCAACCGCGCGTCGGCGAACCCGATCGATCGAGGCGCTCGAAGACGTCAACGTGCAGGTCCACACCTACGACGCCGAGACCGGGCGCACCGGCGGCGGCACGTTCAACGTGGCCACCAAGTCGGGCACCAACGATGGCGCGGCAGCGGCTTCTATCAGAACCGGCCGAAGTGGGGCGCGCGCCAACAACTTCTTCTCCGAGCTGCCGGCGTAGCCCAAGCCCGATACCTACTTCCACCTGGGCGGCGGCGGCTTCGGCGGGCCCGATCATTCAACAACCGCACGTTCTTCTGGTTCGCGTTCGAAGGCTACGGATCGAACACGACGCGCAACGGCGACCTGCGCTTCCCGACCAGCCGCGAGCGGCGACGGCGATTTCTCGCAGAGCTTCGACAGCGCCGGCCATCTCGTCGTCATCTACGACCCGCTGACGGGCGATCCGCCACCGGAACGGGCCGCACGCCGTTCCCGGGCAACGTCATCCCGGCCAGCCGGATCAATCCGGTGGCGCGCGGCGATCACCAGCTACCTGCCGACGCCGGACCAGCGACGTGAGCAACGGCAGCGCCAACTTCACCGCACCGCGCGAGATCAACGACCGCGCGCTACATGTACACCGGCAAGGTCGATCACCGGTTCAGCGACGCGGTCTCGCTGACCGGGCTCTACCTGTACAACAAGACCGACGAGCCGTGCGCCAACTACTGGGAGCCGGGTCTGACCGGCGCCAACCGGTTCGCCGATCCGGGCGACTACATCCTGCAGCGCCGCGTGCAACGTGCTGGCGCTGAACAACACGTGGCTTCCGAGCAACAACACGGTCTGACGCTGCGCTACGGCTTCACCAGTTCATCGACGACAACACGCTGTCGCCGATTTCGATCCGGCGGACGCTCGGCTTCCCGCCGATTTCCTCAGCCCGATCCAGGTCGACAAGTTCCCGCAGGTCCGCGTCACCGACTACGACAGCGCGGACTTCGGCGCGCATGGCCGGCGCGATCGACCCAGTGAACATCAACTGGCACTCGTGGGGCGCCAACGGCGCGCTGTCGAAGCTGCTCGGCCGCCACACGCTGAAGTTCGGCGTCGACTACCGCCTGATCGGGCTCGACTTCCAGTCGTTCGCAGACGGCGCCGGCGATTTCCGCTTCGACCGCTGCTTCACGTCGTCGAACCCGACGCGCAACGGGACAGCGCCACGTCGGGCAACGCCTTCGCGAGCTTCCTGCTCGGCTATCCCTCGGGCGATCCGGCAGACGAGCACGCGTCGGCGTGTCGACGCCGCTCAAGCTGTTCACGAACTACTACGGCGTCTACGCGCAGGACGACTTCCGCGTCGAACCCGAAGCTCACGCTCAACTACGGCCTCCGCCTCGAGCACGAGGCCGGGCTTGCGCGAGAAGAGACGACGGCATCACCGTCGCCTTCGATCGCACGCTGACGCCTCCGGCGGCGCGCTCGGCAACGTCGTCGTCGAACGGCCAGCCTGTACGCGGCGGGCTCGTGTATGCCGGCGCAGAACGGCGCCAACGGTACCAGGGCGATCCGCCGGCGCTCAAGGTGTCGCCGCGGCTGGGCCTCGTCTACTCGTTCAACCCGAAGACCGTGCTCCGCGGCGGCTACGGGATCTACTGGGCGCCGTGGAACTACCAGGCGCCGGACACCACCAACTACGGCCAGATCGGCTCCAGCCAGGTGACGCTCATCCAGCAGGGCCAGTTCCGGCCGACGGTCACGCTGAGCAACCCGTTCCCGAGCGGCCTGCTGCAGCCGGTCGGCAACGCGCTGCGGCGCGCTGACCGGCGTCGGCGGCCAGATCGACTTCATCGATCAGGACAAGGAGCGCGCCGTACGTGCACAGTACTCGGTCGACCTCAACCGCGAGCTGCCGGGCAACATCGCCGTCGGCTTCGAGTATGCCGGCGCGACCGGCCGCGACCTCGGCCTCGGCGGCATCGAACGACGGCACCATCAACATCAACCAGGTCGATCCGCGGCACCTGGCGCTCGGAACGGCGCTGAACGATCAGGTGCCGAATCCGTTCTTCGGTCTGCCGGCCGGGCAGGGCTTCAACGTCACCAGCCCGACCGTCGCGCGCGCGCAGTTGCTGCGGCCGTTCCCGCAGTTCGGCAACATCCTGATGCGGCAGGTCACGCTGGGCAAGAACCAGTATCACGCGGCGATCTTCAAGTTCGAGAAGCGCGTGACCAATGGCTGGGGCGGGCGCATCAACTACACCTACAGCCGGCTGAGGACAACCAGTTCGGCGAGGGCAACTTCTTCTCCCGGCAACAACGGCAACGCGCAGAACGCCTACGATCTCGAGGCGGAGTACGCGCGTCGGCATCCTCGACGTGCCGCACAAGATCGTGTTCTCGCCCGATCTTCGAGCTGCCGTTCGGCGCAGGGCAAGCGGTGGGCGCAGAGCGGCGTCGGCCGCGGCCGATCCTCGGCGACTGGACGATTTCGTCGATCATCTCGTTCGAGAGCGGCTTCCCGATGTCGCTCTCGATGAATTCGAACGACTGTCGAGTGCCTTCTGCGCGCGATGCAGCGCGTGCAACCCGGGCACTGGCGACCCCGAAACCGGACGGCCGCACGCGATGAGCGCATCCAAGACATCTGGATCACGCAGCACGGCCTACGCCAACCCCGGCCTGTTCACGCTTGGCACGGTGCCGCAGAACTGATCCGAGACGTCCGCACGCCGCACCGCAACAACTGGGACTTCGTGGCGGGCAAGGACCTGCGACTTGGCGGCAGCATGCGCGGCCAGATCAGACTCGAAGTGCTGAACATCACCAACACCGTCAAGGTCCGCGGGCCGATCACGCACGTTGGCAGCGCCACGTTCGGCCAGATCCGCGTGCAGTCGGGGTTCATGCGGCTGACGCAGTTGATGTTCCGGTTGACGTTCTAAACCGGAGCACGGCGCGACTGGCGCGCGGGGCACGGACCTCGGACGGCTATCGAAGCCGCTCGGCAGGACCGGCTTCGCCGGCACGGAATAGGGCGCTCCTCACGGAGCGCCCTTTGTTTGTTGCTACGCTGCCGTTCGATGTTTCGGCTCGCTGACCGCTCGTCCTGCTGCTGGCGAGCGCCGCAGCTTGCTCGGCGCAGCCGCGCGCGCCGCTTGGCACCGATCGCGTTTCCCAACTCCGGCGCGCCGGCGGCGCAGGCGGACTTCATGCGCGGCGTGGCGTGGCTGCACAGCTTCGGCTACGAAGAAGCGATCGACGCGTTTCGCGCGGCGCAGACAGATCGATCCCAGGCTTTGCCCTGGCGTATTGGGGCGAGGCGATGTGCTTCAATCAGCCGCTCTGGTTTCACGAAGAGCCCGACAAGGCGCGCGCGGCGCTTGGCCAAGCTTGGGCCGACGCCCGCAGGCGCGCGCCGCGAAGGCGGTGACGCCGCGCGAGCAGATGTACCTGGCGGCGGTCGAGGCGCTGTACGGCAGCGGGAGCACAAGCCTGCGCGCGACAAGGCGTACTGCCGATGCGATGGCGCGCTGGCGGCGAAGTTCCCGCAAGACGACGAGGCGCAGGCGTTCCATGCGCTGTCGCTGCTGGCGACGTCTGCCGCGGGGCGATGAGGCGCTGCCGCTGCGCGAGAAGGCCGGCGCGATCGCCGAAGGCGTGTTCGAAGCGCAATCCGCAGCATCCCGGCGCGCGCGCACTACATCCTGCACGCCTACGATCACGCGCACGCTCGCGCGCACGAGCGCTGCCCGCGGCCCGCGCCTACGCGAAGATCGCGCCCGCCGCGAGCCACGCGCTCCACATGCCGGCGCACGCGTTCGTGCAGCTTGGGCCTGTGGGACGAGGCCGCCGCGACCGACCAGGCGTCCTGGGACGCGTCGATCGCCTGGGCGGCGCGCAGAGGGCTGTCGGTCGCGCTGCGCGACTTTCACAGCCTGTCGTGGCTGCACTACGAGTGGACGCAGCAGGGGCGGTTCGACAAAGCCGCGCGAGGCGCTGCAGGCAGGTCGATGCAGGCGATGAAGGTCGTGGACAGCGGCGGAGCAAGTCGGGCGGCCACCACTACGCGCGACAGCGAGATCGGGCGGGGCAGCGGCCCGATGGCGCTGCGCAACGACCGCGGATCGATGCGCGCGCGCTACGTGATCGAAAGCGAGCGCTGGAGCGAGATGAAAGGGCAGAGTCGTTCGACAACATCGACGAGCTCTTCGCGCTTGGGCATGAGCGCGGTCAAGCTCGGCGACCTCGCCCGGCCGACGCGGCGCTGCGAGCTGCTGCAGAAGGCGGACGCGGCCAGGGCCGGACGCCGGGCTGCGCGAGCAGGCAGCGGTGATGGTCGAATGAGCTGCGGCGCGCTCATGCGATGGCGGGCGGGCGGCCGGAGGAGGCGTTTGCCGGCGATGGAGCGCGCGACGTGCGCCCCAGGCGCGCATGCCGAAGCCGATCGGGCGGCCGTATCCGGTCAAGGGCGCCGACGAGCTGTACGGCGAGCTGCTGCTGCAGGCGGGACGCGCCCAAGGAGGCCGTGATCTGGTTCGAGCGTACGCTGGCGCGCACTCCCAACCGGAGCCGCGCCGTGCTCGGTCTCGCTCGCGCGGCGGCAAAGGCGGGGGAGACGGCGAAGAGCCGGCGCGCTTTTCAGCAGTTCCTGAACAACTGGCGGCTCGCCGACCCCGGGCTCCCTGAGCTGAAGGAGGCTCGCGCCGCGCTCAAATAGTAGCGGTCGTCGAGCCTCGGCTAACTACCGGCGAAGGTGTAACACCACACTTAATGTCGCGGTCGGAGCACTGCCGGTCTTTGAGCCTCCCGGTCGACGACTTTGACGACGAGGCGCCCCCAGGCGTTATCATCGGCGCACGTGATTTCCGTGGCGCCGCCCTCGCGGGCATGTCCTGACCTGGCTGTACCATGGACTCGAGGAGCCTGCGGGACCACTTGGCAAGCCGCCACCACACCGCCCCGTGGTGGCAGGTGATGTGCCTCACTGGGGTCGATTACTTTTCCACCCTGGGCTATCAGCCCGGCATCGCGTTCCTGGCCGCTGGCTTTCTGTCTCCGATTGCCACGCTGATCCTGGTGCTCGTGACGCTGTTCGGCGCGCTACCGGCCTACGCGCGCATCGCCGAACTCAGCCCGCACGGGCAAGGGCAGCATTGCGGTTCTCGAAGAGAAGCTGCCGCGCTGGCGCGGCAAGGCGCTGGTGTTGTGTCTGCTGGGTTTGCCGCCACGGCGTTCGTCATCACCATCACGCTGTCCGCCGCGGACGCGACCGCTCACATCGTGGAAAACCCCTTCGCCCGGGCGTGGTCGCCGCACCCCAGTCGCCGTCACCTTCGCGCTGATCGCCGCACTGGGCGCAGTCTTCGTCAGAGGCATGCGCGAAGCGGTTTGGGTCGCCGTGATGATCGTGGTCGTCTACCTGATCACTGAACGCGGTCGTCGTCGGCAACGGGCTTCTGTACATCGTCGACCCATCCCGAAACGTTGCCTACTGGCGCGACGGGCTGCTTCAGCAGGAGCCGAACTACTGCATGGCGATCGTGGCGGCGCTGCTGGCTGTTCCCGCGGCTTGCGCTCGGGCCTCTCCGGGTTCGAGACCGGTGTGGCCGTCATGCCGCTCGTCAAGGGCGAGGGCGAGACAGACGGAAGAACGGCTTGGCGAGCCGAATTCGCAACACGAAAAAGCTGCTCCTGACCGCAGCCCTCATCATGAGCGTGATGCTCGTCGGCAGCAGCATCGTCACCACGCTGCTCATTCCGCCGCCTGAGTTTCCAGGCCGGCGGCGCCGCGAACGGTCGCGCGCTGGCCTACATCGCCCATCGTGACTTTGGCGACGTGTTCGGTACCGTCTACGACCTGTCGACCATCACCATCCTGTGGTTTGCCGGCGCATCGGCGATGGCCGGGCTCCTCAACCTGATCCCGCGCTACCTGCCGCGCTACGGCATGGCGCCCGAATGGGCACGTGCCAGCCGCCCGCTGGTGCTGATCATCACCGGCATCGCGTTCTCTGGTCACGATCCTGGTTCTTCGACGCGGACGTCGATGAGCAAGCCGGTGCCTACGCCACTGGCGTCCTGGTCCTGATGACCTCGGTCGCGTTCGCCGCGGCGATCTCGACGCCTCGGCGGCGCGTTGCGTTTGGCGTGGTGATCGCGGTGTTCGTCTACGCGACGGTCGATCAACATCATCGAACGGCCGGAAGGGCTGACGATCGCAATCTGGTTCATCGTCACCATGGTCACGACCTCGCTGGTATCGCGGGTGATGCGGTCGACCGAGCTGCGTGCGCACGGGCGTGACCTACGACGAGCCGGCCGCACGCAGTGGTGGCCCGGCGCAGTGGGCACGCCGCTGCGGATCATTGCGAACCGGCCTGACACGGGCCTCGAGGCGGAGAGTACGACCGCAAAGCTCAAGGAAGCGCGCGAGGCGCACCATCTGCCGCCGGAGGCGCGGGTCGTGTTTCTCGAAATTTACCCGAGCGACGCGTCGGAGTTTTCCGGTGCGCTGCATCAAGGGCGCGCGATTGTCGGGCCCTACGAGATTCTGTCGACGAGGAGTCCGGCGATACCCAACGCGATCGCCGCCATCCTGCTCGACCTGCGCGATCGCACCGGCGCGACGCCTCACGCGTATTTCGGGTGGACGGAGGGCAACCCGATCACCTATCTTGCTGCGGTTCCTCGCGTTTGGCGAGGGCGACACGGCGCCCGTGGCGCGTGAAGTCTTACGCCAGGCGGAGCCGCGTCCGGAGCGGCGTCCGCGGATTCACGTCGGATAGAGTTCCACAAGTTCCACGGTTCCAAGGTTCCAGAGTTCGGAATCAGGTGCCGGGTTCGATTGGAGCGCCGAACCCGAGAGTCCTGGTCGGAACCCTGGAACCCTTGGAACTTTGGAACCCTGGAACCTCAGTATGATGGCGATGCCGCGCGCCAACGTCCCTGCCAACTGGGCGGAACTGCCGGACGAGCAACTGCTCGATCTCCGGCTCGCCGATCTTCCGCTGAAGCTCGAAGGCACGGTCATCGAGGGCCGCGCATCGCGCAGCTGCGGCGGAGCTCGAGGCGCGCGAGCTGAAGGTTCCCGCTCCATTTTTACTATCTCCGACGAATGGTTCACGCCCGACGGCACGGCGACGCATGGCGGTGCCGTTCTACATGACGCACCCGCGGCTCGAGCGGCTCGAGAAGATCGCAGATGCTGGAAGTCGAGGGCGGCGAGCACGAATGGTGCATGCGCATCCTTCGACACGAGGCCGGACACGTCATCGACAACGTCTTACAAACTGCGGCTGCGGCGACAGCGGCGGGCGCTCTTCGGCAGCTCGAACGAGCCGTATCCGGAGTTCTACGTCCCGAAGCCGTACAGCAAGGCGTTCGTTCAGCACATCGACCCGTGGTACGCCCAGAGTCATCCCGACGAAGACTTCGCCGAGACCTTCGCGGTCTGGCTGACGCCGGAGTCGAACTGGAAGCAGCGCTACGCGGGGTGGCCGGCGTTCAACAAGCTCGAATACGTGGACGACGTTGATGCGATCGCTGCGCGGCCGCAAGCCGCTCGTCGACGAGCACCGACGAAGTCGATCCGCTGCGGCGGCTGCGTCACACGCTGCGGCGGCACTATCGACGCAAGCGCCGCCATCACGGCATCGACCATCCCAAGTTCTACGATCGCGAGCTGCGACGGTTGTTCTCGGATGCGCCGGAGTTCGCCGGCAACATGACGGCGGCACAGTTTCTCGGCAAGATGCGCCAGCCGGTTCGTCGTGTCGTCGCGAGCTGGACCGGGCATCTACCAGTACACGATCGACAAGGTGCTCGAAGACATGATCACGCGCTGCCGCGAGCTGAAGCTTCGGCTCGCCGTGCCGGAGGAACAAGCACGCTACGAATTCACGGTCCTCCTGACCGTGCAGACGATGAACTATCTGCACAGCGGGCGGCACCGGGTGGCCCTGTGATGAGGCCCGTGAAGACGTCTCGATGAAAAAGGCCCTATGAAGAAACGGCTGTGAAGAAGTATCGCGTCCTCGTTCTCGTCCACAAAGCTCTCGTGCCCAAGGAAGACGTGCCGCTCGCCGACGTCAATCCCGAGTGGCGGATGGAATGGGACGTCGTCACCACGCTGCGCAAGCGCGGGCACGAGCTGCTCGTGATCGGCGTTCACGACGACCTGACGCCGATCCGGCAGGCGATCGACGAGTTCAAGCCGACCATCGTCTTCAACCTGATGGAGGCGTTCGCCGACATCGGCGTCTTCGACCAGAACGTCGTCAGCTACCTGGAGTTGATGCGGCGTGCCGTACACCGGCTGCAACCCGCGCGGCCTGACGCTGTCGCGAGACAAAGCGCTGGCGCGGAAGCTGCTGGCCTATCACCGGATCCCGTCGCCCGACTTCACGGTCGTGCCGCTCAACCGCAAGCCGGTGCTGCCGAAGAAGCTCACGTATCCGATGATCGTCAAGTCGCTCACCTACGAGTCGTCGATCGGGATTTCGCAGGCCTCCGTGGTCGCCAACGAGGAGCAACTGATCAAGCGCGTGAAGTACATCCACGACACGATTCTCACGCCGGCGATCATCGAGCAGTTCATCGACGGCCGCGAGTTGTACGTCGGCGTGATCGGGCAATCATCGCCTCCGGGTGTTCCCGGTGTGGGAGATGTCGTTTGCCAAGATGCCCGACAGCAACTGGCGGATCGCGACGGAACGCGTGAAGTGGAGCGTCAAGTACCAGAAGCGGCACGGCATCGACACGGCGGAGGCGCAGCTGCCGAATGGGATCGCGCCGAAGATTCAGCATCTGGCCAAGCGCACCTACCGGGCGCTCGACCTCTCCGGCTACGCCCGCATCGACTTCCGCATGGACGCCAGCGGCAAGGCGTATGTGATCGAAGCCAATGCCAATCCCCAGCTGGCCGAGGAAGAAGACTTCGCGCAGTCGGTCAAGCTCGCCAAGATGTCGTACCCCCACCTCCTCGACCGCCTGATGGCGTTGGGGCTGCAGTGGCAGCCGCATCGGATGGGGCTGTGAACAGGTGCGTCGGGTGCGACAGGTGCGACGGGTGCGACAGGTGCGGTGCGGTGCGACAGGTGCGCAGGTGCGACGGGTGCAGGTGCGCAGGTGCGGTGCGCAGGTGCGCAGGTGCAGCGCGCCCTCTGCACCAGTGCACCTCTGCACCAGTGCACGGCTCTGCACCAGTGCACCTCTCTGCACCAGTGCACCGCACCGCACCCATCGCACCCCAGCACCTGTCGCACCCGTCGCACCCGCCCTCAGACTTCGTCGATCACCACGCGTCTGACGTAGTACGACACATCGAGGCGACGGGTGCGGATTGACGGGTCGGTGGCACGCAGCGCGATGCTGTAGACGCCTGGAGTCGTCGGGCGCCACCGGTAGTCCCACAGCGACCATGTACGATGCGTCGTCGGCGTCGGGCAGATCGAGAACACGCGCGGGGCTTCGCCGACGTTGAATCGAATGGCGAGTTGCTCGACCGGCCGCTCACCGCCCCAGACGATCCCCACCACTCGATACTCGAGCCGACCCTCCACGCGACGCTTTTCAACCCGAACCGGTGTGGCGGCCACGTCGATGACGGGCGGCTCGTAATCGCGGGCGAGGGCTTCGCGATCCGGTTGATGTGTCCGCAGGGAGAACTCGATCATCTGCGATGTCGGCTTTTCGTCGGCGCCAACCAGTCTGAGTTCGTTGACCCACTTGATCCAGGAACAGCCGTACCACCCGGGAACGACGAGACGAACCGGGGCGCCGTGGTCGGCTGTCAAGGGCTCGCCGTTCATCGTCACGGCCAGAAATGCGCCAAGACGTTCGAGGCGGTCGAGGGGCAATATCCAACTGGCGCCCGGGTTCGAGCTGCGCGAGGTCTGGTGCAGCTCGTCGATGCCGCTGATCAGCAGCCCGCTGGCGCCCGCTTGGACGCCGAGTTCAGTAACGAGCCGAGCGATCGGCACGCCCGTCCAGTCCGTGACGCTCATCAATCCGAAGTTGTTCGGGTCAGCATTTCCGGAACACTCGATGAGATGCGCACCCATCGGCCGCGCATCGCGCCGGAGTCGTTCGATGTCGAGGGTTGACCGCGCAAACCCGCTGACGCTGATCGACCAGGCGTTGGGGATCGTACGAAGCGCCGCGGGGACGGCCGTGCGCACGAACATCTCGGCGGTGGGTGTGAGGAGCTTCCCCGGCTGAAGCGTCGACAGGTCGGTGAAGAGACGCGCATCGAGTCCAGGACCGCCGACCATCTGACCGAGCGGGGTTTGCTGCACGCGATCGCCGTGAAGCGGGACGAGAGCGACCAGCTCGCCGAGCGGCGCCGGGTCGCAGAGTGGCTGGGCACACAAGTGCTCGACGAGCGCCTCGGTTCCGCCAACGAAGACCACCGCGCCCCACGACAGGCCGCCGCGGAGAATCGCGCGCCGATGAGGCCGCAATATCACTCCGTCATCTTACCCGCGGCCTATAATTCCTGGATGCTCTGCCTCCGGTCGATCTTCGCGCTCGCACTCGTCACCGGCGTGCTCGTCGTGTCCCAGGACTCGCGTTCGCTGGCGCAGAATCCGCCGCCCGCGCAGCCGCAAGCCCCGACATTTCGCGCGACGGTGACCCACGTGACGACCGACGTCATTCCGCGAGATGAAAAGGGCCGCTTTGTCCCGGATCTGACGAAGAACGACTTCACGGTGCTCGAAGACGGCGTGGCGCAAACCATCGACTCGTTTGCCCTGATCCACGGTGGCCGCACCTTCAATAGCATTCAAGCGCCGCCGCCCCCTTCGCCCGAGGGCATCGTGTTGCCGTCAGCGCCGCGGCGCCTGGTCGGGGATTCGACGTGGCCGTGTCCTGCTCGTCTTCGTCGACGACCTGCATTTCGAGGCGGAGTACTCGCCGCACGTCCGCCGTCTCGTCACAACGATCGTCAAAACCGTGCTTCATGAAGGTGATCTGGTCGCGATGTTTTCCAGCGGGCCGTCGAGCATCGAGATTGGATTGACCTACGATCACAAGCTCATCGAGGCGAGCGTCTCGAAGATTCGCGGGTCGGCGATGACGCGCCGCCGAGATGTTTCAGTTGCTGGAAACGTCGCAGGGACCGGGTGATGTCCGGCAGCGCGCCCACATGGCGTTTCACGCGCTGTACGGTGTCCTCGGCGAGCTCGAGCAGGTACACAACAAGCGTAAAGCGATTCTCTACATCAGCACCGGATACGATTTCGATCCATTCGCTGATTCGCGCAAGGGTCGCGATCGAATCCAGGGCGGCCGATTCGCGGAGCCAACACGCTTCGTTCTCGACGAGGAAAACCCGTATTTCCGCTTACCGGGAGCTACGGCCGATATCGACCTGCACGCCTACATGCGCGAGCTGACGCTGTCAGCGAATCGCGCCAACGCCTCGATCTTCACCATCGACCCCCGCGGCGTGGCCGGCATCGTCGATGCCGGACAACAGCTCGACCAGAGTCAGTGGCGGACCTACATTCAGAAGACACAGAGCTCATTACGGTTTCTGGCAGAGGAAACGGGCGGAGTGGCGGTGGTCAACGAAAACGACTTCGAAGGCGCGATGAAGCGCATCGATGCGGAAACCAGCGACTACTACGTGCTTGGCTACTATTCGTCCAACCCCGATCCACCGAAACGCGTTCGCGCGATCGAGGTCAAGGTCAATCGGCCGTCGATCACGGTGGCATCACGCCGCGCTTATTCGCTGAAGACGCCTGGAACGCCTGTGCCCCCCCGCAAGCGATAGGACCGCGGTGCGTTTCGGACTTCCGCCTGAAGGCGGAAGCCACGGATACCTTTAGCCACGGATATCTGTTCAACACTCGTGGCTTCCGGCTTGAGCCGGAAGATCGGAGCCGCGAAACCGAATTGGCTAACCACGCAAAATAGTCCGACCAGCCCGAGCAGACCGACCCGGCCCCACCTACGGCACGACGCTCGCCCATTCGGTCGCCAGCATGGCGTGTCGCCCTTTTGCTTCGACATAGCGAGCCGCATGCAGCTTGAACGCCTCGCGCGTGCTGGCCTCTGCCTTGGACATTCCCGTGGCCACGAGATCCATGAATTGGGCGTGCAGACGCAGCCACTGCGCGTCGAGGTCTCCCGGCTCCCGTTCGAGATGTGCGTCCAGGAGCGTGATCGCCGGTGCCGGCCGACTCCCGGCGAGATGGCATGCGGCAACACGCCGGATGAGAACCCCATCCGACGGGCGCGACGTGAGGGCCGCGGTTGCCAGCTGGCTGGCGCGTTCCACATCGCCCAGCCGCAATGCCGCGTCGATCACGAACGGGCTCAAAACTCCGGCGTCGAGTCCCGCGGCGACCGCGGCGTCCCAGGCGATCAACGCGTCCCGATCACGGCCCTCGAGCGCGTGCGTCGCACCCAGCAGCACATGGGCCCCCGCCGATGTACTCGCGGACTGCGCGGCCTGCCGCAGCGGCAGCGCGATAGCCGTCGACGTGTCCCCAAGGGCATAAAGGGCGAGTCCGCGCAGCGTGGCTCGCGTGGCTTCCTCCTCCGGTCGCACCGGCTCGCCGCGTAGCAGGTCGACAAACCGGCGCTCGCTCGCTGAATTCAGGGCCGCAGTGAGCGCCGGTGAGGGCTGTGGCGGGCGCAGCGAATTGACGATTGCCGTGAGCAGCGCTGGTTCGAGGATGGCGTCCCGACGGAAGGGGAGAGCCACGGATGGCGCGTCGCGCAGGAGCACTGCGGGTGTGCCGACGACCGAGAACGTGGCCTCGGTCGTCGCGCTGACGCCGCCCAGCCGATCGTCAGCCATGATCCGCACCCGGTAGTTCCCGCGTTTGAAAGTGCTCATGGGGATTTCGACGGCAGCAAAGATCGGATGGCCCTTCAGCACGTCGAAGTCCACCGGGAGCGTCGTCTCGTTGTAGATCTGCGGCGCGAGGACGCCAACGTATTCCTGCCCGGTCGCTGTCGCTCGCGAGATCCGAAAACCCACAGCGACATCGGGCTTGCCGTTGGGCGCGGCCCGCGGATTGATGACTTGAACGACGAGCGCAAGCGGCTCCTGGTTGGTCAATATCGTGTCGCGGGCCGGGATGATTTCGGTCGTGCCGATCGAATAAGGATGTCGCGATTGCTGCTCGGAGGTGAGCGCCAGGGTCCGGACGCTCACCGAGTCGGCCACGATGACGTTGCTCAGGCCGAATTCCGAAGTCGACGCAATCGGCAAAACGAGCTTCTTCTGGAACACGCGGATGGCTTTGTCCGTGTCCTTGTTGCTGCTGTCGTGCCACGCGACGGTCAGGACGTAGTCGCCGGGCCCAGCCGTCAGACTGCGGCGGACGACGGCGGCACCGCTGGAGTCGGTGTCGACGACGGCCTCGAGGTCGAAATCCTCGAAGGGTAGGAGGGGGCGCGCCGTGCGGACCCCTTCACCTTCCAGGGTCGCTTTACGTTCGCGCTCTCGTTCCTCCCGCCGCTCGCGGGCGCGCTCGCGCTCCATTTCCAACAGGGCAACGTTTTGCCCCGGCGTCGTCACACCTCGCGAGGCCACGCTGCCGGCGCCGTAGGTCGGCATCTCTCCGAAGGCGATGCCCCGCTCGGGTCGCGGCAGGACGCTGCGCTGACCAGCGAGCCACTCGGCGACTGCCGATCGTTCGACGGGTCCACCGGCGACCCGATCGTCCCGTCGGGTCGCGAGCCGCACATACAGCACCAGGGGTTTCCCGGAGGTGAGACCGGTGACGCCGGCCAGGGAAAACGCCACGTAGTGCGATCCATCGGACGCGCGCAGGACGTGCACGGGCCAATCGACACCAGCGGTGTCGGTCGCCGCGTTCACCCGGTCGACGGCCGCGACCACGGCCTGAAGCGACGCGCGCTGCGAGGGGCTGAGAGTGGGCGCAGTTGCCTGCTGCGCCGCGAGCGGAAGCGAAGCGACGAGAAGCGCACTGGTCAGAAGGCCGGATCGTTGCTTGCCTGTCATATTGCCTCGCTATTGGTCACGACATGGATGACTCGTCGTTGGCGCGGTTCGTCAAGCCCGGCAACTGATGACGATATTCGAGCCGCAGCTTGACCACGTCGGCATGCTCAACGCGTAGCTCGCGAGCAATGCGCTGCACTTCTCGCTCCTCCGCAATCGAGATGTTGCCTTCGACGGCCGAGACCGCAAACAGACACCGCAGCAACGACAGCTTCTGTTCGTGCGTTGCCGCGTCGGCAAACTCGCGCGCGACGAGAAAGTTGTCGGTCCCACCGAACAGCAGGTTGCTGGTCTTGGCCAGTCCAACGACCAGCATGGCTTGCTCACGCGGGAGGCCGCCTTCCCGCTCGAGCAATTGCTCCATGACCTGCGTCTCTTCCGGGCTGATGTGCTGGTCTGCGTGAGCAATGCGTCCCAGGAGGTAGGCAAAGCGCGCCAGATACTTCGCGCGGTCCGGCTCCTGCCGATCGAGCGCATCGAGCAGGTCGCGAAGGGCGCGCTGGTTCTCGCCGCCCTCATCGTCCGGCGTCTGCAGCCAGGATCGAATGATCGATCTCACGGGGACACGATCTCACACTTTCTCAGCCGTCGACGCACGACTTTTGCCGCGCCTACTTGATTACCACCCGTCCCTGCGCCTCCCATCGGCCGCCCGGCGTGCGGACGTTGATCCAGAGCCCGCGCCGGCCGGCCGGGGCGACGTACTCGAAGTCGTAAGTCTCGCCGACGGCGATTGTGAACGTTGCCGGCTGTGGCGCTCGGAGGTCGGTTGGAACCGGCGCGCCGTCCTTGGTGAGCGGCCGCCAACTGACCGGAGCCTCTGCCGTTGATAGCGAGGTGACGAAGATGTCGCCGGGCGTGATGTTGACGAAGCGAATTCGGTGACGCATGCCCGCCTTCCAGGCCATTTGCGGCATCTGCTCGCCATTCAGAAGAACGGGATCGGTCACGCCGTTGCCGCCACGGCTGATCACGACCACGTGATCGGTGGACGGATCGAAGATCTCGTCGGGCTCGACCACGAGCAGTGCACCGTAGAGTCCCGCCGTCAGTTGCCGATCATCGTGAAGGTGGGTGTGATAGATGAACGTGCCGGTGCGCGGTGGTGTCATGCGTGCGACGAACGACGCCCCCGGCTGGATGAGCGGGGTGACCCGTGGGCCGACGCCGCTCCATCCGTGCACGCCATCGTAGTAGCTGTCGAGCTCGATGCCGTGCCAATGCACGGCGGTAGCTTCTGGCAACTGATTGAGAAGTGCGATCTCGACCGGTTCGCCTCGCCGCAGCACCAGGGTCGGGCCGGGGACCGACACTGGCTCGTGAGTGCGTTCGTGATCGTCGTTCTGCATTGCAAAGCCGTATGTCAACTCACCTGAAGGTCCCGGTGTGGCGCGCATGGCCAGCGTGATGGCGCGTGCCGGAGGGTCGATGCGCTCGCGGCTATCGGTACTGCTCGAATCAATGACCGTGACGCCAAGCACCATCGCCGCCATGCCGGCGGACGCGTTGTGTCCGGCGTGCGCCCGATGTGGCGACGAGTGATCACCTTCAGTCGAACCTTCCGCCAGTCGCCTCTTCGGCGACACGTGATCGACGATGTGGCAATGAAACAGCCAGTTGCCGACACGCTCGGCCTGCCATGTCATCGCCATTGTCCCGCCGGGCGGCATCAACTGCGTCACCACGCGCTGCCGCTGTTCGGCGGCGATGGCCGTGTCGCGGACGCCATCGCCGAGCGACTCGACTTGGAAGTAGAAACCGTGGAGGTGCATCGGGTGAAACTGTGAGCTGAGGTTCACGACTCGCCAGTGGATGCGCTCGCCAAGGTTATACGTGAGCCGCTCGGTCGCGGGCCACGAGAGACCATTGACCAGGAGCGTAAACTGCGGGTCGAGCGCCCGGAACGCCGCGTCGATATCGGTGGCGCTCGTGAGGTCCTTCAGTTGGGACCGCGTGAGACTCGTCCACTCGGTCAGGACGATCACGCGATCGTTGGCGATCGTGGTTCCAACCGGATCGACGATGAAGGCGCCCGACAGCTGCGTATCTGGCCCGCCGCGGAACGGCAGCGGTGCTCCGGTGCTCGTCGCCCAGTAGTGGTAGGTGCCGGCGCGGGCGGCCACGAAGTGAATTTCGCGAGCGGTCGCAGGCGGCACATCCAGCGCCGGACAGGCCGAGCCGTCGCGCGCACAGAATCCGTGAACGCGAAGCGGCTCGGTGAGATCGTTGCGCACGCTGGCCACGATCCTGCTGCCCTCGGTGACGCGGACGAGCGGCGCAGGAACCTGAAGGGCTCCAGTGACCTCGCCAAAGGCTTCGACGGTCAGCGCTGGGCCGCCCGGACCCTCCGGTCGCCACTGTCCGACGCCGGCGCGCAACGCGAGCGTCAGCACCCCGTCGCGCAACTGGCCGGCGGCTGTCCGGTTGTCATTGATATGAATTCGCGGAAGGCGCTCGCCCCCTGCCGAGTGGTCGGCGACAAGAACTGCGGAAGACATCAGCAGGGCGCAGGTGGATACGGCGCCCGCTCGAGAACATTTCATGCTCTCGAAGGTAGCGGCCAACCTCGCAGGCGATCATGAGCAAACCGTAAAGAAGCGGTCAGTCTTTGGGTAAGGACCGCTCAGCGGAACTCAAGGCCGGCCGCGATGTCACTCGCCTCGGGGCACCAACCTCGGGAACGACGTACGATCTTGAGGCGCTGAGATCCGCCTTCGGCGAGGCTGCGATGGGTAGCCTTTGCGATCGGCGTGAACGCGGGGAAGGTCCCTGCTACCATGCGCACACCTTTCATGGCCGTTATCCCAGGTTCGCGCATCGGACCCTACGAGATCGTCGGCACCCTCGGCGCGGGCGGGATGGGCGAAGTCTATCGGGCGCGCGACGCCCGGCTCCAGCGCGACGTTGCGATCAAGGTCTTGCCGGAGGCCCTTGCGCAGGATGCCGACCGCCGGGCGCGGTTCGAGCGCGAGGCGCGCACGCTCGCCTCGCTCAACCATCCCCGCATTGCAATGGTGCATGGCCTCGAGGAAGCCGGGGGTGTCTACGCGCTCGTCATGGAACTGGTCGAGGGACCCACGCTCGCCACGTTGATCGCGGAACGTCGGCTGACCGTCTCCGAAGCGCTCGACGTCGCCGGTCAGATGGCTGACGCGCTCGAGGCGGCGCATGAGCAGGGGATCGTGCACCGCGACTTCAAGCCCGCCAACGTCAAGGTGCGCCCCGACGGCACCGTGAAAGTGCTCGATTTCGGCCTTGCCAAGGCCTTCGCGCCTGGCGGCGACAGCGCGGTCGCGCTCGCCAACTCTCCCACGATGCTCGCGGCCGGCAAAACCGAGCTGGGGATCATTCTCGGCACGGCGGCCTACATGAGCCCCGAGCAGGCGCGCGGACGGGCGGTCGACAAGCGCGCCGATATCTGGGCGTTCGGCTGCGTGCTCTTCCAAATGCTGACCGGCGTTCAGCCCTTCGCCGGCGAGTCGACGACCGACATTCTTGCCGAGGTCGTGCAGCGCGAGCCCGATTGGTCGCTGTTACCGGCCGATGTGCCGCCTGCGATCCGCGCGCTGCTGCGACGCACGCTGCAGAAGAACCCGCGCGATCGCCTGCGCGATATCGGCGATGCGCGACTCGAACTGGCATCGGCGGCGACCACCGCTTCAGTAGCGAGCGGTGGAGTCTCGGCGCCGCCTCTCGCGGCGGCTCCTGCTGCGCCCCGATTCCGAGCGTGGCCGATCGCGGTCATCGCGTTTACCACCGGCGCACTTGTCGCGGCTCTCGCATTACTGCTTGGGCCCGCCCGGCGACCCGCCGAGGACGTAACGCGAGCAGAGGTGGTACGCACCTTCGTGACCCTGCCAGCCGACACCACAATCGCACTGGGACGAGGCTCGTCGGTCGCGCTGTCGCCTGACGCGCGACATGTCGCGTATGTGGGCCGGATTGACAAGACAGTTCGACTGTATCTGCGTGCGCTCGATCGCTTCGAGTCGGTTCCGCTGGCGGGGACGGAGGATGCGTCCAACCCCTTTTTCTCACCTGACGGGCGCTGGATTGGGTTCTTTGCCGACGGCAAGCTGATGAAAGTTTCGCTCGACGGTGGCGCGCCGGTGACCGTCGCCGATGCCCGGACTCCCCGCGGCGAAGCGTGGCTGGCAGACGACTCGATTCTGCTGACGCCAGCGAACAACGTCGGCTTGGCACGGGTGCCGTCGGTCGGCGGGGCTCCTGAAGCGTTCAGCACGCTCGCCGCCGGCGAGATGAGCCATCGCTGGCCGAAGGCGATTGGTTCAGGCTCCGCGGTGCTTTTCAGCATCTGGAACGACACCGGCTGGGAGCCTTCGCGAATTGCCGTGCAGCGCGTGGGCGAGCGCGAGCATCGCGTGCTGGTCGAGAGCGGCGGATACCCGCGCCCCGTCCAGGATCCGACGACGGGTCGGCAGTACCTCCTGTACGCGCGGTCGGAAGGCCTGCTGGCCGCTCCGTTCGATGCCGACCGCCTGATGATCACAGGTCCGCCCGTTCCCATCGTCGACAGCGTGATCACGAATCTTTCGGGGGGCGCCCACTTCGACGTCGCGGCCGGCACGCTGGCCTATGTCCCGGGCACGACCGGCGAGGTCGATCGCGATTTGTCCTGGGTCACACTCGACGGCCAGGCGACGCCGGCGCGCCGCGTCCCACGCATGGGCTTAGTACCTGTCGCTGTCGCCGGACGGCACACGCATCCTGCGCAACAACGCAATCGGCACGCGCGACGTCTGGATCGAGGACCTGGCGCGCGGGATCAGCACCCGTGTGACCAGTGCGGCCGAGAACTTCCTGGCGATCTGGTCGCCGGACGCGCAATGGATCGCGTTCGCGCGCGGTGCACCGATCAGGAATCTGTACCGCCGAACGCTCAGCGCTGGTGCGCTGGATGAGCGACTCACGACGTCGCCCAACTGGCAAGAACCGGCCAGCATTTCGCCTGACGGCAGCAAGCTCGTGTACACCGAGATCGATCCGGTGTCGAGCGTCGACATCTGGGTGCTCGACCTGCCGCGGCCGGGTAGCAGCGCGGCGCCGGGTGCCGCCTTGCCGACCCGCCCGTTTCTGAAGACCAATTTCAGCGAGAACAAACCGGCCTTATCGAAGGATGGGCGCTGGCTCGCGTATCAATCGAACGAGTCGGGGCGCTTCGAGGTGTATGTGCGCTCGTTCCCAGAGGGCGGCCCTGCGCATCAGGTGTCCGCCGATGGCGGGGTCTATCCGCTCTGGTCGCCCGAAGGGCGTCTCTTCTATCGAGGGTTGAACGGGATGATGATGGTCGTGGCTGGTGTGTCGAGCGGCGAGTACCAAACCGACACGCCGCGGCCGCTGTTCGATGCCTCACGCTACGATAACTTCTACGGCGTCGCCCCTGACGGCAAGCGTCTCCTGATGATGAACCGGACGGACGTCGAGCAACAGCCGACCGTGGTGTCGCTCGTGCAGAACTTCGTGGCCGAACTGCGTCAGCGCGTCAAGTGAGATCAGGCGCCCACAACGAGCGACGCCCGCCCGCTCTTCGTGCGTGAGCATCGCAGTCAAGGCCAGAGTGTCCCCTGGGTGCGACGAGGGTCTGGTTCAGTTGGAGGCTGAGAGCAGTTGCGCACGCTGTATCCGACCCGTTGACGGCCGACCGAGTGATCGGGGCGGAGTGTACGAGCTAGCGCGTGCAGGAGACCCTACGGCACGCGGCACGGCGCCGCTTCGGAAGCCGCCCACGATGCCCATTCGTCGGCAACGGCTGCCGGCTCCTGCTCCAGGCGGACGATGTCCTCCTTGGCAAGGGACCCCAAAAACACGTCGGCCGTATCCGGAGATTGACCCTGTTTGATCGCCGCGAGAACTCGCGCGAGTTCCACGTTGGTTTGATCGCGGTTGGTTTGATCGCGCAGTCCATTCGGCACGAGGACGAAATACTTCGCGCACAGATCGCGCTGGCCGTACATCACGGCGATCAACGTGAGTGACGCGTCGCTATCCGGCGTCACCCGAAGGACTTCGGCCAGGCGGCTCGCGAGCGCGTCGGACAGCCGGGCAATGTCCTCATCACCCAGGTAAGCCGTCTTGGCGGCGCCCTGCATCGCCGCATATTCCGGATCGGCCATGTAGCGGACGAAGCGAATAATGCGGTGCCACATGCGAGCCTCATTCTCGCGAACGCCCAGGCGTCCGCTCTCGAGCAGGTCTTGCCACCCTTTGGCGCCGCCCAGCTGCGTCAACGTCACAATCAAGGCTTCATCGGCGTTGCCGTAATCTTCGAAGGCTTGCATGAACCGATCTTGAAGGGCTGGCACCGCGCCGCTGTCGCCAGATGCCGCAAGTCGCGCGACCGCAGCCCTGGACAC
The DNA here is from genome assembly GCA_963734095.1 of uncultured Acidobacteriota bacterium. Taxonomy (GTDB): domain Bacteria; phylum Acidobacteriota; class Vicinamibacteria; order Vicinamibacterales; family UBA2999; genus JACCSI01. The sequence continues at coordinate 9,036 of CAVTGK010000010.1, read as the reverse complement.
GCCGCGATTCGGATCAGCGAGCAGGCGCAGGTTGACGTCCTGCCGGTTCAGCACCACGTGGGCCCCGATTTGCGCCGCGATGTAGGCGACAAGCAGGAGGATCCCGCGGAGACCGCTGCTCGAGGACGTTATGCGCGCGATGAGCGATCCAATGCCGTACCCGACGAGCGGATACTCGAGCGCGCCCAGAACAAGGAAGGGTAGTGAGGGAAAGTCGGAGCCCTCGAGCGCGCGCGACAGATACGCGGCGAGCGTCGGGACTGCCGCCCCCATAACGAGAACGCCGCCAAGCGACGGATGTCCGCCCCCGAGACCTAGGCCGAGGGTGACGGCGCCGATCACAGGCAGCAGCGCAAACAGGAGCGCCAGCAGGAAGGGGAGTAGCGCATAGAAGCGCTTGTGGGTCTGCATCACGTTGCCTACAGCTCGGTATGTGCGGAAATCGCAACGCGCGGCTCAACCGGCGCGATGCGCTCGAGCAAATCGTAGACGACAAAAGCTGCGCCTTAGACCGCAAAAGTGTGTTGTTGAAGGCGTTGATTTGATAGGGCTTAGCTGGTGGCCGGGGACAGAATCGAACTGTCGACACTACGATTTTCAGTCGTATGCTCTACCAACTGAGCTACCCGGCCCACTGGGAATAGTTGAGTATATGTGCCGTCAAGGCCTCACGACAACTCCGGCGGGCAATGGCTTCGGCAACGTGCTGGCGTACGTTGCGCGATGACGCCCGCCGAGCACCCATAACGCCAACCCGATGCCGAGCAGCGCACCGCCCAGCACGTCGAGAGGGTAGTGATGGCCAAGGTAAATCCGCGAGTACCCGATCAAGATCGCGAGTGACCACCACACCAGTCGTGTGTGTGGCCACATTCGCGAGACGGCGACGGCGGCGCCGAACGTAGAGGCGGCGTGACCCGACGGAAACGAAAAAGACCGGGGTAGTGGAGGGAGGTCGCGCGGTGGTGCATTGGCTCTGATGCTCGGCCGCTCACGCGCAACCAGCGGCTTTATCACGGCATCGACGACGACATACGCCAACGCGATGGTCAGGAACACTCGCCAGGCAGCCGCGCGATGCCGCGGCGAGATGAACGCGGCGATCCCCAGGAGCACCCACACCGTCCCCGCGCCACCTGCCGAGCTAATCCAACTCATCACGCTATCCAGCGCAGGCGTATGCCACGGCGTCAGCCAGCGGAGCAGGGCGAGATCGATCGACTGCAGGGTTTCCATCAGTGCATCTGGCAGGCGCCTTGCCTCAAAGATTCACCTGAGGCGGCGACGACCGGACACGACACGGCCGGGCTTCGATCGCCGACTCGAGGAGGGCTCTGTGTCGTCACTGTCCATCTTCATCATCGGATTCGTGATTCTAGTGGCTGGCTTGGCATACGGCGCGTCGCTCGCCGGTCTGTCCCCACAGTGGATAGCGGTTGGAGTCCTCGTGCTTCTGGGGATGGGCGTTGCAATGGGCGTGACTCAGACGCGGCACCGGGACCCATCGCACGACTAGATACTGTGTCAGTTTCCAGTTATCCAGTTGGATCCGAGTCCCTCAATCGGTTACCACCCCTTTGAACTGGTAACTGGCCACTGGTCACTGACCACTGCTACTACACCGACACTGCTTCAGCGGCTTCGCGGATCAAGCCGAGCTCACGCCGGAGACGATCCTCGATCGCCGATCGAATGTCGGGATGCTCTTTCAAGAAGCTCTTGACGTTCTCGCGCCCCTGGCCGAGGCGCTCGCCGCCATAGGCGAACCAGGCCCCGCTCTTTTCGACAATTTTTCGTTCGACCGCAAGATCGAGAAGGTCGCCCTCGCGTGAAATGCCCTCGCCGTACATGATGTCGAACTCCGCCTCGCGGAACGGCGGCGCCATCTTGTTCTTGACGACCTTCACCCGCGTCCGACCACCCACCGCGACGTCGCCATCCTTGATGGCGGCGATACGCCGGATATCGATGCGAATCGACGCGTAGAACTTCAGCGCGCGTCCGCCGGTCGTGGTTTCGGGATTGCCGAACATCACGCCGATTTTTTCGCGCAACTGGTTGATGAAGATCAGGACCGTCTTGGACTTCGAAATGCTGCCCGTGAGCTTCCGCAGCGCCTGCGACATGAGTCGTGCCTGCAAGCCCATCTGCGCTTCGCCCATCTCGCCTTCGATTTCGGCGCGCGGCACCAAAGCCGCGACCGAGTCGACGACGACGACATCCACGCTGCCGGAGCGGACCAGGACCTCGACGATCTCGAGCGCCTGCTCGCCGTTGTCGGGTTGCGAGACGAGGAGGTTGTCGATGTCAACGCCCAGCTTCCTGGCGTACTCCGCGTCGAGCGCGTGCTCGGCATCGACGAACGCGGCCATCCCGCCGGCGCGCTGGGCTTCCGCAATCACTTGAAGAGCGAGCGTCGTCTTTCCCGACGACTCCGGACCAAAGATCTCGACGACCCGGCCGCGCGGCAGCCCGCCGATGCCGAGCGCGTAGTCGATGCTGATGGCGCCGGTTGAGATCGCCTCGGTCGGGGCGATGGCGTTCCGTTGGCCGAGTCGCATGATCGCGCCCTTGCCGAACTGCTTCTCGATTTGACTGACGGCGATGTCGAGCGCCTTGATGCGTTCTTGCCGTTCATCCACTGGCATGTGCTGGTTTCCCTTCTCTTGCGACCTGCTGAACAGTGTCTTCTCTTTTGTCGGTTCGTTCGCGCGTTGCGCGGGCGGAAGTGCCCCGACCGGGATTCATACTAGAAACGCTCCAGGCGAAAGTCAAGCCCGAATCGAGGCGGCTGATAGCCACTCAACGCCATATTTCCAATGACTTACAGGGATAACGGACTTTCGCCTCCGATTAGGGCAGATCGCAGAAGCTGCGGACCTCGCGATTGACCAACCTCGCAGGTTTTCCGTACGGTGAAGCGATGCCAACGCCGATCGGTCACGCTTTGGGGGGAGTCATTGTTGGGTTGCTAACGGGCTGCGACGGGTGCGACGAGGTTGCGACGCGTGACGGAGCGAGGTGCGGTGCGACGGGTGCGACGGGTGCGGTGCCTAGGCGGAGGTTAGACCGCGGGCTTCTCACTATGCGCCGTTGTGGCATGTCTGCCAGATCTCGATTTCCTCTGGGGGCGGCACAACATGGAGACGCACAGCCTTGGCTTTGCCATCCTTGTCGGAATGGCGGTTCTGGCATGGCAGCGGTCGGGACGGCTGGCGATCGCCTGTGCCCTGAGCGTCGCATCGCACGTGTTCTTCGACTGGTTAGGCTCAGACGACTGTTTACCGCTTGGCGTCATGGCGTTGTGGCCGCTGTCGAGCGAGTTCTATTTTGCCAACGCGTTCGTCTTCGAAGCCATTTCGCGCCGGTATTGGCTGCCAGACTTCGTCATGCACAACGTGCTTGCCGTCGTGCGAGAAGTCGCGATTCTCCTGCCGGTCACGGCCGCGCTGTGGTGGCTACGACGACCATGATATCGAAGCGGCCTGGTAGGGCAGGCCGTCCGTACCTGAGTCGCGCCGAGTCGGCTCAGGTCAGTGTGTCCCCTCAATTCATCTCGACGGCCAGCGCGACCCCGTTGCCACCACCCAGGCACAACGTCGCGATCCCGCGCTTGCCGCCACGATCCTTCAACGCGTACAGCAACGTCGTCAGAATGCGCGCACCCGACGCTCCGATGGGGTGCCCCAGCGCGACGGCGCCACCGTTGACGTTGACCCTGGCCATGTCGAGGCCCAACTCGTTGCCCACCGCGACAGCTTGAACGGCAAACGCTTCGTTGAGCTCGAACAGGTCGACGTCTTCGAGCTTCCACGAGGCCTTCTTCAGCACTTTGCGCGTCGCTTCGACGGGAGTCATCAGGAGCATCTTGGGCTGGAGCCCACTGGTCGCCTGCGCGACGATGCGCGCGATTGGCCTGAGATTGAGTTGGCGGGCACGATCCGCGCTCATCACGACGAGGGCCGCAGCGCCGTCGTTCACCGGCGGCGCATTGCCAGCCGTGACGGTGCCGTCCTTCTTGAACGCTGGCTTCAATGCCCGCAGCGTTTCCGCTGTCGTTTCTGCCCGGACGGTCTCGTCATTCGCGAAGACGAGCGCGTCACCCTTCTTCTGTGGAATCGACACGGGCAGTATCTCGTCCTTGAACCTGCCAGTGCGCTGGGCATTCGCGGCGCGCTGGTGGCTTTCTGCCGCAAACGCGTCTTGCTGGTCGCGCGATACCTTGTAGGCCTCAGCCACGCACTCGCCCGCGTTCCCCATGTGCCAGCCTTCGAACGGACACCACAGACCATCGTGAATCATGGAATCGACCACCGTACCGTTGCCCATACGCAGACCCTCGCGCACGCGGGGGAGTAGATACGGGCCGTTGCTCATCGACTCCATGCCGCCGGCGACCGCGATTTCGATGTCCCCGGTCTGAATCCCCTGGTGCGCCAGCATCACGGCCTTGAGTCCCGATCCGCACACCTTGTTGATGGTGAGCGCGGCCACATGATCGGCGAGTCCGCCCTTGAGCGCCGCTTGCCGCGCAGGCGCCTGACCGGCACCCGCCGAGACGACATTGCCCATGATGCACTCGTCCACCGACGCGGGATCGACACCCGCACGTCGCACGGTTTCGCGAACGACGAGCGCGCCCAGTTCGGGCGCCTGGATATCTTTGAGTGACCCCAGGAATTTGCCGGTGGGCAGACGAACGGCGCTTACGATGACGGCGTCGGGCATGCTCAAAGTTTACCGAACCTTACGTCATAGCAACCCTGCGAGTAGAGAACCATCGTGCAGGACGTCAGGTGGGAACAGCGCAGCCGTTTGACCGTGCCGGGCCCGAGCATGGTTTCGAGACGTGCGAGGATCAGCTTGGACGAGCGTTTGACCTCGCGCGCCCAGTGCGCATCGGTCGCTGTAACGTGCAGTGCCCCGTGCTCGTCGAGTCGGACGGTCGTTGCCCGCTGCATGACACTGCCCACGGCCGCACGCCACGCAAAGTCCACTTTCTCGGGGCACAGAGGCGCCCGACGAACGACCTCGGCCACGACCGAGGGGATGAGTCGGTCGGCTCGAACCACATCACAGCTTACTGCGCCCGCGGCAACGCAATCTACAATCACCAGGTCCCCCGCGTAGCCACCGATGCTAATCCTTGCGTCCTCCTCGCCGCGCCGTCGGGAATTGATGACGGCGGCTGGCATCACGTTCGAAGCGGTCGCGGTCGATGTCGACGAAACCGTGCTGAAGCTCGAACCACCGGGCGAACACGTCCGACGGCTTGCCCTCGAAAAGGCACGTCGTGGGCTCGAGCTCTTTCCGGCCGCCGTTGTGCTGGGCGCCGACACCATTGTCCTGGTCGGCAGCGAGATTCTGGGCAAGCCGCGCACCGCAGACGAGGCGACGCGGATGCTGCACCTGCTGTCGGGTCGTGAGCACGAGGTGTTGACCGGGCTCGCTCTGGTCTCGCCCACGCGCACCATCGTCGAAGTCACCGCGGACGCGCGTGTGGTTCAATCCGATGACCGAAGACGAGATCTCCTGGTATGTCGCGAGCGGGGAGCCCCTCGACAAGGCAGGGGGGTATGGTATCCAAGGCCTGGGCTCGCGGTTTGTGGACCGGATTCAGGGGAGCTACTCGAACGTGGTGGGGCTGCCGGTCGCGCTTGTGTACCGGCTGCTGAAGGGCTATCCTGAGAAGTAATTCGGGCCACACGGAAGTCCTTACTTATGAAGCACAAAGCGGCGAAGATCGGGCTGACGAGCCTGGTATTGGCACTTGCCTTTGGCGGCCTGCTATTCACAACGCTCGGTGAAGCCACCGAGTACTACAAGCACGTCGACGAAGTCATGGGTCAGCCGGAGCAGTGGTACGGTAAGAAACTGCAGCTCCACGGGTTCGCCAAAGAGGTCACTCGTAAGCCCAGCAGCCTCGAATATCGGTTTCAAGTTGAGAGCAATGGTCAGACCGTGACGGCGACTTACAAAGGCGTGGTTCCCGATACGTTCAAGAACGACGCCGAGGTGGTTCTCAAAGGGACTTTGTCCCCCGAAGGCTTCGCCGTTGTACCGAACGGCGTGATGGCAAAGTGCCCGTCGAAATACGAGCCATCAAAAACCGGCGCGCCCGGCGCGTATTGATCGGCCGTCCGGCGGGCTGACGTCCTGCCGTTCAGGTTGCCTCGGCACATCCTCATGGCTCCACTCGGCACGTTCGTCCTCGTCCTTTCGTTCGTGACCGCCGCTTACGCCGTAGCGGCCTGTCTGGCCGGCGCGCGCCGCCGGAACTCCAGACTGGTCGCTAGCGGCATCGGCGCGTTCTATACCGTGGCCGCGCTCATGACCGTGGCGTCGGGTCTGATGATCTACGCCTTCGTGTCGGGCGACTACTCAATCAAATACGTGCAGCGCTATTCGGACAGCGTGCAGCCGCTCTTTTACAAGATCACGTCGTACTGGGGTGGTCTCGACGGCTCGGTGATGTTCTGGGTCTTCCTGCTCTCGATGTTCGGTACGGTCGCGGTCAAGGTCAATCGCGATCGCCATCGTGAGCTGATCCCCTATGTCGTGGCGGTGACGGCCATCGTAGAGATGTTCTTCCTCTTCCTGATGCTCGTGCACAACAACCCGTTCAGCACCTACCTGACCGAATCGCCGACCGACGGCGCAGGCCTGAACCCGCTCCTTCAGAACTTCTACATGGCGATTCATCCGCCGACGATGTATCTCGGCTTCGTCGGCCTCACGATCCCGTTTGCATTTGGGATGGCGGCCCTCATCACCGGGCACCTCGACGACTCGTGGCTTCGTGCCGTGCGACGCTGGACGATGTTCTCGTGGTTCTTCCTGTCGCTCGGCCTGACGCTCGGGATGATTTGGGCGTACGAGGAGTTGGGATGGGGCGGGTTCTGGGGCTGGGATCCGGTGGAAAACGCCGGCGCCTTACCGTGGTTCACGGCGACGGCGTTTCTGCACTCTGTGATGGTTCAGGAACGGCGCGGGATGCTCCGCGTCTGGAACGTGACCCTCGTCATCATCACGTTCCTCCTCACCATCTTCCAGACCTTCATGACCCGTTCGGGCATCGTCCAGTCGGTGCATGCGTTTGGCGAAGACCCGGAGCTCGGGCGGATGTTCATCATCTTCATGGTGACGATCGCGGTAGTGGGCTTCGGCCTGGTGATCTATCGGCTGCCGATGCTGAAGGCGCGAAACGAGCTCGAATCGTGGGCGTCGCGCGAGGGCGCGTTCCTGGCCAACAACTGGATTCTGCTGTTCAGCGCGTTCTTCATTCTCTTTGCGACGATGTTTCCAACCATCACCGAGGCCATCTCGGGTGAACGTCTGACGGTCGGGCCGCCGTTCTTCAACAAGTGGATGACGCCGATCGGCCTGATGCTGCTGTTCCTCACCGGTGTGGGGCCGCTGCTCGCGTGGCGCAAGACGTCGACCAGCAACATGCTGCAGCAATTCATGTGGCCGACCGTGTCGGCGCTCGTCGCCGGTGCTGTCGTCGTGGCGCTCGGCGTGCGGGTGTGGAGCTCGGGAATTTGTTTCGCGCTCTGCGGCTTTGTACTGGGGACGATCACACAGGAATACCTGCATGGGGCAGCCGTGCGTCAAGGCGACGTCCGGCGCCGATCTGTTGACGGCGCTCGTCGGGCTCATCGGCCGCAACAAGCGGCGGTACGGCGGCTACATCGTCCACGTCGGCATCGTGCTGATGTTCCTGGGCTTTGCCGGAGAGGGCATGAGCCGCGACGAGCAGCTCCTGTTGAAGCCAGGTGAAGAGGGCACCGTTGGTGATTACACCCTCCACCTGGATGCCATACGCGTCACCGAGGACAGCCAGAAACAGATGGTGACGGCTCACATCACGGTCAAGAACGCCGCCGGCGAAGTGATCGACAAGATGTACCCGGCGAAGTGGTTCTTCTGGAAGAAGAAGGACGAGCCGACGACTGAGGTCGCGATTCGTCGCACCTTTGCAGAGGATCTCTACATCGTCATGCCGGGGTTCGAGCTGAAGGAGCAGACCGCAAGCGTCGAAGTCCATATCAATCCGCTCGTGAACTGGCTGTGGTTCGGCTTTGGTGTGCTCGCGATCGGAACTTTGATCGCGCTGTTACCGGAGAGCGCGTTCAGCTTTGCACTTGCGCGTCTGCCTGCCGAAGCGGCGACGGCGACCTTGCTTCTGCTCGGCGTGCTGCTGATGCCGACGTCGCTATTTGCGCAGCACGTCGAGGCCCCGCGGAAGGGGGACTGGTGGTACGGTCGCCCGCGGAAAAGTCCATCACCAACAAGATGGCGTGCTGGTGCGGCGACCTCGGTCCGGGCGGTGGTTGCCCGAAGCTTCCCGTCGGGTCGTGTTCCTGCGGGCACTGCGCGCACGTCCGCGATGAAGTGACGGCGATGCTCGCCAAGGGCAAATCCGAAGACGAGATCCTGCAGCACTACATTGCCCAGCAAGGCGGAACCCACGTCTTGGCGGAGCCGCCGAATGACGGCGTCGGCCGACTGTCGTGGCAGGTGCCGTACGCGGTTGGGATGACCGGACTGTTGGTTGCTGGCCTGGTTGCGGTGCGTTGGTCGCGACGATCCGCGGCCCTTTCGCGCAGCACCGCGACGATGCGTTCCGAGGATGCGGTTCTGGGGTCGAGGCTGGACGATGAGCTCCGCGACCTCGACTGACGAGATTGGCGCAGACGCGGCCGCACCACCTGCTCCACACGCCAACACGTCGCTGCGCCCCTGGCAGTTCTTTCTCCTGGCCGGCATGTTCGGCGCGACGGCCGCCGTGTTCGCCGCCACGGGCCAGTCACCCGCGTCGCTCGTCGTTCTGAGCCTGACCATCATCGCTGCCAGCCTTGTGGCGCTAGCCGCGTACGGTACCTTGTTGCCGCTGGTGTCGCCCGAAACCGCTGAGGAGTCCGAGCAGGTCGTTGGTCGGGCTCGCGCGGTGCTCGAACGCGAAAAGTCACTTGTTCTCCGTTCCATCAAGGAGCTGGAGTTCGACTTTGCCATGGGCAAAGTCAGCAAGCATGA
>CAVTGK010000009.1:0-124605 GCA_963734095.1 uncultured Acidobacteriota bacterium | reverse complement strand
GCTGACTGAAGGTCGCAGCCCGCCGGCGGCGCCGGTTGCGCCAAGACCTCGTCCCAGCGGGCGAACCGGACGAGGGCGAGCACCTCCTGCAGGGCGAAGGGCTGCAGCATGGCCATCTCTTCCGCCATGGGCGCCACGAGATTCGCCGTCTCTGGACTCCGGCCGCGCGTACCCGCTGCAAAGTCACCCGGCAAACATCGCGGCCGAGGATTCGAACTGCAGATTGTACCCGTGGTCCATCGATGGATATAACCCCCCTGCGCGCCCGTGGCCTTTCACGTACTTCTCATCCAGCGCCGCGGCCACGGCATTCGTCTTGGCGGCGGCTACGTAGTCGCCGGTGCGAATCCAGATGTGCGAGGGCATGTGCACCAGATGGCCGGCGACCGGGGCGAGCGTCTCGAGCCTGTTGGCGCTCGACACGCCCCGTTCCGGTGTCCGCGACGCTTCGACCGCATGGATGTTGATAGTGATTGGCGCCCGGGATGCACGCGGGTTGCGCGCCACATCACCCGTTCCAGGGTGGCGACGATCTGTTCGGTGCCTGGTTCGGGCTTGCCATCAAACGTATAGAGCTTCCAGGGCCGCAGGTTCATCATGCTCTCGGCGTAGAGCGTGGCGGCATCGAGATCGTCCGGAAAGCGTTTCGAGACCTCGCCCATCGCCGCCGCGTAGGCTGCTTCACGTGCTGGCTGCTGACCATCGTTCGGCGTGGCCACGTAGCGCTTGGCAAGCGCATCGATGAAGGCCCGCTCAACGTCACTGCCGGCGACAGCTCGTGCCTGCGATGGATCAGGTGGTTGTACGCCTGCTGCAGCCGGTCTGGCGTCGCCGTGTCGTTGTAGTTCGTCCGAGCGCCAGCGACATCCCCCAATGCGGCATCGGTGCTTTCGTATCGAGCGCGGCGGCGCGTTCGAACGAGCGGAACGCCTCTTCATGATTGAAGCCGTACAAGAGAGTCAGACCTTCGTCGAAAAACTGCCGCGCCTCGGGATTGCTGGTCGTGATGGGTGTTGATACTCACCAGATTTCCAAGCAGTGTCATGCGTGCAACGGGAGTGCCGTGCCCACCATGGCCTGCCGGGTCCGATGCGGAGGCGTTGCCCGGCGCCCGGGCGGGGGCTTGCCGATTACAACCGGCCATGGCGATTCCGACGAGGACGAGCAACGACACCAGCACTCGCATGAGGGACCCCCTCCTGAAGTCAGTTACAAGTTACAAGTTCAAGTTCAAAGTTGGGAAGAACTCGGTGAAATTGTAGATCCGAATCCTTTGCCTCGTTGTTCTCCCTGTGCTCCGTTTTCCCGAGGGAGCCATTGAGCCAACAAGAACAGCACGGTTTCTGCGCCCAGAATCAAACTCGATGCAGTTAGATGCGCGACCTGCGCCACGGGTGTCAGCGCTCCGTACGCCATGCTGATCCCCACGACAATCTGCAGGACGACCAGGGCCCCCGTCATCTTCGCCGCCCGCACCAGCGCAAGCTCGTGCCCGTGTCGTTTCAGCACAACGAGAGTCAGCACGAGGGTCAGTCCCAGGACGATCACCGCGACGTCCCGGTGCCATAGGTCAAAGGCTCCCACGGTCGCGAGAGCGTTCGACCGCGGCGTGCCCTGTGTAAGCGCCTCATCGACCCTTCCGCGAACCTGCGCGCCGAGCGTCACCTGGCCCAGCGTCAGAGCATGAGCCCCAGCGTGGACCACGCCAACCCGCGGCGCACGTCGCGAAGTGTGGGCGGCACTCCCGCAAAGAAGGCGTAGACGGTCGCATAGAGCAGAAGCGAAACGATGATCAGGGCGACGATCAGGTGGACGGTGACGATCCACGGCGCCAGTCCCTCTTCAACCACGACACCGCCCAGCCATCCTTGAAAACCGACGAGGAGAAAGGCTGCAAGTGTCGACCACAGGATGCGCGGCGTGTGGCGGTGGTGACGCCACGCAGACAGCACGGTCGCAAAAATCAACAGCCCGACGATGACGCCGAGCAGACGGTTCAAATACTCGGTCCACATGAGCGTCGCGTTGAACTGCGACGGATCGAAGCCGGCTGGCAGGTGATCGGCAGACGCGGGAGGGATCCAGGCACCGAAACACCGAGGCCAGTCGGGACAGCCAAGGCCGGCCCCCGACGCGCGCACCAAGCCACCCACGAAGATCAACAGATAGGTGACGCCCGTCGTCGCGAGCGCAAGCTTCTGGAAGGAAGTCAATCGGTCCACGGTCTACGGTCCACGGTCTACGGTCCACGGTCCCACGGTCCACGGCCTAGCCGTGGGGCCGCACCTGGCACCGCGGCACCAGCACACCAGGCACCGAGGCACTCAGGCAGCTAAGGCACTTTCGCTATCACCTTTAACATAGCGACAGTGGCCACCACCGTGCGAAAGCTTCGACGTCGTCACGGTCAACTGCAGTCGTTGATGCGCGCGCTGCGGTATCGCCTCGTCATTCCCGTCTTTCGAAGCCCGCATCCGCCAGAATTCACGGCGCGAGGCGTCGCGAACGGTGTGTTTTGGGCGCTGACGCCCTCGGTCGGCATCCAAAGCGTGGCGATTCTCGCCACATGGTTCATCGCCCGGACCGCGATGCAGAGAGATTCAAGCCTGCTTCAGGCATTCATCTGGGCATGGATCAACAACCCGCTGACGATGATCCCCATGTATTACGCGTTCTACGTGACGGGCTTGTGGCTGCTCGGGCAGGGCGGAGAATCGGAGGGCTATGCCGCCTTTGCATCGGTCTGGGACGCGAGCAGCAACGTGCCTTGGTTCGATCGCCTCGCAAGCCTCGGCCGCGCGATCGGCGTGCCCACCGCGCTAGGCTCCATTCCGTATGCCGTTGTCGGTGGCATTGTGAGCTACCGATGGGCCTTGCGGCTCATTCGCCGGCGCAGGGCTCGCATGACAGCACGTGGCTGAAATGCCCAGGACTACAATAAAACGAATATTGACTTGAATTTTCAACTAAATATAGTTAATATTTAATTGCTGTTTATTTAGTTCAGATGCGGATGCCAAGCAGCGCAACTCGATGGCTCGACCACCTGACTGACGAGGACCTGGTTTTTGTCCGGCGCCTGGTGCTGGCGTCCGGGTCGCTCAAGCAGCTGGCTGCGGACTACGGCATCAGTTATCCAACGGTGCGGCTTCGGCTCGATCGACTCATCGCCAAGATCACCGTCGTCGAGAGTCAAGAGATCAACTCGGAATTCGAGCGCGTGCTCCGAGCTCAGCACGCCGAGGGGAAAGTCGATGCAGAAACACTCAAGACCCTGCTCGCGGCGTATCGGAGCGAGACCGAGCGCTCGGAAAGCGCTTCTCGCTCTGCTTAGTCTCGCGGTCGCCACGCCGGCGCTGGCGCAGGAGCTGCGATGGGAGGACTTACAGCGGCAGGGCCGTATTTCTGCCGGGACGGTCTTGCCCCCTGACGCGCTCAAAGTGGAGGGCACGCGCGATGGATCGCCAGTCACGGTTCTCACGATCGACCGGCCGACGATCAAGGGTCCACGTTACGCCCTGACCGGCCAGGTGCGTTACGACGGCGTCGAGGGAACCGGCTATCTCGAGCTGTGGAATTACTTTCCCAATGGTGGGCAGTACCTTCTCGAGGACGCTCGCTGAGTCTGGACCGATGATGAAATTGCACGGCACCTCCGGCTGGCGACCGTTTACGCTGCCTTTCGACGCAACCGGCGCCCCGCCCCCGACCCGACTTGTCTTCAATGTGGTTCTTCCAGCCGGCGGTGTGGTTTACCTCGGTCCGCTGCGACTGACTGACGCCCCGGGTGGTCAAGAGCCTGCCGAGGGAATCTCCACGTCGGCGCAGGCGGCACCAGCAAATTTTCTTGGCGGCATTGCCGGCGCCTTGGTCGGCGGCGTCGGCGCGCTGATTGGCGTCCTGACGGCGATGGGACGCGCGCGGCGTGTCGTCACAGTTGCGGCCGCGGTGTTGATCGTCGGTGGCACGCTGGCATTCCTGGCGGGCATCGTGGCCGTCACACGCTCGCAACCGTCGGCCGTGTCGTATCCCCTTCTGCTCGTTGGATTCATCGCCACCGTCGTGCCACTCAGCTCGATGTCCGCCATCCGGCGGCGCTACGAGGAAATCGAGCTTCGCACGATGCGCGCCCGCGACCTCGGCTGAAGTCTGTTCCGTTTGACGTCCGGCGAGCGCTGACCTCGCGTCGCTGAGGCTCGGCAGCTTGAAACATTCCCCGCCCACTGGCAGTCCAATCGCCACATGTCCCTCGCATCGGACTTTCGCCACGCGATTCGCCTGCTGGCGAGGAGCCCGATCTTCACAATCACCGCCGTTCTCTCGCTTGCGGTGGGAGTCGCCGGCAGCGCAGCCGTCTTCAGCCTTGCGGACGCCCTGCTGCTGCGGCCCAGAGTCGGCGTAACAGATCCGAAGACGCTCGTGGACATCGGGCGGACAACGGACGGCGAAGGCTTCGACAACTTTGGATATCCGCTGTTCGTCACGCTGCGGCAGCGGACCACGATGCTCGAAGGCATGTCGGCGCACCGACTTGCTCCCGATGTGATGAGCCTTGGCGATGCCGAATCGTCGGAACGAGTGTTTGCGGCACTGGTGTCAGGAACTTACTTCTCAGTCGTTGGTGCTCGGCCGGCGCAGGGACGCTTCTTTATCTCTGAGGAAGATCTCACTCCGGATACGCACCCGGTGGCGGTCTTGAGTCACGCCTTCTGGATCCGGCGTTTTGCCGGCAACCCATCGATCGTCGGGCAGACGCTGCGGCTCAACAACCGGCGCTACACCGTCATCGGCGTTGCCGAAGAAGGGTTCACCGGCACCACCTTCACCACCGCAGACTTCTGGGTGCCAATGGCGATGGATGCACACGTCCGCGCCAGCGATCGCTCGTTGCGCGACGAGCATGGCGCCGTCTGGTTGACCGCGTTGGCCCGTCTGAAACCAGGCGTCAGCCCCGAACAGGCGCGCGAAGAGTTGCAGGCGCTGACGCGTAGCTACCTGAACGAACGGGGAGACCCGCGACGCGATCGTTGGGGAATCGACGTGGTCCGGTCGGCGCGACTACCGACTCCCCTGGCCGCTCCCGTGATCGGCTTCATTGCCGTGCTGGGCGCGCTGACCGGTCTCGTGCTGCTCATAGCGTGCAGCAATGTTGCCGCCATGCTGCTGGCACGTGCGTTGGAACGTCGGCGCGAAGTTGCGACTCGGCTGGCGATCGGGGCCTCGCGGGGACGCATCATGCTGCAACTGCTGGTCGAAGGGCTGACCCTCGCGATTCTGGCAGGCCTTCTCAGCGTGCCGCTGGCAAGCGCACTGGTATCGGTACTTGCGTCGTTTCAGCCGAGTATTCCAATCCCTCTCGCACTGGAGCTCCGCGTCGATCCCCGCGTCATGCTGTTTGCGTTCGCTCTTGCTGCGACGACGGCGATCCTGTTTGCGCTGCTTCCGGCGCTGCAAGCGACACGCTTCGAGATGGCGGCGGCGCTGCACGGGGCGCACTCAACGAGCGATCGCCGTCGAGCATGGCTTCGTCACGGGCTGGTGGCCTCACAGGTCGCCATGGCGCTGCTGCTGCTCGTGGCGGCCGGACTCTTTCTTCGCTCGCTCCAACGGGCGGCGACCATGGACGCCGGATTCAATCCCGAGAACGTCGATTTGATTCAGATCGACCCGCGGATCGCCGGCTATCAGACCGACGCTGACGGGCTGCGCCTGGCGTCATCACTGGTGGACCGTTTTCGTGGGGTTCCGGGCGTCGAAGCGGTTGGCGCGTCACGAATGGTGCCGCTCATGGGCGGCGGGTTGGGGCTGGGTCGGTTGAGCGCTCCCGGCTATCTCGGGTCCGATGGAGACGACTCGATTGAGGCGGACTGGGATGTGGTCACGCCCGGCTATTTCGAAGCGCTTCAAGTGAGTCTGTCACAAGGCCGTCTGTTCACTGACCAGGACCGCGAGGGAGCGCCGCTTGTCGCCATCATCAACGAAACGATGGCAACTCGCGTCTGGCCTGGTCAGAACCCGATCGGCAGACATCTCCTGCAGCAGACGGGACGTGACAGGAACGAAGTGCGCACGCTGGAGATCGTCGGCGTGGCCCGCAATGCGAAACATCGCTTCTTCGGTGAGCCTCCCGTCAACTTCATCTACGTCCCAATCGCGCAGCAGTTTCTCTCTGAGCTGACCTTCTACGTCCGCCGCGCGGGCAGTGGATCCCGTATCAGTGAGCTGCGCAAGGTGGTCGCGAGCCTCGACCCCAACCTTCCAGTCATCCACGCTCAGACCATGAAGGATGCAACCGCCATCGGGTTGCTTCCGCAACGACTCGCGGCATGGATTGCAGGGAGCGTCGGCGCGATCGGTCTCCTCCTCGCGGCCCTGGGACTCTACGGCCTGACCTCGTTCAGCGTGGCCCAGCGTACGCGCGAGCTGGCCGTGCGAATGGCGCTCGGCGCCTCGCGTCGAAGCCTGCTGTCGCTTGTGCTGGGACAAGCGAGTCGCCTCGCCTTGATCGGAGCAGCCATTGGATTCGCGTTGGCAATGGCCGCAAGCCGTCTCCTGAACAGCCTCCTGATCGGACTCGGCCCCGTTGATCCCTTGGCGTTCGGCGCAGCGACCATTCTCTTGATCGTTGTGCTGCTCGTGGCCTCGTGGGTGCCGGCCAATCGGGCAGCGCACATGGACCCGATGCGGGCGCTACGCAGTGAGTAGCGACGAAAGCTCGCTCTGTGGAGGACTCGCTCTGTGGCTTCCGCCTTCAGGCGGAAGATCTCCGCGAACGGCTGGCCTTCCGGCTGAAGCCGGAAGCCCGCGATCGATTCACGTCCAGGCGTCGAAGCGCAGACAGTCCTTTACCGCACCTCGAAGATCCGCACCCACGGAGACTCGGTCGGCTGCTGTTCGGCCGTTCGAACGTCGTGCCGGAGGTGGAGCGATCGCAAGGCAGGAACTGGCACTGCGGCCCGCCACGGATCGAGCCCCACAATCACCGCCCGCTCGGTGCCGGGTGCCGCGACGGCGGCCGCGAGCGCTTCCTCGTAGGTCGCGTAGGTGCGCTGCGCGATGACCTCACGAAAGCTGACGCCGCTGCCATCGACACGATCGGCTACGGATAGCACGGTCGTGGCATTCGAAGGCGTTGCCGCCGCCCCGCCGAGCGCCACGAGTCGAAACGCCATGCTCTGGTAATAGGCACCGTGAAACACCCACATCGGCACCCACCCGCTCTGGTCTCGTCGGTAGTAGACCTCGTAGTAGAGCGAGTGTGTCGCGCCTGCCCAGTCGAGAACGCTCTGGAAGCGCCCCATGATTGTTCGCTCGGCGGTCATCCGGAACGGTAGTTCCCAGTCGGAGAGCACGAACCGGGCGGCCTCTTCGTGCAGGAACCCCAAGGCCCGTCCTTCATCGGTTTCGGCATAGAACCGTGCTGAGTTGAAGGCACGCTCCTGCGTTGGGTTCGAAACCGGCACGCGACGAGCCCGCTGGATCAGCCAATAGCCCTGATCCCACCAATTCATCACCGTGTAATCGGGGCGCGGCGCTGCATCGCGAGGATAGCGCGCATGGTAGTACTCAGGTCCCACTCCAAGGGATTCGGCAAACGGCAAGGGTGTCTCGCGTTCCAACCACGCCATCGCTTCCCGCCAGTAGCCCGCGAAGCTGGCGGATCGAGGCATCAGGAGAACCGATGGCGCAAGGTTGGGTGCAAACATTCCGCCGGCGACCACGACCGCCGCGAGCTCACGCGAGGCCGGAATCCTGCGGGCATCACCCCAGTCGAGGATCTGATCGGCGAGCCAGCCACCGAGCAGCGCACACGCGGTGACGAGGTAATAGCCGAAGCGATTCTGCCCAATCGTCGCAATGAAGGTCGCGACGCCGTACACCCAGACCAGCAGGAGGCCGGCATCGCGAGTGCGCCAGAGTCGGGGCACGAGCAGAACGATGGCGGCCAGCCCAACGTAGAACCCGCTGCGGAAAAACAGCCATGGTTGCCGCCACGTCCACTCGCCAGGGTAGAGGAACAGCGGACGGGCTTCGAGCACGCCCATTCGTGCGGGATCCGGCGACAGTCGGCCGACGTCGATCGCGATCTGTCTGACGAGCTCCGGCGCCAGCGCCCACGCCGACAGTCCCCCGACCGCTACGGCAGCCACCATGGTGAAGGCCGCGATGTTGCGAGAGCCTCGGCCGATGACCTTCCCGGCGAGTACGCCAATCAGTGCGATTCCGACCAGGCCCAGCAACCCTACGATCTGGCTTCCATAACGATGCATCCGAGGATCCTGAAAGAGGATGACGAGCACGAGCGCCGCGAGCGCACCGGCTCCTACAACCCAGGACACGCGGACTGCGTCGTGACCCAACGCGACCACAAGGGCAAGCCACGCACCGATGATGGCCAGGAAGAACGCGCCGCTGCTCCACGTCAGCAAATAGAAGCCGAGCGGCAGGCCCAGAGTCAGCGCTGATCCGATCAGGGTCGCGCGGCCCGATTGGAGCGAGTGCACGATCGCCAGCAGCGTCGCCACCACGAGCAGGGCCTCGAGTGCGTGGTGATCGACGAACCCAAGCATGGTTCGATCCATGAAATGACCAGGGAGTACGGCGAGGAGCGCGGCGCCGAGCAGCGCCGCGCGCGGCGCAAACAGGCGCCGGCCCAGCAGCCACAAAAGCAGAACGGTCAGCGCACCATACAGTGGCGGGGCAAACGCGGCCACGCGTTCGACTTCTTCCGTCGTCGCGTCTCGACCGAAGAACAGAACGGTCGCTGTCGCCGTCAAGGCGTCGAACAGCGGCGCGATCGCAACAAACTGACCACCCGGTGCGGCGAAGGGATCCAACGTCACTCGCCACGGGTAGTTCCGCACTTGATTTTCAACGAGTCGAACGTGATACCACGCGTCGGTCTCGAGGAAGTTGATGGTCGCGCCGTCGAAGACGGCATTCCAGGCCGGATAGGTCCGCACGACGAACGCGAGCAGAACGATGGCGGCCACGGCGAGCCAGTCGCGACGCATCGGGCCGCGAGCGTAGCACGGCGGCCACTCCCAGTTCGCTCGCCCCGAGCCGCCACTCCGTGTCGCAGCGCGGCCGCGCGAACGACGTTTTCGGGCCGCGTTTCCGCGATTCGAGGATTCAAGGCCCGAAACTGCGCCGAATTCATGTAAATGATTGTCACCATTCCGGATACGTCCTTGCCCCCCACCCAGTCCCTCGGTCAACATGGCTCAATCGTGACGCGCGGCTTCCTCCTCGTCCTCGCAACCCTGACAGCCGCCTGTGGAGGGCCGTCGGCAGCAGCGCCCCGTGGCACCTCATCGGAGACCGATGACAAAGCCGTACGCGTGGTGCGCGTGCAGGCGACGCCCCTCGACCGATCGGTCAGCGTGACCGGTACGCTGGCCGCCGAGGAGCAGGTGATGCTCAGTCTGAAGGTCACGGGGCGACTCGAGGAGCTGTTGGCAGATCTCGGCTCGGTGGTGCGTCGGGGGCAGGTGATCGCGCGTCTGACACCGACTGACTTCGACCTTCGTCTTCGTCAGGCGGAAGCCGCGTTGCAACAGGCTCGCGCGCGACTGGGTCTCGATCCGGTCGGCGACGGCGAGGACGCTATCGAGATCGAAAACACGTCGGTGGTTCGGCAGGCACGCGCGACCCTCGACGAAGCTCGACGCCAACGCGAGCGCGTTTCGACATTCGTGTCTCGTGGCATTTCGGCACGGGCGGATCTCGAAAGCGCGGATGCCCAGCTGCAGATCGCCGAAGGTCGATATCAGGACGCGCTCGAAGAGGTGCGAAACCGCCAGGCCGTTCTGGCTCAACGCCGTTCCGAACTCGACCTTGCGCGCCAGCAACTGGACGACACGTCGCTCCGCTCCCCGATCGATGGAGTAATTCGCGAGCGGCATGCGTCCGCCGGCGAATATCGTGCGGCCGGCACGCCGATCTTCACGGTCGTTCGCCAGCATCCTCTCAGGCTGCAGCTGGCCGTGCCGGAGCGAGCGTCCACCGAAGTGCGGCTCGGGCAGGTCGTGCGAGTCAGCGTCGAGGGAGACCCCAACGTGTACGAAGGACGGGTGGCGCGCCTCAGCCCGGCAATCACCGAGGGCAATCGCACGCTGCCCATCGAAGCCGAAGTGCCCAATCAGGAAGGACACCTCCGGCCCGGCACATTTGCTCGGGCCGAGATCGTGACCGACAAGTCGCTTTCCCTGCTGGTGCCGCAATCCGCGCTCGTCGTCTTCGCGGGCGTCGAGAAAGTTCTCCTGGTCCAGGACGGCAAGGTGACCGAGCAGCGCGTCCGAACGGGCCGCCGGGTTGGTGACCGCATCGAGATCCTGGATGGCATCTCGGCTGGCGCCGTCGTGATAACCGAGCCAGGCGGCCTGTCGCACGGCGCGACCGTTCGAGTCGCCGAGTAGCCGACCCATGCGAACGCTCGCAGCCACATGCATTCAGCGGCCGGTGTTCGCCGCGATGCTCATCCTGGCGCTGGTCGTCATCGGCGCTTCCGCATTCTTCCGACTCTCTCGTCGATCGCTTCCCCAGCGTCGACCTTCCCAATGTGATGGTCCGCACCTCGCTCCCCGGCGCGTCCGTGGAGGAGATGGAGACGCAGGTTTCGGACATTGTCGAAGAAGCGGTCAACCGGGTCGAGGGCATCAGCGAACTGCGATCGGTGTCGGTGCCGAGCCAGTCGATGGTCAATATCACGTTCAATCTCGAGCGTGACATCGACACGGCGGCACAGGACGTCCGCGATCGTGTCGGGTCCGTGCTCCGGCAGCTGCCCAACGACGTCGAGCCGCCGATGATCTTCAAGCAGGACAGCGACCGCTCACCGGTCCTCTCGGTCGCGCTGTCCGGTGACCTGTCGATCCGCGAGCTCACCGAACTGGCCGACAAGGTGGTCAAGCTGCCGCTCGAACGGTCGCCGGGGGTCGGCGAGGTGCAGATCATCGGCGGTCTGGCACGCGCCATCAACATCTGGATCGAAGCCGATCGACTCTCTGCCTACCAGCTCCCGATCACCGAGGTGCGGGCCGCGCTGCAGCAGCAGAACGCCGATGTGCCGGGCGGCAACGTCACGACCAACCTGCGCGAGCAAACGCTGCGGACGATGGGGCGCTTTACCGAGGCCGAGCAGTTCAACGACCTCGTCATCGCCACCCGAAACGGTGCGCCCATCCGCGTGCGCGACATCGGTCGAGCCGAGGACGGGACCAAAGAGCAACGCTCCTTCGCCCGCCTCAACGGCGTGCCAACGGTGGTCCTGGAGATCCGCCGCCAATCGGGCGCCAACACGGTGGCCGTCATCGAGGCGGCGCGGGCGAGCCTCGATCGCATCCGTCCGCAGCTCCCCGCCGGGGTCACGATGGAGCTCGTGCGGGACCAGTCGACGCATATCTACGCCTCGCTGCACGAAATCAACATTCACCTTCTGCTCGGCAGCATTCTCGCCTGTCTCGTCGTCTTCTTCTTCATGCGTGACTGGCGAGCCACCCTCATCGCTGCCGTTGCGATACCGACGTCGGTCATCTCGACTTTTGGCTTGATGGCTGCGCTCGACTTCACGCTCAACACCGTGACGATGCTCGCGCTGGTGTTGATGGTGGGCATCGTGATCGACGATGCGATCGTCGTGCTGGAGAACATCTTCCGGTTCATCGAGGAGAAGAAGATGAACCCCTTCGATGCCGCCCGAGAGGCAACCGCCGAGATCGCGCTGCCCGTGCTCGCGACCACGATGAGCCTGGTCGTGATCTTTATCCCGGTATCGTTCATGTCGAGCATTTCGGGCCGCTTCCTCTATCAGTTCGGCATCACGGCGGCCTGCGCCATCCTGGTCAGCCTGCTCGTGTCCTTCACGCTGACCCCGATGATGAGCGCGCGCATGTTTCAACGACAGGAGGGCGAGCGGCAAGGACACGATCACGCGCACTCTCGCGGAGGGTTCTACGGCATCGTCGATCGTTGGTACACGCGGACGTTGTCGTGGGCGTTGCACCGGCGCGCCGTGGTCGCGACGGTCGCGGTCCTGGTCGTGCTGTCGACCATTCCGCTGTATCGCATGGTGCGCCAGGACTTCCTGCCGTCGGGCGTGGACGAAGCGCAGTTCGAGATGGGCATCACCGCGCCCGAAGGCACGAGCGTGGCGGCGATGGACGATGCGACCCGGGCGATCGAGGCGGAGTTGCGCCAGATGCCCGCCATTCGACTCGTGCTCACCACGATTGCGGGTGGACCGTTTGGGACGGTGAACGAGGCGCAGATCTTCGTCGGCATCGCTCCGCACGACGAGCGCATCTTCTCCCTGCCACGACTCTTCAAGGGCATCGCGACGCTCGATCCCCTCGAGGCCTTCCGGGGCAATTACTCGCAGGCGCAAGTGATGCAGGAGGTCCGGACGCGCACACGAAAGTATCGCGACCTGGCGGTCGGCGTGCGCAATCTCCAGACGTTCAACATCGGCGGCGGCAACCGCGAGATTGATTTCGCGATTCGCGGCCCCGAGCTCGAAGAGTTGGCCAGGTACTCCGAGCTTCTGAGCCAAAAGGCGCCAGAGCTTGGCATCGTCGACGCCGAGACGACGCTCCGGCTGAACAAGCCGGAGCTGCGGGCCCGGATCGATCGAGCGCGGGCGGCCGACCTCGGGGTGAAGACTCAGGAAGTCGCGGCCGCGCTGCGGCTGATGATCGGGGGCGACCAGGAAGTGACGCGCTTCCGCGATCCGCTGGTCGGCGAGGACTACGACGTCGAGCTTCGACTCGTCGAGGAAGATCGTCGCGATCCCGACACGATCTCGCGGCTCTACGTGTCGAGGGCCAACGGCGCGATGGTGAGGCTCGACTCCGTCGTCCGACTCGAAGAGGGCCGGAGCCCCTCACGCGTCGATCGCCTCGATCGTCAGCGCCAAGCGAACGTGCGGGCGGGCGTGGGACCCGGCTTTGCGCTCGCCGATCGGCTCGACGCCCTGCGCACCGCGGCGGCGGAATTGGGCATGCCTGCGTCGTATACGACCGCGGTCAGCGGGCGCGGGCGTGAGCTCGAACGCACGTTCCGAGAATTTGGCTGGGCGTTTCTGCTCTCGATCGCCTTCATGTACATGGTGCTCGCGGCCCAATATGAGAGCTTGCTGAATCCCTTCATCATCCTTCTCTCGCTGCCGCTCTCGCTGCCATTCGCCCTTCTTTCGGTGTATCTCTCGAAGGACACGCTGAATCTTTACTCAGCGCTCGGCATGCTGGTGCTGTTCGGCGTAGTGGCGAAGAACGCCATCCTTCAGATCGATCACACCCTCAACCTTCGCCGCCAGGGCATCGCTCGCGAGCGGGCGATTCTCGACGCCAACCGTGATCGATTGCGTCCCATCCTGATGACCACTCTCGCGCTCGTGGGGGGCATGCTGCCGTTGGCGCTCGGCACCGGTCCCGGTGCCGAGGAGCGCCGGACCATCGCGGTCGTGGTCATCGGGGGGCAGACGCTGTCGCTGTTCCTGACGCTCGTGGTGATTCCGGTCGCGTACTCGCTCTTCGACGATCTTGCGCTTGCGATACGAGGACGCAGAGCAGCCACGGCACCGTCACAGGTCGCGACGTCCTAGTGATCTGGAACGTTAGCCACGAAGAGCACGAAGACACGAAGACTGGACAGTTACTAGCAAGCCTCAGAGGCTCAGAGACTCAGAGACTGAATTCTCTCAGGACAATAGGATTTTCTTCTGTGTCTCTGTGTCTCTGAGGCCTGTCCGCATCGAGTCCGAGGCCCGCCGTATCGCGGTCGCGCGTCAACGAAGTCGATCGGTCGCGTAGACTCTCGCCGCGCATGAACGGCTCGCGGTCACGCAGGCGCCACACACGCATCAGCACTTCGGTACCGGCCTCGACGCGGGGGGGCCAGTCGAGCGCAGCGGCCCCGACACCGGAAAATTTTCGTCGAAACGGCTCCTCTTCCCATGTGTCGAGCGCGATCCAGATCTCGTGGCCCGCGCGACTCAACTGATCGAGTACGACGGTGAGCGCCTCTGCGGTGGCGAAATCCCAGCGGACGATCGATCGACCTGTGTAATAGCGCGTCGAACCACTTTGTTCACCCGCAATGACTACGCCGTGCGCGGGAATCGACCCGGCGAGGTAGCGGCCGGCCAACGCCGCGCGCGATTGCTGCGTTGCCAGCCGAAACACGCCGTGCGACTGCGCCGCCGTCAGATTGGTAGCGGCCAGTCCAAAGACGACGATGATGATGGCGAGCGGGCGCCCACTCACGGGCGCTCGGCTCAGGAGTTCGGCGACCAGAGACGCCACCAACACGATCGCAATCGCCAGCGCCGGCAGCATGAATCGCAGGTAGGTCCAGACTTCGAACACTGAGTAGACCAGGTAGGCCGCCACCACCGCGGCAGCGAACAACAGCAGCCAGCGCACAAAATCGGCCACCCGGCAGGATCAACGCCACGGGCGCCGCGAGCAGCCACGGTCCGTGTGTCTCCAACAGCCACCGAAAGTAGAGCGCCGCATTCGGGGGCACGTTGGCAATCGCGTAGATTTCTCCCGCCGTGCCATATCCCGACCGAAGCGGCGACCCAAACCATCGCCACTGGAGATACGCGACCAGCACACCAGCCAGTGCGACAGGACTGGCAAAAGCCATGACGGTGTGCCACGGAGACGACCTTTGGTCGTCCTTGAAGAACAGGCACAGCGCCGGAACGACCGCCAGCGGGGCGAGGTTGGGACGGATGAGCACCGCGACGGCTGCCACCAGGCCCCCGAGCAGCGCGCGGCCGTATCCCGCACGTCCCCATGGCATGACCAGGATCCAGCACACCAGCCACGTCGCCGTCACGGGCACGTCGCTCATCGGTTGCATCGCCTCGATCAGGGCGACGGGACTCGAGGCGATCCACACCGCCGCGATGAGTGCAGCCAGCGCGCCCGACAGGCGCAGCGCGAGCGCCGCCGTGGCGCAGACCACGATGAAGAACGAAACGGCAGGCACGAGCGACGCGGCAATCGCGCCACCCAGCGCGTGCAGCGGTGCCATGAGCAGCGGCAACCCGGGCGCATAGGTCGGAACCTGAAAACCGGTCTCGCGGGCGGGATTCCATCCGAGCGGCGCCAGCGTGGCGGCGGCATTCGTCCACTGCGCAACCGAGGCCAGTGGCTCGGCACGCATGATCTGCCATCGCCACAGCATGTCGGCCTGGCTGAGATAACCCGACGCATCCGAGCCCGACGCACTGAACGTGCTGAACTGTAACGTCACCGCGGCAGCCAACCCGGCGATCACCAAGGCGATCATCGAGGCGCGGCGACTGAGCCAATTGTCGACGTGCTCCAGGTCCCGGGTGACGGCCCGTGCGCGCCACGCCAGTGCGAGCCAGGCGAGGCAGGCCGCAATCGCGGCCGCGAGCGAGGGAATGGGTGAGCGCGCCGACACGCGGATGCCCTGAAGCGTGGTGGCGAACCCACCGCTCACGGACAAGATCAAGCTGACGGTTGCAAGGAATATCGCGACGAAGAGGAGGGACCGACGGGACATCCCATTAGACGGGACACTGACCATCGGCCGCGCGATGGGCGACCAGTGGTCAGCTCCCGGTGTTTGGCGCCTTGTGCGCGGCTACTTTTTGGGAATCGTCCAGAAGTAGACTTTGCGGCCGTTGACGTCCAGTTCCTTTTCCGGCTTCCAGTCACCCATGTCGAAGGCGTGCGACACGATCCGCGTGCCCGGCTTGAGCTCTTTCATCAGCTTGGGCATCAGCTTCACGTTGAGCGACGGCAGGAGGTAGAGCGTCACGACGGTGGCTTCGCTGATGTCGGTCGTGAACAAGTCGGCATTCATGATCTTCACCTTGTCGCCGACATTGTTCTTGGCCACGTTCTCGTTGGCTTCCTTGATCCGCTGCGGATCGATGTCGATGCCGACGCCGCGCGCGCCATACTTCTTGGCTGCCGTCACGGGAATCCGACCGTCACCCGAGCCGAGGTCGTAGACAATGTCGTTCTTGGTCACGTTGGCGACCTGGAGCATCGCTTCGACGACCTCTTCGGGTGTCGGAACGAAGATGACGTCAGGCCGGCGGGTTGCCGCTTCCTGGGTTCGCGGCCTGCGCCAAAGCAGACGGCACGCTCGCCACGGATAGGATTAGCGCGAAGGCGAGAACACGGGTCGTCATTCGAAAGGTCCTCCTGATTACGAAACTGAGGTCATGAGTATAGATCGAAGCCGTGCCCGGCCCCGGTGGCTGGTGTTCGTCATTCCACTCGTCATCAGCGCCGCCCTGCTGGCGTACTTTGCCGTGCGCGCTCGCAGCGTAGACCCTCCGACACTCGAACCACCACTGCGACTCGCCCTCGCGCCGCCCGAGAATTTAACGATTGGCGGAGGACCTGACTACGTATTTGGACTCGCACTGGCCTCCGATGGCCGTCGGCTGGTGTTTCCCGGCACGCAAGCTGGGCGGACACAGCTCTACCTTCGCGATCTCTCGACCGGCGAGCTTCAACCACTGCCCGGCACTGAAGACGGGGTCTTGCCGTTCTGGGCGCCCGATGGGCGAGCGATCGCGTTCTTTGCCGGTGGACGACTGCGGGCTCTGACACTCGAGGA
The DNA here is from genome assembly GCA_963734095.1 of uncultured Acidobacteriota bacterium. GTDB lineage: Bacteria > Acidobacteriota > Vicinamibacteria > Vicinamibacterales > UBA2999 > JACCSI01. Next base: position 107,997 of record CAVTGK010000009.1, on the reverse strand, counting down.
TGCACAGATTCGAGACCTGGCGGACGCCCCCGCCCCCCGCGGCGGCGCGTGGCATCCCGGCGGGGACATCATCTTCGCCCCCGCCAACGATTCGGGCCTGCTGCGGCGGCGCGGCTCTGATGGCGGCGTGCAACCGTTTACGACCCTCGATGCCAGCGCCGAGTCGTCGCACCGGATGCCAGTCCTTCTCGACAACGGACGTCACGTCGTGTTCTTCGTTGGCGCGCCCGGACCCACCCGACAAGGGATTTGGATCGCACCGACGGACGCGCCCGACAATCGCAAGCGCTTGATCGGGAGCAGTGGCCATGCCATCGCGAGCGGCGCCGCGTTGATCTATTCAAGCGACGGTGCACTGTTCGCGCAGCGGGTTGACTTCGAGGCGCTGGGGCTCACCGGCCGTCCCGTCCTGCTGGGAACACCTGTTGGTCATGGACCGCTGCACCAGCTCTTCGCAACCGCCACCGACCATGTGGTGATCTATGGGGCGCCGGCGTCGACCCTGCGTGAGCTGCGGTGGGTGGATCGTGCTGGCACGGAAACCGGCCAGGTTGGCGAGACCATGGACGCCTGGGATGTTCGAATCGCGCCGGACGCGACCCGCGTCGCGGTGACGCGCGTCGATCCGCAACTCGGCACATTGGACATCTGGACCTACGATGGCACGCGCCCGCTGCCTCGACGCATTTCGCCGACCATTGCCGCTGATGAGGCCCCGGTCTGGGCTTCTGATGGACGACGACTCTCGTGGGTGACGGGACGAAGAGCGGTCACGATACGGGAGGCGCAAGGTGCCGCACCCGAGCAAACGCTGCGGACGTTCGAGCACCCGGTTCGGGTAACCGACTGGTCGCCCGATGATCAATGGATCGTCGTGAGCGAATCACGCCCAGTGACCCGCGACGACCTCTGGCTGGTCCCTGCGAGCGGCGGGGAGGCCGCAGTGCCTTACGCGAACTCGACATTCAATGAGAGTCAGGGCGTCGTGTCGCCCGATGGCAAGTGGATGGCGTACGCGTTGGATGAGTCGGGACGGTTCGAGATCTACATCGACTCGTTCCCAAAACCAGGAACGCGTGCCCGGTTGACGACGGGAGGCGGCAGCGATCCTCGTTGGCGGGCCGATGGACGGGAGCTCTACTTCCGCCGGGGCTCCGAAGTCCACGTCGTGAGCCCCTTCACCGAGGAAGGGACGCCAGAGGCGGTGTCCTCTGAGCGACTCTTCGACGCCGTTCTGGACGTGCGGGCGTACGATGTGTCGGACGACGGTCAGCGCTTTCTCATCAACGTTGCAACCCCCGAGGCCGCTCCACGTCCGTTCTCGGTCCTGGTGAACTTGAGGAGTCTGCTACGATTCGCGCCATGACTTGCTGCAACTTGGTTCGCTCGCTGAGAACCCAGCGGTTTGGCTCGGTCGCTCAACTACGATTCCTCGTCCTCGCGTTGCTGGTTGGTGTCGGTGCGAGTGCGGTGTTACTCGGACGTTCGGCTCCGACAAGTCAACAAGTCAACGCCAGCCGGCCGCCAGGCTCCACGTACACCGGCCAGGCATTTACGTTCAACAAGATCCAGGAGGGCATCTGGCACGCCGTGGGCACGGGCAACCTGGTGGTCATGTCCAACGCCACCATCGTCGAGGGCGACCGGGATGTCCTGGTCGTGGACTCGCACGTCACTCCGGGTGGCGCGTGGGCGCTTCGTGAGGAGCTGAAGGCCGTCACCCCCAAGCCCATTCGCTTCGTCGTCAACAGCCACTATCACTTCGATCATTCGCATGGCAATCAGATCTACGGGCCTGACGTGGAGATCATCGGCCACGAGTTCGCGCGTCAGATGATGGTGGCCGGCAAGTCGCTCGACTCTCGTGCGCACGACTTCTTCGTGGGCGGTGTGCCGAACACCATCAAGAACCTCGAAGGTCGGCTCGGCTGCTGCCACCGATCCCAAAGAGCAGGCGACCATTGGTGCGCAGCTCGACGTTCAGCGAAATCACCTCGAAGGCACGAAGGCTGTCAAGCCGACGCCGCCAACGGTGACGCTCACGCACACGATGACGCTACATCGCGGCGCACGTGAGATTCGCGTGCTGCATCTGGGACGCGGCCACACGGCCGGTGATGTCATCATCCATCTGCCCAAGGAGCGAATCATCGCAACTGGCGATCTCCTCGTGGAAAACACCTCGTACATGGGGGATGCGTTCTTCACCGAGTGGATCGACACCATCGAGGCAGTCAAGCAGCTCGATTTCGACACCGTCCTTCCGGGTCATGGCCGGGCGTTCACAGGCAAGGCCAAGCTCGATCACTGGCAGGCGTACCTGCGTGACTTCTGGGCCCAGGCGCAGAAGTTCCACAAGGCAGGCGTTCCGGCCGAGGACGCTGCCAAGCAGGTGGACCTCCGCTCGCATGCCGTCAACTACCCACAGATCAAGGCACTCGGCATCGTTCCCAACCATGGCATGTTGCGGGCCTATGAAGTGCTGGATGGGAAGGTGAAGTGAATCACGAACAGGCCTCAGAGACGCAGAGACACAGAGACATCTGAGGAATCGCTGAAATACGTTGTTCTTAGCCTCTGAGGCTCTGTGGCTTGTCCGTGGAGAACCGGTGAAGATCGCAACCTGGAACGTCAACGGCATCCGCGCCCGACAGGCGGAGCTGCTCGAGTGGATCGCGACGGGAATCGCCCGATGTCATCTGCCTTCAAGAGATCAAAGCCTCGCTCGATCAGCTGACGTTTGCTCTCAGTGATATCGAGGGCTACTGGGCTCACTGGCACGGCGGCAAGGGCTATTCGGGCGTCGCGCTGCTGGTGTCCAAGGCGTTCGCGGCTGCTGGCCCGGCGATCGTTCACCCAGTCTTCGACTTCGAACAGCGGATCTGCACAGCCACACTGGCCACGCCGGCTGGTGACGTCACGTTCGCCTCAATCTACGTCCCCAACGGGGGCAAGGATTACCCCGCCAAGATGCGCTTTCTGGAGGGGATCGAGACCTGGGCCGCGGCGTCACAGGTCGCCGGTCGCGCACTCGTGCTCTGCGGGGATTTGAATGTCGCACGCAGCGACATGGATATTCACCCTAAGGAACGCAAGCCGAATCAGGTCGGTGCGCGACCCGATGAGCGCGCCTTGTTCGAGCAGATCCTGTCGCACGATCTGGTCGACGTGGGGCGGACGCAGGAACCCGACAATGAGAACCTGTTCACCTGGTGGGCGCCCTGGCGCAACCTGAAGCAGCGCAATATTGGATGGCGCATCGACTACGTGCTCGCCACGTCACGGATTGCCAGCAGCCGTGACGAGCATCACTGTCCAGCGGGAGTTCGGGACCAGCGATCATGGGCCGGTTGTGGCGGAATTTGCGCTCTAGCGAACAAGTGCGGAGTTCTTCCAGATCCGAAGGAAATCCTCCGTGCGCTTCGTAGTGCATTCGTGTTGCGTTTTTCGTCTCAACGCCATCTGAATCGCGTTTTTCAGTCACCGCACAGTCGCGCCGCGAGGCGGGCTCGATCGATCAAGGTGCACGATCAGCAGATCGGTCTGTCGGATCGCGTGCGTCAGAAGGCGCGCGTCCAGTTCGCCGTCTTCGTGGACGCAGCAGCGAATGCATTCGGCACGGAGCACGGCAAGGACCAGGCGCAGCCGCGTGATGTGTGACACCGCTCCACTGCCCTGGTAAGCCATCCACGCGGCGAACGCATGCGCTGCGAGAAAACGGTTGATGACTTGTCGGTGGGCGCGCCAACCGCGGGCGACGCGCTGATTCCAATTCGTCTCGGCGTGGTCGGGGTATTCGCGCCAGGTGTAGGTCGCTCGTGAGGCGAGTGCCGACACGAAAAGTTGACGTTCGCAAGTCCAGTCGAGAGTAGGCGGTGCGGCAGGTTCAACGCGATCGGCGAGGCCGCCGATGACATCGACGAGCGCGCCGTCCCGTGGTCGCCACGTGCATAAGCTCCGAGCATCGTGATCGAGGGCCATCAACACCTGCTCGGGCTCGTCATCGGAACTCGTCAGGGATTTCACGAGATGCGTCTCCCACGCGTTGTAGGCTGCATGGTCCATCAGCAGTCCCGGTCGCAGCAGGGGCGGTAAGACGTCGCGCGCGTCCAGCCCTTCGGGATCCCCGGTGGGAAGGACCGGCGGACCCTCGACAATCGTGACCGGCCCGGTATGGCTGAAGAGCAATGACGCAGCCGTCGGGCAATAGTGCGAGAGGGTGACGAACACTCCGCGCGGGTCGATCAGGCATTCTCGCGGGAAGTGCTGACACGCCGAGGGCAGCGCCGCGTGTCCAAGCTCGTGGTGGATTTCGCATCCTCCGGCAGGCCACCCCCCTTGCTGGCGGGCATAGAAGACGCAACGCCCGTCTCGATCGTTTGCGAGGACGCCCGCCATCTCGGGTGGCGCGTCGGCCGCGGGCACAAGCCACTTGCGGTCGGGCCGGAGCACGCGCAGCGGCGCCAATCGGGCTCGCTCGACGGGGATGGGCCATCCAGCCGTGCAGCACGCCCCCGAATGTCGGCAAGCGTACGGAAGGTGCATGGACAGCCAGAACGTCGCTCATGAGGTCCACGGTCATGTCCACGGCCTGGTAGCGATTCCAGTCAGTTACCGTTGATGACAGTGCCCTGCCGATCGTGGGCCACAGGCCGCTGGACCGGCGGACCGTCGACGTGGACCATTGTAAGGACCCCCCGTTCGGACTATTGTTCGGAACCCACGCTGGAGGGCTGGCTATGTTCGGGCAAATGATGGATCTGCCGCTGCTCATCTCCGACCAAATCGAGTTCGCCGCACGTTTTCACGGTCCGGCCGAAGTCGTGACCCGCACGGTCGAGGGTCCGATTCATCGTTCGACGCTGGGGCGAGATCGGCAGGCGCGCGCGCAAGCTCGCCAACGCGCTCCAGAAGCTCGGGCATCAAGCAAGGCGACCGCGTCGCCACCATCGCCTGGAACACGCATCGCCACCTCGAGGTGTACTTCGCCGTCTCAGGCATGGGGGCGGTGCTGCACACCATCAATCCCGCGGCTCCCGCTCGATCAGCTTCGCTACGTCGTCGATCACGCCGAGGACGTCGCGTTGTTCTTCGACACGACCTTCGTCAAGCTCGCGCAGTTCATCGCGAAACAGCCGAACCCCGTGCGCCACTACGTCGCGCTCACCGATGCGGCGCATCTGCCGGCCGACTCCGACATCCCGGGGCTGTGCGACTACGAGGGCCTGATCGCCGGCGAGCCCGACACGTTCACGTGGCCGGTGCTCGACGAGCACACGGCTTCGTCGCTGTGCTACACCTCGGGCACGGCAGGTTTTCCCAAGGGCGTTCTCTACTCGCATCGGTCGACGATCCTTCACTCCTACGCCATCTGCATGAACGACGCGCTGGGCGATTTGCGCGGCCGACGTCATGCTCCCCGTGGTTCCGATGTTTCACGTCAACGCGTGGGGCGTTCCATACGCCGCGGCGATGACCGGCGCCAAGCTGGTGCTGCCCGGGCCCGGGCTCGACCCCGTCAACCTCACTCGAGCTGATCGAGACGGAGCAGGCCACCAGCCTGCTCGGCGTGCCGACGGTCTGGATGGCGCTGCTCGCGCACGCTCGTGCGCAGGGCAAGAAGCTTCTCGTGTGTCAAGAAGGTGGTGATCGGCGGCTCCGCGTGTCCGCCGCCGATGATCGAGGCGTGGGAGCAGCGAGCACGGCGCGCGCGTCATTCACGCCTGGGGCATGACCGAGATGAGCCCGGTCGGCACCACCGGCGTGCTGCTGCCCAAGCACGAGCGACTCGACGAGGCCGAGCGGTTTGCGGTCAAGTGCAAGCAGGGTCGGGCGATGTTCGGCGTCGACATGCGATTGGTCGATGACGACGAGAACGTGATTGCCGCACGATGGCAAGACGTCAGGCCATCTGCAGGTGCGTGGGCCATGGGTCGCCGGTTCCTACTTCAAGCGCGAGCGCGACGAGTCGCACCAGGACGGCTGGTTCTACACCGGCGACATCGGCGCGATCGACGCCGACGGCTACCTGCAGCTCACCGACCGCAGCAAGGACGTGATCAAGTCGGGTGGCGAGTGGGTCAGCAGCATCGATCTCGAGAACGCGGCGATGTGCCACCCCTGCGTTCAGCACGCCGCCGCCATCGGTGTGCCGCACCCGAAGTGGCAGGAGCGGCCCGCTGCTCATTGTCGTCAAGGCGCCGGGCAAGGAAGTCGACCAGGACGAGCTGCAGCAAGTTCCTCGAGACGCAAGCTGGTCAAATGGTGGCTGCCGGACGCGATCGAGTTCGTCGACGCGTTGCCGATCGGCGCGACCGGCAAGGTGCTGAAGCGCGAGCTGCGGCAGAGGTTTGCGGACTACAAGCTGTGATGCGTGCTCCGTCGCGGCGCCTCCCTGACAATGCGGCACGATAAGATCAGGGTGAGGAAAATCGCCGTGTCGGGTGCAAGTCGTCTACTCGTGCTCGCAATCGGATTCAGCGGCCTCGCTCTTGTGCAGGCGCCTTTGCCGCAGGCAGGCAAGGTGAGCGGGACGGTTACGATCGATGCGACTCCTGTCACGCTGGCGCACGCGATTCGAACGACGCGGCCCAACCTTTTCAACGAATTCTTCAACGACACGGTCGTCCTGTTGAGCGACCGGGCAGTCACGGCAGAGGAGGCCGCAGACGACGCCGGCCTGTACGCGCGAGCGGCGCGCGGCGAGCTCGTGACGGTCGCGGTACGATTCGACGGCCGGCCCAAGCGCGGCCAGTTGTTCAACGTCGCGCTCAATCACAAGGGACTCAGCGAGACGGCGCTACTGCCTGATGTCTGGTTCAAGTCCACCTTCAAGGGCGGCGCCGGGACACTGAAGCTCGAAGCACGAGAGTTCAGCGGCCGCACCTATGCAGCCGACCTCGAATTCAGCGTGCCGATGCCGGTCGAGACGACGGCCGCCGACGCGCCCAAGACGGCCGGACTGCCCCCGCCGAGCAAGAGCGACACCGACCGCGCGCGCGCGACGGCGCTGCTCATCGAAGCGCTCCAGGATGGAGACGAGTCGCGCTCGCTCGAGATCATCAAGCTCGGCATCGATCCCAACGGACGGGACGAGAAGCACGGCATCCCGGTGATCAACTGGGCCGTCCTCATGTGCCAACCACCGGTCGTCGGTGCGCTGGTCGAACTGAAGGCTGATCTGCGATTCGAACGCCTGCCGGGTATGACGCTCTTGTCCGAAGCGCGCGCTGCGTGTCCTGATGCCGTGGGCTTCTTGCGGGCGGGCGGAGCGCAATAGTCAGCGGTCAGTGATCGGTGATCAGGGGTTTCCGGCAGCCTGTCGTTCTCCGTTAGTCAGTGAACACGAGAGATTGCGATTCGCTCCGCGCGAGCATCTTCGCGTTTCGGTTGCCCGCCGACAGTGGCCCGCTGGGGCTGCCGGTCATTGGTGCCGTCATGCTTGCCGCTGGCCTGGTCGCAACCTGGGTCCCCGCCCGCCGCGCCTTGAGGCTCACGCCCTCCGACGCGCTTCGAAACTAATCGAGACCGCGTAGGATAGTTGCCGGTTGACAGTTGCCGGTTGCAAGTGGCCGGTTGTTGTCGGCCACCGGCCACTGAGGAGCGAAGCGACTCTCTGCATGCTTGTCAATTGCGTCGCCTACCAGGACGGTCAGAAGCTGGCCGACATCCAAGTCAGCGACATTCGTTCGTACACGAGTCGACCTGGGTGTTTCGTCTGGGTGGCGCTGAAAGATCCAGAGACGGCCGAATTCGAGGCGCTGCAACAGGAGTTCACCCTTCACGAGTTGGCCGTCGAAGACGCGCAGCACGGCCATCAGCGCCCGAAGATCGAAGAGTACGCGCAGTCGCTCTTCGTGGTCATGCACCCCGTCGAGGCGGCAGACGACGACCTCAGGACCGGCGAGGTTTCGGTCTTCGTGGGTCGAAACTACGTGATTACCACCCGTCGCGGTGTCGAACGCGGCTTTGTCGACGTGCGTCGTCGCTGCGAGGAAGAGCCGGAGCTGCTGCAGCACGGGCCTGCCTATGTCCTCTATGCGCTGATGGACGCCGTCGTCGATCGCTACTTTCCCGTGCTGGACGCCCTCACCGAAGAAATCGAGCAAGTCGAAGAGCGCATCTTCGCCGGCCAGACCACGCGAGCAAACGTCGAGGCCCTGTACGGACTCAAGCGGAAGCTGATGACCCTCGAGCACGCCAGCGTCCCGCTGCTCGAGGTGACGGGCAAGCTGCATGGCGGTCGTGTGCCGCCGACGTGCTTCAACCTGCAGGACTACTTCCGCGACGTTCACGACCATCTGGCGAGGCTGCAGCAGTCGATCGAGAACCTGCGCGACATGGTGTCCACCGCCATGTCGGTCAACCTGTCGCTGATCACGCTGCAGGAGAACGAAGTCGTCAAGCGGCTCGCCGCGTACGCGTCGCTCATCGCCGTGCCGACGCTGATCGCTGGCATCTACGGCATGAACTTCGACCACATGCCGGAGCTGCGCATGGCCTGGGGCTACCCGCTCGCGCTGGGGTCGATGGTGCTGGCGGATCTGTACTTGATCTACCGGTTCAGGAAGGCCAACTGGTTCTAGACGTGGTCGCCTTCGCGCCCATGCTGCTCGAACAGCTGCCTGTGACCTTCGACGACGCGCTTGCGCTCGACGTCGTTGATCTCCGTCGTCCACACATCGCGCTCTGAGGTGCCGCCCAGGATGATGCCGTCGCGTCGCGGCATCATGTGAACGAACAAGCCCCGGCGGCGTGAATTCATGACACCCGCCGTTGGTGCTGTAGTTCACCTCTTCCTGCGGAATCAGGACGATCAGCTGCCCCTTCAGCGGCATCAGCTCGGGATCGCCGAACAGCGCCTTTGCCCCGAGGCCGGTGCAGTTGACGATGACCGTTTCGTCGAGAGCCGCGACGTCGCGCGGCGTTTCGAACTTGCGGATCTTGATCCTGCCGCCGTGCGCCACGACGTCCTGCACGAGCGCGTCGAGATAAATCGACGGCTCGATGCGCATCTCGGGCCGCTCGATGGCGTAAGTCGAGGGAAACGGATGCTCGCCCGGGCCCAGCACGACCGATCCCGTCCGCACCGAATCGGGCAGCAGCGTCGTTGGTGCCGCGCGCCGATTGCGGCTCGCTCGGTCGGGCGAGTAGTTGTAGATCCACGAGATGCCGTACTTCGGACCGGCCAGCAGCTGCAGCTGACGATACGCGATCTCGACGGCGCGGCGGAACTGCGCGTCCCATTCCGGCGTGCGCTGCGCAATCGTCGACCAGGCCGGAGGTCGGCGTGAAGCCCGCCAGCGACATGTTCGACGTCGTGTCAGGCGGCACCGCCGCGGCGTAGATCGTGACGTCGAACCCGCGGCGCTGCAGCTGCCGCGCGGTCGTCAGACCAACGACGCCGCAGCCGAGCACGGCCGCGCGACGATCGGCCTGCTCGAGCGCCAGCTCGGCCGCCATCTGCCCGGTGCCCCAGGACAGCGACATCCCGGCGCCGCCGTGACCGTAGTTGTGAATCAGCGTCTTGGCGTCGAGCTTTTCGGCGCGCAGCACGAAGCCGCGACGGCCGATGCGGCCGCAGTCCCACGGTCGCGCGAATGATCCGGTCCCAGGAGACTCGAACGGGCGCGCAGCCGCAGCGGCGGGCGCGCCCGTGCGCCACGCGAGGCGCCGCTTCGGCGCGTGGCACAGCCAGTCAAGCCCAGCGCCATGCAGCGCCATGCCGCCGTCTCTCAGGAGCGCTCGTCGATGCACGGCGACATCATAACGGGAGCGACTCGACGGCCGTGCGCACCAGCGATGCGCACCCGGCACCTGCTTCTGCTACCATCGCCGCCATGCGACGAGCCGCCATTCGTCGTTCGTCATCACGCGACGCGTCACGCTCGGCCGCGCAGGCCCCCGCGCAGCCGGACTGGGCCAAGCTCGAAGACGAGACCATGCGCCACTTCCAGGCGCTGCTGCGCTTCGACACCAGCGACCCGCCGGGAGGCGAGAAGCCGGCGGCCGACTACCTCAAGCAGGTGCTCGACAAGGAAGGCATCCCGGCGCAGGTGCTTCGCGCTCGAGCCGCATCGCCCGAACGTGGTCGCGCGGCTCAAAGGCAACGGCAGCAAGCGGCCGCTGCTGCTGATGGCGCACACCGATGTCGTCAACGTCGACCCGAAGAAGTGGACGCATCCGCCGTTTTCGGCGACCCGCGAGGGCGGCTACGTCTACGCACGCGGCACGGTCGATGACAAAGACAACGTGACGGCTGTGCTGATGGCGCTGCTGATGCTTGAAGCGGCAGAACGTGCCGCTCGACCGCGACGTCATCGCGCTGTTCGAAGCCGGCGAAGAAGGGCACCACGCGCGTCGGCATCCAGTTCATGGCCAATCAGCACTTCCCCACCATCGACGCCGAGTTCTGCTTACGCCGAAGGCGGCGGCGTCACGCGGCAAGGCGGGCCAGGTGAAGTTCGCGTCGGTGCAGACGCTGGAGAAGATCCCGCGCGCGATCCAGCTCACCGCGCGCGGCGTCGCCGGGCCACGGCTCGGTGCCGCTGCAGACCAACTCGATCGTGCACCTGTCCGACGCCGTCGCCAAGGTCGGCAAGTGGGTCCCGCCGATCCGGCCAAACGAGACCACGGGCGCGTACTTCAAGCGGCTGGCGACGATCTCGTCGCCGGAAGAAGCCGAGCGCTATCGCAATGCGCTCAGCCCCGACCCGAAGGTGAGCGGCGCGGCCGACGAGTACTTCCGCGAGCACGAACCGCGTCACGCGTCGATGCTGCGCACCTCGGTGTCGCCCAACATGTTCACGGGCGGCTATCGCGTCAACGTCATCCCTTCCGACGCGACGGCAACGCTCGACGTGCGCATGCTGCCCGACGAGGATCCGCAGGCATTTCTGGAACAGGTCAAGACAAATCGTCAACGACCCGTCGGTCGAGGTCGCCTTCACGGCTCGCGACGTGCGGCCCGCCGGCACGACTCGGCTCAACACCGAAGCGTTCGCGGTGCTCGAAGCCAACGTCACGAAGCACTACAAGACGATCACGCTGCCGACGATGAGCACGGGCGCGACGGATATGGCGTACCTGCGCGCGAAAGGCATCCAGTGCTACGGCATCGGTCCCGCCACCGACATCGAGGACGGTCCCAAGGGATTTGGCGCGCACAGCGATCAGGAGCGCATCCTCGAGACCGAGCTTCATCGCTTCGTGCGCTTCCACTACGACGCCGTGGTTGATCTGGCGGCGAAGAAATAGACCAGCGGAACACGAAGATCCAGCAAATTGTCTGTTGCGCTGGAGATTCTCACCGCCGATGCTGCTCGGAGCGCGCTCGCAGCCGCTTACGCGGGCCCGCTGCGATTCGATTCTTTCGGCACGAGCCATGAGCATTCGCACGCTGTCACGACCGCTTCGTCGCGGCACACTGCTCTTCGCCGCTCGATCGGCCTTGGCGGGCGACCGCTCGCGACCGCCGCACTCGCGTCGCATTAGCGAGGTGACGTGTGGCGCACTGATCACGGCCGGGACGATCGGCTGGATCAGCTATCTCTCAATGACGTGTGGCGGCGCCGACAGTTACGGCTATGTCAGCGCCGGCGAGCGTCTCCTGGCCGGCGCCCTCGTTCAGAACGAGCCGCTCGCCGCGATCCTGCCTCCAACGGCATCCGCGCCGCCACTCCGCTTGGGCTATGTGCCGGCGGCAAGGATTCCGAACGCGTCGGTGCCTGCGTATCCTCTTGGCCTTTCCTCTCGTTCATGGCGATCGCCACCATCGTTCTTCGGGCGATCGGGAGCTTTCTTCGTCGCGCCGTTTTGCGGGCTCATCTTGCTTGCCGCTTCGTCTATGCCACCGCACGCCACTGGTACGGCGACCGAATGATGGCGCTGCTCGCGGGGGCGCTGCTCGCAGTTAACCCGCTGGTGTTTCACGTACAGCATCCAAGCCATGAGCGACGTTCCGGCGGCCGCGGCATTGATGCTCGCGATCGCCGCGCTGTCGAGGACACCGTCCGCTGCCAATGCTCGCTGGCATCGCAGCCGCGCTGACTCTGGTCGATCCGGCCAGCCCTCGGGCCGGCGACCATTCTGCTCGCGGCTTTGCCACTGTCTCGAATGGCAGGAAGCGTGATCGGTCGCGTGCGGTGAGATACCTGACGCCGCTGCTCATCGGCATCGCCCTCATCAAGGTTGGACGCAGTGGTATCTGTATGGCGAAGCCTCCGCGAGCGGCTATGGCCGCATCGCGGACCTCTTCACAGTCGAAACGGCGGGCTTAACACGCGAAGCTATCTCTACTGGGGCTATCTGCGCTTGGTCCGGTCTGGCTGGCGACCTGGCGGTTGTCCTCGGCTGATCGTCACAGTTCGACAGCCGGTACCGCGCGTGGTACTCGCATTGGTCGCACTCGGTGTGATCACGCCGTACCTGTTCTATCGGCCGTACGACCATTGGGAAACTCTCCGCTTTCTCCTTCCGGTCATCGTCGTCGCCACGATCGTTGCCGCCAGCGGGATTGCATCGAAGTCGCTCGTCGTCTGGCGGGTCATGGCAGCCGGTCCCGCAATGGTCGCGTCGTCGTTGCAGTCGCGATCGCCTGGACGTGGATGTCGTGGCTCAGCCGTCAACCAGGTGTTCACGATGCCCGCCCAGGAAGCGCGTCATCGACTCGCCGGTGAGCTGGTCGCCCAGGTCACGCCGCAAACGCGGTGTGCTCGCGTTGCAGCACAGCGGCAGCCTTCGCTACTATGCCGGAACGTCAGACCGTGAACTGGGATCAAATTCCCGCCGGCAGTTTCGACCGACAGTGTGAATGCCTTGGCCGCCCAGGGACTCCCCAGTTTTCGTCGTCATCGACAGCGCGGAAGAGAAGGCGATTTTCGAGGCTCGTCACGGGCCGGTGCTGAATACCGGTACTGGCTTCCCAGCGGCCAGCGTCGGAACATTCAACTGTTCGAAGCTCCGCCGAAATATTACAAACCCCACTGTCCGACCATTCGCGCAGCCCTGGCGGTAGTCTGTCCGCCATGCGTCGGACGGTTGCCGCGCTGCTTGGCCTGCGGCCGTGGCCGTTGGTGTCGATGCCCGCGACACGCGCCTCCAGGGCTGGTTCGACCTGCCATTCGCGGAGGCGAGGCCACGCTGGCGGCACTCGGCATCGAGCCTGAAGAACGGGCGTTGACGCTTCCCGTTCTCTCGCGCGCGCTCGAGGATCGCCAGAGTCGTCTCGGCCGGGCACCCGACGCCCTGCAGCGGATTCTTGATCAGACGACCGCCGGCGGCACTTGGGCGGCATGCCCGAAGCCGAAGCCACCGTGGTGCCGGCACCGCTCAGCGCCGAGGTCTGGCGCGAGCTGCTGGAGGTTGCGCCGCAGGACGACCTCTTTCAGCAGTCTGATCGGCAATCGACGCGCCCTGATGGTCGCTGTCGGGCTGATGGCAACTGACGACTCGATCCGATCGCTGATGGCTCGCGATCGGGATCTGCTGACGTTCGTGCACCGCGAAGGCGCGTCGGCTTTCGCCATCGCTGGCTCGCTCGCTACGCATCGATCGTGACTCGCGTCGTGGTGCCGGGCGGCCAGGGCGCGGAGCCGATCTGGCAGCGACTCGCCGGCAGTTCCACCGATCAGCCTTCGGCATTTCTCCGCGCGCTGGTCTAACTCGCGATCGCGGCCGACTTGCGTGGTACTTCGACTGCCTGGCGCAGATGGACGATGGGCGACTCGCGGCCGTGTGGCCGGACGAACGGTCTCGATGCGCGCCGCGACAACGCGGCGGCAGCTCTACGCGGCATTTCGCGAGAGCGATCTTCAATGGGTCATCCCCGAGCAGCCGTATCGTCGAAACATCGCGGATCCATGGACGATCGTGATGACCGCCGACGTCCATGACGGCCGGCTGCTTGGACCGTCGCCCGAAGTGTTTTGGGAGTACGTGTTCTGCGGGCGGCGCCGGTCCCCCACCACCAATGCGCGACGGGATGCGGCCAGCGGGGTTGACCTGGTTGACGCGGCACGATTGCATCGACGGCGGCTCGACCGCGACGAGACAAGATCGAAGTGTTTCGACTCGGCCAACGGGTGTTCCCCTCTCCATCGCCCGCGGCGCTGCCGGATCTTGCGGTTGCCCTCAGTGGGTACGCACGCTTTCGCACGTTGCTCCTTGCGCTCGAACGGATGCAGATTGAAGAGCCCGCGACGTGGGCGGCGCTGGTCACAGCCGCTCGTCACGTTTCCGATCGCAGCGGATGATCGGCGCGATGCGATGACGGCTTTCCAGGCGGTCGTTGAGCCTGATCGAGCGGATCCGTCACGCGCGCACCATCGACGTCGCGACGACCGACCGCCTGCTGCTCGAACACTGAGCGCGGCCGTCCAGCGCAACTCGCGAGTGTCGCGATCGATCAGCGGAGTGGATCCAGTCCACGCTCATGGCCTCGCTGCCCCGCTCGAACGACCCGACGCCTTGACCGGAAAGACGGCGTACGAGTCCACCATTCTGCAGGCACTCGCCGGACCTCGCGACCGGCCCACACCAGCGATCGAATGGGAAGGTCTGACGTATCGCGTGGACATCGTCGAGGCTGAGCACGAGCGGCTGCGCGCGGTTCGTGCGCAGCTGCCCTCGCCTGGACTCGATGCGGCCCTCGCACACGGACCGGCCGCGTGATTTGGCACTCGCACTCACTGCGCTCGTGTACGCGCCAGCGCTCGGCGAACCGGAGGGCGCCGTCGCGCTCAGCCGGGACGTGGCCATGCGCCACGATCTCGGGCTCGATGCCACGACCCTCGTGCGGGACCTTCGGCCCTGGTCGTTGCCCGAAGAGCGACAGGGTCGCGGCCCGTGGCGGGTAGCGGGCTCGCTGATCGGCCTCGATCTCGGCCTCTCGCGCCTCGCCTTGCGACGCTTGACGGGCGACGAGATGCCCCCGGCGCCGACGCTCACGCTGAACGACTTCTCGACCTTGACGCGAACCGTGGTGTCGATGACGGCGCTCGACTTGACCGACGCAGACCGCAACGAGATCGCGAGCGCAATCGCGCGCGGCCGCGAGCGGGTGCGCGAGGCCGGAGCGAGCGTTCCGGCGCTCGACGCGTTGGCGCGTGAGGCACGCATTTCGGCAATCGCACGCCAGCTGATGCCCTGGTTGGTCGCCCGCCAGCCGGATGCGCTGAACGATCTCTTCACACTGCGGGACCTGATGTGGCTCGGTCAGCCGAAGCTCTCCCGCCGCCAACTCGATCGCTGGGGACTGGCCGCGGACGGCATCGACGGCCGGCGCGTGACCGCGATGCCGCCGCCCGCGCCGTGGGAAGACTTCGCCGGGCGGGCCGATGCCGGACAAATCACGACCCAAACGCCCGATCTGACGCTGCGGCTCGTCGAAGAAACGGCGCGGCTCGGGCTGCCGGCGCTGCTGGTGCCATCACTTCTTGCGTTTGCGGTCAACGATTACTGGCACGACGTGCAGGTCCGCTTTGCCGACGACTGGCCACGGCATGTCGCGTCAAGCCAGGCGCTGACGCCTGCACGCGTCGAAGATTACGTCGCCGCGCTCACGGGCAATGGCCCACTGCGAAAGCAATGACTCGTTCACGCGTTGCTCGCCGCTGCTGATCGCTCTCACGATAGAACCCTGGTCTCCCAGTCGCCGCCGCGGGAAGCTCGACGATTCGCATCGTGTCGCCCGAGCCCGACACCTACCTCGTCGGTTCGGTTCGCTTGCGGGCGGCCATTGAACCGGCGCGGCGCGTGCGCGACGTCGCGCGCGTGATGTTCTACGCCGACGGACGGCTGGTGTGCACGATGATGGACCCGACGCGCGCCGAGTGCCCGTGGGACGCCGGCGCCAACATCAAGGAGCACGTGATTCGCGCCGTCGCCGAGCTGGTCGGCGGCGGTCGCGCGGTCACGAGCATCCGCACCAAGGGCCTCGATATCGCCGATGCCGTCAACGTCGAGGTCGTGCAGGTCACGGCCGTCGTCACCGACCGCGGCCGCTTCATCAAGGGCCTGCCCAAGGCCGACTTTCGGCTGCTCGAAGACAACGTCCCGCAGAAGATCACGCACTTCTCGTCCGAAGGATCGCCGCTCGAGCTCGTGATCGCCGTCGATGTCAGCGAGAGCATGACCGACGCGATGCCGCAGCTGAAGACCTCGGTGAAGAAGTTCCTCGCGGCGCTCGGGCCGAAGGATCAGGTGACGCTGACCGCGTTCAACGACAACCTGTTCACGCTGACGCGCCGCGAAACCAGCGCCGGAGCAGCGGCTGCGCGCCGTCGATCGGCTCGCGCCCTGGGGCGGCACGGCGCTCTACGACGTCATCGTGCGCGGGCTGCAGCAGCTGTCCAAGCAGCCGGGACGCCGGGTGCTGGTCGTCTTCAGCGACGGCGACGATCGCACGCAGCCATGCGACGCTCGAGTCGGTCGAGCAGGCGGTGCGCGCCAGCGACGCGACGCTGTTCATGGTCGCGCTCGGCCGCGGCGTGCGCAACGCGCACCTCAAGAGCGGCATCGAGCAGCTCGTCGATCTCAGCGGCGGCCGCGCGCTGTTCGTCGAGCGCAGCGACCGGCTCGATGAGCCGTTTGCGGAGATCCTCGAGGAGCTCGCGAATCAGTATCTGATCGGCTACCAGTCGACCAACACGAAGCGCGACGGCGCGTGGCGCGAGATCAAGCTCGAGCTGCCCAATCACTCGCTACTCGGTCCGCGCGCGGCAGGGCTATCGCGCGCCTGAGAAGTAGAGCACGTCATGGCGATGAAGAGACCGGTCAGCGTGCTCGGTCTCGTCTGCGTGCGGGTGTCTGGCGATCGCGTCGGCCGCGCCGGCAGCCGCATCCGCCGCCATCCGCCTGCAGCGCCGCCAGCACCCGGCGCAGCTGCCCGCACCGCCACAGTTCGAGACCCGCGCCGACGTCGTGCTCGTCGACGTCACCGTCGTGAGCGGCAACGGCGAGCCGGTGACAGGACTCACCGCCGCCGACTTCGAGCTCGAGGTCAACGGCCAGCCGCGCAGCGTTCACACCGTGCAGTTCATCTCGTCGCCGGGATGAAGACGGCCGCCGGAAGCGCCGCGCCTGGCCGACGTCAGCAGCAACGATGGCCCGTCGACCGGCCGGCTGCTGCTGTTCGTCGTCGACGAGAACTACCTGCGCGTCGGCAGCGCGCGCGCCGTGCTGCGCACGGCGGAGCGCGTGATGGCGAACGCTGCCGCGCCGGCGACCTGGTCGGCCTGGCGCGGCTGCCGACCGGCCGCGGCGGCGTCGAGTTCACGACCGATCGCGAGCGCATCCGCCGGGCGCTGTCGGGCACGATGGGCGCGCAGCCATCGCGCTCGACCGAACGGGTGCGGCTGAGCGAGGCGCACGCGTTCGAGAGCAACGACCGACGCACCTGGGAGCAGGTCGATCGAGCGCGAATGCGGCGTCGAGCGCGCCGGCGTCGGCGGCGCTCGGCGCGGCGATGGGCCGCGAGGCGTGCATCAACGAGCTCGAAGCGCAGGCCAAGTACGTCGTGACCGATGCCAGCGCGCGCACGCGCATGTCGATCAGCGGCTTCGAGCAGCTGGCGCAGCGGCTCGCGCCGTGAAGGCGCCGGTCAACATCGTGCTGATCAGCGAAGGGCTTGTTCGTCGGGCGCGATCGCAACGACCTGACCAACCTCGCGCAGGCTCGCGGCGCAGGCGCGCATCAGCTTCTTCGTCGTGCAGCCCGACGAGTCGATGTTCGACATGGACACGCCGCGCGACCGTCGGCGGCTTGCCGCGACGAATCGGCGCTGGCCGAAGGCCTCGAGCAGCTCGCCGGGCTCACGCGCGGCTCGTACTTCAAGGTCGCCACCAGCGGCGCCGGCGCCTTCGATCGGATCGCGCGCGAGCTGTCCGGGCTACTACCTGCTCGTCGTTCGAGCCGACCGAGGCCGACCGGACGTCGCGCGATCGACGGATCAAAGTCGAGGTCAAGCGGCGCGGCCTGACCGTGCGCGCGCGCTCGACCTACGCGCTGCCCGACGCCGGCGGCACGGCCGCGGCCGCTGCCGCCGCCCGAGGAACAGATCAAGAGCGCTGCTGACCGCGCCGCTGCCGACGGCCGGCTTGCCGATGCGCGTGGCGACGCTACTCGGTCGCCAACCCGCAAGACGAGCGCGTGCGCGTGATCGTCTCGGCCGAGATCGGCGAGGCCGCGACCGAGGCCGCGGAATGGCCGGTCGGCATGCTCGTGGTCGACAAGCGACGACAAGATCGTCGTCGAACAGCGCCGCGCCGATGAAGCTGGCGCCGGCGAGCGACCGGACCCCGTCGCCGCGGCTGCTGCTGACGTCGGTGGTGCTCGAGCCCGGCGAGTACACGCTGCGGCTCGCCGCGGTCGATGCACGACGGCGCAGCCGGCAGCGTGCACCACACCATCGACGCGCGACTTCCCGAACTCGGTGGCGACTCCGTCCGGGCCTCGGACCTGATCCTCAGTCCGATGGTCGCACGCCGGCGAGCGCGCCGCGACCGATGCCGTCGTCGGTCATCTACAGCGAAACGCATGGCGGCGATTCTCGAGCTGATCGGCAGCGATGCGCAGCGGCTGGCCGAGTCGCGCGTCGTCGTGCAGATTGCGGAATCCGAGAACGGCGCCGGCGCTGGTCACCGTCGCCGCGCAGGCCATTGCCGCGCGTAGCCGGCGCAGCGCAGCTTCGTCGCCGCGCTCAAGCTCGGCGTGCTGCCGCCGGGCGAGTACGTCGCGCGCGCGGTCGTGACGTTCCCGGGCCAGCCCGACGCGCACGTCACCCGCTCGTTCCGGCTCGCGCCGGTCGCCGCCGCGGCCGACGCCTCGCCGATCGCCGCTGCGCGTCGCGGGCGACGACGCGCCGGCGCCGCTGCCGATCGCGCGGATCGTCGCGCCGGTGACGAAGTTCGCCGTCGACGACGTGCTGAAGCCCGAGGTCGTGCGCGGCGTTTCTCGACGACCTGCAGCAGGCGCATCCGGTGTCGGCCGCCAGCGCGCCGATCGTCCAGCAGGCGCGCAACGGCACGTATCTCAGCGCGCCTGCCTGACAGCCGGACGCCCGACGGCGACGAGCCGGCGCTGGCGTTCATCCGCGGCCTGGCCGCAGCTGCAGAAGAAGCAGTACGCGCAGGCCGCGGCGTGGTTCCAGTTGACGCTGAAAGGCGCGTCGGACTTTCTCGGCGCCGCGTTCTATCTCGGCGCCGTGCACGCCGCCAACGGCCGCGACAACGACGCCGTCGGCGCGTGGCAGATGTCGCTGCTCGAGACGGCGGCAAGACCGTGTACCCGATGCTCGTCGATGCGCAGCTGCGCATCGGCGACGCGCAGGCGCGCGCTCGACCTGATCGCCGAAGCGCCTGACGCCTGGCCGAGCGACGAGGCGCGGCTGCGCCGCGTCGCGACGGCGCAGGCGATGCTCGGCCAGTTCGAGCCGGCGCTCGAGACGCTCGACGCGCTGCTCGCAGCGCCAGCGCCGACGACCCGGATCTGCTGTTCGTCGCGATTCAGGTGCTCTATCGCCAGCACCTCGACGCGCGCGCTGCCGGCCGCGGATCGGCACGCGCTTCGACGACTACGCGCAAGCGCTACATCGCACGCCAACGGCTCCGAAGCCGCGCTGGTGGAGACCTGGCGCCGATACGTGCTGCGGTGAGTGCGCAACGCGCATTCGGCGCGAAGGCCTGCACGCGCCAACTGCTGTCAGTATGCGCACTTCCAGCCGCTGACAGAAGTATTACAGAGCGTCGCCGGCGGACCTGTTAACGTTGCAGGCGACATGACACCCGTCACCGCGCTCTACGGGCGCAAGGCTTCTGAAGGCACCATCAACTGGATCACGGTCATCGCGATGTCGGCGTTCCACGTCGGCGCCGTGGCCGCGTTCTTCTTCATCGACGCCGGCGCGATTCTCGCCGCCGTCGCTCATGTGGATCGTCGCCGGCTCGTTCGGCATCGGCATGGGCTATCACCGGCTGCTCACGCATCGCGGCTACAAGACCCCGAAGTGGGTCGAGTACTTCCTGACGACCTGCGGCACGCTCGCGCTCGAAGGCGGACCGATCTTCTGGGTCGCCACGCATCGCATCCATCATCAGTATTCGGACAAGGAAGGCGATCCGCACTCGCCGCGCGAAGGCACCTACTGGGCGCACATGGGCTGGATCTTCACCGGCAAGGCGATGCACCACGACACCGAGGTGCTGCGCCGCTACGTGCCCGACCTGAGCAAGGATCCGTTCCACGTCGCGCTCACCAAGTGGCACTGGGTGCCGCAGGTCGTCGTCGGGCTCGCGCTTCCTCGCGTTCGGCGGCATTCCCTACGTGCTCTGGGCCGTGTTCTTCCGCACGACGTTCGGCCTGCACTGCGACCTGGCTGGTGAACTCGGCGACGCACCTCTGGGGCTCGCGCCGCTTCAAGACGCGCGACGATTCGACCAACAACTGGTGGGTGGCGCTGCTGACCTTCGGCGAAGGCTGGCACAACAACCACCACGCGCATCCGGTGTCGGCGCGCCACGGCCTGGCCTGGTACGAGTTCGACATCAACTGGATCGGCATCCGCACGCTGCAGGTGCTCGGCCTGGCGTGGGACGTCAAGGCCGCCAAGCTCGAACACGTCCACCGCATGCCGCAGCAGACCAACGACGCCGTCGACATCACGGTCGCCGAACCCGCGCTCGCTGACTAGACGAGGTCGGCATCGCCGGACGGCGTTCGCGGAGCGGCCAGCTCCGCCGAACGGCCCTTCCGCGAGCCAACGCGAGTCGGCCTTCCGCGCGTAGCGTGGCTAGAATCCCAGCGTGAACCGGCGCAGCACCGCCACGATCCTCTTCGTCGACGCTCTGCGTCGTCCTGGTCGCCGCCGCGGTCACGCTCAACATCGGCTGGATCATCGTCAACGCGCGGCGCGTGCTGCCGCTCGTGCTTCGGCATCCTCGCCTTCGCGCTCATCATCGCCGGCATCATTGTCTACACGGTGTTCCTCGTGCGCGAAATCCGCCGCAACGACCAGCACGACGCGTTCATCAACGCCGTCACCCACGAGCTGAAGACGCCGATCGCGTCGATTCGCCTGTATCCTCGAGACGCTGCAGGCGCGCGAGTGTCAGCGAAGCGCAGCGGCGCGAGTTCTACCGCGTCATGCTCGCCGACACCGAGCGGCTGCAGCAGACCGTCGAGCAGGTGCTCAAGGCGGGCGTCGCCGGGCAGCGGCTCGCGCTGCAGCACCGCGCGCCGGTGGACATCGCAGCGCTCGCCGGCGAAGTCGCTCGAGACGGCGCGGCTCCGCCATCACCTGCCGCCGAGACGATGACGCTGTCGATCGCCACGCCGTCCGCCGCGGCGCTGCTCGTCGACGGCGACGCCGACGAGCTGCGCACCGTGCTCTCGAACCTGCTCGACAACGCCGTCAAGTACTCGCGCGATGCGGTGCAGGTCGCGGTCGAAGTCGCGGCGCCGTCGCCGGACACGGTCTGGGTGCGCGTCAGGGATCGCGGCGTCGGCATCCCGCGCGTCGCAGCTCAAGCGCATCTTCAACCGCTTCTACCGCTTCCAGACGCACGGCTTCAAGGTCAAAGGCACCGGCCTCGGCCTCTACATCGTGCGCTCGATCGTCAAGCAGCACGGCGGCCGCGTCTTCGCCGCCAGCGAAGGCGAGGGCAAGGGCGCGACCTTCACCGTGGAGCTGCCGCGACTCGTCGACGTAGCCCTCGATGCCGACCCGGCTCGACCACCGTTCCAGCCGGCCTGTCAATGGCGCGCATTCTGGTCGTCGAAGACGAACATCACCTCGCGCAGGGCTTGTCGCTTCAACCTCGAAGCCGACGGCCACGAGGTGAGCGTGATCGGCGACGGCGAGCCGGCGCTGCAGCACGCTGCGCGGCACGCCCGGACAATTCGATCTGGTCGTTGCTCGACGTCATGCTGCCCGGACGCGACGGCTTCGAAGTGGCGGCCGAGCTGCGGCGATCGGGCGACTTCGTGCCGATCCTGATGCTGACCGCGCGCGGCCGGCCCGAGGACGTGCTTCAGGGCTTCGAGTCGGGCGCGGACGACTACCTGCCCAAGCCGTTCGAGCTGGCGATCCTGCTCGCGCGCGTGCGCGGCCTGCTGCGCCGCAGCGCGTGGAGTCGCGGCCACCGATCAGCGAAGCTCGCACCGCGGCGACGGCCGACGGCGGCCGACGTCATCACCTTCGCCGGCAACACGCTCGACATCTCGGCGCGCTCGAGCTGCGCGTCGGGGACGATGCCTATCACCTGACGGTGATGGAAGCCGACCTGCTCCACTACCTGCTGAAGAACGCGGGCAAGGCGGTGTCGCGCAAGGCGATCCTCGAAGACGTCTGGAACCTGCACGAAGACACCGACACGCGCGCCATCGACAACTTCATCGTCCGGCTGCGCCGCTTCCTCAACGAGGATCCGGCCAAGCCGCGGCACGTCCTGACGGTCCGCGGGGTCGGCTACAAGTTCATCGCCGGAACCCGGCCCATAGGTCTGCACCAGACGCTGCGCGATCCGGTGATACTTTTCCGGCGCTCGAACGAAGTAACGTATCGGATCGTCCCTTCTCAAGGAGCACCCTATGAAACGCTTGATGACCGCCGCGCTTGCGACGGCTGTTCTGCTTGCCCCTGTCGCGCAGCTGCCGCCCAGAGCCCGCTCGATGGACTCGGTCAAGGCGCAGTTCGGCATGGTCAAAGGCGTGTTGCTCAAGACCGCCGAGAAGGTGCCCGAGACCGTCTGGGCGTTCAGGCCGACGCCCGAAGTCCGCACGTTCGGCAGATCATCGGACACATCGCCGACGCCAACATGGCGATCTGCGGCGCGGCAGCCGGCGACAAGCCGACGCCGTCAACGCCGAGAAGACGATGACGACGAAGGCGCAGCTGTCGAAGGCGCTCGCCGACTCGTTCGCGTACTGCGACAAGGTCATCGCCGGCATGGACGACAAGAAGGCGCATGGAGACCGATCAAGTTCTTCACCGGCGGGATGACGCCGCGCGCGATGGTGTTCGGCGTTCAACACCGCGCACGACTACGAGCACTACGGCAATCTCGTGACCTACATGCGGATCAACAAGATCGTGCCGCCGTCGAGCGAGGGGCAGTAGTTGGACTAGGACGGGTCGGCGTAGGGCACGTCGGTGGGCCGACAGCCTGACAGTCGCCCCTACCGCGCCTACTTCGCCTTCACGTCGTAGGCGTAGACGTTGTCCTGATCGCGGATGATCAGCCGCCCGTTCGTGATGATCGGATGGCTCCAGGTCGGCGGGCCGCTCGGTCTGGATGCGTGAACCGGCCGCGCTCGCGATATTCGGTCGGCGTCGCTTCGGCGAGGCCGACGACGCCGTCTTCGCTGTAGAGATACAGCCGCTCGTCCGCATAGATCAGCGAGCCCTTCCCGACGCTGCGATTGCGCCACGCCATCTCGCCGGTGTCGAACTTCAGCGCCGTCAGGATGCTGCTCGAGAAGCCGTAGATGTGATCGCCGACGACCACCGACGAGGCGTGGTGGTTGCGCATGTCGCGCGTGAAGTAGACCTCCTGCGCCGACGCGATGTTGCCGGCGGCCTTCACGTCGACCAGCGCCGCGCCGGTGCCGTAGTCGGACGAGAAGAACACGCGATTGCCGCGGACGACCGGCGTCGCGATGTTGGCGGTGCTGTTCGACGCGCGGTTGTAGCTCCACAGCAGCCGCCCGTCGCGCGGATCGACGGCGAGCGCCCGCTGGCCGGTGAAGAACACCACCTGCTGCAGGCTGCCCGTGCGCAGCAGCATCGGCGACGAGTAGCCGGCCTCGTCGTTGTGGTTCTGCCAGAGCGTCTTGCCATTCGGCTTGTTGATCGCGACGATCGACGCGCGGCGGCCGCCGGCGTTGAGGATGATGCGGTCGCCGACGATGAGCGGCGATTCGCTGTAGCCCCAGTACGGCGTGATGCCGCCGAACTGCTGGACGACGTTGACCGACCAGAGCTTCTTGCCGGTCGCGGCGTCGAGCGCACGCGAGCTCGCCGCTGCCGCCAAACGCGTAGACGCGATCGCCGTCGACGGTCGGCGTGCTGCGCGGGCCGTCGCCCATGCTCGTTGCGGAACCGCTGCCCGTTCGGCCACTTCCCACAGCTTCTTGCCGGTCGCGGCGTCGAACGCGATCACGTACTCGACGTTGCCGCGCGCGCCCAGCGTGAAGAGCCGGCCGTTCGACGCCGAGAACGACGAATACCCCGTCCCCGCGCCCGTCGCGCGCCAGAGCCGCGGCGGCCCGCCGGCGGCCACTCCTTCAGCAGCCCGGTTTCCGCCGAGTGCCCGTCGCGGTTCGGGCCCGCGCCACTGGAACCAGTCGCGCCGACCTGGCGACTGGCCATGTGGAGCCACCGCACAGCGCGCGAGCTGATCGGCAGATGACAACGCGGACAGTCGCGATGGCTGTCACGACAGTCAACGTCGTAGACTCCGGTATTACGCTGTCGACTGGTGCGGTCTGGTTACCGGAACCCGCTCAGCCGATGGACCGGGCCTAGCCGGTCAGCCCATCAGTCAAACGGCGTCAGCGCCGCCGGCAAGCGACGCCACGAAATCCTGCCTGAAACCGCTCGGTGTAGCTCGGCGAGCAGCTCATCCACGCGCGCCAGGCTCGGCGATCGCACGATCAGCCCGGCGTGGTGCGGCTTCTGCAGCCGCCACACGACTTCCGGATCGGCATACGCGCTGAGGTCGGGCGCATTCCTGCCGCGCGAGCGAGACGATCAGCCCGGCGTAGTCGCGTGCGCATCGGCGGCACGGCGTACGGGCGCCTTGCCGCCGGCCACCTCGATCTTCGCCCACTCCGCCCACATGTTGATGCCGGTCGCCGCTTCGACCAGCTCCGCGATGTGCGCGCCGCCGACGCGCGCCGACGTCTCGAGAAAGACGAGCCGGCCGTCGCGCGCCGCGGATGTATTCGCTGTGCGACACGCCGCGCACGAGGCCGAGCGACGCCAGCACGCGCGCGTTGAGCGTCGAGCAGCTCGCGCGCCTCGCGCGACTCGCGATCGAGCAGCCGCGTCGTGAAGACGCCGCCCGCAGTGCGACACGTCGAAGGGCGGCGTGCCGTACCGGCTCGGGATCGCCGCCAGCACCTCGCGCTCGTAGACGATCGAGTCGACGTGATAGACGTCGCCGGCGCACGAACTCTTCGAGCAGGAAGTACGAGCGCTCGTCGCCGAGCGCTTCGGTGACCGCCCACATCTCGTCTTCGCCGTTGATCTTGCGGATGCCGATCGCGCCGGCCTGATGCCGCGGCTTCAGGAACCAGGGCGGCGGCACGCGGCGGCAGAACTCGCGGATGCGTTCGTCGTTGAGCACGTGCACGAACGCCGGCACCGGCAGGCCATCGTCCTGCGCCTTGACCCGCATCGCCAGCTTGTCGCGGAAGTGCCGCGTCGTCGTCTCGCCCATGCCGGGAACGCGCAGGTGCTCGCGCAGCGCCGACGCCTTCTCGAGATCGAAGTCGTCGAGCGGCACGATGCGGTCGATGGCGACGCTGGCGCGCCAGGTGCGACGCGCCGAGGATGAGGTCGTCCAGCTTCCAGCGCTTCTTGTCGTCCGGGATGTAGAAGATGTCGTCCAGGCTCTCGCGCGGCCACTCGGCGTCCCGCAGGCTGGCGGAGGTCACGAGCAGCACCCGGCACCCCTGCCGCTTCGCCTCGCGCAGAAACTCGAAGCCCTTGTGGTACGAGGCGAGGCAGAGGAGCGTCACGCGGCGTCCACGTCGGATGCGCTACCGACGGCGCCGACGCGGTAGTAGCAGACGGCGTGACAGCAGGATCACCAGCAGCACGATCACCGCCGATCATGACGGGCGTCCGGACGTGCATGTGGCGTCCGGGCATGCCGCTTGAAGACCGACACGGCCGGCGATTGGTAGCACTGCCGAGCATCCGAGCGGTCCGAGCTGGCACCGCCGCACCTCGGCACTCTGCAGTTCTGCTATGCTGAGTCGCCATGGGCAAACGCATCCTGCTGTTCGTCGTCACCAACCTCGCCATCATGGTGACGCTGTCGATCGTCCTGGGGCTGCTCGGCGTCTCCGGCTACATCCGCCCGGGCGGCGGCGTCGACTACGGCGCGCTGATGGTCTTCTGCCTCGTCTGGGGCATGGGCGGCGCGTTCATCTCGCTGCTGATCTCGCGGTGGATCGCCAAGTGGGCGATGGGCGTGCAAGCTCGTGAACGGCCAGACCGGCAACGCCGAGCTCGACTGGCTGTACCACACGGTCGCGCGGCTCGCCCAGCAGGCGCAGCTGCCGATGCCCGAAGTCGGCGTACTACGACTCGCCCGAAGTCAACGCGTTTGCGACCGGCCCGAGCAAGCAGCCAGAGCCTCGTCGCCGTGTCGTCGCGGC
Organism: uncultured Acidobacteriota bacterium; assembly: GCA_963734095.1. Classification (GTDB taxonomy): domain Bacteria; phylum Acidobacteriota; class Vicinamibacteria; order Vicinamibacterales; family UBA2999; genus JACCSI01. The sequence goes on along the minus strand of CAVTGK010000009.1, from coordinate 81,615 downwards.
CTGCTGCGCACCATGCGGCAGGAAGAAGTCGAAGGCGTGCTGGCGCACGAGGTCGCGCACATCCAGAACGGCGACATGGTCACGATGACGCTCATCCAGGGCGTCGTCAACGCGTTCGTGCATGTTCCTGGCGCGCATCATCGCGTCGATCGTCCGGCAGACGCGCCGACGAGCGCTACGCCTACATCCTGAGCTTCGTCGTGACGATCGTGCTCGACATCGTGCTCGGCGTTCCTCGGCATGATGATCGTCGCGTGGTTCTCGCGCGCGCGCGAGTTCCGGGCGGACGCGGGCGGCGCGGCGCTGGCCGGCCGAGGCAACATGATCGCCGCGCTGCGGCGGCTGCAGACGACCAAGCAACTGGTCGACAACAGCGAGCCGGCGCTGGCGACGCTGAAGATCAACGGCGGCGCGCATGATGGCGCTCTTCTCGACCCACCCGCCGCTCGAGGACGCGCATCCGCGCGCTCGAAGTCGGTCGCTAACTCGCAGTGACAGTGGCCGAAGCACAGGACCAGTTCATGACACGGCGCGATCGTCCGCGATGACCATGCCTCCGAAACCGTCGAGGCCCAAGGTCACCTGATCGACTCGGGTGACCTGCAGGCCATCCTCACGACCATCGTCGAGCACGGCGCGAGCTACGAGATCCAGCGCTTCGACGTCGGCCGCACCAACGACGACGCCTCGCGGCTGACCATCACGGTCACCGCCGACACCGCGACGTCGCTCGACCACCTGCTCGAAAAGCTCTCGCCGTACGGCTGCTACGTGCGACAGCCTGCCGGACGCCGTCCTGCGGCGCGGCCGACATCGACGGCGCCGCGCCCGAGGACTTCTACTCGACGACCAACCACCGGACCGAAGTCCGGCTCGACGGCGCAATGGGTGCCGGTCGAGCAGCAGCGCATGGACGCCGCGATCGTCGTGGCTGACGGCAGCGCGCCGTCGTGCCGCAAGCTGCGCGACCTCCGCAAGGGCGACCGCGTCGTCTGCGGCATGCACGGCGTGCGCGTGATGCCCGACGTGCAGTCGCGCGATCGGCCGACGTTCGGCTTCATGAGCAACGAAGTGTCGTCCGAGCGCCGCGTCGAGACCGCGGTGGCGCGTGTCGCCGACCTGATGCGCGCAGACGCGCGACGCACGGCGGCCGCATCGCGTTTGTCGCCGGACCGGTGGTCGTTCACACCGGCGGCACCGACTACTTCTGCGAGCTGATCCGGCGCGGGTACGTCGACCTGCTGCTCTCGGGCAACGCGCTCGCCGTGCACGACATCGAGTTCGCGCTGTCGGGCACGTCGCTCGGCATCGATCTCGAGCTCCGGGCCATCCGGTCGAGCACGGCCATCGCAACCACATGCGCGCGATCAACACGATCCGGCGCGCCGGCGGCATCGCCAAGGCCGTCGAGACCGGCGTGCTGAAGTCCGGCGTCATGCACGCGTGCCACATGCACGGCGTCCGCTACCTCCTCGCCGGGTCGATCCGAGACGACGGTCCGCTGCCGGAGACGATGATGGATCTCGTCGCGGCGCAGGATGCTTATGCCGAGGCGCTCGCCGGCGTCGACATGGTCGTCATGCTGTCGTCGATGCTGCACAGCATCGGCGTCGGCAACATGCTGCCGTCGTGGGTGAAGGTCGTGTGTGTCGATATCAACCCCGCGGTCGTCACCAAGCTGTCGGATCGCGGATCGACGCAGACGATCGGCATCGTGACCGACGTCGGGTTGTTTCTGCATCAGCTGGCGCGATGCGTTGAAAGACGGACTGCCTCAGAGGCTCAGAGACGACAAGCCAAGAACAATCTCTGAGCCTGTTCAGGCGTACTTCTCATGTTGACGCCCTCATCGATCTCGACGACGCTCGCTCGCGCCTCGCCGACGAACTGGGTGATCGTCGACTGCCGCTTCGATCTCGCCGACCCGGCCAAGGGCGAACAGCTCTATCTCGAGTCGCACATTCCCGGCGCGCGATACGCGCATCTCGATCGCGATCTGTCCGGCGACGAAGACGGGCACGAACGGCCGGCATCCGCTGCCGACTCCGGCGCAGATGCGCGAGCGGTTCGGCGCGCTTGGCATCGGGCCCGGCACGCAGGTCGTCGCGTACGACGCCGACAGCGGCATGTATGCGGCGCGGCTGTGGTGGATGCTGCGCTTCATGGGTCACGACGCCGTGGCCGTGCTCGACGGCGGCTTCGCGCGCTGGGTGCGCGAAGGGCGCGACGTCACGCGGCGGGCGTGAGACGTCGGCGTACCGGCGACATTCACGGGCACGCCGCGCGAGGATGGCGCGCTCGACGTCGACGACGTGGCCGCACGGCTCGGCGACCCGACGCCGCGTGCTGGTCGACGCCCGCGCCGAGGCGCGCTTCCGCGGCGAAAGCGAGCCGCTCGACAAGAGTCGCCGGCCACATCCCCGGCGCGAGGAACTTACTTCTTCCAGCGCAATCTGACCGACGACAAGACCTTCAAGAGCCGCCGACGAGCTCCGCGCGCGAGTGGCAAACACTCTCGGAAGCGCACCGGCCCGGACCAGGTCGTGATGTACTGCGGCTCCGGGGTGACGGCCTGCCACAACCTGCTCGCCCTGGAACACGCAGGCCTTCACGGCGCCCGCCTCTACCCCGGCTCCTGGAGCGAATGGTGCGCGCGATCCCGACCGGCCGATCGAGACGGGCTGACTGGACGCAGAACTGTGCACCCGACGACCTGCCAGCCTCAGACGGCCAACCCTGTACGTCCAAGTACCCGCCAACGTCCGGACCCGCGCTCGTCCAAGGACGGTAGACCTCGAGCAGGGAGCTGGCTCATGAATTTTCGTCTTGCTTTCACCCTCGGACTGGCCGGCGTGATGCTCGTTGCCGCGACGCCGTCAGCTCAGTCGCGAAGCGATCGAAGCCGCGATCGCGATCGTATCCGCGTGCGAGAGCGCATCGTCGATCGGACGTCGATCCGTAACGTCACGGAGATTATCGATCAGTCGTTCAACGAGGATCCGTGCCGCGATACGGGCTGGGACGACGACTACTACCGGACCTGCGAAGTGCGCGAGGAGACGATGGCAGCCGGGCCGCTGACGGTCGATGCGGGTCGCAACGGCGGCATCCAGGTCGAAGGCTGGGACCGCAACGAGATCCGCGTCAGAGCCGTCGTCACGGCCAACGCCCGCAGCGAAGCCGACGCCAAGCAGCTCGCGTCCGCCGTGCAGATCCAGGCCGGCGGCGGCAAGGTCACGCGCTGTCGGGCCCACGACCGAGCGGCGACAGTGGTGGTCGGTCAGCTACCGCATCAACGTGCCGCGCCGCAACGATCTCGATCTCAACGCCAACAACGGCGGCGTCAGCATCACCGGCGTGTCCGGCACCATCCGCTTCGATACCACCAACGGCGGCGTGCGTCTCAACGATCTTGGCCGGCGACGTTCGCGGCGAAACACGCAACGGCGGCCTCACGCGTGCCTGAGCGGCGATCGCTGGGACGGCGTCGGGCTCGACGTCGAAACCTCGAACGGCGGCGTCACCCTCACGATTCCCGACGGCTACAACGCCGACCTGACGACGCGCACCGTCAACGGCGGCTTCCGCACCGACTTCCCGATGACGATTCAAGGCGAGCTGTCGCCGCGTCAGGGCATCACGACGACGCTCGGTTCGGGCGGCGCGCCCGTGCGCGTGCGAACGACGAACGGCGGGTTGCGGATCAATAAGCGGTAGAACGGTCCACAGTCTCACGGTCTACAGTCTACGGCAGTTGCCACGAAGGGCACTAAGACACCAAGGAGCGAAGCAGGTTTACTTCGTGACTTCGTGACTTCGTGGCTTCGTTGCCATTTCCGTAACCATGCCGGGACCGGGGACCGTGGACCGTAGGCCGTGGACCGTAGGCCGTGGTAGCCTCCCGCTGCTGTGAAAAAACTCCTCGTCGGTTGCCTCGTCATCCTTGTCCTTGGAGTCATCGTCGCTGTGGTTGGCGGCTACTTCCTCTACCGCGCTGCCAGCCCAATGCTCCAGAACGCGAAGAACTACCTCGAGGGGATGGCGGAGATCAGGGAGCTGGACGAGCAAATCACGAACAAATCAGCGTATACCGCTCCGGCAAGCGGCGAACTGACCGAAGCGCAGGTCGATCGGTTTGTCCAAGTGCAGGACGGTATCCGCGCGGCGCTTGGTCAACGGTTCGACGAGATCGAAGCGAAGTACCAGCACTTGAAAGGCACTGGCGACAGTCCGGCGCAGCCTTCGATAGGCGACATGCTCGGCGCGCTCAGCGATCTCGGCAACCTGTTCGTCCAGGCGAGACGCTACCAGGTCGACGCACTCAACAAGGAAGGATTCTCGCAGGCGGAGTATTCGTGGGTCCGCGATCGTGTGTTTCAGGCCGCCGGCATGGAAGTCACGTCGAAGATCGACTTGAAGCAGCTGGAGGACGCCATGCGCGACGGCACGGGCCTCGAGGATTTCAAGGCGCCGCGAGTCCCGACTCTCGAAGTCCCCGAAAAGAATCGAGCACTCGTGAAGCCACACCTGGACAAAGCCGACCAGTGGCTCCCGCTCGTCTTCTTTGGTCTGTGAACTTGTAACTATAACTTGTAACTAGCGCGATGCTACCGTCGGCAGTCCCGCGTGCACCCACGCGGCATGCCCACCGATCAGTTGCTGACATCCTCGTACCCGGCGCGCCGGAGCAGGCTGGCCGCGATGGCGGACCGTGAGCCGCTCTGGCACTGCATCACGAGCGGCTGGCCCTTGGGCAGCTCGGACAGCCGCTTCGACAAATGACCGAGCGGGATGTGGATCGCCGACGGGAGATGACCCGCGTGCCATTCGCCTTCGTGCCGCACATCAATCACGACTGGCGTGTGATCGCCGCGCATGTCGGCCAGCTCGGTTGGCTGTATCTGCGGATCGTCGACAGCGCGCGCGACGCCAGCGCGGTGTGCGAAATATCCAGCGACGTGATCGAGACCGATCAGGCTGAGCGCGCGGACGATCTCGGCAAGTCGAATCTCCGCGCCCTCTCCCAGCAGCAGATAGATAGGCTCGGTGTAGGGCAACAGCCAGCCGGCCCACGTGACGAAACTTCCGGTCAACGGGAGGTTCAGCGTTCCCGGCAGAAATCCGGCCGCGTACTCGGCGGCCGGTCGCGTGTCGATCACGAAGTGGCCGCTAGCGAGCAGCGCCGGCAGCTCTTTAGCGTTCAAATGCGGCGGGGTCTCAAATCCATTCAGGATCGGCGGCCCATCCTTGTTCATCCGCTTCATCGTGGCGAAGTACGTTGGGGGATCGGGCTGGCCGGCGAGCACGCCGGCGATGAAATCGTCCTCGCTGGTGGCCTTGAATGCCCAATTGAACCGGCGCTCGTAGCCCAAGGTGCTGTGTGGCACCGCGCTGATGCCCTTGCCGCACGACGATCCGGCGCCGTGACCCGGCCAGATTTGCAGCCACTCTTCGTGCGCTCGGTTGAAAATGCTCAAGCTGTGAAACAGCGTTCTCGCCCCCGCCTCCATCGTCCCTTTCATGTTGGCGGCGCGCTCGAGCAGATCGGGTCGACCGACGTCGCCGACGAAAATGAAGTCTCCGGTCGCCGCGGCAATGGGAGCATTCGCGACAGCGCCGTCGGTGATGACGAAGGTGATGTGCTCGGGCGTATGGCCGGGTGTGTGGACGACCTCGAGCTGCACGTTGCCGATCACGATCCGATCGCCACCGCGAAGCCGCTGGCCGTCAGCGGCGAAGGCGTACTTCCACTGATCATCACCTTCATCCGACAGGAGCATCGTCGCACCGGTCCGCGACGCCAGCTGTCGAGTGCCGGAAAGGAAATCGGCGTGGATGTGCGTTTCGGTGACGTGGGTAATCGCGAGGCCATCGGCCGCGGCCGCGTCGTGTAGACCTCGGGATCGCGGTGTGGATCGATGACAATGGCCTGGCCGGAAGCTGCGCACCCGATCAGATAGCTCGCTTGCGCGAGCGCGGGTTCGAAGAATCGTCGAACAATCAAAGTCGTAATCTCTGATGAGATCTGGCGCCGAACGAGCTTAGCGCAGGTTGTCGATCGCAACCGGCTCAATCGGGTCCGCTGGGGAAAACCCGAAAACCGCGCCGTAGAAGAACAGCTCGGCCTCGAGGCTTCGAACGATGTTCTCGGCCTTGCGAAAGCCGTGCTGCTCACCCGCGAATGTCACGTAGGCGACCGGAAGGCCTTTCCGGCGCATCGCGGCCGCCATCATCTCTGATTGATTCGGCGGAACAACCTTGTCTTCGAGCCCCTGGAACAGGATCAGCGCTGCTGACAGTCGTTCGGTGAAATGAATCGGCGAACGGGCACGATAGATCTCGCGCGCGGCCGGATAGGGACCAACGAGCGAGTCGAGATACCGCGACTCGAACTTGTGCGTATCGCGTGCCAGCACCTCGATGTCGCTGATGCCGTAGTAGCTGGCGCCGGCCTTGAACGTGTCGTGAAACGTCAGCGCGGCCAGCGTCGTGTAGCCGCCCGCACTACCGCCACGAATAATGAGTCGCGATGGATCGGCCTTTCCGGACTCGACCAGGTGTCGAGCCCCGTTGACGCAGTCGGCGACGTCCACGATGCCCCAGGCGCCGTTGAGACGCTCGCGATAGTCGCGGCCATAGCCGGTGCTGCCGCTGTAGTTCACATCGAGCACGGCAAACCCGCGGCTGGTCCAAAACTGCACCTCCTCGTCGAGCACATCCCATGTTGCCGTCGTTGGACCGCCGTGACTCACGACGAGGAGCGGCGGACGCTGGCCGGAGGGCGCTTGATAATGAGGGTTGCGCGGTGGGTAGTAGAAGGCATGAACGCTCCACTCGCCATTCGCACCAGTCGCCGAGGACTGGTAGCTGATGGCTTCTGGCACGGACACCCACTCCGCATCGATGCCATCCTCCTTCGCGGACCGAACAATTTCGACGCTGTTTGCGAGGCCGGCGGACGGCGAACCGGCGATCTCCAAGCGGACGATCGATGGCGGCACCGTGGGAGACCCTCCAATGAAGTAGGCCTCGCGGGGCGTCGCGCAGATCCCATCGAGGGCTTCGATCGGAAGGTCAATGGGTTGAAACCGCCGGGGCTCGAGATCCAGGACCGCAAGCTTCCACCGTCCCCTCTCCGTGTAGGTCACGACCAGTCGGTTGGCCGTCGACGAACGCATACGTTCGATCGCTGAACACCCATTGCGGTTTGCCGAACTCCGCCTGCATCGGATGAAGCGCTTCGACCTGCCACGCACCCTCGGCACCGCACGCACCCGTCGGCACGCGATTCGCACCCGCACCGCGCGGCCGATCGGCACTCTCGGCACCATAGGCACGGTACAGATTCCACCACCCCGTCCTGTCCGACACGAATAACAACGCCCCGTCAGGCGACCACATCGGTTGGAAGATCGATTCACGTGGCCCGCCAGCCATCCTCTGCGCCGCGACCTGATCGCGCCGTTCGCGTCCATTTCAGCGACCCAAAGCTCGGTGCCGTCCCAGGGCATGTTGGGATGGTTCCACTGCAACCAGGCGAGGCGTGATCCATCAGGACTGAGAATCGGATCCGAGTAGAAATCCGCGCCCGAGACGAGCACCGATTCGACACCACCATCAAGTGGGCACAGCAACGATCGTGTTGATCGCTTCGGGGCGCTTCCAGAGCCGCCAGTCCGCTCGTGCCCGCCGTGTGATCCTCTCGAACACAGAGCAACCGGTTGCGGACCGGCATCCATCGAGCTGTCCGCGTAAAAGTAGCCCTCGGCCGTCATCGGCTGAGGCGAGCTGGTCCGTGGTTTGGCGATACAGCCGTTGATCGGCGAAGTTTGAAAAGTACACCGTCCCCTTGTAAACGGAGTATGCGGCGCCACCGTACTCATGGACTCGCGAGCGCACGTTGTAGCCATGTGGCGTGACATCCGAGAGGCGCCCGTCGCTGGAATGCCGCACGATGACGTTGCGACCGCCCTCCGACGCTCGGCCTTCGACCCAATACACGTCATCGCCGTCGATCACCAGATGATCGAATCGGAGCGCGCCGGCCGTCGCCCGTGCAGCGGTCAGCGGAGATTTCCACGTGCCATACGGAGCGGTGGTCACGTTCAGTAGTTTCGCGCCAATGCGACGATGAGGCGGACGAGCGCGTCGAGATCTCGCTTGTCCATGATTTCGACCGGCGAGTGCGAGTACCGTCCGGGCCACGAGAGTCCGACATCGATCGCGCCGCCGGCGCTGAACGCGCTCGCATCGGTCCCGCCGCTGGTCGTCCCGAGCTGCAGCGGAATCTTCGCGTCCCGCGCAATGCCAACGATGCGATCGACGATGTGGGGCGGGACGATGGTGCGGCTGTCGAGAACGCGAAGCACCGCACCCTGACCGAGCTTCGCTCCGGCCAGCCGCTGATGTCAACCGGCGTGTCGGTCGACACGAACGTATCGACTGCAAACGCGGTGTCAGGCTTCAATACCGCTGGCCAGATGCTGCGCGCCGGTCAGGCCGGTCTCCTCCTCGACCGACCACGCGAACGTCACCTGGTTTTCGACCGTCGCGGGATCGATTCTTCTGCAGCGCCAGCAACAACGCCGCCGATCCGTTGCGATCGTCCATCGATCGGCCCGTCGCACGTTGAGTGCCGAGCGACATGAACTGCTTGCGGACCGTCGCGCTCTGCCCTACCGCGATGCCCAGGGCGTTCGTTTCGGCCGCCGAGTCGGTGCCGAAGTACAGCGCCAGTTGTTTCACGTCAGGCTGCGACTCCTTGGCCGTCGTGTATCCGTGTCGAGGCGCGAGATATCGCCGGCACCAAGCCTTTCGGTGTCACGACGATCACGGGATGCGCCTCGTACACCGACAGGTACATGCCTCCACGCGTTCGCGCGGCGGCCGTGCCATCCTGTCGGGATGCTCGCTGATTTCGAAGCCGACTTCGTCCATGTGCGCGACGAACACCAGCGGCTTGCCGCCTTTGCCGAAGCTAGACCGTGACGTTGCCGAGATCATCCACCATCGGCTTCGCCCACGCGGGCATGTGCTTGAGAGGTGCTCGCGGACCGGCCCCTCGTGACCCGAGACACCGTAAAGCTCGATTAGCGGCCGGAGCGTGCTGAGTGGCTCGCTCGCCATGGCAGGCACGGGACACTCCGGCGAAACGTCAAAAGCCAGGCGAAGGACCAAGTGGCGGCAACACCACCGACGCCGTGAGCAACGCCGCCAGGGCGTCGACATCGTCGGCATCAACGGTCTCGACGGGGGTCTGGGCGTAACGGACCGGCAGGCTCGCGACGTGAAGATCCAGGGCTTTCCATTGGTCGGGCAGATTGAGACGAAGCCAGCCATCGGGCAGTGCTTGTGTCGCAACGCCCGCCGTGGCGGCAGCGGCGCGAAGAAATGCACTGCTGCTTGCGACGAGTGGTCCTTCGCCAAGCCGGCCAACGGAGCCGGTCGGATCGGCACCGGGATGCGACGCACCTCGCAGCAAGATCACGCGATCAGGCTTGTAGGTTTCGAGGCACGAAGCAACCCGCGGTTGCCGTATTCCGACTGCGCGACCCATACGAACGTCACGCTGCCCATGGCGCCGCGGCCCGGGCTTCGGCGAATGATCTCGACCGTGCGATAGCGCGGCGGCGCGGCCCGCCGCGGCGACGCCGCTCACGCGATTACCGGCGACGCGTGTCGATCGCTCCCGAGCGTGACGCTGTCCAGGATCCGGACACCGAGCTTCTCGACCTCCGCACGAGACTCGACGCCCAGGTCTATCCAGATGTCGTCGATCGTCTTGATTCGAGCTTCGTCTTCTGCGTCCCGCAGGGCACGCAAGTGTGTGGAAGGTGTCGCGATCGACGCCTGGCACCGGCGCCTGCTTTGGCCGTGCCTACGACAATCGGTTGCCCGACGAAGAACTGCGTCGCGAGTCGCGCCGCGGCGCCGTGGTGTGCCGGTGAACGCGCAGATATCCATCATCCGTGATAGCGGAGATCGACCAAGCCCGCTTTCGTCCAGCGGCGCAACGATCATCGTGTGAGGTGATCCGTTGCCAGTTCGCAACACGATGTTGCCGATATTGTCCGCGCGAACGCGAGCGCCACTCGGCAACAACATCTCGATTGCCTCACGAACTTGTGACTCGTAACCGGAAACGCCAGGCTGCGACGACGAGATGCAGGAGCGCGCCAGCGGTATCGGCCCATGCGATGGCGGCGCGCAAGAAGCAGCATCGAGATTGCAGTCAATTCGGCAGGGTTCATGGTCATTCGCGTCACTCAGTTTCGAACAGCTCGGCAGTTGGGCGGTTGGGCTTCCGGACACGACCGAGATTGTAACGACCGCGAACCGCCGACGTGTGTTCGCTTCACAACGTCGAACGTGAAACGGGCCTGGTTGGTCCGTCTAAGGTATAACGCTCGGAGGCGGAGGAAGTCATGCGGATCAGTGAAAGGCACGTGGGGGACGTGACGGTTCTGGATTTGGTCGGCAAGCTCACCCTCACGGATGGTCCTGGCCGAGTCAAGGACAAGGTCACCAGCCTGGTTTATCAGGGCCATCGCCAGATCGTGTTGAATCTGGCGGAGATTACTTACGTCGACAGCTCCGGTCTGGGGAACTCGTCGCGTGCCACCTGACGGCCGAGCGCAGCGCCGGCTGCATCAAGCTCGCGAACGCGGGCTATCGAATGCAGGACCTGCTCGGTTCTCACGAAGCTACTGACCATTTTTGAGTCACACCGTTCCGAGGCGGCGGCAATCGAGAGCTTTTGCCCGGACAGCACTTCCGCACCCCGAGGAAGGCCCTCAGCCGCTGTGGTCACGGATTTTCTAAGGGAAACACCCCCTTCCACCGGCTTCTGTCCTTGCGGTTTGAGGCGTAGCTTCGCTACGATCAGCAAGCTGAACGGTAACGTCCGAAACCCTCCAGAGGCCCGTGCCATGCAGATCTCCGAGCGAAAAGTTGGCGGCGTCACGATTATCGACTTGTCTGGACGCCTTGCGGCCGGCGACGGAACTGGTCGGCTGAAAGACAAGGTCACGAGCCTGGTGTTTCAAGGCGAGAAACAGATCATCCTGAATGTCGGGACTCTGAATTACGTCGACAGCGCGGGATTGGGCGAGATGGTCGCCTCGCATGGCGTTGCTGCCAAGGGCGGCAGCACGCTCAAACTCGCGAACCTCGGGAAGCGTCTTCAAGGACTTGCTGGTGATGACCAAGCTGCTCAACGTCTTCGAGTCGCATGACACCGAGGACGCAGCAGTCGCGAGCTTCCCGCGCGTTTAATCACGCGGCCGCTCGCTCAGGGTGGCAACGGTCGTCTCACCGGCGCACACGGGTGGTGGAGGTTTGGCAGGTAAAGGTCACCGCATGAAGTTGAGCATCCGTCAGACAGGACGGCGTCATCATCGTCGACTTCGAGGGGCGCGCGACGGATACGGACGGCGCAATCCGCGACCTGATCGCGCAGCTCATCGAGCAGGGCCATCGCCGGATTCTCTTCAATTTCGAAGGTCTCGAGTATCTCGATAGCACGGCGCTCGGCGAGCTGGTGGCCTGTCAGCTTCGCACGATTCGGGCCGGCGCGTCGCTCAAGTTGGCCAATGCCAGGCATCGCGTCAGCGATCTCCTGGCGATCACGCGACTGATCACCGTGTTCGACGCATACGACTCGGTCGAGGCCGCGATCGCCAGCTACGCTCAGGAGACGTAGAACGCTCCAGAGGTCGGCGCCGTGAGCTGAGCGTGCTAGGTTTCGAGCGGTTTACCGCGCAGCACGCCGAGCTGCACGAGAACGGCGGTTACGTCGTACACCCGGAGTTCGTAGGTGATCTTTCCGTCGGGCCCGAAGGTGAAGAGCGCGGCGCCCTTGAAATCGATTTTCCTGCCGGTAGCCGGGATTCCGCCGAAGGGCGCGGACTGAGTGCCGCGGATTGCGAAGAACTGCGAAACGCGATCAGCGTCGATCAAAACGTCTCGACTGGTGAAGGTGAGGTTGGCGAAGGACTCGAACCAGTTGACGAAGACCTCTTCAATCCGCTCACGGCCTTCGATGCGTCCTTGCATCGGGCTTTCCGCCACCGCGTCCTCGGCATAGTCCGCGGCAAGCGCAGAGGCATCGCGTCGCATCCAGTCGTCATTACGACGGCTGAACAAGGCAACCAAGTCCTCTCGGGTCCATGCGTAGCTTCCCTGACAACCCGGCGAAACCCCCCTCTGTCCACATCGTGTAAGGCGATGGCGTCGAAGTTCGAGCGAGTATATTGCACCTGACACGTTCGTGCGTGACGACGCGGCCACGAGGTTGCGAATTTTTTGCACGGTCAGGGGCAGGCAGCAGTGACCCCTTCCCAGGCTCAGCGACATGCGCGGACCGTTGAGATGAGCCTCGAACAGGATTTGTCAGCCGCGATCGACGGCGAGGTGCGGTTCGATCGCGTATCGCGAGTTCTGTACGCAACCGACGCGAGTGTCTATCAGATCGAGCCGCTCGGCGTCGTTCGTGCCTCGATCCCCGGAGGACGTCGTCAAGGTGGTCGAGATTGCCGCCAGCGCACGGCACCCCAATTACGGCGCGGGGTGGCGGCACGTCGCAGGCGGGTCAAGCCATCGGTGCCGGCCTGGTGCTCGACACCTCGAAGTACCTGAATCGAGTCCTCGAGGTCAACGCCCAAGAACGCTGGGCGCGTGTCAGCCGGGCGTCGTCCTCGACGATCTCAACGCCCAACTTCGACCGTTGGGACTGCGATTCGCACCTGACCTGTCGTCCGCCAGCCGAGCCACGGTCGGCGGCATGATGGCCAACAATTCGAGTGGCGCGCGGTCCGTCGTCTACGGCAAGACCATCAACCACGTGCTCGACCAGCACGTGGTTCTGTGCTGATGGCCGCGGTCGCGCATCTCCATCCATTGACGCCCTCGGAGCTCTCCAGCGGCATGCGCCGGTAGGGGGATCGAGGCCGAAGCGTATCGGGTCGTGCCAGGCTGGCCGCGCAACACGCGGCCGAGATCGATCGACGATTTCCCAAGGTGCTGCGCCGGGTTGGTGGCTACAACCTCGACGAGTTCACGACGAGCTGATCGACCCGGTGAATCTCACGAAGATCATGGTCGGATCCGAGGGCACCCTGGGCATCGTGGTCGAGGCGCAAGACTCAGCCTCGTCCCGTTGCCGAAGGCCCGCGTGGTCCTCGTCGTCGAGTTCGAGGACCTGTTCGAGGCGCTCGCTGCGACACCGGTCGCGCTCAGGCACGGTCCATCAGCCGTCGAGGTCATGGACGGGTTCATCCTCGCGCACACGCGCGAAAACGCGACCCTCGATGCGCTGCGCCGCAGCGATCCTATCCACCGATGCGGCCGGCTTGCTTTGCATCGAATTCGCCGGTGAACACAACGATCTCCTCCTCCCGCGACTCGAGGCGCTCGAAGCAGACCTGAAGAGCCATCGGTTTCGCTGCAGCACGTCGCGCGCGATCGATCCCAATGCGCAGGCGCGGATCTGGAGCCTTCGCGAGGCGGCGCTGGGCCTCTCGATGGCGATGAAAGGCGACGCGAAGACCATCTCGTTCGTCGAGGACACGGCGGTCGCGCCCGAAAAGCTACGGGATTACATCGAGCGATTCACTGGCATCGTCAAGCGTCACGACAGCGTCGCCGGCGTCTATGCGCACGCGTCGGTCGGATGTTTACACGTTCGTCCGGTCATCGACCTCAAGACCGCGGCTGGCGTCCGGCGATTCGAGTCGATCGCCAACGAGGTCGCGGATCTGGTCCTTGAATTCGGCGGGGCCCTTTCTGGCGAGCACGGCGACGGCATCGTGCGTGGCGCGTTCACCGAGAAGATGTTCGGACCCGTGCTCTATCAGGCTTTCCGCGAGGTCAAGCGGACGTTCGATCCGGACGGCCTCTTCAATCCGGGCAAGATTGTCGACTCTCCACCGCTCACCGCGAACCTGCGCTACGGGGCCGGCTACGAGACGCCGAATCCCGCCACGTTTTTCGATTACGCCGAGCACGGCGGCATGGGCCGTGCCGTCGAGATGTGCAGCGGGATCGGTGCGTGCCGCAAGAAACTGGATGGGACCATGTGCCCGTCCTACCGGGCGACGGGTGAGGAAAAGCACTCGACACGTGGGCGTGCGAATGTCCTGCGGCTGGCCATGGCCGGTCGTCTCGGGGAAGCCGGCCTGGGCGATGAGGGCGTCCACGATGTCCTCGATCTGTGTCTCGAATGCCGGGCGTGCAAGTCCGAATGTCCGGTCGGTGTCGATGTGGCGCGGTGGAAAAGCGAGTTTCTCGCTGACTACTGGCGGCGTCATGGCATACCGCTCCGCGCGCGTGCGTTTGGACGAGTGCGCGACGCCGCGCGCTGGGCGAGTCAGATTGCGCCGCTGTCGAACCGCCTGGCCGCCAGCACGCCTCGGTCGCCGGTTCGCCGAGGCCGTGATCGGCATCGATCCACGCCGGCCCGCTGCCAGAGTGGACACGAGCCACACCTGACCAAGCAGATCGAGCGTCGCAACAGCCGGCCTCATCGAAGCCGGTCCGGATTCGTCCGCCGCGACTCGAGTCCGCTGACATTCACGACTCAGTCTCCCGTGATCTTCTGCGACACGTTCACCGAGTACGCCGACCCGCAGATCGGGCTCGCCGCGCGTCGATGTGCTCGAAGCCGCTGGCGTACGCGAACGCGGCTGGTGCCGCACGAGTGCTGCGGCCGTCCGCTCATCTCGCAGGGGTTGCTCGAAGAGGCGCGTGACCTCGCGGCGCTCAATGCGCATCGCCTGTACGATGCGGCCGCGCGGGCGACGCCATTCGTGTTTCTGGAACCGAGCTGCCTCTCCGCGATTCGTGAGGACGCACCCGATCTGCTGCGCGGCGACGTGCAGCGCAAAGCCCGTGTCGTCGCGGCAGCCTCGGTGCTGTTCGAGGAGTATCTCGAACGCGAGTGCGAGCCGGGCCGGACCGCGTTGACGCTGGGCGCCGGACCCGCACGATCGCGCTTCATTCGCATTGCCATCAGCGCGCCATGGGGCTGGCCGGACCCGCCAAGGCCTTGCTGTCGCGCGTCCCCGGCGCGGCCGTCAACGACCTCGATGCCGGCTGTTGCGGGATGGCCGGATCGTTTGGCTACACGCGTGAGCATTACGATGTCTCGCGCGCAATCGGCGAGCTCAAGCTGCTTCCCGCGGCGCGTGCGTTGCCGCCCGACGCCGTGCTCGCCGCGTCGGGCACGTCGTGCCGGCATCAGGTCGCGCACTTCACCGGTGTGACAGGCGACGCATCCGGCGGTTTTGCTGCAGTCCCTTCTCAAGGGTCACAGATAGATGTCGATTGCCTGGATTTCGCTGGTGGCGCTGCTGGCCGCCGTCACCCTCAGCATGTTCACCAAGGTGAACGTCGGCATCGTGTCGCTGGCGTTCGCGTGGATCGTCGGCGTGTATCTCGGTGGCCTGCCGCTGAACACCGTGATCGGCGCCTTCCCGATCCAGCTGTTTCTCACCCTGACCGGCGTCACGCTGCTCTTCGGCATGGCGCACGTCAACGGGACGCTCGAACGCCTGGCGGCGCGCGCCGTCGAGCCTGTGTTACGGCAACGCCGGCATCATCCCGTTGATGTTCTTTCTCGTGGCGCTGGTGCTTTCGACGATCGGTCCGGGCAACATCGCGACCGCTGCCCTGCTGGCACCGATGGCCATGGCGATCGGCCATCGCGCGCGGTGTGCCGCCGTTCCTGATGATCCTGATGGTTGGCAACGGCGCGCAGGCCGGGGCGCTGTCACCGTTCGCGCCAACCGGGGTCATCGTCAATGGCGTCATGGCGCGCATCGGGCTGGCGGGCTTCGAGTGGCAGACCTACGCCAACAACCTCTTCGCGCATCTGGTGATCACCTTCGTCGCCTATTTCGCGTTTGGCGGCTGGCGGCTCTTCACACGTCGCGGGCACACCGACGGAGCCGAGGTCGTCGAGACCGAGCCATTCGATCGGCGTCACTGGCTGACGCGTGGCCATCCTGGCGCTGCTGGTCTTCGTCGTCGTCGCGTTCGACATGCAGGTGGGGATGGCCGCGCTCACGGGCGCGACGATTCTCGTCGCTGGCAGGTGCCGCCGACGAGAAAGAAACGATCAAGCGGATGCCGTGGAACGTCGTGCTGATGGTCTGTGGCGTCACGGTCCTGATTGGTGTCCTCGAACGGACGCAGGGCATGGACCTGTTCACCGACCTGCTGGCGCGCGTGTCGACGCCGGGGACGGTCACGGGCGTGATCGCGTTTGTGACCGGCATCGTGTCGGTCTACAGCAGCACGTCTGGGGTCGTGCTGCCGGCATTTCTGCCGACGGTGCCCGGGCTGGTCGAGCGCCTCGGTGGCGGCGACGCGCTGGCGATCGCGTCGGCCATGAACGTCGGCGGTCATCTCGTGGATTTGTCGCCGCTGTCCACGATCGGCGCGCTGTGCCTGGCGGCGTTGCCGCCGACCGACCGACGCGCGTCAGGTGTTCAATCAGCTTCTGGCGTGGGGACTGTCGATGACGGTGGTCGGCGCGGTGCTGTGCTGGGTGCTGTTTTGAGGGTCGTAGCGGCAGGCGCAAACTCGGGGACGCGACCTACGTGGACTTAACAGGGCCTGTCTCCCGATGACAGGGTCTGTCCCTCGATGACAGGGCCTGTCCCTCGATGACGGGGCCTGTCCCCGACCGCAACATTCTGCAATCTATTCAGAACCCCATCGCGGCTTGCGACCTTCGAGAAACGCCTGCACGCCCTCCTTGAACTCGTCGCTCGCGTAACATTTCGCAATGATGTCGTCGGCGGGCGGTGGGCAGCGGTGAGCACGAATCGCCTGGAGGAGCGCCTTCGTCGCGGCGATCGTCGAGGGGGCGCGCTGGCTCAACTCGAGCGCCAGCAGGCGCACTTCGGCATCGATGCCGTCCACGCCGATCATTCGCGTCACGAGTCCAAGCGTCATCGCCTCGTCGGCATCGATCAGGCGGCCGGTGAAGAGAAGGTCCCGGGCGCGGGCGGGACCGATCAGATCGACGAGCCGCGCGGTGTTGGCGATCGACAGGCAGTTGCCGAGCGTGCGGGCGACGGGGACCCCGAATTTCGCGCGTGCCGTGCAGAGTCGCAGGTCGCACGCCGAGCGCGATCGCACAGCCGCCGCCAGACCGCTGGTCCGTCGACGACGGCGAGGGTGGGACGGGTGACTCGCTCGAGGCGATCGATGACGGCATCGAGCCGGCGCTCGTACGCGACACCATCGTCGCCGGTCGAGAATTCGCGAAACTGGCCGATGTCGGTGCCGGCGGCAAATGCTTCCCCGGCGCCGCGAATGACCAGCACGCGCAGCGATGGCGTCGCATCCACCTGGTCGCAGGCCGCTGTCAAGCGCGTCGTACATCTCCCAGGTGAGCGCATTACGCGCCTGAGGGCGATTGAAGGTTAGCGTGCCGATCGATCCATCGATGTCCCACAAAACGTTGCTCGAAGGCATGGTTGTGCTCGACGTCACCCAGGTGATGGCTGGGCCGTACTGCGCGATGCTACTGTGCGACATGGGCGCGCGTGTGATCAAGATCGAGCCGCCCGGCGGCGACTCGACGCGTGCCATGGCCGGCGCGACGCGGCAGCGACAGTGCCGCGTTCAACGCGGTCAACCGCGGCAAGCTCGGCGTCGTCCTCGACCTGCAGCGCACCGAGGGTCGCGACGCGTTGCGGCGCCTGCGCTGGGACAGCCGATGTCCTGATCGAGAACTATCGGCCGGAGTGATGGCCAGGCTCGGGCTCGACTTACGCGACGCTGTCGCGGCACGAATCCGCGTCTGGTTTACGCGTCGATCTCCGGATACGGGCAGACCGGCCCTGCAGCGGCGCAAAGGCGGCTTCGACCTGGTGGCGCAAGGCGTCGTCCGGGATCATGTCGGTGACGGGCGAACCGGATCGCCCGCCGGTGAAGGCGGGACTTCCGCTGACTGATCTCGGCGCGGGCCTGTTCGCGCTGTCGGCGATTCTCGCCGCGATTCATTGGCGCACCTCGTCTGGCACGCGGCCAGCACATCGACACGTCGCTGCTCGATGCGGGCGTCGCGTTGTCGGTGTGGGAGGCGACCGAGTTTTTCGCGGGTCAGGATCCGCAGCGCCTGGGATCGGCGCATCGCATGAGTGCGCCGTATCAGGCGTTTCGTTGCGCGGATGGATACATCACGGTTGGCGCCGCCAACGATCGGACGTTCTCAAAGCTCGCGATCGCTGCTTGGTCACGCGGAGTGGGCACGCGACCCGCGGTTTGCGACGATGCGATCACGCGTCCAGCATCGCGTCGCGCTGGCGTCGCTCGATCGAGGCGGTCACGCTGAGGGCGACATGCGCGGACTGGCTGCGACGGCTCGATGACGCGGGCATCCCGTGCGGCCCTATCAACACCTACGCTGAGGTCTTCGCCGATCCCGCAAGTCGCTCGCACGGGAGTTGGCGGTGGAGGTCGAGCACCCCACGCTTGGGTCGCCTGCGCACGCTCGGCACGCCGATCAAGATGTCCGCAACACCGCTCGATCCTCGTCGACGCGCGCCGTTGCTGGGGGAGCACACCGAGGAGGTCCTGCGCGACGCGGGGTATGGACGAGGAGGAGTTGCGGTCCTTGCGATCGACCGGCGCAATTCGCTGAGTTTGCGTTACAGGGACTGTCCCCCGATGACAGGGCCTGTCCCCCGGTGACAAGGCCTGTCCCCTGACAGGCTCGGCACCAGACTTGCCTTCTTCGGTGCCTCAAGGAGGGCCCGCCTACGCCACGACATCGACGCTACGCACCGACCGGTCACGTCTTCCACGTCACCAATCGCGGGAACGATCGCCGCACTTTGTTCTACGAAGCTGCCGACTACGAGAACTTTCTGCGGCTGCTCACGCTCGGCAAGGAGCTGTACTGCAAAGTCAAAATCTTTGGCGCTCTGCCTGATGCCCAATCACTTTCATGCGCTGATCAGCCCGGAGGAGGACGGTGCGTTCTCTGCGTACCTTCAGTGGGTTCAGGGTTGCTATGCTCTGCGACCTTCGAGCGCACACGCGGACTTTGGGCTATGGCCATGTCTTCCAGCAGCGCTTCTGGAGTGGCGCAATCGAGGACCATCATCATTTCCTTACGGTTCTCCGCTATATCGAGGCGAATCCGGTCGCGGGGCACCTGGTGCGGGCGGCCGGAATCATGGCCCTGGAGCAGCCTCACGCTTCGGGACGATCGCAGAGTCCTTCTCCTCGACCCTCTACCATCTCACTTGCCCGCCGACTGGTCCGCCCTAGTCAACGACCAGCCAGGGCACGTGCGAACCCGACTGATCGAAAAACCTGACGAACCATCGCGCTTTCTTGCACACTCGCGGGCGACACATCTTGTCATCGGGGGACAGTCCCTGTCATCGGGGGACAGTCCCTGTAACGCTGGCACAGTCCACTGACAATTTGCGACACTCCTCGCCCAGGCAATCGCGATACAGTTGTCCGTTCCCAACGGTCTTTTCCAAGGATTCGCCATGCACCGTAGACCCACGCCGATCCGCGATCCTGTGCTCCTCCTGATCGCTCTCGCTCGCCTCCGCCACCCCCGAGCGCGCAGTCAGCCGTCAAGGTCACCACGCCGGAGCAGTTCTTCGGCCATCAGATCGGCGCCGACTACGTGCTGCCGAACTACACCAAGTTCACCGAGTTCTTCCGCAAGCTCGACGCCGATTCCGATCGCATGACCGCTCCAGAGCATCGGCAAGACCGCCGAGGGCCGCGATCAGCTGATGGCGATCATCACCTCGCCGGAGAACCACAAGAACCTGCAGAAATACAAGGACATCGCCAAGCGCCTGGCGCTCGCCGAGGGCCTGACCGACGAACAGGCGCGACAGCTCGCGCGCGACGGCAAGGCGGTGGTCTGGATCGACGGCGGCCTGCACGCCACCGAGGTGCTCGGCGCGCAGCAGTTGATGGAGACGGTCTATCAGCTCGTCAGCCGCACCGACGAAGAGACGATGCGCTTCCTGCGCGACGTGATCATCCTCGCCGTCCACGCCAATCCCGACGGGATGGAGCTGGTGTCCGACTGGTACATGCGCAACCAGGATCCAAAGCGCCGATCGACCAACGGCATCCCGCGCCTCTATCAGAAGTACGTCGGGCACGACAACAACCGCGACTTCTACATGTCGGCGCAGCCCGAGTCGACCAACATGAATCGCATCCTGTACGACGAGTGGTTCCCGCAGATCATGTACAACCACCACCAGACAGGACCGACCGGCACGATTCTCTTCGCGCCGCCCTTCCGCGATCCGGCCAACTACGTCTATCACCCGCTCATCATCACCGGCCTCGACGTCGTCGGCGCGGCGATGCACAACCGCTTCGTCGCCGAGAACAAACCCGGCGCGACGATGAGGCGCGGCGCGAACTACTCGACCTGGTGGAACGGCGGGCTGCGGACGACGGTGTACTTCCACAACATGATTGGCCTGCTGACCGAGAGCATCGGCAATCCGACCCCGATCGAAGTCGCTTTCGTGCCCGGATCGTCAGATCATGAGCGCCGACTCTGCCGTTCCCGATCGCGCCGCAGACGTGGCACTTCCGCCAGTCGATTGAATACTCGATCACCGCCAACCGCGCCGTGCTCGACGTCGCGTCACGCAACAAGGAGCACTTCCTCTTCAACATCTACAAGATGGGCAAGGACTCCATCGAGAAGGGATCGAAAGATACCTGGACGATGTATCCGAAGCGCATTCAGGCGGTGAAGGACGAGATCGCGCGGAGCAAGCCCGCGCCGCCGGCGGCAGCGGACCGGGCGGCGGTGGTGGCTTCGGCGGGCCAGCGCCCGGTCCCGATGGATCAGTACGACAAGCTGATGAAGCGTCCCGAATGGCGTGATGCGCGCGCGTACGTCTTGCCGGCCGATCAGACCGACTTCCTGACCGCAACGAAGTTCATGAACGCGCTGATCAAGACCGGCATCCAGATCCATCGCGCGAGCGCGCCGTTCAGCGCGGGCGGCAAGCAGTACCCCGCCGGTTCGTATGTCGTGAAGATGGCGCAGCCGTTCCGGCCGCACATTCTCGACATGTTCGAGCCGCAGGATCATCCCGAACGACTTCCAGTTTCCGGGTGGTCCGCCGATTCCGCCGTACGACAGCGCCGGCTGGACGCTCGCCTATCAGATGGGCGTGCAGTTCGATCGCGTGCTCGAGAACGTCGACGGCCCGCTCGTCAAGCTCGGACCCGAACTGATCAAGCCCGCGCCCGGACGCGTCGTCGAAGCGGCAGACGCGACGGGATACGTCGTCAGTCACGGCGTGAACGATGCGTTCATCGCCGTCAACCGTCTGCTCAAGGCCAACGAAGAAGTGTTCTTCGTCGGCGATCGCACCTGGCAGAGCACGGACGGCACCGGGGTGATGTTCATCACCGCCAAGCCGTCGACGCTGGCGGTGCTGAAGACCGCGGCCAACGACCTCGGCCTGACCTTCACGGCGGTGACGCAGAAGCCGTCGGGCGCGCTGTACAAGCTCAACCCGGTCCGGATCGGGCTGTGGGATCAGTACGGCGGCTCGATGCCGTCGGGATGGGTCCGCTTCATGCTCGAGCAGTTCGAGTTCCCGTTCGAGGTCGTGTTCCCGGGCACGCTCGATGCCGGCAACCTGAAGGCGAAGTACGACGTGCTGCTTTTCCCGGATGGCGGAATTCCTGAGGGTGAGGCGGAGGCGGAGGCGGGGTGGGGCTTCGGCGGCGGGCAGCCCAATCGCGGCGGACATTCCGGCCGAGTACAGCAACCAGCTCGGGCGGCGTGACCGTCAAGCAGACGATCCCGCAGCTGAAGCAATTCGTCGAAGCCGGCGGAGCGATCGTCGCGTTCGGCGGGTCGGCCGTTCTCGGGCATCACCTCGGCCTGCCGGTGAGCGATCATCTCGTCGAATCGCAACCGAACGGCACCGAACGACGGCTCCCGAACGACAAGTTCTACATTCCAGGATCGCTGCTGCGCGTGGCGGTCGACAACACCAACCCCGTCGCGTTCGGCATGCCGAAGCAAGTGGACGTGATGTTCGACAACAGCCCGGTGCTGCACCTTGCGCCGGATGCGTCGCTGCGCGGCGTGCGGCCGGTCGCGTGGTTCGACAGCAAGGAATCGCTGCGCTCCGGCTGGGCCTGGGGCCAGCATTACCTCGAGGGCGGCGTTGCGGGAGTGGAGGCCACGCTGGGAAAGGGCAAGGTGTTCCTCTTCGGACCGGAGATCACGTTCCGGTCGCAACCGCACGGGACGTTCAAGTTGCTGTTCAACGGGATTTACTACGGCACGGCATCGCCCGTCGGCGTCCCGTCGCGCGAAACCACCGCCGGTCAGCGTAGCCACGGTGAGGGACCGATCCCCGGCACCCTCTTTGCTGCCGACGGGCGGGATTGACGAAAAAGCGAGTCGGGGAGCGTCAAGATCGCCCCGATTCGCTCACCAGTCGTCAATTCCGCCCCGACCCATGTCCTTCTCGTCGCTGCTCGGAACGCCTTCCCCCCAGGGCCGGGAGCCATCGCGGGGCCCTGACGCCCCGCAGGACGAGATCGCTTCACTCCACGCCGACCTCGCCGCTGCACGCGCCGAAGGAGAGCGACTGCGCTGCGAACTCGCGCGGCACGACGACCGATTGCAGCAAGTCGTCGGTCGACTCGCCGGGGGGATGGCGCATGACTTCAACAACCTGCTGACGATCATCACGGGCTACGCGATGCTGCTCAATGAGGACGAGCAGACCCCGCCTGGCTCTCGCGAGCGTCTCGGCGAAATACTTCGCGCGTGCACTGGCGCAAAAGAACTCACCCAGAAGTTGCTGGTGCTGAGCCGCAAGCAGGCATCGCACCCTCGCGTGATCGAGATTGATCAGTTCCTCCGCGACGAAGCCGTCAAGCCACTCGAGCAATTGGCGGGCGCACGCGTGACAGTCGCCACCAAGCTAAATGCGCGCGGCGCGAGCATTCACATCGACCCGTCGGAGTTGATGCAGATGCTCACCAGCCTCGTCCTCAACGCGCGCGATGCCATGCCCGCCGGAGGCATCCTGACCATCGCGACGGCGGTGGAAGCGGATGCATCGGTGGACGCGCCAAACGCACAAGCGACACAGCCGCATCTGCGTCTGTCGGTCACAGATACCGGCGCCGGCATGGACGAAGCCGTCCGTGCCCGCCTGTTCGAGCCGTTCTTCACGACCAAGCGACTTGGGCACCGGGGCCGGACTTGGACTGGCCATCATCAAGGGACTGGTCGAACAGGCGGGCGGGTTCGTCGACGTCTCAACGGCGCCCAGTCGCGGCACGACGATGACACTCCGCATTCCGCTGACGAGCAGACCGCTCGACTCACCGCATCCGCCAGCCGCCAGTCCGCTGCGCGGCGGTAGCGAGACAGTCCTGCTCGTCGAGGATGAACCTGCGGTGCGCGAACTGACCCGCGCGCTCCTCGGTCGTCTCGGCTATCGCGTGACCGACGCCGCCGATCCCGACGCGGCCATTCGGCTCACCCGCGAAGGCCGCCGCTTCGACCTCATCGTCTCGGACCTCGTCATGCCGGGCATGGACGGGCGACAGTTGATGCGCGAGCTGGGACGGCTCACCCCCGGCGTCAAGGTGCTGTTCATGTCCGGTTACGCCGACGCCCATTCATCGGGCGACCCGGTGCAGTGCGACGCGAACTTCCTCGCCAAGCCATTTACTCCGGCAGCCCTCGCGCAAAAAGTGCGCGACGCACTCGACGCCGGCTGACCGACGCTACTGAGACTGCCACCATATCGAGAAACCACGTCAGTTGTCACAACTGACCTGACCGCAGCTTCGCACCTACTTCTCGACGATGTCGGCCCGCAGCGTGCCGACAGTCTTCAGGAGCTCGTCCTTTTCGGCTGACGGCACCTTGAATTGATCGAGCGTTGCGACGAGGTGCTTGACCGCCGTGTCCCACTCCGCACCGGAAATTCCCAGACCCTTGTGGGCCGTCTTCATGTCCCGTCCAATGTAGACGCACGGCCCGCCGGTTGCCGCGCAGATCTGGTCGACGACCAGCTGCCGGATGTGCATCAGCGTGTCCTGCGAATGGACGAAATACTTACCGAGCATCGGATCCTTGACGAGGCGCGGCACGAAATTGTCCACGACCGCGGCAATGGCATCGTAGCCGCCAAGACGCTTGTACAGGGAATCGGGCTTGGATTGGCCGGCGGCCGAGGACGCGGCAACAACCACGAACGAGATGACCGCCACCAATCGGGCAATGTGTCGCATGTGACCCTCCAGAAAGGCTCCACCCAGAGAACCCCGGATTCGTCCGGCTATTCCCCACGGCCGGGGTGCGCTACATTAGGAGAGACTCGGAGGTCGGAGATGACTTACTACGGCGGCAAGGAAATGGCCGAAGCCTTCCGCACGGTGCGCCGGAACACCATACAAATTGCGGAAGACATTCCGGACGACAAGTATGGTTATCAGGCGACGCCGGACATGCGGACCGTGGCCCAGGAGCTCGCGCACGTTGCCGCGGCTACGTGGTGGCACCCGAAAGCGCATGCAGTCGACAAGAAGACGTTCATCTCATTCGAAGACTTCAGCCACTACATGAGCAAGAGCGCCGAGATCGAGAAGGGCCTGACGACGAAGTCGCAGATCGTCGAGGCGCTGCGTAAGGGCGGCGATGACTTCGCCCAGTTCCTCGACGCGCTGACCCCCGAACAGCTGGCCGAGACCGTCAGCTTTCCACCCCCTGTCCAGCCTTCGAGCCGCACACGCTTCGAGATGCTGCTCGGCGTCAAGGAGCATGAAATGCACCATCGCGCCAAGCTGATGGTCATCGAACGCCTGCTCGGCATCGTCCCCCACCTGACGCGGATCCGACAGCAGCGGATGTCGGCGGCGGAGGCAGCGGGGCGGTGAGGGCTGGAGCTGGCAAGAACTCTGACTGCGTTAGTTACAAGTTACAAGTTACAAGTTCAAAGTTGAGTGCGGAGTTAACGCTGCGGCGCCAGCAGGCGCCGCAGTTTGTAACTTGTAACTTGTAACTTGTAACTTCCCGCGTTATTCCGCCCTCAACGTGACCGCCGGATCGATCCGCGCCGCTCGGCGCGCGGGCAACAGGGACGCGACCAGCGCGCTCCCGATGACGAGAGCGACGACCGCGCGAAGGTGACCTCCCGGGGTTGGCATATGCTGACGCGGTGAGGATCGTCGTCGCTGGTCTGTTGATGGGGACGAGCCTGCTGGTCGACGCCCAACCGCGGACGCCCGCCTTGCTGCGGGTTGGCGATGCGCGCGTCAACGCACGGGCGCTGCAGCCGTACAAAGTTCGGTGGAAGGAGACGCTGGTCGACCCGGCGCATCAGGTGATCGATCGTGGAGTGCGTGACGATCACCTGCAGCGCGAGACGATCGACGGCCGACAAGTACTGGTCCGAACGGTCGTCGCCTCTGCGCCGGACGGCAGTGTTCGCGAGTCGATGCGAATCGTCGTGGACGGCGCCACCTTCGCGCCGGTTCGCAGCGAATGGCGTGGCGGAGGACGATCCTTCGAGTTCGACTTCCAAGGGCAGAACATCGCGGGGGTTCGAATCAACGATCCCGGGGCGTCTCCAGTAAAGATTGCTGGCTCGGTGTGGCAACCAGCGTTTGACTATTACGGCGGCATGATGGACTTGTTTCTCGCTACGCTCCCGCGACAGGTGGGTGTCTACTCGTTTCCGGCGATGGTCGTGACGGCAGGCGCGGGCGCGGCGGCGGACGGGCTCGATTGGCCGCTCGTCGAGTCGCTCGGCGACGATGTCGCTCGTGGCGCGGGCAAAGTCATCAAGGCGTGGCGAGTCGAGGCGAACACGCCGTATGGCTTCTACAAGGTGTGGGTGACCGACCTGCCGCCATACGTGGTGCGGACCGTGATTCTGCAGGGCCCCGGCACGCGCATCACCTACGAGCTGATGTGACCAAAGCGTCGCTCGCATAAAAGGGGCGACTGTCCCCTTTTCGTCAGGGGACAGGCCCTGTCACGCGGGGACAGGCCCTGTAACGACGCGGAATCTGCGCGATCGACGGGCCTGGCATCGCGCAGATACTGCAACCGACTCACCCGTCCCGCCCCTCGATCCTCAACAATCGACGTGGATCTCGCCCTGGCAGGCCGCTCGCATCGCCCCGCTCGCGGAGGACAGTATGCGCGACAGCGGCTTCGGAACAATGACGGACCGCCTCGATCGACTCGAAGAGAAGATCGAGCAACTCGCCGATCTCGTTGGCCGAATGGCCGACGACGTCGAGGCGGGGTTTGCCGACGCCAGGAAGATGAGCGACTCCGAGTTTCGTCAATTGAAGCAGGCGATCACATTCTGGGGTGGGCGCGTACGGGCGATCGATGATCGCGATGGGCTACGCCGCCGCGGCTAGCACGCATTTTCTGCGGATACACTGAAGCTCGTGTCGCGACACACGATCCTCGCGCTTCTCCTCTCGACGCTCGCCTGCGCGCCCTCGCCAGCGGCGCGCACCGCCAGCGACGACGATCAAGCGCGAACTCAGCCGCTGAAAACGAAGCCTCCGCAGGACCGCGTCGGGCGCCCTTTCGACGCCCGCGTCGTCGTCGTCGCCGACGGCGACACCCTCGAGCTGATCCCGTCAGGAGAATCGCAGCCCATTCGCATCCGACTCGAAGGCATCGACGCGCCCGAACTGAACGAAGCCTTCGGCCGAGAAGCGACGACGTACACACGTCGACTGCTCAACCAGCAACGCGTGCGAGTCGAGGGGCGAGACGTGGACAGCTATGGCCGACTGGTCGCGCGCGTCACCGTCGGCGGACGCGACGCCAGCCGCGCGCTGCTCGAAGCCGGCCTCGCGTGTCATTTCACGCGATTCGCCAACGACCCGGTCCTCGCCACCGCGGAGCGGCAGGCCCGTGCTGCGAGGCAGGGATTCTGGTCGCCCGCGGCGGCGAAGCCCCAATGCACTGGGCTCGCGACGCCAGCAGGAACGGGCACTCGGTCAAGCGCCTCCCGGGATGCAGGGACAGGCTCCGCCCCACGCGCAGACACGAACCCAACCGCTCGCGACAACGCCAGACCGAAGACGACCGGCATTCCGCGGCAACGTCAACAGCCGCCTGTATCACGCCCCGAGCTGTCCCAACGCCACCTGTCGCAACTGCACTCGGCTCTTCTCCACCGAGGCCGAGGCGCGCGCGGCCGGCTTCACACCGGCCGGCGATTGCCTGCGACGCTGACCTCACGTCTTCACGGGCTCGGGATCACGATCGTCGAAGAGGCCCGGCTCCTCTTGCCTTCGTCGATTCCAGTCGCGCGCAAGGCAGCCACAATCCATCAGATCGAAGTCCGGCAACAGATCCGCAAAGCGCAGGTCGTACTCCCCCAGCCGATAGGTCTCCTCCCCAATGATGTGGTCACGTATGAAGGTCAGCGTTTCGACTTGATCGTGGGCTCGCTCGATCTCGTTCTCCACGATATGCGCTGGCATGGGGACGCCCTCATCCGAACCGGGCGCTTTGAGCTGCCTCGCCCAGTGTGCCGCCTGTCTCGCATGCGACTCGATGCGCTCGTCCAACTTTCCCTTCAACTCTTCCCCGCTCATCGTCACTTTCAACCCGTCAATCACGACCGCCTCTCAATCCGACCTCGGGACGACGATGCCATCGTCCTGCCGCTTCCGTCAACAGCGCGAGGATGCCAGCGGAGGGTTGATCTTCCGGCTGAAGCCGGAAGCCACGTCGCTTGATTCGCGGACTCTGATACCATCTCGGCGCGTGAATCGAGTCGCTGTGATCGCCGCTGTAACAGGATTGGCGGCTCTCGCTCTTGGCATCAGGCTCGTCCGCAACGACCGACTCACCACGCGAGACTTCGCGCTCGGAGCGTCGCCGCTGAACGCCCGACCAACGCCACAAGCGCCACCTCACTTCCCGCGTCAACACCAACGCCAACTCGCGACCGCACGCCCTCCGGCCAAGCGAGCGCCGACATCCAAACGCGCCGAGGCCACGCCCGCGCCCGCGGCGGCACCAAGTGAGACGGGCAGCCTGCACATCGTGAGTGACGTGCCTGGCGCACAAGTGTTTCTCGACCGGCAGTTCATCGGCGCGGCGCCGGTCACGGCCAACGACCTCAAGCCCGGCACCTATCAATTGAACGTGTCCGCGCAGGGCTTCGAATCCCACGCCGAAACGGTCGAGGTCGCAGCCGGCTCGCGCGAAATTTCGGTCAACTTTCGCACCGTGCGACTCGACACGTCTCTCGACGTGATTCACAAGCACCGCATGGGATCCTGCCGAGGGAAGCTGGTGGCAACGCCCGCGGGACTCCGTTACGACACCAGCGACAAGGACGACGTGTTCTTAGCGGCGCTGCCGGATCTCGAGACCTTCCAGGTGGACTATCTCAACAAAAACCTCAGGATTCAGCCCCGGCGCGGGAAGCGGTACGACTTTACCGACCCGGACGGCAACGCCGACCGCCTGTTCGTGTTTCACCGTGACGTCGAGCGTGCGCGGGCACGCTCTGAAGGGCGCCACGCCATAGCAGCCGTGACTTTCACCACGGGCTGCTGCGATAATCCCTAGATTGAAGGAGGCTGCATGGCGGTTGGCCGACGCGAATTCCTCATCGGTGCTGGCACACTCGTCGCTTCTGCCCGACCAGCGCTCGCGGCGCTCCAGAACGCTCGCCCCGGCGCGATCTTCCCCCCGACGGTGCGCGCGGACTTCCCGCTCGCGTTGCAGGAAACCTATCTGAATGCCGCGGCTATCCATCCGCTTGGGACGTTCGCGGCGCGCGCCGTGGAACAGACGCTGGCGTACCGGCTGCGGGGTCCGGGTGAAAATCGTGGCGACTTCGGAGCCGACAAGCAGACGGATCTCAAGAAGCGGTTTGGTCAGCTGATCGGCGCGACGCCGGAGGAGATCGCGTTCACCTCCAGCACCTCTGACGGCGAGAACATCGTCGTGATGGGGCTCGACCTCCCCAAGCGAGGAGGCAACGTCGTGATCGACGAGCTCCACTTCACGACCTCGCTCTACATGTACAAGGAACTCGAGAAGAAAGGTATCGAGCTCCGGATTGTCAAGCATCGCGACTGGGCAATCGATATCAATGACATGGACCGCGCCATCGACAAGAACACGAGGCTCGTCTCGCTGGCGCTGGTGTCGAACGTCAACGGCTACATGCACGACTGCAAGGCCGTCAGCGCACTGGCGCATTCGCGTGGTGCGCACGTCTTTGCCGACATCATCCAAGCGGTTGGCGCGGTACCGGTTGATGTCAAGGCGCTCGGCATCGATTTCGCGGCCGCCGGCACCTACAAGTGGTTGATGGGAGAACGTGGGCTCGGATTCCTCTACGTCCGACGCGACCTGCAGGATACGGTGCTGCCGACCACGCGCTATGGACATCGGCAGGTCACCAACTTCAATCGCGCGGCGATGACATGGGAGCCGTTACCTGGCGCGGCGAAATACGAGACCGGCAGTATCCCCGTGATGCTCGCCGCCTGCGTGTTCGAAGGCATCAACTACGTGCAGGCGCTCGGCCTGGAGAAGATTCGCGCCCACGCGCGCCTGCTGACCGCTCGACTCCAGCGCGAGCTGCCGCCGCTGGGATTGACACCGCTCACGCCCACCGGCACCGAAACGCCGATTCTGGCGTTTGGACTCAAGGACGCCGCGGCCACGGGCAAGATGCTGCGGGCCGCCAACGTGACGGGCACGATTGTGGCCAACGAAAGCCGCTTGCGGCTGTCGGTTTCGGTCTTCAACACTCACGACGACATCGATCGCGTCGTCGACGTCTTCAGAGCTCAGCGCACCTCAGTGGCAGGCGCCGTGTGAGCCAGGCCGTGAAGAGCTACGATCGGGTGATGGACACGAGCGAGTCCGCTCGTCTGGCGGCGCTGCGCAGCTACCGGATCCTCGACACGGAGCCGGAGCAGGCCTTCGACGACATCGTCCTGCTCGCGGCGCAGATTTGCAGCACGCCGATTTCGCTCATCACGCTCGTGGACGAGGATCGGCAGTGGTTCAAGGCACGTGATCGGCGTGTCGATTGCCGAGACGTCGCGCAGCGTGTCGTTCTGTTCTCACGCCATCAGAGGTCGCGGGATCTTCGTCGTCGACGATGCCCTCCAGGATGTGCGCTTCCGCGAAAACCCGATCGTGCACGGCGAGCCGCACATCCGCTTCTATGCCGGTGCGCCGCTCATTACGAGCGACGGTCATGCGCTTGGCACTCTGTGCATCGTCGATCACGTCCCACGCACGCTGACCGACGGCCAGCGACGCGCGCTCGACGCCCTCCGACGTCAAGCGGAGGCGCAGCTCGACCTGCGACGCAACTTGATCGAACTTGGCAAGGCGCTCGCCGAACGCAACCGGGCCGAAGCGGCCAAGGATGCGCTGGTCGGCGAGCTTCGACGGTCGCTCCAAAAGGTGGACAAATTGAGCGAGCTGATTCCGCTTGTCCTCGAACTGCGAAATCAACATGACGGTTCCCGCCACGCCGGCCGGCATTCAGACCGTGTGCGAGGGCGTGGCTCAGCTGCTTCAGAACAAGCAGTGGCCGGAGGACGAAGCTCATCAAAGTCGACCTCGCCCTTCAAGAGGCGCTCGCCAACGGCATCCGCCATGGCTGCAAGAGACGACCCCACCAAGCACGTGCAGTGCACCGTCACGTTCCACGCGTCGGGCGAGCTCATCATCGTCGTCCGGGATCCCGGGCCCGGGTTCGATAGCGCAGCGGTCCCCAACCCTCTCGACAGCCGACAACATCATGAAGTCGAGCGGACGCGGGGTTTTCCTCATCAATCAGCTGATGGACGAAGTCGCGTTCCGCGATGGCGGGCGCGAGGTCGAGATGAAAAAGCGGCGCCATCCGAAGATCGACCAAAGCTGACGGGTGGCCCGTCCCGGCCATGGCGGCCCTTGCCAACCCGCTCTCCGACCGCTTCGATCGTGCCTGACCCTCGCGCACAAGGTCCATCGCCAACAGGCGCGGAAGGGCACACAAATCCCGTACATCGCGCACATTCTCGGCGT
This sequence comes from uncultured Acidobacteriota bacterium, assembly GCA_963734095.1. Taxonomy (GTDB): domain Bacteria; phylum Acidobacteriota; class Vicinamibacteria; order Vicinamibacterales; family UBA2999; genus JACCSI01. Next base: position 50,531 of record CAVTGK010000009.1, on the reverse strand, counting down.
CGCGGCGCTCGTGCTCGAATTTGGCGGCGGCGAGGACGAGGCGATCGGCGCCATCCTCCATGACGTCCTCGAGGACGCGGCCGAACACGCAGCGCAAGAGGTGACGGTCGATTGGCTGCGGGACGAGATTCAGCGCAGCTTCGGCCCGAAGGTGATGGAGATTGTCGAGCACATGACGGATGCCACCGAACGCCACAAACCGTCGTGGCTCAGCCGCAAGACGAAATACGTGGCGGATCTGGAGCATGCGCCTGCGCCCGCGCTGCTGGTGTCGGCAGCGGACAAACTCCACAACGTCCAGTCACTCCTGCGCGACTATCGTCGTCAGGGCGACGCGCTGTGGGCGCGCTTCAACCCAGAGGCCGGCAAGTCAGGCATGATTGGATACTACCGCGCGCTTGCGGATGTGCTCGGCCGCCGACTGCCGGGCGCGCTGAGCAACGAGCTGGGTCGAGCGGTCACGACACTGGAAGAGATGACCGGTGAGCGAGGTGCGTGGCCGCCAGCTGCCGCCACTTGATCAGCGCGACGATCGCGTTGACCCAGAACGCGACGTAGAGCGCCGAGGTGACGTACAAGCCGCGCGAAAAATAGAGAGGCACGGCAATCGTATTCACCAACAACCAGAACCACCAGTTCTCAACGCGTCGCGCGACCAGCAGCAGCTGCCCAACGACGCTGAACGCGAGCACGATCGAGTCGAGAAACGGCGCATACGCATCGGTAAAGCGATACAGCAGCCAGCCGTAGCCGACCGCCACGACGGCGCCCGCACACGTTGCCCACACGATCAACGGACCGCGGACTATAGCGCACCGGCAGCTCCTGGCCGAACGCCCCGTGGAGCCAGCGCCACCAGCCGATGGCGCTGGCGACGATGAAGAACCCCTGCAAGGTGACGTCGGCGTACAGCTTGGCGCCGAAGAAGACCCAGGCAAACAGCGTGCAGCCAACGATGCTCGTCCACCAGACGTGGACGCTGTTGCGCGCGGCCAGGAAAATGGAGGCGGCGTTGAACACGTTGGCGGCAATCTCGAGAAGGTTCATGCCAGCCCATCATCGCAGAGCCGCTGTCCGATAAGAACGGCTGGACGTTTGCCTTGCTACATGGGAAGGTTAGGAGGACATGCTGGCGTGGAAGGCGCTGACGGCGTTGCCGTGGGGGACCATCCTGAAGCGCGCAACGGTCGTCATCGCGGCCGCCGACGCGCTTCGCGCGCACTCACGAGTACGCGCCGAAGGCCAGTCGAGCGGTGATCTCGACGCGCTGCGCAAGCGCGTCAACGAGCTCGAACAGCACCAGCGAGCCAACGCGGAGTTGGCAAAACAGCTCGCCGATCAGACCAGTGCCCTGGCCGTCGCCGCCCGCGAAACTGCGGTCCGAACGCGCCAGGCGTTCATCCTGGCGCTGGTTGGCTGTGTGCTTCTCGTGGCCCTCCTGATCGGCTGGCTGATGAGCTTTCTTCGTTCGATCTGTTAGGGGGTTCTAGTCGGACGTATTGGTCCCTGTGCCAATTTCACGGAATCGTGTTTGGAGGAATGACGAAAGCGATCGCGGCGAGCGCGCTGGCGTCAGGCAGCCGCACGCCCGCCGAGGTCGGTCTCCGATCGCGTTTACGCCTTCTTCGCATGCAAGGCGAAGTGAGCGCCCTGCGGATCCATCCCGTTCACGATCCATGTCGCCCCCGGGCACTTCCATGGACCCGTTGGTGACCTGACCGCCGTTGGCCTTGATCTTCTCGGCCGCCTGGTTGATATCCGGCACCCGGAAGTAGATCCCCCAGTTCGGCGGCATCTGCGGCATCTCGGGCGTGATTGTTCATCATTCCGCCGATCGACCCGAGGTGACGACCGAACATGTAGTACTTGCCCATCGGGCCCATGTCCATCGTCTCGGTGGCTTCCATCCGAACAACTCACCGTAGAACTTCATGGCCGCTTCAGCGTCGGTCGTCATCAGCTCGTGCCATGAGGCCTCGCCGAGCTCGGGAAGCGCCTCGGGCATCTGTCTTCGCTGGCCGGTTCGTAGATGTAAAACGCCGCGCCCTGCGGATCCTTGACCATCTGCATGCGGCCGACATTGGGAACGTCGATCACCGGCGACAGCTCGCTGCCACCTAGACGCTTGACCTTCGCGAGCTCCCTCTTCGAGTTTCGGGCACGCCGACGTACATCGCCCAGAATGGTGGCGCGTTCATTCCCTCGGGACGGTTCATCACGCCGCCGACGGGGATGTCCGAGTTGCGGTTGAACATCGTGTAGGGCTGGGGCGCGCCGTCGAATGGAGCGGATGTCCATCCAACAACGGTCTTGTAGAACTTCTCGGCGGCCTTCATGTCCGTCGTCATCAGTTCGTACCAGAGCGGGCGTCCCAAGACGGGAGAAGCGGTCGCGGTCATCGAAACCCTCCTGAAAAAAAGCGGTGTGCGAGTCGCACTCACGGCGCGCAGATGACCATGGTTAAGGGTCACCCGCCGAGTGCCTGCTGCCGTGCGTGGGCCTGTTAGTCTGCCACGGGGCGGTGCGACGTGCACGCGAAATCCGGTCACCGTACACAGATGTTGTGACGAACGTGTGGCTGCGAGCCGTCGCCGCGTCTGTGTCTGATGGCTGAGCCGGCCCAGTTGATTACAAAACTGTCCACGGAAACCACCGGCGTATCGCCTCTGAGTTTCTATTCACCTTCCCGGCCGGTCGTAGTACTTGGCAAAAAGGGGACTGTCCCTTCGATGCATGCAGCCGGTTCCAAATCTCGTCTGGGTCGCAGAAACTGAATGGGGGACAGACCTTGTCATCGGGGACAGGCCCTGTCATCGGGGGACAGGCCCTGTAACGCAGTCAGTCGGGGCTGACCACCGTGGCCAACTCGCGATAACGGCACAGCGCGTTCGCGAGCTGCATCTGCCTCGGCGTCCGGCACTCCGGCTCGAACAGCGCCGGCGACGCGACCAGAATCGACCGCGCACCGCGCCCGCGAGGTCGCAACGTTGAGGCGATTCAGGCTGTACAGGAACTCCATCCCGCGCGGCGCATCCTCCGGCCGCGACGTCGCCATCGAGTAGATCACGACCGGCGCCTCCTGTCCCTGGAACTTGTCCACGGTCCCGACCGGCACCCGCCGCGACGCTAGACGCTCCGCCAGCCGACTCACCTGCGCGTTGTAGGGCGCGACGACGAGGATATCCGCCGGACTCAGACCCGTCGCGTCGTCTGCTGCACGGTCGATCCAGGCGACGCCGGGATTCAGCAAGCCGCGTGACGATGCGATCGATGACGTCAATCTCCTCCGCGGACCAGTTGCGATTGCGGTCGTGATCCACGAGCGCCAGGTACAGAGCCGGGCTCGTCGGTACGCCCCGCTCCCGACGAGCCGCTGATGCTCGAGCCCGGTCGAGCGACGTCGAGCCTTCCGTCATAGAACGACCTCCGACGTGAAGCGTGCAGATCGGCAGGCGCGAGCCGCCACGTCACCGGGCAGAAAGATCCCACGATCGTCGGGCATCGTGTGGGCACCGCCGAGCACGTGGTCCAGCGCGGAGACATCCACCCCGTCCGGATGGCTGCCCTTCTGCGGCTGTTCGAGCTGCTGCGGATCGCCGAGCAGCACGAGACTGCGCGCGGCCTGCGAAGCGGCGAGCACGTTCGCCAGCGACATCTGCCCGGCCTCGTCCACGAACAGCACGTCGACGGCGTCCGATCGGCCTCCGCGCGCGCCCACAGCCAGGCGGTGCCGCCGAGCACGTCAACGTCGCCGTTGCGCAGCAACTCCAGCGCGTTCAGTCGGCGTCTCGGCAACTCGCAGCTCCTCGGGGTCGTCCTCGTGCGGCTTCGATCTTGTGGCCGCACTGCACCGTGATGTCGAGCCTCGCGGCCTCGCGCCTCACGGCATCCAGCAGGTTCCGGATCACTTTGTGACTGACCGCTGTGACGCCCACTCGCTTGCCGGCCTGCACCAGCCGACAGATCATCCGGGCGCCAGTGAACGTCTTGCCCGACCCCGGCGGCCCTTGAATCGCGAGCGTGCTGCCGTCGAGCTCGAGGCCGCACCTGATCGCGAAGTCGAGCGCGCTCTCGCCACTGCCGACGCGCGAACTCACGCGTGCCACTGTTGTTCGCCTGAGCCGCGGCGGACGACGGAACAGCAGGTCGAGCCCACAACCGCTGCGTCGCGTCCGCTCAGGACCTCGGTCAGCCGAGTCGAAGCAGCGCTTTCTGCATCGTGTCGGTCGGAAAGTGCTTGTGCGCGAACGACGCGGACGGATGCATCCTCGGCGATGCCACGGCTCTTGCGCACGTCGATCCATCGCTCGACGCGATCGACGTCCTCCACTTCGCCGAACTTGCTCTCGTCCTTCAGCTTCAGCTCGTCATCGTCTCGAATCTCCATCTCCTGCGAGCGGATAGCGATAGCGATCGACGACGTGCCCGTCGGCCTACCAGTCTTCTTGTTGAGCACCGTCTCGATACGAGCGACGAACTTCAGCCCGGCAACGGCCTGTGGCTCATCGAAGAGCTCCTCCTCGGGTAGGTCGCGAAGCCGGTAGTACTCCCACCACGTCGACCTTGTCCTCGCGGCGATGCCAGTCGAGCAGATACGCCAGCAGCCATCGCGTCTGTTGTTCAGTCGACCGTTGCTGCCGGATCCTCCGGCACGTCAGCGAGCAACTGCGCAGCGCAGCTCCCGCGACGCGCGCCTGCAGCTCGCTCACCTTCTGTCTGGCGGCATCCGGCGGCTTCGGCGCCGGCCGGGCGACGGGGTGACCCTCCGCAATCACGCGTGCGCGGAGCGCCTCCAGCCAGTCGCGCAGTGCCAGCGTCGAGCGGCAGTCGTCGCGGTTGTAGTGCTCGACGGCTTCCTTGACCGCGTCGCCGACGATGCCGATCGCTTGCGTCTCGAGCGCGATCTCCAGCTTGCGCCGATGCAGTGCGCGCGTCAGCCAAGTGGGACGTCCCGGACGAAGCCGTAGAAGCGTTCGAGCTGCTTGATCGAGTAGCTCTCGACGCCGGCACGCACGGCGTGACGGACGACCTGATGCAAGTCGACGAACCGTCCGGCACGGAGCAGCGATCGATGGCATCTTCGCGGTCGCGTACCGCCCCATCAGCCGCTTGAGGGCTGAGGGCTCGTAGTGGCCGAAATGGTAGACGTGCATGTTGGGATCGGCCGCCCAACGCGCCATGATGCAATCGACGACGGCCTCGAACGCCGCGCGCTCCTCGCGATCATCGAACGGCCCACCGCGCGGTGTAGTCGAAGGCCGACTCGTCCGCCGCCTCCGCAATCGCAAGAAGCGGCGGCAACGCTTCGCATCGCCCGCCTGACGCCAGCAGCACCGGCGGCACTCGCGGCACCCGCGGGCACCGGGCGGCCGTCGCACCTGCCGCACCCAATCCCAAACAGGTATTCCCTCCCCCCTTCTCGCGCGAACGGATCGCCTTCGAGATCGAGAAACAGATCGCCCTCGCTCGGCTCGGGCAGTCGGCATAGCCCCTGCTCGACGCCAGGCGGCAGCAGCGACTCGAACTCCGGGCGCTTCGTTCGCCGACTCAGAGTCCTGCAGGCGCGCCTGATCCTGCAACCGCTCGTAGCGTTCCTTCGACCCGCGCGACGGCTTGAACGTCAGTGGCACCGGCATCTGCGCCAGCTCGCTGAGTGTCGTGATCCCCTGAGACTGCAGCTCGCGCCGATGCACTCGCGAGATGCCCGCGACGTAGCCACAGGTGATCGTCCTTGCGCCGCTGAGACTCGCAATGCGAGGAACCAATGGCACACCTCGCAGTGATCCACCGGCTCGGGATAGGTATACTGGCCTGTCACTCGCTCGTCGTGACTCGACCTGCCCTTCCAGTTCCCAGCTGATCTGGCGGAAAGTAGGCTTCGTAGTCGGCCAGGCGGTAGCGCCGCAGCGGATTCGTCGGCGTCGGGCGTGACGACGTGGAAGTGTGTCGGGGCGCAAGCCCTGAACGTCGGCGAGCAGGTCGGAGTAGACGGCGAGCTGCAGAATCGTGCCGGCTTTGGTCTGCCGCGCGAGCTTGGTGTCGTACGACCTCGTATGACCAAGCCGCCGAGGCCGCTCGGGACCTCGATGCGCTGCAGGATGTCGGCGTAACCGAGCCACTGTCGTTCCTCAGGCAGGCCTGGACGATGGCGTCCGACACCGGCGCGCATCGCTTCGATCGTGCGCTGATGCGCGTTATCTGTCCCGCCGAGATCGACGACGGTCAGCCCGCTGCTCGCAACGACTCGACGTATTGCCGCTCGTGCTCCTCGCCCGCGCTCGCGCAGGACCTCGGCGAACGGATCCACCCATGTCGGCTTCTCACGCTCGCCGAGTGCCACCGCGAGGTCGAGCGCCGTGCGGTGGCGGCAGCCAAGGAAGATCGAGAGGTCGGTTGCTGAGAGAACGAGGGTGTCGCCGACGGCTTTCACGTTGTTCGCAGTTTACCGCGCAGGCCTACGAACGCTGGCGTGCCCCAGAAGACGTGGCTCGGAGTCAGTGAGCTGAATTTCCGCTCGATTCCGCCTACACCTATGTGCGGATCATGTATGCGCCTGAGCCGGACGTGCGATCTCCCGGCAGTGCCATCCTGCCCGTCGGGTCGCCGACTCTGCTTTCCACCCCCTTTCCAGGCAAGGCGATGGCGGCTGAGGCGGAACCCACGATGTCGCCCCGAACGGCCCGGGCGAGGAGCGAGTCACGCTCCTGCTCCGTGCGCTCGCCGATGCGCGCGCGAGAGGCTCGATGCGCTGGTGCCGCTCGTCTACGACACCCTGCGCCGCATCGCGCGGCAGCAGCTTGGCCGGCGAGCGGCGCGGGCACACCCTGACCGCCACGGCGCTGGCGCACGAGGCCTACGCGCGGCTCGTCGGCCTGACGCGCATCGAGTGGCGGGACCGCGCGCACTTCTTTGCCGCCGCCGCCGGGGCGATGCGACGCGTGCTCATCGACTACGCGGCCGCGCGCAACGCGCAAAAGCGCGGCGGCGGCGCGCCGCCGATCGAGCTCGATCTCGACGGGATCGTCGCCGACGATCGTCTCGACGATCTGCTGCACCGTGCACGACGCGCTGACGCGCCTCGAACACGTCCACGCCGGCGCCGCCCGCGTCGTCGAGTGCCGGGTGTTCGCCGGCATGACGATCGAGGAAACGGCGGCGGCGCTCGACGTCTCACCGGCCACAGTGAAGCGGCACTGGGAACTGGCGCGCGCCTGGTTGGCCATGCACTTGAAAGCGGCAGACCGTGAAGACCGATTCGAGCGCCCGCCGACCACGGCCGCGGCGCCACCGACGGCCGCTGGAACGGCTGGCCGCTCTGTTCGAGGGCGCGCTCGCCTTGCCCGCGCCGAGCGCGACGCCTACCTGCGCGAGCACTGTCCCGATCCCGAATCGCGCGCCGAGATCGGGGCGCTGCTGCGCCGCAAGCGGCCGGCGGCGGGTCCGGTCGAGCGCGTGATGGCCGCGCTCGGCTCACCGGCCGGGCCGCTGGCGCGGCCCGGCGCGCCGCTCGCATGTCGGCCCGTACGAGCTGCTGCGGGAGATCGGCCACGGCGGCATGGGCGTGGTCTATCTCGCCCGCCGGGCCGACGGCGTCTACGAGCGGCTGGTCGCGCTCAAGCTGGCGCGCGCGCCGGTGTTCGACGCGACGCTGCGCGATCGCTTCCTCGCCGAGCGCGACATCCTGGCCGGTCTCGCCCATCCGAATATCGCCCGCTGTTCGACGGCGGCGTCACCGACGATGGGCTGCCGTACTTCACGATGGAGTACGTGGACGGCGCAGCCGATCGACGCGTACTGCGACGCGCAGCCGCTCGACCTCCGCGCGCGCATCCGCTTGTTCCTCCGCATCTGCGGCGCGGTCGCCGCCGCGCATCGCGCGCTCGTGGTGCACCGCGACCTCAAGCCGACGAACGTGCTGGTCACCGGCGACGGCGACGTCAAGCTGCTCGACTTCGGCATCGCCAAGCTGCTCGAGCGCGGACGGCCCCGATCGGCCAGCATCGACACCGCCACCGATGCGCGGCTGATGACGCCGGCGTACGCCAGTCCCGGAGCAGGTCATGGGCGCGGCCGTGTCCACGGCGACCGACGTCTACGCGCTGGGCCTGCTGCTCTACGAGCTGCTGTGCGGACGCCGGGCCCACCGGCTTCACGTCGCGCGGCGCTCGCGCGAGCTTGCGCAGGTCGTCGCGCAGGCCGACCCGCTGCCGATGAGCGAGGCGCTGGCCCAGCCGCCTGCTGACGCTATGAGCCACGGCCGAGGTCATCGCTCGCTCGCGCGGCACGACCGCCGGCGCGCCTGGCGCGGCAGCTTCGTGGCGATCTCGAGCGGATCGCGGACATGGCCCTGCGCAAGGATCCGGAGCGGCGGTACGCCACGGCCGCGCACCTGGCCGAGGATCTCGAGCGGTATCTCGACGGCCGCCCGGTGGTGGCGCGTGGTCATTCGCTGGTCTATCGGGCGCCGCGCTTCGTCCGCCGGCATCGCCTGGTAGTCATCGCCGTCAGTATCGGTCGTGCTGTCGATGGTCGGGGCTACACGGTGCTCAGCGTGCGGCACGCCCGCGAATGGAGCGGTGCGGCCGCGCGCGAGCGGCAAGATGCGGCCAGTGCGCGCGAGGTCGCCGACTTCGTGGTCGGCCTCTTCGAGGCCGGCCGATCCGGACGTCGTCAGAACGAGCGAGACGCCGATCGCGCAGATGCTCGATCAAGGACTGCAGCACAGCCGACGCGCTGTCGGCCCAGCCGCTGCTGCAGGCGCGGCTGCTCAACGCCATCGGACGCGTCTACTTCAATCTGGGCCGCTACCGAGAGGCCGAGGATGTCGCAACGCGGGCTCTAGCCTCGAGTCGCCAAGCCGAGGGCGACCAGCATCCCGATGTGGCTCGCGACCATCGACTTCTGGGTCTTGTCACCGGTCAGCTCGGCAGGCCGCGCGAGGCGGCGGAGCTGTTCGGCACAGCGTTGAAGATTCATCAGCGCGTTGGCGGTTCACCGATCGAAGCCGCCACCGATATGCACCACCTTGCGTACGAGCTGGCCCGGTCCGGGCGCCTCGACGAGGCCGAGCAGCAGGTGACGGCCTCGTTGACAGCGCATCGTGAGCTCTTGCCTCCGGACCATGAAGACCTCGCGGCGAGCCTGTCGACCCTGGCGTTCGTGCGAAGCCGCCATGGCCGCCCGCGCGAGGCCGTGGACCTTTACCGGGAAGCGCTCGGCATCGCCGTGAAGCGGCTCGGCGACCGACATCCTGAGGTGGCGCGCACGCGCCAGAACCTCGCCACGGTGTTGAGCGACGCCGGCATGTACGACGAGTCCGCGCAGGAGATGACGCGTGCGCTCGACGTGTACCGCGCCGCGTACGGTGAGCGGCATCCAAGCATCGCGACGACCCTCAACAATCTCGGAAACCTCGAAGGCCGCCGCAACCGACTTGCGGAGTCGGTTCGGTACTTCCGCGCTTCGTTCGGGATGCGGCGCGAGCTCCTGGGGCCGGACCATCCCTCGACGCTGCTGTCGCAGAGCAATCTGGCCAGCCAGCTGGGGTTGAACGGTCAATGGGCCGAAGGCGAGTCGATGCTCCGCGACATCCTGGCGCGAATCGGAGACGCGCCGCCGGCCATGGGCCCTTCAAAGCCGCAGTCCATGGCCAATCTGGCCCATATTCTCCGCCTCCAAGGCAGACTGGCCGAAGCGGAGACGCTCGCCCGGCAGGCGTTCGAGCTCGGTCGGCAACAGCAGGTCGACCCCCTGCGCGAGGCGGCCATTCGAGGCACGCTTGGCGTCATCCTGCTCGCCCGCGGTCGATACGCTGAGGCCATCGACGTGCTCGAGCGCTCGGTCGCGATTCGGCGGGAGCGCCTCGGACCCGACCACCCGAGCACCATGCGTGTGCAGCGCGAACTCGACGAGGCCCGGCGTCGTGGAGGCGCGGCCGCACAGCCCTGAGCTAATCCATCCACCAGTTCTGCCTAAGGGGATAGGAGCACGCGTCCTTCCGCATACCGCGGACAAGTAGCGTGCCGAAACGAGTGTGTCATGTCCCTGAAGCTGGGCGATGTGGCCCCAACGTTCACCGCAGAGACCACAGAAGGCAACATCGACTTTCACACGTGGCTCGGCGACTCGTGGGGAGTGCTCTTCTCGCACCCGAAAGACTTCACGCCGGTGTGCACGACGGAGCTGGGCATTCTGGCGCAGCTGAAGCCCGAGTTCGACCGTCGCGGCGTGCGCCTCATGGGTCTCAGCGTGGATGGCCTGGATGCGCACCGCGAGTGGTCGAAGGACATCCAGGCGGTGACGGGCACCGCACCCAACTTTCCCATGATTGCGGACCACGACCGGAAGGTGGCAATGCAGTACGGCATGCTCGATCCGCAGGCCGGCGACACCGCGACCGTCCGATCGGTGTTCGTGATCGGACCCGACAAGCGCATCAAGCTCACCATCACCTACCCTGCGAGTACCGGACGCAGCTTCGACGAGGTGCTCCGCGTCATCGACTCGCTGCAGCTCACGGCCCGGCACCAGGTGGCCACTCCCGTGAACTGGCGGCAGGGCGAGGACGTGATCATCGTCCCCGCGGTCTCGGATGAGATCGCACGCCAACGCTATCCGAGAGGCTGGCGCGCCCCCAGGCCCTATCTGCGCTACGTTCCCGCCCCTGCGACGTCCAACACCGGCGGCATCGAAGGAGGCCGCCCTTGAGAACGCGTTTCGCCTTTGCACACGGCACCTTGGGGATGGTCATCGTTGCCGTGCTCCTCTCCGCCGCATCGGAGAGCGGACGGCCTTTCGCGGCCGTGACACAGGCGCTCGCGGGTCACGATCTTCATTCGAACAGTTTCGAAGTCTGGATCGCCGATCAGTCCGACACGCGGCCGGGCTTCGGTGGCCAGATCCTGATCTACGATGGCGCCGATCTCGCGGGGCCATCCGCATGGGCGCGCGACGCCGATCCGCGCGTCGATCTCGGCGCGCGAGACCGCCGACCTGTGCCGGGCTGCGACGGGCCGCAATCCGGTACGGCCGCACATGGTCGCTGTTCAACACCGAGCACACGCATGCGGTCGCTGTCGTTCGTGGCGAGCGGACACGTTGTGATCTTCGACGCGGAGTCGCGCACGCCGCTGAACTGCTTCGAGACGACGGTCAGCGACAGCACCAAGACACGTCAGGCGCATGCTGCCTTTCCGGCGCCGGACGGCTCGTTCATCCTGGTCGCGAATCAGAACGGCAAGCGCCTGGAACGTATCGACACGAACTTCGCGACCAACACGTTCACGCACAACGCCGCGGCCACGCTCGACCTGGCGACGTGCACGACGCCCAGCGGACAGCCCTGCGAGATCCCGACCTGCGTCCGATCAACTGGCCGATCTGTCCGATCATCGATCACAGCAGCCGCTACGGATTCGTGACGCTGCGCGGCGGCGGCTTGTTCGTCGTCGACGCGAAGGCCACGCCCATGGCGATTGTCGGCGAGTACGACAAGACCACGGTCAAAGGCAACGGCTGCGGCGGCGTGCAGGTCGGCGAGCGACATGTACATCAACTCGGGCGGCAGTCCGGTGAACGTGTCGTCGAGCGATCCGCATCATCCGGACGCTGTACGGGTTCGATGTCTATCGCTTCCCGCTGACCGGTTACGCGGCGGTCGAATGCCGCCGAACACGCCGGCGCCGACGCTCGTGTTTTCGAAGAGCGGGTGCCGACTCGCACGGGCATCGCGGCCACGGGCCACGGCCGCTACCTGTGGGTCATGGATCGGCACGACGACGTGGCGGAGATCATCGACGTTCGCATCGGGCAGCCGCGTGAACACGATCGACGCTGAACGGTCGCGCTGACCGACAATCCGGCGCCCGATCTCGTTGACGCGCGCCGGCCGGCGACCGGCTGTTCGTCGCGCTGCGCGGGCCGGTGCCGCTCAGCGGCGATCCGCACAACGCGATGGGCAGCACGCCCGGCCTCGGCATCATCGAGGTGACGCACGGGGGCCGCAGCGGCACGCTGGCAGCCATCATTCCGATGACGAACGCGATGCAGCAACCCGCACAGCAGCCCGATCCCCACGGGCTGCGGGTTCGGTTGAAGCGATAGCGTTTGCCGTTGCCCGTTGCGTGACGCCCGGCGAGTGCCGGGCGTCACGTCTGGCTTCCGCCTTCAGCTTCGTGGCTTCCGCCTTCAGCTTCGTGGCTTCCGCCTTCAGGCGGAAGGCTTCGATCACACTTTCTGCCAATTGAATTGCTTTGCGAGCGGCCATCTTTCCCGCCGCGCCAGCTCGCTAAAGGGGTCTTGCACGCAGGACGCCGCGTCGACCTCCGGAAAGAACTGCTCTCCCACTCCGTTCTTCAAGAAAAAGGCGTTGAAGCCGAACCGATGCGCTCCGACCAACCGATACCCCTTCTCTCTGCCAAGTTTGCACATTGCCGCCAGCGATGCGCCCCGGTAGTTCTCAGACTGACAAACAAATTGCGGATCGTAGGGTACTGTCAAAGCCAGATCGGGAGGGATGGGATTGTGAGTCTCGCAGACGACGACCTGAGGCTCGATGACGGTTATCGCCTTCCATATCCAATAATCCATCCCGTCGATATCGAGACTGAGCAGATCAACAGGCCCTCTCGCTCCGGACCGCAGCGACCAGATCGTTGACATGCTCGGCGGAGATCCACGCTTGGGTAAAACGTGGCGGATGGAGGAAGGTGTCCTTGTGTCGCGCGAAGAACGCTTGACCTACCCTTACGTTTCGCTCGTCCCCGTCGAACAAATGCCCCCACCAGCCGTGATTGATGATGAGATTGGTGGTATTGCATTGGCGGCCGTCGCCGGCACAAATTTCCACGCACGTCCGGTTGATGGGAGGAACCAGCGAAAAGATGTAGAGCAAAATCCCATCTTCCTCGAATTGGGAGTACTTCCGGAAGCCGACGTCCGCGAGAGCAGGTAGTCGATCGGTGCCGAACGACGCGAGTAAGCGGTATTGCTGCATGAGAGCCTTCTGTGCAACGGTTTCGTCCGTGACGTGCGATTCGAGTTCGTCCGTGAGGCGCGATTCGTGAATGGCGTCCACATCTTCGCGAGCAGATCGCGTGAGCCGCCCCAGCACTCTCTTGAGCGTTCCGATCATTGCATCCTCAGGCTCGTGACGTCAGGCGGAAGGATGGTCAGCCACTGCAACGGGCAGTCTCAAGAGATCCCATATAATCGCTGCCGTGCGCAGGATTCTCATGATATCGCCCGTTCCGACTCACCCAACCGATGCGGGCAACCGCGCGCGCGTGCTGTCGATGAGCACTATACTTCGCGAAATCGGCCACGACGTTTACTTCATGCACGTCGAGCAAGAATGGGGCGACGCTCAAGCGATGCGGGCGAATTGGGGAGACCGCTACGTGCCCGTCGAATACACGTGGCAACAATCCGTCGTCCGACTAGTCGCGCGCCGGATTGCTTGGACCGTCTGGAGGGATAGGGCGTATCTCACGGGCCTCGACGAGTGCTACGACCCGGCGATCGACACGGCAATTGATGCCCTCGACCGGCGCGTCGGCTTCGATGCGGTGATCGTTGAATATGTGTTCATGTCTCGCGCCTTGCTTAGGTTCCGGAACGATGTGCTCAAGGTCATCGATACGCACGACGTGTTCGCGAATCGCCACCGCCAATTTCTGCGTAACAACCAACCTCCAGCTTGGTTCTCGTTTTCGCCTCGTGACGAAGCGAAAGGCCTGAACCGGGCGCACACCGTGTTGGCCATCCAGCCGGTCGAGGCCGCGGATTTCCGCGCGCGAATCGCTCGCCCGGTGGTTACCGTGGGGCACGCCGTCGCACTGCAGGCGATGCCGGCCACTGGCGTTGTCGCGGGGAGGATACTTTCGGTCGGGTCGGCGAATTCGATCAACGTCGCATCGCTCAAATGGTTCGTGGCGGAGGTGTTGCCGCTGATACGCGCGCAGCAGCCGGGCGCCGAGTTGGCCCTCGCCGGGATCGTGTGTCGACGGTTCCCGGAGACGCCCGGCGTACGGCTTCTCGGCACGATGGAAGACCTGGCACCCGCGTACGCGAGTGCTGAGGTCGTCGTCAATCCGATCCAGTTCGGCACGGGCCTAAAGGTCAAAACGTTGGAAGCCTTGGGCTACGCGCGAGCGTTGGTCACCACGCCTTGCGGAGCGGCGGGTCTCGAGGAGGGAGCCGGTACGGCTTTTAAGGTGGCGTCGGACGCCAGATCGTTTGCTGACGAGGTCTTGAGGCTCCTCGCGGATCGGCAGCAGTCGCAGACACTAGGTGCTGCCGGCTATCGCTTTGCCACAGGCTACAACGACAGCGTTCGTGCGAGCCTCGCAGGGGTATTCAGTGGCGACGACACATCGATCTCGCGCGGTCGGGCGAGCGCGCACGCTTGAGACCCGCCAGTCCGGCGTCACGTTGATGCCGGTGGAATGATATCGAGGTGCCCGTCCATACCGCCGGAGGAGTAGCGATCACCGTCGTTCGGCCTGCATCGATTGCGTGGAAACGTGGACGCTCGACAACTGCGCCAGACGCTCGTCCTCGCCAATGCCTTCAAGGAAGGCGATCTGCTGGTCGGCGGGACGCGCGACGACGCGATCCGTGAATCTGCGCGCGCGACCGCTCCGCGCGACAACCCTTGCGGACATTCGTCAGACGACAGTGGTGGACGATGGCGTCAGCGAGGCGCTGGCGCGTTCGCTGGATCGATCCCATCAGGCCGAGCTCGATCCGCTGACGGTCGGCGATCTGACCAAGCGATTGCTCGCGCCGGAAGCCGCGCACTGGGTTCGTCGATATCGCGATGGGCTCACCAGCGAGGCGATTGCGGCGGCAGCCAAGGTCATGACCAACGACGAGCTGAGCTTCGTCGCGCGGTCGCTTTCAACGCGCTGCCTGGCGAAGGCGTCACCGTCGGCGCGCCGCCGCACTTCGGCTCCCGGATCCAACCCAACAGCCCGGGAGATGACGAAGACGAGATCCTGTTCTCGATTCTCGAAGGCCTGTCGTACGGCTGCGGCGATGTGATCATCGGGCTCAACCCTGCCAGCGATGATGTCGACACGATCGTTCGCCTCGAAGAACTGTTGCAGCGGGTCGTTCAGCGCCTCGAGTTGCCGACGCGCTACTGCGTGCTGTCCGATCTGCCCAAGCAGCACAAGGCGCGCGACGTACGGCCATCGATGTCGGGTTTCAGAGCCTTGCCGGCACGTCGCGGGCGCTTGCCGGCATGGTCGGGCTCGACGTCGACGGCATTCTCGACCTCGCGCGAAGCTTCTCCGGCTTGTACTTCGAGACCGGCCAAGGATCCGCGGTCACCAACGGCGCCGCCGAGGGCGTCGACATGGTCACGCTGGAGGCGAGAGCGTACGGCGTGGCTCGATACATCGGTCAGCAAACCGGCGCGTGGATGATCGTCAACGATGTCGCGGGATTCATCGGGCCCGAGGTGTTCCGAACCGCGGAGCAGCTCGAGCGCGCGTGTCTCGAGGACATCGTGATGGCGAAGCTCCATGGCCTCACGATGGGCCTGGATGTCTGCGCCACGTTCCATATGGGCATCCCACCGGCCGCACTTCGAGAGCTGACCGCACGCATCGTGGCGCGCGCCGCGCCGGCCTACCTGATGGCGGTTGCGGGCAACGCGGACCCGATGCTCGGGTATCTGACGACGTCATTCCGTGAACATCCGCAGCTGCGACGGCAGGTGCGCCGGCAGCCAGACGTCGGCGATGGCGAGCCGGCTTGCCGCCCTTGGCGTCATCCGACCCTGACGGTGACGCGGCGCCAACCGTCGACTCGACCGCGCATCTCTACGCCGCGTTTGCCAAGGCCGGCGGCGACACGCGCACGACATCCTCCCTAGCGGCCGAAGCGAGACACAAGCTGGACGGATTTCGCGAGCGCGGATTCGACCTCGGTTACGGAACCGACGATGACGGTTCTGCCACGCGGGCCGCAGAGGCGCGCGTCGACACCATCTACGATCATGCGCGGCTCGCGCTCTACGCGACGCTGGATCCGGCCGTGATCGGCGCCGCCGCTCCGTCGCATCGCTGGGTTCACACCAGAGCCGTCGATCGCGATGACTACCTCGCGCATCCCCATCATGGCGAGCTGCTGCGGCTCGAGGATGTCGACCTGGCGGCAGGCCTGTATTCGTCCGACAGGCCGCCGCCGGTCCAGATCGTCGTCTCCGACGGGTTGAACGCCCGCGCGATCAACGAGCATCTGCCCGTACTGTTGCCGGCGCTGCTGCAGTCGCTCAGCAGGCCGGCATTCAGGCCAGCACGACGCACATCGTGATCGAAAACGGCCGTGTGCGGGCGGGCTATCACGTCGGGCAGTTGATCGACGCGACGGTCATCGTGCATTTCATCGGCGAGCGGCCGGGGACGGGTCTCAATACCGTCTCCGCCTATCTGACGTACGGGCGCGACCAGGCAGGCCGTTCGCGCTGGAGTCCCGATCTCGATCACTCGTGGACGACGGCGATCTGCGGCATCCATCCAAGTGGGACGCCGCCGGTCGTGGCGGCGGCGCAGATTGCGCGGGCGGTGGAGCGCGCGCTGGTAACGCGCCGGTCGGGTGTCGCGGTGGCGCGGGTGCGGGAGGATCGCTAGATCACGCAAAATGGACTTGCGCAGGGCGTAGCGACCGCCACCATGCGGTCAGGCAGATTGCTCCCGTTCGACGACGGTGGCGGCGTGCCAGTAACCGTAAAGCAGAATGCCGGCGGCCATGACCGCTAGAACGAAGGCAATCTTGAGGATCATTGGCGGTCGCGCACGACGAATCGCAGCTCGTGCAGGACGGCTCCATTCGCTGCCGTCAGCTCGACGCGCCAGTCGCCCGTCCCCGCGTTCACCGTGTTCTGACTGTACGTGCGGAACCCGTTGCTGGCGCTCGCCTGAATCCTGAGATCGACTGTTTGAACCAGACGGTCGCCGCGGTACCAGCGATGGTGGACGGTCGTGTTGCTTGCCGCCTTGAGGCGCGTGAAGAAGAACAGCCTGCCTGGATCGACCGGACTGCTCGCCGGTTCGCAACGCCAAGTGCCAACTCGTGACAAACCTCTGCAGAGTTGTGCTTCAACCACGGCAGGAGTGACGAGCGTTGGCGCTGGCCGCGGGGCTGGGCTCTTCGGTGCGGCAATCGAACTGCTCGGGGCCGGTGGCGCGGCGGGTGGCACAGGTGTTGGGGTGACGGGTGCGGACGGCGGCAGAGGCGTCGGGTTCGCTTCCACTGGCGTCGGACTCAACGTTGACGAACTTCCGGGTGCGTCCGTTCGAAACCAGAAGTAGCCCGCGATCAACGTGACGAGAAGGAGCGCCGCGGCGCTCAGCAGTCTCACCGGAAGTGGCCGCGCGGCGTGGCTCGCCGACACCTGGCCGACGCCGGATGGCTGCGACAAGACGGGCGGCGGGAGAGGATGGGCGGCGGCGAAACGTCGGGCGACGGCCGCGCGATTGGAACAGGTGCGGAAGCCGCGACTGGCACTTCGCGCTCGCGGCGCTACGATGGGAGTTTGCTTCGGTAGCTCGAGCGGCAGTCCCTGCGTTTCGCAGAAGTCGCGGAGGTTCCTTTCACTCGTGGCCACCAAATCGTCGTCTGGGGCCAGGGCCGTCGACGCCACCGCATAGGCGCGTCGATAGAAGTGCTCGGCATCGGCCATTTTGCCCGTGAGCTCACACACCACCGCGAGGTTGTTCAGCGTGTTCGCGAGGTCGGGATGGAGCGGACCGAGACTCGCCTCTTGCAGAAGAGCCGCCTCTCGTAACAGCGGCTCGGCTGCCGCATAGTTGCCGGCGTTGGCGGCCTGTTCGACCGCGTCCATGATCGTGCGGAAATCTCGTGTTTCAACCAAACCTTTACACTCTTATCGTTGGATGTCAGGACGCTCGCTGACACCACTGTGCCAAACCCTAAGTGTATCGTGGACGCACAACAACTCCGACCAACGCTCGTCCTCGCCAACGCCTTCAAGAGGGCGATCTGCTGGTCGGCCTCGGGTCGCGAATCACTGTTCTGGGACACTATGACTTGCCCTTCCCCGCGCGACGTTCTTGTAGACGACTCCGCCCTTCATCACGAACACCACGCGTCGGACGGCCGTGATATCCGTCAGCGGATCGCCGTCGACAGCGATGATGTCCGCCTCGAGCCCGGGCGCGATGGCGCCGATGCGGTCCTGCAGCCGGAGCGACTCGGCGGCACGCGAGGTGGCCGACACGATGGCGTCCATCGGCGGCTGCATCCCGTCGCGCACGCGGTAGATGAACTCCTCGGCGTTGCGTCCGTGCGCGCCAGCGACCGCGTCGGTGCCAAACACCAGCTTCAGCCCGGGGACCCGCACGGCCTTCCGGATCATGGCTGTCTTGATCGGCATGTTCTTCTCCATGAACGCGAATCCTTCCTCGGTGTAGTTGCCGATGCCGAGGAAGCGCGGCTTGTTCTCCAGGTAGTTGTGCGTCACGAGAAATTGCGGCTCGAAGAACATGCCGCGATCGACCATCGCCTTCAGCGTCGCGTCGGTCGAACCGGTCCCATGCGTCACCTGGTCACAGCCTGCGCGAATGGCAGCCTCGATGCTGTCGGTGCTGTGCGCATGAATGAGGCTCCGCATGCCCAGGCGCTTCGTCTCATCGCATCCCGCCTGCAGCTGCGCATCGTCCAGCGTCCGTCCGCCGCCTTCGCGGCTGCTGCGCGAGGCGAAGATTTTGATCAGGTCGGCGCCGTCGGCCTTGTACTTGCGGACCTCGGCGCGAATCTCGTCGGGCGTGCCCTGCGTAATCCAGCCGAGCGCCGTCAGGATGCGCGGGCCCTGGCAAGCGGCCGCGCGCGATGGCGTCGCGCAAGTCCTTGTCGCCTGCGCGCACCAATGCTCTGCACCGTGGTGAAGCCAGCCTGGAGCGTCGCCAATGCATTCTCGGCGGCATAGAGCATCGCTTCGACCGGCGTTTCGCCCGGCGTCGACGCCCGATCGTCGCGGCCGAAGTGATTCATGATGTGCACGTGGGTGTCGATCCACCCGGGCATCACGGTCAGCCCGCGCAGGTCGTAAGTGGCTGGCCCGGACGCGTTGCGCGACGCTCTGGATCCGGCCGTCCTGGACGGTGACGCTGACGTTCTTGAGGACCTTGCCGCGGCCGTCGAGCAGGGTGTCGGCTTGCAGCGTGATCGGCGGAGATTGTGAGAAGGCCGACCCCGCCACCAACGTCACCGCGACAGCGAAGAGGATGCGCCTCATACGGTTCACCTCACAGCTTCGGGTTTTGTTCCGCCGACTGTAATGCAGATTGCCTCTGAGACTGTCGTTTGCGCACTCCATGACTGACAGCCGTTGAAAATCGCGACATGGAACGTCCAAAGGCCCACCCGCGACGTCTGGTTGCCGCGTCGCTAGCACTCGCCATCTCCGATGTCGATTGCGATCGCCCAGCGACGATGGTAGCGTCGGCGTCATGACCTCAAACCCGCCGTTTGATCTGGTCCTCCATGAAGCGGTCCTGGAGCGTCTTCGGACGATCGGCGATTGCTACCCTCGGGAGGGGGCCTGACTTCGGGTCAGGACGCGTCCCACCTCCTGATAAGACAACATGTTCATCGTCGCCCGCGCGGTCGTTTACGCAACCCTCTTCATCGGACTTCTTCCTGATCTTCGTGCCGGCACGCGTGCTGACCTCCTCAGGCATCGTCGCGCCGACGACGTTTGGTCCATGGCAAGCCGCCGGGATGCTCCTCGCCGCCGCTGGCGCGGCGCTCGCGGTGTCGTGCATCCTCACATTCGCGCTCGTGGGAAAAGGCACGCCAGCGCCATTCGATCCGCCGCGTCGGCTGGTGGTTCGCGGCCCCTATCGCTTCGTCCGGAATCCGATGTACATCGGTGCCGCGCTCGCCATGACCGGGGCGGCGATCTACTACCAATCCGGTCGCACTGTTTGCCTATGTCGTCGTGTTCCTGCTCGTGACTTACCTGTTTGTCGTGACGTACGAGGAGCCGACGTTGCGACGCACCTTCGGCAAGGATTACGAGGCTTACTGCGCTAGAGTCGGGCGGTGGTGGCCGAGACGCTAGCGAATCGCCTTCAGTCCCGCGCGCGGACTGTTAGGATAGCCCGGCAGTCCCGCGGTTCGGCTCATCCGCGCGAACTTGCCGGAACCGCTCTCGTCCAATCAATTCATGGCCATTAATACCGACACACCCAGGGTCTCGGCATTCGGGTGGCTCGAGCGGCTGTGGCAGGACGTCCGCTACGGCTGCCGCATGCTCGCCGCCAACCCCGGCTTCACGCTGGTGGCGGTCATCTCGCTCGCGCTGGGCATCGGCGCCAACTGCGCCGCGTTCAGCTGGGCCGACGCCCTGCTGCTGCGGCCGCTGACCGTGGCTCGGCCCGGCGAAGTCGTCACCGTCGGCTCGACGATGTCGGTCGAGGGATTCAGTCGGCTCGGCGCCTCGTACCGCGAATACATCGACATCCGCGATCGCAGCACCAGCTTCGACGGACTGGTGGCCTTCACCGGCGTCACCTCGGGCCTGGCCGCCACACGCGGAGGCGCTGCCAAAGCTGACGCTCGGCCTGCTGGTGAGCGGCAACTTCTTCAGCGTGATGGGCGTCGAGCCGGAGCTGGGCCGCACCTTCCGGCCGGAGGAGGACCAGGTCCCCGGCCGCGACGCGGTCGTGATTCTCAGCCACAACCTGTGGGAACAGCAATTCGGGTCCGACCCCTCCATCCTCGGCCGGCGCGTGCAGCTCAGTGGGATCGAGTTCACGGTCGTCGGCGTCGCGCCCGAGACGATTCACCGGGATGAACCAGTTCGTCCGCTCCGACTTCTACGCGCCGCTGATGATGTGGCCGCGCCTGGCTGGGCGATCCGAAAGCAGCGTCCGCTCGAGGATCGCAGCATCCGCAGCCTCACCATCAAGGGGCGCCTCAAGTCGGGCGTGAGCCTGGCGCGCGCGCAAACCGAGCTGTCGGTCATCGCGAAGGATCTGGAGCGGGCGTATCCGGACACGAACCGCAATCGCGGGCTGGTCGTTCGCACCGAGCTGCAGACGAGAATCGCGCAGTCGCCGCCCGACGCGACGCTGATTGCGATGCTGACCACGCTCGCCGCCGCGGTGCTGTTCGTCGCCTGCGCCAATGTCGCGGGGCTGCTGACGAGCCGGGCGCCGGCGCGCGCGCGCGAGATGGCCATGCGCGTGGCCATCGGCGCCGGGCGCGGCCGGTTGATCACACAGTTGCTGACCGAGAGCCTGCTGATCGCGCTCGCCGGCGGCGTGCTGGGCCTCGCCGTCGGCTATGGCGGCATCACGACTGTTTCAACAGATTCAACTTCCGACCGATCTGCCGATCGCGCTCACCTTCCAGCTCGATCGCCGCGCGCTGCTGTTCAGCCTCGTCGTCGCCGTGCTGAGCGCGATCCTGTTCGGTCTCGCGCCGGCGATTCAGACGTCGCGCACGGACCTGGCGATGGTCATGAAAAGCGGCGAGGCGATGGTCGGACGACGGCGGCGCTGGGGACGGAGCCTGCTGGTCGGCGGACAGGTCGCGGTGTCGGTGGTGTTGCTGGTGCTGGCGACGTTCATGTATCGCGGCTTCCAGGAGCAACTGAGCAGCGGCCCCGGGTACCGCACCGATCACCTGCTGATGATGAGTTTCGACCCGAGCCTCGTGCACTACAGCGACGACGACACGCGCCGATTCTTCCTGCAGCTCGCCGAACGAGGCGCGATCGGTGCCAGGCGTGAAATCGGTCGCGCTCGCCTCGTCGGTGCCGATGGCCACTGACGGCATCAACGCGTCGAACGTCATTCCAGAGGGCCACCAGCTTCCGGTCGGAAAAGAGAATCTCACGCTGTTCTCCGCACGCGTCGACGAGACACTACTTCGGCACGATGGGCATTCCCATCGTTCGCGGGCGCGGATTTCGCGAAGAGGACTCGACGGATGCTCCTCGCGTGGCGGTCGTGAACGAGCAGTATGTGCAGCACTACTCGCCCAACCAGGATCCAATCGGGAAGCGGTTTCAGTTGCGTGAGCGCGAGGAGTCTGACCTGGATCGAGATTGTCGGCGTCGCGAAGACCACGAAGTATCTCTGGCTCGGCGAACCGCCCACCGAGTTCGTCTATCTTCCGTACCGGCAAAACCCGCAGTCGGAGATGGTTCTGCTGACCGAGTCGGCCGGCGATCCGGCGAGCCTCGTCGCGCCGCTTCGCGAGCGTCGTGCAGGGCCTCGACCGCACGCAGCCGATCTACAACGTCCGCACGATGGAGGAGTTCTATCAGATGCGGACGATCACCATCTTCAACGTGATCATCGGGATCGTCGGCGCCATGGGCCTGATGGGCCTCGGCCTCGCCATCGTCGGGCTGTACGGCCTGGTGGCGTACGCGACCAGCAGGCGGACGAGAGAAATCGGCATTCGGATGGCCATCGGCGCCGGCCGCACCGCCGTCCTGCGAATGGTCTTACGACAAGGACTCGTGCTGGCGGTCGTCGGACTCGTCGTCGGGCTGCTGGCCGGCGTGGGCGCCGAACGATTGCTGCAAGCCGCATTTCCCGGCGGCGACGACAGGCATCAGTCCGATGGCTCACGTGCTGGTCGCACCGATTGTGCTCGCCGCCACGTTCCTCGCCGCCTATCTGCCGGCTCGCCGTGCCGCGCGGCTCGATCCGATGAAGGCGCTTCGGTACGAGTAAATCACTGATTTGCTAATCTTCCGGCTAAAGCCGGAAGCCACACCTGTGCAGATCACCGGCTAAGTCGGTGCACGGCTGTAAAGTAATCTTCCGGAGAGCCGGCCACCAGGGTGAACTTATGTCATACTCCTGTGGCTTCCGCCAGCGGGCGATGGCGATCGTCCGCGTCGGCGTGGAGGCGACCATGACGAGACGGTTCGGCTTGGCCCTGCTCGCGGCGCTCATCAGCGCCGGCGGCGCGACCGGACAGATTCCTCCCGGCTACCTCGACCCGCAACCCATCCTGGATGCCGCCGCCAAAGCCATCGGCACCGACAGCCTGCGGTGCGTCACGATTTCCGGAACCGCGTATGGCGGCGCCGTCGGGCAGCAGCGCGAGTCGGCGCGCAACGTCGACTGGCCGCGCATCGATTCGTTGGCCAACTACACGCGGACGATGAACTGGGATGCGGGCGTGATGCACGAGGAGTTCGATCGCAAGCCCGGGCTGAACCCGGCGTCGTGGAAATACGGCGTCGACTGGATCGACGGACCGCTCCAGCAGCACCAGCACCAGACGCACGTCGTGTCCGGCACGCACGCCTGGCACATGGACGGACCCAACGCTCCGCCGGTCGCGGTCCCGCCGGCCCTTGCCGAGATCTATCAGCTCGACATGTGGCTGAACCCGCACGGATTCCTCAAGGCCGCACGGAAGCCGGGCGCGAATCCAAAAGCGACGTGGCGATGGGAGCTCGGCGAGATGGGACGCGATGGCCCGGAGGTCAAGCCGGCCAAGGTACGCGTCGTGTCCATTACCGTCAACGGCAAGTACCGCGCAGACGCCACGATCAATGCCGACAACATGCTCCAGCGCATTCACACCTGGGTCGCCAATCCCGTGCTGGGCGACATGAACTACGAACACGAGTTCACCAACGACAGCTACATCGACATCGGCAACGGCATCAAGTTCCCGACCGGCTGGCATTCACATCAGGGCTGGGACGACAACTACGGCGCGCAGAACGTGACGGCCGGTCACAACGCATTCGGTGGCACGCTGAAGGACGTGCGCGCGAACCAGTGCCCGGATCCACCGGCCGTGCCGGCATCGGTGCTAGCAGGCCACGTTTCCCGTTCGCGTCGAGACGCAGAAGCTGGCCGACGGCGTCTATCTGCTGGGCGGAGGCTCGCACAACAGCATCGCCGTCGAGTTCAAAGACTGGATCGCCGTCTTCGAGGCGCCGCTCGACGAGGACCGCAGCCTCGCCGTCATCGACGCCATCGTCCGACTGATTCCCGACAAGCCGATCCGCTGGGTGATCAACTCGCACCAGCATTTCGATCACGCGGGCGGGCTGCGCACCTACGTCCACATCGGCGCCACGATCATCACGCATTGGAAGAACTACGACTTCTACAACCGCGATGTGCTGAACTACGCCCAGCGCACGCTGAAGCCAGACATGGTGTCGCTGTGGCCGCCGACCGAGCTCGCCGAGGGGTATTACTACGAGGCCATCCGCGAGAACTTCGTCATCAGCGATGGCTCACGGAACCTGAACGTTCACTACGTCAACCCTCTCGCACACGCCGAGGGCATGCTGATCGCGTACCTGCCGAAGGAGCGACTCCTGTTCGAAGCCGATTTGCTCGACACTGATCGGCCACGGCCGACGCCGCCAACTCGCGATCACACCAGCTTCTACACGGCGGTCAGGAAGCTCGGGTTGGACGTCGCCCAGATTGTCCCGGTCCACGGCAAGCCGGTGGCATGGGCGGACTTCGCTGCAGCCTTCAAGGCCGACGGGCAGTAGGTGGACCTCGTTCTTCTGGGCGCGCCGGGCTCTGGGAAAGGCACTCAGGCCGAACATCTGCAACGCGAGCTGGGCCTGACACACGTCGCCTCCGGCGATCTGTTCCGCGACCACGTCAGGCGGCGCACCGAGCTCGGCCTCCAGGCCAACGACTACATGACCCGCGGGGCGCTCGTGCCCGACGCGGTCACGATCGCGATGCTCCAGGAACGCATTGCGAGACCGGACACGGTGAAGGGCGTCTTGCTCGACGGCTTCCCGCGGACGATGGAGCAAGCGATGGCGCTCAACGAGTTGATGGCCAGGCTCGAACGCCAGATCGACGCGGTCCTCTATGTCGAAGTCCCCGACGAAGACCTCATTACACGCCTCTCGGGGCGACTCATCTGCCGTGAATGTCAGGTCCCTTTCCATACGACGGCAAACCCCTTTCGCGTCTGTCCCCTCGGACGGTGCACTGGAGAACACCTTTATCAGCGAACGGACGATGCGCCGGACACAGTGCGCGCGCGACTGGTGACCTACCACAACCAGACGGCACCGGTCATCGACTACTACCGTCTCATCAAGTTGCTGATCACCGTGTCCTGGGGTCGGTCACGTGAAGGACGTGAAGCAGGCCACGCTGGCGGCGGTGCGGACCATCGGCCGGCGACCCTAACAACGAGGACCCACACATGTTCGAAGCGGCGGAGCTCGGACGCAAGATTCCGAAAGACGACTACAAGAAGCAAGCGCTCGCGCTTGCGCGGAGAGCTGTTGGAGCTGCAGCGGACAGTTGAGCGCTGCCAAGTTCCCCGTGATCATCGTCTTCGCCGGCGTTGACGGCGCGGGAAGGGCGAGACCGTCAACCTGCTCAGCGAGTGGATGGATCCGCGCTGGATCGTCACGCGAGCCTACGGTCCGGCATCGGACGAAGAGTCAGAGCGTCCCGAATACTGGCGCTTCTGGAGGGATCTGCCACCGAACGGCCGCATCGGCTTTTTCCTGAGCTCGTGGTATTCGCGTCCCATCCTCGATCGCGTCAACGGCCGAAGCACCAAGGCCGCATTTGCTCAACGCATCGGCCGCATCGTTCAGTTCGAGCGGACCCTCACCGCTAACGGCGCCCTGATCCTGAAGTTCTGGATGCACCTCGGGAAGGCGGCGCAGAAGCGACGACTGAAGAAGCTCGAGAAAGACAAGGTCTCCCGCTGGCGCGTCACGAAGGAACAGTGGAAGCACTGGCGCATGTACGACAAGTTCATCGCCGCGGCCGAGCAAGCGCTGCGCCAGACCAGCACGGTCGACTCACCGTGGATGATCGTGGAGGGTGACGACGAAGCGTATCGAAGCATCACGGTCGCCACGATGATCCGCGATGCCGTCGGTAAGGCACTGAACGAAGGCCGTGGCGAGCGCCCACCCGCCCCCGCAGGTCGTCAGCGGCGCGCGGTTGCAGGCCAGCTCTCTGCGAAACCGGCGCCGCCGGGCACCGCGCCGGAACGGAGTCGGTCGGCACCTGCCTCGGTGACCATCCTCAGTAATCTGGACATGACGCAGACGGTGCCGAAGAAAGTGTTCGACGCCGCGCTGGAAAAACAACAGGGGCGTCTCAATCTGCTTGCAGCGTCGCGCGCAGGACCAAGGCGTCTCGACGATTCTGTTGTTCGAGGGTCAGGACGCCGCGGGCAAAGGAGGCGCCATCCGGCGCGTCACCGCAGCGCTCGACGCGCGGGCCTACCAGGTCATCCCGATCGCGGCGCCGACCGACGAGGAGCGCGCGCACCACTATCTCTGGCGATTCTGGCGCCATCTCTCCACGCGCCGGCCGGCTCACGATCTTCGACCGCAGTTGGTACGGCCGCGTGCTGGTCGAGCGGGTCGAGGGATTCGCGACGCGCGAAGAGTGGATGCGCGCGTACTCGGAAATCAACGAGTTCGAGGAGCAGCTCGTCGCCGACGGCATCGTGCTCGTCAAGTGCTGGGTCCACATCACGTTCGATGAGCAGTTGCGCCGCTTCAAAGAGCGTGAGAAGACACGCTACAAGCAGTGGAAGCTCACCGCCGAAGACTGGCGCAACCGCGCCAAGTGGCTCGATTACGAGCAGGCCGTCAACGACATGGTCGAGCGCACGAGCACGCGGCACGCGCCATGGACGCTGGTCGAGGGCAACGACAAGAACTTCGCGCGGCTGAAGGTGCTGCGAACCGTGTGCGATCGGATTGAGGAGGGGGGTGGGGTATGACAGGGTGCTGTCGCAACAGGTCCTCGGATTTCTGGAACAGACGTCTAGTCCGCATTGTCGCCGTTCTCCTTCTTGCCTGCCTCACGCCGCTCAGAGGGCAGATCGCGACCGACGCGATCTTTCCTGACAAGACGTGGGAGCAAGCGGAGTCCCGCGTCCTATGGGTGGTCGCCCGAGGTGCTCCAAAAGACGACGAGCTTCATCCGCGACGAGTCGAACACCACCGGTCTCGTCGTGGTCGATCGCGGACGCGTCGTCTATCAATACGGCGACATCCACGGAGCTCTCCTACGTGGCCTCGGTTCGCAAGAGCATTCTGGCGATGCTCTACGGCTACTGGGTCGAAAACGGCACCATCAAACTCGATACGACGCTCGAGGCGCTGAAGATCGATGACATCGGCGGCCTCCTCCCGATCGAAAAGCAGGCGACCATCGGTCATGTGATCACTGCCCGCTCGGGTGTCTATCACCCGGCCTCGTACTCCGGCGACGATCTGGCGCAAGCGCCGCCGCGCGGTTCGCAGAAGCCCGGAAGCTACATGCTGTACAGCAACTGGGACTTCAACGTGGCCGGCGCGATCTTCGAACAGCTCACGGGACGCGATATCTACGACGAGCTGCAGGCGCAGCTTGCCATCCCGCTGCAGTTCGAGGACTGGGATCGAACGGCGCAGCACAAGGAAGGGGATCTGACCGTTTCCAAGTACCCGGCCTATCCGATTTGGATCTCGACGCGAGACATGGCGCGAATCGGCTATCTGATGCTTCACGAAGGCCAGTGGAATGGACGCCAGGTCATCTCCAAAGATTGGGCGCGCCGCATCGTCAGCGTCGTGACGCCGGTGCAGGAGATGAATCCCGTCCGCCGCCGCGACGGGTATTTCGGTTACGGATACATGTGGTGGATCTGGGACGGTCCCAAGGCCGTCGGGCCGTTCAAGGGCGCGTACTCCGCGGTGGGCGCCGTGGGGCAGTGGATCACGGTCTTCCCGTCGCTGAACCTCGTGATCGCCCACAAGACGCACAACATCTACGGCCGCTCCACCAGCAGCGCGTCGTGGCAGCGGATCATCGAGCTGCTGTTCGAGGCGAAGGGGGTGAAGATGGCGGACCGTATCCGTGGGCCGCGAGTTCGAGTCAGTGAAGGGCGTGCTGTTGGTTACCTGCTGATCTTCCGGCTAAAGCCGGAAGCCACAACGGTGAATTCATGTGGCTACTGTGAATTCATGTGGCTTCCGCCTTCAGGCGGAAGATCCCGCACACTACGCGCGCACGCGCACGACACGCGCCAGCCGCGCGAGGTCTGCCGCGCTCGCGACGCTGGCGAACGTGCGGACAAAGGGCTGCGCGGCACGCATCCCGCTCGCCGTCGGCTCATACCCGGGCGTCTCGAGCAGCGGATTGAGCCACACCACGCTCGCCGCGCGGCGGTGCAGGACCCGCATCGCGTTGCGCAGCGTCTCGATGTCCCCGACGTCCAATCCGTCGCTGGCGATAATCACGACCGTGTCGCGACTCAGGAGACGCTCGCCAAAGCGCTCCACGAATTGCTGAAGACACGCGCCAATGCTGGTGCCACCGCCCCAGGCGTACGCCAGGCGATCGAGTCGGCGTCTCTCGCCCGCGGCGGCCCGGCGCACGTCGGTGGTGACACGCTCGAGGGCGGTCGAGAACGTGAACACCTCGACGCGCAGTGTCACGCTGGCGATGGCCACCGCGATCTGCAGGGCGGTGTGCGCAGAGGCGCTCATCGAGCGACTGCCGTCAACGAGCACGACCAATCGTGGCCGCGTCATCGGACGCCGCAGCCACCGTGGTGCAAGCGCTTCCCCACCGGTCTGCAGGCTGGCCCGCAGCGTGCGTCGCAGATCGAAGCGGCGCCCGCGGCTCGCCGGCCGCCAGCGCCGCGAGAGTCCGACGTGCAGCCGCCGCACCAGCGTCGCGGGCCGCGTCGCGCCACTCGGTCTCGACGCGCATGAGGTCGGGCGTCTCAGCACCGAGCGCCTCGATCGGGCTGTAGCTCGCGCGCGCAAAGGCGGTTGAATCGCCCGGGCTGCGGTCGGGGCCCTCTTCCGCCGCGCGATGGGCGCCCCGGCCCTCTTCGATTGCCGCCTCATGATCTCCCGCGTGGTCGCCCGCGCCGAAGCCCGGGCCCTCCCTTTCTTGCTCCGGGTTGCCTGGGCTGACGTCCGAGCCCTCGCGTTCTGCCGTCTTCAATTCGTCGAGAGGCGTCGCATCAACTCGCCTGGTGAAAAACTCCGTGAACACGCGATCGAACACCGGCACCTCGCCGCGTGCGCTCGTCAAGATGGGCCGCAGCGCATGGCGCACCGCGCGCTCGTCGGCTAGCTCCACCACCTCCAGCGCGCGCGCGGCGTCCTGCAGCTCGCCCGGTCCGACGCGGAACCCATGCGTGCGGCGCAGCACCCCGCAGAACGCAGCGAGGTTCTCTGGCAGGCTGGCAAACGGATACATCAGCGACGTGGCGTGGAAACCTTCCCAAACCCGAAGTCGGTCTCGAGGCTGTACCCGCCAGGCTCTGGATTCACCGGAGTCTCACCCAGAATCGGATCGAGCGACGCGCGGTGGGCGCGCATCACGTCGTGGTCTTCGTGCACTTTGAGCACGCACCCGAGCGTCTGCTCGACCGCGGCGGCGTCCAGGTGATCGCGGTGCAGGCTGATGAGGGCCATCGCCCAGTCGAGGCTCTCGGCAACGCCCGGCGCCTTCTGCAGCGGCAGCCCGCGCAGCACCTGCATGAGGCGCGCGATCTGCACCGCCAAACGCTCGGAGAGACCGGGCACGCGCGCGTGCAGGATGTCGATCTCCTGTTCGAGCGACGGGTACGGCAGCCAGAGAAACAGGCAGCGGCGACGAAGCGCGTCGGACAGCTCACGTGTGCGATTGCTGGTCACGATCACGTGTGGCTTGTGCGTCGCGCGAATCGTGCCAAGCTCGGGAATCGTGACCTGCCACTCGGCCAGCACTTCGAGGAGGAACGCTTCGAACGCCTCGTCCGAGCGGTCCACTTCGTCGATGAGCAGCACGGGCGAGCGGTCCTCGGTAATCGCCTGGAGCAGTGGCCGCTTGAGCAGAAACTGTTCGCCGAAGATCTGCGCTTCTCGCTCCTCGAGCGTGGCGCCCTCGGTCTCGCTCAGACGCGCGCGCAGCATCTGACGCGGATAGTTCCACTCGTAGAGCGCCGCCATGGCGTCGAGGCCTTCGTAGCACTGCAAGCGAATCAGCCGCGTGCCCAGCACCTCGGCGAGGATCTTGGCGCTCTCGGTCTTGCCGACGCCGGCCGGGCCCTCGATGAGCAGCGGCTTCTCGAGCGCCAGCATGATCTGGAGCCCCGTCGCAAAGGCGTCGTCGATGATGAACGCGTGCTCGCGAAAGCGGGCGCGGATGGTCGCCGCGTCCGTCATCGGTGAGCACCGAGATAGTCCTGCGGCTGTTTGACGAAGCGCGATCGACAGTTCGGGCAGCAGAAGTAATACGTCACGCCGTCCACCTCCGCCGTATGTTTCGCGTTCGTGACGTCCACCTCCATGTGGCACACCGGGTCAACCGCGCGTGTTGCGGTTCTAACGCGGATAGCCGACTTCGACGCGCGACCCGCTCGGCTGACGCTGGACGATCTCCGCGAGGATCGAGAGCGCGACCTCCGGCGCGGTCCGCGCGCCCAGATCGAGGCCGGCAGGATTCCGGATCGTCGCAACACCGGGCAGGCCACTCTCTTCGAGTCCGGCGCGCACGGTGTCACCCCGCTTGCGTGATGCCACCAGGCCGACATACGCCGCATCGCTTTTCAGAATCGCGGTGAGCGCGGGCTCGTCGTAATGCCCCTGCGAGGCGACGACGGTCGCGTGATTCGAGCCGCCTTCCCGCAGCACGGTCTCGAGCGCGTCGAGATCGACGACGGTCATGCCGTGCGCCACGGCATCCTGCTCGATGTCACGCCGCTCGTGAGCATCCACGACGCGCACGACGTCATACTCCATCGTGCGTGCGAGGCGCGCCAGCGCCGCAGCGACCGGCGTCGCGCCGACGACCACCAGCCGTCGCGCCTGCACGAAGGGTTCGACGTATACGTCCACGGCTCCTTCCGACACACACGTCATCGGGACGACCACATGCTCGGCGCTCGAGTCAGCCGATGCGCTGGCATCCGGCCGAATCGAGACCAGACGGCTGCAGCGCGTCTGTATGGCCTCGAGCGCCTGCCGTCGAATGATCTCGTGCGAGCACGCGCCGCCGACAAAGCCCTCCATGCGCCCGTCGGCGAACACGATGGCGCGATCGCCGAGGTGGGCCGAGACCGGCGCGCGGCGGCCGACGACCGTCGCCACGGCAAAGGACTGGCCGTCGCGCCGAAGCGCTGCAATCCGCTCGAAAACATCGGCCATGTGGATCCTCAGCGTCAGCTTCTGACGGATGCAGCCGAAGGTCTGACCGATCAGCTTTTGTGCCTGCGCGTCCAGCACCCGGCCGCCGACGGCCGCTACGGGCCCGCGGGCCTCGGCTTCGCCGGTCCACTTCAACGTGGTCGTGCCGTCGCCGTTGTCCTCGACGTCGGCGCCCGCCGTGAGATCGACGGCGCTCCCGAAACCTCCGCCGGAGATCTTCATGTCGATCCGACGCCCGGACTGATCGGGCACGAGCTCCATCCTGAGCTTGAAATTGCCGCGCACCGGCCCCACACCAACTCGGACGACGGCGTCGAAGTGTGTGGGGTCGTGGACGGTGATGTCGATCACGTCGGGCAGGCACTGCCCCACTTTCTGGGGATCGGTGACGAACGCCCACACCGCCGCGTGGCTCGCGGGGATCTTCTCCTCGCCGCTTTGCTGCAGTTTCACTCGTGAGGCTCCGCTCGAGCAGTTCGCTAGGCCTTCCTGGCGGTCGCGTCTCGAATCGCCCGCCACACCTTGTCGCGGGTGAGCGGCATGTCGATGTGCCGCACGCCGAGCGGCGACAGCGCGTCGATCACGGCGTTGACGAACGCCGCCGGGCTACCCACATTCGGGCTCTCGCCCACGCCCTTGGCGCCCATGGGATGGTGCGGACTCGGCGTCACGGTGTTGGCCGTCTCCCAGTGCGGCGTCTCGAGCGAGGTGGGGACGAGATAGTCCGTGAAGTTGGTGTTGAGGTTGTTGCCCTCGCTGTCGTACTGGATCTCCTGGATGAAGGCCATCGCGAACCCTTCGGTCAGACCGCCATGAATCTGCCCCTCGACGATCATCGGATTGATCACCGTGCCGCAATCGTCCACGGCCAGGAACCGACGGACCTTGACGGCGCCGGTTTCACGATCGACGTCCACCACCGACACGTATGCGCCGTTCGGGTACGTCATGTTCGGCGGATCGTAGTAATAGGTCGCCTCGAGCCCCGGCTCGTTCTGCGACATGTTCGTGTAGGCGGCGAACGCCACGTCTTTCATCGTGACGGTCTTGGCCGGGACCCCCTTGACCTGGAACTTGTAATCGGTCCACTCGACGTCACCCTCGCCGACCTCCAGCAAGTGCGCGGCGATCTTGCGCGCCTTCTCCCGAATGCGCCGGGCGGCCATCGTGATCGCCGCGCCGGCGACCGGCGTGCTGCGGCTGGCATAGGTGCCGAGCCCGTATGGCGCCGTGTCGGTGTCGCCTTCTTCGACCATGATCGTCTGCGGGTCGAGCCCCAGTTCTTCGGCGACGATCTGCGCCCACGTCGTCTCGTGCCCCTGCCCTTGCGACTTCGCCCCCGTCCGCACGATGCCGGCACCGGTCGGGTGAATCCGAATCTCGGCGCTGTCGAACATCTTGATGCCGAGAATGTCGAAGTGCTTCGATGGCCCGGCGCCGACCACCTCCGTGAACGTCGAGATGCCGATGCCCATCAGCTCGCCGCGCGCACGCTTCTCGGCCTGCTCTTTGAGCAAGGCCTGGTAGCCGATTTTTTCGAGCGCGACGTTCAAGGTCTGGTGGTAGTCCCCGCTGTCGTAGGTAAACCCCAGCGCCGACGGATAGGGGAACTGATCCTTTCGGATGAAGTTCTTGCGCCGCAGTTCCACCGCATCCATGCCGAGCTCGTCGGCGAGAATATCCATCCCGCGCTCGATCGCGTAGCTCGCCTCGGTGACACGGAACGAGCAGCGGTACGCGATGCCGCCCGGCGCCTTGTTCGTGAAGAACGCATCGACCTCGGCATGCGCCACCGGGAAGTCGTAGCTGCCCGTGACGATGCCAAAAATACCCGCGGGATACTTGGATGGATCGGCGGCCGCGTCAAAGGCGCCGTGATCGGCGGTCGTCGCGACGTGCAACGCCGTGACCTTGCCGTCAGCGGTCGCGCCGATCTCGACATCCATGTGATAGTCGCGCGCAAAGCCGGTGCTGGTCAGGTTTTCCGTGCGCGTTTCGATCCATTTCACTGGCCGCCCGATCTTGAGCGCGCCGACGATGGCGCACACATAGCCCGGGTAAACCGGCACTTTGTTGCCAAAGCCACCGCCGAGGTCGGGCGAGACCACGTGAATCTTGTCCTCGGCGATGCCGGTGACCAGCGCCAGCGCCGTGCGATACACGTGCGGCGCCTGAGAGGTCACGTAGAACTGCAGACGACCCATCGTGTCGAAGTAGGCGACGCATCCGCATGGTTCGAGTGGCGCCGGATGACACCGCTGAAACCAGATGCGCTGCTTGATGCGCTTGGCGCTGGACTGCATGGCGCGAGCCGTGCCGTCCTTGTCGCCCACCTCCCAGTGGAAGATGTGGTTCGTCTTCTTCTCGCGGTCGGGCCGCAGCAGCACCTTGTCGGTCTTCGACGTGAACGGATCGGCCACGACCGGCAGCGGCGCATAGTCCACCTGCACCGCCTCGGCGCCGTCGACGGCGGCCGCGCGCGTCTCCGCAAACACGGCGGCGACTTCCTGGTACTGGAAGAGCACCTTGCCGATCGCGAGCACCATCTGCTTGTCGAAGCCGTGGAAGGTCGGGAGCCAGCCCAGACCTGCGGCCTCGAGATCCTTGCCGGTGATCACGGCTTTCACGCCCGGCACCTTCATCGCTTCGCTGATGTCGATGTTCTTGATCTCCGCGTGCGGATACGGGCTCCTCACCAGCGACAGATAGAGCATGCCCGGAAGGGAGATGTCGTCGACGTAGTTGCCCTTGCCCTGAACGAAGCGCGGATCCTCCTTGCGCTTCATGGCCACGCCGACCGAATGTCGTGGTTTCGCCTGAATGGTCATCGGGTCCTCGCGAGCAAGCGTCAAGAGTTCGTGGCGACGGGTTTGCGCAGGGCCTCGGCCGCCTGCTGCACCGCTTTGACGATGTTCTGGTAGCCGGTGCATCGGCACAAGTTGCCCGCCAATCCCTCGCGAATGTCGGCTTCGCTGGGATTGGGGTTGTGGGTCAGCAGCGCGTGCGCTGTCAGCATCATGCCGGGCGTGCAGTACCCGCATTGCAGGCCGTGCTGATCCCAGAAGCTTTGCTGGAGCGCGTGGAGCGTGCCGCCGCTTGCGAGCCCCTCGACCGTGAGAATCTCGTGGCCGTCGGCCTGCACCGCAAACATGCTGCAGGACTTCACGGCCTTGTTGCCGTCCATCACGACGACGCAGCAGCCACAACTCGACGTGTCGCAGCCGACGTGCGTGCCGGTGAGCGCGCAATCCTCGCGCAGAAAGTATGCGAGCAGGGTTCGTGGCTCGACGTCACGCTCATACGTTACGCCGTTCACCTTGACGTTGACTTTCATACCTGAACCCCCAGACGCGCCAACGCCTGGCGCAGACCGCGGCTGACCAGTACACCAGCCAGTTCCTTCTTGTATTCGACGCTGCCGCGCAGGTCGGCCTGCGGCTGACTGCGCCGCGAGGCGGCATCGGCCGCGGCCCGAATCAAATCGGTGGTCGGCTTCTGACCCGTGAGCAGCCGCTCTGCTTCGTCCACGCGCACGGCGCACGGACCCGGCAGCCGAGAGCGCCACACCGGCGCTGCGGATGGCGCCGTCGGCATTGAGCGACACCTGCACGGCGGCCGCGCAGGTCGCGTAATCGCCGACCTTGCGCTCGACTTTCTGGTACGAGCCCGCGGTGCGATCGTCCGGCACCGGAAACTCGACGGCCATCGCCATCTCACCTTCGGCGACGGCGGTCGTGAAGCTATCCACCAGGAACTCGTCGATCGCCACCCGCCGCGTGCCGGCCTTGCCGCGCACGACGACCGTGGCGCGGGACGCGAGCGAGGTGGCGGTCCAATCGCCCGCGGGATCGTTGTGGCACAGGCTCCCGACAACCGTGCCCATCTGACGCACGACGGGATCGGCCACCACGCGCGACGTGTCCTGGATCAGACTCCAGCGCCGGTCGGTGATCCATGACGCGCGCTCGATGTCGCTGTCTCTCGCAATCGCGCCGACGGTCAGCACGTTGCCATTGACCCGGACGTAGTTCAGATTGGTCAGCGCGTTGATATCGACCAGAACGGCCGGTCGCGCCAATCGGAACCGCATCGCCGGGATGAGGCTCTGGCCGCCTGCCAGCACGCGGGCATCGCCCCCATGCTGCTGCAGGTACCCGAGCGCTTCGTCCTCGGTGTGAGCACGAAGATAATCGAAGGACGCAGGAATCACGTCGCCAACCTCCCGTCTCGGCAGCGTCGCACGTGAGGCGCCACGTCGGCGTCGCAAAGGATTTGCGTTGGAAAGAACGGAATTCTACATCACAGAATGGTCAGCGTGTCGATACACTGGTGGTGAACCAGCTTCAACTATGGTGAGCGCGGTCGTTCTCGCGGCGGGCGCCTCGACGCGCATGGGGACGCAAAAGCTGCTTCTTCCTCTCGGGGACGAACCCCTCGTCCGGCGCACCGTGCGACAAGTGTGTGACGCCGGCTTCGAGGACGTCCTCGTGGTGCTTGGCAGCGATCACCAGAAAACGCTCGTGGCGCTCGACGGACTCGTCGTTCGCCACGTCGTCAATCACGACTTCGAGAGCGGGATGGGCAGCTCGTTTCGAACGGCCGTCCTGCATCTGGGCGACAGCGATGCCGCCATGTTCACCCTCGCCGACCAACCGTTCGTCACCTCACACGAATACCGGTCGGTGCTCGATACCTATCGCCAGCACGCGCCGGCCATTGTCAGCGTCCGGTATGGCGAGGTCGTGGCGCCGCCCCACCTGTTCCAGCGCGAGTTCTTCGCTGAGCTCGGACAGCTCGAGCACGGCGCCCGTCCGGTGCTCCAGCGGCACCGGGAGCGGACGATGGTGCTCCAGTTTGCGCCGGATCTGCTGATGGATATCGATACGCCCGAGGACTACGAGCGCGCCAGGAGCCGCTTCTCGTCGGGCCGATGAAGGCTGCGGCTCGATCCACTCAGGAATCCGCCTTCGAATCCGCGCCGAATTGCGAGGATCTCGCCGAGAATCGACAGCGCCACCTCTTCTGGCGTCTCGGCGCCGAGTGAAAGGCCCACCGGGCTGCGAACCGCCGCGAGCCGTGCAGGATTCGGCACGTAGCCTTGCGGCGGCGAGCCCGTCGAGGAGCTTCTGATAGCGCGAACGCGGCCCGAGCACGCCGATGTAAGCGGCCTGCGAGTCGAGGGCAAACCGCAAGCTTTCGCTGATCGCGCTCGATGTGGTGATTCATGACGAGCGCAAAGCTCCGGGCATCGACCGTCACGGCCTCGGCGAAGCGGCTGAAGTGCGCGGAGATGAGCGTCGCGCCCGGAAAGCGATCGGCCGTCAGGTACGCCTCGCGCACGTCAACCACGGTGACGGCAAACCCTAGCGTCCAGGCTTGTTTGACCAACGGCACACTGTCGTAGCCGGCGCCGAACACGACGAGCGACGGGGGCGGCGTGCTGACGTCGAAGAAGACCTCCCCGCCGCCAATCGCATCGAGCCCCGACTGCGGGTACGCCGCACTCAGTCGTTCGCGAGCGTACGCGATCGCCTCGCGCTCCATCGACCGAGTCGGTGAGCGCGCCGATTGTGTCGCCGGTCGCGCGAACGATCAGCCGTCCCGACGCCCCCGCAAGCGGCGTCACCAGCACCGCCGACTCTCCACGACGGAGGACGCCCAGCCACTCGCTCGTCACCGCGTCGTCTTCGAGCTCGCTCGATGTGGATGTCGACGGCGCCGCTGCAGCCGATGCCCAGCCCCCAGATGAATCCTCCGCGAGATCGTATGTGGCGGTGACCGGCTCGCCCGTAGCAATCACGCGCTGGGCGGCGTCGGCGACGGCGGGCTCCAGGCATCCTCCTGACAGCGCACATTCGTAGGTCCCGTTCTGACGCACGAGCATCCGTGTGCCCTCGCGCCGATACGCGCTCCCCCTCACACGCACGACCGTGGCCAGCGCCACACGTTCGCCGGCCACCCGCGCCGCGCGGATCGAGTCCAGGAGCCGTTCGGTCTCGCGTCGATCCATGGCCCACAATCGCACAGACATCGGTATGTGAACAACTGCTTGATTCGTGCGAATGACGATGGCATCGTCGTCCAATCCCGGAGGCGGTGGGTTGACGCTTGCGACATCGCCGGGTTCTTCCAGGCTGCCGGGCGAGTGGGGTGAGGAGGCGGTATGAGCGAGCGGCGGACAACCGGCGACTATTTGTTGGGGCCGGAGGATTTGCGGCGACGGGAGCTGGTGTGGGGTGTGGTGCGCGAGCCGCCCGCGCCGCGATACGGTCATCAGACCGTCGTGACGCGTACGACCGTGATCCTCGATCAGCACGTACGCGCCGCGCGGCTCGGCGTCGTCCTCGTCTCGCCAATCGACGTGGTGCTCGACGAGGCCCAAGGCTTGATCGTGCAGCCCGATGTTATCTTCATTTCGAACGGCCGCTCGCGCATCATCCGCGAGCAAGTGTGGGGGGCGCCAGATCTCGTGGTGGAGGTGGCGTCGCGCGCAACAGCGGTCAGGGATCGGACGACGAAGCTCGAGTGGTATCGCACCTACGGCGTCCGTGAGTGCTGGCTCGTCGAGCCTTCGCGTCACGCGGTCGTCGTTGTGAATATGGGCGTCGACCCTGGCTCCCGACGACACTTCACAGGTCGCGAGGCCATCCAGTCAGCCGTGCTCCCCGACCTGATCGCCGAGGCGGAGGAGTTCTTCAGCTAGTCCTTTGGAACGAAATCGCTCCGCCGTAATCCGGATCGGCTCGCCGCCACTTCGCATCTCGCCCTCCAGCGGAAGATACCGCTGATCTTCCCGCTGACGCCACTGATCTTCCGGCTAAAGCCGGAAGCCACGCGGTCGATCTAGTCGGGATTGCCCTGCGCCCTGCTAATCCCTACGCCCCAAGCCCTATGGCCTTCTGCATTCTTCCCACATCTTCATCATCCCGGTAGTTCTGCTGGCCCATAGACGACGACGCATGCGACACTCAGACGAGGTTTACTGATGCTGGCCACTTACCCGTTGCGTTGCGTCCTCATAACAGTGCTTGTTGCCGCCACGTGCGCTTGTGACGATGGCCCGACAGAGCCGACCGGGATCGGCACGCCGCCGGCGTTGAACCTGACTGGCACGTGGGTGGGACCGATCGGTCCGCCGCAGTCGAACGTGACCTTTATCGCCACGTGGACCGCCTCGCAAACTGGCAGCGCGGTGACGGGGCCTGTGGCCTTGTTCCGCGCGTCGGATAACGTGGCGTTCTCGGGGACGATGAACGGAACGTTATCGGGCACGCGCCTCGCACTCACCTACACGGTGCCGCGCGGAAACGTCCCTGGCGCGCCCGATTGCACGATCTCTGGCGCGGCGCCTATCGAGGCGACGACGACGCTTTTGTCGGGACTGATGGCTATGACGGCACCGAACTGCGAACCGATTTCGTTGTTGCCGTCATCCGCTATTGGAATCTCGTTGGTGAAGCAGTAAAGGAGAGGGCGCAGGGCCGAGACCGGCTGCGGCGACCGCGCTCGCCATTGAGCCGCCCATCGCGTACGGGATGCCAACCACGCTGAGCGCGTCGATCACCCGTCTCGCAACGTCGAGTGGATTGAGAGTCGTTCCTGGCCTCCGCGGCTGTCGGAGTGGTGTCAAGCGATTGCTCGCCGGCCTCGGGGCGCGAACACGCTCCGATCATATTGATGAAGGCCAGCGAGTTTCGCATCGTCCGTCACCCTCGACGAGCATCCGCTGGTACATCATCACGTCGTGGAGCCTGTCGAGTCCGGAGACACGGCCCGGGGCATGCCCGCGCTGAAGAAGCCTGTGGAGCGCAACAGGCGGGCGGCGACGGCATCGTCCGCGCGACACAGCGCAACGATGGCGCGGAATTCGGCGCCTGCCGCGGCGGCGATCGTGCGTTTAGCGAGCGCCTTCCCCAGTCCCCGCCCGCGATGTGCTGGCGCTACGTAGACCAGCAGCTCCAGCGTTGACGCGGTGCCGGCACGCGGATGCCACGGACGAAAGCCCGCCCAACCGCGAATGACCCCGTCCACCGGCACCACGTAGGTGTGGTAACGGTCCTCGTTCGGCAACAACGCGCTGGCGAGCTCCGCCATCGTCAACGGCCGACTGTGGCGTGCGATCTCTCCACGTTGAATCGATTGGTTGTAAATCGCGAGTATCTCCGCGCCATCGTCGGTCGACGCGCGTCGGAGTTGCGGTATGAATGTCACTAAGCGCACGGAAGCGAGCAACCTTTCGTTCTGGGGCGCACCGCCCCCGCTTCATAGGTCGAAAATGAGAAATGCTTTCAGCCGTGGAGTGAGGCGCGATCGAAAGACGACCGTTCAGCTCGGCAGTTGTCGGTCTCGATATTGCAGTACAGAGGGCGCGCCGCTCTCCCCAACGCAGCGCCTTTCGCGAAATCACGTAATTTTCGGCGGTAGATTCAAAAAAACACTGAGCCTACGTGCACGTGCTGACTGAACAAGTCTTTCGTAAAGAACCAGAACTTTCGCAACTCGTATTCGAACGATTGCTGGCATGGCTGGACGACGGTACCGATTCCCACGGGGAGCGCTATCTCGAGATGCGCCGTCGGCTGGTCCTGTACTTCGACCGGCGAAACCGTCCCGCAGCCGAGGAACTGGCTGACGAGACGCTCAATCGCGTCGCTCGCACCCTGGGGCAGAGCGGCAGCATCGCAACCAAGCCTCCGGCGCGCTACTGCTACGTCATCGCGAGGTTTGTCCTCCTCGAAGATCTCCGGCGCGAACGCCTCCACGTGGGTTACGACGAGACGCGAGCGAGTCTCGAGGTCCGAGCGAGCCTTGCTGAGGCGGGTATGGACCTCGCGCTGCGCGAGGAGCGCCTCGATTGCCTGGACCGGTGCCTGGCGGAGCTGAAGCCCGAACAGCGCACGCTGATCGTCGATTACTACCGCGATACGCGGCGGCAGAAGATCGAGCGTCGCCGCGAACTGGCCAACCGGCTCGGTATCACCATGAACGCCCTCGCGATTCGGGCCTGCCGGATTCGCGAGGCGCTATTGACGTGCTTGGAGGAGTGCCGGAGCACCCGACGAATGATTTGAGGCCTCGCCGGCCTATCAGGATGAGGGCACGGTAACCAGGACCCGACATGTCCCTGCCACACAACACCAAGCTCGACGACGAGGAGCTCATACGGTACGTGCTCGGCCTTCTTCCCGACGAGGCGACCGAGCGCCTCGACGAGGCCAGCATCGCCGACGACGAGGTCGCGGCCCGGCTGCACAGCGTCGAAACCGATCTCGTGGACAGCTATGTCCGAGGCCAACTCGTCGGTGCGACGCTGGATCGCTTCGAGTCCTACTACCTGATGTCGCCCCGGCGCCGCGAGAGCGTGAGGGCGGCGACCCGCTTCGTCCGCGCGCTCGATCGAGCGGTGCCGCGCGATGAGGGTCTGACGTGGAAGGACCGCATCGCGCGTCCGACCAGAGTGGCGAGCTTCGTGGCCGCCGCGGCCCTCGTGCTTGTCGTCTCTGGGATCCTCCTGTTCCAGGCCGTGCGACCTCGGAACCCACTGACGGTCGCGACGTCCGAGAGCGGGGCGGTCGGGAACCGGACGCAAGCCGGAGAGCAACAACCCACAGGCGAGCGTGGGGCGGTGCCTCCCGATGGGCTTGAACGCGACCGCCCGTCCGCGGCTGCGTCCGCCACGACCCCGGCTTCGGAGCCGCCGGACGGCAAGCGAGCAGCGCCACCGGGACAAATCGTGGCGGTTGTTCTGCTTCCTCCAACGCGAGCAGTCGCGCCAATCCCGACGCTTGCCATTCCATCGGACGCAGATCGCACTGGGTTCGAGCTGCGGCTCGAATCGAACGACTTTTCGCGCTACCAGGTTGGGCTGAAGAATCCGGCCACCAACAACATCCTGTGGCGCAGCGATTGGATTCCAGCGAGGGTGTCCGGAGACCAGGCATCAGTCTTTGTCGTCGTTCCCGCGAACCTGCTCGAGCCACAGCACTATGCGCTCGAACTCACCGGCCGGGGCGCCGACGGTCGCCTGGAGGTCATGGGGAGCTACACCGTTCGTATCGCGGAACCATGATCCGCACGGCACGCGTCTCAGGCACGTTCATCGCCCTCACCGTCCTTTCCGTCGCGCTTTCGTCAACCGCCTCGGAACCGCGACAACAGGAAGCGGCAGCGATCGACTCTGGTGCGGCCATCGAGCGCTCCGTCGCGATTGGAGAAGAGCACCGCTATCGACTGACGTTGGCAGCCGGGGAATGTGCGGCCGTGGTCGTCGAGCAGCGAGGCATCGACATCGTCGTACGTGCGAGCCGCGACGGGGAGACCGACGTCGTTGAATTTCAGGAAGAGGTCAGACGCACCGGCCAGGAACAAGTCGATGTCGTGGCCAACGAAGCGGGCGTCTACACGCTGGCGATCGCCCCCAGCCGCGGGATCTATTCCGGGACGTACGCCATTCGCCTGATTACCCGTCGCGCTGCGACCGATTCCGACCGGTCGATGTATGAAGCACGCAGGCTGCGCAGCCGCGGGCTCGACCTGGCGAAAGCAGCCATGTTCGTCGAGGCGCAGCGGACGTTCGATCAAGCGATCGCCATCACCGAAGCGGTGCGTGGGCCCGATGACGTGTTCGTCGGCATGCTGCTTCACGATCTCGTCACTGGAGTCCTCGAAATGCGGGAGTTTACGAGGGCCGAGTCGCTCCAACGACGCGCGCTGACCATTTTCGACAAGTCATGGGGCGAGGACCATCCGTATTCAGGGATGTCGCGGATGCGGCTCGCAGTGCTGCTGCTCCAAGCCGGGCAGCGAGTCCAAGCGGAAGTGTCGCTTGCGTCCGCGACGCAGCTCATTGAGAAGACACTCGGGACCGAGCACGCCTGGTTTGCGACGTGCCTCAGGCTCCAAGCGAGTCTCCGCTACAGCGCGGGCGATCTCGATGCCGCCGAAGCGATCTACCGGCGCGCGATGACAATCCTCGAAAAGGTCGGGGATAGCGAGAGCCCGGCCCAGACGGCCGTCCTCAACAATCTTGGGCTGATCTATGCGGACAGGCAGGATTCCGCACGAGCGGACGAGCACTTCCGGCGGGCGCTTGCGCTGGCCGAGAGGCTGGAAGGCCCGGAAGGCTATCACATCAGCCTGTACCTTCAGAACCTGAGCAGCACGGCCCGCGATCGCAAGGAATACGCGAAGGCGGTCGACTACGCGACGCGCGCGCTCTCCATTCGTCAGCGATTCGTTGGTCCCGAGCACGCCGACATCGCTCCGCTCCTGAACAATCTCGCGATGGTGTATCGCGTGAGCGGCGATGTTCCACAGGCCACCGAGATGTTTCTTGGATCGTTGCGGATCGTGGAGAAGACAGCTGGCCCGTATCACCGAAGCACCCTCACGGCAGTCGGCAACGTCGCGCAGCTGTATTGGGACACCGACCAGATCTCCAAAGCGATCCCGTTTCATCGCCGCGCCGATGCCATCGTAGAAAAACAGCTCGAGCTCAACCTGGCGGTCGGCTCCGAGCGCCAGAAGCTGGCGTTCGCGAGCAGCATCGCGGAGCGCACCGATAGAACGCTTTCATTGCATCTCCATGGCGCGCCCACCGATGCGGAAGCGGGCGCGCTGGCCGCCCTCGTCGTGCTGCAGCGGAAGGGACGCGTGCTCGATGCAATGACCGACGTTTTCGCGGCCGTGCGGCGACGGGAGGACGACAGCCGAGGCCGCGCCCTTCTGGATCAGTTGAACAGCACTACCGCGCGGCTGGCACGGCTCGCGTTGAATGCGCCCGATGGTGCTTCCGCCGACGAACGTCAGCGCTCGATCGGCGAGCTGGAGACCGAGAAGGAACGGCTCGAGGTGGAGCTCGGCGCGCACAGCGGCGAGCTGGGCGCGCGGATTCAGCCCGTGACGCTCGAAGGCGTACAAGCGGCACTGCCCGAGGATGCGGCGCTGCTGGAATTCGCCGTCTTTCGCCCATTCGATCCAAGCGTCGAGGCGAACGATCGCTACGGGCCGCCTCATTACGCCGCGTATGTCTTGCGGAAGAATGCGGCGCCTCGAGGCGTTGACCTTGGACCTGCCGCGGTTATCGATCGGGCGATCGATGCGCTGCGGCAAGCGGTGCGCGATCGGACGCGCGCCGACGTGAAGATACATGGGCACGCACTCTACGACTTGCTCGTGCGGCCGTTGCACACGTCGAGTGCCGATGTCAGCCGACTGCTGGTTTCGCCTGATGGTGGCCTCAATCTCGTGCCGTTCGAAGCGCTCGTCGACGAGCATGGCCGATATCTGATCGAGAGCTTTTCAATCAGTTACCTCAGCAGCGGCCGCGACCTGTTGCGCATGCAAGTGCCGCGCGTGCACCGGAGCGCGCCCGTCATCGTGGCGGACCCCCATTACGGCGAACCAGCACCCGCGGGTGCCGGACCCTCGCGGCGCAAGCAACCCTTGCCCCGTGCGCAGCACCGCAGCGTCACCACCGCGGTCGATGGCTCGGCGCTGTACTTCGCGGCGCTGGCAAATACGGCGGAAGAGGCTCGCGCCATCAAACGCCTCTTTCCTGACGCCGTGCTGCTCACCGGACAGCGTGCCACCAAGGCAGAATTCACGCGACTGGATGCGCCTCGCATGCTCCACATCGCATCGCACGGATTCTTCCTGGAGGACGCCTCGCGCGGCGGCGCACCGGCGCCAGTAAGCGATGCCACTATCGAGAACCCGCTGCTCCGGTCGGGCATCGCCCTGGCCGGCGCGAATCTCGGCCACGAAGCTCGTAGCAACGGCATCCTCACCGCGCTGGAAGCGTCAGGACTGAACCTCTGGGGCACCAAGCTGGTCACCTTGTCCGCGTGCGATACCGGCGTCGGGGAAGTCCGCAACGGTGAAGGCGTGTACGGGCTCCGTCGCGCCTTCCTCCTGGCGGGCACCGAGACGCTGGTGATGAGCCTCTGGCCGCTGAGCGACTACATCGCGCGCGAGACGATGGTCATGTACTACACGGGATTGCGCGCCGGTCTCGGTCGAGGTGAGGCGCTGCAACAGGCGAAGCTCGCGATGCTCAAACGGAAGGTCCGGCAGCATCCGTTCTACTGGGCGAGCTTCATTCAGTCGGGCGAGTGGGCCAACCTGGACGGCAGGCGTTAATCGCGGCCCTCCGCCTTCAACGCCGACAGCTCGGCACGGATAATCGCAATCTCCTTCTTCAGCGTGGCGATCTCCGCGATGCGGTCGGCGTTCTGTTGCACCAACCCATCGTTGGCATCCGCGAGCGCCTGCGTATCCTCGAGCAGCTGCTCGTGCTGTTTCCGTGAACGGGCTTCCAGCGCTCGAATCCTACGAAGGGCGTCTCCGACCGTAGCGATCGGCGGTGAGCCTTTGGCGCTCTGCTCCACGGTCGTCGCAGACGAGTGCTCCGACCCCCCGTGACGAGCGCTCGGCGACCCGGCCGCGGCCACTGAACAGATGACGACAAGGCCAACGACGACCGAACGAACGGGCCACCTGTGCATTGGCTTCTGACCCCCCAATGGGTAGGCGGCAGCCGCGGAAATCTTTCACCGGACGCC
This sequence comes from uncultured Acidobacteriota bacterium, assembly GCA_963734095.1. GTDB lineage: Bacteria > Acidobacteriota > Vicinamibacteria > Vicinamibacterales > UBA2999 > JACCSI01. The sequence continues at coordinate 5,813 of CAVTGK010000009.1, read as the reverse complement.
GTGACGACGTCAGCGATGGCCACGAAAAGGAACATGGAACCTTGGAACCTTGGAACCCTGGAACCTTGATCAAGTCAGGATTTGGCTGAGAAACCGCCTGGTACGCTCGTGCTGCGGATGGTTGAAGAAGGCCGCGGGCTCGTTGACTTCGACGATTTCGCCGGCATCCATGAAGACGATCCGGTCGGCCACCTGTCGGGCAAAGGCCATCTCGTGCGTCACGCACAGCATCGTCATGCCTTCGTCAGCGAGGGTCACCATCGTCTCGAGGACCTCCTTGACCATTTCGGGGTCGAGCGCAGACGTCGGCTCGTCGAACAGCATGATCCTGGGTGTCATGCACAGTGAGCGTGCGATGCCAGGTTGCCGGGATCGGTGCGCTTCAGGATGTCCTGCGAGAAGAAGAAGAACAGCTTGTTGCGCCCCTTGTTGAAGCCGGTGCCGGGGATCAGGACCGGCCCGCCGAGCGTCCACGCGGTGTTGTCGAACGTGTAGAGCGGCGGCTCGCACTGGGCCGTCACGCCGAGCCCGCACTGCTGCTTGCGCGAGAACTCGTTGCCGTTCAACGCGTCGTCGCGCTTGTAGAACGCCGCGCTGCCGCGCCAATCCTTCGAGCCGCTGCGCGTGATGGCCGTGATCGTCGCGCCCGAGCTGCGGCCGTACTCGGCCTGGAAGTTCGACGTCTGCACGCGCACCTCGGCGATCGAGTCGAGCGCCGGGGCCGCGTAGTTGCCGCTGTTCGAACCGGTGTCCTTGTTCGTCACGCCGTCGTAGGAGAAGTTGAACCCGCCGCCCCTCCCGTTGATCGACAAGCCACCCATGCTGCCCCAGCCCGGGGCCTCGCGCGCGCTCGTGTCGATGACGCCGGGCAGCAGCTTGAGCATGCCCGCGAAGTCGCGTCCCTTGAGCGCGATGTCCTCGATGTTGTCGCGGGTGATGAGCCCCGACCGCGCGGCCGTCGTCGTCTGGACCTGCACGGCCTCGGACTGGACGGTCACCGTTTCGGGAGAGCCCGCCGACCTCGAGCGCGATGGTGCGGAGTCCGACGCGCTCGGTCGAGGCGAGGACAATGCCCTTCTGTTCGTAGGTCTTGAACCCGCTGACCGTAACGGTAATGTTGTACTTGCCGGCGAGCAGGTCGGGGAACAGAAACGAGCCGTCTCCGCCCGTCACCGTTTCACGCGTGCCGTTCGTGCCGACGTTCTTGATCGCGACGGTCGCGCCTGGAAGCACGCCGCCGCCCGAGTCCGTCACGACGCCGGAAATCTGCCCCGTCAACCCCTGGGCCCCCACCGGGCCGAGCGCGCCGCTGACTCCGATCAACAGCGCGACCGCGAAGACAAGCTTGCAAAAAATTCTCACGATGGCTTCCTCCGTGCACACGGCGCTCGCGTTGAAGCGCGGATTCCCCCACATGCCCGGCGGGGACTTCGTCCCGCCGGGGCCTGCGCCGTTTTCTGCCCCGCTCACGCTGTCTGAGAGTGTCGGTGGAGGTTACGCCCGCGTTACGGCACAGTCAACAAACGCCTGAGTTTTCGGCCTGACAAACGCTCGAAAGTCATTAACATCAAAGGGAATAAGGGGTTACTGCGTTCAGGCGCCGGTCTGGCGTGTCCCCTGAATGGACCGCGTATATCGCATAGCGAAATACGAGGCGACGGCGCCCCTGGCTCAGGCTCTCAGCACTCCCCGAAAGCGCCGGAGATCGTTGACCTTTCCACCGAGGTCTCAGACACGGCGGGGCGCCGGCCTGTAACCGATTGCACGTTGCGTTGTGCGAAACACTGACCAGCGCTCGCGCAGTTTTTGCGTTTCGCATGTACGAGCGTATGCTGTGTCGGCCCGCCCTGCGCGACATGACTGCTCACTTTCTCGCATTCGATCTCGGCGCCGAGAGCGGACGAGCCATCCTCGGACGGCTCGACGCCGGCGTCCTCACGCTCAACGACGTCTGCCGTTTCCCCAACGAGCCGGTCCGCACGACGGCTCGCTGCACTGGGACATCCTCCGGCTCTGGCACGAGATGCGGCGCGGCCTCGAGCACGTCTCCGGCACCCGCGCTCGCCAGCGTCGGCCTCGATACCTGGGGCTGCGACTACGCGCTGCTCGGCGAGCACGGCGACCTGCTCGAGAACCCGTACCACTATCGCGACACGCGCACCGACGGCGTCATGGAAGCCGTCTGGCAGCGTGTCCGCGCGAGCGCATCTACGCGATCACCGGCATCCAGTTCCTGCCGTTCAACACGCTGTTTCAGTTGTACGCCGCGTGCCGCGCCGACGCCGCAGCTCCTCGACGCCGCCACCGCGTTCGTCACGATCCCCGACCTGCTGAACTACTGGCTCACCGGCCGGCTCGCCTCCGAGTACACCATCGCGACGACGACGCAGTTGGTCGATGCGCGGACGCGGACGTGGGCGACCGCCTGCTCGTCGGACTGCGGATCTGCCGACGCGCCTTCTCCCGCCGCTGGTCGAGCCGGGCACGGTCATCGGCGGGGTTCAGCGCGGACGTCTGCGCCGCGCTGGCCGGCACGCCCGTGGTGGCGCCGGCGTGTCACGACACCGGATCGGCCGTCGCGGCGGTCGTCGCCGGGCGGCCGACGCGCGTTCCTCAGCTCGGGCACCTGGTCGCTGCTCGGCGCGGAGCTGCCGGCGCCGGTCATCACGCGCGCAGTCGCGCGAGCTCAACTTCACCAACGAAGGCGGCGTCTGCGGCACGACGCGGCTGCTCAAGAACATCGGCGGCCTCTGGCTGCTGCAGGCGTGCCGGCGATCGCTGGGCCGAGGCCGGGCAGGACGGTCTCGTACGACGATCTGCTCGTCGCGGCCGCGCGACGATCGGCAGGCCTTCCGGTCGCTCTTCGATCCGGACCACCGCGGGTTCTTTCAACCGCCCGACATGCCGGCGGCCATCGCCGGCTACTGCCGGCAGACCGGTCAGCCGGAGCCGGCCGGGCCGCCCGGCTACGCGCGCGCGATTCTCGAGAGCCTCGCGTTCAAGTACCGCGTCGTGCTCGAGTCGCTCGAGGAGCTGACCGGCACGCGGTTCGACGACATCCGCATCGTCGGCGGCGGCTCGCGCAACCGGCTGCTCAATCAGTTCACCGCCGACGCGACCGGCCGCACGGTGCTCGCCGGGCCGGTCGAAGCCACCGCGCTCGGCAACATCGCGATGCAGATGCTCGCGACCGGCACGGTGGGCTCGCTCGCCGAGGCCCGAGCCGATCATCGAACGCTCGTTCCCGGTCGAGCGGTTCGAGCCGGTCGCGACCGATCGCTGGGAGCCGCACTACGCGCGGTTTCAGGAGTACGTGGAGGTGACCGGTGTCTGAGGACAACGGACGACGTCGACCCGGCTTGCTCGCAGGATCTGTGGGACGAGAAGGAAGCGGCGAGGCTCGAGGCGCGCCCGCTCGACCTGCTGCGCTATCGCTCCAACCTGCTCGGCGCGGATCTGCGCATCACCAATTTCGGCGGCGGCAACACCAGCTCGAAGTTCGACCTCACCGATCCGCTCACCGGCGAGCCGGCGCGCGTGCTGGCGGTGAAGGGCAGCGGCGGCGACCTGCGGTCGATCAGGAACTCGGGGTTCGCCGTGCTCTATCTCGACAAGCTCGAGCGGCTCATCGACCGCTACCGCGGCGAAGCGCACGAAGACGAGATGGTCGGCTTCTACCCGCTCTGCGCGTTCGGCGACAACCGCGTCGCCGCGTCGATCGACACGCCGCTGCACGCGTTCCTGCCGTTCGACCACGTCGATCACCTGCATCCCGACTGGGCGATCGCGCTGGCCGCGAGCGCGAACGGCGAGACGAAGATCGAGGAGTTCAACGCGCGGTACGGCCGCAGCATCATCTGGGTGCCGTGGCAGCGGCCCGGCTTCGAGCTGGCGCTGATGCTGCGGCGCGCGGTCGAGGCCACCCCGGATGCGGACGGCCTCATCCTCGGCAGCCACGGGCTGTTCACCTGGGGCGAGACGCAGCGCGAGTGCTACCTCAACAGCCTCAGGACCATCGACCAGATGGGCGAGTTCATCCACGAGCACCAGACGCGCGCGGGCGGCCGCTGTTCGGCGGCGCGGCGGTCAGCGCGGCCGTCCGCGATCGCGAAGCGGCGGCGGCCGCGATTCTGCCGTTCCTGCGCGGCGTCGCGTCGTCCAGCCGGCGCGTCGTCGGCCACTGCGACGGCTCCGACGACGCGCTGACGTTCGCCAACTCGACGTGGGCCGAGGATCTCTGCCAGCTGGGCACGAGCTGCCCGGATCACTTCCTGCGCACGCGCATCTCGCCGATGTTCGTGCCCTGGGATCCGGCGAGCGAGGATCTCGACGCAGCTCGAGCAGCGCATCACGCGAGCGCGTCGAGCAGTACCGCGAGGACTACGCCGGCGTACTACGCAGTCGTTCGCCGACGCGGCGTCGCCGGCGCTGCGCGATCCAACCCGTCGGTCGTCGTGATTCCCGGGCTCGGGCTGTTCGGGTTCGCGAAGGACAAGCGCGAGGCGCGCATCACGACCGAGTTCTTCGTCAACGCCATTCACGTGATGGCCGGCGCCAACGCGCTCGAGGACGAGGCGCGAGCCCGGGCGGCACGCTGCCGCAGGCCCGGCGCCCCGAGCAGGCGCGGCGACTTCAAGAGCTTCCACAACTACGTGGCGCTGCCGCGGTCGCGAGGCGTTCCGCATCGAGTACTGGGCGCTCGAAGAAGCCAAGCTGCAGCGCATGCCGCCGGAGAAGGAATTCAGCCGCAAGATCGCGTCGTCGTCGGCGGCGGCAGCGGCATCGGCCGCGAGGTCGCGCTGCAGATCGCCGCGCGCGGCGCGCACGTCGTCGCCGCCGACCTGAACGCCGGCGAGCGCCGAGCGACGGCGAAGGCCGAAGCGGCGGCGCTGTCGTCGCCGGAGATGGTGTTGGCGTGCGCGCTCGATCTGACGTCGCGCGACAGCATCGCGGCGGCGCTCGCGCGACGGTGCTGCGGTTCGGCGGCGTTCGACATCGTCGTCAACACCGCGGCGATCTATCCGACGCCGGATCCGGCGACGCCGGCCGAAGTGGTCTGGGGCCAGGCGCTGCAGCATCAACGTCACGAGCAATCACGTGCTGGCGCAGGAAGCGGCGACGATCCTCAAGGCGCAGGGCCTGCCGGCGTCCATCGTGCTGACGAGCTCGGCCAACGCCGTCGTGCCCAAGCGCGGCAGCGAGCCGTACGACGTCAGCAAGGCGGCGATCAATCACCTGATCCGCGAGCTGGCGATCGGGCTCGGGCCCGCTGATTCGCGTCAACGGCATCGCGCCGGCGACGGTCGTCGCCGGGTCGGCGATGTTCCCGCGCGATCGCGTCATCGTGTCGCTCAAGAAGTACAACATCGCGTTCAGCGAGACGGAGTCGACCGAGTCGCTGCGCGTCAAGCTGGCCGATTTCTACGCGCAGCGACGATCACGCGCCGGCCGATTCTGCCGGTCGACTGCGCCAACGCGATCTGCTTGCTCGCCGGCGACCAGAGCGCCAAGACGACCGGACACGTGATTCCGGTCGACGGGGGACTGCCGGAGGCGTTCTTGCGGTAGGGACCGACCCCAGACAATTTCCAAACCATCCGACTCCCAACTCCCAAGGAGAGCCGTTCAAAACCAAGGGGTGAAAGTCGCAGCGTCATGCCGGGTTGCTACGAATTTCACCCAGATGTTTCGAACGGGTTCCCTTGGGGAGCTGGGAGTTGGCGTTTTGGGAGTCGATCTCCTGTCCTAGAACATGAACCGGAACCCCAGCTGCACGAACCGCGGGTCGTTCGACTGCGTCTCCGCGACGGTTC
>CAVTGK010000008.1:0-29209 GCA_963734095.1 uncultured Acidobacteriota bacterium | reverse complement strand
ACCGCTCGACGGTGTCCTGGACCGCCTGCTCGAACATCGGCTCCAACGCGGGATCTTCGCCCCGCGTGGCCGACACAGCCTCGATCAGGGCTAGTGGCCGCGGGACGCTACCGATGGGTTCGGTCGGGATGTGGGGCATGCCGTCATCGCGCGCCAAATGGGCGACGACGATTATGTCTCAACACGGCCAACCCGGTCGCCAGTTGGCCGACGAAGAAGAACATCAACATCTGCAGCAAAACGATCGGTCACCACCTCCACCATCACGACATCGTCCTGCTCGGTGTGGCCGTCTGGGGCGGTCCAAATCCCTTTCGCGGGCGAACGCACGTAGGCCGTCAACCCGTTGAACATCTTGGCGAGCTCGCGACGAGTGTCAGCAAGAGCGGCCGTGGCGTCCTGCGACGGCGCTCCGCTTGGGAGCGTCGTCGGCAGAAGCAGCTGGATCAACACCACGGCGCGCTCGATGCTGGTCGCGTGCTACCGGCGAGAGCCGGACTTGGCTTTCGGCGCGGCAGTCTTCTTCGCGCCGGCGCCGACGGCTGCGGGTTCCTTTTCATCCTCCTCAGGATGGGCAGCGTCCGCCGCGCCTTGGTTGATCCCGCCCTCGGCGAGCCCTGAGAGCTTCTCGTCGGCCGCTTTCTCCTCGTCAAGGGTCTCCTGGAGCAAGTCCGCCGCCTCCGTGTGGCCCATGGCCTTCGCCCACGCGACTAACGTCCCGTAGGCCGCCATTTCGTAGTGCTCCGCGCGCTGCCCGGCGGCAATCAGGCAGGCGTCCATCGTCGTCTCATCGAAGTCCTCTTCCATAATCGACTTGCCCTCTTCGATGATGCCGGCGATGCCGTCGCAGTGCTTCCCGCGCACTTTCTCCTCGAGACTCTCGAACACCTGTTCGAGGCGCTCGATCTGTCCCTGCGTTTCTTCGAGATGCGTCTCGAAGGCCTCACGCAGCTCCGGAGATGTGGCGGCTTTCGCGAGTTTCGGCAGCGCCTTGGTGAGCTGCCGCTCAGCGTCGTAGGTATCGCGTAGTTCGTCGATGAATGCGTCGTGGAGCGTTCCTGTTTCAGCCATTGGTCGAATCCCTTCAGTGGTGACGTGATGAATCGAATGCGCGTGCGATTACACGCGCGGTGGATCGGTCTCCCGAGCGAAGTGGCGGTGTTTGGCGATCGCCGCCACGAACTGGATCGAAGCGGTGTTCGGGTGAATCGACTGTCACGACGATGAGGCCCGAATCTGACTCGCCGGTCGGAATGCCGCAAGCGTCGAGCAGCGGCGCTGATTGCCCGGGACGTGCGACCGAATGCGCGATCCTCTTCCTACGAGACGGGAGACTACTGCAGCCCAGTGCTGCGTCGTCTATGAAGATGCTGCGGCAGCGTTGTCGTCGCTCACCATGAATCGGAGAAGACCTCGTCGCAGGTGAGCAGATGACGGCCCATAGTTGGCAGGCCGACGGAGCAACTTAGGCAAACCGCGACTCGTCGGCACTCGCTCGCAGGTCGCGTATACAGGCCTATCGCGGCCGGACTGCCCCTTTCGACTTGATGGCCGCTTTAGCGATCGAACCTGCCGGGCTGTGGGGCTTAGTTGTTCTCGCAGCCGTTTCACGAAGGCGTTTCGTTCCCCCGTGCGTCCGCACGGCTTCTCGACCAAGCACCTTCTCTACGACCTCCAAGGGGACTTGCTCGAAATGCGTCTGGGCTTTCTGCTTGGCGCCGTTGGTCTTGACCATGGAGGAACAGTACCAGCGCCGGCGTGCTACGGGTCACCTCCTTTGCGACGTTGATCTTTCGCTTAGCCTGCTCGTAACTGACTCAAATAGCGGCACTTGTACCGGTTGACGGCCCTCCACTCGACACGTCTTGTTAATGTGGCGCTGCGATACTTGCAGAGCTCGTTACGATATGCTACGATTCGTCACGTTAGTTTAACGATAGTCTGTTCCAAGAGGGAGGCTGCATGGCGCCTCAGAGCAAGAAACAGCCGATGAATTTCAAACACATGGCGCAGGTAGATGTTCCCCAAGGTCGGAATGGAAAGCACAAACAGATTGTGATGAAGATCCTCTCCGATCTCGATCAGGTTCAAAAAGGTGTCGCGCTGAAGGTGCCGTTGGCCCAATTGACGGAAAGCAAGGAAAGGGTCCGGTCTGCGTTGAACCGTGCGACGCGGAAAAGCGGCCGCAGCGTCGCCACGGCCAGCGACGATACCTTCCTGTACGTCTGGAACGAAACGTCGTAGCAAACGATTGCGTCGCGCTCTTTCAACAGGTCGAAGGTATAGGCAATTGCGCCGATCCCGATTGGGGTCGCAAGCCGTGGCATCTGCTCGCGGAGATCCTCATGAACACGAATAGTGCCGTTACCGGCGTCGAGACTGACGACGCCGACTCACGCGAGGCGATCGATACCCTCAATCTGGATTTACGTGAGAGCGAAGAGCGGTATCGCACCTTGTTCGACTTGGTTCCGGTGGCGGTCTATACCATTGATAGCGCCGGTGTGATTCAGACTTTCAATCGCCGCGCCGCAGAGTTGTGGGGACGTGAGCCGGCGTTGGGAGATACCGACGAACGGTTCTGCGGCTCGTACAAGCTGTTTCGTCCCGATGGCACCTTCATGCCCCATGCGCAGTGCCCAATGGCAGAAGTCGTGACCGGCAAGCTGTCGGAAGTCCGCGACGCGGAGGTGATCATCGAGCGGCCCGATGGCTCACGGATCACGGTCGTCGTGAATATCAGGCCGCACAAGAATCAGCGTGGAGAAGTGATCGGGGCGATCAACTGCTTTTACGACATCACCCAACGCAAGTTGAACGAGGAAGCCCTGCGCCGGTCCGACAGCAACAAGACTGAGTTCCTGGCCATGCTCGCCCATGAACTCCGGAACCCGCTCGCTCCGATCCTCGTCTCGATCGAAATCCTGCGTCGCGCCCAACAGCTCGACGAGATCCATACGGAGCGCGCTGACGGGCCCGACACGGCATCCCTCGCGGCAAGCGCGGACGTACACCATCGTGTCGACCACGCCTTGAAGGTGCTGACGCGACAAGTCGCGCATATGGTGCGCTTGGTGGACGATCTGCTGGATGCGGCTCGCATCAGCCGCGGCAAGATCGAGCTTCGCAGGGAGCGCGTGGACGTGTCCTCGGTGGTCCTCAATGCTGTGGACGCCGCCCGCCCGCTCTGTGAACACCTACAACACGAGTTGACCGTCACCGTCCCATCGGATCCGGTTTTCTTGAACGCCGATCCCGCTCGACTCGCGCAAATCGTTGGCAACCTCCTGAACAACGCGTGCAAGTTCACGCCGCGCGGCGGGCACATCTGGTTCACGGTGGACCGCGTCGAGTCCTCCCCAGCCGAGCGCCCGGCAGAGACGCCGATTGGAGTCGGCCCAGAGGTCGCGATCCGTGTGCGCGACACTGGCATCGGGATCGCTGCCGACCAAATGGGGCGCGTCTTCAACTTGTTCGCGCAGGTTGACACCTCATTGGAGCGGTCAGTCACCGGGCTCGGGATAGGGCTGTCGCTCGTGAAGACGCTCACGGAAATGCACGGCGGCATCGTGGACGTGAGCAGCCCCGGCGTCGGTCTGGGAAGTGAGTTCATCGTACGACTGCCGATCGCGGCGGAAACCGACAGCCCGACCGCCCAGGCCACGACGACCGAGCCGGCAGCAATCCCGCCGCTCCGGATTCTGATCGTCGATGACAATCGCGACTCCGCTGACATGCTCGCCACGCTGCTCACGTTCAGCGGACACGAAACATGTACTGCCAACGACGGTCTCGCGGCGGTCGACGCGGCGGCGAATCTTCAACCCGACGTGATCTTCATGGATATCGGCTTGCCAGTCCTGAACGGGTATGAAGCCGCTCGGAGGATTCGTGAGCTGCAATGCGACAAGAAACCGGTACTAGTGGCCTTGACCGGCTGGGGCCAGGACGCGGATCGTCGTCGCTCCGAGAGTGCGGGTTTCGATGCGCACCTAGTCAAGCCGGTGGACGATAGAGTCCTCGGCAAACTGCTGGTGGAACTGCGCAACGGGACCGCGGCGTGATAATGCAAAGGGTCCCATGGCAGCGGACCTTCCGGCGTGACCTCAAGCTCGCGCGTGCGCGCGCAGGTAGTGCGTGGGGAGGGGACAGGTCGTAAGCCTGTCCCCTCGTTTACGCTGACAACGATGTCGATCACTGACCGGCGCCAACACCATGCGCGCTGCCTTGCCTATCGCAGCACGTCGCGGCCACCGTATGTCCCAAAGTCGCGCTCGAGTTCCTCGGCATGTCTGTCGTCACGTGCGCGGGTGCCAATGACGATGCCGCCCTCCTTCAGGCCACGCTCGTAGGCCTGCGCGCGATCCTCCGGTATCCCGGCACCGATGAGTGCCCCAATGATTCCGCCAGTTGCACCGCCGGCCCCGGCGCCAACCAGTGCCGCAGCAATCGGGCCGGCCACCACGAGGCCAAGCCCGGGCACAACGACCGATGTCCCAACGGCGAAGATCGCCGCGAGCGCCGCCCCAACGCCCCCGCCGATGGCGCTGCCCTTGCCAAAGCCTTCGGCTGCCTTCGTGCCGCCCGAGAACTCAGCGCCGGGAACGGCATCGCCGAAGTACTTCTGACGAGTGTCGTCGGTCATCAACACGTTGATGTCGTCGGACTTGTAGCCGTGAGTGTCCGTCAGCCCCTGGTAGGCGCGACTCGCAGCCTCCGGCGTTGAATACAGTCCCGTGACGTAGCCGGAGCCGCGGCCGATCGTAGCCCCTCGCACGCCGTCCGTCTCGTCGAATACATCATTCTTGGCTTGCCGGGCACGACCTTCGGCGTTCTCCCGCTCGCCCTCTCGTTCCAGCTGACGGTTGCCGGTCACCGCCCCCGCCGCGTCTTTTGCCGCGCCCTTGACGCGCTGTCCTAAAGCGGAAGCTTCCTCGCCCATCGTGTCGTCCTTCTTAGGATTGTCCATTGCGTGACCCCTTCAGTGAAGAGCGTTGCCCTTGTTGAGAACGCAGCTCGAAAGTTGCCTTTGGAGTTCTTCGAGAACCGTCGGCGCTCTGGCAAGCGACGCTACGGCATTGGAGCAGTTCAACTGCGGTGAACCAAGTTCCGATACAGAGACAGAACGAACTTCTCGTCACAACCAACCCACAATCTGCATGGGCGGCGGCAGCGACGCGCCCATCAGAACCCGCAGCCGATTTGGTTCGCGAGAAACCACAAGACGATCACCGAGAACGGTACGCCCAGTAGCCACGCCACTCCGTATTTCACAAGTCCTCCTTGAACGCCGTTAGCCAGTGAGCAAGGCCGATGCCAGAGGCAACCCTTGGTCGACGGTCCAAGTGAGCGGCGATCGCGATCAATTCGGTTGTGGTCGGCCAGGAACACGACATTCGGCTCTGGTCGTCGTCGAACTTCAGACACAAGGAACGAACATCATCGAGAGCTTCAAAACACCGCCAGGGCTACCACGCCGAACGAAAAACCTTTACAGGACGTATGTGTCAACCGCGCTTCGCTGGTCAGGCTCGGTTCGATACTGCCTTTGCGCAGCGTCAGAAAGTCGGTAATAGACGGGGCCCGCATTTTGCTCCGCAGACCCTATGCACGTTGGACGGGAATTGCGGGCCGCCCGCGAGCTGCATGGGCTGTCTCTCGACGAGCTGTCCGCGCGCACGAAAATCGGTCTTGAACGTCTGCAAGCGATTGAGAACGAAGACGTCGACTCCCTACCGCCTCTTGTGTACCTTAAGGGTTTCATACACGCATACGCGGCCGAGGTTGGCCTCGATCCCATCGCGACGACCCAGCTGTATCTTCACCGCATAGAGCGGCATGCCCTGGCAGAGTTCAACTCGGAGGACGCGGAGGACGTCTTCGCCGAAGCGCCGCGCTCAGGTGAGGACGACGGGCCGCTTACGGTGACACTGGGCGACTCCAGCATTGAATCGAGGGTCATCGCACGCCTGGCCCAGGAAAGCGATACGAGCAACTACCCCCCGAGCGCACTTGGGGGGATGCTTCGAGTTCAGCCACGGACGCGGACCACTTCGACATGGTGGAGGGCGACCTTCTGTTGCGCCATGCGGGGTGAACGCGGTGAGATCCGCGACCGCGTGCGCGGGCGACCGACGGCTTGGCGCTTGGCCCTTGCCGCTGGAATGACGGCAGTCATCGCGCTGTCGGTGTGGGCCATGCTACTGCTCGTCAGCAATCGCGACGAGGTCGCACAGGCACCCCTTACCGTGACGGGTCAAGAACGAAGCGCGGTGGAGGAGACCCCACCTGCAGCGCAATCATCACACCAAGCGAGCTCCAACCCACCAGAAGCGGCATTGACGCCTGGCACGACACGCAAGCAAATGAAGGCATTCCTCCTAAGCGCGAAGCGCCAGCCGCGAAGCTGACCGGCGAGTGGGCATTCACCAACCAAATCGAATCGTCGCGCGTGCCTGTCTTCAAGGGGCTGACCCTTGGGTTCCGCCTCCGACTCGTCCAGGACGGCACCGCGGTGAGCGGCGCGGGCGTCAAGATCGCCGAGAACGGTCGTCGACTGACACGCCGGCAACAGACACCGATCACCCTGCAGGGTGAACTGGAGGGCAATCGGCTCGAGCTCACGTTCAGCGAACGCGGTCGGCGGCGCACCAGCAAAGGTGCGTTGGTAATGCATCTCTTGGACGATAGATCGATGTCAGGGAGGTTCTCGAGCGACGCGGCTGGGTCACGCGGCACGTCGCATGCGCTGCGGATCGTCTCGCGCTGAGCCACGGATCACGCTGGGGCCTCGGATCGCATGACGCTGCAGAGCTGTTCGATCGGCGTGCGGCTCCGGTCGCCTCGTTAGAGCAGGCGGATCGTCGTGGCGAATTGGAATGAGTGCGCTCCGAAGTCGACGCATTGCTTGGGGCGTTTTAATAGCGGCCTGGAGTGCCCCAGGGATAGCCACGATGACCGTCAGGATCACAGAACGAACGCACGAGCACGAGATCACACCCATCATCCGGCGAGCGAATCACCCGAGGGACCCTACCCGGTATGCCTTGCCCGCCGCTCAGCCCGTATTGAAGGGACGCACCTTGCTTTGTCGTCGTCTGACCAACATCTGCGTACCTTCCGACGCAAGCCTCCTCGCGCAATCCGTCTGTCCACGGCACGTGTTTCGCAGTGCGAACCTCTGAATCGATAAAGAGGTATTTGAATGGCAACAACTGGAACCGCAGGCACGTCGTCGCCGGAACAGGCGACAAAGGGGTCGCAGGTGAGTGGCATCGGCCAAACCGTGCGGGACGCGACCTATCAAAAGCTCACAGATCAAAAGACGCGGGCGAGTGACACCCTTGGCAGCGTCGCGCGCGCCGCTCGTGGCATGACAGAGCCACTGCGCGAGGACGGCCAGAGCAGCGTCGCCGACTACGTCGATAAGGCGGCAGAAGGCATCGACCGCTGGGCACATCAGATCCGTCAGCGGGACATTAACGACACTGTTCGGGCGGTGCACGGCTTCGCGCGCCGGGAACCGGCTGTTTTCCTTGGTCTTGCGTTTGGCGCCGGGGTTTTCCTTGCACGATTCCTCAAGAGTTCGACCGCCGACAGTCATAGTTCGGATGCGGCGTCGAGAGGACAGTGGGACGCCCCAGCTTCGGTCCGTCGCGACTCGACGGTCGGTGGCACCTCCGCCGGCGGACCACCACAGGCGAACCTGGCGGGGGTTAGCGCTGCGACCTTTGGCACCGCTCAGACGAGCCGAACCTCACCTGAACTCCGGTGTCATCGGAGATGCCATCCGCACGAGAGGTGCTGTAGCCATGGCCTATGCGCCCGACGCGCGTCCACTTGGGGATTTGTTTTCTGATCTCATGCGCGATATCACCACCCTGGTCCGCAGCGAGATGGCACTCGCTCGGGCCGAGATGGGCGCGAAGATGTCGCGCGTACGACGTCATATCGGTGCGATTGCAGCCGGCGCCGTTCTCGCGCTCGTCGGACTGTTCACGCTCGCGGCCTTCCTAGTGCTGATCTTGGTGCGCGCTGGAATGCCGGCGTGGGGTTCGGCGCTCATCGTTGGGAGCGCACTGACCGCCATGGGAGCAATGGTCGCCATGCGTGCGCTCACCGCTCTGCGGCAGGAAAGCCTCGCGCCTACCGAAACCATTGACAGCTTGAAGGAGACCACCGCATGGAAAAGCCAAACGAACTGAGCGGCACAGATGGAGGCTATGGCGTTTCTGCGGTGAGGCCTTCGGCCGAGCCCAATACCGATCAGGACATTCGTCAATTAAGAACCGAGATTTCAGAAAACCAGGCGCAGCTGCAAGAAACCGTCGCCGAGATTCAGGAGCGGCTCAGTCCAGCTCATCTCAAAGAACAGGCGACGACTGCAGTACCAGACGCCACGGTCGGAAAGGTCCAGAACATGATGAATCGCGCAGGGGAAACAGCCGGGCAAATACGACGGACGACGCGACAAGCAGCCGAGAATGTCGCCTCTGGCGTCGGGAATAATCCATTGCCGTATGCGCTAATCGCGGTCGGCGCCGCGTGGCTGCTGTCTAACAGACAGCGCGGGCGCCGGTGGGACAGCGACGAGCCTGAATATGATCGCACCGGGCTCGATAGAGCGGACTACTCGTCCCCGAACAGCGCGCGGCAAATCGGCGTGGGCGACTGGCAAAGGGGCGTGAGGGATCGCGCGCGAGACATTGCATCCACCGCGCGCGGCCGTTTCGAGACGATGCTCCACGACAATCCGCTCGTGCTGGGCGTCGCGGCGATGGCAACTGGCGCGATCGTAGCCGCTGCGCTACCCGCCACGGAACTGGAACAGCGCTACATGGGTGAAGCCAGCGAAACCATCGTCGAATCGGCGAAGGAGGCGGCGCAGGACGCTGTGGAAGCAGTCGCCGGTACGGGCTCGCAGCAGCCGGCCTAGCGGCGGCCGGTACGGAACGATGTTTCGCACGTTCGCGATTCCGCTGACGTGGACTGAGCTGTTCAAGCGAACGATCCGGGAAACGAGTCACGACGACGTGCTCGGCTTGGCGGCGCAGCTCGCCTATTACTTCCTGCTCGCGCTTGTGCCGGCGATCGTGTCGGTCGCCGCACTCGCGAGCTTGCTTCCCGGCGACACGATGCAGCGCGCGCTCGACGCCTCCAGCGGCGTGTTACCGGCGGAGATGGTCCGCATCGTGCGCGAACAGATTCAAAACGTCTCGGGCGGCGCCAATAGCGGGATCTTCACCTTCGGTCTGTTGATGGCCCTTTGGAGCAGCTCTGCGGCGATCGTCAGTATCTGTGACGCCCTCAATCGCGCCTATGACATCGAGGAGGGACGACCGTGGTGGAAGGTGCGCCTCACCGCCATCGTGCTCACGATCGGTATCGCCGCCTTCGCTGTCACCGCGTTCGGGCTTGTCATGATTGGGCCGACACTGGCCGAACGGCTCGCCTCACAGTTGGGACTCGCGCCGGCGGTCGCCACTATTTGGAAGCTGGTCCAGTGGCCTGTCGCCTTCGGCCTTATCGCGCTCGGTATTGCATTGCTCAACTACTTTGGTCCAGACGCGGAACAGGATTGGGAGTGGATCACGCCCGGTGCGGTGCTCGCAACCGCGCTCTGGCTCCTGGCCTCGATCGGGTTCAAGGTTTACGTGACCAGGTTTTCGGACTACAACGCCACGTACGGGTCGCTCGGTGGTGTAATCGTCCTCATGCTGTGGCTGTACATTACCGGCATCGCCATACTCGTTGGCGCCGAGATGAACGCTGAGATCGAGCACGCCTCGCCGTACGGCAAAGATCCCGGGGAGAAAGTGCCGGGAGAGAAGAAAAAGCTGGGGGCCGCGGCGGCGCGGGCACGCCAAGAATGGACGAAGAGGACGCGTCCAGTGATTTCCAACTGATCGCCCGGTGGCGATGGGGTATCGCTGATTCCAGGCAACCCTGCGTCGTCATCTCGACGCAGTAACGTTATTACTTCCAGGGCCGATTTAAGTCGTAAGCACCTGCGCCGCACCCTGCACGGCAATAAACCTGCATGTAGCACCGCGGCCGTGTCACTGCGGCAACAACATCAGGGGACGAATTTCCATGTATCACCACGTCAAAAAACTCATGTACACGGTCCGGGTCGATGAGCCCGATCCGCGCTTCGGCAACATGCTGCTCGAACAATTCGGCGGTGCCAACGGAGAACTCGCCGCCGCGATGCAATACTCCATTCAGGGATTGAACTGCGACGACGTCGAGCGCAAAGACCTCCTGATGGATATTGGCACCGAGGAGCTCAGCCATCTGGAAATCGTCGGCGCGCTTGCCCGGCTGCATCTGAAACCGATGAAGTTTGATCGCGACGCCGCAGAGGCGGATCCCCTCATCGCCATTGCAGGCGGGGGCGGCGTGAACTTGTACAACTCGATGGGGAGCGCTTGGACGGCCGACTACCTCAAGATCACTGGGGAGCTTGACGTGGATCTGCGCAGCAATATCGCCGCGGAGGCGCGCGCCAAGATCGTGTACGAGCGGTTGATCAACTTCACGCAAGACGCGGGTACCAAGGATGCGTTGCAGTTTCTGATGACACGCGAAATCACACACATGAAGGCGTTCACCGCGGCACTGGAAAGCATGGGCAAACCACGGTTCTCGATCGGTGCGATTCCGCCAACCCCCCAGCTGGTCGATCAGTTTTTCAATGACTCCACCGGCGGCGGCGAAGACGGTGAAATCGACGCACGCGGCCCTTGGAATCAAGGCGGCGACTGGCAATTCGTCGAAGCTCCAGCGTTCCAGGACGCACGCGCCGGCCTGAGCGACAGAGTCGCGGCCACGCCGACTGTCGACGACCGAACGATGAACACGGGCAGTGATCCGGCAATGCTGGAGGAGCTGCTGGTCGAAGACCTTCGCGACCTTCTCCACGCCGAGGGCCAGCTGGTGAAGGCGCTCCCGAAGATGGCGAACGCGGCGAAGTCCCCAGTGTTGCGACAGGCGTTTGAGGTGCATCTCGAAGAGACACGCGGGCACGTGGAACGTCTAAAGGAAATCTTCGGACTGCTGAACGTCGACGCGAAGGCCAAACCCTGCAAAGGCATGGCCGGGCTCATCGAGGAAGGGCAGGAGGTCATGGAGGAGGGCGAAGAAAAGGACGTCCGAGCCGCCGACCTCGCGCTGATTGCGGCCGCCCAGAAAGTCGAGCACTACGAGATGTCCGGTTACGGTACCGCGCGGTCGACCGCGGGTCAGATGTCTCGACCTGACGTGGCGGTGCTGTTGAGCAAGACGCTCGCGGAAGAGCAAAACTCCGATTCCCTGCTGACGCAAATTGCACGCGAGCTGATGTCGGAGTCGCTCACCGGCGCGACAAAGGCGCCGAAGCGCGGCAAGAGTCCGATGGGGAAAGAGCCCGAAGAATTGAGTGAAGTCTAGCAAGCCAATTCATATGCCCGGAGGATTTCATTCCTCCGGGCTTTCTAATACGCACAGCAACCAAACTCAACAACTGCTCAGCCCGGTGGTGCCCAGCACTATTTCGCTTCTATCGCATCTATTCAGCACGTATCACCGCACCTGTAATTCGGGCTCAGCGCTGCCACGGTTTTTGAGTGGCCAACCTCGCACCGCAGCTCGGCGATTGGGCGGCTGATTACTTGAGCGCCGCGGTCGCTGCACCGCCGCAAAGCGACGCTCGCCGCAGGCGTGATGCTTGCATCCGATCGCACCAGACTGATCAGTTCAACATTGGAGGGAGACACATGAAGTTATTGATAACGGTCGCCACTACTGCAGTAGTTGCGACCATGCTGCATACCGCCCCGGGCGCACAGGCACCGCAGACGCCGCCACAGCCGCCACCGCAGGGAGCACCACAGACACCGCCGCAGACGCCGCCGGGGGCCGCCGCGCCAACGACGCAGGCGGAACAGCAAATAACAATCGTCGGTTGGTACAGAAGGAATCGGACTACCGTCAGGCGCAGAACAAGGGTCGTGGTGGGCCGGGCGGCACCGGCGTCAGTACAGGGGACGAGTTCGTCCTCACCAACGCGTCGATGGCGACACAGGGCCTCAAGTCTGACGCCGCGGCTGCTGACACCGCGTTCGAATTGACCGGAGCGAACGAAGAGAAGGTAAAGGACTTCGTGGGCAAGCGCGTTCAAATCACGGGCAAGCTCAAGGCAGCGGAAGTTGGCGCTGCGGGCCGTCCCACCGGCGGTGCCACCGCGGGCACGCCGCCATCGGGCGTCGATGTCGCGAGCAAGGATTTGAAGCTGCGCGAACTGGAAGTGGTCTCGGTTGCTCCGGCGACCGGCACGTGCACGCCGTAGCGTCACCTGCGATTTGTTTCGAGTCGTGACGCGGATGGTTCGTCGGCTCGCGCCGCGACCATCCGCGTTTGCCCGCCGCTGATTCGATAGTCTACCCACGGGCTGCTTCGGGCCACCCGGTATGTGCCTGTGGTGTCGCGACGACTAAGTGTTGCGGTGATCGGGTGCATCGTGCGGCAGCGCCGCGACAATAAGGTCCGTCAAGCTGCGCATCGCTTGGCCTCAAGTATATCCCGTCAGCCGCCTGCTTCCGCGGCCCTGTGAACTTCGCGTCGCCGGCGAGCGCCAGCCTCATTGGTAGTCCTCACTCCACCATCGAGAGGTGCGGGTTCCTTGGCTCAGCTCTCTGCTTCATCATCGTGACCTCGCTGAGTTGTTCTGATCTCCTGACGTGATCGCTGCGTGGATCGTGATTGGATCGGGCATCTCCGGCACAGCACTTGAACCCTGCTCCGAGGAGGAGCCATGACGAGTGGATTCAGGCGAGTCGCTGATGCTACGGCATCGGTTATCGGTTCTCCGTGGACGTTTGTGGCCAGCGTGGCCGCGACGGCACTCTGGTTGGTACTCGGGCCCGTCTTCAATTTCTCCGACACGTGGCAATTGACCATGAATACCGCCGCGTCGCAACTGACGTTCCTGATTGCCTTCCTGCTGCAGAACACCCAGAATCGCGACACGCGTGCGCTGCAGCTCAAGCTCGATGAGCTGATCCGGATACCGCCGGGGCTCGCCCGCAGTTGATCAACCTTGAAGAGTTCGATGAGGACCAACTCGAGGCGCTCAAGCGACAGTTCGAACGGATTCGTGAACGGCGAAGCCGCGTCACCGAGTGACTTGAAGCATGCCCAACGAGATGACGGATCCGTGAAGTGCTTAACCTGGGCGTTTGTCACCGCTTCATCGTTTCGCTTCAGCGTCTCTTCATCTCTGTCTAGTCGCCGTCATCCTCGACGCTGGAACCCATCATCCGCCGCCCTCGATGTCGCCAGCGAATCCTGCTCGTGACGCTCACACCACGAGCGCTGCCGTCGCTGGGAGGGGCCTCTCGGCTTCGAACAGCTCCTTCGTCGGATCGACCTTGAGCCACAGCAAGGTTCCCAAGCAGAGCATCGCGACCATTGGAACAAAGGGAGCGTTGTAGCTGCCGAAGTACGCCACCAGGTACCCAAACACCACGGAGGAGACCGCTGACGCGGCGTTGGCCGCCGTGTTCATGAATCCGAACACCGCGCCCGCGTGCTTTCTGCCGGTGTCGAGACACACCGCACAGAGGTTTGGCTGTTGCACCAGGATTCCCGCATAGGCGAGCGAAAGGAAAACCAGCGCCCATGTGCCACTGGTGGTGAAGATCGTTGCCGCCATGAACATCGCCGCGGCACTCAGCCCGACGACGCCAAGCATGCGACGTCCCATTCTCAGGCCATATCGACGAACCAGCCAGTCGCTGGCGAAACCTCCGATGCCGTTCGCGCAGCCACCGACGATGTACGGGAGCGACGAGAGGACCAGCGCCGCCTCCGTGTAGCCGTGTCCCCTGACCAGATAGGTCTGCAGCCAGGATTGATAGAAGCCAAGCGCGTACACGTAACACGCGCCAATGCCGGTAATCCGCCAGAGCTGCGCGTTGCCCAGCGCTGGTCGCCAGGGCATGCCGTGAGGGACCGCCGGTTGGGTGCCGATCTCCTGCCGTTCGGCGGCCGTCACGCCAGGCTTCTCGGCGGGCGTGTCACGAAACCACGCGTACCACACGGCGGCCCAGGTCACGCCGACGAAGCCAAACACATAGAACGAGGCCTGCCAGCCGTAACGCGCCTGGATCGGCACGACCAGGAGCGGCGCACTGGCCGCGCCGATCTGGGCGGTCATCCACACGATGCCCCATGCGCGCGCACGCTTCTGCGGCGGAATCCACCGGGCAATCACCGTGGAGGCGTTCGGATAGGCGCCCGCCTCGCCCATGCCGAAGCAAAACCGGACCAGCAACAGCGAGGAATAACTCGACACCATGCCCGTCAACGACGTGAATGCCGACCACCACAGCACGATTCTGGTCAGCACGCGCCGCGGACCGATCCGATCGCCCAGCACGCCGCTGGGAATCTCGAACGCGCTGTAGGACAGGAAGAACACGCTCGTCACCCAGCCCCACGCCTGCGGGCTGATCTGAAGGTCCTCCTGCATCCGCGGGCCAGCCACGGCAATGCACACGCGATCGACGTAAGTGATGATCGAGAGGAGCGCCAGCATGCCGAGAACGCGATGCTGCTGTTTCATGCCGCGGCGCACCTTCCTGTCACAAGCGCGTCAACGCTGATGAGCGCTACTTGATGGCCACAATCACGAAGTCCACGGGCTTGCCGCCGGCGTTCTTCGTTTCGTGGCCCACGGCGCGCCCGATGAACTGCACGTCGCCGCGCGCCCACGTCGTCTTCGCCGGCTTGCCGTCGATCGAGAGCGACAACTCTGCGCGGCCCCGAGCGCGATGACGACCTGGTCGTAGTCGTGCTTCGCGCCCGCCGGCTCATTGAACGATGCATCGGCCGTCGCTCGATACGCGGCACCGCGAGGACCTTCCGCCAGCGACTTCATGGCCATGCCGGGGCGCGATCGCGGGGAGCGCCGCCTTGCCGGGCGCGGCCGCCTTGAACTCGATCACGATCGCCTCGGTGCGCCCCGCGCCGATGTTCGCGCCGCTGTGCGGGCCGGCCGGCATGAACGTGGCCGATTCGCTGGCGAGGTCGACGTCTTGCGACTTGCCATCCGGCGTGCTGAAGCGGGATTTCGAGGACGCCAGGGGAATCACCATCGTCTCGGGATGCTGGTGCATCGGTGTCTTGTCGCCGGTCGGCAAGTCGACTCGCAGGACGCGCACCATCGCGTTATCCAAGATGACCTTGTAGTGCCCAGGGTCCACTTTCACGGGATCCTGGGCGGACGCCGTCGCCGGCCACAGGTGAAGAACCGAAAACGCGCACAACACGGTCAATGTCTTCATGAAAACTCCTTGTTGGAATAGCTGAACGGCGACAGAGACAGTCCCTGTCACTGGATGTATGCGTGATTGCCGAGCCCGTCACCTCAGGACCTGCCAGCTCTGCAGGACATGGGATAATCCGTGCCGTGTCTAGGCGCTCCGACCCAGCGTCGTGGCGGCGCGTGCGCGAGATTTTCGACGCGGTCGTCGCGCTCGCCCCCGCCGAGCGCGACCTCCGGCTCGCGGATCTTTGCGCCGACGACCCTGACGTGCGGCACGAAGTCGAATCACTGCTCTCTCACGACGGCACGTCCACGAACACGATGGCCTCGGTTGTCGCCCGCGCCGCTGACGACGCCACCGCTTCACAGACCGTGCTGCACGCCGGGCAGACACTCTTGCACTACACGCTCACGGCGAGGATCGGTGAAGGCGGCATGGGCGTGGTGTGGAGGGCCGCGGATCGGTCCCTGGGCCGCGAGGTCGCCATCAAGACGCTGCCCGCCAGCGTCGCCAAGGATCCGTCGCGGCTGGCGCGGTTCGAACGCGAGGCCAAGCTGCTGGCCGCGCTCAATCACAGCAACGTCGCCGCCATCTACAGCGTCCACGAGTTCGAGGACGTGCGGTTCCTGGCGATGGAGTACGTCGAGGGCGAAAACCTCGCCACCCGCATCGCCCGCGGGGCGCTGCCGTTCGAACAGACGCTCGCGATCGCGCGACAGATCGCAGAGGGGCTCGAGGAGGCGCACGAGAAGGGCATCGTCCACCGCGACCTGAAGCCGGCCAACGTGAAGCTGAAGCCGGACGGCAAGGTAAAAGTGCTCGACTTCGGTCTGGCCAAGGCTTTGGACGCAACCGAAGTCCCCCACTCGTCCCACCTGGCGACGCAGGCCGGTCTGGTCATGGGGACCGCGGCGTACATGCCACCCGAACAGGCGCGTGGACTGCCGGTGGACAAGCGGGCCGACAACTGGGCGTTCGGCGTCTTGCTGTTCGAGATGCTCAGCGGCCGACGGCCGTTTGCCGGCGCGACGCTGACCGACGTCCTGGCCGCCGTCGTCACCGCGGAACCCGACTGGCGGCTGCTTCCTCCGGGCACGCCTCCGCCGCTCGTTCGCCTGGTTCGCCGGTGCCTGCAGAAAGACGTGCGTCACGGCTGCGCGACATCGGCGACGCGCGTATCGAGATCGACGCGCCTCATCGGTGGACACGCGAGCGACAGCAGCGCCCCCGTCGCCGTGACCGACTTCGGTGGTGTCGCGGCCGCGTTGGCGGGAGGCCGCGACGTTTGTTCTCGGGGCCGCGGCAGCCGCACTCACCGTCTGGCTCCTGACGAGGACCGCACCGGTCGCGCCCGAAGTCCAGAGACTGAATATTGCCCTCGCCCCGGGCACCCGGCTCGAGGACGTGCTCGAAGCCGGCCGCCAGACGCTGGCCCTCTCGCGCGACGGGACGCGACTCGCCTTCGTGACGCGCGGTGCCGGTGGCCGAAAGCAAATCCATCTCAGACGGCTGGACAGCGTGGCGGTCGAGCCCGTGCCAGGCACCGAGGGCGGCGACATGCCGTTTTTCTCGCCCGACGGCGCCTGGATCGGATACGCCGCCAATGGCAAACTCCTTCGGGTCCCCGTCGACGGCGGTCAGCCGATCGTCATCTGCGACGCGCCCGAGCCACGGGGCGCCAGTTGGGGTGAAGACGGGACGATCCTGTTCGCGCCGGGTGTCTTCAGCGGTCTGTCGCGCGTGTCCTTCTCTGGAGGGCCACCAGTCGCGGTGACGACGCTTCCGGACGGCGTCGAAACGGGGCACCGCTGGCCGTCGCTCCTCCCCGGAGGACGCGCCGCCCTCTTCAACGTCGAAACGCCGGGGCCGGAAGAAGAAGGCCGAACCGTCGAAGTCGTGGAGCTCGAGACCGGCGAACGCCGACCCTTGCTGCGGGGCGCGAGCTATGCCCGCTACGTCGATGGGCACGTGATCTTCGGTCAAGCGGGCCGTCTGCTCGCGGCGCCGTTCAACCTGTCTCGCCTCGAGCTCACCGGTCCGGCGGTTTCGGTGCTCGACGACGTGCGGATGGATCTCGGTTTGACGGGTCGTGTCTTCATCGACGTCGCCGCGTCGGGGGCGCTGGTGTACGTCCCCGGGGCCCCGCGGCCCGGGGAGCGAACGCTGGTGTGGATCGATCGGCACGGCAATTCGACCCCCGCCACGGCTGAAAAGCGCGCGTACAGCGGCGCTCGGCTCTCGCCGGACGGGCAGGCCATCGCGACGACGATCGAGGGCCCGCCGAGCAGCCTCTGGAGCTACGACCTCGTACGCGGCGCCTGGAAGCGGCTCACGTTCGAGGGCCACGTCACCACACCCGCGTGGACTCCCGACGGCGCACACCTGCTGTACGCACTCCGTCAGCCGAGCGGGACACCGGCCATCTATCGGATCGCCACGGACGGCGGGGGCAAGCCCGAGCGTTTGACACCGCCGCCGACGGCACGAAGCGACATGCCCGACGTCGCGCCCAGCGGCAGGATCGCGCTCTTCACCGTACAGAACTCGGAAGGCGATGACATCCATTCGCTGACGCTCGACGCGCCGCACACGATCGTGCCGTTTCAGGCAGCAGCGGCGAACGAGACGTCGCCGGCGATTTCGCCCAGCGGACGCTGGGTCGCGTATTCATCCACCGAGTCCGGCAGACGGGAAGTCTACATCCGCCCCTTCGCGGGACCCGCCCGCACGTGGTCCGTCTCCACTGGCGGCGGCGCCGCGGCCCGGTGGCGGAGGGATGAGCGTGAGCTGTTCTATCTCGCGGGGGCACGCATGATGGCCGTGTCGGTGAACACGACTGGCGGTCAGCTGTCGATTGGGACGCCGCAGGTGCTCTTCGAAGAGTCGGCGCTCACGTGGAGCGGTGCCGATCTCTTCCGCTACGACGTAACGGGCGACGGTCAACGCTTCATCACGGTCAAGCCCGAGGCGCGTGAGGAAGCGCCGCTGCAGCTCGTCGTCATCCCGCAGTTCGCGCGGGAAATGCGCGCGCGCCTCGCACGCCGCTGACCAAGCTGAGACGAAGCTCGCTTCTCAGACGAGGCGAAGGGGCGGACTTCGTCGCCGGCCGTGAGGGGATTGCCAGACCGTTGTCGCATACCCGGACGAGGCAACAGTCGGCGTGTTGGTGTCCGCGCGCGTCGCGGTAGAGAGAAACCCGGCAACATCAGAGGAGCGTTTCATGAAGAGACTTCTATTGGCGGTGGCGGTCGTGCTGTCGGCGGGCGCGGTGGCGCTCGCACAAGGCGGCGTCGAGAAGGCACTGATGGATCTGGAGCAGCAGTGGGTGAAGGCGCAGCTGGCCAGTAACGGTGAAGCGCTTGCGCCGCTCCTGGCGGCGAACTTCGTCTCGCTTCAATCCGATGGGACGCTGCAGACCAAGGCCGCGTACGTCGCCAACACGACCGGCAAGGCCAAGTGGCAGGTCAGTGCGGTGAGCGACATGAAGGTCCAGGTGCACGGCGACTCCGCCGTGGTGACCGGTATCTGGACCGGAAAAGGCACCGACGGCGCGGGAAAGGCCGTCGATGGCCGAGAGCGGTTCGTGGACACGTGGGTGAAGATGCCCGACGGCAAGTGGCAGTGCGTCGCCAGCGCAGCGATCACGATCAAGTAGATCTCAGCCGGCCAGCTCGCGTCTGAGCCACGCGCGAGCGTGTCTGCAGGTCGCGATCGACCGTGGCTTCCGAGATCCCGAGCAGGTCGCGCGATCTCCGGATACGTCAGGCCGCCGAAGTAGCAGAGCTCGACCACGCGCGCCTGACGGTCGTCGAACCCGTGCAGCCGCTCCAGCGCGGCGTCGAGAATCAGAATGTCAACCGGATGCTCGGCTGGCGCCGGCACCGACCCCGTGAGGGTCACGCACAGGTCGCCACCTCCGCGCTTACTGGCGCGCCGCGCCCGCGCGCGTTCCACGAGGATGCGCCGCATGACCCGCGCCGCGACACTCAGGAAGTGGGTGCGATCGCGCCAATCGACGCGTGCGCCGAGCAACCTTAAATAGGCCTCGTGCACGAGGACGGTGGGCTCGACCGAATGCGCGGCCGGATCCCGGCGGAGCTGTCCGCGCGCCAACCGACGGAGCTCGGCATAGACGATCGGGACCATGCGGTCGAGCGCAGACTGGTCGCCCATGCGCCACTCGTGGAGTAGTGCTTCCAGCGGTTCTGTGTTCATTCCGGCGCGACTCGCCTCCCTGGCAGAACCTCATCTTCGACGAGCTCCATCTCGCGCACGACGCGTCGGCCGCGATGCTCGAAGCCGTTAACGCAGGCCCGTCACCCGGTACAGATCGGAGCGGTACTCTTGATACCCGTATACGTACGCCGACCGGTCGGGAGTCATCAAAGCCTGAACGAGTCCGTAGACCCCGACACGGTCGGACGGCAGGAGTTCGCGAACCAGCTGGCGGCGGCCGCTCTCGAGATCGATCTCGGAGATCCTGGCCGGCAACGCGCCCGGGTTGAACACCAGGAGACGGCGTCCGTCCGGCGTCCACTGGATCGGTAGGTCGCTCGGGCCGCACCCCGGCACCGCCCGCGATTCTCCTCCATCGAGCGGCACCAAGAGGATCTCGCCGCTGGCGACAGAGGCCGCCACGAAGCGCCCATCGGGGGAGACCGGTGACAGCGACCGATTGCCCCAGCTGGCGAACCGCAGCTCGAGCGATTCGGAGATGCGCCGCGCACCACCGCCTGAGAAGCTGGTCACGCTCGCGACGCTACGGCCCTGCGCGTCGTTGGCCAACACCAGCACGCGGTCACCGTCCGGCAGCCATCGCGCCGCGGTGACCATGGGAAAGCCGGTCTCGATCGTCCGTTCTTTGCCGGCTGCGGTGGGCATCGCGACGACGGTGCCCCCTCGGATGGCCAGCGCCCAGTTCCCGTCCCGGGAGAGCTCCTGCGGCAGCCCGTAACCGAGACGTACGGGCGACGAGCCGTCCATGACGCGGAGGAAGACGGCGGTGCGGCCGGGATCCCGCTCGGACGTGACGCGGAGCAGCACCTTCCTTCCGTCGGTCGAAAGATCCACGGCGTTCGATCCTTCCAGCCAGGAGAGATCGCGCTCCACAGGTTCCGCTTTTGTTCGGCCGAGCACGTGGTTCACCAACGTCACGTGCGCCACGAGTGCTGCGGAAGCAGTCGGCGCGTCGAGGAGGACCAGCGTGCCCGGGGCAGACAGCAGGATCCTCAGCTTGCTGCTCCGGTCGACTGCGTAGAGGCTCGAAGCCATGCCGGCGCGTGCGGCGGCAAACCAGATCTCGCGGCCGTCGGGCGACCACGCCAGGTTCCACCAGTCGGCCCAGTCCTTCGACAGAATCTGCCGCTGGCCGGAACGATCGACAAGGACGACCGACCACAGGCCCGACGCGTCCAGCTCGAAAAAGGCCACGCTGTCGCCGGCTGGCGACACACGAGGCGCGAAGACCCGGGACGCCGACTCGTAGAGCGGCGTCCCCAGAGGGTATTCCAACCGCTGCTTGCTTCCGACGACCCTGAGCGCCGCCAGACTTGCGCCGTCCGGCGCCCAGTCGGCAGCCAGAGACGTTCTCGGCGAGCTCCCGCGGGGTTCCCCCGCTCGCAGACACCACAGCCAGCGTGCCGTAACTCACGTACGGATTGCCCGTTTCCACGCGTGGCAGGAGAAGGGCGAGCTCCCCCGATCGCGACACGGAGAGCAGCTCGGCGTTCGGGAGCCCGACCGGCAATTCGCGGGCCTGCGGCCGCACCTGGAAGACTTCCCGCGCCCCTCTCCAGGCCGCGCTCAGGAAAACCGTCTGCCCGTCAGGAGCGAAGCGGGCGTTGACGAAGTGGCCCGACTGGTAGGTGAGGCGCTCGAAGGCAACCGGAGCCGCCGCAGCTGCGGCTGGGTCGGGGCCGGCGGGCCACCCTGCGAAGCGCCCCAACGCGAAGCCGAGTGCGAGCAGAGCAACGGCAGACACGACGGTCAGTGGGCCGCCCGGCGCGCGCACGCACCGCGGACATGACTCCGGCCGGTGGCACGCGCGCGTCGCGCCTTGTGGCTCGCATCCTTGCGCCAGCTCGTCGAGCGCGACGCGCGCCTCGCCGATGTCGCGCAGGCGCTGCCTCGGGTTCCGTTCGAGACATCGCTCCAGCAGCCACCGCAGCCGTGGTGGCGTGCCGGCGGGCAACGCGCGCCAGTCGATCTCCTGGAGCAGCACGGCGGCGAGCACGTCCGAGGTCGTCATCTCCCGCGAAGGCGCGCCGGCCGGCCAGCATTTCGAAGAGGACGACGCCGAAGGCCCAGATGTCGGCGCGGCGATCGACCGCCTTCCCGCGCGCCTGCTCGGGGGCCATGTAGGCGGCCGAGCCGAGAATCGTCCCGTGCTGTGTGGCGCGAGCCGTGATTGTCGGCGAGTGGCCGGCACGCGGTCCGACGCGCCCGTCGGATCCAGCGCCTTCGCCAACCCGAAGTCGAGCACCTTGACCGTTCCGTCCGGGCTGATCTTGACGTTGGCCGGCTTGAGGTCGCGGTGGACGATCCCGTGCTCGTGCGCCGCTTCGAGCGCCTCGGCGATCTGTTTCGCGATCGGCAACGCCTCGTCGAGCGGGATCGGCCCGCGGGCGATGCGCGTCGAGAGGTCTTCGCCGTCGATGAGCTCCATCACGAGCGCTTGCTCGCCGCTCGACTCCTCGAGGCCGAACACCGTCGCGATGTTCGGATGGTGAAGCTGCGCCAGGAGCTGCGCCTCCCGCGTGAACCGCTCGCAGACGCTCGCCGTTCTCGGTAAACGCGGCGGGGAGCACCTTGATCGCGACGTCGCGATTCAACCTCGTGTCGCGCGCGCGATAGACTTCTCCCATCGCGCCCGCGCCGATCGGCGAAATGATCTCGTACGGGCCGAATCGCGAGCCTGGTGTGAGGGCCAAGCGGAGTGCGCGACATGATAGCGCGGGTTGCGGGCACATCCGTTCTGGATCACGAAACGGGCCGCTGACACTAGCGAAGCTCCGCCTCAAACCGCCGAGAAGAGATGCGCCGGCTCCGCTTCGCTAGGGCTATGTTGTTTTGCCCCGCTCCGCGTGGCGAGACATCTTCTAAGGCCTGGCGAAAACTGCTTCAATACTCACGATAATCGACTTAGAAGATGTCTAGTGCCCGCTCATGATGCGTCCCGGTTGCCACGGCGCGCGCAGGTGGTTTCGCATACCGGAACGGACGATCGCCTGGCGCGGCGGGCTCGCCCGATGCTCGCCCACGGGCGATCATGCCCACCGTGATTCGAAAAGCGTTTCGGATGGAGGTCCATCAGGGACAGGAGGCCGAGTACGCGCGACGGCACGCCCCGATCTGGCGCGAACTCGAGGACGTGTTGATCGCGCACGGCGTTCGCTCGTATTCGATCTACCTGGATCCCCACACCAATGCCCTGTTCGGTTATGTCGAGTGCGACAGCGAAGCCGCCTGGCAGCGGTCGCGCAGACGGACGTCTGCCGCCGCTGGTGGCGCTTCATGCGCGAGATCATGCCCGCCAACGGCGACGACAGCCCCGTCTCGCGCGAGCTGCGCGAAGTCTTTCATCTGGAAGCGCCGTAAGGCACCGGTGCGCGCATTCCACGCCGCAATCGATCTCGGCGCCGGCAGCGGCCGCGTGTTCCTGGGCGAAGCCGCGCCCGCTGTGGTCGGCGTGCGCGAGCTGCACCGCTTCCGCTATGGGCCTCGTCCGCTCGACGGCCACCTTCGGTGGGACATGCCCCGGCTCGTGGAAGGACTGCGCGTCGGACTACACCGCGCGACAGAGGCCGCCAGAACAGCCGGCGGCGAGCTGCTCTCTGTCGGCGTGGACGGCTGGGGCGTGGACTATGCGCTCCTGGACGCCGAAGGCGGTCTGATCGAAGAGCCGATCTGCTATCGCGACGAGCGGACCATCGGAGTCATGGAGGAGCGTCTTCGCGCGTGTGCCGCGCGAAAGCCTCTTCGCGGCAACCGGGATCCAGCTTCTGCCCTTCAACACGCTGTTTCAGCTTGCGGCGCACGTCAGGGCCGGCCTACCGCGCGCGCGCCGCACGACTCCTGCTCATTCCCGACCTCTGCCATCACTGGCTGTGTGGCTCCCTCGTCGGCGAGCTCACGAACGCCTCGACGACGCAACTCCTGAATGTCGAGGGCGCAAACTGGAACGACGACCTGTTCGAGCGCCTGGGATTGCCGCGCGCGCTCATGCCGGAGCTGGTACCCGCGGGAAGCGACATCGGTCGTCTGCGGCGCGATCTGGTGACAACGCTCGACCTGCCGCCACTGCGGGTCATTGCGCCGGCGACGCACGATACGGCCAGCGCGGTCCTCGGCACGCCGCTCAAAGCCGGCTGGGCCTACATCTCGTCTGGAACGTGGTCGCTCGTCGGCGTGGAGCGTGACGCGCCCCTCGTCGATGCACGAGTCCTCGCAGCCAACTTCACCAACGAGCGCGGCGCCGGCGGAACGATTCGGTTCCTGAAGAACGTGATGGGACTGTGGCTGCTCGAGTCGTGCCGACGCGAATGGGCGTCCGCCGGCGCGGACCAGAGTCTCGACCAGCTGCTGGCGCGCGTGGGCACGCCGTCCGAGCCGTCGGGGCTGATCTATCCCGACCGCCGCGTTTCTTCAATCCGCGCAGCATGACGCGCGAGCTCACGGCCGCCCTGGTTGAATCGCGACAACCGGCGACCGACGACCCGGCGGTCGTGACGAAGATCATTCTCGATTCGCTCGCCCTGCGGTATGCCTCGGTCATCACGACGTTGGAGCGCCTGACGAGTCAATCGATCGAGGGCATCCACATCATCGGTGGCGGGGCGCAGAATGCCTATCTCAATCAGGCCACGGCCAACGCCGCCGGGCGGCCGGTGTTGGCGGGCCCGATTGAGGCCACCGCAATCGGCAACCTGCTCGTGCAAGCGGTCGCGTGCGGAACGCTCGCCGGCGCTCGGTGACGGCCGCAGGGCGATCGACGCGACCGCCGCGCTCGCCCCCCGCCGTTTCGATCCCCAGCACACACGCGAGTGGAAAGAAGCGATGACTCGCTACCGTGAGCTCGAGTTGGCAAACGGGCTGTGATCGCTTCGATCGGCTTAGAAACGAATCCTGTGGCGCACGGCCGCCTTGTCAGGCGAGAAAGCTCACCAACTCCGAATTGATCCGTCGGCATGGGTCCACAGCACGCCATGTGGCCCACCAGGAAGCTCGACGAACTTGACGTTCTTGATCATCTTGGCCTGCCGTCTCGACGTGGCATCCGGCGGCAGGATGCGGTCGGCATCGCCGTGCAGGATGAGCGTCGGCACGTTGTTCTTGGCGACGTCCTTGCGGAAGTCCTCGATCCAGCAGTCGACGCACGCGACGGTCCCGATGGCGGAGGCGCCGGCGGCGACGTTCCAGTTGTCTTCGAGCACGCGCTCGCTCACGAGCTTTCCGCCGGTGACGTCGTAGTTGTAGAAGTTGCGCAGGAACTCCATCAGGAACGCGGGGCGATCCGCGCGGATCGCGGCCTTGATGTCCTCGAACACTTTGGCGTCGACGCCTTCCGAGTTGTCGGCCGCTTTGACCAGATACGGCCCGAGCGTCCCGATGAGCACCGCTTTGCGCACGCGCTTGCTGCCGTATTTCCCGAGATATCTGGTGACCTCGCCCGAGCCCATCGAGAACCCCACCAGCGCGACCTTCTTGAGATTGAGCTTCTTCAGCAGCTTGTCGAGATCGGCCGCGAACGTGTCGTAGTTGTAGCCGACGCCAGGCTTGCTCGAGCGGCCGAAGCCGCGGCGGTCGTACGTGATCACGCGGTGTCCGGCTGCCAGGAGTGCTGCCGTCTGCTTCTCCCACGAGGCCCCGCTCAGCGGCCACCCGTGAATCAGAACAACCGGCGAGCCCGACCCATGGTCTTCGTAATAGAGATCGATGGACGTGGAGTTCTCCTTGCCGACGGTGATCGTGCTCATGCGTGTACTCCTTCAGGCGGACCTTCCCAGCGTGGCGCCAAGCTACGAAGCCTGCGCCCACGTGGTGTGAAGGTCAAGAAACTTTGCCACCTGGTCGGACGGACGATCGCGACGATTAGTCCTGTCGAGCGTGATCTGGTTGCCCACGCTGACATAAAGCGGCGCGGGATGTCGCCCGACGGCTTCAGAGTGGTTAGTAAGCCTCACTTGCGCTTGCCGACCTCCGCTTTCGCGGCGGCGCGCCGGTCGAGCTGATCGGTGAGCAGACGGTACGTGATGTAGTACTTGTAGATGTTGCTGACGTAGGTGACCGTCTCCCGGCCAATCCGCTCCGAGGCGACGCGCTCGACGTTGCCGAACCAGACATTGGGATTGAGTCCCCTTTGCTCCGCCTCGCGCCGGAGCTGTCGCAGGCGTCCCGGCCCGGCGTTGTAGGCGGCAAACGCCATGAGCCCCTTGTTCAGAGGGTCCATGGGTTCATCCTTGAAGTACTGATCGATCATGAACCGCATGTACTTCACGCCGGCGTGAATGTTCGGCTCGACCTTGCTGATGTCGCCGACGTTCAGCTGCTTGCCGGTTGGAGGCATGACCTGCATCACGCCGATCGCGCCAACCGGGCTCTTGACGTTCTGATCCAGCGTCGACTCCTGGTACCCCTGCGCCGCCATCAGCAGGTAATCGAGGTCGTACTGGGCCCCGTATTTCTTGAACAGCTCGATCACCGCTGTCAACTTCTGGCGCTCGGCGTCGGCCGCGGCGTTTTTCGCATACGTGGCGTCCTTCAGATACCGGCGCTCGAGCACGTTTCGGAAGGCGTCGCCCTTGCCGTGCTTCCGGATCCACTGGTTGACGATTTCCCGGAGCCGGGGATTCTCCTTGCGAAATGCGACCGCCAGGCTCCCGCCGGAGCGCACGGCGATGTCCCGGTGCACGGTGATGCTGGTGAACACCTGGCTCCAGAACTCGGCCAGATAATCGTCCACGACGGTGATCGGGGCGAGGCCGGCGTTGACCATCTCGAGCACGTCATCGTCTTCGAGAACGTCGGGGGCCTCGATGATCACCACGGGCGGCTTGCCGCGCGCCTTGAGCTGCTCGTTCAGACGGGAGAGGCTCTCGTGATAGACGCTCGCTTTTCGGACGAACACTTCCTGACCGGCCAGATCGTCCACCGTGGCGATCGCCGGCGCTCCCGGTCCGGTGACCACCACTTCGTTCACGTTGGTCCGCGTCGGCTCCGAGAAGGCGGCGAGCTTCTCCAGCTCGGGCCTGACGGTCACCATGGCCGCGACCATATCCACTTTGCCGCTCGCGAGCGCTGGATGTAGCTGGTCGCGCGCCATCGGCACGATCACCACGTGGACCTTGAGGTTGCCCCTCTTCAAGTCGGTGTTCAGATCGTTCTCGAACGACTTCAAGGCCTCGTAGGTGATCCCGCGCTCCTGCCCCTTGTCGATGAAGTAGTGCGTGCGGTTGAACGTCACGGCCACGCGAATCACGCGATGCCTGACCATCTCGTCGAAGTCGCCGGTGAACGGCTTGTCTATGAGGTCCCGCACCTCTTCCGGAAGGGCGTCGTATGGCGAGGCCGTATCGGGGATGGGCGCGTCGGCCCCGGAGACGGGCACCACTGGCGCCGCCGTGGCGGGCGGGGCTGTCCCTGTCGCCGTTGCGGGCGCCTCCGTTGTAGCCGGCGCCTCCTGCTGACCGGTGCAGGCCGCAGCGGCCGCCACGACCAGCAGGGCGGCAATGCCGCGACAAACGCCAGATTTCGTGCACGGAGGTTTCACCGTTCGATCACGTGGTTCTTCGACTTTGCTCATGATCTCGTTTTTCGCAGTCAATTTCACCTCGGCCGTCATTGACATACATCTTGACGTTTCTTCGCCATCGAATGCTACTTCCTTACGACATACCAATTTGCAAGAGATGGAGTCAGGAAGGGCCTGACTCGAGCTCATCGTGGAACACCAGAAAGTCCGTAGGGACTGGCACCGCTTCCAACTGACGCAGCATCGTCGTGAGCTGACCGCGGTGATACGTCGAATGGTTCACAACGTGGTACATCTGGCGCCAGAGCGCGTACCGGCAGGATTGACCCTGCAAGTTTACGTACGTGAAGACTGCGTGGAGGCGTTCGGCGCTGACGGCCTCGACGAAGGCGCCTTGCTCGGCTTTGAGTTCTAGCCATCGAATGTTCAAAGTTTTCACGTTCGGGAATTCTGCCGCGTCGAATCTGTGCTGTGGAGAGGTGCCCTTCCAACGCTGAAGCCATATCCATTCAGCCCAGACGATGTGCGTGAGCGTATCGCGTACAGACGGATAGCTGTTGCCGAGATCTATCGTGAATTCTTCCATTGTCAAACCGGAGACGGCCTCGAATGCGCGATCATTGGCCCACTGGTTGTATCGATATAGCTCCTGGATGTCTGCCACGTCCATCATGGCCCATGTCCTCCGACTTGGTGTGACCGGGAACTCGCTTCAACAGCACCTAGCA
Organism: uncultured Acidobacteriota bacterium; assembly: GCA_963734095.1. Classification (GTDB taxonomy): domain Bacteria; phylum Acidobacteriota; class Vicinamibacteria; order Vicinamibacterales; family UBA2999; genus JACCSI01. Next base: position 1,424 of record CAVTGK010000008.1, on the reverse strand, counting down.
CCCACTCGGCGGTCATCGCAGTAACCCCGCCTCCGAGGCGCCGACGATTGCGAACAGGGCCAGCGCGAACACGAGCACGATATTCGTCAGCAGCGAGTTCTTCGGCACGCCGCTCGCCGGCGGGATCTTGAAGTTGTTCAGATAGATGAGCGTGGCGGCCAGGAACGGGATGAAGAAGCTGCCGACGATCGTGAACGTCCGGATGATGATGAGCGGCTGGTCGACGAACGCGAACGGTATCGGCACGATCGTGACGAAGAGCAGCGCAATCCGGTACGGCGTGCTCGTCACGGACGTCAGGCGCTCGCGCTCGGGCCGCGACAGCTTCCGCATCAGGCCGTAATAGTCGGCGAACAGATACGGCAGGCTCTGCCAGATCCCGAGCAGCGACGCGAACACCGCCGCCCAGAATCCAATCGAGTAGGCATAGAAGCCGAGCGGTCCGACGATCGCGCCGAGCGTTTCCGCCATCTTCGTCACCGCCTGCGCGTTGGTAATCTGCACGCCCGGGACGTGAAACGCCTGGTTGGCGACGATCATGATCGCCATGCCGAAGATGGCGGTGAAGGCGTAGGCGATCGCCACGTCGGCGCGCACGAACCGCAGCCATCCCGGCCCGGCCATCTTCTGCTCGCGCAGCCAGTAGTTGTAGGCGAGCATCGCAATCGAGCCGCCGATGCCGCCGAGCACCGAGAGCACCGACGAGCCGCCGGCGGGCGGAATGGCCGGCACGACGAGGCCGCGGAAAAACGCCGCCGGCGCCGAAAAGGTGAGCGCCGCGCACGCGATGATCGAGAAGAACATCGTCGCAATCAGCACCTTCATCACCTTCTCGAAGCCCTTGAAGCCGCCGGCGAGCACGACCGCGCACCCGGCCAGCGAATGCGCGATGGCGCCCCACGATCGCGGGACGGCGCCGCTCGTCAGCGTCGCGATGCCGAGGCCCGACGCGCTCGTCAGCGCGGCGCTGACCGAGATGGTCCAGATGACCAGATAGAACGCGAAGGAGACCCGGACCCACCACGGCAGGTACGCCGTCCATCCTTCGATCGCGGTCATGCCGCTGGCGAGCTGCCAGCGCGCGATGCCTTCGTTGAGCACGCATTTGAGAAAGGCGGCCAGCGCCACCACCCACAGCAGCTGCAGGCCGTGCGCCGACGCCGCCATCGTCGACGACACGATGTCGCCGGCGCCGATGCCGGCCGCGGCGACGAGCAGTCCGGGGCCGATCAACGTGACGACCCTGGTCGTGGGTGCGCTGCGTGTCCTGCGCCTGAATCGGCCGCCTCCGGGAGCGCCGTTAATATATGCGCCCAATGACATCCACCGCAGCCGCCACCGCAAAATTCTGGCCGATGCCGGTATCGAGCGCGTCTTCGGCCTGCCGGGCGGCGAAGTGCTGGTGTTGATGGACGAGCTCCGCC
>CAVTGK010000007.1:0-6236 GCA_963734095.1 uncultured Acidobacteriota bacterium | reverse complement strand
ACAGCGCTGAAGCCGCGGAGAACGCGGAACCGCGGAGAACGCGGAGAACGCGAAAACATTGAAGAAGGGCCCGGGCTTCAGCCCGGGCTTTCTGATTCAGTCCTTCGAGCTGATGGGACAGGTGGGGGCTGGTCGGGGCAGGGGGTAATGCAGGTAACTCGTCCGTCTAAGATGTCGGGGAGCTCAAATGCCAGAAAGCGACGGTGGCCGCCGGCTCCATCCGCGCCTGCGAGTCGTCCGCAACGGCGACCGATTGGTCAACGCGCTGCGGTCCGATGCTTCCACGACTGTCGTGTGCGCGTTGCCTTCGACCACGAAGGCTGGCGGCGTCCTCACGGCGCCCGCCCTGGCGGCCTCGTCTCCCGACGATTTGGCGGCGATGCGCGGCAAGGTCGCGAGCCCCAAAGCGCGTTTGCCCCGCCGACGCAAATTCGAGGAGCAGCCCAAGCCTGACCGCGCGTACGTGAACGTGCTCATCGAGCTGTACCCGGAGCGATCCGGTGTCTCCGCCGACAGCGTACACATCGGCGCGCGAACGGCTCGATGGCAAGCTGCAATCCGCGATGGCCAAAGCCAGCAACGATGGGATTAGCGCCGGGCTGCTGCGCCGCAACTTCGTGTCGGCGACCGTCCCAATCTCGATGCTCGATTCGCTCGAACGCGACCCGGCGATTGCGTTCGTGCATCCTGTCGACTCCTTGAAGCTCGATGCGCCGGCGACGAAGCCGGCGGAGGCCCCGCTGCCGCGGTCGATCGGGCGCGCGGCCACGCACGGTCGTGGCAAAGGCGTCCTGATCGGGATCATCGACGTTGGCGGGTTCGACTTCGCGCATCCGGATTTCCTCGACGACAAGGGGAAGACGCGATTTCTCGCCATCTGGGATCAGGGAGGTCACGCCGCGAGCCGCCTACCGGGGACGAGGCTTCAACTACGGCTCCGAGTTCACCAAGCAGCAGATGGACGCCGCTATGGTCGCGGCCAGGAAGCGTGGTGTTCCGCCCGCCACGCTGCTCGAACGTCAATCGCAGACCTCGCCCAGCTCGCACGGCACGCACGTGGCCAGCATTGCCGCGGGCAACCGCGGCGTGTGCCCCGAAGCCGCCATTGCGGGCGTGCTGATCGATGTTCCTCGGCTCGACGATCCGATTGAGCGCCGGCGCACCACCTTCAGCGACACGAGCCGCATCGTCCATGCGGTCGAGTATCTGCTGCACCTGGCCGACGAAGTCGAGATGCCGCTCGTCGTCAACATCAGCCTCGGGACCAATGGCGGTGCGCACGACGGCTCGAGCGGCGTCGCGCGATGGCTCGACGCCTACCTCGCGACGCCTGGCCGGGCCATCTGCATCGCCGCGGGCAATGCCGGTCAGGAGAAGGCAGAGTTCGAGGGCGACCTCGGCTGGATCATGGGGCGCATCCACGCGCAAGGGCGAGTGCCGTCCCGCGGCCTGGAGGTCGATCTCGAGTGGACGGTGGTTGGCGACGGCATCGAAGATCGATCGGAGAACGAACTCGAGATTTGGTACAGCGCGCAGGATCGCTTCGCGCGTTGCGCTGAAGCCGCCCGACGGAGATTGGATCAAGGTCAACCCGCGCGAGTTCGTCGAGAACCATCGATTGCGCAGCGGCACAACCGTGTCGATCTACAACGAGCTGTATCACCCGACCAACGGCGCCAACTACATCGCCGCCTACCTCTCACCCAATCTCGATCCCGGCAGCTATCGTGGCATCGAGTCGGGGGTGTGGAAAGTGCGGCTCGATTGGCGAAGAAGTCCGCGATGGCCGCTTCAACGCCTGGATCGAGCGCGATGATGTGGCGGAGCTGGAACCGGTGAGCGGCCGTCGCATGTTTCGCTTTCCCTCGTTCTTCACCGAACGCAGCCATACCGACTCGCATTCGATCAGCTCGCTGGCCTGCGGGTATCGCATCATCGCGGTATCCAACCTGGACGATGCGCGGCAGCGCATCAACGCCAGCAGCAGCCAGGGCCCCACGCGTGATGGCCGCAACAAGCCCGAGATCGCGGCGCCAGGCACCGAGATTGTGGCCGCCAACGGCTTCGCGCATCCCGATGAGCCCTGGATCGCCATGACCGGCACGAGCATGGCGAGCCCGTACGTCGCCGGTGTTGTCGGGCTGATGCTGGGCGCCAATCCCGGCCTGTCCGCGGCGCAGTGCGCCGGCATCCTGCAGCGCACGGCAAAGCCGCTGCCGGGCGCCTCGTACGACTGGGGCAACGACGTCGGCTTTGGGCGAATCGATCGCGGTGGCCGCCGTGGAAGAGGCGCTGGGCGCCAACGAGCGTCGCGAAGTTCGACCGCGAGGAAGACGATGAAGCTTCGCATCTTTCGAGTCGGCACAGGGGGACTGTCTGCTGCTCGAAGGCAAAGACAAGAAGCTCGTTCTCTGCGACGGCGGGATGCGGTCGAGCATCAAGTCACATGTTCGTGACGAGCTGGCCAAGCTGCGCACGAAGGGCAGAGAGCTCGAGTTCGTGTACGTGTCGCACATCGACAGCGATCACATTTCGGGCGTCCTGCAATTGCTCGAGGACGAAGTGGAGTGGCGAGTGTTCGACTATCAGTCGAGCCTCCGAACGGCAACCCCAACCAAGCCCGACGTGCCGCGTCCGCCGGTGATCAAAGGACTGCTGCACAACTCGTTTCGCGATCAGATTGGCATCAACACCAGACGGATGTCGCGGATCTGCTGGCCGTCGCCGTGCCGTCGTTGTTGGCCACCGCGAATTTCGATCTGGTCAATGCGGCGCTCGCGTTGCAGGACATTGCCGTCTCGATCCCCGAAGCCATCGAGGTCTCGCGATTGTCCGCGTCCGATGCGCTCGACATCCCCGTCAACCGAGTTCCTGGCTTGAGCGACGACCGGGAAAGCTGCTCTTCTTTCGCAACGCCGCGCAGTCGTTCAAAGTCGGCGGCATGCGATTCACCATCGTCGGCCCCGGAGAGCAGGAGCTGACCGACCTCAAGACCGGATGGGTCAACTGGCTGCGGGACAACAAGACTCGCGTGCGCGACCTGCGGCGGGAGCTCAAACGACGGATCGATGAATTCAGCAATGGCACGCCCGGCTCCCCGTTCGACCTGGGCGGCTGGAATGGCATCCCCGATTTCAAGCACGTGACAGCACCGAACGTCGCCTCGCTCATGTTCATGGTCGAGGAAGACGGCAAGCGTCTGCTGCTGACCGGGGATTCGCAGCAGGAGAAAATCCTGACCGGGCTCCAGCAGACTGGCTTCCTCGGCAATCAGGGCCTCCATGTGGACGTGCTGAAGGTCCAGCACCATGGCTCCGAGCACAACATGGACCCGCACTTCGCCCGGCAGGTGTCGGCGGATCACTACGTGTTCTGCGGCAACGGGCTGAACGGCAATCCGAATCCGGAAGTCATCGACTTCGTCTTCAACTCGCGACGGGGTGCGCCCAGACGAGCGGGCGCTGGCGCCGATCGCCAACGGTCGGCGGTTTCACTTCTGGTTCAGCACGACGTCGGCGGCGCAGGATCCGGCAGAGCGGACGCCGACGATGCGTTCAAAGCGCTGGAGGATCACGTCGAACAGCTGCGGCAGTCATCACAGGGGCAGCTCGTCCTTCATTTCAACCAGGCCGCATCGATCGAGCTCAAAATTCAGTAGCCTGTGACCATGGGTTGACATTTGACCCAAGCCTGTCGATACTCGGGTCGATATTCGACCTGAGCCGCAGACGGCGGATCACATGCGCCAGACCGACGAGGATTTTCGCCGCGAAATCGAATCACATCTGGAGCTCGAAACCGACCGCCTGATCGCGGAAGGGCTCAGCCCGTTCGAGGCACGCGATCGGGCGCTGCGCCGGTTCGGCAACGTGACCCGGACGCGCGAACGCTACTACGAGGCGCGGCGATTCCAGTGGTGGGATGATGTGCGCCGCGACCTACGCCTCGGCCTGCGGGCATTGGCTCGCGCCCCGCTGTTCGCTCTTACCGCCATCACCTCGATTGCCCTCGGGATTGGGCTGGACATCGCCATGTTCACCGTGGCGAAGGACCTGCTCGTCCAGGCGCCAGCAGGCGTGCGGGATCCCGATCGCTGATCGACATCAGCCAGGGCGACGACTTTGGCATCAACGAGGTCTGCGTTCGGGACCTATCGGGACCTGGCGAACGCCACGACGCTGATCGATGTCACCGCCTACAAGCCCTTTCCGGAACCTATGGGCGTGGTCTTCGATCAGGGTGCGGAGCGAGCCTTCGGACATCAGGTCACCGCCAGCTACTTTGCCGTTCACGGAGTAGGAGCTGCCGCTGGTCGACTATTCGATCACGCTGACGCCGGCGCAGCGAGGCACCCGGCGTCGTCGTGCTGAGCGATCGCTTCTGGGCGCGGAGGTTCAACCGAGACCCCTCGGTCATCAATTCGATGATCCTCCTGAACAAGCGTCCGACGCAGATCATCGGCATCGCGGCGGAAGGCTTTTCAGGGACGAGCCTTCATGCCTGCCGACTTCTGGTCGGTGCTCGAAGCCAACGGCTCGGCGACGAGGCGCTTCGGCAGTCGGGATTCGGGTGGGCACTCGTCCGCGCGCGCCTCGGCCCGGGCTTCACGATTGAGGACGCAGCTGCTGAGCTGGCGACGCTCACACGCACCGCAGATCGCACCGGCCCAGACTCGCGGCGACCGTCGGGTGCACCGGCCGGGGCCTCAAAGATTCCTGGAAACCTCTCACAACCGCTCACCGCCGTTCTCGCGCTGTTGATGGCTTTCGTGTCACTGGTCTTCGTGACGGCGTGCATCAACCTCGCCGGTCTGCTGATTGCGCGCGCGCCACTAGCGCCAGAGAGATGGCCCTGAGAACAGCGGTCGGGTGCGGACGGGCGCCGACTCGGTCGTCCAACTACTCGTCGAGACCGTGCGTGCTCTTCGCGATTGCCGCGTTCGGCCGGCGGACTACTGGCACTCGGCATGAACGCGGGCATCCGTGCATGGCTTCCGGTGTTCCCAGTGCCCAGTCACGCTTCCGTTGACGTTGATTGCCGAGTCGCGATGTTTGCTGTGGGGCTGACCTTGTGACCGCTCTCGGATGCGGGCTCTTGCCTGCCCTCCGCGCCTCGCGCGTCAATATCGTCACGACGCTCAAGAGAGATGGGCCAGGCGTCACCGGTCGATCGCGGCTGCATCACGCCTTTGTCGTGTGTCAGATCACGTTGAGTGTGGTGCTGGTCACTGGTGCCGTGATCTTTGTGAGGGCCGTGCAATCGGCTGCCAGTTTCGACCCAGGCTTCGACAGCGCAATACGTTACGCTCGCCGAGATCGATCTCGAGCTGGGCGCATACAACGCGCCGCGGGACGCCAGTTCATAGGCGAGGTTCTCGAAAGGGTGCGCCAGATTCCTGGCGTTGAGCGGGCGAGCGCTGCCGCAGTTTTGCCTACGGGCGGGGCGGTGCGCTTTGGATTCCTCTCGCAGGTGGGCGGAGCCGGCGCCGCTTCCTACCTCGACGCCCTTTGGAATGCCGTCGAACCTGGTTATTTCTCGACCCTCCGAATTCCCTTGCTCGCCGGACGTGACTTCGATGAAGGCGACCGGCCGGAGCTCCGGCCGGTCATCGTGGTCAGTGAAACTGCCGCGCGCCAGTATTGGCCAGGACAATAGGCTGTAGGACAACGGCTTTGGCTCCATTCGACGGAACGAGGGCGCGCGGCAGAAGCGGTCGAGGTCGTCGGTGTGGTCGGTGACGTGCATTTCGGGTCGAGCCGCGGATCGCGTCCCATGGTTTACGTGCCGCTCGCACAGCGCCGGGTCACGGACCTCACCCTCGTGGTTCGCAGCGCAGTTGGAACGACGATCGCATCGGCCGTCCGCGGCGCCGTGACCGCGACGGACGCGAACCTGCCGATTCTCAAGCTGCAAACGCTCGAGGAGGCCGCCGCGTTTGCGCTGTTGCCGCGTCGCGTGGCGGCATGGGTGTCGGCGGCCCTCGGCGTGGTCGCCGTATTCCTCGCGGCGATGGGCGTCTATGGCGTGACCGCTCACATGGCGACGCGTCGGCTTCGGGAGTTTGGGATACGCATTGCCCTCGGATCCACTCGGCCGGCGGTCATGGTCATGGTCCTCAAGCTGGGGATGGCACTGGTCGCCGTCGGAACGGCACTGGGCCTCATCATCGCAAGCGCGCTCGGGTTGGGGCTGGCCAGCGCCCTCCACGGGACCCCGCGCCCGGACGGCATCGCCCT
>CAVTGK010000006.1:0-34180 GCA_963734095.1 uncultured Acidobacteriota bacterium | reverse complement strand
ACTCTGGGCCAGGCAATTCGGGCAACTGGAGGTGCGAACGTGGCCGAATCCGCTGAAGCAAGTGGCGTCTCGCTGCGAGTTAACGAACCTGCGGTGACGCCTCACAGAAGTCGCGCCGTGAATTCGGATACCCCAGAAATCGCAATTCCGCCCGACGTTCTTCGGAACTGGCAGCGAATTGTCGACCTCTTGGCAAACATCATGCGCGTTCCATCGGCGGTGGTGACCAAACTCGAACCGCCGCACTACACACACTACAAGACCCTGGTCTCCAGCGACTCGAAGGGAAATCCATTTCCAGTCGATGAGACCTTCTCGATGGATGTCGGAACCTATTGCGAGACCGTCATCAAAACCCGTGAACCGTTGCTGGTCGCAAATGCTCTGCAAGACGGTCAGTGGAAGTCGGCTCCCGACGTCCAGCTGGGGATGATCGTACTGGGATTCCCGGTGAGCTGGCCTGATGGCCGGATGTTCGGAACGATCTGCGTTGTCGACGACAAAGCGAATCGATACAGCGACCTTTACCAGCAACTCCTCTTGCATTGCCGCGACGTCCTGCAAGGGGACCTGCAGACGCTGGTCCGCCTGGGCAGCGAGCTCGAGGACCAGAGGGCACAGCTCAGCGAACTGTTCGCGCGGATTCCAGACGCTGTTGTCATGGTCGACCGCGACTCCAGGATTACGCGTGTCAACCCGGCATTCACGAAGATCTTCGGGTACACCAGAAGAAGCGATCGGTCAGCGAGTCAAAGATCTGATTACGCCAGACGATCTTCAGGAGGAGGTCGACAGCTTTCTGTATCGGATGGTCCAGACGGGAGAAGTATTCGCCGTTGAGACCGTCCGCAGGCACAAGAATGCCGCGCGTGTTCCAGTCTCACTCATTTGCGTCCCCGTGTCATCCAATGCTGGTGGGAATACAGGTTACGTGATCTATCGCGATATGACAGAGACGAAACGGCTTCAGGATGAGCAGCGGCGATACCACGAAATGCAGTTGGAACTCGCGCACGCCAACCGCGTCGCGACGCTAGGGCAGCTGTCGGCGTCGATTGCACACGAGCTCAACCAGCCGCTGACAGGCATCATTACGAATTGTGGCACCTGCTTGCGAATGCTGACAACCGATCCCCTAAACCTTGACGGCGCACGAGAAGCCGTGCGGCGCACATGCGAGACGGTAATCGGGCCGCTGACGTAGTTGCGCGATTGCGCGCTCTCTTTAACAAGCAAGAGCCCGCATCTGAGCCTGTGGACCTCAATGAGGCGACCCGAGAGGTGATAGCGCTGTCCCTTGGTGAGCTCCAGAATAGCCGGGTGATTGTGCGAACTGAACTGTCCGACGACCTCCAGTGTGTCACGGCCGATCGTGTTCAGCTCCAGCAGGTCGTCCTGAATCTGCTCCGGAATGCTGTGGACGCGATGAACACCGTCGATGATCGTCCGAGAGACTTGCTGATCACGACCGAACGGGAAGAAGGCGATCGGGTGCGGTTAAGCGTGATAGACGCGGGAGTCGGTTTCGACCCGCAAACTACGGACAGACTATTCGAAGCTTTCTACAGTACAAAGAATGACGGGATGGGAGTCGGACTATCAGTGAGCCGCTCCATTATTGAAAATCATCAGGGGCGCTTATGGGCGGTTCTCAACGATGGTCCTGGGGCTACGTTTTCATTCTCTGTTCCGTGTCGGACCCATACCAAAGTCTAATAGACGCTCCATTGGATTGGGGGCAGGCGTCATGTCTGGGACATTCCAAAAGAGGCAGCCTCCCCGTCAAGTAAACGCCGGATAGCTGGAGAATTCGGGTCGAGCTTGCTGCTCCGCAATGCGCGCCGGCGGGAGGCGACCGAGCGCGCGGTGCTGACGTTCCTCGTTGTCCAGCTGTAGCCATCCCTCTGAGTGACTGCGTCGGCCGGGATTCGAGCGGAGGCTCCACGTCAGACTGCCATGCTCTCCAGCTTTTCGCACGAAGCAACCGCCTCAACAAGATCGCCGTAAGTGATCGAAGAACATTAGGAGGTCTATCACAATTTCTGCGATAATCACTTTGGGCCGCGCGTAAACCGTTGATTCTAAACGGAGAGATGCTGGAGCGGTCGATCAGGCACGCTTGGAAATTGATTCCGCTCACGCGTGCTGACGCACACCGAATCCCACCAACGCACTCCCGATCAATGACTTCCCGCAACAACGATGTGCATCGGAGTGTCCCCGCAAAACACCGTGTTTGACCAGGGCTTCAGGGGGTACCTGACACAGTTCTGACACAGCGCGGATCTCAAGTAACGGGACGCGCTTGTACCGTTGCTGCTCGATAAGGAGCGGCGGACCGACCATACGCATTGTGTTTTCGCGTGGTCTTGGTCAGCTGGGGATGGGCGCTCACGCCCGCCACAGTGCGGAAGTACCTGGCTGGCGGCGAGAAAATCGAGGTGATCGACGGCGTTCGATCTATAGTCTGTCACCGATTTTCGGGATCGTCTTCGTCACGATCGAGTGCGAGGCAGATGCGATCGACTTCTATGCGTTTGCCGATCGAACCGTCAGGCGTCTCGGCCGGCTTCGCTTTCGTGTGTCACGATACCTCAGCCTCGGTGAACTCGCCGTCGACTGGCACGCCCGACGGGCACCCTGGTGAGCGACACCGATCAAGCGGAGAGCGACATCAAATTGGCTGACGGCTTTCGGTAACTGGGCAGCAGGCTTCAAGGTGTTAGCACATTCATGAAGAGCGCAATCAGACCGATGGCGGGCGTCATGATCGTGGCATGGGTCTTCCTGTTTGGATCCGTCGCAGCGTCGGCTCAGACCATCGTCGACAGCGAAAACCGCTACTCGAATGTTGGCACGATCATGGTTTGGCGGGTCGAAGAATCAGGAAAGCCCGTTCAGTTGATGGCGTTCGGCAGCGGCACATTGATTCGTCCCCGCGTCATGGTCACGGCCGGCCACGTCACCGCTCCAGCGAAGGCAATGGGCAAGCTGCCACCCACGATTCGCATGTTCGCGAGCTTCAGTGCAACGGATGCACGGAATCCCGCCACATGGATTCCGGTGACAGCTCAAGCCACGCACCCATCGATGCCTCACTGCCCACCGCCGGCGGGATGCGATCCGACTGACGACGTCCTGGTCGCTCCGCTGGCACCCGGCATCGCTGATGTTGGACTCGTCTTTCTCGAACGTGCGCCGGCCAACATCAAGCCAGCCGTGCTCGCGGCGGCGGGCACGCTCGAGAGATCCGAAGGCGCTGGCACAGCGATCGTCGGATACGGCACTACGTCGCCGGCAGACCAGGGTGTCGCGGTGGACGCATGGCCATGGGACGGCAAGCGGCGCATCAGGGCCTCGACCGTGCGAAGGATCGTCGATGAAACGTGGGGACTCTGGTCGATCCCCAGCTACGTTTGTTTCGGGGATTCAGGCGGTGGCATTTTCCTGAGCGCGCGATCGGGCCGCGCCGATGTCCGACTCGTTGCCAACGTCAGCGATGGCGGCCGGGACTGCCGCGGCCATAACAACAACAATCGCCTCGACACACGCGCGATTCAGCAGTGGATCGACGACACCATAAAAGCGCATGGGGAGAAGTGATCCAGCTGTCGCCTTCGCTGACGTCGTATACCGCCAGTGCTCGCGTGCGAGAGACGCGGCCTGAACGGCCAAGCCAAATCACTGACGGCAGGTAGCGACTGCAACATAGAGATCCAGTCGCTCAAAGCATGTCTTTGGCGTGCAAGGAGACGCGCTGGAAGTGTCCGGCCGTGCGGACATGAAGTAGAGCGCACGATTATTCGAAGTAATGAACGGCGCCAGCGTCATGGCGCCTGCCGCGTTGATATTCGTGCCGAGGTTCCTGGGTAATCCCCACGCATCTGCTGCACTTTTGCGCGTCGAGACCCAAATGTCGATCGAGCCGAGATTTCCGTCACGATCGCTCGCAAAATAGAGTGACAACCCATCTGCGGAGATCGATGGTGAAAACTCCGCGCGTGGCCCGTTCACCGGCATTCCGAGCCGCTGGGGTGCTGCCCAAGGCGAGTCCGCGTCCGAACGGCTCGTTACCCAGATATCCGAGTCCTGGCTGTCAAACGTGGTCGAGCGATTGAAGTACAACGTGTTGCCGTCGGGGCTCGGCGTCGGAAAGGCTTCGAAGGCCGCAGTATTGAGGACGGGTCCGAGATTGGTCGCGCGGCCCCACTCACGATCCAGCGAGTCACGCGTAGTCACGTAGAGATCAGCTGCGCCGAATCCGCCGGCGCGGTTGGACGCGAAGTAGAGTGCCAGGCCATTCATCGTGAGACGCAGCGAGAAGTCATCTCCAATCGAGTCGTTGACCGAACCGCCGAGATTGGCCAATTCGCCCCAGGGCGACTCTCTGCCCGGTCGCGTCGAAACAAAGAGATCCTCCTGGCCGTTGCGGCCGGAGATGAAGAACAATTCCGTCTCATCCGCGGACACTGTGGGGCTGCCTTCTTCCTTCGGGCTGTTGACGATCGGTCCGAGCGTCTGCGCTGGAGCGAATTCGCAGGCTGTCGGCCCTTGACTTCGCTCTGAAGTGGACGAGCAGAATGAGATGAGCAACGCGCACGCCGACATTGCGGCGAGGTGAATGAATCTGTATTGCGGACTTCTGCTCACGAACCCTCCTGCTGCTGCCAACAACAAACGGACCAAACACAATGCGCGCCATGTCAACAACAATAGCGATGCGCGCGAACTCGCAACGGACAGGCATCCAACGGCAACGCGCAAACGCTGCAAGTGATCGGACAAGATTCAACGGTCTGACACAATTCGAGCGGCAATGTGCGTCGACTCGCTCGTAAGCTGCCGAATCGTAATACGATCGAGAAACGCTAGGCAGTCGCAGCTGACGTGCGATAATCTGATGTCTGGCCGCTCGCAAGTCGTTGATTCTAAAGTCGGAGAGATGTCCGAGTGGTTGAAGGAGCACGCTTGGAAAGCGTGTGTAGGGGAAACTCTACCGTGGGTTCGAATCCCACTCTCTCCGCCAACTCCTTCGCTTTCAGCTCAGTCGTCGGCGACTCGAGTCGTTTCTAGGGCCACCGCGCGACGAGCAGTGCTCGTCGCGACTCGGCTCGAATCCCACTCTCTCCGCCAAATACGCGTCTTTGTCTTCAACAAGTTACAGGCGCCGAATCTTGCGAGCGTACCAGCGATCCTAAACCGATGACGTGATGAGTGCCGGAATCGCCACTCAGGCGTCACAATCCCGCGATCTTCTAGCGTGAGCTCTCCGGATTGGTGACCGAACCACAGGGTTCAGAGGAGCCCGCGCGCCGCAGACAGTCCACCGATTCCCGCGAAGTCTGTTCCGTTACGTCCCAACTGCGAGCGGTGGCTGACCTGTTCAGCGGCAAGTCGACGCTCGCCGAGGCTCACAGAAAGCATCGAGTCCTGCGTAATGCTCGACGACGAACGCGAGTTCGAGCTGCGCACCTTCGCGGGGGAGCGAGAGGTTTTGAGCTCGGATGTGGGGAGCCCTTCGACGTCTCAGCGCCGCCGCCTGAGCTCGTCGCGATGATGCTGCGCCGCCTCGCGCTGCGTTGAGATCCGCACGTGGACGCGCTGCCCGCGACGGCTCGAATGCTCGCGCTGTCCCCGCGAAGCCCCGCTTCGATGTCACAGGGCGCGTTGCCCGATATCAAGGACATGAATATGCTTTCGCTATGCATACTCATCTGACCGAGGTTCTGGCGCGCCTGGACGAGGCGCGTACGAGCCTTCGCGGGGCCATCGACGCCGTTCCGTCGGCTTTGCAGCGGCAGCGGCCCGGCCCAGATCGGTGGTCCGCCGCCGAGGTACTGGAGCATCTGACGCTCGTCGAGCATCTGTTCGGCGGCCGCATCGTCAAGGCGATCGACGCGGCACGCTCGTCAGGACTGGCGACGGAGGCGCACCCTCGCGCCCCGCTGCCGGACCCCGTCGCGCAGCGCATGAGCGATCGCGTGAACAAGCGGCAGGCGCCGGAGCCGGCGCAGCCGACAGGCACGATCGATGTCGCCACGGGCTGGGCGGCGCTCGAGAACGGCCACGCGACACTTCGCGACGCGCTCGCTGGATGCGACGGTCTCGCGCTGAGTCAGGTGACGCTCGATCATCCGTTCTTCGGCACGATGACCGTGTATCAGTGGGTCGAGCTGATGGCCGCGCACGAGGGGCGGCACACGGAGCAGATCAAAGAAATCGCGGCGGCGCACGCGCTCTAGACGTCTTGAAAGGTCAGAATCCTTACCAATGAGTCAAGTTTCGACCACGCCTTTCAAGACGTCTCGCCCGACGCCCTGAGCTCCGCCGAATGGGCGGAGCGCGGGCAAGAGACGCTGCTACTAGCGAGGCGAAGCCTGGACGTCTGAGGCACAGCCTCGCTAGACTTGTGGCGAAGCGCCTTACCGCCTACGTTCCTCGACTCTACGTCCGTATTACACTGCGGCAACCAGGACGGCAGAGGAGGCACGTATGACGGTACATCTCACGCTGGAGTCCGAGAGCGAAGCGACGCTGCGCCTCGTCGCGGACTTTGGCCGAGGGCTCGGGTGTCACATCGATGCGAGCTCGTCGAACGGGCGAGGAATCCGTATGGAGGTGCCAGACGCCCACGCGTTGCTCGAGCTGATGACCCAGACCGCGCTCGGCGCGACGAAGACCGGGGTCGACCTCTCCGTGCCATCGGCGGCGCGATCGCAGCGCGATGGCTTCGGCGCCCACGCGATTGGGTGCCGCGACTCTTCGTCATTCAAATCGCGACGGCTCTCGCCGTGCTCGTGTCGGCAATCTTCCTCGGGTGGAGCTACCGCCGCGGCTGGCGAACGTCGGGCGAGCTGCAGGCCAGCGTTGCCGCCATTCTCCCGGCGGCGATCCTGATGGGCCTCGGCTTTCCGATCGCCATTCGCATCGCGGCGTCGCCAGGCATCGGTGACACCGTCGCGTCGATCGCCCGGCGCGTAGGACGACTCTATTCGCTCAACGTGCTGGGCGCGATTGGCGGTGCGCTCCTCGGTGGGTTTGTTCTGCTGCCGCTCCTGGGAACACGACGGGGCCTGATCGCACTGGCCGCGTCGTACGGCGCAAGTGCCGCCGTCCTGGTCGTCGGACATCAGAAATGGGCCCGCCTGTTGATGGTCCTGGGCGGCAGCGCGGTCGCGTTTGTCGCGCTTGCGCGGCAAGTCCCGGATCCATTCGTTGCGGCGTACGCACGTCGCCATGGGCAGGACATGCGGGAGGTACTGGCGCGAAGAGGGTGTTCAAACCGCCGTCAGCGTCCACGCCAGCGAGTTTCGTCGCTCGCTCTATCTGGATGGTCTGCATCAGGCCAACGATGCACCGGAGATGGTCGGCCTGCATCGTCTGATCGGTCACCTGCCGATGGTGCTGCACCCGTCGCCCTCCCGCGCGCTGGTCATCGGCCTGGGCGGTGGCGCGACGAGCGGCGCGGTCAGCCAGTACCCGGGCACGCAGGTTCAAATCGTCGAATTGTCGGAGAGCGTGAGGCGAGCCGCTCCCTTCTTCGCACACATCAGTTACGACGTCCTCAACCAACCGAACGTGTCGATGCGGATAGACGATGGCCGAAACTTCCTGCTCCTGTCGGGACAGACGTTCGACGTGATTACGGCCGATATCATTCAACCGATTCACGCCGGCGCCGGGAATGTGTATTCGCGCGAGTACTTCACGCTCGTGCGACACGCGTTGCGCGAGAACGGGCTGGCCTTGCAGTGGATTGGGCATCGGCCCCAGACGCAGTATCGATTGATCATGCGGACGTTTCTCGACGTGTTCCCGCACACCACGTTGTGGCTCGACGGCAACCTCATGGTCGGCAGCACGAAGCCACTCCGCCTGAGCGAGCAGGTGTTTGCCGCGAAACGTCGCGACCCTCGCACGGCGGCGGCGCTGGACGAAGTCGGCCTGACGTCATTCGACGTGCTTCGATCGTGGTACATGGCCGGCCCGGACGACCTGCGGCGGTTCGTCGGCGGTGGCCTCGTGCTGACCGACGATCGCCCCTTGCTCGAATACCATCGATCGCTGCCGTCAGACGAGGGCCCGCTCGATCTCTCAGGGCTGCGCGGTGGCGGATAGTCTGTACAGGGACTTCCCCCGATGACAGGGACTGTCCCCGCGACTGACAAGGTCTGTCCCCCATGGACAAATTGACGATCCGTACGCTGTTTTTGGACGCCGGCGGTGTGCTCTGTCACCCCGCCTGGCCCCGGGTGAGTGCCGCCTTGCAGGCCGAAGGCGTCATCGTGTCAGCCGAACGACTTGCAGCCGCCGAGGCGCGGGCGAAGCACGACATGGATGTGGCGTCCGTTGTGGGCGCCACGAGCGACGCCAAGCGAGGCTGGCTCTACTTCAACAAAGTCCTCGAGCACTGCCGGCATCCCGCTGTCGCCAGCGACCGATGCCGCGCTCGCGATGCTTCGTGAGTATCACCGCTCGGAAAACCTCTGGGAGCACGTCCCGGACGATGTTCGGCCGGCGCTTGCTCGGCTGCGGCAGCTCGGTCTAGAGATGGTTGTCGTGTCAAACGCGAATGGACGCCTGCGCCATCTATTCGATCGGCTGGGCCTGACCGACTACTTCGATCTCGTGCTCGACTCACACGAATGGGCCGTGGAGAAGCCCGACCCACGGCTGTTTCAAATTGCGCTGGAGCAGAGTGGTGGCGCCGCCGACACGACCGCACATGTCGGCGACTTCTACCAGATTGATGTCGCGGGTGCGCGGCTCGCGGGTTTGCGTGAGGGGATCCTGCTGGACGCCGCTGGCCTGTACCCGGACGTCGATTGCAGGCGCATTCGTGTGCTCGATGAGCTCGTAGGAGTCATCGAGCCGGTGAAGTAGTGACGAACCACCAAAACCACGCGTAGCTTCCGCCTTAAGGCGGAAGCCACAAGCACAGTGGCACGGAAACACGGAAACACAAAGACGATGCCACGAAGGGCACCAAGGCACGAAGTCAATCCGCAAGCTCTCGGAGTCGCCCGTGCCGCCGCCTGAGTTGGGTACCGCATAGCCCAACCGTGGCAGTGCGCTGCCGTATCGACCCACCAAAACTACTCGACCGGACCTACGTACCCCAACCCATTGGCACGACTGTTGGAAGGAGGCCATCGATGGCCAATCTGGCAAGTCGTGACCTGCGACCGGTTGATGCGCCCGACGTCGAGAGCACGCCTCCCGATCCTCTGCGCACCTCAAGCGAACGGGCTCGAGAAATACGCGCTCCTGGCGATCAGCGTGGTGATGGTTGTCGCCGCGCTGAAGCTGGCCCAGGGCTTCTTTGTCCCGATCGCTTTTGCCTTGGTGATTGCGCTTGCCTTGGCGCCTCTCGTGCGGCGTCTGCAGCGGATCATGCCTCGCTGGATTGCCGCCGCGCTTGTCGTCGCGTCGTTAGTCGGCCTGCTTGGAGTGATGTCGTACGGCTTGAGCGACGAGGCCTCGCAGGCCATTGCCGGCTTGCCGCAGGCGACGCGGACGCTGCGTCAGACCTTTCGAACGATTCTGACTCGAGGAGAGGGTGCGCTGTCTCAACTCCAGAGCGCGGTTGCCGAGTTGCAGCGGACCGCGACCGAGAGTGCGGACCGACCATCGACACAACGAGGGGTCACGCCGGTGCAAGTCGTCGAGCCGCCGGTTGACTTCAACAATTTCGTGTGGCTGGGGTCGCAGGGAGCGCTCGCGATCGCGGGCAGCGCGACGCTCGTGGTCTTTCTCGTGTATTTCCTGCTGGCGTCGGGCGAGCTGTTCAAACGCAAGTTCGTCCGGCTGAGTGGCGACCGGTTGTCGCAGCGCAAGGTGACCCTCCAGATGATCGATCAGATCGGCGAACGGGTCGCGAAATCAATGTTCCACTTGATCCTCGCGGGGGTCGTCGTCGGTCTGTCCACGTGGGCCGTGCTGGTGTTCTTCGGCGTTCGTTACGCAGCGCTGTGGGGATTGGCCGCGGCTCTGCTGAACTGTGTGCCCTATCTCGGACCGGCGTTCGTGGCTGCGGGATTGATGCTCGCGAGCCTGGTTCAGTTCGGCAGCCTCACCACGGCGGCCATGGTCACGGGCGCGTCACTCGTCATCACCACGCTCGAGGGCTTTCTGTTCACGCCGATTGTGTTCGGGCGCGTCGGTGCAGCTCAATCCGGTGGCCGTCTTCGTATCCTTCCTGTTCTGGGGATGGCTGTGGGGCATCGCCGGAATGTTGCTGGCCTTGCCGCTGCTGATGATCGTCAAGACGATTGCGGAATCAATCGACGATCTGGCTCCGCTCGCCGAGCTCTTATCCGATTAGGCGACCGCGTCGCCCTGCTTCTCCTGATCCGGCGTCACGTCAGCCGGTGGTCGGCCTCCAGCCAATCCTGTTCGAAGATCTGCAGGAGTTTGCGAGTGACCGCCGGGTTGTTGACGAGCAATCCGACCTCGCGACGGCTTCCCAGCTCTTCCTTCCGCAGACTTTGACTGCCGACAAAGGCCCGCGTGCCGTCTCTGACGATCGCTCGCACGTGGAGTCGCCTGGTCTCGAGCGGCCGGACGTCGATGCCGTCGCATCCCTTCTTGACCACGCCGATGACGCGAATTCGCACGCCCCGGCCGGCTAGCTCCTTCAAGATCTTGATCATCGCGGGGTCGTTGATGCGAGCGTCGTAGATGGCCAGCTCACGACGCGCGCCCCGCAGAAACGTTGCCAGGGCTGTCCGCGATGTTTCCGGACTCACGACGAGATTCGAATTCGCCGGCTTGTACTCCTGGCGCGTTGCATCCGCCTCGAACAACCTGGCCGCTTCGGCCAATGCCCGGCGATCGCGTGTCGAGACGGCAAAGCTCCGGCTGCGCAGGATATCGATCTTGGTGAAGTTGAACCCGAACACGTGCAGGATGTCGTCCGCGATCATGTACTTCGCGTGGTAACGCAGCAGATCGTCGGCGGTTCGCGACACGGTGACGCCCCCCGCGAGCAGACGCTGCTCCAACTTGCGCAACCGTGTCTCGCCGCCGCGGTTGGTATTGGCAATCAGCGCCCGCACGCGGACGCCGCGCTGGACGGCCGCCATCAAGGCACGCTCGATTTCAGCGAGGTCGAGACGGAAGATGCAAACGTCGATGGCCTTCTTGGCCTTGCGGATCGCCTGCACCACCGGATCGACGCCAGCATCGGGCTGTACGATGAGCTTCAACGAAGTCTCGCCGCCTCTCCTAGTGCCGGGGACACTAGTTCTTGCCCTTGGAGGGCCGCTCTTTCCACTCGACGGCGCCCTTGCCGGACGCGACGAGTGCGGTGAGGGCATTGGAGACGCGGTCGGTGTGCATGTCGAGCGGTGCGGTGATGATGTACGACACCTCCTCGTCCGACTGTCCGCGCAGCTCGTACGGCGTCTTGAACCGTCGCAATACCGCCTCGATGCGCGGACGCAGTTGTTGCGTCTTTTCTCCGAGCTTGACGGTGAGCTCGAACTCACGCGATTGGGGCTGGAATCCTTCGATGATCCAGAGCGCGAGGCTCAGGAAGGCCGTGCCAATCGCCGCGAGGACGTAAAGCCCGACGCCCGCCGCCAGGCCGACGGACAAAGTACACAGCATGACGACGGCATCCTTTGGATCATCGATTTTCGAGCGATAGCGGATCAGGTTGGCGGCGCCGACGATGCCGAACGCGCGCGCCAGGCTCGAGCCAATCACCAGCATGATGAGCGCGCCGACGATGGCGAGAATCACCTGAGTCTGCACGACGGCGGGTTGGCGCACGGGCGTCCCCCGCCGACGTGGCCGCAGTGCGAGCACTGCACCCAGTCCGGCCGCGAACGGCAGGCGTACGGCTGCCGCGAAGAGCTCTTCCCCCAGCGTGTCCATGACGTTCGGCTCATCGACCGGTGGAATGGGGCTTTGCTGCTGCGCGAAGACGGCGGGCGCTTCGGCGACGGTCAGCAACAGACCACGACGGCCAGGCACGACGTGCTCGGCGATTACTGACCCGGACGATGGACGCGCGCCACCTTGTCATCGCGATTGCGTCGTGGTGCGATTCGAGCGCGTGACTGAGCCCGAGTCCACTCGCTTACCGAGTCGCGAGAGGGTTTGGAAGTGCATGGCATCGCCAGCGACTTCGACGAGCATGTACGAACGATCGGTGTCGAACCCCGCGGCGGTGAGCGTTCCTTTCTGGATGTTCCCCGAGCGGAGCTTTGCGGAGCCGCCGGCCGTGAAGTAGTGGATCCCCTTTTGCGGGTGGATGCGCTCGTAGAAGTGCTCGTGACCGGCGAAGACCACATTGACTCCGTGCTTGAGGAACAGCGGCTCGAGCTGCTCACGAAGATCGACCTCCGACCCGTGCCGGCCGCCCGACGAGTAGAGCGGGTGATGGAAGAACGCGATCTTCCACGGTGAATCCGAGTTGGCCAACTCCTTTTCCATCCACTCGAGCTGGTCACGGGTCATGTAGTTGCTGTCCAACGCATAGAAGCGCACGCTGGGATTCCCAAACTTGAAGGTGTAGTAACGCTCGCCGTTCATGTTGAAGGGCTTGTAAAACCGCTGGTTGGGGTCGTCGTGATTGCCAAGCGACGCAAAGAACTGGACCTTGGCATCGAGCATCGGCTTGTATGGCAGCTCGAACTTCCGCACATAGTCCTGCGGTCGCTCGGAGCCGTACATGTTGTCGCCGACCATGATGACGAATTCGAACGGGAAGATCGCGCGCGACTTCTCGAGCTGCGCCGCGACTTCGTACTGGGCACGGTCGCCGGTGCCGGTATCGCCGAGCACGGCAAATCGAACCGAATTCTCCGCGGTCGGAGGCGACGTGCCACCGGCTGCCGCCGGAGCCGCTGGCGCCGTGGCCTGTGGCGGAGCGAAGGCGGTCATGTGCGGCTCGAACAGGAGCGCACATGCCAGCGCGACGCCTAGCTGCCGCGGCCTTGCCAGCCGTCAAATGGTTCATGAACCGTGACCCTCTCCCCATTAAGACCTCACCGCCGACAATCAAGTTGGAATCGGAAAGACTCCGCGAATGATATCCACTATGACGTTGCCCTTGACGTCCCGCAGCACAAGATCTCGACCGACGATGCGGTATTCGAGCTCCGGCGGCAATTCGGGCAGGGCCCTGAGAAGTTTCGGCGGAAACGTCGCCAGTGGCAACGTCGTTGGATAGACCTGATTGACGCCAATTTTGACGTCTTTAGGCAGTTCCTGCATCAGCGCCTTGCGATCAGCGAGCGATCGCTTGGCGAAGTCGTCCCTGATGATCCGAATGAGGTACGGCTGATACTCCTTGATAAAGAAGTCGCCGGGTTTGGCGTCCGGCCGCGCCTTGATCAATGCCTCGCCCAGTGCCGTCTCACGGGCGGCGATTTTGACGGGATCATTGGTTTCCGTCAAAGGCGGCACCGTTTTCTGGACGTTGTTGTGGAAGGTGACGTACTCCGCCAGGCGATCCAGAAACGCCTTGGTCGCGGCTCCGGCCGCGTTCACTGGTTTCTGGGACGGCCGCCGGGTGCGAGCCCAAGCCGTTGCCGCTGGCCATGGAGTCGATCGCGCACCCGCAACGCGCGGTTCGATGCTGACGTTGTACGACGCCACCACAATCAGGAAACCGAATGCCCACGACGCTTGAAGTGGTCTCATGGTCCTCACTTTCCGCCAACCCGGCTATAGGACTATCAAGGTTTGTGCCACCGGGCGCCGGTAGGGTTTCTGCATTGGCGGACGTGTGGGTCTCGTCAGCCGCTCCTCGCGTTGCTCGGGCTGTTGCACTGCTGCTGGGCGTCCTTTGCGTTGCGTGTCGGGACCATCCGCCGACTGCCACTGACGTAACGAGCCGCGAAGACACGATTGTCCGAGCGCTCCCTGCCACACGAGCTCGGGGAAGAATCCCTCACACTGCCGACGGCGTTGACCTCGGTCAAGTTCGCCGTCATCGGGGACAGCGGGCGTGGAACCGCAGAACAGCGAGAAATCGCGGCGCAGATGTCACGATTCCGCGACGCGTTCGGCTATCCGTTTGTGCTGATGCTCGGGGACAACATCTACGAAGGCCCGGCCACGGCTGAAGACTATCGACTGAAGTTCGAGGCGCCGTATCACGACCTGCTCGACCAGGGGGTCAAGTTCTTCGCCGTGCTCGGGAACCATGACGACCCGCGGCAGGTTTCGTACGCCCCGTTCAACATGAAGGGCGAGCGTTACTACACGTTCGTTCCGCCCGAGGACGTGTTGTCGCGTCTGACCACTCGCGTCGAGTTCTTCGCCCTCGATTCGAGCAATCTCGATCGGGCGCAGCTCACCTGGCTCGATCAGCAGCTCGCCCGATCACGCGCCTCGTGGAAGATTGTCTTCCTCCATCACCCGCTCTATACGTCGGGTCGCTACGCGGTATCGGCGCGGGTTCATCGCTGGGCACTCGAGCCCATTCTCATCCGCCACCAGGTTGACGTCGTGTTCTCAGGGCATGAGCACATCTATCAGCGCACGACATTGCAGCAGGGAATTCAGTATTTCGTGAGCGGCGGGGCCGGCTCACTTCGTCGCGGGGACGGCGTGGCGACACCGTCGATCGCGCGCACCTACAGCGAGGATTACCATTTCATGCTGGTCGAAATCGACGGAGACGACCTTCATTTCCAGGCGATCTCGAGGACTGGTCGGACCGTGGACGCCGGCACGCTCACGCAGGGCGCGGAAACACAGAAGCACGGAAAAAAACGTAGCCACGAAGGGCACGAAGGCAATTGAATCACTGACTGGAACGACCGCGGGATGTCGTCGCTGCGTCAACCGAACTGCTCTCTCGGGTTAGATTGCTTCGTGTCTTCGTGTTCTTCGTGGCCGTGCTTCCGTGCTTCCGTGCTACGGGCAGGGCGGCCCTTCAGTGATGGCCGTGACCTTCTGCTTGAATACACGCACCCAATCGCCGACCGGTCGCGCCGGGTTCAGTCGGCCCACCGTGGTGATCGAAGCGGGCCGTCGACAAACAAGTCGGTGAGCTGACGTTCGGAGAGCTGCGAAAGTAGCCGGCCCAAAAACTGGCGACCGTCCTCGAGGACGCGAGTTTCGCGAAACGTCGCGCCGCCGTGCGGCAACTCTCGCATCGAGACCGTGCAGGTCGCGCGGTCCTGCCAAATCCCCACCTTCTCCCACGACGTCCAGGTCCAGCTTCCTCGGGCCGAACGTTGCGCCGACGTCGTGCAGCAAGCAGCAACGGCCGTGTGCACGCGGACCCTTCCTGCCAGTCCGGCGAGAGACACACGAGGCGCTGATTCTCTGACTTGTTGTCCCAGTGTGCGAGGAAGACGGCAAGCAGCCGCATGGCATCGACGTGCGCACGCGAGCGGCGCCGCCTTTCGCCGAGTCGACCTTCTCCAACTCGAAGAATCCCCAACCCTCGATGTCTTCGGTTTCGATTGAAGGAGCCGGCAACTTTCGTTCAATCGAGACCCACTCGAAGTCCTTGAACGTGTCGAAGTCGATCGATCGTTCGTACAACGACGCTGAACCGGTTAGCTCGGTGGCCTTCATGGTGAGAAACGGCTCGTCTGGGCAGCCGTAGCAGCGCAGCCGCTGTACCAGGTGAACCTCGTCCGCACCAAACCCGAGCGCGCGGAGAAGCGCGCTGGTTGCCGTTTCGGCGGGAATCTCGCCTCCTCGAACCGGTACTTGACGCGGACCGTCTCGCCGTTTTCGAGCTGACAATCGAACTTTGGCGTCGTGCCGCCAAGGGTGCTGACCTTGAAGCGGCATGTCAGCTCGCGCGGGGTATGCCGGATCAACGCCGAAGTACGCCGCGGCAACCGGCACGCTTGGCGGGATCCAGATTTGTGCGCGCGCGAGAGCTTCGTCACGATCCGCGTTCGTGACCGTTCGGTCATCGTCCGCCGGCGCGACCGCGGCGTCGGCATCGTGCGGGCGAGTCGACTCGCTGTTCTCACCCCGTGTGGCATCACGCGACGTCCACACCACGATTGCCATGACCGTGATTGTCGTGATGACGACTCCGGTGCGCCATCCCGCTCGCATTGATGGCCCAAGTGCAAGCTACGAGCCGACGGGTCTCTAGCTCTGGCAGTCAAGCAGAGCCTAGGGCTAGGGCTCGAAGCGCATAGCATGGGCTAAGGAACCCTGTGCCCTTTGCCCTTGCCCTATGCCCTGCCTGGAACATGTCTTGCTGACTTGGTCTTCAAATGAAGGGCCGCACCTTGCTCGTCGTCACGATGCTGGGCGTTGGTCTGTTTTCTGACCCGAGATGCGTCTGGCAACGAGCCCGGCCGGTCAGCGACGCAAACCAGACTGAGCCGCTCAGATTGACGGAAACGACCCGTTCGTTGACTCTGGCGTCATCTTTCGACACAGGTGGCCCTCGATCGCGCGGGCTTCTCGCCCGGTGAACTGGACGCGGAGGTCGGCAGCAATACCAGGAGTGCGCTCGCCGCGTTTCAAACGGCAAGACAACTCCCTCTCCGCGACGAGATCGACGACGAGACATCGGCAGCGCTGGGCGAGACCTTCAGCGCTCCGCTCACGACTTACACAATCACCGCATCAGATGCGGCCGGACCCTTCATCGAACGATTGCCGGACGACATGATGGAGAAGGCCGCCCTTCCGGCCATGTCGTACGGCTCCGTTCTGGAATTACTGGGCGAGCGATTCCACGCGAGTCCAAAACTGTTGCAACGACTCAATCCGACCGCGCGGTTCGCTGAGGGGGAAACGATCAGCGTTCCAAACGTGGTGCCGTTTGAGGTGCCCACGGGCAAGAGTGGGTCGACGAATGAGAGACCGACTGGCAAGGATGGGTCGACGAGCCATCGCACAAAGGCTCACATCGTTACGGTCATGGGCGAGACCATGACGCTCACCGTGCAGAGTCCGACGGGTGAGGTTGTGTTTCAGGCCCCGGTCACCGTCGGCAGCGTCAATGATCCGTTGCCCACAGGGGAGTGGACGGTCAACAGCCTCAGCGTGAACCCGCCCTTCAACTACAACCCGGCGCTGTTCTGGGATGCCGATCCGTCGCATGCCAAGGCCAGGATTGCTCCCGGGCCGAACAATCCAGTCGGCGTGCTGTGGATCGACCTCAGCAAGGAACACTACGGCATTCACGGCACGCCGGAACCATCCCGCGTCGGGCACACCGAATCGCACGGGTGCATTCGGCTGACCAATTGGGATGTCATGCGCCTGTCCACATTCATGGCGCCAGGAACGAAGGTCGTTCTTCGATGAGGCGTCGTCGACGTCGACGTGTTTCGCGACGAGGTTCTCGCACCTTGGGTGAGCCTCGCCGTCATCCTGGGGCTGTGGTGGGTGGGTGCCTATCCTGCTTGGTCGGCATCCGGGCGGCTCACACGGTGTCATCGAAGTCGGCTTGCCTGCTCAGGCCCTCGAGCGCGATCCGACGCCATCTCCAAACCGGGCGCCGCCCACTCTTGTTGAGACGACTACGTTGCCCGTCGAAGTGGACGGAAGCGATGTTGCCGTTCTTCTGAACAAGCAGCTGCAAGTTCCCGTGTCGGGAGTGTCTGCGAGCTCCTTGAGATCCACGTTTCAGGATGCTCGCGGTGGGCGTCAGCACGAAGCGCTGGACATCCTCGCTCCTCGAGGCACCCCCGTTGTCGCAGCGATTGACGGTCGCATCACGAAGCTGTTCACGAGCGTCCGCGGTGGACTCACCATCTACCACTACGACCTTGCGGAGCAGTACTGCTACTACTACGCTCACCTCGAAGGCTACGCTCCCGGGTTGGCAGAGGGGCAGACGGTGACGCGGGGGCAGACAATCGGGTACGTGGGAACCACCGGGAATGCCCCACCCGGCACGCCGCATCTCCACTTCGCCATTTTCAAGCTGGATGCCGCCAAACGGTGGTGGGAAGGTGCCCCGCTCGACCCGATTCTCGTGCTGAAATAGGGCCCGAACCTCGACGATAACCTGTTCAGCTTGCAGCAGTTGCCGTGATTTGGCATTGTGAGTGTCGGGTTCCTACGGTTCTCATGTTCCTGGCTGGCACCTCAGGGTCCTTTCTTTCTGCCCGTCCCGAATGGACACTGGCAGGCGCCGTCGTCCCCTCCAGGGACGGTCCGAATCACACCATCGAGCAAACCGCGTTCCGTCTGGTCAATGGATTCTGGGAGGCAGAAGCTGTCCTGCGATGCGACGATCCGGACGACAGTCCGCCCACGCGCGTCGTGCTGCGCGTGACTCCCGACACCTTGCGCTGGTGGAAAGAGGCCGGGATCAATCCGTTTCTGGAGGCCTGCGCGCAGCTCAGAGAACACCTCCGGCGCCACGCCCGACACAACCATCTGACAGCGCTGACCTTGCTGTAGCGCCCGGTTGTATTTCGTTGGACTGACGGTCCCCGCGCTATCATTCCTAACTCGGTCGCCGCCCCCCGCGTCTGATGCGTCCATTCGTCATTTTCGTTCTGCTGTTTGCCGTCGCGGCGGTCCCACGCGGTGCGGGGGGGCAGACGACTGAACCGTCCACACGGGCGGAGGCGCTCCAACAGCAGCGCGAGGAGAAGCAACGCTCGCTCACGCCGAATCGCCCCGACAACCTGCAACGGGGGATGGACTTTGCCGAGGATAGGGCGCTGCTGATCCTCACGCGCGAGAATCTCTATCCGAAAATCGGGACCTTGACGACCGGGAGCGGCTTTGCCTTTGGCGTGGGTTTTCGTGACCGTGATCTGTTCAAGCGACGCGGGCGAATCGAGCTGTGGTCAGCGGCCAGTGTGAAGAAGGTACTGGGCGGTCGAGGCGACCGTTGCCGGCCCGGATGTGGCGGAGCCGCGCGTGTTCGGGTCCGTTGTGGCCGGTCGCCGGGAGTATCCCGAAGAGGACTACTTCGGATTGGGACCCGATTCGAATCGAGACGACCGGAGCACGTTCTTGCTGCGGCAGTCGCAGGTGTCGGCAACCGGCGGGTTCCGTCTGGCAGAAGCGGTCTCCTTGGGAGGCACGCTGGGTTTCCTGCAGCCACGCACGGGCGACGGCAAGAACTCCAGCGTGCCAACGACCGATCAGATTTTCGATCAGCAGACGGCTCCGGGCCTCGGCGCCACGCCCGACTACCTGCAATCGTCGGCCTTCGTCACCGTTGACTATCGTGAGCCGACCTATGCCCGCCGCGGCGGCTGGTATCGCTTCACGGCGACGCGTCATTCAGATCGCAATGACGGGGAGTGGAGCTTTACACGCACCGATGTCGACCTGCGGCAGTTCATCGGGTTCCTCGCCGAACGTCGCGTCATCGCGCTCCGCGGACACCTCGCGAGCACTTTCGACACCGGCGACAGCTCTGGGGTGCCCTTCTTCATGATGCCGTGGCTCGGCGGGAACGATTCGCTGCGGGGATTTCGCAACTATCGGTTCCGAGCGCCGCACGCGTTGCTCCTGCAGGCAGAATACCGCTGGGAAATCTGGTCCGGCCTCGATGGTGCGTTGTTCTACGATACCGGCCAGGTTGCGATGAAGCGCTCGGATTTCAAGCTGGGCCAATTCGAATCCGATTACGGCTTCGGCTTTCGGTTCAACACGTCCAGTAGCGTCATCCTCAGGGTTGATGCCGCCTTCGGCAGCGGGGATGGGGCACACCTCCACATCGTGTTTGGTGGGGTGTTTTGATGGCGCCTGTCAAGGGAGCGTTTCGGCAGTTGTGCGCTGCTAACGGTCATCGTCGTCGCGTCCGTTGGCGGTGCGAGTCCGAAGTTCTATCCTGACGATCCGATCTGGACGGAAGACGACGCCGTGCTCGACGCCTCCAAGGCGAACGAGCAGGAAGACAGCAACGGATACGACTTCGTCGTCCATACGTTCATCCAACCTGGAGAACGCCGTGACGTCCGCGCGCTGAACGTCAACACGCTTGACGAAGTACCCTGATTCCAGCTGGTGGACGAATCGCATCGGACGTCGCGACATGCCCATCGACGAGCTCGTCAAAGGGCCAGACACCGGGCCGCCGCAGGTGTCGATTGATGGGTGGGTCATCTCACGCGACAAGGGCTCGGGCGTGCAGCCCGGGTTTCGCATGACCGATCCTTCCGGGCAGCTCTATCAGGTTGAAGTCGATCCGCCAGACAACCCGGAGCTTGCGACCGGCGCAGAGATCATCGGCACGGCGTTCTATTACGCCTTCGGCTATCACACCGTTGAAGTCGCGCTCACGGAATTCGACGCGGCGAAGCTCGTCATTTCGGACACGGCCACCATCCGCGATGTCAACAGCGGCAAGCGCCGGCGGTTTACTCGTCGGGATCTCCAGGACGTCCTGGATCGCGCCGCACAATTGCCCAACGGCCGATATCGTGCCCTCGTGAGTCGATTTGCCTCGGGCCGGCCGCTTGGCAATTTCCGGTATCACGGAACGCGTCCCGACGATCCGAATGACATCGTGCTTCACGAGCATCGTCGCGAACTGCGGGCTGCTCGCGTCTTCGGCGCCTGGCTCAATCACGATGACTCGCGCGGCGTGAACAGCCTCGACATGCTCGAGACGCGCAATGGTCGCGGGCATATCAAGCATTACATGTTCGACTTTGGCTCCATCCTCGGCAGCGGCACCGTCTATGAGCAGCGGCATCGCGCAGGCAACGAATACATCTACGAGCCGAAGCCCGGATGGCGCACGCTGGCGACGCTCGGCCTTTACGTCAGGCCGTGGATCCTGATCAACTACCCCGACGTGCCGCCATCGATCGGCCGTTTCGAAGGCGACGCGTTCGATCCCGCCTCATGGAAGCCTGAGTATCCCAATCCTGCATTTCGCAACATGCGCCAGGACGATGCGTTCTGGGGAGCGAGGATCGTCGCCCGATTCAACGATGCTGCCATTCGCGCGATTGTGGAGAAGGCGCGCTACTCCGACCCACGCGCCACCGAGTACATGGCCGCGACATTGATCAAGCGGCGCGACAAGGTGCTTCGGACGTGGTTGAACGGAGTCAATCCTGTCGTCGATCCCGCGTTGAGCCCACAGGGAGCGCTGACGTTTGGCAATGCGGCCGTCGCGGCGAAAGTCGCGGAAGCGCCCGCGAGTTATACCCTGCAGTGGTTCACCTTGGATAACGCCGCTGACACTCGCGCCAACGTGGGCGAGCCGATGACGGTGACAGCGGCTTCGGCCCAGGCGCCGGCCGCGATCAACGCAACCCCCGCAGGCGGCTATGCCGGTCTAATGATCACCGCCTCGCATCCCACACAGCCTGCCTGGTCGAAACCGGCGACGTTCTACTTCCGGCGGACAGCCGAGGGCTGGACGTGGGTCGGCGCCGAGCGAGAGTAATAGGCCGTCCAGCCGACGCGGACGGGCATAGCATGGTTTCGCTCCAATCATGCGCCCGGCCACGAAGAGGAGGACAGCCCATGGCGCAGTATATCGGTGTTGATCTGCACAAAGCGTTTCTGCAGGTGTGCGCGGTCGATGAGACGGGGCAACGCTGCTGGGAAGCGCGGTATCCCCACCACCCCGACGGGCATTGC
Source organism: uncultured Acidobacteriota bacterium (assembly GCA_963734095.1). Taxonomy (GTDB): domain Bacteria; phylum Acidobacteriota; class Vicinamibacteria; order Vicinamibacterales; family UBA2999; genus JACCSI01. The sequence goes on along the minus strand of CAVTGK010000006.1, from coordinate 12,670 downwards.
GGCGTGGGTGGCGCGGTGTGAGCCGACGGCGCAGGTGGCCGTCGAAGCGAGTGGGCCCACGTGGTGGTTGGTCGATCAGGTGCGTGGGACGTTGCCGACCATCTGCGTGGTGGATGCCGCGCGGACACGCTTGAAGGCGGGCCACGCGGCCAAGACGGATCGGTTGGACGCGCGGCGGCTGGCCGATGCGCTGCGCCGCGACAGTGTGGTGCGAGTGTGGTATCCGCCGCCAGCGCTGCGCGACGTGCGCGAGTTGTCGCGCTATCGCATCAGCCTGGTGCGGACGGCCACGGCGGTGCGCCAGCGGCTGCGCGCGTTGTTGCTGCGCCATGGCGCGAGCGTGCGCGCGACGGATGTGGCGAGTCCGTCAGGCGCCGCCGCGGTGCGGCAGGTGGCGCTCACGGGCTGGGCGCATGAGGGGCGCGTGGGGCTGCAGGCCCTCCTCGCCGACGTGCAGACGCGCCTCGCGCCGATCGACGCGGCGGTGATCCAGGCCGGGACGGCGGATCCGATTGTGCGGGCGCTGGACGCGATTCCCGGGATTGGCCCGATTCTCGGCGTGACGATTCGGGCGGAGATCGGCGCGATTGAGCGCTTCCCCGATCCCGCGCACCTGGCGAGCTATGCGGGCCTCGTGCCGCGGGTGGCGGGCACCAGCGGTCGGGTCCACTACGGGCCGATCACGAAGCGGGGCTCGGCGTGGTTACGCTGGGCGCTGGTCGAAGCGGCCATCCATGGGACGCAGCGCCGCGATGCGGTCGGCCGCTGGGGCCGTCAGCTGGCCGTGAAACATGGGGGGCTCAAAGCGCGCGTGGCCCTCGCTCGTGCGCTGTGCACGGAAATCTATCGGACGTGGCCGCGGGGCTAACTCCTCTCGGGGCGACCCTCGAGAAGGGCATGACCACCCGCGTGGTCCATTCGTGAGTGACGGATCGCCCCGTCGCAGAACTGACCGTGAGCGGGCTCAGACCCCCGCTCGAAGAGATGAGTGAACGAGGCGTCAACATCGGCCGGGCCTCAAAGTTGGAGCAACGGTGAACGACCCGGAACCGCGGCAGTCGGGCTCACGCGCGGGGGCCCCGGATCGGCTCATACGCCGGGGCCCCCGCGCGCTCGATGAAGGTGTGTGCGATGGCTCTTGTATCGAACGGCCCTTTCAGAGATGCCCTTCGTGGCTATCGTCTTCTTCGTTCGCCAGCGACACTAGAACACCTCTCCAAACATCGCCCAGAACTGCTCTCTCGCCTTCTCGAGCAGTGATCGGTCTTTCCAGCGTCGCCGGATCGATCCGCTTGGACTTGGAGAGGTCCTCGTCGAAATCGCGCGTCAAATCGCGTGCGAGTTGGGTGTCAGCGGCAGCCACGGTCAGCTCGTCGTTGAGCTCGAACGAACGGTTGTCGAAGTTTGCCGAACCGAACACGCTCCAAACGTCATCCACAATCATCGCCTTTACGTGCATCATCGTGGGCCGGTACTGGTAGATCTCGACTCCCCAGTCGAGAAGCTGCTGATAGCCCTCGCGGCTCGAATACTTGACCGGCTTGGCGTCGGTGATTTCACCATCGGTGACAATCCGGATTCGGACGCCGCGCTTGCGTGCTTCCGATAGCGCCCAGCGGCTCGACTCGTCCAGGATGAAGTAGGGCGACTGAATGTCGATGCGCTGCCGGGCTGAAGCGAGCGACAGCAGGTAGAGCAGTTTGACGTTGCTCGCACCGCCGGTGGGATTGCTCCACAGCACCACCGAACGAGCGTTGCCATGCCCAGGTTGTTCGGGATCCAGCGCCGGCGCTGATCGCCCGCCGGACTCGATCCAGTTCTCGTAAAAGGCGGCTTCAAGCGCGCGGACCCCGGGTCCGGTGACCCTGAACTGCGTGTCGCGCCAGTGGTCGACATCTTCGGCATTGCCTCGCCAGTGATCGGCGAGCCCAATTCCTCCGGTGAACCCGATACGGCCGTCGACGACCAGCACCTTTCGGTGGGTGCGGTAATTTGCCTCCTCGAGCGACCATAACCTGATTGGATTGAACCATCGGACCTCGACGCCGGCACTCGTCAACGAATCGACGGACGCACGCGTGAGATTCGCACCGAAGGCATCGAGCACAATGCGGACGGTCACACCGCGTCTCGCCGCTGCCACCAGTTCGGCCGTGAACTGGTTGCCGACGACGCCCTCCTCGTAGATGAAGCTCTCGAAAATGATTCGACGCTCGGCGCGCCGAATGGCGTCGAGCATGGCGGGAAAGACCTCGTCACCGTTTCGGAGCACCAAATACTCGTCGCCCGATTCCACTGCGGCGCCGACCAGTGACGCGACGTACTCGACGAAGCGAGTATCGCCAGCCGCGACCGGGCTTTCGATCTGGAGCGTTTCCTGATCCTGGGCCAGCAGCAGGAGCGCGGCCGCGGCAATGAGCGCAGCGAGACGTCCAAAACATCCAGCGCCGTGCCCATCTTGGCCGTTTCATGTCCAGCAGAGGCTGCAAACGCCGGACCGTTCGAACCTTTTTCCTTCGGCTAGCGTCAAACTGACACTATCAGCCGAACGACGCTTCGACCATGCCGTTGAAACCGCTGGTTTTCGAAATCTTGTTGGCTCTGGTCGACGAGCCACGCCATGGGTGGAGCCTGGTGCGCGAGGTCGAAACGCGCCTGGGCGGCGACCTGTTGCTGCCTGGCAACTTCTACCGCACGCTGCGGCGTTTGCTCACTGATGGCCTGATCGAAGAGGCGCGCGTGACGCGACGCGCAAAGGACCGCGAAGGCGACGACCCGCGTCGACGCTATTTCCAGCTGACCGCGCAAGGTGAACGCGTGGCCAAAGCGCGGAAGCCCGACGCCTCGAGGCGCTGGTCGGCGATCGCCGGGTGCGGCGGCTGCTGAAGGCGAGATGACCATGGAAGCCCGGGTGTATCGCGCCCTGCTCCGCCTGTTTCCGCGAGACGTTCGCGCCTCGTTTGGTGCAGACATGGAGGCGCTGTTCGTCGCTCAGCGTGCTCGGGTTCGGGGCTTCGCGGTCGTATCGTTCTGGCTTCGGGTCGTGATTGACACGACTCGACACGCCATCGGTGAGCGACTCGAACGACGGTTTACCCCCCGGCGGCCAACTCAGGAACTTCGAACGAGGTGGTGGATGGATATGCTCCGACACGATTTCCGTCAAGCGCTTCGATTGCTGCTCAGGCAACCTGGCCTTTCGGCGACGATTCTGCTGACCCTGGCGTTGGGGATTGGCGCCAATACGGCGGTGTTCTCGGTTGTGCATGCGGTGCTTCTCCGACCGTTGCCGTATCCGGAGTCGGAGCGCCTCGTGATGGTGGGCGAGAAGCGACCGGCCGAAGGGCGAATCAATGGTCCGGTGGCGCCGGCCGACTATCTCGACTGGGCCACGATGCATTCGTCATTCACCGCAATTGCCGGATTCTCGGCCGGCACTGCCGATCTCACCGGCGTCGGTGATCCGGTACAGCTCCCGTCAGCGCTGGTCTCCGCAAGCTTCTTCGACGTCTTCGGCATTCGTGCGCTGCACGGTCGTACCTTCGTGGATGGCGAAGACATCCCAGGCCGTCATCGCGTCGTCGTTCTCAGCCATGGCCTGTGGCAGGACCGTTTCGGCGCAGACCCGTCGGTCGTCGGCCGCACCGTGGTCGTGAATGGAGTTTCCGCGGGAAGTGATTGGTGTACTGCCGCGCGAGTTCGAGTTTCCCGGCGAGACTCCCGCGATCTGGGCCCCTCTGGTTCTGCGCGATGGGCAGGCAGCGCCAGCTCGTGCCAACCATTACATGAACGTCTACGCGCGCCTGAAGCCGGGCGTCTCGCTCGAAGCCGCCCGCGCGGACATGGATCGCGTCGGCAACGATCTCGAACGTGCGTACCCCGAGACGAACGAGGGTCACGGCGCCAACGTTGTGTCGCTGCGCGAGGAGATTGTTGGTCCGGCGCGACTGGGCCTACTGGTCGTGATGGCGGCCGTCGGCTTCTTGCTTCTCATCGCCTGCACCAACGTGGCCAATGTCATGCTCGCGCGCGCCGTCGGTCGACGACGAGAAATGGCGATTCGGTCCGCGGTGGGCGCGTCCCGGTCGAGGCTGCTCAGGCAGACGCTGACCGAGAGCCTGCTGTTGGCGGGGCTTGGCGGCGTCGCGGGCCTGTTGGTCGCATGGGGGACACTTCGCCTGCTTCTGACCGAGACGCCTCCACTGCTGCGAGGGGCTGGCCTCGAGCGAGCGCAACTCGACCTTCCCGTCTTGTTGTTCACCACCGGGGTTTGTCTGCTGACCGGCGTCATTGCGGGGGCATTACCAGCCTGGCACGTCACACGTGAGAAATCCGGTGAGGCGCTCCGTGATGGCGGCCGTTCACCCGTCGCGCTCCGCCGAGGCATCCGCTTTGCGCTCATCGCCACTGAGGTGGCACTCACCGCCATGCTGGTGGTGGGTGCCGGGCCTGATGCTACGGAGCTTCGTGCGAGTGCTGTCGCAACCGCCTGGAATCGAGACCGCAAATCGCCTGACGCTCAACTTGCGGCTGCCGCGGTCCCGTTACGCTGACGCGGATGCCGTGCGGCGAGCCCGTCAGAGCCTGGACGAACGACTGAACACAATCCCCGGTGTCATCGCGGCGGGAGCCAACAACAACTTGCCGCTCATCGGATCGGATTCGCGCCAGGGCCTGCGGATTGAAGGTTACGAACGAGGTGAAGGCGATCCGCCGACGCGGGCGCACACTCGGATCGTGACCTCGCGCTATCTCGCAGCAGCAGGCATTGCGGTTCGAGCGGGGCGCGGCTTCGAAGCAACAGACGATGCGCGCGCGCCGCTGGTCGTCGTGATCAACGAAACGATGGCACGACGATACTGGCCGGGACAAAGTGCGTTAGGCAAGCGGGTGAGCTTCGTGGGTCCGGAGGAAGCGTGGCGCGAAGTGGTCGGCATCATCGGGGATGTGAAGCATTGGGGCCTCGATGTGGAGGTCAATCCTGAGATGTATCTGCCCCATGACCAACTGCCTTCGCCCAATCTGACCTACGTGCTCCATACTTCGGGCAATCCGATGAGCGTCGCCGGCGCGGTGGCCGAGGCCGTCAAAGCCGTCGACCCATTGATGCCGCTGACGTCGGTGCGCACCATGGAGGATGTCGCCGCGCGCTCGGTGGGGGTGCGCCGCTGGTCCGCCTTGTTATTGGGAATGTTCGCTGCCCTGGGGTTGGTGCTGGCGGCAGCCGGAATCTACGGCGTGATGGCGCATCTCGTCTCGATGCGCACGGGAGAAATCGGGATTCGCATGACGCTTGGCGCTCGCCCCGGCGGGGTCCTCGGTCAGGTGCTTCGGGAAGCGTTGACCCATGCGGCCATCGGCCTGGTCATCGGACTCGCAACCGCTGCACTGGTGATGCAAGGCGCAAAAGCTCTGCTGTTTGAGATTCAATCCTCCGATCCGTCACGTTGGCCGCAACGGTCGCCGCCGTTTTGGCGGTTTCGGCCTGGCCGCATTCATTCCAGCCGTTCGAGCGATGCGTGTGGATCCCCTTTCCGCCCTTCGGGCGGAATGACGAACGAAGTACAATAACCGTGCATGGCGACGCGGAATCCGCTGGCGCGCGGCAAACGGGAACGAGAGCGCGCGCGCGCCGAAAAACAGAAGGAAAAAGCGGCCCGTCGTTCAGAAGCGCGCGCCCGGCGTGGTCAGAATCCGGGGATTCCGGCGGGGTCGACCCTGATATTGCTGGTATCGTTCCGGGCCCGCAAGCCAACCCTTGGGGTGACGAAAAACTACCCGAGGCGAACGAGTCGGAAGAGGCAGAAGAGAAGTAGCTCGGCAATATCGGCCTCGAGTCCTCCAGTCCCAAAGCAGAGCATTAGTGACAACCCTCGCTGAGCGTGGGCCCGTCCAACGGCCATGCTCAGTCAAGATCTGTCGTTTGCGTGGCGGACGCTTCGGCGCCGGCCGGCGTTTACCGTGATCGCGGTGCTGACCTTGGCGCTGGGTCTGGGCGCCAACGTCGCGATGTTCAGCGTGATTCGCGCGGTCCTGCTGCGACCGCTGCCTTACGGATCTCCCGATGCGCTGGTGAAGATTGTTGGGCTCGATCGCGAGACCAGCGAGACAGAACAACCTGTCGCCGGCCGACTTTCTCGACTTCGCGACGGAGACGCGCACGCTTCAACGCGTGGGCGCGCACGGCTGGATCGGGTTCTTCACGATCGCGGATGGGACGGGGTCACCGGAACGCGTTGGCGGCGTCAACGTGACGCGAGGGCTTCTTTCCCGACGCTTGGCGCGCCCGTTCGCTCTGGGCCGTTCCTTCACGGCCGACGAGGATGCTCCGAATGGTCCACGCGTCGTGATTCTCAGCCATGGCTTCTGGCAGCGACGTTTCGGGGGCGACCGCACCATTGTCGGCCGCACCATCGACGTCAACGCGCGGCCGGCGACCGTGGTTGGTGTGTTGGCCGACGGCTTTCGTCACGTCGAGGCCAATCCGGAGCGCGAGGCGGACGTCTTCATGCCCTATGGGTTTCGCCACCGCCAACGCCAATCGCGGCGGACACTTCATCCGTGCCGTCGGGAGGTCTGAAGGACGGCGTCGTCGGTCGATCAGGCGCGCGCCGAGCTGACGCGCGATTGCCGCACGTCTCGAGCGCGACCACCCGCAGGACAACACCAATCAGGGCGTTCATGTCACGCCGCTGCACGATGCGCTGGTCGCTGAGGCGCGTCCGGCGCTGCTGTTGCTCGGCGGCGGCCGTGCTCTTCGTTCTGCTGGTGGCGTGCGCGAACCTCGGCAACCTGCTGCTGGCGCAGGGCGCCTCGCGCCGTACCGAGCTCGCGGTGCGTGCGTCGATGGGCGCCGGCCGCGGTCGCCTGATCCGTCAGTTGATCACCGAGAGCGTGGCGCTGTCGTTGCTGGGCGCCGTCGCCGGTCTTTCGCTCGCCGTGATCAGCACGCGAGCGCTCACCATGCTGGGCGCCGCGGGCGTGCCGCGCGCCGAGGACATCGGCGTCGACTGGGCGGTTTTGCTCTATGCGCGTGGCCTTGGCAATTGCGACCGGTGTGGTTGCCGGGATTCTGCCGGCGATCCAGGCCGTCGGGCGGCGACCTGCACTCGATGGTGCGCGAGAGGCTCGCGGGGTCAGTCACGGGCGGCGCTGCAACGCCCGGCTCGCGAGTTTCTGATCGCCTCGCAGATCGCGCTCGCGCTTGTCCTGCTTGCGGGCGCGGGCCTGATGATCCGCAGTCTGTGGCAGCTCACGCACGTCAACACCGGCTTCGTCGCAGAACGAGTGCTGACGTTCGAGACGGCGGTGCCGACGGCCACCTACGCCGAAGGCGACCAGATTCCGTTCTACGAGCGCCTGTACGACGTCATTCGGTCGCAGCCGGCGTGCAGGCCGTTGGCGCGATCAACATCCTTCCGCTCAGCGCCAACTACGACAGCCGCGGGGTGCAAATCGACGCGCATCCTCAGCCCGTCGGCCAGGCGCATTCGATCCAGGCGCGCTCGATCAACCCGGACTACTTCGCGGCGATGGGCATTCCGCTCCTCCGCGGCCGCACGTTCACCGACAAGGATCGCGAAGGTCAGCCGCGGGTTGTGATCGTCAGCGAGTCGATGGCGAGGCGCTACTGGCCAGGCCAGGATGCGCTCGGCCAGCGCATCACGTTCAACAGCGGCATCCCGCGCGAGCAACAGCAGGAGGTCGGTGGTCCAGGATCTCGCGAAGTCGTCGGCATCGTCGGCGACGTCAAACATCTGGCGCTGGCGGAAGACGAACGTCCCGATGTTCTATACGCCGCAGGCGCAACAGCCGTCGTATCACACGATGGCGCTCGTGGTTCGCGGCGTCACCGATCCGGCCAGCTTGACATCGACCATCCGAGGCGAGCTGGCTCGACTCGATCGCGGTGTGCCGCTGTATCGCGCGCGCACGCTCGAATCGATGGTCCGATTCACGGTCGCCGCGCCCGAGATGCGCGCGTGGCTGTTTGGACTCTTGGCAGCTCTCGCGCTCACGCTCGCGGTCGTCGGCGTTTATGGCGTCGTGGGATATCTGGTGGGTCAACGCACCCATGAAATCGGCGTCCGCCTCGCCCTCGGGGCCGATCGCGGCCGTGTCCTTCGCGGCGTGTTGTTCGAAGGCCTGCGACCAGTCACGTTGGGCATCGCTGCCGGCGTGGTGGCATCGCTTGCTGGCTCGCGCTGGCTGTCGCAGATGCTGTTCAGCGTCGCGCCAACCGACACCCTCACCTATGTGGTGGTGATCGCGCTCTTGTTCGCGGCGGCTGCGGTGGCGATTCTGATCCCCGCCGGTCGAGCCACTCGTGTCGATCCGATGATCGCGCTCAGGACTGAATGACGATGGTTCTTCAGATGGTTCGTGGAACCTCCGTAGAGAACCTCCGTGAGAACCTTCGTAAAGAACGCCCGTTTAGTCCTCACGACTAAACGTCAGGGCCGAGCATGATTGCAACGCGTCCCGGACCATGGATCCCCAGGGTCAGTGTCAGTTCGATGTCGGCGGTGCGACTGGGTCCGGTAATGAACGTGCACGACGCCGATGACTGAGCTGCTCGCGATGGTCTTGGAAATACTCGCCCATGCTGAAGCAAAGATCATCAGGCGTGACCACCGCGACATGAAACGGCGGCAGCAGCGAAACGATGCGTGAACGGCCGGGTGCCGAAAGCATGACGCAGCGATCCGGTCTCGGCAATGGCACCATCGCATCCCGTGAGCCCTACCTCGGCTAGTGCCTGCTGGGCACGCGGCGAATGTCCGAAAGTCGCGTCGTGCGCGCAGTTCCCCGAGGCGATATGGCAATTGCGCCGCGTCCCAGCTGAGCAGGCGAAAGCCATCGGTGAGGCGCCGGACGCGCGCGCAGACATCCTCCGCTGACAGCTCGACGAAGCACTCGATCCCCAGCGCTGTCGCCTCCTCGTGAAAACGCAAGAGGCACTCCGAGGGCGACCGACGCTCGGGCAGCGGTGGGGCCGGGGCATCAGCTTGAGGCAACTGGGCCGCGGCGCGAGACGTCCTCAGCCGCCCGAGAATCGCATCGCGGCCGCTCGCCATCACGCCCCCCCTCGGCGAGCTCCGCCCGCCACGCCTGCTGAAATGCAAGCTGGGCTGGCGATCGCAGGTCGCGAGTCGTTGTCCATGCGGCGGCTGGCCCCGGCGCCGAAGCGATCCACCCATCGCGCGCGCGGCGGCGGAGCGCGAATCGCGCCGCCGGTTGACGACTCCATAGAGCGCGGGGCGGCCGACGACCAGCCCGAACCCTCGCATCGCCCAGCGCAGCCACCCCGGCGCATGGACCGGCGCGGCGTCGTGACGCAAGTGAAGCAGCATCCGCGGAATGTCCAGGCGAACCGGACACACGTCACGGCACGCGCCGCACAGCGAGCTGGCGCTTGGCAGATCTGCCCAATCGTGAAGACCGCGCAGGCCGGCGTCAGGACCGCGCCCACCGGGCCGGGATAGGTGTCGCCGTACGCATGCCCGCCGATGCTCGTGTACACGGGACACACGTTCATGCAGGCGCCGCAGCGGATGCAGCCAAGGATCTCCGCGCTCTCGCTCGCCATCAGCCGGCGTCCGTCCGTTGTCGATCAGGACCACGTGCAGCGCGTCAGGCCCGCACTCATCGCCGACCGCCGCGGACCGCTGATGAGCGACGTATACGCGGTCAGCTTCTGGCCTGTGGCGGATCGTGCCAGCAGCTTGAGAAAGCGATCGAGATCCGCAAGCGTCGGAATCAGCTTCTCGATCCCCATCAACACCACGTGGACGCGCGGCAGCGTCGACACCATTCGGCCGTTGCCTTCGTTGGTGACCAAACAGATCGTGCCGGTCTCGACGATGCCGAAGTTGGCGCCGGTGATGCCCATGTCGGCGTCGAGAAAGACCTGACGGAGGCGCTCGCGCGCGTACCGTCCCAGCGTCGAGGGGTCGTCCCTCAGCGGTGTCTTCAGACGGTCGTGCATCACCTGGCCGACCTGCTTGCGCGTCAGGTGAATGATCGGGGCGACAATGTGCGAGGGCCGATCGTCAGCCAATTGAACGATGTACTCGCCAAGGTCGGTTTCGACGACCTCGATGCCTGCCCGTTCGAGCGAGGCATTCAAGTGAGTCTCTTCCGAGACCATCGACTTGGCTTTCGCCACGCGCCGCACGCCGTGCTGCGTGGCGATCTCGCCACGATCCGGTTCGCGTCCGCGCCGGTCTCGGCCCAGTGCACGTGCGCGCCGTTGGCCGCGAGACGTCGCTCGAAGCGCTCGAGGTTGGCGGCGAGGTCGCGCAGCGTGTCGAGCTTGGCCTTTCGTGCGAGATCGCGAATCGAGTCGGATTCAGCAAGCGATTGGAATGCGAGCGCGCGACGCGACGTGAGCTGCCTGCTCATCGTCTGCAGCGCGCCGCCGAAGATCGGGATCGTTGAAGCGCCTTGTGGACGCGGACGTTGAACGGCGTGGCTCACGAAGAGGCCTCGTCCAGCAATTCGGCGAGGTGCTGCACCTTGATGCTCGCGCCGCGACGATGTAAGCCGCCGCCCATCTGCAGCAGGCATCCGAGATCGCACGACACCAGCCGGTCGGCGCCGCAGCTCGAGAATGTGATCGATCTTCCGGTCGAGCATGCGCGATGAGATGTCGGCATGCTTGACCGCAAATAGTCCGCCAAACCCACAGCACTCGTCAGCGGCATCGAGCTCGACCTGGCGAATGCCCGTCGAGTCGCGCGATGGCCGCTCGTGGTTCGGTGTCAATGCCCAGACCGCGCAGCAGATGACACGACGGGTGATAGACCACGCTCGCATTCAGCCGACCCTGTCACCGCCGTGTCACCATCGTGCCGCGACGAACGCGCTGAACTCCTGGCAACGCGCGGCGATCGGCTTTGGCGCGCGCCCGCCACGAGTCGTCGTCTGGAACAACTGCACGTACTGATGAATGACCATGTCGCCGCACGAGCCCGACGGAATCACGATCGGCCCTTCCGTCCGCTCCAGCGTCGTAATCGTGTGCCGCGCCGCGGCGCGGGCGGGGTCCTGAAATCCGGCGTTGAACGCCGGTTGTCCGCAGCAAGTCTGATCGAGAGGAACCTGCACCTCGTAGCCGAGTCGCCGAGCACACGCACGGCCGCAAACGCCCACTTCGGGTGCGAACTCATTGACCAGGCACGTATGGAGGAGTTGGACGACGGGCATGTTGTCTACGCTCGGGCGCGACCTGAGGATACCAGCGTCGTCCGCGGAGCGGGTGAGTGAGCGGAAAAACCATCCGCCCAAAGGGGGCACGAAAACTCTTTGAGGCGCTGGAACAGGCGATCGGCTCACGACCTCCCGGTTCGCGGCGCGGAAAAGGAGTGCGGCGGTCGCTTTTCTTTCCGGGGTATTTAAGGGGCGGGTTCGGGGTTTTTTTTTCCGCGGAGCTTTCCGCGATCATTCCGCGCGATCCTTCCGCGGACGACCATGGAGCCGCGCGAGCAGGCGGTCAAAGTCAGGAGGAATTGGCGCCTCCACGGCAATGGGGCGGCGATTCAGCGGGTGGGGAAACCGCAGGCGCCATGCGTGCAGCATCTGGCGTCTGGCGTCGGTCCGCTTCCCACCACCGATCGATTCGTCGACGTAGACCGCCTTCACCAAGCAGTGGATGACCGAGCTCCTTCAGGTGCAGCCGAATTTGATGCTGTCTGCCGGTCTCGAGAATCAGCTCGAGCAGCGAGGCAGACCCGAAACGCTCGAGCACGCGGAGTGGGTAACGGCATGTCGACCTTCATGGCCGCGATGGGCGATGCGGCGGCGGCCGGCAACGTACGAATCCGAGATGGCCGCCTCGATCGTCCCGCGTTCGACCCGCGGCACCCCCTGCACAATCGCGAGGTACGTGCGATCGAAGGCGTGCTCGGCAAATAGTTCCCGACCGGCTGAATGGGCGTCGCGTGAGAGCGCGACGGCCAGCGCGCCCGAAGTATCGCGATCGAGACGGTGCAGGACGCCGGCGTACGCGCGACCGCCATGCAGCCGCCGGGCGTAATCCTGCACACGGCGCAGCACCGTGTCCTCGTGGCGCGTGCGTCAGTACGACTGGCGATCGTCAGGAGACCTGCCGGCTTGTCGATGACGAGGACATCGTCTTCCTCGTAAAGTCTGGTCAATTCCAGCCGGACCGTTGGCAGCGCCGGCCGCGTCAGATCGAGCTAGACGAGGGCCGAACGCAACCCTCGAAGCTGGCTCGCGCACCACCCGACCGTCGACGGTGACCTGGCCTCGCTCAATCGCTGATCGGATGCGCGCCCACGAGAGCTCGGGGTGACGCGACTCGCACTGGCGGTCGAGCCGTCTTCGGTCACGGCATTGCAGCTGGCGGCACGCGTCGTTTCGTTGCCTGCTCGAAGCGTACGCGAGTTCGATCAGGCGTGGCTCGCTGCACGCCATCCCGCTGAAGCTGACGCCGTAAGGCGCCGGACGCGCATCGAAACCCGCTGGAAACGCCGGAGTGGGCGCATTGCTCACGGTCCCAAACGGCACGATCACGGTGGGATAACCGGGCTTGGCGGCGATCGACGCACCGCTGGCGGCGGGGAAGAGTAGCGCGTCGAGCTTCTGCGACTTCATCACCTCGTCTATCCCGTGTGTCGCCGAGAGCGCAAGATCCTTCGCGCGATCA
>CAVTGK010000005.1:0-391311 GCA_963734095.1 uncultured Acidobacteriota bacterium | reverse complement strand
TTGCCCCATGAAATCCTTGGCGTCGCGGAGTTTCCCGGTTGCCGGCGGCCCCGAGGCCGGAGCGCGACTGGCGTAGCCGAGCGCGGCGAGTCGCTCTCGGACCTCGAGCGACGCGACTTCACGCTCCGCGCTCGGCCCTTTGGACCAGGGTTGACCACCTTCGAATGAGGAAAGTCGCTGATTGAGTGCAGCGGCCGTTGCCGGACGCTCGCTGTACACGTTTCGCTCTTCGAGCGGATCGTGTTCGAGATCGGACAACTCATGACGAGGCCCATCAATCAGCTTGAATCGCCCGTCGCGTGCTGATTGACCACTCGTCAGCACTTACCGTACGATTCGAGGTCCCGCCCCAGTCGAGGACTTCGATCGATGAGAGCACGCGCGTTGTGGGTCTTGCTGCTGATTTCAGTGGGTTCGTGCGCCTCCACGCCCGTGGTCGCCGTGCCCCAGCAGGATGGTCAGATGATCCTCAGCCCTGGCCGCGAGCCGAGGACTATCGCCTGACTCTGAGCATCCGAATAGAAAGGAGTACGCGCTGCCGCATTGATTGGCCGGATCTTCCCAATCAGGCTCGTAGTTTGCGGAACAAAATTCGATCGACGTCTTGACTGATGAGCTGGCTGCGATTACAATTTCGTCGCCCATCCTCCCGGGTGGTCCCACTCCCTGATTCGAAGAAGCGTGAAAACAATGCCAAATAGACGCCTGTTTCGCACTGCAACGTCGGTGTGTTCGCGACGACTGCGGGTTGGTCGGCGGTTGAGCGTGGTCGCGATGGCCGTTAGCACGATGGCCATCCTCGGTGCTCAGACCGGGGCCCAAAGTCCGAGACAAGATGCTGCTTCTCAAGAGCGATATCCAAACTTCGACATCCGCCGCGAAACGCCCAAGGAAATGTCGGAGTACATGGAAAAACATGCCGCGGTTCGAAACGCCGATCTCGTGGCGTCGATGGTCGATGCCCGCGCTCAGGCATTCGCGCAACTCGGGGCCAGCGGTAAACGCCTTGCCGTCGTCAACAGTGAGACGCTTGGTTCCGTCGAAGTGCTCGGTATCGAGGGCCGGGGTGTCCTCGCGGAAGCGACTGCTGACCGAGTCGGCACGATGCGAGCGTTTCTCGCCGGCTATGCCGGCGCCTACGGCCTGTCCACGCAACAACTCGCGGAGCTCGAGCTCGTAGCCGACTATGTGAATCCCGGCCGGCAACATGGCATGGGTGGAGTTCGAGCAGCGCCTCAACGGCCTGCCGTGTCTTCCAGGGATCGATTCGTGGCGGTTTCACGGCAAAGGGCGAACTCGCGCGGACGGCGGGCCATCTTGCGCCGGCTCTCGACGCCGGAGGGGTGGCGACCTCACCATCGCTGTCGGCTGCGCAGGCGATCTCGCGCGCAGCGGCCGATGTCGGCTGGGACGTGCCGGAAGCGGCGCTCGTCCAGAAGGCGGAGGTTGGAGGCAAGCTGACGTTCGATCGCGGACCGATGGCGTCGGATGCCAGGGCCTGGCTGGTCGTACTTCCCGCTCTATCGCGGGCGTGGCGCGTCTCGCGTGGGCCACCGAGATCTGGGGCGATCCGGACGTCTTTCTCACCGTGCAGGATGCCGAAGACGGCACCGTGCTGTTCCGCAAGAACCTGACCAGCTATCAGACGCAGTCTGCCACGCTACGTCGCCTATAAATCGGACAGCCCCGCGCCCTCATCGCCGACAACGGCAACCCCCTGGAACCACGACCAGGCGCCATACATCGACCGCGCGCGAACGCTATCTTGATCGGCAACGAGGGGCCCAACCACCTTCAACAACCTCGGCTGGATGACGGACGACACCGAACCACACGGACGGCAACAACGTGGAGGCGGGTCTCGATATCGACGGGACCAACGGTGTCGATGCGCCCGTTACAGGCTCTGACATTCGAGTCTTCAACTTTTCCTACGACCCCGAGACCGAGGCCCCCACGACCGCGAACTATCGCAACGGTGAGGTCACCAACATGTTCTATTGGATGAACCGCTACCATGACAGGACCTATCTGTTGGGATTCACCGAGCAGAGCCCTCAACTTCCAGCACGACAACTTCGGCCGCGGCGGAGCCGGCAACGACCGAATCAGCGCGGAAGGCCAGGACTCCTCCGGTACCAACAATGCGAACTTTTCGACGCCCGCCGACGGTGGGCGTGGGCGCATGCAGATGTACGTCTGGACGGGGCCGACGCCCGATCGCTCCGGCGGTCTCGACCAGGACGTGATTCTCCACGAGCTGACGCACGGCCTATCGAATCGTCTCCACGGCAACGCGATGGGACTCAGCGACAACATGTCGCGCGGCCTGGGGGAGGGATGGTCGGACTTTTACGCGCGCGCGCTCCTCCTCGCGACCGCCGATGAGGACGTCAACGGGATCTACACCATTGGCGGGTGGGTCACTCACCTGGCCGCTCCGAACCTATACGGATAACTATTACTACGGCATCCGCCGGTTCCCGTACGCCCCGCGAGCGGTCACCGGAGGGCCGCAGAACCGCCCCCACAGTCCTCTGACCTTCGCCGACACCGACAGCACGCAGTTCGACATCAGCGATGGGGCGTTTCCGCGCGGACCATTCGGGTCGAGCACCGTCGACGACGTTCACAACCTCGGTGAGATTTGGGCGGGATGCTGTGGGAGGTTCGCAGCCGGTTCCTCGCGCGAGAGGGCTTTGCAGCGCAATTTCGAATGGCCTCAGTACGTCACCGACGGAATGAAGCTCTCGCCGCTCAGCCCCAACTTCCTCCAGGCGCGCGATGCGATCCTCGCCGCGGCCGCCGCAGGCGGCGCCACGCAAGACGATATCGACGACATCTGGGCCGGCTTTGCGGCGCGTGGTCTGGGCTTCTTCGCGGCGATCATGAACGAAGGCACCGGATCGAACGACACGCGGGTGGTGGAGAGTTCCTTTTGCCGGCGACCCTGCTCCGACCTTTTCGATCAACGACGTCAGCATCGTTGAAGGCAACGCCGGGACAGCGACGGCGACCTTCACCGTAACGTTGGCCAATCCCTCGCCAACGGAATCGCGAGTCAGCTTTGCAACCGCCGACGGTACGGCAACCAGCAGTAGTGGGTTCGCGCAGGGAGGTGCGATTACGATTTCTGACTCCGGTCCGTCGACTCCCTATCCATCTTCAATCACTGTGCCCGGAGGGGTCGGAACGATCCAGGCCCTGTCAGTGCAACTGAACGCGTTCAGTCACACATTTCCTGGTGATGTCGATGTCCTGCTGGTCGGCCCAACCGGACAAACAGTGGTGTTGATGTCCGACGTTGGCAGCGGAACGGACGCGACCAACGTCAATTTGACGTTCAGAGACGGAGCCGCTTCCATGCCGACGACCGTCGTCTCCGGAACCTACGCTCCGACGAACATTGGCAGCGGGGATTTGTTCCCAGCGCCAGCGCCCGCCGGTCCGCACGGGACGACACTGAGCGCGTTCAACGGCACGAATCCCAACGGCACGTGGAGCCTCTACGTCGTTGACGACGCCGTCGAGGATACTGGGTCGTTCGCCGGAGGCTGGAGCTTGCTGATAACAACTGCGATCAACGACTTCCTCCCGGGCTCGGGTCAACTGGTCTTTCCCTCTGGGATCACGACTCGGCCAGTCAGCATCACGATCAATGGCGACGGCGTCGTCGAGCCGAACGAAACGTTCTCCGTGAACCTGAGCGCGCCGGGCAACGCCATCATCGCGGACAATCAAGGTCAGGGTACCATCCTCAACGACGACGGTGGAGGCCTGCCGACAACGGTGAACGACGCGTTCTCGACCGGATTCAACACGCCGTTGACGGTGGCCGCGCCGGGCGTTCTCGCCAACGACAGCAGCAACGGCGGCGGGGCGCTTTTGGCGTTGCTGGTCGGCAACGTGAGCAGCGGGTCGCTGACGCTCGGCAGTGGTGGAAACTTCACCTACACACCCAACGCCGGGTTCGTGGGCGCGGATAGCTTCACCTATCGCGCCGTCAGCCTCCAGGGCGCCGGCAATGTGGCGACGGTCGCCATCACCGTGCACCCGCCAGCACCTCCGGTCGCGCTCAACGACGCCTATAACACGGCATTCAACACGCCGCTCACCGTGTCCGCACCCGGTGTCCTGGCGAACGACACCAGCACTGGCGGTGCGATGACGGCGGCGCTCGTGACAACCGCCACCAGCGGTTCGCTCGCGTTCGATGCCGACGGCGGCTTCACGTACACGCCGAACGCCGGTTTTGTTGGCACCGACAGCTTTACCTACCTGGCGACGAACCCCATCGGGCCGGGCAACATCGCCACTGTGTCGCTGACCGTGGCAGAGCCGACGACGCTCCAGCCCCCGACGGATCTGTATGTGTCGTCGATGGAGGGCAACGTCGTCACCTTCCGATGGAAGGCGTTCCCCTTCGGGCCGCAGCCGACAAGCTATGTGATCGCAGGCGGAGTCAATCCAGGAGAAGTGCTGGCGAGCCTGCCGATTGGCGGTACGTATCCGATCTTCACTGTCGGAGCGCCAGACGGATCGTTCTTTGTCCGGGTGCACGCCGTCAATGCGTCGGAAACCAGCGGTGCGTCGAACGAGATTCGGATCTACGTGAACGTGCCGGAGCCGCCGTCCTCGCCAGCCGGTCTGGTCGGGATGGTCAACGGTGACGCCATAGGACTCGCCTGGCGGAACACATTTGCCGGCGGTGCGCCGTCGTCGGTGACGCTTGACGTCACAGGTTCGCAGTCGGGGTCGGTGCCTCTGGGGCTGACCGATAACGTCAGCTTCCCTGGTGTTCCTGGCGGAACGTATACCCTCACGGTCCGTGAGACCAACGCCACCGGCACGAGCGCGCCGTCGAACGCCGTCACGTTGACGTTCCCGGGCCCCTGTTCCGGTGCGCCGCTCGCACCGATCAACTTCCTCGCCTACAAAGTGGGGAACACGGTTCACCTGGTGTGGGATCCCGCTGGTGAGTGGAGCAGCACCCACCAGCTACATCGTGAACGTCACGGGATCGTTTGTCGGCAGCTTTCCCGACGACGGCTCGGTCAATCTCCGGCGGGGCGCCGCCGGGGACGTACACCCTTACCGTGACCGGCGTGAACGATTGCGGCTCGGCGACCACGAGCGAGCAAACGGTCACGATTCCGTAGACTCCTAAGGAATCGTGATCGTCCTCGTCGCCGTCGCGGCACCTGTGCCACAGGTGTTCGTGGCGGCGACGCTCAATGAATACGTGCCAGGTCCAGCTGCACCGGAGAGCGCGAGACCTGGCGTGGGAAAGGAGTCCTCGAATGTATCCTGTAACAAAGACGATGTAGCCGGTTGGCGCTGCACCAGCCGCGGGCGGCAACCACGAGACGACGATTGTGCTACCGCTTTTCGAGGCTGAAAACGCGGTCGGCGTACCCGGCGGCGAACATGTTCCAGGGAACGTCAATGTGACGGCGTTGGAAGCCGCTGCTGCTCCCGACCGCGTTGACCGCGCGCACCGAGAACGTGTAAGTGCCAGTCGGCACGGCGGAGAACGAGAAGCGATCGGTGAATGGCAGCTCGATGGAATCTGTTCGATCGCCAGCCACATCGAGCACAATGCCGGTCGGTGTGCCCCCGGCGAGGGTGTTCTGCCACGCGAGCGTGAGTTCGGATCCGTCCGCGAGCCCAAGCAGCCCTTCGGGCGCAGATGGCGGCGACGGGACGTTCACCACGAGCTGAATCTCGTTGGACGCTTCTGATTCTGGTCTTGCCCACGACCGCGCGCACACGCACGTAGAAGACGCCGCTCGGCACCGTGATGGTGAGACTCGTCGCTGGGCCGCTGCTCAGCAGACTGGCGATTGCGCTCCCTGGGGTGGGACCTCCCTCGAGCAGGTAGCCCGTAAGTGAAACACCGCTGGGAGCGTCCCATCGGAGGCTGACGGTATTTCCGACGGACGCAGCGGAGAAATTGAGAGGTGGCGTGAGCCCAGGCGTAGTCGTAGCGGGTTCGGACGGGACTCCCGCACCCGCGACGTTGACGGCACGCAAGCGGAACGTGTAGGTCTTGCCATTGACCAGCCCGTTCACCGAAAGTGGCGATTGCGTCGAGGCGGGTGTGCGTGCGGCCCACGTCACACCATCGTCAACTGAATACTCGTAATTGAGAGTGCTGAAAGCCGGTTCCGAGACGGGCGGTGGCGAGAAGCTGATGGTCAGGTTACCGCTGCTCGAGGTGATGGACTCCACCGAGGGAGCGGCTGGAGCGGCAACCCAACGTGTGCTTTGTACCTGCGCGCCGAAAAGACCCGAGTAGCGACCCCAGAGAACGGTAACGTTCCCGCGCGGATCGACCGCGATCTGCGGCTGGTCCAAGCTCCAAAGCGGCCCGGTTAGAACGGTCCATTGCTCCGCCTCGAGGACGGCGAGCGGTTTGCACGAGCAAGCCTTCTGTCATCCAAATCATGGTGGCGTTGCCGGCTGGATCGACCGCGATCCTGGGGAACGTGTACGCATCGGGAGCAACTTCGACGGCTGCGCTCCAGGAATCGGTGGCAACATCATAGAATGCCGTTCGAAGCGGACCAGGGCTTTCCCAACCTGCGTATTCAACCCAAGCCACTACGGCGTTGCCGGCCCCATCCGTGGCAACTTCCGCGGCCGGGAATGCGTCTCCAAAGATTGCCACGTCCACTGCAGGGCTCCAAGATGCGCTGCCTGCTCTCTTCCACGCGGCCTGGAGTCGACCGGCAGTTTGCACGATGGCGATGACGTTTCCCGACCCGTCGACGGCGATTTCCGGAGCGTAGGCCAACCTCGCGACACTCGTTGTAGCGGTCCATGAGCTCGTACCTGCAACGTAGCGCGCCGATTCAACACCTCCATTGCCTTGCCAGACGACCGTGGCGTTTCCCGCACGATCGATGACGACCTGTGGAAAGAGGGCAGAAGTGGCCAGCTCGATCGCCGGCATCCATCGCGCCTCCGAGGCATCGTAACGGGCGGCCTTGACCACCCTTGGCTCCTCGCTCCAGACCGCGATGGCGTTGCCCAAGTCATCGACGACAATGTCCGCGCTGCTGGCGTTGGTCGCGAGCTCGACAGGATTGCTCCAAGCGCCGGTCGCGACCGCATAGTGCGCGACAGTGACGTGCAACGGCCCAAGATATGCGTTGCGTCCTTCCCAGACCGCCACGGCATCTCCCGCGGCACTTGCAGCGACGCGGGGTTCGTAGACCTCTTCAGCCGAATTTGACAGCGGGACCGCGGGCGTCCACGTCCCGCTGGAGTTCGTGTACCGAGCCACCTGCACGACGCCACCGAGTCTGTCGACCCAGACCGCCACGACATTGCCGTTGGCATCGACGGCCAGGTCCGAAAAGAGGCCCATACCCCGGCCGTGGTCTGTGACCGCCGACCATCCTGCTTGAGCGCCTGCCAATGACGCCAAACCGAGAAGGCAGCACACGGAAATGACCGCCGCCCGGGCCGCCGGTGACAGTCGCGTCTGACGTGGGCGCATGACATTGCCTCCCTTTCATTCCCTTAACGTCCGCGGCGGGAAATTTGGACAAAGCGGTCCGGCCTCGATTCACGTCGTGCCTCGCGCGCTTCGCTACGATCTATGCTGAACGCGATCTGATTCGGCGCGACGCGCGGTTGGTTGAATTCAGCAAAACCCCAGAACTCTCCAATAATTCATGACCTACATCGCCCTTCTTCGAGCCGTCAATCTCGGCGCATACAACAAGGTCGCGATGAGCGATCTGCGCGATCTCCTCACTTCTCTGGGGATGCAGGACCCACAATCGCTCCTGCAGAGCGGCAATCTGGTGTTTCGGAGTGCGGCGCAGCCAACCGCACGACTGGAGAGCCTGGTGGAAAAGGCGGCGGCCAAACGTCTCGATCTGCAGACCGACTTTTTCGTGCGCACCGACAAGGAGTGGAAGGCCATCATTGCCGGCAATCCGTTTCCCGACGAAGCGCGGCGCGACCCGGGTCATCTCCTGGTCGTGTGTCTGAAGGATCCACCCACGCGCGAAGCCGTGGCCGCTCTGCAGCAGGCGATCGTCGGTCGCGAAGTGGTTCGCGCGAAAGGCCGCGAAGCGTACATCATCTATCCGGACGGCGTCGGTCGCTCGCGGTTGACGACCGCCCTGATCGAGAAGAAGCTCGGCACGCGCGGTACGGCTCGCAACTGGAATACGGTGGTCAAACTCGGAGTCCTCGCGGGCGGGTCGTGAGTGCAGATAGTAACGAGAGGAGAGGGCTGACTATGTCGAGCATTCGGAGGATGTCCGGCCTGCTGCTCATGGCAAGCACCGTCGCGTTGGGCCTTTCGTCGCCGAGCGCCCAGACGGAACTGCCGGCCACGCGGATGGTCAGCGTCGAGGGTCGGATGATGCGGGTTCGAGCGGCCGGCCTCGAGCGGCGGAAGGCCGGGCAGCCGGTTCTGGTCACGGAGTGTGGCGCGGGCGCAACGCTCGACACCTGGGACCCGGTATTTGCCGACCTCGCCCGCGTTGCTCCGGTGATTGCCTATGACCGGCGCGGCCACGGACAGTCAGAGGCGGACACCCAGCCTCAGACGATCAATCGGGACATCGCGAACCTGCGCGCGCTGCTGCAGAGCCTCTCGATCGCGCCTCCCTACGTTCTCGTCGGTCACTCCTGGGGCGGAATCATCGTCCGGGGCTACGCACACAGCCATCCGACGGAGGTGGTCGGCCTCGTGTACCTCGATGTTCCAGACTTTGAATCGACCCGGGAAGAGAAAGCCGCGGTGCTTCCAGTCGAGGATCGTAAACGCGCGCTCGAGCCGCCGACGTTTCCACCCATTCCACCCGACACGCCTCCTGGCTTGCGCGCCGCGTTCGAGCAGCTGATGAAGGAAACCCGTGACGAGTACCCGACGGCCCGTTCGTTCAGACAGCCCCTTGGAATCCCGGCGGCGGTCGTGGTCACGACGCGGGCCGACCGTATGGAAGGGAACGGCGGACCCATCGTGCGACTGCACATCAAGAAGCAGGCCGAGTGGGCGCTCAGCTCCACCAATGGGTTGTTCGTGCTGGCGGGGCACTCGGGACATCAGGTGCATCGGAACGATCCCGCGCTCGTCGTTCAGATGGTCAACCACGTGCTGAAGTACCGCACGATCGAACTAGCGAAGGCTGCTGATGCTGAGGTGCGCGATTCTCGTAGGCTTCGTGATGAACATCGCGACGGACGCTCGCGCAGATCAACTCATTGGACTGTTGACGCTGCCCGAGGTCTTTGGCCGCGAACCTTGTGACAGGTTCGAACCGCAAGAGGTTGCGCTCTACGCCGGACCCACCACCAAGGAGCGCATCGGGTCGATTCGCGTTGACAAGTACTGGGAGTTTCATGCCGTCGGAGGATGTGCAGGTCTGGAGGTCCGGGTGCACCGAACCAGCGGCGGCGTGGGCAATTTCCCAACGCTGGAGTACACGTACGAAGCTCCAGCAGCTATCGTTCTCGAACGGCGTGACCGGTGGTTCAAGGTGCGCCTCAGCGACGGGGTGGGCTGGATTCACGCTTCAGAACGCGACGAGTTTCATTCTCTGGAAGCATTGCTCAGGGATGGGCTGACCTACTTGAGCGCGGAGTTCAACGGCCATCTGAGTCGTGCGCCGGGGACCTCCACTCCCGCTCCAGGCGATCGAGCTGTTGTCTATGCTCGGCTTGCCGAGCCCCCGGTTCGGACGATCGACTTTCGCCGCGTGAACGGTCAGTTATGGGTCAACGTCGAGATCTTGAGCGACTCGATCTGCACGTCGAGTGATCCACCCACCGTCACGCGAAGGGGCTGGCTGCCAGCACACGACGCCAACGGCCAGCCGACGATCTGGTTCTATTCGCGGGGCTGCTGATCGGCGTGCTCGACGTCCAGAAATGATTCTTCGCGAAAGTGTTCTCCACGGCATCCGCGACGGTACGATCACCTTGGTGTTTCGTCGATGGCGTCGACCGTCGGTCCGCTCGGGCGGCACCTTGCTGACCGCGATTGGCCAACTACACATCGGTGACGTCAAACGCATCGAGCTGTCAGACATCAGCACCGCCGAGGCTCGTCGTGCCGGTTACTCGTCGCGCGACGACTTGTTGGCGGACCTCAACGCTCGAAGGGAAGGCGAGGTCTACCGAATCCAGTTAGGTCCGATTTCGCCTGATCCACGGATCTCGCTGCGCACGACGGCACCGGCAGGCGACGAGCTCGGACGTTGTGGGGGCGACTTCGCCGGCTCGACGCGCGCGCGGCCGAGCCGTGGACCGTTCGAGTGCTCGAGCTCATAGAGGCGCACCCGGCGCTTCGAGCGGCCGATCTCTGCAAGAGAGCTGGACAAGAGCGACTGCCGTTCAAGATCAATGTGAGGAAGCTCAAGGCTCTTGGCCTCACCGAGAGCCTGGAGGTGGGGTACCGCCTGTCGCCGCGCGGAGTCGCCTTTTTGCAGGCGATCCGGTCGAACGCGTTGAATGACTGAATGCAAGGACCGACGACCATGACATCTCGTTCATGTCCGAAGTGCCAGGGCAGGATGGCGGAAGGCTTTATCAAGGTCGAACTGTACGGTACGGTGAAGGTGAGTCAGTGGGTGGAAGGCCCGCCTGAAAAGAGCTTCTGGACTGGCATCAAGACGCACGACAAGAAGCAGTTGGCGGTCAAGACTTATCGCTGCCCGGGGTGTGGTTACCTCGAATCGTTTGCCCCGTGACATTCATGTACAGGGCCTGTCCCCCGATGACAGGGCCTGTCCCCCGATGACAAGACCTGTCCCCGGGGCAGAGGACGGTCAATAAATGCGATGAGATTGCAACAATTACTCGGAATCGAGCTGCCCATCATCCAAGCGCCGATGGCTGGCGTGCAGGCAGGCCGGCTGGCGGCGGCGGTGTCACAGACCGGCGCGCTCGGCTCTCTCCCGTGCGCGCTTCTGACGCTCGACGCCATGCGCCGTGAGCTGTCCGCTATCGCCGCGCAAACCAACAAGCCCGTCAACGTGAACTTCTTCTGCCACACGGCCCCCGCGCCAGACGCGGAGCGTGAATCGCGATGGCGAGCGGTGCTGGCGCCCTACTATCGCGAGTTCGGACTCGAGAGCGACGGCATTCAGACCGCTTCCGACCGAGCGGCGTTTGGCGATGCGGCGGCCGACCTGGTGGAGGAGTTCAAGCCCGCTGTCGTGAGCTTTCACTTCGGCCTGCCTCCGAAACCGCTGCTCGCGCGTGTCAAGGCGGTGGGGTCGAAGGTTCTTTCCTCGGCAACCACCGTTGACGAAGCGCGATGGCTCGAAGCGTCCGGCGCCGATGCGATCATCGCGCAGGGGCTCGAAGCCGGGGGTCACCGCGGCATGTTCTTGTCGAGCGACGTTTCCACTCAACTGGGATTGTTCGCCTTGCTGCCGCAGATCGTTCGTGCCGTGAAGGTCCCGGTGATTGCCGCTGGCGCCATCGTCGATGCCAAAGGTGTCGCCGCGGCACTCGCGCTGGGCGCGGACGGCGTTCAAGTCGGAACCGCGTATCTGCTTTGCCCCGAGGCTGACACCAGCGAGATTCACCGTGCGGCGCTCGGCAGTCCGGCGGCCCACGAGACAGCGCTCACCAATCTATTCACCGGCCGTCCGGCGCGGGCGATCGTCAATCGTCTGATCCGCGAGTTGGGGCCGATGAACCCGCTGGCGCCACCGTTTCCTCTGGCCGCGCACGCCATTGCGCCTTTGAGGACGAAGAGTGAAAGCACGAACAGCGGTGACTTTTCACCTCTGTGGTCGGGTCAGAACGTCAGCGGCTGCAGGCCCGTGCCCGCCGCGACGATCACTTTCGAACTTGCGGCTGGGACGTAACGACCGGTTGCATCGGAATGGTAGAGTGTGGCCGCGGAGCAGATGCATGAATCTGAAGGCTCGTAATTGTGTGGCTCTATTGGCGCTGATGGTCACGGTGCGTCTGGTGCAGGCCTCGCCTCCGCAAGTCGCGCCCGGCGACGCTGCCGAAGCCGTGAAGGCTGCAGAGACTGGCGCCAGGGCGTGGCTCACGCTCGTTGACAAGGGTCAGCTCGGCGCCAGTTGGGATGAGGCGTCAACCCACTTCAAGCTATCGGTGACCAAGGACGCGTGGGAGAAAGCCCTGCGTCAAGCGAGGGCACCGTACGAGCCGATGGGCGCTCGGGAGCGGACGCTTGCCGAGCTTCGGACTGAGCTGCCAAATGCCCCACCGGGCCGCTACGTCTTTTTCCAGTATCGGACCGCGGTCGCGGGCGGCAAACACGCGATCGAGACGGTCATCATGATGGCGGACGGCGAGCGAGGCTGGCGAGTCGCTGGGGCTTTCATCCGGCCGGAGCAGTGAAGCGCTTCCCGCGGTCGATTGTTGTCGCTGTCAACGACAGCAAGATCCTCGGCATTCGTGCCGGCGGCAAATCCGAGCACCGCTTTACGGGCGTCTGGCCCGTGGTCGTGAACGGACGAATATTCGCCCGCTCGTGGACGTTGAAATCAGGCGGTTGGTTTCGAACTTTCCTGGAGGATCCGCTCGGAACCATCCAGGTGGGCGATCGACACCTGCGGGTTCGTGCGGTCAGCGCGCGGAGCGAACGTATCCGCGATGCCGTCGAGCGCGCGTACGCAGAGAAGTACTCGACAAAAGCTTCAGCGAAGTACGTTCGCGGCTTTCGGACGCCACGGAGGCGTGAGGCCACGATCGAGTTCCAACCGCGGTAGGCCACCATGCGTTGCGCTTGGGCACAGACCCCACTCGGCATCGCCTATCACGACCGCGAGTGGGGTGTTCCGGTCCACGACGACCGCGTGTGGTTCGAGTTTCTCTTGCTCGAAGGGGCGCAGGCGGGGCTGAGTTGGGAGACCATCCTCAACAAGCGGGACGCCTATCGCAAGGCCTTCGACGATTTCGCGCCCGAACGGGTTGCTCGCTACACGCCTGCACGCATCGAGCGCCTCCTGCAAAACCCAGGCATCGTCCGCAATCGACTCAAGGTGCAAAGCGCCGTTGGCAACGCAAAGGCGTTTCTCGCCGTTCAACGCGAGTTCGGAAGCTTCGATGCTTACGTGTGGCAATTCGTCGGGGGCTCGCCGCTGGTCAACCGGCGGCGCACCATGAGGGACGTTCCCACTCGGACCCCGGAATCCGACGCGCTCAGTCGAGACCTGTTAGCGCGCGGGTTCAAGTTCGTAGGGTCGACCATCTGCTACGCCTTCATGCAGGCGACGGGGTTGGTGAACGATCACACGCTCGATTGTTTTCGGTACAAGGCGCTGGCGGAACCCGGACCAAAAGGGCGATCTCGCAAGCCGCGCATGGTGTGATCGTAGTGGCGTATCAGCTGATTCGGCATCGTGCTCGATCTTCCGGCTAAAGCCGGAAGCCACAAGTGCGGCAAAATATCCGTGGCTTCCGCCTTCAGGCGGAAGTCTGAAGCGCGCGGCCCAGTAGTCATCCAGCTGTTCCAAGCCACTAAGGTGGTCGATGTCCACCCCCAACGAGCAGGAACGAATCGACCGGCTCCTGCGCGCGATGTGGTCGCGACGCTCGGGCCGAGGTTCGGCTGGTGGTACTGTGAGCGGGACCGAACGCCGATCGTCAGGCTTGGCGAGCTCCAGGCATTGAGGGACGATTGAGGAGAGGGGCAGCCGGTATGACCCAACAACATTTTCGGCGCATCGCGCTCGGCATGACCGACGCCGTCGAAGGCGCACATATGGACCATCCCGATTTCCGCGTCCACGGCCGTATCTTTGCGACCTTGCAGCCCAAACACAATCGGGGCATGGTGGTGCTTACACCCGAGCAGCAACAGCGCCTGTTGCGCGAGGCGCCGGCGATCTTCAGCCCCGAGAGCGGCGCATGGGGGCGACAAGGATGCACGCGCGTACACCTGGAAGCCGCCGACGATGACATCGTCGGGGAGGCGATGACCTTGGCCTGGCAAAACAAGGTGGCCGCCTCTCGCACGTCGAAGGCGAAACCAGCGGCACGTCCGGTGCGGCGTCGGTCGAGCAAACGGACATGAGTGCTCTTCCGAAACTCTATGCCGAGCTCGCTGACTGGTGGCCGCTCCTGTCGTCGCCTGCCGAGTACGAGGAAGAAGCCGCCTTCTACTCCGCGGCACTTACCGCGGCATGCGATCGACCTCCCGAGACCGTCCTCGAACTTGGCAGTGGCGGTGGCAACAACGCCTCGCACATGAAGAGGCATTTCCGCATGACGCTGGTCGACCCGTCGCCGGGCATGCTCGCCGTCAGCCGCGTGCTCAATCCTGATCTCGAGCACGTTGAGGGCGATATGCGCACGGTCCGCCTGGGCCGCCAATTCGACGCCGTGTTCATCCACGATGCCGTGGTGTACATGACCAGTGAGGCCGACGTGCGACGAGCGATCGAGACGGCGCGGGTCCACTGCCGCGCCCGGCGGCGCCGTCCTTGTTTGCGCCGGATCACGTGCGCGAAACGTTCCGCCCGTCGACCGATCACGGCGGCCACGATGGACCCGCGAGGGCGCTCCGCTATCTCGAATGGACCTGGGATCCCGATCCGACCGACAACACGTATACGGTCGACTACTCATATATGCTTCGCGACGACCGGGGATTGGTCAGCGTCGAGCACGATCGGCACTACGAAGGCCTCTTCTCACGTCACGACTGGTTGACGTGGCTCTCTGAAGCTGGATTCGAACCGCGGGCGATCCCCTTCGATCATTCCGAGCTCGAGCCAGGGAGTTACGAGGTGTTCGTGGCCAAGAAAATCAGCCGAAGAGACGACTGATGACACACGACAACTCCGCCGCCAGCCGCGATCTGTTACGGCATGCCATCGCTACGCTGGCCTACCGTGGCGGGAAGGCCATGCGAGACGTCCCGGACGATTTTGCGACGCTTTGCGATTGGACCGACGAGTCGGACACCGGGACAAATCCTTGCGCACATCGGGGACTTACTGGACTGGGCGCTTGTCGATCGCCAAAGGCGCACAGACGTGGCACGATTCACCGCCAGATGAGTGGCAGCGTGGTGTGCAGCGTTTCTTCGACGGACTGGGTCGCCTGGACGCATACCTCGCGTCAGACGCCCCACTGGGCGCGCCGCCGGAGAAGTTGTTTCAGGGGCCGATCGCCGATGCATTGACACATGTTGGCCAACTGGCGATGCTTCGACGTCTTGCGGGCGCTCGGGTCAAGGGCGAGAACTACTTCAAGGCTGATATCGCCGCCGGTCGCGTGGGCCCGAGCCAGACCGCGCCTCGCCGCGAGTTCGACTAGTGGGCGTGCATCAGCTGATTCGAATCGCGGCTCCGATCTTCCGGCTAAAGCCGGAAGCCACGAGTCCGAACAATATGCGGGTACCGAACAATATCCGTGGCGCCGGGCCAGTAGTCATTCAGCTGTGACAGGCCGCTAGTGTGGAGGAGTTACGCACGATAACTGGCCCGCCTCAAACGGCGGCCGCCGAGCGCGATGACTGGGTTCTGATCGTGGTGTGCGTCATCGCGGGCGCACTGAGCGTGCGCTTTGACACACTGGGCACGCCGCTCGCCGCGGCCGGCGCTGGTTTGCTCGGTTTGCTCGGTCTTCGGCTGTATGAGTGGTCGCGTCTGCCGAGTTTTACGCTCACACATGGGCAGCCCGAGGACCGGGCGTCAGTCGCCGACGCTCTTCTGTGGTTCGTGGTCGGACTCGTGGTGGGACTCTCGATTCTGGTCGTCATTCGCGTCGTCATCGAACCCTCGATCCCGGCGATTGCCCAGCGTATCGAGGCGGCCGGCGAACTGTCAGTGTGGCGGCGCCTGGTGATCATCTACGTCGCGGCGGTTACCGAAGAACTGCTCTTTCGCCTTGTCATGCTTTCCGGAATTGTCGGCACAGCGATTCGGGCGCTCCGACGGACGACGTTGGTGCCCACTCAGGGGATCGTGTGGTCCGCGAATGCCGCGTCAGCAGTCGCGTTTGCTGGCATCCATCTGCCGTCATGGGGCGCCGCCGCCGGGGACCCGTGGTTGGCGGTCTCGGTTTTCGTCCTGAACCTCGTGGCTGGGCTCGTGTTGGGGTATGTGTTTGTCACGCGTGGCATCGCAGCCGCGATGTGGGCGCACGCGGGCGGTGATTGCGGGGTCCAGCTCGTCGGGCCGACGTCAAACTGACATAGTTCAGATTCGCCGAGGTGCCAAGTGAAGACCTCATCCCAGGCGTTGAGCGCAGTCGGGTTTACCGTCAAATCGGGATGGGCGGCTGCGGTGCTGCTCACCATCGTCGGTCGCACGCCGCGAGTGGTCGCGAGCCGGCGGATCGAGTTGAGCGATCCGAAGGTCCCCGACTCGCGGCAACCGTATCACGATGGCTTTGGCACAGCGCGAAAGGAGGGCGCGGCGCTCTCGCGTCTCCTCGACTCTGTGCAATCGTTCGGCCGCCGATCAGTCATGAGCGCACTCGCTGATCTCGAGTCGGACGGGACCCGGCTGGCCGGTGCCGCGCTGGTCGCGGGGAGCCTGACCGATCCCGAGACGATCGCCAACGAACACATCAGGATTCACGCCAGGCGCGAAGGTCAGTTGTTTCGGCGGGTGATCGAGGAAGCGTTGGCCGACCGCGGTGTGAGGTGCGAGATTCGCCGCGAACGTGACCTCTGGCAGTTCGCCGCCACTACCCTTGGGATGGGTGAGGCTGACCTGCGCTCGAAGATCACGGCGATCGACCGCGTGACGGATGGCCCCTGGCGGGTCGAGCAGAAGACGGCGGCCGTGGCGGCCTGGTTCTGCTCAGTGACTCGAGTGATCACGTGATCAGCTGATCAGTGATCAGCAGCCGGTAGCCGGCTTGTAACTTGTAACTTGTAACTTGTAACTATTCTGAGGAGCCACCATGAGCGTCACCGATCCGCTGCTCGCACCCATCACCGATTCTGTACCTCGAGAGGTTGGCGGCGTGCAGATCGATGTCGGACGAGCCGGCGAGTCTCGCGTCAAGCGACTGATCTATCGACCTGGCTTCCGCTGGTCACGCGACATGAAGCCGATCGTCGGCACCGACCAGTGCCAGCATGCGCATGTGGGCTTTCTTGCCAAAGGCGAGATTCACATCGAGTACGGCGATGGCTGCGTGTTGGAGCTGAAGGCTCCCCGCTTCGTCTCGATCGACCCCGGGCACGATGGCTGGGTCGTTGGCCCTGAACCTGTCGTCCTCATCGAATTCGACTTCGAGGGCGACACGATCGGGCGTTGCGGCATGCCGACGGAACACCGTCACTGAATCTGGAGATGGCGATCCGTATCGTTCGGCTGGGCGAGCCACGACGCAGGAATGAGGGCATCCGTCTTGGCACGGTGCGCCGGCCACCGCGAGGTGTTCCCAAGCGGGACTTTGCGACGCGCGACTTTTTCGATGCGTGGCTTCCCGAGCTCGCGCCGAGCCCAACGCTCGTGGCCTGGGCGCAGCAGTCGCCGTGGACCGACGCTCGATGGCGTGAGTTTGGCCGCCGCTACCGCAAGGAGATGGCTGTCCCCCAGGCGCGTCATTTGATCGACGCGCTCGCGGCGCTTTCGCGCCAGACCAATTTCGCGGTTGGGTGTTACTGCGAGGATTCAGCGCGCTGTCACCGCGCGCTCTTGCGTGAGCTGCTCGTCGAGGCTGGGGCGACGGTCGTGGCCTGAGGAGCTCGTGCTCCGCGTCAGGCCTCGATTGCAAGGAGGGCTTCGGTCAGGGTTTCATCCTGATGCTCCAGCACCGTCCGCAGGTCCAAGACGACGCGCCCGCTCTCGACGCGGGCGATCACGGGAGGTTCGAGCGCCCGTAGTCGCTCCTCGAGTGCACTTGCCGTCAGCACCGTATGGGTGATGGCGAGCAGTACCGTCGGCAGCTCGACGCCGGGCGCGCTGCCGCCGCCGATTGCGGATGATCCGGTCGTCAACGTCACGTTCCAGCCAGCACCGAGCAGACGCTCCGCGATTTCCGTGGCCCGCACTTCGATAGCTTCGACGGGCATCTGGACCATCCGGGCGACCGGCACGGTGCTCGGCGCACGTCCAGCCAGGTACTCGATGAGCGTGCCCTCGAGGGCGGCGAGGGCGAGTTTGTCGACGCGCATCGCCCGCATCAGCGGGTGCTGCTGCAACTGAGTGACCAGGGACCGCCGGCCCACAATGATGCCGGTTTGTGAGGCGCCAAGCAGCTTGTCGCCACTGAAACAGACCAGCGCGGCCCCCGCAGCCACCGACGCCTGCACCATCGGCTCCGAGGCAATCGACTCCAGCATCAGGCCGCTGCCAAGGTCCTCGACCACGGGAATGTCGGCCTCCTGGCCAAGCGCGATGAGCTCGGAAAGCGTCGGTCGCTCGGTGAATCCCACCATCCGGAAGTTCGATGGATGGATGCGCATCAACAAGGCCGTTCGGGGACCGATAGCGGCCCGGTAGTCTGCGGCTCTCGTGCGATTGGTCGTCCCCACCTCGCGAAGCGTCGTGCCGGATTGCATCATGATCTCCGGCACCCGAAAGCCGCCGCCGATTTCGACCAACTCGCCGCGAGAGACGACCACCTCGCGTCCGTTTGCGAGCGCCGCGAGGATGAGCAGCGTGGCGGCGGCATTGTTGTTGACGACCAGCGCGGCTTCGGCACCGGTGAGCGCAGTCAGTAATGACTCGGCGTGCATCGTGCGCGAGCCTCGGCTGCCGACCTGCAGGTCATACTCCAGATTCGAGTACCCCTCGGCAATCTGGCGCAGCCGCTGAAGCGCGGGCAGCGCCAGTGGCGCACGGCCGAGATTGGTGTGCACGATGACGCCCGTGGCGTTGATGACGGGTCGCAACGACCCTCGGAACCGTCCGGTGAGATAGCGGTCAACGCTGGCTTCGATCCGTGCAATCAGCTCTTCACGATCGGCCGGCAGGTCCCGAGCCGAGTCCGCCGCGGCGATGCTGGCACGCGTCTCCGAGGTGGCCAGGCGCAACGCTGCCAGCGTGGCGGTCGATCCGTATTCCTGTTCCAGGGTCACGATCCGCGGACGCTGACGCAGGAGGTCGACGGATGGAATGATGCGAAAGTCGGGCACATCAGAAATTTAGAGTGCGAGCAGGTGCGACGGGTGCGACAGGTGCGACAGGTGCGGTGCAGTGCTCAGGTGCAGGAGTGGCGACAGTGGGACAGGTGCGACAGCGTTGCGCAGTGTTACCATGAAATCATCAATGGCCACCGAACGCCATTCGCGCCCGCTCGAGCGTTTCTGGCCCTACGCCGAGCGCTCGGAGGAGCCCACGCCCGAGGAACTGGCGGCGCTTGATCCCGATCTGCATGCGGCGCTGTTCGGGCCGCGTGATCTTCCGTTTTCCATCACGCTCGTGTTCCCGCGCTTCGAGGGCCCCAACTACGCTCGCGCGGTCGAGATCGCCCGCCAGGCCGCCGAGCATCGCGAAATAGGGACTGGCACCGCGTTCCGACATCGCGCGCGGTTTTTTCCCGCTGATGCGATGCACCTCCGCGACCTGTTCACGCTGACCAGTGATCAGCCAGAGACCGAAGTCCTGATCGATGATCGCCCAGTGCCGTACGCACGCGAGCTCTGGCTCCCGTTGATTTGGTTCCTGCTGCTCAGATAAGGACGCGGAGGGATTTGACGGCGCGAGGTGGGCATTCCGAAAGCGACCGGCGCCGGGGTCAGCCGGCGCCGGGCAAGTCAAGCGGTCAGATCCGGACGACGTTGCCGGCCTGTGGACCCTTGGGGCCGTCGACGATTTCGAACTCGACATTCTGTCCCTCTTCGAGAGACCGGAACCCCGAGCCCTGGATGGCCGAGTAGTGCACGAAGACGTCGCTTCCGCCTTCGCGCTCGATGAACCCGTACCCCTTGGCGTTGTTGAACCACTTGACCTTGCCTGTGATGCGCATCGTTTCTTCTTCCTGGCTTGCTGGCAGCGGTGCCGCCAGACTTTCTTCCTCGGCCCATCGACTGATGAACCGGACCTCCGAACATAAAAAAAAGGCCGCACATGCGGCCTTTCTCGGGTCCCGAAAAGCTGGACCGCTCGGGGATGATACCGGCCCAGCAGTTCAAGTGTCAATTGCGTCATAGTAGGCAAGTCACTATACTTCACGGTTTCGCGTTAGGTTCGCCGGACTCTGGCTCCCCGGACTTGCGCATCTTTGACAGGCACAGTGCAACATCATGCGGAATGGTGACGAAGGCTCGGGCGTCGAACAGCTGCTTCTGGTCGCCATTGCGGCGTTGCTCGTCATCGCCGTGGTGCTCTCTCGCTGACGAGTCGACGTCGCTCGAACCGACAGGTTCCCCTCCTCGAGTCGTGACTCACACGGCTCCGCAGCCGCACTCAATACACCTTCATGCGTAACAGCCGTCGTGCCGTTCTCAGTGTTTCTGACAAGACCGGTTTGATTGCGTTCGCGCAGGGGCTGATTGGCCGCGGCTTCGAGCTGGTGTCGACGGGCGGAACCGCGCGCGCGCTGGCGGCCGCGGGGCTACCTGTGACGAACGTGTCCGACGTGACCGGCTTCCCCGAAATGATGGATGGCCGCGTCAAGACGCTTCATCCGAAGATTCACGGTGGCATCCTCGCGCGTCGCGCCCATGCGGACGATCTGCAGGATGCTCGAGCGCATGGCATCGGGCTGATCGACATCGTCTGCGTCAACCTCTATCCATTCGTTGAGACCGCGGCGAAGCCGGGCATCGCTTTCGACGACCTGATCGAGCACATCGACATCGGGGGCCCCAGCCTCGTGCGCGCCGCGGCCAAGAACTTCGCCGACGTCCTGGTCGTGGTCACCCCAGCGGACTATGCGGCGGTCCTCGACGCGCTCGACCGCGACGGTGGACCTGACGCCAGTTTTCGGTTTGACCTCGCGCGGCGCGCGTTCGCGCATACCGGGTCGTATGACCGTGCGATTGCGGCCACCCTGACTGAGGTGACGGTCGAGAATGGCGCTTTCGACGACCGGAACGCGCCACGCCGTTCGCGCCTCCGCATCTGGTCGTCGAGGCGACGAAGCTGAGAGACCTTCGCTACGGTGAAAATCCGCATCAGGTGGCTGCCTGGTACGCCCTCGATCCGCCGGCTGCGCTCGGAGCGCCCGACGATCTTGCAGGGAAAGGAGCTGTCGTTTACGAACCTGCTCGATCTCGACGCGGCGGCGCGGCTTGTGCTCGAGTTCGACGAGCCTGCCGCCTGCGTGATCAAACACACCAATCCCTGCGGCGCGGCGACGGGTGACGACCTCGTGACGGCGTACACACGCGCGCGTGACGCCGACCCATTGGCGGCTTTTGGTGGCATCGTGGGGGTGAATCGCGCGATCGACGAGCCGACCGCGCCGAGAAGTCGCGTCAACGTTCATTGAGGCCATCGTCGCGCCTGCCGTGCTGCCCGAAGCCGCGCCGGTGCTGCAGGCGAAGAGCAACATGCGGGTCGTCACGACTGACTTGTTGGCACTTGCCGCGTCCACCGTCCACGCGCGCGAGCTGCGTTCGATTCTCGGGGCGTTGCTGATCCAGCAGCGTGACGAGGTCGGCGAAGCCCGGACAGCCTGGCCTTCGGAGGCGCTGAAGGTCGTGACCAGGCGGCCACCGACCGCATCGGAATGGACGGCGTTGCGCTTTGCGTGGCGCGTGATGGCGCACGTCAAATCCAACACGGTGATTTTTACCAACGAGTTTCAGACGCGTGCAATCGGCGCCGGTCAGATGAGCCGCGTCGACGCGGTGCGAGTGGCGACGCTGAAG
This sequence comes from uncultured Acidobacteriota bacterium, assembly GCA_963734095.1. Lineage (GTDB taxonomy): Bacteria > Acidobacteriota > Vicinamibacteria > Vicinamibacterales > UBA2999 > JACCSI01. The sequence goes on along the minus strand of CAVTGK010000005.1, from coordinate 369,575 downwards.
GCCGCGGGGTGGAATTCCACGGTTCCGCGCCCGCTGGCGAGCTCCGTCGCGGCGTCCGATGCGTTCTTCCCGTTCCGGGACGGCCTCGATGCGGTTGCAGCTGCCGGAGCCACCGCAGTCGTTCAGCCCGGTGGATCAGTGAGGGACGCGGAAGTGATCGCGGCGGCGGACGAACACGGCCTCGCGATGGTGTTTACGGGGCGACGGCACTTCAGGCATTAGCAGCCCGTGACGAAAGCCCCCGCCTTTGCCACGGGTGCAGGCGCTCGCCTTCGGCTCGCGTGGCCAGCTTCGCCCGAAGGGAACCACTCAGCGAACCCGGACCCCCCGCATCAAGAACCCCCGTCAAGAACCCGCGTCAAGAAAACTCAGCTAACCCCGGAACCCCCGTCAAGAACCCTCTCACGCCCCTCGTCAAGAACCCCTGCTGAGAACCCGCGTCAAAAGTTCCGCCGCCGTCACAGTCGCCGGCCCGAACTTGCCGACCACGATCCCGGCGGCTTCGTTCGCGAGGCGCGCGGCCTCGGCCATCGTGGCGCCGGCGGCCATGGCAAGTGCCAGCGTTGCGACGACGGTATCGCCCGCGCCCGTGACATCCGACACTTCTCGCGCCGAGGCCGGCAAGTGACCCTCGACGCTTTCGCCTGCGAGCCACATGCCCTGTTCGCCTCGAGTGATTAGAACCGCGTCGCATCGCGACCGCTCGCGAAAGACGGCCGCCGCGCGGCGCACATCGCCTTCAGTCCGGAGCCGAATGTCGGTTACGGCCTCCACTTCGCCTTGATTCGGTGTGACGAGCGTCGCTCCGGCGTAATAGTCGACGTGAGGACTCTTGGGATCGACCAACACGGGCACCTCATGATGCTGACCGGCCGCGACCGACGCGGCCATGACCCGCCGCGTGACGATGCCCTTCAGGTAGTCCGAGACGACGATTGCTCCGGCAGTCGGCGCATGCGATTCGAGTTGCTCGATGATCGCGCTCTCAATCGCGTTCGAGACCGGGTCGTCGCTCTCGTAGTCCACTCTGCGCGACCTGCTGATTCCTCGTCGTAACGATCCGCACTTTCAGTCGTCGTTCGGCGCCGCTTCGTCCGTGATGAGCGACGTCGTCCTAACGTTGGCCGCGTGAAGCTGTTCCGTCAGCCGCGCCGCGGCTGCATCCGCACCGATCACCCCAATCAGGTCGACCGTGGCGCCCGAAGGCCCTGATGTTCAAGTGCGACGTTGGCGGCCCCTCCGGCGCGATATTCATCTCGCTCGAACGTGACCACGGGCACTGGCGCTTCGGGTGAGATGCGATTCACTCGCCCGACGATGAACTGATCGACCATGACGTCGCCCACCACCAGCAGGCGGCAAGCGCTCATGCGCTCGACGATGGCTGCTGCTCGATCGGGAGCGAGGATGGGCAACGAATTCACTAGGGCAGACCGCCGTCTCGCTCCGCCGCAAAGGGCAGCGTACGAGCACCAGGAACAACATCAGGAACTCCGAGTCGCCGAAGTTGTATTCGAACATCCCGGCGGTAAGCATGGCGACGATGGCGGCGATGGCCGTGGCGGCGAGCACGCGGTTGCGACCGCGCTCGAGCAGGGGACGCAGGCCCAGTAGAGCGGCAACAACGAACCAGCACCAGAGAACCAGCGCCGGCATTCCGCGCTCGGCCGCGATCTGCATGGGCACGTTGTGGAGATGCAGGTTGTTCTCCTGCACTGCACCCGCGACGCGGTACTCGGGGTAGACCCGCCGGACCATGTCGGGCCCGACCCCCGTCAACGGATAGTCGCGAACTATCGCCACGCCGGCTTGCAGCATGGCAATGCGATCGCGACTGGTCGGGTCGTTCAAATCGAACGTCGAGTAGATCGCGATCGGTCAAGGCCGCGGGCGAAATGGCGATGACGCCCGCCGCCAGGATGGGCAGGAGCCCGACCAGGCGGAAGTCGCGCAACAGGAGCAGCACGCCCACGCCTGCGGTCACGCCAACCATCGCGCTGCGAGTAAACGAGAGCATGAGAGCGGCGACGAGCGCCGGCATCACGACGGCCGCCCAGGCGCGATCGCGGGTATCGTGAAGCAGCCGCGCCATTGCCGTGCAGATGACGAGCATCAGCGTGCCCGAGTAGGTCATCCAGTGCGAGAGCGTGCCCTGCGGCCGTCGTCCGAGGTCGTAGTTGAGAATCGCGTACTGCACGATGCCGACGATGGCGCTGATGGCGCCGATGGTGAGAATGACGGTAATCAGCAGCCGCGTGCGAGTCCCGCGGGCGAAGTCGTAGACGATTGGAATCAGGAGGAACAGGGAGAGCTGCTTGCAATCGGTCACGCTCACGACCGGGTCGAGTGAGAAAGCCCGCGCTGAGGAGCGTCAGCGCGGCGTATCCCACGAGCGGCCAGAAAAAGGACGGCGCCTCCAATCGTTCACGGCGGATGACGTGCCACGCGAACCAGCAGACCGCCGACACCGCGAGCAGGATCTGAGCGGCGGCGATGGAAAGCTGCGCGGCGGCGACCAGCCCGACGAGCGTCACCCGCCCAACTTGTTCGAGGCGATCGCGTGGGGCTGACGCCGGCGGTCAGCGTCAGCGTGGTCATGCGTCCCTCGACGGTCGGGACAGTCCCTCGATGGTGCTCCAGGCCGTGAGGGGTCGGTCGTGAGAAGGTGTTCGGCGGCCATCACGACTCGCTCCGGTCTCACGCGGGTCAGGCACCGAAATCGCCCGGCACGCAGTGTCGCTGATGGCAGGGCCGGCAGGGCAGCGGACCCGCGTCAACGGCGATCGCCCGCGTTCGAGCCGTGCGCCAGGGCATCGACCGCTCGGGCAACGTCGGACCAAACAGCGCCACCACCGGGACAGTGGTCGTTGCGGCGATGTGCATCGGTCCGCTGTCCCCTCCGATGAAGAGCGCCGCGCAGCCGACGAGAGCACGCAACTCGGACAAATCGAATTCTCCGCAGCGGACGATGCGCGGGCCCGCTTCGCCTGCCAGCTCCTGGGCCCGTGCCGCGATGCCATCCGCGGCGCCGCTCTCCGAAGGACCCGAGGTGATGATAATCCGCCTCGACAAGTCCTCTCGCGCAAGCGAGGCCGCGACGAAGGCAAAGTGCTCGGCGGGCCACCGTCGAAACGGATTGCCGGCGCTGACGTGTATCACGACGATCGCTGCGCCTTTTCGTCGACGCCAGCGTCCGACAATCGTTGACGAACCGCATCGTGCAGCGAGCGCATCCTCGGGCATTTCGACCGGCGTCCGGTCGGGTCTGGGGGGGCGACGCCGAGGAGAGGCACCAGCAGATCCCATTGGCTTTCGACGGAATGCCGTGGCGGCACGAGCGCGCGCGTCCATGGCAGACGAATCGTGTAGGCCCACGCCCGCCCCGGCAAGTTGTAGCCGATGCGCTCGGCGGCGCCGGTGGCACGTGTGAGCCACGCGCTGCGCGGCCCGCCGTGGAAATCGATGACCAGATCGAACCGCTGGCGCGTCGCAGGCGCCATGCCAAGCCGAGGTCGTAAATCAATCGTCGCAGCCCCCGCGGGCGGTTCGGCGACGACGACCTCGGTGAGGTGCTGGTTGTGGCGCACGACCGGCTCCGCCGCGCGTTCGACCAGATAGGTGATCGAGGCCGCGGGGAAGTGACGCCTGAGGGCGGTAATAGCGGGTGTCGTAAAGACCACATCGCCAATCAGGCGCAATCGGATCAGCAGAATCTTCACCCCTCGACTCCGCGCGGCGTGACCTGAGCATGTCGAAGGGTCAGGGTTCGACCGTGGCCTCGTCGATCAACATCACCGGGAATATCGTCCTTGATGGGATACACACGGCGGCAGCTGATCGCACTTCAGGCCGGTGCCATTGTTGACGAGCTTCACCGGAGTCTTGCAGGCCGGGCACGCGAGAATTTCCAGAAGTTCAGGATCGACGGCCATGGCAGAACTATAGCCCGAGCAGACGCCCCGGGACCCGGAACCGTTTTAATATCGCGTATGCCCCGTCTGCTCCTGGCCGCCCTGGTTCTCTCGTGCAGCATTCCTGCGTTGGCGCAGCCGCCCGGCCGCGCCGGCACCGCGTCGGCAGATGCCTACCTGCAGTTCATGCTTGCGCGGCAACTCGAAGCACAGGGCGATGCGGCCGGCGCGCTCGAGGCGTTGAAGCGGGCCGAAAGCCTGGCGCCCGACTCGGCAGAAGTCATGGCCGAGATGGCCAGTATGTACGCGCGACAAAACAAGGCGACGGATGCGCATCGGCGCCGCAGAACGCGCGCTGAAGATCGATCCGAAGAACGTCGAAGCGAATCGGTTGCTGGGCCTCCTGTATGCGGCATGGAGTGATGGTGGCGTCACGCCCCCTCCCGGACGCACACCAGCAGCAGCTTCGGACCGCGGCCATCGATCACCTCACGCGCATCCTCGAGACGCCATCGGTCGCGACCGATCTGAACCTGCAGCTGACGCTCGGGCGATTGCAGTTACGCGCCGGGCGAGCCGATCGCGCCGTGCCCATTCTCGAGAACATCGTGTCGCAGGCGCCCTTTGCCAGCGAGCCGTACACGCTGCTGGCGGACGCCCGGCTGGCGCTCGGTCGCGTCGACGCGGCGATCGAAGCGTTCGAGAGAGCGGCGGAGCTGAACCCGCGCACTACGTCAACCTCGCCGAGCTGTACGAGCAACAGCAACGCTGGACGGCGGCCGCGGGTGCGTACGAGCAAGCCGTCAAGAGTATTCGTAACCCCGGGTCGCGACCTGCGTCTGCGCTGGGCGGCGGCGCTGCTCAACCTGACCGACGGGTCTGGCGCGAGCAAGGCGCGGGACGTCCTCAAAGATTTTCTGATGACGAGCCCGCAGGATGCCCGTGCGTTGTTCCTGTTGGCGAGCGCCAATCTGCAGACCAACGATTTCGCCGCTGCCGAAGAAGTGGCGCGCAAGCTCTTGGCGCTCGAGCCGACGAGCATCCCTGCGCTGCGCGCGCTTTCGGCCGTCGCTCGCTGGGCGCGGCGATTACCGGGCCGTCGTGGACCTGTTGACGCCGTTTTCGAAGGATGTTGCGACGCGCTCCAAGGGCCGTGAAAGCGATGCCGCCCTGCTGCTGGCCCAACTGGCGCATGCCTACACCGAACTCGGCCAGCACGAACAGGCGATTGCCTCGCTGACGGCCGCGATCGCGAGCGATCCGCTGAGCGCGCCGGCGCTGAACTCGTTGGGCTACACGCTCGCAGAGCGAGGCGAGCGGCTTCCTGAAGCGGTCAGCTTCATCGAGCGCGCGCTCAAGGTCGAGCCCGACAATCCCGCGTATCTCGACAGCCTGGGCTGGGCGCTCTTCAAGCAAGGCCGCGCCGAGGAGGCCGAGCCGTACCTGCGCAAGGCCGCAGACGCGCTGCCGTCGCAGTCGGTGATCCTGGATCATTACGGTGACGTGCTGCTGCGACGAGGCAAGCCGGGCGAGGCCATTGGCGCCTGGGAGCGGGCGCTGGCGGGTGACGGCGTCGATGTCGATGTCGCCGCGATCCAAAAGAAGATCAAGGACGCGAAGGGCCGCCAGCAGTGATCGCGCGTGTCGCGCTGGCCGCTGGTGCCGTCGTCCTGACGGCGTGTGCGGCGCGCGCGCCGCTGCGCCCGTCCGGTACGGCCACTCCCGACCCGACCGCGCTCGACGCGTTCGTGCAGGCGACGCGGTCGTGCGCGGGACTCAAGACCGTCACCGCCGAGATCCGCTTGTCCGGCCGCGCGGGTCGCGAGCGGATGCGAGGCACGCTCCTCGCCGGGCTGGCCGCGCCGGCGTCGATGCGATTCGAAGCGGTCGCGCCGTTTGGGCCGCCGTTCTTCATCCTCGCCGGGCGCGATAACCGCGCCACGCTGTTCCTGCCACGCGACAACCGCGTGCTGGTGGATGCGGCGGTGCCGGACGTGCTCGAACGGCTCACGGGGCTTGTCGCTCGCGGCCAATGATCTGCGCCTGATCCTGACCGGGTGCCTGGTGGAGCAGCAGCCGCCGAGCGGAGGGTCGCCGCTGGCCAAACGGCTGGCGGGCCGTCACGGTCGGCACTGGAGATCACCGCGTATCTGCGCGACGTGAACGGCCAGCCCGTGGTCATCGCCGCGGACCACGGTCGCTGGCGAATCGACTACGCCAATCATCTCAACGGCTGGCCGCGGCAGGTCCGCATTCGGAGCGCTGATAGCCGGCAACAGCGGCGGGCAGTCTACGCCGACGATCGACCTCACGGCAGCGCTCGATCAGCTCGAGATCAACACGGGCATCGACGACAGGGCGTTTGTCGTCGACGCGCCGCCTGGAGCGATTCCTATCACGCTCGACGATCTGCGCGCGGTTGCGCCGCTCCGCGGATCGCAGTAGCACGATGGGTTCGCAACCGCTGACGCTCTCGGCCTTCGCCAAGATCAACCTCGACCTGCGCGTGCTCGGCGTGCGGCCCGACGGCTATCACGACCTGCGCACCGTCTTCCAGTCGCTGGCGTTGCACGACACGCTGACGTTTACGCCGCGCACGGGTCCGCTTCACGATCGAGTGCGACGATCCCGACGTTGCCGACGGATCGCCGCAATCTGATTTGGAAGGCGGCGTCGCTCTTGTGGCGAACGTCGGCCGCCGACGCGGCGAGACGCCGCGCGAGCGCGGTCGTGACGCTGCGCAAACGCGTTCCGGCCGAAGGCCGGGCTTGGCAGCGGCAGCGCCGATGCGGCGATCGCCTTGCTGGGGCTGCGCGCACGTGTGGAGAGCTCGACGTGGATCCGCCGACGCTCAGTCGGCTGGCGGCGCGGATTGGCGCCGACGTCCCGTTCTTTCTCGTCGGCGGCACCGCGCTGGGTCTCGGTCGCGGCGACGACATCTATCCGCTCGTCGATCTGCCGCGCACCGATGTCGTCATCGTGCGACCGCAGTTCGGCGTGGCGACGGTCGAGGCGTACGGCTGGTTCGACAACGAGCCGCGGCGCGCCGTGCGCGAAACCGGGCGCCGCGGCTTGCCTCAGAAGTGGCCCGAATGGGCGACCAACCTGCGCAACGACCTCGAGCCCGCCGTCACGCGTCATCACCCGACGATCGCCCGCATCAAGCACGCGCTCGCTCGACGCCGGCGCGGTCTTCGCGGCGATGTCGGGCTCGGGATCGGCGGTCTTCGGCCTGTTCGATCGCCCCGACGCCGCGCGCCGGACCGCGACGCGACCTTGCGCGCCCCGGCTGGCATGTGGTCGCCACCCGCACGCTGTCGCGCGCCGAGTACGGGCGACTGCTCAGCCCCGTGCTTGCAGGCGCCGGAAGCTCGTATAAGCTAGGATGTTCCCGTCACCAGAATTGTGTGAAGGGGAGTGGGTAAGTGGGTGAAATGCATCGGTGATTGAGCGAGCGGGGGACGGTCGCTCAACGTCGTCGACTCGCATTCGCCAATTGCCCAATCGCTCGATCCCAAGGCGGCGGTAGACTGGGGCGTGGCCAAGTGGTAAGGCGCGGGTCTTTGGATCCCGTATTCGAAGGTTCGAATCCTTCCGCCCCAACCAGATCCTTCGAAGGGCTATGCGACCGACCGGCTACGGCGATCTGAAAGTGTTTTCCGGCAGCGCTCACCCGCAGCTCGCAAAGCAGATCTGCGAGTTTCTGGGAGTGTCGCTGGGGCAGGCCGGCTGCGCCGGTTTCCGGATACGGAAGTCTCGTTCCAGATCGACGAGAACATCCGCGGCACCGATGTCTTCATCGTGCAGCCGACGTGTGCGCCGGTCGATGAGCATCTCGTCGAGTTGCTGATCATGGTCGATGCGTTTCGACGGTCGTCGGCGTCGCGGATCACGGCGGTGCTGCCGTATTACGGCTACGCGCGTCAGGATCGCAAGGACAAGCCGCGCGTGCCGATTTCGGCGAAGCTGGTGGCCAACATCGTGAGCGCGGCCGGGCACGAATCGCGTGCTGACGATGGATCTGCACAAGGCGCAGATTCAGGGGTTCTTTGACATTCCGGTCGATCACCTGTTTGCGGCGCCGGTGATCATCGACTATCTCGCGCGCCAGGATTTTCCGCGGCTGACGATGGTGGCGCCCGATGCCGGGCGGCGCCGAACGCGCGCGCGCGTATGCGAAGCGGCTGGGACGCCGAGCTGGCCGTCATCGACAAGCGGCGCAGCGGACGATGGCACGGCGGAAGTGATGAACGTGATCGGTGAGGTCGGCGGCCGGACGTGCGTGATTGCCGACGACATCATCGACACGGCGGGCACGATTCAGAAAGGCGCGCAGGCGCTCGTCGACGCCGGCGCCGAGCGCGTGCTGGCGTGCTGCGTCCACGGCGTGCTGTCGGGGCCGGCGCTGGAGCGGATTGAGAACTCGCCGCTCGAGCGGCTGATCGTGACCAACACGATCCCGGTCGCCGACAAGCGGTTGAAGTGCGGAAAGATCGTGGAGCTGCCGGTGGCGCGCCTGCTGGGGCAGGCGATTCGCAGCATCCACGAGGAGACGTCGGTCAGTTCGTTGTTTGTGTAGACTGGAACTCTGGAACCTTGGAACCTGAAATGGAAGCGACGCTCGAAGCAGTCAAGAGATCGACACGCGGGAAGAACGAAGCGCGGCGGCTGCGCGCGGCGGGGCAGATTCCCGGCGGTCGTGTATGGCGCGCAGAAGGAAGGCGATACCCCGAAAACCATCGAGTTGTCGGTCGATCCCAAGCCGCTCTGTGCGGATTCTGCACTCCGGGTCTGGCGTGAACACGCTCATCACGCTCAAGGTCGACGGCGAGGGCGACTCGCGCGTGCTGGTCAAGGAGTTCCTGCGTCGATCCGGTGACGAGCCATCTGCTGCACGCCGACTTCTACCGCGTGAACATGGATCGCCGCATCAAGGTGACGGTGCCGGTCGTGATCAAGGGCGAACCGCGCGGCGTCAAGCTCGAAGGCGGCGTGCTCGACTTCGTGCATCGCGAGATCGAGCTCGAGTCGTTGCCGGCCGAGATTCCGAACTCGATCGAGGTCGACGTCAGCAATCTCGGCCTCAACGACGCGATTCACCTGCGCGACGTCGTCGGCAGGCGCGAGTGGACGCCGGTCAGCGACGTCGACATGATGCTGGTGCACGTCATCATGCCGCGCGCGGTCGAAGAGCCGGTGGCGGCGGAGCGCAGCGGTCGCGGCGGCCGCGCCGGTGGCGGCGGCCGAGCCCGAAGTCATCAAGAAGGGCAAGACCGAGAAGGAAGGCGACGACAAGAAGGAAAAGAAGGACAAGAAGTAGACGTGAAGCTGCTCGTCGGCCTCGGCAACCCGGGGCCGCAGTATCGCGACACCCGCCACAACGTCGGCTTCTGGGTGATCGACGAGATCGCGCGACGCTGGCAGGTGAGCGACGGCTGGCGCGAACGAGACGACGCGCTGTTCGTGAAGCGCGCAGGCGGCGACGGCTTGCTCAAGCCGCTGACCTTCATGAATCTCAGCGGGTTCGCGGTCTCGCGCATCCGGCAGTTCTTTCAGATCGAGCCCGCCGACATCCTCGTGATCGTCGACGAAGTCGGCGCTGCCGCTGGGGCGGTTGCGGGCGCGGCGCGGTGGCAGCGCCGGCGGGCACAACGGGACTGCGATCGGTGATCGAGCAGTTGGGGACCAGCGAGTTTCCGCGATTGCGCATCGGCGTCGGTCGGGGAGACGAGCGGCGCGATCTGGCCGATCACGTCCTGTCGACGTTCGACCCCGACGAGCGGGAAACGATTCGGGCGGCGACGCTGCGGGCCGCCGATGCCGCGGAGATGTTTCTGACCGACGGCATCGAGCGTGTGATGAACACGTTCAACGCAGCGACGGACAACGAGGCGGTGAGTACGACTCCTTGCCACTACGGTGGCTGGGCTTCGGTCGGGTTGGGCGGGTAGGTCCGGTGGGGCGGGTAGGGAGCCGGTAGGGCTTCCTGACCAGACTCACCAGCCTTACCCGCCCCACCAGCCCGAGACCTATCCACAAGGAGAAGACAGTGCAACGCACGTACGAACTGGTCTACATCGTTCAGACCCGACGCGACCGAGCAGCAGGTCGCCGATCTGCACACGCAGGTCGAACAGATCGTCGGGCGCATGGGCGGCACGCTCGAGAAGACCGAGGCGCAGGCGAGCATTCGGCGGCCGGCGCAAGCTCGCCTATGAAATCGGACATCACAAAGAAGGCATTTACGTGCTCGAAGTGATCAAGGGCGACGGCGCGCTCGTCCACGAGCTCGATCGCCGCCTGAAGGTCACCGACGATCTGCTTCGCCACCTGATCGTCCGCGTCGACGAAGATCAGATCAAGGCCGAGCGCGCGCGGACCAAGCGAACCGAAGAATCGCGCCGCCGGCGCATCGCGCGTGGACTTCCGCCGGATCGGCAGCCGGGTGAAGGGCCGCAGAACGATGATTCGGATGATGCCGGCGACTACGACGGCATCGAGGCGGAGGTGTAGTCATGGCGATGGGACGAGGACGATCCGGGCGGACCTGGCGGCGGACGCGGCCGCGGAGGCGACGACAAGAAGGGCGACGGCAAGCAGGGGCAGCGCCGTGGGCTGTTTCGCCGTCGCAAGGTCTGCAAGTTCTGCGCGGACAAAATCGACGACATCAACTACAAGGACGTCAAGCTCCTGACCGGCTTCGTGCCGGAGCGGGGCAAGGTCCTGCCGCGGCGCATCTCCGGCACCTGCGCGAAGCATCAGCGCGGCTTGCGGATCGCGATCGTTCGCGCGCGTCAGCTCGCGCTGCTGCCGTACGCGGCGGATTGAGGGCTGGTGACGCGATGGAAGTCATTCTCCGAGATCACGTCGAACATCTGGGTCGCCGCGGCGAAATCGTGAAGGTCGCCGACGGCTACGCCCGCAACTATCTGCTGCCGCGCAAGCTCGCCCTGCCGGCGACCGATGCGAACCAGAAAATGGGTCGAACGGGAACGGAAGATGGCGGAGGCGCGCGACTCGGAAGAGCGCGGCGCGGCCGAAGGCGATCGCCACGCGGCTGAACGCGCTGGACTTGCGGATCACACGCCGCGTTGGCGAAAACGATCAGCTATACGGGTCGGTCACCAATGCCGACATCGCGGAACTCTTGGCCAGCAAGGGCTTCGAGATCGATCGGCGAAAGATCCTGCTACCTGACCCAATCAAGGCACTTGGCGAGAACACCGTGCCGGTCAAGCTGCATCGCGACGTCACCGCGCAACTGAAAGTCACGGTTGCGAAGGAAGAGTAGTCTGAGTAATCTGGTAGGGCAGGTCGGGCAGGTGGGGCTGGTAAAAGAATCATGACCCACCGGCCCGACCCGCTTCACTCGGCCTACCAGCCGTACGAGTCCTCACGTATCATCCTTTCGTGGCCGAAGTCGCCACAGCTGCCGCTCCTGAGCGAACCCTTCCTCACAATCTCGACGCAGAGCGTTCGGTTCTCGGCGCGATCCTGATCGACAACGAAGCCTTCAACGTCGCCGCATCGGTCATCGACGCGCGCGCGTTCTTTCGCGACGCGCACCGCCGCATCTTCGATCGCATGGTGGCGCTCTCCGAGCGCAGCCAGCCGATCGATCTCGTCACGCTCAAGGAGGAGCTCGAACGCGCAGGCGAGCTCGACGAGGTTGGCGGCCCTGCCTACATCGCCGCGCTGCTCGATGGCGTGCCGCGAACGACCAACGTCGAGTACTACGCGCGGATCGTCAAGGAGAAGTCGACGCTTCGCACCTGATCTACTCGGCGAACAAGATTCTCGCGAACGCCTATGAGGCCGATCAGGACGCCGACCTGATTCTGGACGAAGCCGAGAGCGCCATCTTTTCGGTCGCCGACGACCGCATCAAGTCGGGTTTCATCCCGATGCGGGATCTGGTCAAAGACAGCTTCCCGAAGATCGAGCAGCTCTTCGAGCACAAGAGCTTCATCACCGGCATCTCGACCGGCTTTGCCGAGATCGACAAGATGACGCGCGGCTTCCAGCGCGGCGACCTGATCATCGTCGCGGCCCGGCCGTCGATGGGCAAGACGAGCCTCGTCCTCAACATCGCGCAGCACGTGGCGACCAACAACCAGATCGCCGGCTTCTTCAGCCTGGAAATGTCGAAAGAGCAGTTGTTCATGCGCATGCTCGCGTCCGAGGCGAAGATCGACAACTACCGGCTGATGAGCGGGCAGATCGGCCAGAAGGAATACGGCAACATCACGCACGCGCTGGAGACGTTGAGCGACGCGCACCTCTACATCGACGACACGGCCGGGCGCGGGCGTGCTGGAGATGCGCGCCAAGGCGAGACGGCTGCAGGCCGAGCAGGGCCTCGATCTGCTGGCCGTCGACTACATCCAGTTGATGACGGGACGCGGGCGCTTCGAGAATCGCACGCTCGAGCTCGCCTCGATTTCGCGCTCGCTGAAGGGGCTGGCCAAGGAGCTCAACGTCCCGATCGTCGTGCTCTCGCAGTTGTCGCGTGCTCCGGAAGCGCGATCGGACAAGCGTCCGCAACTCTCCGACCTGCGCGAGTCGGGCGCGCTCGAACAGGATGCCGACGTGGTCATCCTCATCTTCCGTGAGGAGATGTACAAGCAGTCAACGAGCCGGCAGAGACGACGGCATCGCCGAGCTCATTGTTGCCAAGCAACGCAACGGTCCTACCGGCATCGTCAAGCTGGCCTTCCTGCGTCAGCAGACGCGGTTTGCGAATCTCGCCGAGGGAGCGTAGGTCGTCGCGCAAGGCGTGCTCAGATGGGACCAACCCAAACCATTCCGGTCGGGCGACACGAGGGCTTTGCCAGCACGCAACGCGTCGACCGGTGGTGGATCGGACCCGCAGCCACGGCGCTCGGTCTCGTCATCTTTTTCGGCTACCTGACGCTCCGCGCCTTTGACGCCACCTATGTGTGGTACGACCCGTATATCAGCCCGACGGTAGCGCCGCCGGTTTTCACGCCCGCGTCTGGTTATCCCGGGGCCGTGCCGGTGGAGCATGCGTGGCTGGGCGCGTTTCCGGCGTGGTGGCCGGCATTCCTCCCGCAGTCGCCGGCGTTCTTCATCCCCTGGATGGCGATCGCGTTTCGATTCACCTGCTACTACTACCGCGGCGCCTACTACAAGGCTTTCGCGATGACGCCACCGGCGTGCGGCGGTGCGCGGCGTGAGCCAGCATTATCGCGGAGAGGCAGCGTTGCTGCTCTTTCAAAACCTGCACCGTTACACGCTGTATGGTGCCATCTTTCTGCTGGCGTGCCTCTGGTGGGAGGGTCATCGCCGCATTCTTCCGCGACGGCCGTTTCGGCATCGGCGTTGGCACGGTGGTGATGCTGATCAACGCGGCGCTGCTAACGGGTTACACGTTCGGCTGCCACTCCTGGCGTCACCTGATTGGCGGGCGGCTCGACTGCTTCACGTGCGACGAGTGCACGTCCGCCGCGCTATGGGCTTGTGGAAGGGCTCGTCGTGGCTGAACGAGCGACACATGGCATTCGCCTGGTTGAGCCTGGTCTGGGTCGCGTTTACCGATTTCTACATCTATCTGGTCTCGTCGGGCACCATGCGGGATCTCAACACCTGGTGACGAATCCGCGTGACGAGCCTCCGCCAAGGCTAGCGGCGGTCCGCCGGGCTTCGCGCGAAGCAGGAGGCGGACCACGCCATATTGTCTTGGGATTCGTGGCTTCCGGCTTTTGCCGGAAGACTGAGCGGCGATAGCAATCCAGCTGATTACCGGCACTAGGGAGTAGGATTCAGAGATGACGCCGGCGCGATCGATCGAGATCGTTCGGCACGCCTCGCCACTGGGCCGCTGGGAGAGCGCGATCAGCCCACCGCATCCAGCGCTTCGGCCGTATGTTCGCGAGTACTTTGGCGGCTCCGAGGAAACCATCCAGCCGCTGGTGCGCCGCGAGCTGCCCACGCGAGATCGCGCCGCTCATCATCAACTTCGGCCCGCCGTTCCGAATCTTCGACCCCGCTGATCCGTCGCGATATCGGCAGATTTCCAGTTTCGTGACCGGGGCGTTCGATTCGTTTGTCGTGGTTGGGACCACTGGCGCGTACGCTTGCATCCAGGTCAACTTCACGTTGCTGGGCATGCGGTTGTTCCTTCGGCGACCGCTCCACGACCTGACCAATCGTGTGGTGTCGCTGGATGATGTCTTTGGTGCGATCGGCGGAGCGATTGATCTGCGAACTTTATGATGCACCGACGTGGGCATGCGAGATTCGACATCGTCGACCGCGAGATCCTCAAGCGGCTGGCGGATGCGCCGGCACCAGCCGTTGGAGTGCAATGCGCCTGGCGGCGATTGGTCCGAACCGCAGGGCAGGTGGCGATTGGTGATCTGGCACGCGAGGTCGGTTGGAGTCACAAGCATCTGGTCTCCCAGTTCAACGAGCAGATCGGGCTGACGCCAAAGATCATGGCGCGCGTGCTGCGCTTCGGCCGGGCAGCCGAGCCTGTTGGCGACGAGTGAGCGTGGGCAGCTGGCCGACATCGCGATTGCGTGCGGGTACTACGACCAGGCGCATTTCACGCGAGACTTTCGTGCCTTCGCGGGTGTCAGCCCGACCGAGCTGCTCGCCAGCCGGCTGCCCAATCGCGGCGGCTTCACCGCCTGAGGCCCGAGCGAGTCTCTCGTGCGTCTCGCCGCGCTCTACGACATTCATGGCAACCTCCCCGCGCTGGAAGCGGTGGTTGCGGAGCTGAGGACGCTACGCGTCGACCAGGTCGTCATCGGCGGCGATGTCCTGCCGGGTCCCATGCCGCGCGAGACGCTCGCGTTGCTCCGCGGACTCGACATCCCATGCCACTACATTCGAGGTAACGGCGATCGTGAAGTGGTTCTGCGTCGGCAAGGTGTCGAGAGCGACGGCGTCGCCCCAGCGTTTCGCGGGATGATCCAATGGGTCGCCGACCAGCTCGATGACGACCACGAGGCGTGGCTCTCGAGTTGGCCCCTGACGCACACCATGGACATGTCTGGGCTGGGTCGGGTGTTGTTCTGCCACGCGACGCCCCGCAACGACACCGACACCTTCACGCGGGCGACCCCCGATGACGTGCTCGCGCCGTTGTTCGCATCGCTTCCGGGCGCGATGGTCGTCTGCGGGCACACGCACATGCCATTCGATCGCGTGGTCGGGAAGACGCGAGTGGTGAACGCTGGCAGCGTCGGCATGCCATTCGGCGATCCGGGCGCCGACTGGCTGTTGCTGGGACCCGACGTCGAGCTTCGCCACACGTCGTACGACCTCGAGTCAGCCGCCGCACGTGTGCGGCAAACGCACTATCCAATGGCCGAGGACTTCGCGGCGCGCAACGTGCTGAACCCACCGTCAGCCGACGAGATGATCGCAATATTCTCGAAAGCCGAGGTGCGATCGGGCGGGTAAAAAACGTGCAAGATCGGCTGGACTGGCTGCGCGCTACGCTCCCGGACATGACCACGAACATTCCAAGTCAAACATTTCCGGCGTCTTTCGCTATCAAGATGGCCCCGCCGCCATCGAGTGGCTGGTGCAGCGCCCTGGGTTTTGAAAAGCACTCCGACCATCGCATGCCCAATGGACTCGTCGCGCACGCTGACCTGCGTTTCGGGTCCAGTGTCATCGGCGTCAGCTCGGCGGCGGCCTCGGACGCCAGACAGCCCTTGGGCCGACCGGTACGACAAGGGCTTTACGTCTGCGTTGAGGATCCCGATGGCTTCCACGACCGCGCGCGTGAACGCGGGCGCCGAGATCGTGAGCCCACTCACCACCCAGGACTACGGGTCGCGCGACTTTACGTTGCGGGATCCCGGGGGGTCATCTGTGGGCGTTTGGCACCTACGATATGGGCGCGACGGATGACGAACCCGCGGCCTGGCCAGAACTTCGATATGCCGATGCCGCACAGGCCGTGAACTGGTTCGAGCGAGCCATCGGATTTGAGCGGGCCGCGGAGATTCCTGACGCGTCAGGGCCGTTTGGTTCACGCCGAACTCCGGCTCGGCCCGAGTGTTCTGATGCTCGGACCCGAGATGCCAGGTTCGGAATGGCCCGACGCACGTCAGGTCATTCACTTGCGCGTCGACGATCCGGATGCGCACTTTGCGCGGGTCAGCAAGCACCGCCCCGTCGTCGTTCGTCAACCGCAGACGGCACCGTATGGCGCACGGTTCTACGCGGTTCGCGATCCGGAAGGCTTTTTGTGGTGGGTCAGCAACTATCGCCCAGCTAACATAGCGCGGTGATTCGTTGCACGTCCGCCCATGTCGATCTCGATGCGACGCGAGCCAACTACGCGGCGATAGCCGACTACCTTGCGCGCGAGGCGGCGCTCAACCGTCGCGCCTCGCGTGAACCCGTTTCAGCCCCGGCATCATCGCCGTCGTCAAGGCCAACGCCTATGGACATGGCGCCACCCGCGTTGCGCGGCGCTCGAGGAAGCGGGGGCGAGCTGGCTGGCGGTCGCGGACATCGAGGAGGGCATCGAGCTGCGCCAGGCGGGCGCGCGAGCCCGCATTCTCGTGTTCGGCGCGCTCAGCGTCAGCGACCTCGCCGGGGTTTTCGACTACGACCTGACGCCGACGATCGCAAGTCCAGCGGCGGGCCGCGCCCTGCAGACGGCGCGCACACGCTCGCGACGCGCGCGTTCGCTATCACCTGAAGATCGACACTGGCATGCATCGGCTCGGGTTTCGACACGAGAATCTGCCGCGGACGCTGCCAGAGATTCTTGCCAGTCCGAACCTCGAGCTCGAGGGTGTCTACACGCACTTTGCGACCGCCGACGAGCCAGAACATCCGCTGTTCGACGAGCAGCGACTGGCGTTCGATCGGGCCTGCGTTACGCTTCGCGAGCTTGGCGCTCGCTTACCAATTTCGTCACGCCGCCAACAGCGCCGCGCTGCTACGTGATTCGCGGGTCTGGTACGACCTCGTGCGCCCCGGGCTGCTTTTGCACGGCGTCGTTCCTCCGCCGCTGGCAACGACGATGGGCTGAAGCCGGTGATGTCGCTGACCAGCCGTGTCGTGGCGGTGAAGAACCTTCGCGCGGGCGAGTCTGTCGGTTATGGCGCGCGTTTTCGACCTGATCGTCCCAATACGTCTGGCCGTGATTCCCGCGGGGTATGCCGACGGGCTGGATCGTCGGCTCGAGGGGCGCGGCGAGGTGCTTGATTCGCGGGCGCCGCGCGCCAATCGTTGGCGCCGTCAGCATGGATATGCTGACCGTGGACATCACCGACATCGACGACGTTGATCCCGGCGACGAGGTCGTGTTTCTGGGATCGCAGGGCGGCGGCCCCCTGCAGGCGCTCGACGCGCGCGAGATGGCCGCCGCAATCTCGTCGATTCCGTATGAGGTGCTGTGTCGGCTCGGGGCTCGCGTGCATCGCGTCTACGATTGAGTCGAGCGGCACGACGAGTCACGGAAGCACGGAAACACGGAAACACGCCACGAAGCTTTGACCTCGCTGCGTGTGCCGCGTGGCGGACCGTTTCTTCAGACTTCCGTGCTTCCGTGCTTCCGTGTTTCCGTGCATAGTACGTGAGAGTGAAGAAGCCCCAAACCGTTTTCGTCTGCCAGGAGTGCGGCTCGCAGTCGGCCAAGTGGCAGGGGCGATGCAGCGACTGCGGCGCCTGGAATTCGCTGGTCGAGGAGCGCGCGGGCCGGCGAAGTGGCGCGCGCCGCAAGGACATCGATATGCGCTGCCGGGCTCGGCTGCCCAGGGCGCCAAGCGCTACTCGGAAATCGAAGCGTCCTCGGCGGAACGCATTCCCAGCGGCATTGGTGAATTCGACCGCGTGCTGGGCGGCGGCATCGTTCCCGGCTCGCTCGTCCTGCTCGGCGGCGAACCGGGGATAGGCAAGTCCACGCTGCTGCTGCAGGCAGCCGCGCTTTTCGCGGCGAGCCCACGGCACGGTGCTCTACGCGTCGGGCGAGGAATCAGAACATCAGATCAAATCGCGCGGCGATCGGCTCGGCGTCGGTGATGCGCCGCTCTACCTGCTCGCAGAGACCTGTATCGAGAGCATCCTCGAAGAAGTCGGCCGCGTGCGGCCTCGCCTGCTCGTCGTCGACTCCGTACAGACGGTGTTCTCGCTGAAGTTTCAATCGGCCCCTGGGAGCATCGGCCAGGTGCGCGAAGCGGCGACGCAGTTTCTCTTCACCGCGAAGGGCCACAACATCCCGACGTTTCTCGTCGGACACGTGACCAAGGACGGCAACATCGCCGGACCCAAGGCGCTCGAGCACGTCGTCGACACCGTGCTCTACTTCGAAGGCGAGCGCCATCACTCGCATCGGGTCGTGCGGGCGGTGAAGAATCGCTTTGGTGCGATCAGCGAGCTGGGCGTGTTCGAGATGACCGGCGGCGGCCTCAAGCCGGTGGCCAATCCGTCGGCGCTTTTCTTGGCCGAGCGGCCGCAGCGCCACGCCTGGATCGGCGGTCCTGTGCTCGGTCGAAGGCTCGCGGCCGATCCTCGTCGAAGTGCAGGCGCTGGCCAGCACCACTTCCTACGGCATGGCCAAGCGCATGGCCGTCGGCATCGATCAGAATCGCCTGTCGTTGCTCCTGGCGGTGCTCGAAAAGCGCGCCGGGCTTCACCTGGTCACCGACGACGTGTTCGTGAACATTGCGGGCGGCATGTCCATCGAGGAGCCGGCGGCGGACCTGGCGATCGTGTCGGCGGTCGCGTCGAGCGTGCAGCAACCGCCCGCTGCGTGGAGGCGACCGCCGTCTTTGGCGAAGTGGGCCTGGGCGGCGAGATTCGGGGCGTCCCCAGGCTCGCTCCGCATTCGCGAGGCCGAGCAGATGGGCTTCACGCGAATCGTCCTGCCCGCTGCCAATGTCGATGGCGACCGCAGCCAGGCCGAACTCGATCGGCGTGCAGACATGTCGGCGAGGCGCTGGACGCGTTGATTGCGTGATTCCGGCCACCGAACCCGACCTGCCCGGCCGAACCCAGCGCTTGACCTTTTCGCCCCCGGGTTCTACTGTTCGACTGTCATATCGGCGTCATATCGGAGCGAAGATCATGGCCTGGTTCATCTTGGCCCGCGCTCCTGTTTACGGGCGCGGTTGCATACACGGCGTTTCTGCTCCGTCCACTCGAGGCCGGTGCGCTCGTCAACGTCCTCTTCGGGCTCGGCCTGGCCAGGCGTGGCCGTCCTCTTCGAGTGGCTCCTGCGCGACCTCGCCCTCACCCGCGTTCTGGGCGCGCTCCTCGGCGGCGCCATCGGACTGGCGATCGCGAAAGGGATCGGCGCCGCGCACTTCTGGGCCGACACCAACAATTCACGCGTCGCGTTTCTCGCACGGCTTCCTCCTCCTGGTCCTGCCTTACATCGGAGTCGTGCATGGGGGCCCGGCGAGGCGAATGGCTCGAGCCGAGCCGTCTGATGACCCTGTTTCGAGCGTCAGGACCGCAGCGTCGCTACAAGATCCTGGACACGTCGGTCATCATCGACGGCCGCATCGCCGACCTCTGCGACACCGGGTTCATCGACGGCACGCTCGTGATTCCGCAGTTCGTCCTCAAGGAACTGCAGCTGGTCGCCGACTCGGCCGATTCGATGAAGCGCAACCGCGGCCGCCGGGGGCTGGACATCCTGCAGAAGATTCAGAAGATGTCGGGCGTCGAGGTCATGATCTCGGACGTCGACTATCACGAGGTCCGCGAAGTCGACCTCAAGCTGATCGAGCTGGCCCGTTCGCTTCAAGGCAAGATCGTCACCAACGATTTCAACCTGAACAAAGTGGCGCAGCTGCGCGGCGTCGAAGTGCTCAACATCAACGAGCTCGCCAATGCGCTCAAGCCGGTCGTGCTTCCGGGCGAGATCATGAAGGTTTTCATCCTGAAGGAAGGCAAGGAATACAACCAGGGTGTGGCCTACCTGGACGACGGCACGATGGTCGTCGTCGACAACGCGCGAAAGATGATCAGCAAGACCATCGACGTCGTCGTCACGAGCGTGCTGCAGACGACGGCCGGGAAGATGATCTTCGGACGCTATCATCGATCCGACCCTGGCGACGCAGTCGGGATCAGGCGGGCGCAGACCGTGACGAGGGCCGGCCGCGATCGTCGCGACAGATTCAGCCCGCGCAGACCGCCATCATCCGCGGCCCGTGTGGGCCATGCCTGCGACGCCGAACGAGGTGACCGGCGATCGCCCGACAGGGACAGTGACACCATTGGCGGCCGCGCCACCGGTCACGGGAAAGTAAACGGAAAAGGTTGCCGGTCACCAGTTGCCGATCGCCATTCAGCCGCCAATGACTCGATCGCCCAATCACGCAATTTAATCACTCAATCGCGCAATTGCCCGATTCAATCACCCAATCGCGCAATCACCCAGTCACGCAATTCCACTGGTGGCGCACGGTCTTCTGGCTGATCCCGACGATTGCCATCTACACGATCGTTCTCGGGACGCTCTCGATCGGATCGAGCCTGTTCGAGTCGCGCGGATACTTTGCTCATTGGTGTGCGCGGACCTGGTCGTGGCTGATTCTTGCCACGACGGGCGTGCGCGTGCAGGTGCGGGGCCTGGATCGGCTCACGCCAGGAACGACGTATGTCTTCGTCGCGAATCACCAGAGCATCTACGACATCCCGGTGCTGTTCGCGTCGCTGCCGTATCAGCTGCGCATCATCGCGAAGCAGTCGCTCGGCCGCTTTCCATTTCTCGGATGGCACCTGAGCCGCACCGGCCATCTGCTGGTGGATCGCCGCAAGATCGATCCGCGGCGCGTGTTCGACTGGGCCAATAGTCTCACCGGCGCGCGGCCTGTCGCTGCTCGTGTTTCCCGAAGGGTACGCGCAGCGAGTCCGGGCAGCTCGGGCCCGTTCAAGGGCGGAAGCCTCTACCCCGCGGTGCAGGCGGGGCTGCCGATCGTTCCCATCTCGATCGCGGGAAGCCGGCACGTGATGCGCAAGGGTCGCTTGATGACGTGTCCCGGCGAAGTGGAGCTGATCGTTCACGAGCCGATCCCGACCGTGGCGGCGCGCGGAGCCCGACGTGCGCGCGGTGCGCGCGCTGGCCAATCGCGTTCGCGAAATCATCGCGCCGGTCGTGGAAGCCGAGGCGCGCAACTTGTAACTTGTCACTTGTAACTTGTAACTCTCAGACCGACGGCTCGTTTTGGAGTTCGGGGGCCGGCGCCAGCTCCGAATGACTTCGACCACCATCGGCAGGACCGAGACGGCGACGATTCCCACGCACCACCAGCTCGAAGTTTTCTTTGACGACCGGGATATTGCCAAAAAGGTAGCCTGCACCAACGCAGATGCCAACCCAGGCGATGGCGCCGGTCACGTTGTAGAGCGCAAACACGCGATAGGACATGCCAGCGCCGCCCGCCACGAACGGCACGAAGGTCCGAACGATCGGGACGAACCGCGCCAGCACCACGGCCTTGCCGCCATGCTTTTCGAAGAACTCGTGCGCCCGGCGCACGTGTTCCCGCTTCACCACGCGGTAGATCCAACCGGTATCAGGCACGTCATCGAGGAAGCTGCGCGCCAGACGACGGCCGACACTGTAGTTGATCGCGTCCCCGAGCACGGCGGCCACGATCAGGACCGGGATCAGAAGCTCGATCGACAGGGCTTGTGTGGCCGCGAGCGCTCCGGCCGCAAACAGGAGCGAATCGCCCGGCAGGAAGGGCGTGACGATCAAGTCCGGTCTCGGCAAAGATGATCCCGAAGAGAATTGCGTAAGTGAGCGTGCCGTACGCTTTGACGAAGTCAGCGATGTAGACGTCAACATGCAGCAGGAAATCCAGCATTCACCAAGAAGCATAGACGAAGTTGCCTCGTGTCGAAAGTGGCTGCGGGCTACAATCGTGAGCTGTGAACGTCGCATCCTTCACGCGAGCAGCCGATCTGGCCGCGATCGTTCGCCCTGGCCTCCTGTGGTGGGATGGCGCTCACGTGGTCGAGCGCGACGAGCGTCTCGACCCGTGTCTGGAGGAAGCGGAACGGCGCGTTCGGGCACACCCGCCCGCGGATTCGGTCGCCGTTCGGACGATGTACAAACGAGTGGGCCTCGATCCAACCAAGACCCGTCCGTCGAACGAAGCCTTGCTCAGGCGAGTCCGGAAGGAGCTGCCGTTACCTCGTGTGAATTCAATGGTCGACATCATCAACTGGTGCTCGCTCGAGTTTCAATTGCCGTATGGCCTGTACGATCGTCGCCGCATTCGCGGTGAGGTCACCCTCAGGCTCGGACATCGACGGCGAGGCGTACGCGGGTATTCGGAAGGACACCGTTCACGTCGCCGAACGAATCGTGTTGGTCGATGATGACGGCCCGTTCGGCAATCCCACCTCGGACTCCGCGCGGACGATGGTCACCACCGAAACAGAGGATGCGCTGGTCGTGGTGTTCGCGCCCGCCGAGGTCGACGAACTGCGGCTGACACGGGTTCTCGACACGACGGCGCAGCGGATAGCCGACATCGCTGGAGGGCGCGAGGTCGCTCGGCTGGTATGCGTGTAGCCGCCATCATTGCGGCGGGTGGAACCGGCACCCGCATGGCTGGATCGGTGCCCAAGCAGTTTGCCGATCTGGGCGACGGCATCATGATGCTGTGGCGGAGCGTCGATGCCATTGCACGTTGCCGAGTCGTTGACGAGATCGTCGTGGCACTCCCCGCGAGCGCGCTGGGCAGCTTGACCAGCGATCGCCTCTCGATCGCACAGCCGATCTCCTTCGTGGCTGGAGGCTCCAGACGGCAGGATTCGGTGTGCAACGCGCTCGACCAGGTGTCGCCTGCGGCTGACCTCATCGTGATCCACGATGCGGCCCGCCCATTTGTGACGCCCGATCTCGTCGAGCGGGTCGTCTGGGCCGCCTACGAGCACGGTGCGGCGATTGCCGCGCTGCCGGTCACCGACACCGTGAAGCAGTCCCATGGGGAGGGCCCGGACGCACGCGTCATCAAAGCCACGCTGCCGCGCCAGACGATCTTTCTCGCGCAGACGCCTCAGGCGTTCAGACGCGACCTGCTGACGACGGCGATGAGGGCTGCGGACGGCGCAAGCGTGACGGATGAGGCCATGTTGATCGAGCGCTCCGGCCACCCGGTCCACCTGGTCGAGGGCGAGGCCCAGAACATCAAAGTCACGACGCCTGCCGATCTGGAATCGTGCACGCAGCGTGATTGCCCACGTTCACTCGAGCCGTTCTGGCGCCGCGCGAATCGGGACGGGGTACGATCTGCATCGGCTCGTGCCTGACCGGCCGCTGATTCTGGCCGGTGTTCGCATCCCATTTGAGCGCGGTCTGATCGGTCATTCCGACGCCGACATCGTGTGCCACGCGGTCACCGATGCCGTCCTTGGGGCCGCAGGACGTGGTGACATCGGCCGGCTGTTTCCGGATACCGCGGCGGAGTGGAAGGATGCGGACAGCCTCGAGCTGCTGAAACGAGCGATGGAAGTCGTTCACGCCGGCGGCTATCGGGTCGAGAACGTCGATGTCACGGTGATCGCTGAGAAGCCCAGGTTGCTGCCGCACCTCGACGAGATGCGTGCGAATCTCGCGCGCGCGCTGGCGATCGACGTGGCTGCCGTAAGCATCAAGGGCAAGACCAACGAAGGCGTTGGCGAAATCGGCCGCGGCGAAGCGATGGCGTGCCATGCGGTGGCGCTGCTGGCAAGGACAGATCACGTAGTACCGGCCAGTCAGTTCAAAGATGAAAGCTGCTTGACCGTGCTTCGAACTGTATCTGGCAACGTCTGTAGTTCGAACATCATGAGGGTTCGCTTCGCTCCTTCGCCCACTGGTCACCTTCACGTCGGCAACGCGCGGACCGCGCTGTTCAACTGGTTGCTCGCGCGGCACGCACGCGGTGTGTTCATCCTGCGCATCGAAGACACCGACATCGAGCGATCCACTCGCGACTCGGAGCTCGCGATCATGGAGGATCTGCGGTGGATGGGGCTGACCTGGGATGAAGGCGTGGACGCAGGTGGGGACGTCGGCCCCTATCGGCAATCGGAACGGCTACCGTTATACGCGGACCACGCGTCACGATTGATTGACGCGGGGCGCGCCTACTACTGCTTCTGCTCACCCGAGAAGCTCGAGGCCGAGCGCCAGGCGATGCTGAAGCAGGGGCTTCCGCCCAAGTACGCCGGCACGTGTCGAGCGCTTGCCGATCGAACAGTCGCGCGCCCGCGTTGCCGCGGGGGAGAAGGCCGTGATTCGCTTGCGAGTACCCTCCGGTCGCGAGGTGACATTCCACGATATCGTCCGCGGCCCCGTGACCTTCCACACCGATGTCATTGGCGATCCCGTGCTCGTCCGGTCCGACGGCATGCCCGCGTACAACTTCGCAGTCGTCGTGGACGATGCCCTGATGCGGGTGACGCATGTGGTTCGCGGTGAAGACCACATTTCGAATACGCCTCGTCAGGTGCTCTTGTACGAGGCGTTCGGATGGCAACCGCCGTCGTTTGCGCACCTCTCGCTCGTGATGGGGCCCGATCACACGCCGCTTTCAAAGCGGCATGGCGCGACATCGGTCGCCGAGTTTCGCGCCAAGGGCTACCTTCCGGAGGCCCTCGTCAACTACCTCGCGTTGATTGGGTGGTCGCCAGGCGATGGCGAGGAAGTCTTGCCGCTCGACGAGCTGGCAAAACGGTTCGAGCTGTCGACGGTCGCGCACAGCGCCGGGGTGTTCGACGAGGACAAGCTGGCGTGGGTGAACCGTCACTACCTCAAGGCGGCTGACCCTGCACGGCTCGTGGAACTCTCGCTACCGTTCCTGCGCGAGGCCTCGCTGGTGGCCGGCGATCCGACGCCTCGGCACGTGAATGGCTGCTCGGCATCGTACCGGCGCTGGCCTCGTCGCTCGATCGGCTCTCGCAGCTTCCCGAGCGCATGCAGACGGTCTTCTCCTACGACGCGCGCACAACGCTGGCGAGTGCGGACCTACGGCGCGAGTTCGAAGACGATGGCGCACGCCAGGTCGTGGCGGCGCTTGCCGAGGACCTGGCGACAGCGCCCAGGCTCACCGATCGCGACTTCGTTCCGCGCGGCGGCCGGACGGGTCAAGGACAAGACGGGGAAAAAAGGCCGGGCGCTCTTTCACCCGATTCGCGTCGCGTTAACCGGCGCTGCCGAGGGTCCCGAGTTGGATCTCCTGGTGCCCGCCATTGATCGAGCGACCGAGCTGCCGTCCGGTTCGGGCTTGCCGGCGACGATCGGTTGCCGCGAGCGCGCACGTCGCGTTTCGGGCGGCCCTCGGCCTCGGATCGGGATCAGGTCACGAGAATGGAGTGACCTGATCCCCCATGCTCATTTACGGCCTCAATAACGTCGCCGAAGCGCTCCGCGCCGGACGCGTTCGGCAGATTCGAGTCGCGCGTCGCGACGACGAACGACTGCGACGACTGGTCGAGCGACGCGCGAAGTCGAGGCGATCCACGTCGAGCGGGTGTCGATCGACGTGCTCGATCGCGACGCGCGACACGGCGTTCATCAGGGCGTCGTCGCGGCCGTCGAGGATCGCCCGACCGCCACGCTCGACGATCTGGTGCGCGCCGATGCCGAGCCTCCGCTCATCGTTGTCCTCGACGGCATTGAAGATCCGCAAAACGTCGGCGCGATTCTTCGCACCGTCGATGCCGCAGGTGCAACCGGCGTGATCCGTCAGACGCGGCGCGCCGCGCCGCTGGACGGCGCGGCGGCCAAGGCCTCGGCGGGCGCGGTTCACCACGTTTCGATCGCCGACGTGGTCAATATCGCGCGTGCGATCGAAGAACTGAAGACGGCCGGCGTGTGGACGGTGGGGCTGGACGCCGAGGGAAAAACACCATACTATGAATTGGATCTAGCGACACCGATAGCGATCGTCTTGGGCGCTGAAGGCTCATGGTCTTCGGCGGCTCGTGCGCGAACGGTGTGATTTCGTGGCTGCTATCCCAATGGCGGGTCACGTCAGGAGTTTGAATGTTTCGGCGGCCGCGGCGATCGTCTTGTTCGATGCCGTGCGACAGCGCCGAAGCCGGGGGAGGCTGGGGTGAGATTGCCGGTGGCGAAGGCCACGGAAAGCCACCGTCGCGGCAACACGTCGCGTCAAGCCGATAGCGACCCCGGAGGAGGAGCCGAAGGGTCCTATCTTGGCCGGCCGCCGGTAGGTTGCACGTCTGGCACGGGACGTGCTACGATTCCCGTTTCGTCTGGCTGGCGTAGCTCAGCTCGGTAGAGCAGCTGATTTGTAATCAGCCGGTCGGGGGTTCAAATCCCTCCGCCAGCTCCACCGACACGAGCCTGCGAGCCAGACGTGGAAACGACGGCCGACAAACGCACGGGCAATCCTTACAAGTTTCCGAATTCCGAATGAGGTGTACGCGACGAGGGGCGAGCGGCGGTCGCCGTTTGTGGCCACCGACGCGCCGGATTGTGGGCAGGTGGCGGAGCGGTCAATCGCAGCAGACTGTAAATCTGCCGCCCCAGCGGCTACGGAGGTTCGAATCCTCCCCTGCCCACCAGCCTTCGCTTGCTCGCTTCGCGAGTGAGCCCGCGAGCTACGGCAGGCAAGCCAGGCTGAGGTCAGGCGACGAGCAGTGCTGGGTTGAGCGCTGCGGTTGAGTGAGCTAGTAACGCGGCGCAACAGGCGGGTTTACCCGCCGAAGCGTCGAGGCAGCGCCAGAGGCGAGGGCGCGAAGGCGGGAGTAACTCAGTGGTAGAGTCACAGCCTTCCAAGCTGTTGGTCGCGGGTTCGATCCCCGTCTCCCGCTCCAGCCTTCGCTCGCACGGCTACGACCGCCGAGCTTCGGTTGGCAAGCCGTGTTGCCTCGCGAGTTGACAGGCTGTCAGGCTGCAGCCGCGATGTGGGCCAGGCCGACTTGTCGGCCGTAGCCGCGACGGGTGAGCACAGCGAGCGGCGCAGGCCGATGTAGCTCAGTTGGCAGAGCGCGTCCTTGGTAAGGACGAGGTCACCAGTTCAATCCTGGTCATCGGCTCCAACCTTCGCGCCGGTGAGGCGAAGGATGCCCGAAGCTCACCGAGATTCGGCTGCGAGCCGCGAAGGTGGCCGAGCTGGGGTCGAGCCGGTTGGCACGCAGGTTCGGTAAGCGAGAAACGCAAGGTCACGACGCCGGCACGGGGCCGGACTGTCAGTCCGCGAGAAGAGAGACATGGCGAAAGAGAAATTCGATCGGTCCAAACCACACGTCAACGTTGGAACCATTGGCCACATCGACCACGGCAAGACCACCCTGACCGCGGCCCTGACCAAGGTCGCGGCGGACAAGGGCTGGGCGAAGTATGTCCCCTACGACCAGGTCGCCAAGGCCTCCGAGTCGCAGGGCCGCCGTGACGAGACCAAGATTCTGACGATTGCGAGCAGCCACGTCGAGTATTCGACGGCGAATCGCCACTACGCGCACGTGGACTGCCCGGGCCACGCCGACTACATCAAGAACATGATCACCGGCGCGGCGCAGATGGACGGCGCCATCCTGGTCGTCAGCTGCGTCGACGGCCCGATGCCGCAGACCCGCGAGCACGTGCTGCTCGCGCGCCAGGTCAACGTGCCGTATCTGGTCGTCGCCCTCAACAAGGTCGACATGATGGACGATGCCGAGCTGGTTGACCTCGTCGAGCTCGAGGTGCGCGAGCTGCTCAAGAGCTACGGCTTCCCGGGCGACGATGTCCCGGTGGTGCGCGTGTCGGCGCTCAAGGCGCTCAACGGCGAGCCGGACGGCAGTCGAGGGCATCACCAAGCTGATGGAAGCGCTGGATGCCTACATCCCGATTCCGCAGCGTGAAGTCGACAAGCCCTTCATGATGCCGATTGAAGACGTGTTCTCGATCTCCGGCCGCGGCACCGTGGTGACCGGCCGTGTCGAGCGTGGCAAGGTCAAGGTCGGCGAGGAAATCGAGATTGTCGGCTTCAAGCCGACGAGCAAGAAAGTGGTCACCGGCGTCGAGATGTTCCGCAAGCTGCTCGATTCGGGCGAGGCGGGCGACAACATCGGCGTGCTGCTGCGCGGCGTGGAAAAGAACGATGTCGAGCGCGGTCAGGTGTTGGCCAAGCCGGGGTCGATCAAGCCGCACACGAAGTTCAAGGCCAAGGTGTACGTCCTGTCGAAGGAAGAGGGCGGCCGCCACACACCGTTCTTCAACGGCTATCGTCCGCAGTTCTACATCCGGACGACCGACGTCACCGGCTCGCTCCACCTCGGCGAAGGCGTCGAGATGATCATGCCCGGGCGACAACACCGACATCAGCGCCGAGCTCATCGCGCCGGTTGCGCTCGAACAGGGCGCGCGCTTCGCCATCCGCGAAGGCGGCCGTACCGTCGGCGCCGGCACGGTGACGGAGATCGTCGAGTAGTACAGCATCAGTTGTCAAGTTGCCAGTTACCAGTTCAAAGCGACCGGCTGTGATCACCGGGTCGACTTTGCACTGGTAACTTGCAACTGGAAACTGACAGGGTTTCAGCAATGAGAGACAT
The DNA here is from genome assembly GCA_963734095.1 of uncultured Acidobacteriota bacterium. Taxonomy (GTDB): domain Bacteria; phylum Acidobacteriota; class Vicinamibacteria; order Vicinamibacterales; family UBA2999; genus JACCSI01. The sequence goes on along the minus strand of CAVTGK010000005.1, from coordinate 341,166 downwards.
CATCCAATTGGCGTGCGGCGAGTGCAAACGTCGCAACTACAGCACGACCAAAAACAAGAAGAAGACGACCGAGCGGATTGAGCTGAGCAAGTTCTGTCCGTTCTGCCGCAAGCACACGCCGCATAAGGAGCAGAAGTAGGCGGCCTCAGTTCTACGGGTCCACGCGGTTCTACGGGACTTCGACTCGGCGACCGCGAGAACCGTGTGAGAACCGGGGACCTGAGCGAGTCGAGTAGGCCAGTAGTTCAATTGGTAGAGCACCGGTCTCCAAAACCGGGAGTTGGGGGTTCGAGTCCCTCCTGGCCTGCCAACCAGGGTTGACGGTCCACGGCCCACGGTCCACGGCCCTCGGATTGCGGGCGACAACGTTCGTGCTGGAGATCGGGACTGGCGACCGAGAGGCCGTTGGAGCGAGCAGGAAATGGCGACCGACAAGTACGACAACGGCGAAGAGCACACGGGGCTTCGCGCGCCGCTCGGATGGTGGCAGCAAGCTGACCGCGTTCTTCAGGGATGTGCGCAGCGAGATGAAGCGCGTGACCTGGCCGACGCAGAAGGAAGTGTACGCCACCACCATCGTCGTCATTCTCACATCGGCGTTTTTCGGCCTCTACCTGTTTGGCGTGGATCTGGTGCTCAACTGCGCCGTCCAGCGCATCTTCCAACGCTTCGGTGCCGCATGACCGAGGTGACCGGGAAAGAACTGGTTCATCGTCCACACCTATTCGGGGTTCGAGAAGAAGGTGGCCGAGTCGCTGCAGCAGCGCGTTCAGGCGTATGGGCTGCAGGACGAAATTGGCGAGGTGTTGATCCCGACCGAGGACGTCGTCGAGATGCGCGGGGGCAAGAAAGTTGTGTCCTCGAAGCGCTTCTTCCCCGGCTACATCCTGGTCGAGATGAACATGACCGACAACGCGTGGCACGTCGTCAAGAACACGCCGAAGGTCACCGGGTTCGTGGGCGCGGTGCGCAAGCCGACGCCGCTGACCAAAGACGAAGTCGAGCAGATTCTCCAGCAGGTGCGGACCGCGGCGGAGAAGCCGAAGCCGAAGTACAGCTTCGACAAGAGTGACCAGGTGCGGATCAACGAGGGGCCGTTTGCCGGCTTCAACGGCGTGGTCGACGAAGTGAACACCGACAAAAACACGCTGAAGGTGATGGTGACCATCTTCGGCCGGTCGACGCCGGTGGAGTTGGATTTCTTGCAGGTGGAGAAACTTTAGCGAGCGGTGAGGCTCACGGCCCTCGGTCCACGGTCCACGAAAGAACCTTCGTGACTGGAGACTGGAGACCGGAGACCGGAGACCGACAGCGAGCACAGCGACGATGGCGAAGAAAGTTCAAGCAATGGTGAAGCTCCAGATTGCCGCCGGCAAGGCGACACCGGCGCCGCCGGTAGGCACGGCGCTCGGTCCGCACGGCGTCAACATCATGGACTTCTGCAAGGCGTTCAACGCGCGCACCGCGAAGGACGAGGGCCTGATCATCCCGGCCGTCGTGACGATCTATTCGGATCGGTCGTACACGCTTCATCACCAAGACGCCGCCGGCGTCGGTGCTGTTGAAGCGCGCCGCGAATCTGGCGAAGGGATCGGCCGAGCCGAACAAGAACAAGGTCGGCACGGTGACGCAGAAGCAGGTTGAAGAGATCGCCAAGCTGAAGATGCCCGATCTCAACGCCGGCTCGCTCGAGGCGGCAGTCAAGACGGTGGCGGGCACGGCGAGGTCGATGGGACTCGACGTCGTCGGGTAGAAGGAACGGATTGAGCGTCAGTTTTCAGTTATCAGTTTCCAGTTCAAAGGACGCCTTGCTGGAATTCAGCGTTTGGCCCTTTGAACTGACAACTGGCAACTGCCAACTGATACGAAGCAGGAAGTGGGAGGCGCCGCGAGGCGCCGACGACCACTGAAGGAACTCTATGAGGACTCACGGCAAGAAATACACGGCGGCGCGACAGCAGGTCGAGGATCGCGTCTATGCACTCGACGAGGCGTTGCCACTCGTCCAGAAGATCAAGTTTGCGAAGTTCGACGAGACCGTGGCGTTGTCGATCCGACTGGGCGTCGACCCGAAGCATGCCGATCAGATGGTGCGCGGCACGGTCGTTCTTCCCCACGGGCTCGGCAAGTCCAAGCGGGTGCTGGTCATTGCTTCGGCGGACAAGCAGAAGGAAGCCGAAGAAGCGGGTGCCGATGTCGTTCGGCGGCGAAGAGCTGGTCGATCGAATCGCGGGCGGCTGGATCGACTTCGAAGCCGTGGTTGCGACTCCCGACATGATGCGGGTCGTCGGCAAGCTCGGAAAAGTGCTCGGTCCCGCGGGCCTGATGCCCAATCCGAAGACCGGAACGGTAACGCCGAATGTGGCGCAGGCGGTCAAGGAAATCAAGGCGGGCAAGGTGGAGTTCCGCGTCGACAAGACCGGCATCGTTCATGCGCCCGTCGGCAAGACGTCGTTTCCGCCGCAGAACCTGATCGACAACGCTTCGGCGCTGCTCGACAGCATTGTCAAGGCGAAGCCGGCGGCCGCCAAAGGCAAGTACCTCCGCAGCATCACCGTCTCATCGACGATGGGGCCGGGGGTCAAGATTGATGAAGTCCGCGTCGCGGACGCAGCGAAGAAATAAACACGAGGTCCACGGTCCACCGCCCACGGGGGACCAGGGTGTTGCCGTAGACCGTAAGCCGTAGACCTCAGCGAAGACGAGACCTCAGCGAAGAACGATATGGCAGTCACACGAGCGGACAAAGAAACCGAGCTTCAGATGCTCGCAGGAGTCTTTCAGGACGCTGATGCGGCGATCCTGATCGACTACCGGGGCATTAACGTGCCCCAGGTGACCGAGCTGCGCGCGCAGTTGCGCAAGGCGAAGGCCGGTTACAAGGTGGTCAAGAACTCGCTTGCCAAGCGCGCGCTGAAAGGCACGGACTTCGAGCCGTTCGACGCCTTCTTCGAGGGCACGACGGCGGTGGCTTACACCCAGGGCGACCCGGTGGTGCTGGCCAAGACGCTGACGACGTTCATGAAGAACGCGCCGACGCTGCAGATCAAGGCGGCGGTCGTGCAAGGCCAGGCGATCAAGCCCAATCAGGTGACTGACCTTGCGAACCTGCCGGGCAAGCCGGAGCTGTATGCGAAGTTGCTGTACTTGTTGCAGGCGCCCATGGTCAATCTGGTGCGAGTGCTCAACGCTGTGCCGCGCGACCTGATGAGCGTGCTGGTGCAGGCGGAGAAGAAGAAGGGCGAGGCGCAGTCTTAGTTCGAGTGATGGGGTTGGATAGTGAGGGCCCGGCTGTGCCGGGTTCGAATGATTCTGGGAGACAGAAATGGCCGAAATCAATCAGCAGCAGGTGGTCGACTACATCAAGGGGATCAGCGTCCTCGAACTCAGCAACCTCGTGAAGGCGCTCGAGACCGAGCTCGGCGTGTCGGCGGCCGCAGCGATGCCGATGGCGCATGCCCATGGCTGGCGGCGCCGCCCCCGGGGCGCGGCGGCTCCCGCCGAGGAGCAGACTGAGTTCACCGTGACGCTGACCGATATTGGCAGCAACAAGATCAACGTGATCAAGGTGGTCCGCGAAGTGACCAGCCTGGGTCTGAAGGAAGCCAAGGACCTCGTCGAGAGCGCGCCCAAGCCAATCAAGGAAGGCGTGACGAAGGACGAGGCGGCGGCGATCAAGAAGAAGTTCGAAGACGCGGGCGCGAAGGTCGAAGTCAAGTAACTGGCCGGCCGGCCAGCGACCAGCTGTCAGTGGCCAGTGGTGTTGTCGGTGCCAGGCTATCTGGCCATCGATCACCGACTCCTGATCACTGACCGCAGCGCTCCTGTTTTCTTCGAGGTCATAAGAGATGTACAGCCTTCCTAAGAACGTCTACCGCGAGCGCAAGGACTTTTCGAAAATCAGGACCACGGTCGAGATCCCGAACCTGATCGAGATCCAGCGGAAGAGCTACGAGCGCTTCTTGCAGATGAACCGGCTCCCGTCCGAACGGGAGGACCAGGGCCTGCAGTCGGTGTTCAAGTCGGTGTTCCCGATCAGCGACTTCCGCGAGAACTCGTCGCTCGAGTTCATCGAGTACTCGATCGGCAATTGGGAGTGCAAGTGCAGCAAGCTCCAGGGGCTGCACCATTTGCGGAAGCCGTGCAAGACCTGTGGCCACACGCTGGTTGCCGATCCGTACGGCGACAAGGACGTGCTGTGCCCGAAATGCGGCACGCCCAATCAGGCCCGGGGCGACGTCTGTGACATCTGCGGTCACACCGTCGCGCTGAAGCTCAAGTACGACGTCGACGAGTGCCAGGAGCGCGGCATGACCTACGCCGTGCCGCTCAAGGTCACGATTCGACTGGTGGTGTGGAACAAGGATCCCGAAACCGGGGTCAAGACCATCCGCGACATCAAGGAGCAGGAGGTCTACTTCGGCGACATCCCGCTGATGACGGACAACGGGACGTTCATCATCAACGGCACGGAGCGCGTGATCGTGTCGCAGCTCCACCGCTCGCCAGGTGCGTTCTTCCACTCGGAGGACAAGACCCTTTACATCGCGCAGATCATCCCGTATCGCGGGTCGTGGGTCGAGTTCGAGTACGACACCAAGAACCTGCTGTACGTGCGGATCGATCGCAAGCGCAAGTTCCTGGCGACGGTGTTCCTGCGCGCGTTGGGTCTGCGCGGCGCCGACGAAATCATCCGGGCGTTCCACCCCGTGGATCGCATCCATGTCAAGAACAACACGTTGAGCTGGGCGGTCAGCGACAGCCTGGTCGGTCTGCGGGCCAAGCGCGACATCAAGAAGGGCGACGTCTCGGTGCCCGAGGGTCGCAAGATCACGAAGGCGCACATCGATGGTCTGCGGAAGGCCGGCGTCGAAACCGTTGAGGTCGCTGACGAAGCGCTCGAGGGTGCCTACACCGCGTCCGATATCGTCGATCCGTCGACGGGCGAAGTGTTGCTCGAGGCCAACGAGGAGCTCACGGCACGCGTCGTCTCGATGGCGCAGGAGAAGAACGTCGAGCGTATCGAGGTCTTCTTCCCCGAGCGTGACGAGGTGGGTCCCATCCTCTCGCAGACGCTGAAGAAGGATGCAGTCCGCACCCACGAAGAGTCGCTGATCGAGATCTACCGGCGGCTGCGGCCGGGCGATCCGCCGACGCTCGACAGCTCGCGGTCGCTGTTCGAGAACATGTTTTTCAACCCGCAGAAGTACGACTTCTCGCGGGTCGGCCGTCTGAAACTCAACACGAAGTTGGGTCTAAACACGCCTCTGGATGAAAAAATCCTGCATCCGCAGGACTTTTACGAGGTCATCGGCTACCTGCTGAAGCTGCGGCGCAATCCGGCGAACGTGGACGACATCGATCATCTGGGCAATCGCCGCGTCCGATCCGTCGGCGAGCTCCTCGAGAACCAGTTCCGTATCGGGCTGGTCCGCATGGAGCGCGCCATCAAGGAAAAGATGTCGGTCTACCAGGAAATGGCGACCGCCATGCCGCACGACCTGATCAACGCGAAGCCGGTCATGGCCGCGATTCGCGAGTTCTTCGGGTCGTCGCAGTTGTCGCAGTTCATGGATCAGACCAACCCGCTCTCCGAGGTCACGCACAAGCGTCGTCTCTCGGCGCTCGGGCCGGGCGGCCTGTCGCGCGAGCGCGCCGGCTTCGAAGTGCGAGACGTCCATCCGACGCACTACGGCCGCATCTGCCCGATTGAGACGCCGGAAGGTCCGAACATCGGGCTGATCAGCTCGTTGAGCTGCTATGCGCGGATCAACGAGTTTGGCTTCATCGAGTCGCCGTATCGACAGGTGAAGAACGGCATGGTGCTCGACTTCGTGCAGGTCACCAATGCCGGGGGCAACCCGAAGTACAAGGTCGGTGACATCGTCGAGGCCGACGAGCTCGTCAACGCCGAGGGTCGTCCGAAGAAGAAGGGCGTCGAGTGCGAGCCCTACTGCTTCTACCTGTCGGCCTGGGAAGAGGACCAGTACATCATCGCGCAGGCGAACGTCGAGCTGGACGAACGCGGCAAGCTCGTCGCCGAGCGCGTGAACGCGCGACAGGCGGGCAACTTCATTCTGTCGCCGCGCGAGCAGGTGCAGTTCATCGACGTGTCGCCGAAGCAGCTGGTTTCAGTCGCCGCCTCGCTCGTCCCGTTCCTCGAGAACGACGACGCGAACCGCGCGTTGATGGGATCGAACATGCAGCGCCAGGCCGTGCCGTTGCTCCGCGCGCAGGCGCCGTATGTCGGCACCGGCATGGAGTACATCACGGCGCGCGACTCGGGCGCGGTCGCGGTGGCGCGCCGCACCGGGACGGTTGATTACGTCGACTCGCAGCGCATCGTGGTGCGGGTGGAAAGCGAAACCGAAGCGGCGAGCAAGGAAATGGGGGCGGATATCTACCCCATGACCAAGTTCAAGCGGTCGAACCAGAACACCTGCATCAGCCAGAAGCCCATCGTTCGAACCGGGCAGAAGGTGCAGAAGGGGCAGGTGCTGGCCGATGGCCCGTGCACCGAGCTCGGCGAACTGGCGCTCGGACGCAACGTGCTGGTCGCGTTCATGCCGTGGCGCGGCTACAACTTCGAAGACGCGATTCTGGTGAGCGAGAAGATGGTGAAGGAGGACTACTACACCTCCATTCACATCGAAGAGTTCGAGATCGAGGCTCGCGACACCAAGCTCGGACCCGAGGAGATCACGCGCGACATTCCAAACGTGTCGGAAGGCTACCTGCGTGATCTCGACGACAGCGGCATCATCCGCATTGGCGCCTACGTCAAACCCGGGGACATCCTCGTTGGCAAGGTGACGCCGAAGGGCGAAACCCAGCTGACGCCGGAAGAAAAGCTCCTGCGCGCGATCTTCGGTGAGAAGGCCGGCGACGTGCGCGATGCGTCGCTCATCTGCCCGCCGGGTATCGAGGGCATCATCGTTGGCGTCAAGATCTTCTCGCGCAAGGGCATCGAGAAGGACGACCGCGCCAAGGCGATCGAGCAGGAAGAGCTCGATCTGATGGAAAAGAACCTGCAGGACGAGGTCCGCATTCTTCACGACGAAACCAAGAAGCGCGTGATGCAGATGCTGCAGGGCGCGCAGCTGCGTTCCGACTTGTTCGACGAGTTCGGTCGCGAGCGGCTGCTCAAGAAGGGCACTGACCTCACCCTGGAGGTGATGCAGGACGTGCCGTACAACGTTCTGGTTCGTGCCAAGGTGCAGACCGACGATGCCGGTCTCGAGCCCGACTTGCGGGCGCTCGAGGACCGCACCGAACGTCAGGTCGAGGTCATCAAGCAGCTGTTCGAAGAGAAGAAGGAGAAGATTCGGCGCGGCGACGAACTGCCGCCGGGCGTCATCAAGCTCGTCAAGTGCTACGTCGCGATGAAGCGCAAGCTGTCGGTCGGCGACAAGATGGCCGGCCGTCACGGCAACAAGGGCGTCATCGCGCGCATCCTTCCCGAAGAGGACATGCCGTATCTGCCCGACGGCACGCCGGTTGAGATCGTGCTCAACCCGTTGGGCGTGCCGTCGCGAATGAACGTCGGCCAGATTCTCGAGACGCACCTCGGATGGGCGGCGCATGCCCTCGGCCTCTACTTCGCGACACCCGTGTTCGACGGCGCCCGCGAGGGCGAGATCAAGGGCTGGCTCGAGAGCGCGGCGCTCCCGAGCAGCGGCAAGACCAAGCTGTACGACGGCATGAGCGGTGATGCATTCGAACAGGACGTGACCGTCGGCTACATCTACATGCTCAAGCTGTCGCACCTGGTCGACGACAAGATTCACGCGCGATCGATCGGACCGTACTCGCTCATCACCCAGCAGCCGCTGGGCGGCAAGGCGCAGTTCGGCGGCCAGCGCTTCGGCGAGATGGAGGTGTGGGCGCTCGAAGCGTATGGCGCCGCCCACATCCTGCAGGAGCTGCTCACGGCCAAGTCAGACGATGTGACCGGCCGCGCCGAAGATTTACGAATCGATCGTCAAGGGTGACGCGAGCTTTACGCCCGGGTTGCCCGAATCGTTCAACGTGCTGATCCGCGAGCTGCAGTCGCTGTGCCTCGACGTGGAGCTGATTTCCACGAAGCGGCCGCCGCAGATGCAGCCTGTGGGGGTTGAAGAACCCACGGCACAACCAGCCGAACCCGTTCTGGAGGGCTGAAGCATGAGACCGAGCTTTACCGACAACAAAACCGCCCTCAGCGCCGACTTCGACGCCATCCGCATCAGCCTGGCGTCGCCGGAGAAGATCGAGCAGTGGTCGTTCGGCGAGGTAACCAAGCCCGAGACGATCAACTACCGCACGTTCAAGCCGGAACGGGACGGTTTGTTCTGCGCCAAGATCTTCGGGCCGATCACCGACTGGGAGTGCTTGTGCGGCAAGTACAAGCGCATGAAGCACCGCGGCGTGATCTGCGACAAGTGTGGCGTTGAGGTGACCCAGGCCAAGGTGCGCCGGGAACGGCTCGGCCACATCAAGCTGGCCACGCCGGTCAGCCATGTGTGGTTCTTCAAGGGCCTTCCGAGCCGTATTGGCCACCTGCTGGACATCTCGCTCCGTGATCTCGAGCGCGTGCTGTATTTCGAGGCCTATGTCGTCAGCGAGCCTGGCGACACCGACCTCAAGTTCAAGCAGCTGCTGTCTGAAGAGCAGTACCGCAAGGCGCGCGAGGAGCACGGCTACACCAAGTTCAAGGCGCAGATGGGCGCCGAGGCGATCAAGGAGCTGCTTCGCCGCGAGAACGTGGAGAAGCTGGCCGAAGAACTGCGCGGCCAAGATGCGCACGGAGACCTCGGCGCAGAAGAAGCTGAAGTTCGCCAAGCGGCTCAAGGTGGTCGACTCGTTCCGTAAGTCGAACAACAAGCCGGAGTGGATGATCCTGGATGTCATTCCGGTGATTCCGCCCGAGCTGCGCCCACTCGTGCCGCTCGACGGCGGGCGTTTCGCGACCTCCGACCTCAACGACCTCTATCGCCGCGTCATCAACCGTAACAACCGGTTGAAGAAGCTGATGGAGCTGAAGGCGCCAGACGTCATCATTCGCAACGAAAAGCGCATGCTGCAGGAGGCGGTCGACGCGTTGTTCGACAACGGCCGACGCGGCCGTGTGCTGCGCGGCGCCAACAACCGGCCGCTGAAGTCACTCTCGGACACGCTCAAGGGCAAGCAGGGACGCTTTCGGCAGAACCTGCTCGGCAAGCGTGTCGACTACTCGGGCCGTTCGGTGATCGTCGTTGGCCCCGAACTGCGGCTCAACCAATGCGGGTTGCCGAAGAAGATGGCGCTCGAGCTGTTCAAGCCGTTCATCTACAACAAGCTCGAAGAGCGGGGCCTGGTCGCGACCATCAAGCAAGCCAAGGAGATGGTCGAGAAGCAGGTCGGTGAAGTGTGGGATGTGCTCGAAGAGGTCATTCGCGAGCATCCCGTGCTGCTCAATCGCGCGCCGACCCTGCACCGGCTGGGAATCCAGGCGTTCGAGCCGGTCCTCGTCGAGGGCAAGGCGATTCGCATCCATCCGCTGGTCTGCACCGCGTTCAACGCCGACTTCGATGGCGACCAGATGGCGGTGCACATTCCGCTGTCCCCGGAGGCGCAAATCGAAGCCTCCGAGCTGATGATGTCGTCGAAGAACATCCTGTCGCCGGCCAATGGCGCGCCAATCGCGGTGCCGTCACAGGACATCGTGCTCGGGTGCTATTACCTGACCAAGGCGAAGCCGGGCGCGCGCGGCGAAGGTCGTGCCTTTGCCGGTCTCGATGATGTGATTCTGGCGCTCGAAGCAGGCGAGCTCGAGACGCTGACCCCGATTCGGCTGCGTTACTCGGGCGAGCTGCAGGATCTGACGACCGCGCGTGACGACCAGGACGTAATGCACACCGAGGTGCAGGCGGTCGAGAACCGCATCATCAACACGACCGTCGGCCGCGTGATCTTCAATTCCGCGCTGCCCAAGAACTTGCCGTTCGTCAATGGCATGCTGAAGAAGAAAGGGCTGCAGCAGCTGGTTCAGAAGTGTTATCTGACCTCCGGCCTGCAGACGACCGTCGAGATGCTCGACGGCCTGAAGCACCTCGGCTTCACCTACGCAACGCGCTCGGGGATGTCGATCGGCATCGAGGACCTGATCATTCCGCAGAGCAAGGCTGCGCTCTCGGAGAAGGCGCGCGACGAGGTCATCAAGGTCGAACAGCAGTACCTCGAGGGCGCAATCACCAACGGTGAGCGCTACAACAAGGTCATCGCCGTGTGGTCGGACGTCACCGAGAAGATCGCCGACGCGATGTTCAAGGAGATGGAGCGACGGGATCAGGAAGGCAAGTTCAATCCCGTCTACATCATGGCGGACTCTGGCGCTCGAGGCAGCAAGCAGCAGATCCGGCAGCTCGCCGGCATGCGCGGCCTGATGGCGAAGCCGTCGGGTGAGATTATCGAGACGCCCATCAAGGCCAACTTCCGCGAAGGGCTGTCGGTGCTCGAATACTTCATTTCGACCCACGGCGCGCGAAAGGGGCTGGCCGACACGGCGCTGAAGACCGCCGACTCGGGTTATCTGACTCGTCGCCTCGTCGACGTGGCCCAGGACGTCATCGTTTCCGATCGCGACTGTGGCACGCTCGATGGCATCGAGGCCAGGGCCATCGTCGAAAGTGGCGAGATCATCGAGCCGCTGCGCGACCGCATCATCGGCCGGACGTCGCTCGAAAAAATCGTCGATCCCCTGACCGGCAATGTCCTGCTCGACGTGAACGACGAAATCGACGAGGAGAAGGCCGCCACGGTGCAGGATTCCGGCATCGAGAAGGTCAAGATTCGGTCGGTGCTCACCTGCGCGTCACGCCGGGGAGTATGCGCGGCATGCTACGGCCGCGATCTCGCGACCGGCAAGCTCGTCGAGATGGGACTGGCCGTGGGCGTGGTCGCCGCGCAGTCAATTGGCGAGCCTGGCACTCAGCTGACGATGCGAACGTTCCACATCGGCGGCACGGCGTCCCGAGTATCCGAGCAGTCCACGCTCGACTCGAAGCACAACGGCGTCGTCAAGTTCGACAACCTGCAGGTCGTCGATCGGCCCAATCAGCAGGGCGGGACCGACTTGATCGTGATGAACCGAAACGGTCACCTCGTGATTCAGGACGAAAAGGGCCTCGCCCGCGAGCGCTACCAGATCCCCTACGGTGCGCGACTCAAAGTGGCCGAAAACTCGCAAGTCGAGAACGGGCAGATCCTGGTCGAATGGGATCCATACACCTTCTCGATTCTCACTGAGGAAACAGGTCAGATCCGGTTCAAGGACATCATCGAAGGCCTGACGGTTCATGAGGACCTCGACGAGGTCACCGGATTGTCGCGACTCATCATCGTCGACTCACCCGATGAGAAGAAGCAGCCGACCGTCGAGATCAAAGGATCGAACGGCAACGTGCAGCGGCGGTACATCATGCCGGTCAACGCGCACCTGATGGTGCAGGACGGCGAAGAAGTGCACGCCGGCGACGTCATCGCGAAGATTCCTCGCGAGACGACGAAGACGAAGGACATCACGGGCGGTCTGCCGCGCGTGGTGGAGCTCTTCGAGGCGCGCAAGCCGAAGGATCCGGCGGTCATCAGCGAAATCGACGGCACGGTCAAGTACGGCGGCATCGTCAAGGGACAGCGCCGTATCCTGATCGAGCCCGACGACGCCAACATGGAAGCGAAGGAGTATTCGATTCCACGTGGCGTGCACGTCAACGTTCAGGAAGGCGAGCGCGTGCGCGCCGGCGATCCGCTGATGGATGGCCCAAGCAACCCGCACGACATCCTGCACGTGCTGGGCGAAAAGGAGCTGCAGAAGTACCTGGTGAACGAAATCCAGGAGGTCTACCGCCTCCAGGGCGTCAACATCAATGACAAGCACATCGAGGTCATCACTCGTCAGATGATGCGCTGGGTGCGCATCGAAGATGTGGGTGACACCGAGTTCCTGGTCGACGAGCAAGTGGACAAGTTCCGCTTCCTCGAAGAGAACGAGCGCGTGATCAAGGACGGGCGGCCGGCCGGCGTCGGCGCAGCCGCTGCTGCTCGGGATCACGAAGGCGTCGCTCTCGACCGAGTCGTTCATCTCGGCGGCCTCCTTCCAGGAGACGACGAGGGTGCTGACCGAGGCGGCCATCTCCGGCAAGATCGACTACCTGCGTGGTCTGAAGGAGAACGTCACGATGGGGCGGCTGATCCCGGCGGGCACGGGCTTCTGGTGGTATCGGCACGTGCAGATTCCGGCCGACGAGCCGCCACCGCCGCCTCCGGTCGTTCAGCCCAGCGACGAGGACATGGAGCTCGATCACATGGAGTATCTGGCCGAGCCCGAAGAAGCGCTCGATCGCGGAGTGGACGAAGGCATCTAGCACACGCCTCTCGCTCGCGCATGTGGCGCGAAGAACATCAAGGCACGGAGGACAGAGCTTCCTCCGTGCCTTTTTTTTGGTCGCTTGACGCGGCACCGCTGACGATGGCATCGTCGTCCTGAGGTCAGAGAGGATCGTGTTTTGTGGAACCGTCCGACTTTCCGAATGTCGCTGCGCGAGCGCCTGGGAAACACAGGTACCACCGCACTGGCCGAAGTGTTGGCTGTTGAAAGGACTGACATCGTGACGCTGGTCATCGACACGTTCGAGCGACGGCTCGCCGAGGAGTGTGGCCGCCTTCGAACCGATCTTCGCACGGAGATGGTCGCACTTCGATCCGACTTTCGCTCAGAGATGAAAGACCTGCGCCTGGAGTTGGGCGCCGACTTCAAGGTCGAGGTCGCCAACGTGCGTTCTGACCTCATCAAGTGGTCCTTCCTGTTCTGGATCGGTCAGGTGATCGCCGTCGTGAGCCTGGCGTCAGCGTTTCGCTGAGCCGTCGCCGAGTCAATCGACACGATCGTCTCAGCCGGGCATTCTCGAGAACTGGCCTCGGCTCTGTCGAAATGGTGGGATCGAGCATCCTGCTCAGGCACTTACAATGTGCCGGATGCCAGCCATCTCAGCGGCGGATCTTGGTATCCCACCGGTCTTCAATGCCACTTCGTGGTTCGTGGATCGGCACTCGGAAGAGGGTCGAGCCGAATCAGTCGCGATCGAATGCGGCGACGAGCGCGTCACGTATCGCCAGCTCGCCGAGCGGGTGAATCGTTGCGGCAGCGCGCTGCGCGAGTTGGGCGTGCGTCCAGAGGAGCGCGTGGCGCTCCTCCTCACTGATGAGCCGGCGTTCGCGTACGCCTTTTTTGGGGTGTTGAAGATTGGTGCGGTGGCCGTTCCCTTCAATACCCTGCTCAAAGAGCACGACTATCAGTATCTGCTTCAGGACACGCGCGCGGTGGTCCTGATAGTCAGTGCCGCACTCCTGCCGGGCGTTCAGGGCGTGCTGGCGCGGAACGAGGCCGACTGCGTCATGTGCTCGTGGTCGGACTCGGCGGTCATGTCCGACGCCATGTCGTTCGACGACTTTCTCGCGAGTGGGTCACCAGCACTCGACGCCGAGCCAACGTGCCGAGACGATGCCGCCTTCTGGTTGTACTCGTCGGGGAGCACCGGCACGCCCAAAGGATGCGTCCACCTCCACCACGACATGCGGATTTGCGCGGAGTTGTTTGGCCGCGGTGTTCTTGGCATCACGGCGGCGGATCGTACCTTCAGCGTCGCGAAATTGTTCTTCGCCTACGGCCTCGGCAACGCACTGTACTTTCCGCTCGCCGTCGGGGCCACGACGATTCTCTGGTCGGGTGCGCCGACGCCAGCCAACGTCTACGCCGTGATCGAGCGCCATCGTCCCACCCTGTTCTACTCGGTGCCCACGGGCTACGGCATGTTGCTCGCGCACACGCGGGAGCGTGGGCCGGATTTCGATCTGACGAGCGTTCGCATTGCCGTCTCGGCCGGCGAAGCCTTGCCGCCGGCTTTGTTTGATCGCTTCAAGCAGCGCTTCGGCCTGGAGATCATTGACGGCATCGGCTCGACCGAAGCGCTCCATATGTTCATCTCGAATCGGCCGGGGTCGATTCGACCCGGGTCGAGCGGTCAAATCGTTGAAGGCTACGAGGCCAGAATCCTGGATGCGTCAGGGCAGCCGGTGCAGACGGAGACATCGGCAACCTCTGGGTAAAGGGCGACTCAGTCTGCGCGGCCTACTGGAACAAGCACGAGCAGACGAAGGAGACCATCGAGGGAGGCTGGCTGCGGACTGGCGACAAGTACACTCAGGATGCCGACGGCTATTTCTGGTACGCCGGCCGTTCTGACGACATGTTGAAGGTTGGCGGCCAATGGGTCAGCCCGGTTGAAGTGGAGAATGCGTTGCTGCAACACCCGGACGTACAGGAATGTGGCGTCGTGGGACGCGAGGACCAGGATACGCTCGTCAAGCCGATGGCTTTCGTGGTGCTGAGAGCCGGCATCGAAGCCACCGCGGCCCGGGGGGTCGAGCTCGAACAGTTCGTGCGAACACGACTGGCGGACTACAAGCGACCCCGGTGGGTGGCGTTTCTTCCAGAACTGCCCAAGACCGCGACCGGAAAGATCCAGCGCTTCAAGCTTCGTCAGCTCGCCTCGTTGGACGGCGCGAGTTGAATGTCAAACACGCGGCTGCGGTAGGATCCGCCAATGCGCAGCTCGCTCCTGGTTCTTGCCCTTGCGGTGACCCTTTCAGTGACTGCCGCTCCCATCGTGCATGAGACTGCCGACGTCAACGGAGTGACACTGCACTACGCGCGCTCGGGTAGCGGCTCGCTCATTCTGTTCCTCCACGGTTTCCCCGAATTCTGGTATGGCTGGAAGAACCAGCTCGACGAATTCGGTCGCGATCACCTGGCCGTTGCGCCCGACATGCGCGGCTACAACCTGTCCTCGAAGCCGGCCGGAAGTGAGAACTACCGCATACCGCTCCTCGTCGAGGATGTGCGCGCCCTGGCCGAAAAGCTGGGCCACGGACCGCAGCGCAAGTTCGTTCTCGTTGGTCACGACTGGGGTGGTGTGGTCGCGTGGTCGTTTGCCATGGCGCATCCCGATAAGATTTCGAAGCTGGTCATCGTGAACGCGCCGCATCCGGCCGTCTTTCAGCGAGAGCTGCGCGACAATCCGGCGCAGCAAAAGGCGAGCACGTACATGCTGATGTTTCGGGGGCCGGAGGCCGAGAAAACGCTCTCGGCGAACAATCACGAGATGTTGGTGAATATCGTCCTCGGCCCGGGATTGAAGGAGGGACACTTCACGGAGGCCGACAAGAACGCGTATCTCGAGGCGTGGTCGCAGCCCGGCGCTTTGACCGGTGGCCTCAACTATTACCGCGCCGCCCAGGTCGGCCCGCCAGCCGGCGCCTCCGGCGCGCCAGCGCAGCCGAGCCCCACGCCGGCGCTGCCGATGATGAAGGTGACGGTCCCTACTCTCGTAATTTGGGGCGAGAAGGACACGGCGCTCCTGACCGGCAATCTCGACGGCCTCGACGCGTTTGTGCCGCAGCTCACCGTCCGGAGAATTCCGGATGGCACTCACTGGGTCGTGCACGAACGGCCAGAACTGGTGAACAAGTACATTCGCGAGTTCATCGAGAAGTGAGCAACGTGCCTGAGCTGCCTGAGTGCCTGACGTGCCTACAGCGCGTTCATGACCTCCTGCGCGCCGAGACAGCGAACAGGGCGAGGATCGCAACCAGCAGAACGTTGGTCGTCCAGTGATTGTGCGGGACGTCGGCAGACCAGTGGACCCGATTGTTCAGATACAGGAGCGTTGCGGCGAGGAACGGAATGAAGAGGCTGCCCACGACGGTGTAGGTCACGATGATCACGAGCGGCCGGCCGGTGAAGGCAAATGGCAGCGGCGCGAGCGTGACGAAGGCGAGCGCCAGACGATACGGGGTGCTGGTGACTTTCGTGACCTCGTGCCGTGACTCGGCCGGCAAACGCTTGATGATGGCGTAGAAATCGGCGTAGAGATAGGGAACGCTCTGCCACACGCCTAACAGCGATGCGAAGACCGCGGCCCAGAACCCGAGCGAGTACGCGTAGACGCCAAACGGGCCCAGCAGAGTGCCCAGAACCTCGGCCATCTTGGGCACCGCTTGAGCGTCGGTAATGGTGACGCGAGCCAGATAGAACGCCTGGTTCGCGATGAGCATCACCGACATGCCGAAGACGGCGGTGAAGAGATAGGCGATCGCGACGTCACCCCGAACATAGCCAAGCCACCCAGCGCCAGCCATTCGCTCCTCGCGCATCCAGTAGTTGTACGACAGCATCGTGATGGATCCGCCGATGCCTCCGATGATGGACAAAACATACATGCCGCTCGCGGATGGAATCGTCGGCACGAGGAGAGCGGTGGCCACGTTGGTCCAGTCGCGCACGATGAGCAGCGCGCAGATCAGGATGCTGAAGCCCATGACACCGACGAGCAGCTTCATCAGTTTCTCGAACCACGAGTAGCCGCCAATCAGCACCAGGACGAATCCAATCAGGCTATGACCGATGGCGCCCCACGACTGCGGGATGGCGCCTCCCGAGAGATTGGAAATGCCAAGCCCGGTGGCGTTGGTCAGTGCTGCAGTCACCGCCACCGTCCACAAGACGAGGTAGATCCCGAAGTAATGCTTCACCCACGGCGGCAAGTGCACCGCCCATCCTTCGAGCGCCGTCAGCCCCGTGGCCAACTGCCACCGCGCGATGCCTTCGCTGAGCACGAACTTGAAGAACGCACCGAGCGCGATCGCCCACAAGAGGACCACGCCGTAGCGCGCGCCGCCCACGGTGGCCGAGACCACGTCGCCCGATCCAATGCCGGTCGCCGCGACGATGAGTCCGGGCCCAGCCAGCTTGAGGACGCTGATGCGCGGGGGAGACGCCGCGCCGTCCACCAGTGGCGCGCTGACAGTTGACTGAGGCACGGAGGACAGTGATTATCACCCGAAACTGTTCACCCCCCGCGCCGCTGCGTAGTGTGGCAGTCCGGGCGGCGAGGAGGTTCGTGATGCGATGGCTCGTTGACGTACCCCGCGCGTTGACGCAGGGGATCCGCTGGATGCGTCGTCGTCCGCTGACGGCCCTGACGTCCACGCTGTGTCTTGCGGTGGGCATCGCGGCGTGGAGTATTGCGTGGACGCTGCTTGACGCCGCCATCCTGCGGCCCTTCGGACTCACCGACAGCAATCGGCTGGTGGTGGTCTGGGAGGCGGACCCATCGAAGGGTCACGATCTGATCGAGGTTTCGCATCTCAACTTTCTCGATTGGCAGCGATCATCGAAGACGCTCGAATCGATGGCTGCGTTCGGGTCATCGCATTGGCCGGCACTGGCGAGGATCGGATCGGAGACCGTGCCGCTGGCCACGCGGGGTGTGTCTCAATCGTTTTTCTCGACGCTCGGCATAGGTCCCGTTCTGGGCCGGGATTTCGTCGCGGCGGATCTCACAGAAGGCACCGTCCCTCCCGTCATCCTGAGCCATCGCTTCTGGCACGGGCGCTTTGCCGGGGCGGCGACGGCGGTTGGTCAGTCGCTGTTCATCGATGGCGAGGACCACCGCATCGTCGGTGTGATGCCCAGGGGATTCGGGTATCCCGACGATCCTGACGTGTGGATTTCGGTCGAGCGGGCGCTGGGCGAGGCGTTTGCCAAGACGCCGATCGACCAGCAGCGACTGATTGGTGTCCTCGAAGTGCTGGGGCGTCGGGGACCTCGTGTGTCTAACGACACGGTCCGCGCCGAACTGACGAACATAATTCGCACGTTGCAGGAGAGGCATCAACAACCAGATCCGCAAGCGCTCGCCGTAGTGACGCCGTACGCAGATGTGCTCCTGGGTCGACTGGGCACCCGTTTGTGGATCGCGTTGGCCATGGCGGCGGCGGTTCTCTTGTTTGCTTGTGCCAACGTCGCCGCCGTTCGACTCGCTCACGCACGAGAACGCGAGGCGGATCTGGCGGCCCGATTGTTTCTGGGGGCATCACGGTCCCGAATGACAATCGACCTTGCAGTCGAAGCTTTTCCACTCGTCGTTGCCAGCCTCTTGATCGCGGCCGTTTCCTGGCTTGGACTGGTCGCTTTGCTGTCACGTGTGGATGCCGTCTCAGCGAGCGGCCTGGCGCTCGAGGAGCATCGCGGCACCGCGGTGGTCGCCGCGCTTGTGGCCGGCCTGGTTGCCTGGATTCTTGTCGGGCTGGTCACCGCCTGGGTCACGAGCCGTCGCGATTTGCGTGCTGCGCGACAGTGGTCGTCGCGCGTGGCGCCGCGCACGAGTTCGATTGGCGTGCCGCTCGTGTTTGGCCAGGCGACCGTCGCCATTGTCGTCCTGGCCGTGGCGGGTGCGGCGCTGCAAACATTCGATCGCCTGTCGCGCACGGATGTGGGGTTTCGAACCCAAGGCGTCACCCTCGTCGACATCGCGGTGCCGGGCTGGAAATATTCGACGACCGCAGCTCGTCGTGTGCTGGTCGAGGAGCTTCAACGCGGCTTGCGTCAAGTCTCCGGCGTCAAGGACGTGGCGGCTGTTTCCGTTCGCCCGTTTCGCTTCGGTGAGATCGTCGATGGATTCCCCGTTCGCCGCGCGGGCGACGCGCTCGTCCAGCCAGACGAGGCGACGGGGGGCAGCCGGGTGGTGGCCACGCCCGAATACTTCGCATCGTTGGGTCAGTCGATCGCCGAGGGGCGCGGGTTCACCGGATTCGACCGCTCGGACACTGAGCCGGTTGCGGTGATCAGCAGGACACTCGCGCGCGCGCTTTTCGGCACTGCCCCGGTGGTCGGTCAGCGCATCGAGACGTTCTCGCTCGGTGAGAAGTGGAAGTCACGGACCATCGTCGGGATCGCGGCGGACGCCAAATATCGTGGCCTCGAGCGACCGTCGATGGAAGTGTATCTTCCGTCGGCACAGTCACCCGGAGAGTTGAGCACCTTCGTCATCGCGACCGAGCCGTCGGCGGTCATTTCCGATGCCGAGGTCCGACAGTCGCTTCAGCGTGTCGAGCCCGAGATTGCGATCGAACGCATCCAGACTACCGGCGAGCTCATGCAGTCAGTCCTCAGCCCGGCGCGGCTGCTCGCCCTGCTCATGAGTCTGCTGGGTGCAGCTGGCCTGTTGCTCTTGACGCTGGGCATTTTTGGCGCCGTCGGCCACGGCGCTGCGGGCGGCGTGGCAGGAGATTGCCGTTCGTCAGGCGGTGGGTGCCATGCCGTTTCAGGCCGCGCGTGCACCGTTGCGGATGCTCGGACGCGCGCTGGCGCTCGGAATGATCCTGGGTCTCTTCCTGACACCTGTGGCCCTTGCCGCAGCCGAAGCGCTGGGATTGCATACAAGCGACGGGATTGTGATGCCACTCATCGCCGGTATTGCTGCGGTGGTTGGCGCGGCGGGGATCGCATCCGGGCCGCCGCTGGTCAAGGCAGTGCGGACGTCGCCGGCTGAGTTGCTTCGGCAGCAATAGCGAGTCGGTATAGTTCTAGACGCAGGTTCTACCCGAGGGTTCTACACGAGGGTTCTACAGTTCCCCCGGGGGTTCTGAGCAGAAACCGTCGTCGAGAACCGTCGTAGAGAACCGTCGTGAAGAACCACAGCGAAGACGCTACGCCGGCTGCGTCATTCTGCGCCCGCGCTTCTGCCGCCTTGCGCTCAGTCGACGCCGACCGCAGCATCGTCGACGGCCGTGTAGACGATGACGACGACAACCAGCCACGCGCACACAGGAGCGGGCAGCGACCGAACGATGAAGGCGGCGATGAGCACGGCGAGCGGTCCGCCGACCGCGAGCCCCAGGCTGCGCGGAGGTTGTAGCGTCTCTTGCGCACGAACTGCATGCTGCCGACGGGCATCAGGAACGCGCAGGATCCCATCATGATCGGAAACGCCGCTGTCGGGTTCATCCCGAGCATGCTGATCAGGATCATGCAGGGGCATAAAGACCGATGCCGAGCGTCATCAGCGCGCCGAGGATGAAGTTTCCCGCCGAGCCGATCGCCAGCTTGGTGCCAGTCAGCGCCAGCGCGTTCGCCCGCCGGGGACCAGTCCAGCAGCTGCAGCTAGCATGATAGCTGGCGGCGCCCGAACAGCGCGAGTCCCATCCCCATCTTGCACGTTGCGGCGCGGGAGACCGGCCACCACGCCCGGCGCCGAGCCAGGCGCCCGCGCACGCCGCCGCGATCATGAGAACAAGGTCTGAAACTCGACTCCGACGCCGGGTGTAATGATCGCCTGGACGATGGTCGGCAGCACATGCCCGACGTTGAGCGTGCCGGGGATCTGCTCGTCCGGCACGAGCTTCCAGGCCGGAACATCGCTCGTCGTCGTCGCGAACGATCCGATGCCCGAGCGTGTCGAAGAAGTTGGTGACGAAGCCGATCGCGCATATGCAGGGCCGTCGGCGCTGACCGGCTCGTGCTCCCGTGCCCCGCTCCAGCGCGTCTCTGGCGCGCGATGGTCCACCAGGCGCCGGCATAGAAGGTCGTGATGACGATCAGCGCGGCGAGGAGAATAGCGTTGGCGTCCATGGCTGGTCGAGATTATCTCAAAAGGGCCCAGGGCAGAGGGCGCAGGGCATTAGAGGGCAGGGCAGAGGGCTTAGCGCCCTACCCAACAAACTTGTAACCCGACCCGTGGATGGTGAGGATGTGCTCGGGCGCGTGCGGCGACTTTTCGATCTTCTGTCGCAGTTTCGCGACGAAATTGTCGATGGTGCGCGTCGTCGGGAACTCCTCGTAGCCCCAGACCTCGTTGAGGATCTGCTCACGCGTGACGACCTGCCCGATGTGCTGGACGAAGTAGCGGAGCAAATCGAACTCGCGCGCCGTGAACTCGATGCGCGTCTTGCCGCGCCGCGCCTGGTGAAGCTTGAAATCGATCTCGATGTCGCCGATGCGAACCAGGTCCGCGGGGGTCGGCTTGTGCGACGTGGTGCGCCGCAGCACGGCGCGAACGCGCGCCAGCAGCTCGGTAATCGAAAAGGGCTTGGTGACGTAGTCGTCGGCGCCGAGCTCGAGGCCGAGCACCTTGTCGGTTTCCGCGGACCGCGCCGTCAGCATGACGATGGGCGTGGCGTTGGAGCGCGCGCGAAGCTCGCGGCAGACGTCGAATCCGTTCTTGCGCGGCAGCATGACGTCGAGGATCACGAGGTCGGGTCCGAAACTGGCGGCGCGCGCCAAGCCCTTCGTCGCCGTCGGCTGCCGTCTGCACCTCGTAGCCTTCGAGCTCGAGGTTGTCACGCAGACCGAGCAACATCTGCGGTTCGTCCTCGATCACCAGAATCCGTGTCATCACGGTCTCCGTCTGCGGACGCGCCCGCAGCGATGGGGAAGTGCAGCGAGAACGTGCTGCCGCGATCGGGCTCGCTGTCGACTCGCACGAAGCCGCCGTGGCCGCGCATCGTGTGATCGACGATAGCCAGGCCCAGGCCGCAGCCCTGAGGGCCGCCGTCGAGACCGCTGTCGATGCGATAGAACTTCCGGAAGATCTTCTTCTGTTCGCGGCGCGAGATGCCGATGCCCTGGTCGATGACGCTCACGCTGACGTGACTCCTTCTCGCGGCCGACCCGCACGTCGATGGTGCGCGAGGGCCCCGAGTACTTGATGGCGTTGACGAGCAGATTTTCGACCGCCTGCTCCACGGCGTCCTCATCGACCATCACGGGTGGAAGGTTCTGGCTCGACGTGTGTCTGGACCTGGAAGTGCGCCTGATTGAACTGACTGTTCATCTCCGAGAGCACTTGAGTGGTCAGCTTGCCGAGGTCGGTCGGCGCCATCCGATAGGGCCGCAGGCCGGCTTCCATTTTCGAGAAATCGAGGATGTTCTCGATCAGGCGCGTCAGCTTGCGCGCTTCGGTATTGATGATGCGGTAGTACTCCTGCGCCCGCTCCTGGGTGCGAACCCGTCCGAGCTCGAGCGTTTCCGCGAACAGTTGGATCAGCGCCAGCGGCGTCTTCAAGATCGTGCGAAACCGACGCGACGAAGTTCGACTTGAGCTCGGCGACCCGGACCTCGCGCGCCGCGGCGCCGGCAACGAAGAACACGCCGCCCGCCATCACGAGCGCGAGCACGATCATCAACGCCAGCTGCGGACTGCGTGCTCGCGCTGACGATCTCGGGAATCGTCTGCACGCCGTAGCCGGTTCGGACGCGCCAGGTCTCGCGCGCCTGCTCGTAGGGCGCCGCGTACTCGAGCAGTTCGCGGTCGAAGAAGACGAGCGGGAGGCTCTTCTCGTCGACGAACGACATCGACGAGGGCGGCGCATTCGGCGCGGCAATGGTCTCTGCCGTTGCCGTCGAGCATGTAGATTTCGAGCGGCGGGAAGCCCGCCGAGCTGCTGCACTTCGGCCAGGCGCTTCTGAATGATGCCGGGGAAGTACACCGAACGGAGGTGCTCGGCATCGACCATGAAGCCGAGAAAGCCGGTGATGTGCTCGCGATTCTCGGGCGCGAATCGCAACTGGACCTGCACATACTTGTGCCGCCCGTCGATCACGGCCGGGAACGCGACGATGGCGCGTCGCTGTTCGCCCATGACCCGCAGCATCGGGACCAACTGCGCGAGGCGGGACGGCGATTCCCGGAAGCGCTGTTCGAAGGCGCCCGGCGGGCGCTTGAAGGCTCGCGCGGTCGATACACCAGGAACTTGTCGAGTCGCCCTTCCGGGTTCTCGTTCCACAGCCAGAGTTCCTCGATGAACGGACTGCCCGCCAGCCCCTCGGTGAAGACCGTGTCGAGCCAGGCGAAGTCGGGTGGATTCAGTCGATCCTGCTGCCCCGGGCGCAGCAGCAGATCGATGTGCGGACGCTTGAGCACTTCTTCGATTTGTCGCGAGCCAACGAATCGGCCGTGTCGTGGCTCAATTGACGGAGCACGACCGCCGAAGCCGCCTCGAGATCGTTGAGCGACCGGAACTGAAAGTAGAACAGCACCGCAACCGGGATGGCCACGACGACGGCCAATCCGGCCGCGAACCGCACGCCGCGGTCGTACAGCAGGTGGCTGAACGCGCTCGGCCGCGTGCTCGTGCGAACGTCCGGACTCTGCCGAGGTCTGTTCGAGTCGTCATCGGGTTCCCCTGCCATATACGCGAACTGGAGGGTCTTGCGTGTACGTGACCTGCCCGCCTCGCACGTCCGCTAGGCCTTCTTATGCTTGCCGGGCCAGCTCTCCCGACAGCCAATCGTTGACCTGCTTCCACCCCGGCAGCTCCGGACGATGGGTCAGCAGCGCCCACGCAATCGAGTTCGTGTCCGCCAGCAGCTGCTGACGGTAGTCGCGCGGCAGGCCGCTGGTTGCCCGCTGCAATTCACGGATGGCCCGGCACCGTCGCCAACCGCCAGCCGACACAACGCCAAACGGCTTGCCTGAACCGGGTTCCGCTCCCGATCGCGCTTCTGCCCCTCGACATAGGCCGATAGCGCCGCCTGGTATCGCCCCTGAAGAACAGCGTGTGCCCGAGATTGTAATAGCCAAAGGCCAAGTCCGGGGCGAGCTCGGTAACCCGTTGGAACGCCGCTTCTGACTCCGCCAGATTGCCCAGCTCCCGGTTCACCACCCCGACGTTGTTCAGGGCCTGGTGGCTGGACGGGTCGCAGCGGAGCGCCTGTTGGAAGGCCTCGAGCGCTTCGTCGGGACGATCCAGCTCGCCGAGCGTGGCGCCAAGATTTGCCCAGGCCGACGCGAAGTTCGGCATGCGCTCGGCCGCGGCGCGAAACGACCGAGACGCGCGCTCCATGTCGTCGAGGCGAAGCCAAAGCTTGCCCGCTCGAAGTGCGCAGCCGCCCACTCAGGCGCCTGCTCGAGCGCCTCGTCCAGGTCGCGGGCGGCCGCATCGAGGTCGTTGACCTCCATGCAGGCGCTGGCGGTCGCCAGGAGCGCCGGGGCGACTCGTCCGTGGTCGAGTGCTCTGCACGCAAAGCGCCAGACGCTCGCGCGGCGTCGGTCGCCCGAATCGCCCTGGTGAGCAGTGTCATCGCCTGCGCACGCAACCTGGCCCGGAGGGGCGCATGACCGGCGGCGCCGCGGCGGAGCTCTTGTCCATCGTCTCGTGCCCGTATCCCTCGATCCTCGAACATGTCTCGCGTGAGGCACGTCCGGCGCGTACGTCTCGAGGCTCTCGTGTCGGCAGTCCCCAGCAGCAGGACGTCGCGGCCGTCGAGCGCCTCCAGCCACGCCTGCATCAGATAGCTGGCTTGGGTCGTCACCAACCGTGTGCCCGCAGTCTGCTGGTTGACGAACGCTTCGTGAAAATCGGGCACCACGATGATCGCCGGCGTCGCGCGGGGAGGTCGAGCGCAAACGGGTACAGTGAACGGCCAGGTTTCCGACGGCCAGACGGAGCAGGTGGACGCGTTGGGATGGGCTGGTCGAGCCACGCATGAGCCGTGCGCGATGCTCATGCCTCAAACCCGCTCGAGCCAGGCCGCAGGAGCACCACGCTGGGCAGCGCACTCATCGGTTTTTCATTCTAGTCCGCAGCCCTGCAGCCCTCGGTTTCTCAGGTGCATGCGCTCAGGGTGATCGGTAGCATCGGATATGCCGACAAAGCTGATCTCGCCGACGCCCTTGAGGCCTGCTGTGTCACCAACTGCGTGCTGGCGGTCTGACGGTTGACGAAGGGTAACCCACGGTGGCGTGACAATTCGTGACCGAGCGTAGCGCCGGATTCGTATAATGCGGTCAGTTCCCGCGCGTTCTCCCAGCCTGCGCCAGCCGGGCCGCGCCATTCTCGCGGATGGTGAATGACCGAGATTGAGCCGACCGATAGCTCGACTGGGCGCCGTAGGTTCTTCGTGCGCGCGATCGTCGCCATTCAGGCGACCATCGGCGCCGCCGTTGCCTTCGTGTTCGGCGCCACGACCCTCTCACCCAGCTTCTTGCGGCGTCAGGACACTTGGCTGCGCGCGGCCGATCGCGAGCGTTGCGGCCCTAGCCTGTCTGATTGTGTTGTTGCCCGCCAACACATTCGAATTCCTGCTCGGATAGGGTTACCCTTTCTGGCAGCGCGGAAAGACGCGGGGAGAATGAGGAAGGACCAATGCGTGGCGTTTCGGCTGCACTTATAGCTTTTGCATTCGCGCTCACATCTCTCGCAGTGGGCATCGGCGCTCAGGACACGGGCGGTAATCCCAAGGCCGCGGCGGTGAAGAACCCGGTGCCGGCGAATCCCGCGTCCATCAAAAAGGGGCAGCAGAATTACGACCAGGCCTGCCAACATTGCCACGGATCGAACGCCCAGGGCGATGGTCCGCTCGCCCCAACGAACCCGAGCCCCCCAAATCTCACCGATGACAAGTGGGATCACGGGTCGAGTGACGGTGAAATCTACTTCATCATCGCCAACGGGATCCCAAACTCCGAGATGAAAGGGGTCAGGAGCGAGATGACGGCCACCGACATGTGGCACATCGTCAACTACCTCCGCAGCATCGGTCCGAAGCCTCCACCGCGCTGACACAGGTGTGGTGACAACGCGCCGCAGGTTCTTCGGCCGCGCATTCCTTGTCTCCGGCATCGCTCTGGCCGCCGGCATCGGCTGTGGACTGTTCGAGAGCAACGTGCCCACGACCACCGCTCCACCTCTGCTGCCGGGCCAGAATGCGGATGTGTTCACGACGGCGCAGCCGTCGATGGCTGCGGCGGTGAACGATTTCTTCGGCAGACGGCCAACCCCTGTACAACCGATCGAGTTCCCGCACGACGTGCACGTCAAGAGGAAGATTTCGTGTACGGCGTACTGTCACGCGACCGTGACGACGGGTCCCGTGGCGGGGCTTCCAGGCGTCCGGACGTGCATGCTCTGTCACAACAGCATCGCGCGCGATCGACCGCGGATCCAACAGATCACCGAGATGCGGAAGAAGGGCATCGACCTCGCGTGGCAACGCGTGTTTGGGTACCCCGCGGAGTCGCACGTGAAGTTCAATCACGCGCCGCACATCCGCGCCAAGGTGGAGTGCGCGACGTGCCACGGCAACATCGCGGAGCAGACGGTCGCTCAGCGCAACGTCGAGATGACCATGGGCTTCTGCGTGAATTGCCACAACGAACGGAAAGCGTCGGTCGACTGTCTGGCTTGTCATTACTAATGGAGCGTATCGAACGATTCCTGTCGTAGTCAGCAACAGGCTCGGCCAACGTTTATCGGCCGTTCCTGACGGAACGGCCGCCATTGAACATTCGACCAGTCATCCCCTAGACACATGGATCGACGCTCCTTCATCAAGCTCACAGCCGTGACCGCATCGAGTGCGGCGCTCGCCAGCTGCGGCAACCCGGAGAACGAGCTCATTCGCTTCGTTCCCGACGAAGACATCGTTCCGGGCGTGGCCGTTTGGAAGCCGAGCGTGTGCCCGCTCTGCGCATCTGGATGCGGCCTGACCGTGCGGGTCATGGATGCCGATGCCGAGGTCGTTCGCAACGGTCAGGCAGGGAGGGTGCGCATCAACGCGGCCAAGAAACTCGAGGGCAGCCCGGCACACCCTGTCAATCAAGGCGGCCTGTGCCCACGCGGCCAAGCGGCGATCCAGGTGACGTACCACCCCGATCGGATCACCCAGCCGCTCAAGCGCGCCGGCGAGCGCGGCGACGGTCGATATGAAGCGATTTCCTGGGATGACGCGATTGCGGAGGTCGTGTCGCGTCTCGACGCGCTCGAGGGTACCGCCAGCCGCCACCGGCTCGCGTTTCTCAAGAGGCCGACCTACAGTCATCGAACCGTCCTGATCGAGCAGTTTCTCGCCCGATATGGCGCGCCCAAGCCGGTCACCTACGAGCTGTTCGACAATGACGTGCTTCGGCGAGCCAACGCATTCAGCTTCGGTCGCGAGCAGCTCCCTACCTTCGATTTGCCGAATGCCCGGTACGTCCTTGGCTTCGGTGCAGACTTCCTCGGCACGTGGAATTCACCGGTGTCGCAGGGGCGCGGCTATGGCGTGATGCGGCAGGGGCGTCCCGGCATCCGCGGCATGTTCGTGCAGGTGGAATCACGCATGTCGCAAACGGGCGCAAACGCGGACGAGTGGGTGCCGGTGCGGCCCGGCACCGAGGGTGTGCTGGCGCTCGGGCTCGCGAACGTCATCATGGCCGGGAAGCTCCGTCCCGCTGAAGCCGGAGGCCGGGCGGGGTCGCTTATCGAGGGCTGGAGCACGGGTCTCGCCGCCTACACCCCAGAACAGGTGGAGAAGTTGACCGGGGTCGCCGCACGCCGCGTCGAGCGACTCGCGCGCGAGCTCGCCGAGATGCGTCCTTCGGTTGCGATCATCGGTGGCTCGCCGCTTGCGCATACCAACGGCCTTTTCAATGCGCTCGCCGTCAATGCGCTCAACGCGCTCATGGGAAGTGTCGAGCAGCCCGGCGGCATGTTCTTTACGCCACAGATCGATATCGCTCGTACCTTCCGGCTGCCGCCTTCGCGCGCGGAGCGCGCTTCGGCGAGTCTCGCCGGAGCCACAGGCGTCCAGGCGGAAAGCCGGAAGATCGACAACTCGAACGCATGGCCGCCGACATACTCTCGGGCACGGACTCCTCTCCACAAGTGCTGCTCGTCGACGGCGCAAATCCGGTCTTCACGACACCACGTGCGTGGAGAGTTCGCGAGGCATTCCAGAAGATTCCCTACATCGCGAGCTTCGGCAGCTTCCTGGACGAGACCAGCAGTCTTGCGGATCTGATCCTGCCGGACCACTCATTCCTCGAGTCGTGGGCCGAATCCGTGCCTGAATCGGGTGCGATGGTCGCCGTGGTCGGCGCTGCGCCACCCGTCATGCAGCCGCTGCACCAGACCCGCGCGACCGGAGACGTGCTGCTCGCGATCGGCCGTGGCCTTCGACGTCCGCTCGATCTGCCGTGGCAAACGTTCGACGAGATGCTCGCCGCCACGTTCGCGGCGCTGCCAGCGCCGAGCGCTGACACCGACGCCTGGACCGATGCTCAGGAAAAGGGTGGCTGGTGGGGAACCCTTCCAGCCGGCCTGGTCACTCCGGCACCCGTTGTCACATCCGGCACACGTACGGTGACGTTTGTGGAGCCGCAGTTCGACGGTGACGCGCAGCAATTCCCCTTTCACTTTCTGCCATACGCGTCGAGCGCTTTCCTCGACGGATCGCTCTCGCACCTCCCATGGTTGCAGGAGATGCCCGACCCGCTCACGTCTGCGATGTGGAGCAGCTGGGTCGAGATCAATCCCACCACAGCCGAACGCCTCGGTATCGGGCAGGGAGACGTGGTGGAGGTCACGTCGGCTCACGGCACCGTGCGCACGGCGGCCGTCGTCTCGCCGGGAATTGCGCCCGATCTCGTTGCGATGCCGGTCGGTCAGGGACATCGAACCTTCACGAGGTACGCAAGCGGAAGAGGTGAAAACCCGATCGAGTTGCTGGCTTCAATCAGCGAGACAGCCACGGGCGCCCTGGCTTGGGCCGCGACGCGGGTGCGAGTCTCTCGCATCGGCGGGCCCGACGGGCGGCTCGTTCTGTTTGCGGGTGGACTGCGTGAGCATGAGGAACGCGAGACGATGACAGAGGTTAAGGAGACAGCCAATGCCTAGATGGGGAATGGCGGCCGATCTCGATCGATGCACGGGCTGTGGTGCGTGCGTGACGGCCTGCCATGCCGAGAACAACATCTCGACGGTCGGCGCCGATCAGGCGGCGCGTGGCCGCGCGAAGCACTGGATCCGGGTCGAGCGCTACTGGGAGGGCGACTTTCCTGACGTTCGGCTCAAATTTCGCCCCGTGATGTGCCAGCAGTGCGACAACGCGCCGTGCGAGCCGGTGTGTCCGACCTACGCCAGCCACCACACCGAGGACGGTCTCAACGCGCAGGTGTACAACCGCTGCATCGGCACGCGCTACTGCGCCAATGCGTGTCCATACAACGTACGGTTCTTCGATTTCTTCAACCCGTCCTGGGACAAGCCGCTGCATCTGCAGCTCAACCCCGACGTCTCGCTGCGCAGGGTCGGCGTGATGGAGAAGTGCACGTTCTGTGTGCAGCGCATCAAGGCGGTGACGATTCAGGCGAAAGCTGAGGAGCGCGAGCTCCGGGACGGCGACATTCAGCCAGCCTGCGTGCAAGCCTGCCCGCCGAAAGCGCTCGTGTTCGGTGATCTCGACGATCCCGAGAGCGAGGTGTCGCGACTCTCGAGATCGTCGCGCGGCAGCAAGCTGCTCGAGGACCTCGGCACGCGCCCCAAGGTGACGTACCTGAGCCGCCAGACATAGAGCTGACGGCCGAGATCTTCGCAAATGAATCGTCTCTCCACCATTCAGCGTGTCAACAGCGACCTGCTGCGGCCGCTGCTGCACACCTCGTGGAGGTTTTACCTCCTCGTCGCCTTCTTCGGAGGCATCGTCCTGACCGCGCTGGTGGCCTGGATGTCGCAGGCGTATTTCGGCTTCGGCGTCACCGGCATCAGGTGGCCGGTCTATTGGGGCTTCTACGTCACGAGCTTCGTCTTCTGGATCGGCATCAGTCACGCCGGAACGCTGATCTCCGCGATTCTTCGTCTCGTGAATGCCGGATGGCGCCGCCCCGTCACGCGGTGCGCCGAAGTGATCACCGTGTTCGCGCTGATGATCGGCGCGACTGTTCCCGATCATCCACCTCGGGCGTCCGTGGCTGGCGTTCTGGCTGTTCCCGTATCCGAGCGAGCGCCTGATCTGGCCGAACTTCCGCTCACCGCTCGTCTGGGACTTCTTCGCCATCAATACGTATCTCACCGGCAGCGTGCTCTTCTTGTTCCTGCCGATGATTCCGGACTTCGCCGTCGTGCGCGACAAGTCCACGGGGCTCAGGCATCGCATCTACAAGATTCTCGCGCTCGGGTGGCGGGGGACGCCGAAACAGTGGCACAGGCTCGAGACGGCGATGGCCATCATGGCCGTCGTCATCCTGCCGGTTGCGGTCTCGGTGCACACCATCGTGTCGTTCGATTTCTCGATGGCGCCCGTGCCGATGTGGCAGACAGCCATCTTCGGACCGTATTTCGTGGCGGGCGCGATCTTCAGCGGCATCGCCGGGCTCGTCATCGCGATGGCGGTCTTGCGCCGCTTCCTGCATCTTCGAGACTACCTGCAACCAGTGCACTTTCAGAACCTGGGGAAGCTCCTCCTCGTCATGGCTCTCCTCTGGGGCTACTTCGTGTTCAACGAGCGCCTCGTCACCTACTACGGGAACGAGCCGAGCGAGATGGCCGTCTTCTGGCAAACGCAGCGGGAGGACTTCGCCCCGCTCTACTGGACGATGGTCGTGTGCAACTTCGTCCTGCCGCTCGTGCTGATGGGCATCCGTCGGTTCCGCACGATCACCGGGTGCGTCATCGCCTCGCTTGGCGTCATCGTCGGGATGTGGCTCGAGCGGTTTCTCATCATCGTGCCCTCGCTCGGGCACAAGTACCTGCCATACAGTTTTGGCAGCTATCGTCCGCAGCCGGTCGAGTTCATCATCGCCGGCGCGACCTTCGCCGCCATGACGCTGTTGTATGTGCTGTTCGCCAAGGTGGTGCCGATCATTTCGATCTGGGAGCTCAAGGCCGGCCCGCCCGCCGGAGGCGGGCAATCATGAGCCGTTGCGCGACGTGAGCAACAGCCGCTTCAACATCCTCGCCGGTCCGAGGCGGAGCCTCGCTAGAGATGCACCCATGAAAGCTGTGTACGCGCTCTATCCGGACGGGCAGTCGGCGCAACAAGCCGTCAATCGCCTGAGGGCAGCCGGGCTCGCCGATCGGGAGATCACCGTGCTCTCCTCCCAGCCGATGGACGACTACGAGTTCGGCCAGATGGACAAGGCGACCTGGATGTGGTGGATCGCCAGCGGCGGCGGCCTGCTGGGGATGACGGCGGCGATCTGGCTCGCGTGGCTGACCGAAACCTCCTGGCCAATCAACACCGGTGGGCTGCCGACGTTTGCCTGGTGGCCAAACCTCATCATCATGTTCGAGCTGACGATGCTCGGCGCGATTCTGGCCACGGTGACCACGCTGGCCGTCAGCGCGCGTCTTGGCCCCAGCTCGAAGCTGTACGACCCCGAGGTGTCCGACGGAAAGATCCTGGTGGGGGTCGAGAATCCGCCTGAAACGAAAGCCGGCGATCTGGAAGCTGCGCTAAGCGCCGCCCCCGGTGCGCAGATCAAGACGATCTAACCTTGGCGCTCAGTTGTGATGAGGATCGTTGCGGCCGCAGCTCACCTTGACTTGATCCTTGGTGGGGCGTAAGCTCCGCGCAATTTCCCGATTGGGGAATTGAGTTATTGGGTAATTGGGTGATTTAGCAAGCGCGCGCTGCGGCACCTAATCACCCCCATTCACTCAATCACCACAATTCAATCGCTCAATCACCCAATCGCCCAGTCATTCAATTCGTCGATCGCAGGAGCCCGCTATGGCGAGGTCGGTACGTTTTGTCCTGTCGTGCGCCGCGATTGTCACTGGCGCGATCGTCTTGTCCGCCATCGTTCCGAGCGCGGCCCAACAGGCGTCGCCGGTAGGGCCCGAGGTCTACAGTCGCCTGCCGTGGCGCTACATCGGCCCTGAAGGCAATCGGATCAGCGCGGTTGCCGGTGTTCGAGGCCAGCCGCTCGTCTACTACGCCGGCTCCGCATCCGGCGGTATCCACAAGACGATCGACGGCGGCGTCACTTGGGAAGCCGATCTTCGACGACCAACCTGTGCATTCGATCGGCGACATCGCGGTTGCCCCCTCGGATCCGAGCACCGTCTGGGCCGGCACCGGCGAGGCGTGCATCCGCAGCCACATTTCGGTCGGGGAGGGCATCTACAAATCCACCGACGCCGGACGGACCTGGGCGCGGATGGGGCTCGAACAGACTGGCCGCATCGGTCGAGTCGTCGTGCATCCGCAGAACCCGGACGTCGTGCTCGCCTGCGCGCTGGGTCATGCCTACGGCCCGCAGCAGGAACGCGGCGTGTTCCGCACGACCGACGGCGGCAAGACCTGGGAGCGCGTGCTGTTCGTGGACGAGAACACCGGGTGTTCCGAGCTCGACATGGATCCGACCAACCCGCGCCGTCTCTTTGCTGGCATGTGGCAGGTCGACATCAAGACGTGGGGCCGCGAAAGCGGCGGCGCGGGAAGTGGCCTGTTCACCTCGAGCGACGGCGGAACAACGTGGACGCGGTTACGAGGACAGGGACTACCGAGCCGCGAGGTTGGCAAAGTCAAGGTCGCCATCGCGCCGTCGAACCCGGACCGCGTCTACGCCATGATCGAGACCGGCGACGGCATCCCGTGGAAGGGCAAAGAAACCGATCGGGGTCAGGTGTGGCGATCAGACGACGGCGGCCGGACGTGGCGCGTCGTGAGTTACGACCGCAATGCGATGGGCCGCGCGCATTACTACTCGCACATCTTCGTCGCGCCGGACAACGAAAACGAGACCTACTTCCTGACCGCCGGCTACAGCATCTCGCTCGACGGAGCGCAGACCCTCGTTCAGCAAC
The DNA here is from genome assembly GCA_963734095.1 of uncultured Acidobacteriota bacterium. Lineage (GTDB taxonomy): Bacteria > Acidobacteriota > Vicinamibacteria > Vicinamibacterales > UBA2999 > JACCSI01. The sequence goes on along the minus strand of CAVTGK010000005.1, from coordinate 308,742 downwards.
AGGGGGCTCGGGCGCCGGGCGGCGATCATCACGACATGTGGATCGATCCCAGCGATGCCAATCGGATGATCGTCGGTCACGACCAGGGATTCTCGATCTCGGTGAATCGTGGCAAGACGTGGTATCGCAATCGTCTGCCGAATGCGCAGATGTATCACGTGACGGTCGACAACCAGATCCCGTATTACGTCTACGGCAACAAGCAGGACGGGCCGTCGTATCGAGGGCCCAGCAACAGCCGCACGGGCGGCCGTCATTCCGCGCAGCATGTGGCACACGGTGGCGGGCGGGGAAAGCGGCTGGGCGACACCGGATCCGGTTGACGCCAATCTGATCTGGTCGAGCGCCTCCGGATCGGGCAGCGTCGGCGGCATCGTCGCCATCTACGAAGAGAGCCGGCGGCAGGCGCGCAACGTCGAAGTCTGGCCCGATCAGGCGAATGGCATCCCGGCCGACCTGCGGTATCGCTTCAATTGGACGATGCCCCTCACGATGTCGCCCCACGATCGCAACACCGTCTATGTCGGCAGTCAGCACGTGCACCGGACCACGAATCGCGGCCAGAGCTGGGAGGTCATCAGCCCCGACCTTTCCACCAACGACAAGAGCCGGCAGCAGTTCTCGGGCGGTCTGACCGGCGACAACATCGGCGTCGAGTACGCGTTCACCGTCATGGCGATCGCCGAATCGCGACTGGAGAAGGGGCTGATCTGGGCGGGCACCAACGATGGCCAAGTCCAACTGACCCGTGACAACGGGAAGACGTGGACCAATGTCACGAAGAGCATCCCGAATCTCCCGCCGTGGGGGACGGTTGGAAACATCGAGCCATCGCGCTTCGAGGCCGGCACGGCGTATCTGACGGTCGACTTGCATCAGGTGAACAACCGCGATCCGTTCGTCTACAAGACCACGGACTACGGTAAGACGTGGCGGCCGATCACCAACGGCATTCCGAAGAGCATGCTGAGTTACGCGCACTGTATCCGCGAAGATCCCGTGCGTCGCGGACTGCTGTATCTGGGCACCGAGAACGCGATCTACGTGTCCTTCAACGATGGCGAGAATTGGCAGCCGTTACAGACGAACATGCCGCGCGCGCCGGTCTACTGGATAGCGACGCAGGAGCATTTCAACGACCTGGTCATCGCCACCTATGGCAGGGGCTTCTGGATTCTGGACGACCTCACGCCGCTCCAGCAACTGACGCCACAGGTTCAAGCGGCCGACGCGCACCTCTTCCCGCCGCGCGCGGCGTATCGCCTGCGCGACATCACCGGGAAGCCTCGTCGTTCAACGATCCGACGGTTGGGCAGAATCCTCCATACGGCGCCTCCATCAACTATTTCCTCAAAGACCCCGCCGGAAGGTGACGTAACGATTTCGATCCTCGATGGCCAAAACCAGGTTCTGCGAACGCTGGCCGGGCCGAAGGCGGCTGGACTGAATCGCGTGAATTGGGACCTGCGCGATGAACCGTCGACCGAGGTGCGCATGCGGACGAGCCCGCTTCATGCACCAGACGTCCAAGTCGGGCCCGAAGGCACGCGCGACGCCCAAGGCGCCGGCCGCCTCTCGATTCTCATGCCGCCCGCTACCTACACCGTCCGCCTGAATGTCGGAGGCAAGCAGCTTTTGCAGAAGCTTGAAGTGCGAAAGGACCCCAACTCCAGTGGTACCGAGGCCGACATCAAAGAGCAGATGAAGATGTTGACCGAGCTCAGGCGCGACATTGATCCGCCGCCGCGATGGCCAACGATATCGAACTGGTGCGGGGGCAGATTCAAGGTCTCGGTCGCGTCCTCCGAATGCGGAGATCATGAAGCCGGCCCGCGAGCTCGAACAGAGGCTCATCGAGATCGAGCAGAACCTCCTCGAGCTGCGAGTGACCGGCCGCGGACAGGACGGCGTTCGGTTCGGCGCACGTCTCCTCAGCAAGCTCGGATATCTGGCCAATGGGCTAGCCAGCGCAGACTTCAGGCCAACCAACCAGCAGCTCGAGGTGCAAAAACTCCTCGAAGAACAGTTGCGCAAGCACCAGGCTGCGCTCGATTCGCTCTTGGAGAAAGACCTCAAGGCGCTCAATGAGTTGATGCGTGGCCGAGGCGTCTCCAACATCATCGTGCGCCGACCGACTTCGTAGCTGATGCGGCCGGGGCCGATCGCTAACGTGACCGTGCGGCGGCGAAAGGGTCTGACGCCAGCGGGCACAATGCGATTTGGGTATGCGTGCGAGCCGGCCCGCGAATGCATCCGGTCTGGAGGCGGCGCCCTGCTCACATCTTGACGAAGCGCGTCCAGCCGCTTACTCTCAACCCACTTTCTCATGCCTAGCCGTCGTAGCGCTCTTTTCCTCGTTTCTCTGTTGATTTGCTTTTCGGGCCCCGGGCCCAAGGAGTCAGCGATGCGCAGAAACCTGGTGGCGGCGACACTCTATTTCTGTGGGTGATGGCGCTCCCCGCGATCGCACTTGCCCAGAGTGCGATCGCCGGAACCGTGAAGGATTCGTCGGGCGGCGTCCTGCCGGGCGTGACGGTCGAGGCGACGAGTCCGGTGCTCATCGAAAAGGTCCGCACCGCGACGACCAACGAGCAGGGCCAGTTCACGATCGTCGACCTGCGCCCGGGCGTGTACACGCGTGCGATTCACGCTCGCCGGGTTCAACACGTTCGTGCGCGACGGCCTCGAGCTGCCCACCGACTTCACGGCCACCATCAACGTCGAGATGCGCGTCGGCGTCCTCGAGGAGACGGTGACGGTCACCGGCGAGTCGCCGGTCGTCGACGTGCTCGAGCACGGCGCGCGTGCAGGTGCTCGATCGCGAGGCGCTCGATGCGCTGCCCACCGGCCGCAGCATCTACTCGATGGCGCAGCTCGTGCCGGGCGTCCAGCTCAACCAGCCGGACGTCGGCGGCTCACGCGCGATGCAGCAGACCTACATGTCCACGCGCGGCCTGACCTCGGCCAACAACATCGTCCAGGTGGACGGGATGATGATCAACGGCCTCGACGGCGACGGCGCCGTGCAGCAGTACATCAACAACGCCTTCGTCCAGGAGATGACCTACCAGACGGCCGGGCGCCGGCGCCGACGTCTCGCCGGGCGGCGTCCGGGTCAACATCGTCCCGCGTGACGGCGGCAACGAGTTCCACGGGTCGTTCTTCGGCGCGTGGAACGACGGCTCGTGGCAGTCGAACAACCTGGACGACGAGCTGCGCGCGCTCGGTCTGAACAACGTGGACGAAATCAGCAAGGTCTGGGACTTCAACTTCGGGATCGGCGGCCCGATCCTTCGTGACAAGCTCTGGTTCTACGGCTCGCCGCGCCATTGGGGAGTCCACGACTTCAAGTCGGGGACACTACGACGTGCCGAGTGGCGCCAACGTCGTTCCAGTGCCAGACCGGAGCCATCGCCTGCGAACAGGGCGTCGACGATCAGCAGATCAAGAGCGCCGTGCTGCGCCTGACGTGGCAGGCGAGCCCGCGCAACAAGATCAGCGCCTACTTCGACGAGATCGACAAGTTCCGCGGCCACGGCATCACCGCCGGGAACGTGACCGATATGCTGACCGCGTCGCAGATCTGGACCTCGCCGCTCTACAACGACGCGGTCGCTCAAGTGGACCAGCCCGCTGACGAGCCAGCTCCTCCTGGAAGCCGGGCTTCTCGATGAACTACGAGCAGTACGTGATCGTGAACCAGGACGGCATCAACCAGGAGCGCGGCACGCCGGCGTGGTATGCGGGCGCGAGCAAGTTCGACATCGCCCGGTCGACGCTGTGGGGCGGGATCGGCAGCGGACAGGGCGGCCGCTACCCCGATCGCTACAACATCGGCGGCGTCGGCCTCCTATGTCACCGGCTCGCACAACGTCAAGGCAGGCTTCCAGTACAACTGGGGCCCCTACGAGAACACGCGCGACACCAACGCCGACCTGCAGCAGCGCTACACGAACGGGGTGCCCACGCTAGGTCCGCGTCTACAACACGCCGCTTCGCTACCTGGAGCGGCTGATCGCCGACGTCGGGATCTACGCGCAGGATTCGTGGTCGCTGAACCGGCTGACGCTGAACTACGGGCTTCGCTGGGAGTATCTCAACTCACGAAGTCGCGGAGCAGTTCTCGCCGGCCGGCCGCTTCATCGGCGAGCGGCGGTTCGACGCGATCCCGATGCCGACCTGGAAGGACTTCGCGCCGCGGTTCGGCGTCGTCTACGACCTGTTCGGCAATGCCAAGACGGCGCTCAAGTTCGGCTTCAACCGCTACAACGAGTCGCGGACGACGCTCTTCGCCAACCCGCTACAACCCGCTGCAGGTCCTGACGCAGGATCTCTCGCTGGACGGACCTCAACACCGACGACATCGCGCAAGGCGAGCGGGGCTGCGTCTACCTGACGCCGGGCTGCGAGATCAACTTCGCGCAGTTGCCGACGACGTTCGGCACGCCGCGGCTGAACACCGTCGATCCGGACTTCAAGCGCGTCTACAACCTCGAGACCACGGCCGGCATCCAGCACGAGCTGCTGCCGCGCGTGTCGGTGAGCGCCAACTGGTACCGGCGGTCGTTCCACCGCCTGCGCGTCACCGACAACCTGCTCCGGACGATGAACGACTACCGGGCGTACGACGTGTTCCATCCGATGACCGGGTCAGCCGTTCACGATTTATGACGTGATGCCGGCCGCGCTGCCTCGGGTCGAGAACTTCGACACGAACTCGGACGGCCGCAGCCACGTCTACAACGCCTTCGATCTCACCATCAACACGCGTCTTCCAGGCGGCGCGATGCTCTTCGGCGGGCTACGTCACCGAGCGCAACATGCGCAACATCTGCGACGAGCCCGACGATCCGAACATGCTGCTCTTCTGCGACGACTCGCAGAACGACATCCCCTACCGACCAGGCGCTGAAGCTGTCGGGCACCTACCCGTTGCCGTTGGGGCATCTCCGTCAGCGGCACGTGGCAGGACCTCGCCGGCCGGCCGCTCGGCCTGACGACGACGACCGGCCCCGGTCCGGGTGGCCGTCCCAAAACAAGATCAGCGGTCCGGGCTACGGCGACACCGGCAGCCCGGTGGGAACGAACTGGTTCCTGACCAACACGACTCGCTATCCGGCCAACTGCCCGGCGCCGTGTCCGGCGGGACAGCTCGTCTTCCCGAACGCTGACGCCCGGCTGGCCTCGGCGTCGGTCGAGGTGCCGCATCGTCGCGCCTGGGACCGAGTTCCTGCCGCGGCTGCGGCAGCTCGACTTGAGCTTCGCCAAGTGGTTCGGTCTCTGGGGCAGCTCGCGCATCCAGGGCCAGGTCGACATCTTCAACGTGTTCAACGCGAACACGACAGCTGCGGTCCGCTCGACCCGCTTCGACACCGCCGCCTACCTGCTGCCGGCCAGCGTCCTGCAGGGACGCATGATTCGGCTGGGCGTGCAGCTGAAGTGGTGAAGGGCATAAGGCCTAGGGCGTAGGGCGTAGGGCAAAGGGAGGGAACAGGGCTCTTCCTACGCCCTAGCCCTATGCCTACGCCCTTTTCAAGGAGCCACTCGCGGCTTCGCGTCTCCCTGGTGGCAGGTAAAACAAGTCACGCGGCCGAGGGTGGATTCGCCCTCGGCCGGCTTGTGCGCGGGAAAGAATTGTTGTTGATCGCTTTGGTCATCTCGATCATTTGGCGCGCTTTGACTTTGCGTGGATTCTCGTCGCTGGCGAAGTTGCCCTTAGGCATGTGACAGCCGCCGCAGCTCCGCCGATGGCCTGAACGAAGTGCTGCATTTCCTGTTCGAATTCAGGCACGGTCAGCCCCGTCAGCACCTTGACGGTCGGGCTCTCGACCTTGTTGGGGATGGCCGGCGCCTGGCCAACGCAGGGTTGGCCAAGTGCCATCGACACAGTACCACGAAACACGCGTCAGTTTGTTGATCTCCAGGGGTTCTTGAGCCGGTCGCCGGACAACTGCCGGCCGCCGCGCGGAAGCGGCGGTAGGGTAGCACGCTCGGGAGGGTCCAGGGCGCTAAGCGTCGGGTCAGGAAGGCGTCTGGCGCACTCCCCTGGGGTTTGCAGCCGTGAGACAAGCCGTGCTATATTTCGTAGGTTCTCGTGGAGCCTGGGACACCCTATCTAGGCTCCTTCCAGCATTGTGACGCTCCGGTTCTCAGGGCTCTGGCGCCACGCGCGCCAGAGATTCCTCCAGGAAGGAAAGGAATAGCGTCCGCCAATGCCGATGACACACAACGAGTAGGGTTTATGGCTTCGGGTGCCAAGCTGTTCACACGAACAGGCTTCTAGGCCCGTTGCACCAGGCATGCGGAGCTGGCATCCGCGTAGCTGGGAGTTGTTTTTGCCGCTGTTCCGGTCCGCCGGTGCGCCTGGTCGATTTCGTGGCGTGGAGTGCTCGTGCCGACGATCAGTCAGCTTGTCCGCAAGGGACGTGAGCAGGTTCGCTGGAAGACGAAGAGTCCGGCGCTGCAGGAAAGCCCGCAGAAGCGCGGCGTCTGTGTGCGGGTCTTCACCCAGACGCCGAAGAAGCCGAACTCCGCGCTGCGCAAGGTCGCGCGTGTCCGGCTGACCAACGGCATCGAGGTGACCACCTACATTCCTGGTGTTGGTCACAACCTTCAAGAACACTCGCTCGTGCTGATTCGCGGCGGACGTGTCAAGGATTTGCCCGGCGTTCGCTATCACGTCGTGCGTGGCACGCTCGACGCGGTCGGTGTGCAGGGTCGCAAGCAGGGTCGATCGAAGTACGGCGCCAAGCGTCCCAAGCAGTAGGAATCGACATGCCTCGACGAAGAGAAATCCCGAAGCGCGACATCCCAGCGGACGCGCTGTACAACAGCTCGCTGGTGACGAAGTTCATCAACACGATCATGCTGGAGGGCAAGCGCTCGACCGCCGAGCGCATCCTCTACCAGAGCTTCGACATCATCAAGGAACGCAGTGGCGACGATCCGCTTGAAGGTCTTCAAGAAGGCCGTGGACAACGTCAAGCCGGCGCTCGAGGTCAAGTCGCGTCGGGTCGGTGGCTCCAACTATCAGGTGCCGATCGAAGTGAATCCCAATCGCCGGCTGTCACTGAGCATTCGCTGGCTGGTGAGTTATGCGCGCTCGCGCGGCGACGGCAAGACGATGCAGGAAAAGCTCGCGAATGAGCTGCTCGACGCCGCCAACCTGCGTGGCGGAGCAGTGAAGAAGCGCGAGGACACGCACCGGATGGCGGAGGCCAACAAAGCCTTTGCGCATTACCGGTGGTAGACATAGCAGGTCTCACAGTCCCCGGCCTCCGGTCTCCGGTCAGGAACGGGGCAGGAATCAGGACTTACCGGTAGACCGGCAACTGGAGACCGGCACCGGAGACGACAGGCTTTCTGACGCAAATGGCACGGCAAGCTCCGTTAGAACGCACCCGGAACATCGGCATCATGGCGCACATCGATGCCGGGAAGACGACCACGACCGAGCGGATCCTCTTCTACACCGGAATTACGTACAAGATCGGCGAGGTCCACGAAGGCACGGCCGTCATGGACTGGATGGAGCAGGAACAAGAGCGCGGAATCACCATTACGTCCGCCGCGACCACGTGCTTCTGGCGCGATCACCGCATCAACATCATCGATACCCCGGGCCACGTCGACTTCACTGTCGAAGTCGAACGGTCGCTGCGCGTCCTCGACGGCGCCTGCGCCGTATTCGATGCCGTGTCCGGCGTCGAGCCGCAGTCCGAGACCGTCTGGCGTCAGGCCGACAAATACCGCGTCCCGCGCATTTGTTTCGTCAACAAGATGGACCGCGTCGGCGCCGACTTCAAGGAAACGCTCGCGCAGATTGAAACCAAGCTGCAGGGCAATCCGGTCGCGATCCAGTTGCCGATCGGCGCCGAAGACAAGTTCGTGGGCGTCATCGATCTCGTCCGGATGAAAGTCGATTACCTATAAGGACGAGACCATGGGCGCCGATTATGTCGTCGGCGAAATTCCGGCCGACATGCTGGCCGACGCCCAGACCTATCGCGAGAAGCTGATCGAGAAGGTCAGCGAAGCCGACGACAAGCTGCTCGAGAAATATCTGTCCGGCGACATCCATTTCCGAAGACGAAATCAAGGCAGCCCTTCGCAAGCGGACCATCGAATCGGTGCGCAAAGAAGAGCGCGCCGTTCGTCCCCGTCATCTGCGGCACGGCGTTCAAGAACAAGGGCGTCCAGCTGCTGCTCGACGCGGTCGTCGACTACCTGCCGTCGCCGCTGGATATTCCGCCGGTGACCGGCCTCGACCTGCACTCCAAGGAAGAGGGCGCCCTGACCGAGCGGAAGCCCGGCGACAAGCAACCTTTCTCAGCGCTGGCGTTCAAGATCATGACCGACCCGTTTGTCGGGCAGCTCACGTTCTTCCGCGTCTATTCGGGCACCCTGGCCACCGGCACCTCGGTGCTCAACGCGACCAAAGGCAAGACCGAGCGGATCGGGCGTCTGTTGAAAATGCACGCGAACAAGCGCGAAGAAATCAAGGAGGTCTTCGCCGGCGATATTGCCGCGGCGGTTGGGTTGAAGTTCGTCACGACCGGCGACACCTTGTGCGACGAGAAGAAGCCGATCCTCCTCGAGTCGATGGAGTTCCCCGAGCCGGTGATCTCGCTCGCGATCGAGCCGAAGACCAAAGCCGATCAGGAAAAGCTCGGTCAGGGTATGGCGAAGCTGATGGCCGAGGACCCGACCTTCCGGGTCAAGCACCGACGAGCAGACCGGACAGGTCGTCATCGCGGGCATGGGCGAATTGCACCTCGAGATCATCGTTGACCGTCTCAAGCGTGAGTTCAACGTCGAGGCCAGTGTCGGTAAACCGCAAGTCGCCTACAAGGAAACGCTCACCGCGCCGGCCGAAGGCCATGGCCGGTTTGTCCGCCAGACGGGTGGCCGCGGTCAGTTTGGCGAAGCCAAGATCCGGCTGACTCCACTGCCGCCTGGCACCGGCTACCAATTCGAGAACGAGATTGTTGGCGGCTCGATCCCGAGGGAATACATCAAGCCGATCGATCAGGGCATCCAGGAAGCGCTCACGCGCGGCGTCCTGGCAGGCTACCCGATCGACGATGTGCGGATCGAGCTGTACGACGGCTCGTTCCACGAGGTGGACTCGTCGGAAATGGCGTTCAAGATCGCCGGTTCGATGGCGTTCCAGGATGCGGCGAAGAAGGCGCGGCCCGTGTTGCTCGAGCCGGTGATGCGGGTCGAAGTCGTCGTGCCGAAGGATTATCTCGGCGACGTGATGGGCGACCTGGCGTCGCGTCGTGGTCAGGATTCAGTCGCAGGAAGACCGTGGCGGCACGCAGATCATTTCGGCGCGCGTGCCGCTGAGTGACATGTTCGGATACGCCACGGAACTGCGCTCGCGAACGCAGGGCCGTGCGACCTACTCGATGCACTTCGATCGCTACGAGCAGGCGCCGGCGCACGTGAGTGAAGAAGTGATCGCACGCGTTCAAGGGACCAAGTAAATGCTGGGTGACAAGATTCGCATTCGTCTGAAGGCCTACGACGCGCGCGTGCTCGATCAGAGCACGGGAGAAATCGTGGAGACGGCCAAGCGCACGGGCGCGCGACTCGCCGGTCCAATTCCGTTACCGACCGAGATCAACAAGTGGACTGTCCTTCGCTCGCCGCACGTCGACAAGAAGTCGCGCGAGCAGTTCGAAGTTCGGACCCACAAGCGCCTGATCGACATCTTCGAGCCGACACCGCAGACCGTGGATGCGCTGATGAAGCTCGATTTGCCGGCTGGGGTCGATGTCGAGATCAAGGCGTTTGGGAAGGACCACAAGTAAGGCGAAAGTTGCCAGTGATCAGTTGTCAGTTCAAAGGAGCTCTACAGCTTCGCACCTGGGTGTCCTTTGAACTGGTAACTGGAACCTGAGCCCTGACAAGGATTGAGCAATGGTGACAGGAATCATTGGCAAGAAAGTCGGCATGACGCAGCTGTTCCTCGAGGACGGCACGGTCGCTCCTGCCACAGTGCTCCAGGCCGGGCCCGTGCGTCGTCGTGCAGGGGAAGAATGCGGAAAGTGACGGCTACGAGGCGGTGCAGATCGGGCTAGTGGAGAACAAGCCCTATCGTGCCAACAAGGCAATCGCCGGCCAGTTCAAGAAGGCCAACGTGCCGCCGACGCGTGTGCGGCGCGAAGTGCGTTTGGCCAAGGGCGCCGAAGTGCCGAAGCTCGGCGAGCAGGTGCTGTGCTCGATTTTCGCGGCTGGCGAGCGGGTCGACGTCGTTGGCACGAGCAAGGGCAAAGGCTTCCAGGGCACCGTCAAGCGTCACCACTTCCGCGGCGGCGACGACACGCACGGCTCGATGTTCCACCGCGCCCCCGGGTCGATTGGCGCGTCGTCCTATCCCTCGCGCGTCCTCCCGGGCATGCGAATGCACGGGCATATGGGCGTCGATCGCGTGACGACGCGGAACCTCAAGGTGTTGAAGGTGGACGCGGAGAACCACGTGATCGTCGTGCGCGGTGCGGTGCCGGGCGCCAACGGTGGCTACGTCCTGATTCGCAAGGCCGTGGCCGCCAAGCCCGAACCGCAGCCGCAGCTGCAAGAGAAGCCGAAGAAGGGCAAGAAGTAGGGTGCCTGAGGTGCCGAGGTGCGGCGGGGAGAACAATGACTGTTGACGTCGTCAATAACGAGAACCAGAAGGTCGGTTCGCTCGACGTGAGCGACGAGGTCTTCGGTGGTCGCGTGAAGGTCGATTTGATTCACGAGTCGGTCGTTCGTGCCAACGCGGCGGAACGGCGCGGCACGCACGCAACCAAGACCCGGGCGCGGGTGAGCGGCAGCGGCAGGAAGCCGTGGCGTCAGAAGGGCACTGGTCGGGCGCGCGTCGGCGAAACGCGTAACCCGCTTTGGCGCAAGGGCGGCACGGTGTTCGGGCCGCAGCCGCGCAGCTATGAGTACCAGTTGCCCAAGAAGGTCGAAAAGGGCGCGCTCCGCGCCGCACTCTCGGCCAAGCTCCAGGGCGGCGAAGTGGTCGTCGTCGATGCCCTTTCGGTGAGTGCGATCAAGACCAAGGCGGCGGTGGCGTTGCTGAAGACCCTTGGGTGTCGACGGCAAAGCGCTGATTGTCGATGTGCATCCTGACGAGAAGTTGGCGCTGTCGGTGCGAAACATCGCAGGTGTGCGCGTGTTGGCGAGCAACCGAATCACGGCGCGCGATGTGATGGACACGCGCAAGATCGTGGTGACGCAGGCCGCGCTCGAGAAGCTTCAGGACGTGCTGTCATGAAATTGACCGAAGTCATTCGCCGCCCGCTCGTGACCGAGAAGACCACGACGCTTCGCGAGGACGGACGCACGGTCGTGTTCGAGGTCGCGCGCGATGCGACCAAAGTTGACATCCGACGCGCGGTCGAACAACTACTCGGCGCCAAGGTGTCCGACGTGCGCACGGCCAACGCCCACGGAAAGATGAAGCGTCAAGGCCGATTCGTCGGCCGCCGCGCGGATTGGAAGAAGGCGTACGTGAGGCTTCGGGAAGGCGCGAAGCTTCCGGACTTTTTGGAAGGCACGTAGACGAAGTTTCCAGTTGCCAGTTACCAGTTAAAAGGCTCTCTCAGCTGCGCAATTCCAGCAGCTCGCCCTTTGAACTGATAACTTGTCACTGATAACTGATGCAAGAGGCACGGTTTTATGCCCATCAGAAAATACAAGCCCACGTCGCCTGGTCGCCGGCAGATGTCGGTGCAGACCTACGACGAGATCACGGCCACCGAGCCGTATCGTCCGCTGACCGAGACGTTGAAGAAGTCGGGCGGTCGCAACAACACCGGCGAAATCACGATGTGGTGGCGCGGGGGCGGCCACAAGCGCCTGTATCGCATCATCGACTTCAAGCGCGACAAGAAGAACATTCCGGGCACGGTGTCGACGATCGAGTACGACCCGAATCGCTCGGCACGAATTGCGCTCGTCACGTACGCCGACGGCGAGAAACGTTACATCCTGCAGCCGGTCGGCATGAAGGTGGGCGACACGATCATCTCGGGGGAGGCAGCGGACATCCTGCCGGGCAATGCGCTGCCACTGAGCAACATCCCGTTGGGCACCATGGTCCACAACGTGGAGCTGAAGCCCGGACGCGGGGGGCAGATGGCGCGGAGCGCCGGGGCGGCCGTGCAGGTGGTCGCCAAGGAAGGCGAATACGTGTCGGTGAAGATGCCTTCCGGAGAAATTCGCAAAGTGCAGCACCACTGCTACGCCACGATTGGCCAGGTGGGTAATCTCGATCACGAGAACGTCTCGGTTGGGAAGGCCGGTCGCACGCGATGGAAGGGCAAGCGGCCGCACGTGCGCGGCGTGGCCATGAACCCCGTCGATCATCCGCTGGGCGGTGGTGAGGGCAAGACCTCCGGTGGCCGTCATCCCGTGACGCCGTGGGGTGTGCCCACCAAGGGCTACAAGACCCGCACGCGCAAGCCGAGCGACAAGTTCATCGTGCAACGGAGACCGAAGTAACAGTCTGCTGCCATGGCCACGGCCACGGCAAGCAACCGGGAACTGGCAGCCGGCAGACCGTAGACCGACAGCGAAGAGACCGATATGAGTCGTTCACTGAAGAAGGGGCCGTTCGTCGATACGCACCTGCTCGAGAAGGTCGAGTCGATGAATCGCACCAATGAGAAGAAGGTCATCAAGACCTGGTCGCGCCGTTCGACGGTCATCCCGGAGATGGTGGGCCACACCCTGGCAGTGCACAACGGGCGGAAATTCGTGCCGGTGTACGTCACCGAGAACATGGTCGGGCACAAACTCGGCGAGTTCTCGCCGACGCGCCAGTTCAAGGGACACGCGGCCAAATCGGACAAGGCCGCCTCGGCGGCGCCAGCGGCCGCGCCGCCGGCGCCACAAGGAAAGGCGTAGCGTCATGATTCGCGCCCAGGCGACAGCCAAGTATCTGCGCACCTCGGCTCAGAAGGCCGGCCTGGTGCTGGATCTCGATTCGCGGCAAGGACATCAACCTGGCGCTGTCGGCGCTGCAGTTCAGTCGCAAGTCGGTGGCTCGCGACGTGGCCAAGGTTCTCCGCTCCGCGGTGGCCAACGCACAGCAGAAGGAAGGCTTTGGTGGCGATGTCGAGCGGCTGTTCGTTTCGAAGTGCCATGCCGACAACGGCCCGTCGTTGAAACGCGTGCGGCCGGCGCCCATGGGTCGGGCCTTCCGCATCGTCAAGCGGACGACCCACCTCACGGTGGAGGTGACCGAGCGGCCGCAAGTCGTGGCCGCCGTGGGAACCGAGGCGACCGGCGCGAAAGCGGCGAAAGCGCCGAAAGCGCCACGGACGGCGAAGAAGAGTGCGACAGGGTCGGCGAGCGGTGGGCGGGCCAAGAAGACGGCCGCCAAGCGCGCGAAGGCCGCAACACGGTAGGAACAGGAGAGAGCTGTGGGCCAGAAAGTCCACCCGTACGGATTCCGGATCGGGTTCAACAAAACCTGGAAGTCACGTTGGTTTGCCGACAAGGACTATGCGTCGCTGCTGCACGAGGACCTGTCGCTCAAGCGCGACCTGAAGAAGCGGTTCCAGCATGCTGGCGTCGCCAAGGTCGAGATCGAGCGCGCCGCGAACAAGCTGAAAATCGACATCCACACCTCGCGTCCCGGCATCATCATCGGTCGCAAGGGGCAGGAAGTCGACAAGCTGAAGCAAGAGATCCAGAAGCGGACCAGCCGTGAGGTCTTCATCAACATCCAGGAGATCCAGAAGCCCGAGCTCGACGCGCAGTTGATTGGCGAGTCGGTGGCGATGCAGCTCGAAAAGCGCGTGGCGTTCCGCCGCGCGATGCGGAAGGCGGTGGAATCCGCGCTGCGCTTCGGAGCGCGCGGCATCAAGGTCCGCGTGTCGGGCCGGCTGAACGGCGCCGAGATTGCGCGTTCGGAGTGGTACCTGCACGGCCAGCTCCCGCTGCAAACGCTGCGCGCCGACATCGACTACGGATTTGCGGAAGCCAACACCACCTACGGCCAGATTGGCGTCAAGGTGTGGCTCTACAAGGGCGAGCGACTGACGCCGCGTGTCGGCCGCGAAGAGGAATACGGCGGCCGAGTCGATCGTGGCGATCGGGATCGCGGTCCGCGCCGCGATCGCCCACGTGGGGAGATGAGATAGACGGTCCGACGGCCTACGGCCTACGGTCCACGGCCCACGGAACGGACCCTCGTGACCGGAGACCGGTAGACCGGAGGCCGGAGACCGAGAGCGAGCGAAGCGAGCGAGACACATCATGTTGATGCCGAAGAAAGTCAAGTACCGGAAACAGCAGCGCGGCCGGATGACCGGCAAGGCGTGGCGCGGGGGCACGGTCGCATTCGGCGACTACGGCCTCAAGGCCATGGAACCGTGCTGGCTGACCGATCGGCAGATCGAAGCCGCGCGTGTGGCGATGACTCGATTCATCAAGCGCGGCGGCAAGATTTGGGTACGGGTCTTCCCCGACAAGCCCGTCACGAAGAAGCCGCAGGAAACGCGCATGGGTAAAGGCAAAGGCGCGCCCGAAGGCTGGGTGGCGGTGATCAAGCCGGGCCGCATCCTGTTCGAGATGGAAGGCGTTGCAGAGGTCGAAGCCAAGCGCGCCATGGTGCTCGCCGCTGCCAAGCTTCCGATCAAGACGAAGTTCGCCACGCGGTTTGGCCAGGAGACGGTGTCATGAAGGCGGTTGAGCTGAGGGAAATGGACAGCGACGAGCTGCGAGTCAAGGTCAAGGAGCTCGACGACCAGCTGTTCCGCATGCGGATTCAAAAGTCGATGGGGCAGCTCGAGGCACCCGGCAAGATTCGGTCCGTGCGCCGGGACCTGGCGCGTGTGCAGACCGTCCTGAGGGAGAAGGCGAAGTAACCATGAGCGCGAAAGCGGAACTGCAGGGCGTGGTTGTCAGTGACCGAATGCAGAAGAGCGTCGTCGTTGCCGTTGAACGACGCGTCCAGCACTCGGTCTACGGCAAGACCCAGAAGCGAACGTCGAAGTTCCTCGCTCACGACGAGGAGGACGACGCCAAGGTGGGTGACAAGGTGGCGATTGTGGAGACGCGGCCGCTGAGCCGACGCAAGCGCTGGGCGGTCACGCGCGTGATCGAGCGCGCGCCCGAGGTATAGGGGAGGAGCGCCATGATTCAGATGCGAACGATCCTCGACGTCGCGGACAATTCCGGGGCGCGCAGGGTCTCGATGATTCAGCCGCTCGGGGGGTCGGCCGGACGCTATGCGCGGCTGGGCGACACCATCACCGCCAACGTCAAGGAGGCAGCGCCCGAGTCGAATGTGAAGAAGGGCACTGTCGTGAAGGCCGTGGTCGTGCGCGTGCGCAAGGAGCAGCGACGCAAGGACGGCAGCTATATCCGGTTCGATCGCAACGCGGTCGTGCTCATCAACGACCAGGGCGAACCGATCGGGACCCGCGTCTTCGGGCCGGTGGCCCGCGAGCTCCGCGAGCGCAAGTTCATGAAGATCATTTCGCTGGCGCCGGAGGTTCTGTAATGGCGTCGATTCGCAAGAACGACATGGTGGCGGTGCGGACGGGCAAGGATCGCGGCAAACGCGGGCGAGTCATCCGCGTGCTGACCGACAAGAACCGCGTGATTGTAGAGGGCGTGAACCTGATCAAGCGGCACACGCGACCGAATCCGCAGAAGAACATCAAGGGCGGCATCGTCGAGCGCGAGGCCTCCATCCACGCGTCGAACGTGATGGTGCTCGACGCGGACACGAACGAGCCGACCCGACTCGGCATGAAGGTGTTGCCGGATGGTCGTCGCGTGCGCATCGGCCGCAAGAGCGGGACGGTGGTGGACAAATGAAGGACAAGAAGCTCAGCCGCCTGCGCGAGCGATATCAGAGCGACGTGATCCCCGCGCTGCAGAAGGAATTCGGCTACAAGAACGTCAACGCGGTGCCCAAAATCACCAAGGTGGTCGTGAACATGGGCCTGGGCGAAGCGACCCAGAACGCCAAGATCATCGACACCGGCGCCGAGGAGCTGGCCCGCATTACCGGCCAGAAGGCGGCCGTGCGTCGCGCGAAGAAATCGATCGCGCAATTCAAAGTGCGCCAGGGCATGCCGATTGGGGCGATGGTCACGCTGCGCGGCGAGCGAATGTACGAGTTTCTCGACCGGCTGATGAACATCAGTCTGCCGCGCGTGCGCGACTTCCGTGGCGTGTCGCCCAAAGGGTTCGATGGTCGCGGCAATTTCACGATGGGCCTGCGCGACCAGTTGATCTTCGTCGAGATCGACTATCTCAAGGTGGATAAGTCGCGCGGCATGAACATCTCCGTGGCAACTACGGCAAAGACGGACGAGGAAGCGCGCAAGCTGCTGCAGTTGCTCGGGATGCCTTTAACAGGCAGGGATAGGGATCTAGGGTGCAGTGATCAGGGTCCAGTTCAAAGACTAGCCGGGCACACTGCCGCCGGGCGCTGGGCTCAGGGTAGACGAACAGGGATCAAGATGGCGACAACAGCCAAAGTGGCTCGTGAGAAGAAGGCGCTGAAGTTCAAAGTCCGACATCGCAACCGCTGCCGCCGATGTGGGAGGCCGCGTGGGTACCTGCGCAAGTTCGCCTTGTGTCGTTTGTGTTTCCGCGAGTTGGCGCTCAAGGGCGACGTCGCGGGCGTCACGAAGAGTAGCTGGTAGACAGAAGAGTTTCCAGTTGGCCAGTTTCCAGTTCAAAGACGCTGATCGTGCTGCGAATCCTTTGAACCCTTCGACGATGCTCAGGGTTCATCCCGAGCGACGTCGAGGATGAACTGGTAACTGGAAACTGACAACTAACGAGAGTTCTGAATATGAATGACCCGATTGCCGACATGCTCACCCGGATTCGCAACGCCGTCGGGGCGCGTCAAGCGCGTGTCGATTTGCCAGCGTCGAAGCTGAAGTTCGAAATTGCCCGCATCCTGCAGGACGAGGGCTACATCCTCGGCTTCAAACTCGTGGATGAGCCTGCCAACCGCCCGGCAAAGGTCGCCCGGCAGGTTCTCCGCCTGTTCCTCAAGTACGGTCATGGCGGCGAACGCGTGATCAGCGGGATTGAGCGCGTCAGCCGACCGGGTCGCCGCGTCTACGTGAGCCGCGACGATGTGCCCTCGGTGTTGGGCGGGTTGGGCGTGAGCATCCTGACGACTTCCCGCGGCGTGATGAGCGGCCGCACGGCGCAGAAGTCGGGCGTGGGTGGGGAGATACTTTGTAACGTGTGGTAGCTGATCAGTTATCAGTTGCCAGTTGCCAGTTCAAAGGACGCGAATGCCCTTTGAACTGAAACTGGCAACTGGAAACTTACAGGAACTGAGATGTCACGAATCGGAAAGAAGCCCATCGCGATCCCCAAGGGGGTGACCGTCAAGGTCGACGGCAACACGGTGGACGTCAAGGGCCCCAAGGGCCAGTTGCGTCAGCCGCTGCCGCCGGGCGTCAACGCTGCCGTTGAAGATGGCCAGCTGGTGACGCGCAAGGCGACTGCCGAGCGCGCGTTGGACAAGTTTCATGGTCTGGCGAGAAGCCTGGTCAACAACGCCGTGCTGGGCGTGACCGAAGGCTGGAAGAAAGAGCTCGACATCGTGGGCGTTGGCTATCGGGCGGAGATGAAAGGCAAGCAGGTCGTCCTCGCGCTCGGCTATTCGCACCCGATCGTGTTCGACGTTCCGATCGGCATCGACATCGCGATCGAGAAGCAGACGCACATCACGGTGACCGGTGCCGATCGACAGCTCGTCGGACAGGTGGCCGCCAATTTGCGCCGGCTGCGCGAACCGGATCCGTATCAGCAAAAGGGTGTGCGGTACACCGGCGAACAGCTGAAGAAGAAGGCGGGCAAGACGGGAGCGTGAATGGTCCCGAGTCCACAGTCCCGGGCCGCCAGTTGACTTACCGGAGTCCGGGGGCTGGAGCCGGGACACTAGATCGAGTTCAGTATGAAGATCAAAACCAAGGACGATCGCCGTCAACGCATCAAGTTCCGCATTCGAAAGCGTATGCGGGGGACGCCCGAGCGGCCGCGGCTCTCGGTGTTCCGCAGCGTGTCGCACATCTATGTCCAGGTCATCGACGACATGGCCGGGTACCACGGTGGCGTCAGCCTCGAGCGTCGAGCCGACCGTGAAGGGCAAGATGGAGAAGGACACGCGTGCGGGCAACCGCAAAGGCGCCGAGCTGGTCGGCAAAACCATCGCCGAGCGGCTCAAGGAGAAGGGAATCACGCGCGTGATTTTCGACCGAAACGGGTTCCTCTATCACGGGCGCGTGCGCGCGGTGGCCGAAGCCGCTCGTCAGGCTGGCCTGGAGTTCTAAGCACATGATCCGCACACGCGAAAAGATCGACGCCTCACAGCTCGACATCAAGGACACGGTGGTCGCCATCAACCGCGTGACGAAGGTCGTCAAGGGCGGCAAAAATCTCAGCTTCAGCGCCCTGGTCGTCGTCGGTGACGGGCACGGCGTGGTGGGGTACGGCGTTGGCAAGGCCAAGGAAGTCCCATCGGCGATCAAGAAGGGGATCGAAGCGGCCAAGAAGAACCTGATTCGCGTGCCGCTGAAGGGCACGTCGATTCCGCATCCCGTGGTGGGGAACTTCGGATCGGGAAAGGTGCTCTTGAAGCCCGCCCCCGAGGGAACGGGCATCATCGCCGGGGGTGCGGTGCGCGCCGTCGTCGAATCGGCTGGGGTGATGAACGTGCTGACCAAGTCGCTGGGAAGCGCGAACGCGCACAACGTTGTGCGAGCGGCATTCACGGCGCTGCACGATGCTGCGAGATCCGATTCGGGTCGCTCGGCTTCGCGGCAAGGACCCTGAAGAGTTCCTCCAGATGGGCCGCGAGCGCCGGCGGCGCGTCAGCCAGGCCGCAGCCGACGCCGGTGGAGACGGCCTGACGGTCGACGGCGAGTTACAGGCGACGCTGAGATGCGAGTGAGCAATGGCTGAGAAGAAACTGAAAATCACGCTCGTGAAGAGCCCGATCGGGTTCAACGAGAAGCAAGCGCGGGTCGTGCAGGGGCTCGGATCTCCGGAAGATTCGTCATTCTGTCGAGCTGGCCGACACCCCGGAAACGCGTGGGATGATCCATAAGGTGCGTCACCTCGTGGAGGTGGAGTAGGGATTTGCGCGGTTGCCAGTTATCGATAGTCCCGGCTACGCTGTTTGTAGCCGGAGACGGTAGACCGGCAGCGGAGTGAGCGGAGCGAGCGATATGAATCTGAGTGATTTGAAGCCGGCGAGGGGCGCGAAGCAAACCAAGAAGCGCGTGGGCCGGGGGCCGGGATCCGGCAACGGCAAGACCGCTGGTCGTGGTCACAAGGGCGCGCAGTCGCGCTCGGGCTATTCGTACAAGCGCGGGTTCGAGGGCGGTCAGATGCCGCTGCATCGACGACTCCCAAGCGCGGGTTCAACAATCTGTTTCGGACCGAATACGCGGTGATCAACCTCGACCAGCTCGAGGCCAGCTTCGACCAGGGCACGACGATGACGCCTGACACGCTCCGGAGCTGCTGGGCTCGTCCACGGCAAGCGCCTGCCAATCAAGGTGCTCGCGCGTGGTGAAGTAACCAAAGCGCTGATGGTGCAGGCGCACAAGTTCAGTGGCAAGGCGGCGGAAAAGCTGGCCGCCGCGGGTGGCAAGGCCGAGGCAATCGCTTAGACGCGAGGCATTCACGTGGACGCGCTGAGAAACCTGTTCGCTGTCGCTGACCTGCGTAACCGAGTGTTGTTCACGCTCGGGATGCTCGCGGTCTATCGCGTTGGCAGCTTCATCCCGACGCCGGGGTTGAATCGGGCGGCCCTCGCCGAACTGGCGCGGCAGATGCAGAACACGATGTTCGGTCTGTACGACATGTTCACGGGTGGGGCGCTGTCGCAGATCACGATCTTCGCGCTCGGCGTCATGCCGTACATCAGCTCGTCGATCATCCTGCAGTTGCTGACCGTGGTCTGGCCGTATCTGGAGCGGCTGTCCAAGGAAGGAGAACTAGGTCGGCGGAAGATCACGCAGTACACGCGGTATTTGACGCTCGTGCTGGCGGTGGTCCAATCGCTGGGCATTGCCATCTTCCTGGAACGCAACACCGATATCGCCGGCGGCTTGCCGCTCGTCTACGAGCCGGGCTGGGGCTTCCGGCTGATGTGCGTGCTGACGCTGACCACCGGCACCATGTTCATCATGTGGCTGGGCGAGCAGATCACGGAACGCGGCATCGGGAACGGAATGTCGCTGATCATCTTCGCGGGGATTGTCGTCAATTTCCCCCGCGCGGTGCTGCAGACCTTCGACATGATGGAGACCGGGCAGATCACGCTCGCTCCGGATGCTGATTCTCGCCGTCGTCATGATTGGCGTCGTCGCAGCCATCATCTACGTCGAGCGGGGACACCGGCGCATCTCGGTGCAGTACGCCAAGCGTGTCGTGGGTCGGCGTCAGTACGGCGGCACCAGCACGCACATTCCGTTGAAGGTCAACACGGGCGGCGTCATTCCCGTGATCTTCGCCTCGTCCATTCTGGCGTTTCCGGCGACATTGCTGCCGATGCTGGGGCCGGCGGCTGGGGCGAAGCGCTGGTGCGGCAGCTGGACTTCAACATGCCGCTGCACAACCTGCTGTATGTGTTGTTGATCCTGTTCTTCGCCTACTTCTACACCGCGATCATCTTCAATCCGGATGACGTGGCGGAGAACATGCGCAAGTACGGCGGTTTCATTCCGGGGATTCGACCGGGCAAGCGGACGGCGGAGCACATCGATACGATCCTGTCGCGCATCACGCTGGTCGGGGCCATTTACCTCGGCGCTGGTGGCGCTGCTGCCGAACTTCCTGATTGGCGGCGTGAATGTCGCGCCGATTCCCTTCGGGATTGGCGACACGCTCGACGCGGCGCTGCCGCAGTGGTTGTCGCAGGGCCTCAACGTGCCGTTCTTCTTTGGCGGCACCTCGCTGCTGATCGTCGTGGGTGTGGCCATGGACACCGTGAACCAGGTCGAGTCGCAGCTGATCATGCGGCACTACGACGGGTTCATGAAGAAAACCCGGATTCGAGGCCGGCGCGGCTGACGTGTCACTGAATGTCGTGATCATGGGCCCGCCTGGAGCGGGGAAAGGGACGCAGGCGGAGCGTTTTGCGCGTGAGCACGGCATCCCGAATGATCTCGACGGGCGACATTCTGCGCGAGGCGGTTACCGCCGGGACTGCCCTCGGTCGCCAGGTCAAGTCGCTGATGGACCGCGGCGAGCTTGTCGGTGACGACTTGATTATCGGGATCGCCAAGGACCGGCTGGTCGCGGCCCGATGCGTTGCGTGGGTTCGTGCTCGACGGGTTTCCGCGGACGGTGGTGCAGGCCAAAGCGCTCGACGAGATGCTGACGAAGCGCGGGCCCGCTGATCGTGGTCGAGATTCAGGTGCCCGACGAGGAGCTGGTTCGTCGCGTGCGCGGTCGTCGAATCTGTTCGAAGTGCGGTCGCACGGTTTCGGCTTTCGCCGGCGACGGGGCGGCGGTCGAGACGTGCACGCATTGTGGCGGCGAGTTGATCGCGCGATCCGACGATAGCGAGGCAGTGGTGCGCGATCGGTTGAAGGTGTATTGGCGCGAGACGCAGCCGATGATTACCTTCTATCACCAGCGCCCGACCTATCGGGCGGTCGACGGAGCGCAACCGCCCGAGCGGGTGCGCGACGCGTTGGTTGCGGCCGTGGCGTCGGCGCTGGGCAAGCCGGCGAGCGAATTGAGACGACACGTTGCCGTGCAGCCGGAGTCGAAGGCGTGATTGTGTGCCGTTCGGCGGCGGAGCTCGAGCGACTCGACGCGAGTGAATCAGTTGGTGGCACGCGTCCTTCGCGAGTTGCGAGGCATGGTGATGCCGGGCGTGACCACCGCCGATTTGGACGAAGTGGCCGAGGCTCGCCTGCGTGAGGCGGGCGCCGAGCCAGCGTTCAAGGGCTATCACGGGTATCCGGCGACGATTTGCGCGTCGATCAATGAGCAGGTCGTCCACGGAATCCCGTCGGCGCGGGCCCTGGTCGCGGGCGACATCCTCTCGATCGACATGGGAGCGAAGCTCGAGGGGTTCTATGGTGACTGCGCCGTGACGGTGCCGGTCGGCGAAGTCGATGAGGACGCCGCACGGCTGCTGCAGGTGACCGAGGCGGCACTCTATCGAGGGATCGATCAGGTGCGTGCCGGTGCGCGCGTGTCTCGGACATCGGCGCGGCGGTGCAGGCTTATGTCGAGGCCGCAGGATTTTCGGTGGTTCGTGAGTTCGTCGGACATGGCATCGGGACCAAGCTCCACGAGGAGCCGCAGATTCCGAACTACGGGATGCCGGGTCGCGGCCCGCGACTGGCCGAGGGCATGGTGCTCGCGATCGAGCCGATGGTGAATTTCGGGCAGGCCGGCGTGAAAGTGCTGGGCGATGGCTGGACGGCGGTGACGCGAGATGGCAGCCTGTCCGCGCATTTCGAGCACACGGTGGTGGTCGTGAATGGCGGGAATCGGATCTTGACGGCGTTGCCCGGCACCAGTGAGGCAGCGAATCCCGAGGCGGAGCGAAGCACCGGCGGGAGGCGCGGCGAAGCGCCGAGCTGGAGCCGGCACTGAGCTCGATTCCAGAAGGGGCCAGACAGCGATTCCCGAGGGGCCAGGCCTCTAGCCCGGCCAGGTTGAGCTGTGGATGCAATCGCGGAAGGCACGGTCGTCGAGTTGCTGCCGAGCCAACTGGCGAAAGTCGATCTCGACGGCCGACATCAGGTGGTTGCGCATCTGGGCGACACGGTGCACCGGAATTACATCCGCGTCCTGGTCGGTGATCGGGTCAGGGTCGCGTTGATGCCCGCGGACAAGACGCGGGGACGGATTGTCGAGAAGTTGTGAATGGCGAGATCGGCCAGAAGGCACGAAGAACAGAAGAAGATCGCGTCCTCTTCGTGACGTCGTGTCCTTCGTGGCTGAACGTTCCGCGATTGTGTGGGGTGAGCGATCATGAAAGTACGGGCATCTGTCAAACGAATGTGTGACAAGTGCAAGATCGTCCGCCGTCGCGGCGTCGTGCGGGTGATCTGTACGAACCAGAAGCACAAGCAGCGGCAAGGATAAGGGGTTATGGCGCGTATTTCAGGTGTGGATCTTCCGCGAACCAAGCGGGTCGAGATCGGGCTGACGTATATCTATGGCATCGGGCGGCACCGCTCGAACTTGATTCTGACCGCAGCGGGCGTGAGCCCGGACGTGCGGGTCAAGGATCTGTCCGAGGACGACGTGCGCAAGATCACGCGCGTCATCGAAGAGCAGGGTGGCGTCGAGGGTGACCTCCGCAAGGAGATCTCGATGAACATCAAGCGGCTCATCGAGGTCGGCAGCTATCGCGGTGCCCGTCATCGACGCAACCTGCCGGTTCGCGGACAGCGGACGCGCACGAATGCTCGAACCAGGAAGGGCCCGCGCAAGGGCGCGGTAGCGAAGAAGAAGACGGTTTAGTGGAAACTGAGAGTTGCAGTTCAGTTCCAAGTTACAAACGGCGATAACTTGGTTTGTAACTTGGCACTCGTAACTTGTAACTGATGCAGTTCGAAAACGACATGGCCAAAGCAGAAGCACAGGGCGGCGAGAAGCCGACCAAGAAAAAGAAGACGTTCAAGAAGCGCGGCGAGAAGCGCGTCGTGCATCACGGCTTCGTCCACATCCAGGCGTCGTTCAACAACACGTTGATCACGATCACCGACGCCGAGGGCGCGGTGGTGTCGTGGTCGAGTGCTGGCGCCATCGGCTTCAAGGGTTCGCGCAAGGGCACTCCCGTTCGCCGCGACGCAGGCGGCCATGAACGCGACCAACGCCGCCAAGACGTTTCGGCATGCGCTCATGCGAAGTGCTGGTGAAGGGACCGGGTTCCGGTCGCGAATCGGCGATTCGTGCACTGCAGACGGCGGGGCTGGAAGTGAAGTCGATTCGTGACGTCACGCCGATTCCGCACAACGGCTGTCGGCCGCCGAAGCGACGGCGGGTCTGAGGAAGCTGTGAGCTGGCAACTGGCAACTTTGAACTGACAAGGATCAGATAAGAATGGCTCGATACAACGGTCCCGTTTGCCGCCTTTGTCGTCGTGAGGGCATGAAGCTGTTCCTCAAGGGCGAGCGCTGCTATACGGAAAAATGCGCCATTGAGAAGCGCAACGTTCCGCCCGGTCAGCATGGCCGGTCACGGAAGGCGAAGATGGTCGGCTACGGCGTGCAGCTGCGCGAGAAGCAGCGGGTCAAGCGCATCTACGGCGTGCTCGAGGACCAGTTCCGGCGCTACTTCGAACAGGCCGAGCGCACCCGCGGGATCACCGGTGAGACGCTGCTCCAGCTGCTCGAACGTCGCCTGGACAACGCGGTCTATCGGCTCGGGTTTGCGACCTCGCGGCCCCAGGCCCGTCAGCTGGTCCGGCATGGGCACTTCCTGGTCAACGGCAAGAAGGTGGATATCCCGTCGTACTCGGTCAAGGCCGGGGACATGGTCACGGTTCGGGAGACCAGCCGTCAGAACACGTCGATTCTCCATGCGGTCGAAGAAGTCAAGGGCCGAGGGGTGCCGGAATGGCTGGCGCTCGAAGGCGAGATGGCCGGCAAAGTCGTCTCGGTGCCGACGCGCGAGCAGATCAACTTGCCCGTGCAGGAACAGCTCATCGTCGAGTTGTATTCGAAATAACGCGGTCTGGTAGGTCGGTAGGGCTGATCGGGTGTCGGGTCGGTCGGCGGAGCAAGCCGGCTGACCAGACCCGCCCCACCAGACCCACCGCCTACCAGACCGATTCGCAGTCGCCAGCCCGCAGCTTGTCAGACCTGCAGCGGGAGGCTGGCGACCATCAACCCGCAGGTCTGGAGGCCGGGCTGCCGGCCCGTTCGCGAAAGGAAGCAACGCAATGCTCTGGAAAGGTTTTCAGCGTCCCAAGCGGCTCGAATTCGAGCGCGAAACTCTCACTGATCGATTCGGCCGTTTTCATGCCCAGCCGTTTGAACGCGGCTTCGGCACGACGATTGGCAATGCGCTGCGCCGCGTGCTGCTGTCGTCGATCGAAGGCGCCGCCATCACGGCCGTGAAGATCGACGGAGTGCTCCACGAGTTCTCGCCGATTCAGGGCGTGGTCGAGGACGCGACCGACATCATCCTCAACCTGAAGCAGATCCCGCTCACCTGCCATGTCGACTACACCAAGACGCTCTATCTGCGCGTCGACAAGGCTGGCGAAGTCCGCGCGCGAGACATCGAGGCCGACGCCGACATCGAGATTCTCGAGCCCGATGCCCACATCGCCACCGTGGCCGAGGGCGGCAAGCTTCACATGGAGCTGCGGATCAAGCGCGGGCGCGGGTATGTGTCGGCCGACAAGAACTTCGACGAGGACCTCGGCATCGGCTGGATTCCGATTGACTCGGTCCACTCGCCGGTCAAGAAGGTGAACTACCTGGTCGAGGCGGCACGACTGGGTCAGACGACCGACTACGACAAGCTGACTTTGGATGTCTGGACCAACGGCTCGGTCACGCCGCGCGATGCCGTTTCGCTCGCGGCCAAGCTGGTGCGCGATCACCTGAACATCTTCATCAACCTGGATGAAGTCGACGAGCAGCCGGTCGAGGGTTTGAGCGAGCCGGCGCGCCTCGGCGCCGGCAACGAGCATCTCGACAAGAGCGTCGAGGAGTTGGAGTTGTCGGTGCGGTCGTACAACTGCTTGAAGAACGCCAACATCCGCACCATTCGCGAGCTGGTGCAGAAGACCGAGCCCGAAATGCTGAAGACAAAAAACTTCGGCCGCAAGTCGCTCAACGAGATCAAGGAGATCCTGACGACGATGGGGCTGAGTCTCGGGATGAAGCTGGATCAGCCGACGGTGCAGGACTAAGAACTGGGTAGAGAGACAGATCATGAGACACCGACTGGCACATCGAAAGCTTCAGCGCGATACGCAGCACCGCATGGCGTTGCTGCGAAATCAAGCCGAGGCGCTGTTGCGCCACGAGCGCATCGAAACCACCATGCCCAAGGCGAAGGAGTTGCGACCCTTCGTCGAACGGCTGATCACGGTTGCCAAGCGCGGCGTCAAGGCGGCCGAGCCGAAGGGCAAGACGCTGCATGCCCGTCGCCTGGTGTGGCGGGACGTCCCGAACGACGAGGTCGTCACCAAGCTGTTCGACGAGCTGGTGCCACGCTTCATGGAACGGCCCGGCGGCTACACTCGCATCCTCCGCCTCGGACATCGCCGTGGCGATGGCGGCGAGATCGCGCAAATCGAGCTCGTCGGCAGCGAGTACGACCCGAAGAAGGCCCAGGCCGAGAAGGACGAGCAGGAAGGGGCCGCTGCCGCGCCGAAGCAGAAGAGCGTCGGCGAGCGACTCCGGGCGGCGGCTCAGAACCTCCGCGGTTCGAAGAAAGACAGCAAGGCCGAAGGCGGTCGCAGCAAGGCGAGCAAGCCCGCCAAGGGCCAGGCGAAGAAGAGCACGACGCCGCGAAAGGCTGGCGGCTCCTAGCCAGTGATCGAGTGACCAGTGATCAGTGCAGCCAGTGTCGGATTCTCTGATCACTGAACACTGCACCACCGGCCACGTGAAGATGCACGAGACGACCGCCGAGTTTTTTCGCACGCACGCCGAGTGGCTTTCTTGTCCCGCGTGCGGCGGAACGCCCGTCCGAAGCGACGAACGGTTTCCGTTGCTCGGATTGTTCTCAGTCGTATCGCGAGCAGGACGGCATCCCGTCGCTCTTCGTGCCCAACGACTGGGACGGCAGCAAGCGCGACGTCACCGACGACATCAAGGCCTTCTACGAGGCCAACCCCTTCCCCAACTACGACGATTTCGACAGCGCCGCCAGCCTCCTCGACAAGGCGCGGACCGGACTGTTCGCCCGGCTGCTCGACGAGCAGATTCCGTTCGGCGCGCGCGTCATCGAGTGCGGCTGCGGCACCGGGTCAGCTCACGAACTTCCTGTCGGTCGCCAACCGCACTGTCGTTGGCGCCGACCTCTGCCTCAACTCGCTGAAGCTGGCCACGGCGTTCAAGGACAAGAACGACGCTCGACCGCGCGCATTTCCTCCAGATGAACCTGTTTCGCCCGTGCTTCAAGCCGGCGAGCTTCGATCTCGTGATCTCGAACGGCGTGCTCCACCACACCGCCGATCCGTTCCTCGGACTGCAATCGATCTCACGCCTGGTGAAGCCGGGCGGCTACTTGTTGGTCGGGCTTTACCACAAGTACGGGCGGCTGGCGACCGACATCCGGCGATGGGTGTTCAACGCCACCAACGATCGCTTCATGTTCCTCGACCGCCACGCCGTCGATTCGCGAGTCAGCGCCGCCAAGCGACGTTCGTGGTTCATGGACCAGTACAAGAACCCGCACGAGTCGAAGCACACGGTGGGCGAGGTGCTCGGCTGGCTCGAGCGCATCGGCTTCGAGTTCGTGCACGCGATTCCGAAGACCGTGCCATTTCAGGAGCTCGAGTGACCACGAACGCCTGTTCAGAGCCGGAGCGCATCGGCAGTCCCGGTCGAACGGCTGCTGGTGAACCTCGGCGATGATCATGACCGGCCACCGCGAAGGCGGGTTCTTCATCACCATCGCACGGCGACCTGCCACTAGAGCACAGGGCGATCGAGACGTAGCCACGGAGGCACAAGAAAGGACATAATCTGTTCCCTGATCGTCCCGTGACTCGTGCCCTGTGCCCGTTCCTTACGGGCTACCTAGAACAGCGTGTAGATGAACGGCGCCGCGCCGCTGCCGCCGATCACGATCAGCACACCGAGCAGGAGCAGCATCAGGAGAATGGGCGTGAGCCACCACTTCTTGGTGTGGCCCATGAAGCGCCACAGTTCGACGAGAACGCCGCCGGACCGGGCTTCGGACAGCTCGCGCAGGTCTTCGATGACATCAGCAGTTCTCTAGTATTGTCGAAACGCGCGCTCGGCGGAGTGATCGTCCTGGTACGGGTACCCAGTTCGACGCTTGCGCTCGTGCGCGTAGTCGAAGCGGATCGCGGCCCATGCAGCCGCATGACCCAGCCAATCGGCGTGAACACGCGCATAAAACAGCATCAGCGAGCGCGATCGTCGAGACGACGAGCCCGATTGGATAGGTGATGGTTTGCAGAGCCGACGAACAGCGTGCCGTCCATGCTCGGCGCTCGACAGCCCGAGTGCGACGAGCGCAGCGCCGATCGCCCAGACGCCAAGCGCCGCGGTCATCGAGTGAGTCGAGCCGCCACCACGCGACGCCGCCGGCCACGGCGACAAACAGCGGCAGCCAGAGCCGTCGAAAGCGTCCAGCTCGCGCGCCGAGGGGTTGCGATTGATCGGCAGCATCAGTCGGCCTGAAACGCGGCGGCGTACTCGGCGGGATCGAAGCCCCGCGACGCCGGCTGCTCGGACTTGAGCAGCACGGTGCGCTCGAGCACGAGCGCATCCATGTTGGTCGCCATGAAGCAGCGGTAGGCCTGCTCGGGCGTGCAGACGATCGGTTCGCCGCGCACGTTGAAGCTCGTGTTGATGATCACCGGACAGCCGGTCTGCCGCTCGAACCGCTCCAGCAGCAGATGTGAAACGGCCGTGGCGGTCGCGATCGACGGTCTGCACGCGAGCCGAATAGTCGACGTGCGTCACGGCCGGAATGTCCGATCGGACCAGCTTGACGCGATCGAGCCCGCGCGGCTGGTCGCCGTTGACCGACCGTCGATGATCCTCGCGAACCGGCGCCACCAGCAGCATGTACGGGCTGTCGGTGTCCGGCGCCATCTCGAAGTAGTCGGCCACGCGCTCCTTCAGCACGACCGGCGCGAATGGCCGGAACGACTCGCGGAACTTGATCTTCAGGTTCATGGTCGACTGCAGCGACGGGCTGCGCGCGTCGCCGATGATGCTGCGGGCGCCGAGCGCGCGCGGACCGAACTCCATGCGCCCCTGAAACCAGCCGACGACATTCTCACGCGCCATCAGATCCGCGACCGCGCTCGCACAGCGCTGTCGTCGTCTGGAGTATTCGGTGTACTTCGCGCCGCGGGCATCGAGCATCGCGCGCAAGCTTGACGGCGACGCGGCGGGCCCGAGCAGCGACCCGGCCATGCTGTCGGTCGCGCTCCGGCCGGCGCTGGTTGTCGAGCAGCTGATGCCAGACCCAGCAGCGCCGCGCCCAGCGCTCCGCCCGCATCGCCGGCGGCCGGCTGGATCCAGATCTGTTCGAACGGCCCCTCGCGAAGAATCCGCCCGTTGGCGACGCAGTTGAGCGCCACGCCGCCGGCCAGGCACAAGATTGCGCGAGCCCGGTCTGCCGGTGCACGTGACGCGCCGCCTTCAGCATCGACGTCTTCGGTCACCTTCTGGATCGAGGCGGCGATGTCCATCTCGCGCTCGGTGATCGGGCTCTCCGGCTTTCGCGGCGGACCGCCGAACAGACTCGTCGAACTTCTTCGACGTCATCGTCAGGCCCTGGCAGTAGTTGAAGTACGACATGTCCATCCAGATGGACCCATCGTCCTTCACGTCGACCACGGTGCCGACGATGCGATCGACGTAGCGGGGCTGGCCGTACGGCGCCAGCCCCATCAGCTTGTACTCGCCGGAGTTGACCTTGAAGCCGCAGCAGTAGGTGAACGCCGAATAGAGCAGGCCGAGCGAATGCGGGAAGCGCAGCTCGTGTGTCAGGTGAATCTGGTTGCCGCGGCCGACGCCGTAGGCGGCGGTCGCCCACTCGCCGACGCCGTCGAGCGTCAGGATCGCGGCTTCTTCGAACGGCGACGGGAAGAACGCGCTCGCCGCGTGCGAGACGTGATGCACGGCGTAGACGAATCCGGCGCTTGAATCGGCCGCCCAGGCCGCGCCGCAGCTCGCGATCCTGAAACAGCTTCTCCTTGATCCAGACCGGAATGGCCTTGCGAAACGACGCGAAGCCCTCGGGCGCGAACGCCAGGTAGGTTTCGATCAGCCGATCGAATTTCAGCAGCGGCTTGTCGTAGAACGCGACGTAGTCGACCTGCTCGAGGGCGACATTCGCCTCGCGCAGGCAGTAGTCGACGGCGTGCGTAGGAAAGCTCGAGTCGTGCTTCTTGCGGCTGAATCGTTCTTCCTGGGCGGCGGCGACGATCCGACCGTCGCGACCAGGGCGGCGGCCGAGTCGTGGTAGTAGGCCGAGAGTCCGAGAATGGTGGTCATCAAGTCGGTCGCACAGCGTGCCCCTACGATCATAGATGAGCCGTTGGGTCGAGTCGACATTGCCCGCCACCGCCGCTGGCTTGACCTCACACGGTAAACTTAGCCATTCCCACGCCGCGTTCTCTTCTGCTGGCGCTGCTGGCGCCGATTGTCTCCATCAGGCCTCTTTCTCGCCACAGGCGAGCTGGCGCTTCGACTCATCTATCGTGATGGCGGGCGCACGACCTCTGGAGCGCCAGGGGGCCGCCGTTTCGATCATTTGCAGGTATTCGGCAATCGCCGCGGCCGACTGGACGATGGCCCACGGCGCCCGGGTTACAGCCGGCTGATGATCGTCGGCGATTCGGTGACGTGGGGGCAGGGTGTGCGCGACTGGTGGGACCTGTGGCCCGAGCAGCTGGCGATTGGGTTGGAGCACCGAGGGCAACCGACCGAGATGGCGGTGTACGCGCTTCCCGGACGAGACATTCCCGAACATCTGCAAGTGCTGCTGGAGTCGGTGCGGACCGTCAAACCAGACGTTCTGATCTACCAATGGCATCCGAACGACATCGAAGTGGTGGAAGACCGACCGTCCACCGAGCGCGAAGCTGGCAACAGTGGCGATTCCACGAACGTGTTTCGACAATCGTCATATCTGTACTTCTTTCTCGATAATCGCCTGTCGATGTTCCTTCCGCCCCCCGGTCGGTCGTATGACGATTACCTACTCGAGGATTTCGCTCCTGGTACCTTGGGTTGGGCGGAGTTCGAACGCGTCTTCCACAGCTTTGCAACGCTGGCGAAGGAGGCGGTACCGCGTCGGCTGTTGGTGTTGTACCCGCATGTTCCCTTCTCGGGTTCGTATCCGCTGCAGCCCCTGAACGACGGGATGAGACGGATTGCGGGACCCCACACGCTTGCGTTGTCGCCGGCGACGTGGGTCATTCGAGCCGGACAGCGTCTGAAGCAAGCTGACGCGCCCTGGGGCGAGATCGCCAGGGCGCAGGTTGGAGTCTCTGGGACGTTGCTGGAAACCCGCGAGTATTACACCGGCGACGGACCGCTCGACCTGACCGTTCAGATGTCGTGCGAATCGCAAGCAGCCCCTGGCTCCGCGCTGGGCGCGCTCGAGGTCGTCGATGTCGTGACGGGTCAGATCCTCGGGCAGGCTCCGCTGAGCGTTGTCTCGGATCGCGCTGGTTGGCAGCGTGTGCCAGCTCGGCTGACCGTCCACGGCGCCGGCGATCACCGCATCCGTTTCCAAATCCGCTCGTCCGGCGTCAGTGCGTTCTCAATCGCGACCATCGATTTCGCCGTTGACTACGGGATGGAGGTGCTCGACCTCAGCGAGCCATTGAATACCTTCGATACCCACGCGAGTATCTTCGACGCTCACCCCAACAAGCGCGCCCATGCGGTTATCGCCCAGGCGATCCTGGAGAACGCCTTCTTGGTTTCGAATGGGTTTTCCGTGTTTCATTGATGTTTCGGTTGACGCGGCCGAACTTCCCTCGTACAAGTGTCGTCTCGTAAGGCAAGTTCCAGGGTTTCAAGGTTCCAGGGTTCCAAGGTTCTTTGGTGTTGGAGCCTAGAAAGGGACACCTATGGCAGTTCGTGGTACCAGCGAAGTCCGGTGGGTGGCTACGTCGATCGTTCTTGCTGTTCTCGCCCTGTCCGCCCCCTTGCTGGTAGCTCAGCAGGCGCCGGAGGTTACTCCGGCCAGCGCGGCGGGCCCTTCGACGCTGCTGTCGATCGAACAGCAGGAGGAGTTCCTGAAGAAGGCCAAGATCGTTCGCACGCGGGGCGCCGGCAAGGGAGTCACCAACACCATTCGCGCGACGCTCAGCGACGGCGCGATCACGCACGACGCGAGCATCCAAACCATCGACGAGTACATGCCGGAGTTCAAGAGCAAGCGCGGCGTCGAGCTCAACTTCCGCGACACCTGGCGCTACAATGTTGCTGCGTATCGACTCGACCGCCTGCTGGAAATCGGCATGACACCCCCGAGCATCGAGCGCTCGTATCGGAACAAACCTGGCTCGTTCACCTGGTGGGTCGATGACGTGCTCATGGACGAAGGCGAGCGGATCAAGACGAAGGCGTCGGCGCCGGATTCCACACTCTGGAACCACCAGATGTGGGTCGTGCGGGTGTTCGACCAGCTGATCGCGAATGTCGATCGCAACCTCGGGAACCTGCTGGTCGACAAGACCTGGACGGTCTGGATGATCGATCACTCACGTGCGTTCCGACTCTATGACAAGATCAAGTCACCCGAGAACGTCACCAAGTGCGATCGGCTGCTGTTCGACAAGATCAAGACGCTCGACGAGACAGACGCTCAAGCAGGTGATGGGCGAGTATCTCACTGGCCCCGAGATCAGGGGTGTACTCAAGCGCCGCGACGAGCTGGTGGCCTTGGTCGAGAAGGCGGGACCGGCGGCGTTCTACGATCGGGCGCGGGTGGCGACGACGCAGTAGACGTTCGCAACATCGCGGATAACGCGAAACAGCTGTCGGGTGTTACGGCACCTCGTTCCGAGGACTATCGGGTGACCCTATTCAGACAACCAAGGCAGTAACGCCATGACCGATCGAAGGCGGTCGTCATCGTCCCCACCAAGGTGCCATCGTTCGACGCCCGTGACCCGAGGCACGGCTCTCACGAGCCTCGTGCTCGCGCTGATCGGGTTGACGACCCAGACAGGCGCCCAGATCCAACCGCCGCCGACGGGACCCGCCGACGGCTATCCAAACTTCGACATCCGGATCGTCAGGGACGGGAGCCGCGACTATCTGGAGCGCGTTGGCGCGGCGCCCCGCGCGGGCGAGCTCGCCGCGGCCCGCATTGCGGGCGTTGCGCGACTGCAGAGCGATGGGAAGACGATCGATGTGATCGCGGATGGCCCGCTCGGCTCGATTGAAGTGGTGAGTGCGAGGCCCGGCACCGGCTTCCTGACCGCGCCGGCGGCCGATCGCGTCGCGGCGATGCGCGAGTTCATGGCCACCTATCCCGAGGTGTACGGGTCTCTCGCCGGAACAGCTCGATGCGCTCGAACTGGTCGCCGACTACACGAACCCGGCCGGCAACATGGCGTGGGTGGAATTCGAGCAGCGCATCAACGGCCTGCCGGTGTTTCAGGGATTGATCCGCGGGGGCTTCACGGCCTCGGGCGAGCTGGCGCGGACGACGGGCCCGCTCGCGCCCGGCCTGGTGGCCGCGGCCTTGCCGACCACCGCCGGGATCTCAGCCGCCGCGGCGGTGTCGCGCGCAGCGGAGAACGTCGGCTGGCAGGTCCCTGAAGCGTCGTTGACGGAGAAGTCGGTCGAAGCGGTGGCACGCGCGTCACGTTCGATCGCGCCACGATGGCCGATGATGCCACGGCGTGGTTGCTCTACTTTCCGCTCGCGCCTGGCGTGGCTCGACTTGCGTGGGAGACGCAGATCTGGGGCGACCCGCACGTGTACCTGGTCGTGCTCGATGCGGAGGACGGCACGGTCCTCTTCCGCAAGAACCTGACCTATTTCAGACGCAGCCGGCCACCTACGTGGTGTACAACGCGGACAGCCCCGCGCCGCTGTCGCCCAGCACGGCCGTCCCGGGAGCGAACGTCCAGGCGCCATACATCACGCGCAGCACCATCACGCTCGTCGGCAACGAACCGCCGAATACGTTCAACAACCTCGGCTGGATGACGGACGGCACCAATGGCGTGAACGGGCATACGGACGGCAACAACGTCGAGGCGGGCATGGATCTCGCGGCGCCCAGACGGCGTGGATGCGCCGATTCCAGGGTACGAATCGCGTGTTCGACTTCGTCTACGACCCCGAAGTCCAGGAACCGGCAACGGCAGCGTACCAAAACGGCGAAGCCACGCAGACTGTTCTACTGGACCAACGTCTTTCACGACCGCCTGTACCTGCTCGGCTTCACCGAGGCGGCGCGCAACTTCCAGCACGACAACTTCGGCCGCGGCGGCCTGGGCAACGATCGCGTGAGCGCCGAAGGGCAGAACTGATTCTCTGCCGGATATCAACAACGCGAACTTTCTCGACGCCCCCGGACGGCTTCCGCGGGCGCATGCAGATGTATCGCTTTCCCGGGCCCACGCCCGATCGGTCGTCGGGTCTCGATCAAGAGGTTATGCTGCACGAACTGACCCACGGCCTGTCGAACCGGCTGCACAACAATGCCGCCGGTCTCGTCAGTAACATGGCGGGCGGTCTCGGTGAAGGCTGGTCCGACTTCTACGCGCGAGCGCTGCTGTCGACGGCTGACGAGGATGTCAATGGCGTCTTCGCGACGGGCGGGTGGGTCACCCACTCCCTGGCGCTTTCTGGCTACACGGACAACTATTACTACGGGATCCGCCGCTTTCCGCGGGCCGTTCGCACGACGTTGGTCCCAACGGCAAGCCGCACGATCCACTGACTTTCGCCGATATCGACCAGACGCAGATCAATCTCACCGATGGCGCGTTTCCGCGTGGTCCGATTGGATCCTACCTCGCCGACCAGGTCCACAACATGGGCGAGGTCTGGGCTGGCGCGCTGCTCGAGGTGCGCGCGCGCTTCATCACGCGGCTCGGCTTTGCCATCGGCAACCAGCGCATCCTGCAGTTCGTCACCGACGGGATGAAGCTGGATCCGGCCAACCCCACGTTCCTTCAGGCGCGCGATGCCATCCTCGCGGCCGCCAACGCCGGCGGTGGCACGCCAGCGGATATCGCGGACATCTGGGCAGGCTTCGCGGCCCGCGGCATGGGCGTGCTGGCCAAGATCACCGATCCGGGCGGACTGTCCGTTGCCTTTGGCACCACTCGGGTCTTCGAGAGCTTCAGCATCCCCGGCGACCCGGTCCCCACCTTCTCCATCAATGACGTCAGCGTCGCCGAAGGCCACGCCGGCACCACCACTGCCACCTTCACCGTGACCCTCGCGAATCCTCCCGCGACACAGACTCGTGTCCACGTCGGCACGACCGACGGCACGGCGTCGTCCAGCGTGAGCTTCAGCAACTCCGGCGCCATCACGATTCCATCAGGTGGTCCGGCGACGCCGTATCCCTCGGCGATCGTCGTTCCCGGCGGTCTCGGTACCGTTCAAGCGATCACCGTGCGGTTGCATTCGCTGAGCCATCCGTGGCCCGACGATATCGACATCCTGCTGGTCGGACCGGGCGGCCAGAACGTCTTGCTGATGTCCGATGCCGGCGGTTTCATGCCCAGGCATCACCGGTCTGGACCTCACTTTCCGCCAAGGCGCGCCTCTTCTGTTCGCGGCGCTACACCCGACGTCCGGTGTCTACGGCCCGACCAACTTCGACATCGACCCGTTACCGACGTCGTTCCCGCTCGCCGGCGCCGCCAGGTCCGTTTGGAGCGAGCCTGGCGGTCTTCAACGGCTACTGAATCCCACGGGAACCTGGAACTTGTTTGCGCTCGACGACATCGGTCGATGTCTGGGGCAGATCGCTGGCGGCTGGACACTGAACATCACCACGGCAGCCAAGACTACGTGAGCAAGGTCCGAGCAGTTGATTTTCCCGCCCGGTGTGACGTCGCTGCCGGCCTCGATCACCATCAACGGCGACCTCATCACCGAGCCGAACGAGACCTTCTTCGTCAACTTGTCCGAACCACTCGGCGCGGTGATCGGCGACGGTCAAGGTCTGGGCACCATCATCAATGACGAGGGCGACTACCGACAACCGTCGCCGATGCGCACTCGACGCCGTTCAACACAGCCGCTGAATGTCGCGGCCCCCGGCGTGCTGGCCAACGACAACAGCAACGGTGGCGGGGCGATGACGGCCTCGCTGGTCAGCAACGTGAGCAACGGCGTGCTCACGCTTGCCGCCGACGGTAGCTTTGCCTACACACCCAACGCGGGATTCGCCGGCACTGACACGTTCACCTATCGCGCGGTGACGGCCGTCGGCGACGGCAACGTGGCGACGGTGACGATCACCGTCGAGTCCGGCGGCCTCCGCCACCGACGGTGAACGATGCGTACTCGACGCCGTTCGGCACGACACTGAACGATTGCGGCGCCGGGCGTGCTGGCCAATGACAACAGCAATGGCGGCGGTGCGATGACCGCCTCGCTGGTCAGCACTGTGAGCAACGGCGTGCTCGCGCTCGCCGCGAATGGGGCCTTCAGCCTACACCCCCAACGCGGGGTTCACCGGCGCCGACACCTTACGTATCGCGCCGTGACCAACTCTGGACAAGGCAATGTCGCGACCGTGGCCATCACCGTGGATAGCCGACCACGGTGCAGCCGCCGGGCGAGCTGCGGGTGGTGTCGATTGTGGGCAATCTGCGTGACGCTGCGCTGGGAGGCGGCCCCCATCGGGCCGGCGCCGACCGATCACCGGATCGAAGGCGGAATCAATCCTGGCGAGGTGCTGGCCGGCGTGAATACCGGCAGCCCCTATCCAGTGTTCACGTTCAATGCGCCGGACGGGGCGTTCTACATCCGCGCGCACGCGCTCAGGCCCGGCGAGACGAGCCCGGCGTCGAACGAGGTTCGGCTGTTCGTGAACGTGTCACAAGCGCCGTCGGCGCCGACCAATCTGCTCGGAGTGGTGAACGAGTCCTCGTTGGGGCTGACCTGGATCAACACCTTCGAAGGAGGCGCCCCCACGTCGATCGCGTTGGATGTCGCGGGCCTTGGCCCGATCCTGCTCCCGGCCACCGCCGATCGTTTCGACTTCGCGGGCGTACCAGCGGGGACTTACACGCTGTCGGTCCGCGCGATCAATGCCGCGGGAAACAGCGCGCCGTCGAGCCCGGTGACGCTGACGGTCCCGGGCCCGTGCACTGGGGCGCCGCTGGCGCCGGCCAACTTCCTGGCATACAAGACTGGCACGACGCTGTCTGTGATTTGGGATCCACCGGCCAGTGGGCCGTCGCCGACGGGGTACATGGTGAACGTGACCGGCTCCGTCACCGGCAACTTCCCGACGACCGCGCGATTCCTCAGCGGCACGGTCGGGCCGGGCACCTATGACCTGAGCGTGACGGCGGTGAATGCGTGCGGATCGGCGACCACGCCAGCGCAGAGTGTCACGATTCCGTGAGCTGCAGCTGGTGTCAGGACACTAGGCTTCCATATCCGCCGGCTGCCCGCGCTCCGCCTTCGAGGCTGCGATGATCTTCTGCTGCTGGTGCTGCGGCACTTCGTCGTAGTGCGAGAACTCCATGTGATACGACCCGCGTCCTCCGGTGACCGACGTGAGGTGCTGCTCGTACGTGAGCATCTCGGACATCGGGACCTGCGCCTTGATCGCCGTCATCTGTCCGCGCGGTTCCATGCCGCCGATGCGGCCGCGGCGTCCGTTGAGATCACCCATCAGGTCACCGGCATAGTCGCTGGGTGCGTAAACCTCGACGTTCATGATGGGTTCGAGCAGCGTCGGGCGCGCTTTCGACATGCCGTCCTTGAAGGCGAGCCAACCAGCCGTCTTGAATGACAATTCGTTGGAGTCCACGTCATGGTACTGGCCGTCGACCAGCACGACCCGGAAGTCGACGACGGGATAGCCGGCGAGGTAGCCGCGCTGACGTGACTCCTGGATCCCCTTCTCAACCGCCGGGATGAACTGGCGCGGAATCGAATCCGCCGAAGATCTCGTCGACGAACTCGAACTCGCTGCCACGCGGCAGCGGCTCCATTCGGATTTTGCAATCACCAAACTGACCGTGGCCGCCGGTCTGCTTCTTGTGTCGCCCATGCGCGTCGGCCTTGGCAGTAATGGTTTCGCGATACGGAATCCGTGGCGGCTTGAGCAGCACTTCGACGCCGAAGCGACGCTTCAGTTTCGCGACCGTGACTTCGATGTGCAGCTGCCCCTGGCCCGCGAGCAGCAGGTCGTGCGTCTGTGGATCGCGTCCGTACTTGATGGTCGGGTCTTCCTCTTCGAGGCGGTGCATCGACGTGCTGATCTTGTCCTCGTCGCCTCGACTCTTCGGTTCGATGGCGTACGACAGCACCGCTTCCGGGAACGCAGAGCGGGGCGAAGCGAAGGTTCGCCGCCTTCTCCGCAATCGTGTCGTTGGTGCGGGTGTCCTTGAGCTTGGCGACGGCGCCGATGTCGCCGGCCTTGATCTCGGGCACCGGGGCCTGCGTCTTGCCCTGCATCTGGACCAGATGCCCCAGGCGCTCTGATATGCCTTGCGTGGCGTTCTGCACCGTCGTGTCCGATTTCAAGCTGCCTTGGTAGACCCGGAACATGGTGATCCGACCGGCGAACTGATCGGCGACCGTCTTCCAGACGAACGCGCCATAAGGTCCCTTCTCGTCCGCCTTGCCCTCGATGGCTGCACCGGCGCTATCGGTAGCCTTGAATGGTCGATCGACGGGAGACGGAACATACGCGACGAGCATGTCGAGCAGCGGCTGTATGCCGATGTTGTCCATCCCCGATGTGCAGACGAGCGGGAAAATCTTGGCGCGGTGGACCGCCTGTTTGAGGCCGCTGACGAGCTCGTCCTGCGTAAGCGTTCCGGCGTCGAAGAACTTTTCCATCAACTGCTCGTCCGCTTCGGCAACCATCTCCACCAGGGCTTCGCGAGCCGATGTGACGGCGTCGGCCATATCGGCGGGGACCGCGCCCTCGGTCATCTTGCCCGACCCGTCCGTCGCAAACGTGTACGCCTTCAGACCGACCAGGTCCACGACGCCCTTGAAGCTCTTCTCTTCGCCGATGGGAAGCTGGATCGGAATGACGGCGCGACCGCAGGATTGCCGAAGCGACTCCAGCGATCGCTCGAGCGACGCGCGCTCGCGATCGAGCCGATTGAGCGCGACGATTCGCGGGAGCTCGAGCTCCTCAGCCGCGTTCCATGCCTTTCTCTGTCTGCACCTCGACGCCCGCCACGGCGTCGACGACCAGAAGCGCACCTTCGGCCACTCGCATCGCCGCGCGCGCGTCGCTGAAAAAATTGCCGAACCCGGGAGTATCGATGAGGTTGATCTTCGACTTGTTCCACTCGACGTAGGCGAGGCTGGCGGCAAGGTATGTTTGCGGGCGATTTCTTCTTCGTCGTAGTCAGTGACCGTGTTGCCTTCGTCCACCTTGCCGAGCCGGTTGACCATTCCTGAAGCAAATAAGAGGGCGGAAATCAGCTGCGTCTTCCCGGATCCACCGTGCCCGACGACTGCGACATTACGGATACTGGCTGCGTCATAGACCTTCATAGCGGGAGCCCTCCGGCGAGGCGAAACAGGCGATTCAAAGCCAAATCATATACACGCCGACGTTACACGCCAACTTGATTGGGTGACTGGGTGATTGGGGGATTGGGGGGAAGGGGGGAAGGGGGAAGGGGAAGGGGAATTGGGTGATTGATTGGGCGATTGAGTGATTGGGGGCCGGGGGGCTGAAGGAATGG
This sequence comes from uncultured Acidobacteriota bacterium, assembly GCA_963734095.1. Taxonomy (GTDB): domain Bacteria; phylum Acidobacteriota; class Vicinamibacteria; order Vicinamibacterales; family UBA2999; genus JACCSI01. The sequence continues at coordinate 269,171 of CAVTGK010000005.1, read as the reverse complement.
GCGAGTCGAGCTAGCGCTCGGCTGCGGACCCCCGTCGAGCTGCGGTTGAAGCCGAGCCTTTGCCGCGTCAGCGCCGGATGGCGCTGAACGACGAGTTGAGCGTCATGACGCTGATCCGGTTGGTCGTGCCGGCGGCGTGGACGTTGTAGGTCTCAACCGAGGTGCCCACGCGCTCGTTCCAGACACCGATGCGGTGATCGTGTTGCTCGGTATTCGATGTCTCGTTGTCACGCCGTTTGAGCATGGGAAGCCACCCGAACACCATCCCACCGTCGCACCGACTGAGGTTGAGGGTCATCGGAATCGCCGTTGACGTTTCCCGTGTACGTGCAGGTGCCGACCGTCGGATCGCCGATCGTCGCGGATAGTGAAGATCCAGTCTGGCGATGATGAGTGGACCGTTGTCGGTCGCGCCGATCGCGCCTTGAAGGCGCTCCCGACACACTCACCGCCAGAAACGCTGTTCAGCCTGAGCGTGTATGTCCAGTCCCCTCCTACCTGCGCGGACGTCGAAGGCCTCGGTCGGGCCATTGTTCGAACTTGCTCCAACCCGCCCGCTGCAATTGCGAGCAGGAATGTGAGTGTTCGACGGTGGACACCAGCGGATCTGCGACCGATTTGGTCACTGCACGAGCCTCTCTGCGGACGTATCGGCTAGTAGGCCGGATGGAGCGCCACGACGAGGACTGCTTCGCGGAGCTGCGGTAGGCGGAGCGTCCTATTCGTACCCAACGCCTCGATCGGATCCAGGCGTGCGGCCCGCCAGGCGGGAACAATGCCGAAGAAAATCCCGACCGAGGCCGAAAATCCGAGGCCGAGAGCGAACGACGACATCGGGAGCGAGATCGGGAAGCCCGTTGCCAGACTCACCACGATGTCCGATGGCGCTGCCAAACGCAATGCCGATCACTCCTCCGACCGACGTCAGGACGACCGCCTCAATCAGAAACTGCGTCAGAATCTCGCGCTTACGCGCACCAATCGCTTTCCGCACGCCAATCTCGCGCGTCCGCTCAGTCACCGAAATCGTCATGATGGCCATGACCCCAATGCCGCCGACCATCAGGGCGATTGATGAAATCACGACCAACGACAGCAGCACGGCCTGAGAAATCTGCTCCCACAGTTTCAGCACGGCGTCCTGTGTGACGATGTCGAAGTCGTTCGGCTTGTCGAGGGTGAGGCCGTGGCGAATACGCATGATTTGTTCGACTTCACGCAGGGCCTCGTCCCTGGTGGCCCACTCGTGCGGAACGACGGCAATCATGGCCGAAACGCCACCAACCGGACCACCAAAAGGCCCGCCGCGCCGCGTCTCGGACCCGAACTGCTTTCGATAGGCCGTATACGGCATGATTGCGTAGTCATCCACGCTGACCCCTGCCATCGTGGGCCGCTTGTCGATGACGCCGATGCACCGTGTACTCGACGGCGCCGATGCGAACTTTCTTGCCGATTGGGTCGAGGCCGCGGCGCTCGAAGAGGGCCTCGTAAGGGCCGTAGCCAAGGACCGTTACTGCTTTTCGTCGCTGCACCTCGCCTTCGGTGAACGATCGGCCGACGACAACCTTGCCGGCGTTGACTTCGACATAGCGATCGGTCGTGCCCATGATCGACACGGGCATGGTCCGCTCGCCGCTGATAGAACACGCGCTCCAACGTCGGCGGACCACCATTGCCCAGCCAGATGTCGACGATGGCGGCCGCGGGCGCCAGCCGGCGAACCGCTTCGGCATCCTGGACGGTGATGTTCGGGCGCCGCATCATGTCCATGAACGACGTCGCCGGACGACAAGCTGAGGGCACTGAACTTGGCGACGAAAATCGTCTTTGGTCCGAGCATGCGGATCGTGTTCTGCAGCGATTCGTCGAAGCCGCGAATGAGCGACGTCATCCCGACGATCGACGTGATCCCGATGACGATCCCCAGGACGGTAAGCGCCGATCGCAGCTTGTTGACTCTCAGCGTGTCGAGAGCCATTTGGGCTGTCTCTTTCAGCAACGCGAAGCGGGCAACGAGCTTGGACATTGCTACTCTCGCCGGAGCGCCTCGATGGGGTCGAGCATCGACGCGCGGCGGGCCGGATACCATCCGAAGAACAGCCCGACGATCCCGGTGATCAAGACGCCGATCGCCACCGACCACGGCTGAACCGTCGCTGGCAGTGGCGTCGCCATCGAATGGCCGCTGGCCGCCATGCGCCCCAATCGCCACGCCCACGATGCCACCGGTGAACGACAAGGTGATCGACTCGGTCAGCACCTGCGACATGATGTCGCGTCGCTTGGCGCCCAACGCTTTCCGCAACCCGATCTCGCGCGTACGCTCGCTGACCACCATCAACATGATGTTCATGATGACGATGCCGCCGACGACCAGAGAGAGCGCGACGACCCCCACCAGCACCGCAAAGATCCCGGCCGTGGCCTGATTGTAGATATCCAGGACCGAGTCCGAACTGACGATGCCAAAGTTGTCGGGCTCGGCAGGTTCGAGCCGACGAGCCACCCGCAACGCCACTCGCGCATCGTCTTTGGCGACAGCGACGAACGCCGGATCGCGGGGCCTCACCATGACCTGGAGTGACTGTCGCGCGCCAAAGAGCTTGCGAAACGCGCCGAGCGGAATCACGGCGAACTGATCGAGCGAATTGCCGAAGATCGCGCCTTTCTTCTCGCTGACGCCGATCACTCGAAAGTGCACGCCGCGAATTCGGATGACTTTGTCGATGCGGCTCGGCTTCGCCAAATAGCTGGTCGGCGACATCCCATCCGAGAATCACGACCGGCCGGCTTCGATCGATCTCGGTGGGGCTGATCATGCGGCCACGCTCGGCATTGAACGTTGAGAAATCAGCATAGTCGCCTGCCACGCCCTGAATTCGAACCGATCTCGATCTCGTTGGTGCCGTACGCGACTGGCGGCGCCGGATTGCGCTTGTGACATCACCGACTGGATGTACGGACTGAAGCGTTCGATCGCTTCGGCCTCTTCGATCGTAATTCGCGGATTGTTGCGGGCGCGCTCCGCTTCGTCCTCGTTGCGGATCATCCCCATCCGGTCGATCGTGAAGGCGTCCGCACCCAGGTCGGACAGCACCGCGTCCGATACCGTCGCGTTCATCCCCTGGATGAGTGACACGACGGTGATGATCGACGACACCGCGACAATGTTGCCCAACAGCGTGAGCAACGATCGCAGCTTGTTCGCCCAGATCGAGCTAAGGGCGAGCCGGACGGACTCGAGGATCTGCGTCATGGGCGGTCAGCGTCGCTGGCCGGGCTCGGTTATCTGTACGAGATCGCCGTCGAACATGTTACGGACGGAGTCGAAGGGCCCCGTGATGACGCGGTCGCCTTCATTGAGGCCGTCAGCGACCTCGAAGTACCGCTCGCCAGCAATGCCAATCTTGACCGGCATGTATTGCGCGCGGCCATCGCGGACTAAGGAAGACTCCTTCCACCTCTTCACGGCGCTGGCCGGGCAGCAACTCCACCGAAGCGTTCGCCGACACCGACGGCTCGACGCTTGCGGCCGAAGCTGAATCGAGGGCGAGGCGGACGAGGCGGCAGGCCGCACGATGTTCCACTTCTCGTCGTAAATCAGCTCGCGGACCGTAAGCGCCTGAATCGGAACCGCCACGGCCTTTTGCCTCGTGGCCGTCGTGATCTCCGCCGTGCAAGTGAACCCTGGACGGACGTCGGGAATCTGCTCGTCGAGCGTGACAACCACCTTGAAGTTTGTCGCGGTTCGCTGTGCGCCCGGCTGCGCGCCGGTTGCCTGAATCGGGCTGTTGCCGATCTCGGTGACCCGGCCACGAAACGAACGATCCTCCATGGCGTCGATCGTGACCTTTCGCGACTTGCCCGAATTTGCACGAGCGGGATGTCGGTTTCGTCGACTTCGACCTCCGCTTCGATCACCGACATGTCGGCCACCGTCAGCAACACGGTACCGGCATTGTTCATCGTGCCGATGACGACGTTCTCGCCGACTTCGACGTTGCGTCGAGTGACGATGCCATCGAACGGCGCCTCGAACCGCGACTGCGACAGCGAATGACGGGTGCTGGTCAGACCCGCCTGCTGCTGACGCAGTTGCTCCTCACGCGTCTCGACTTCCTGTTCACTCGCGCGCAATTCGGCCTCTCGCACGTCCAGCTCTGACTGTGTCTTCTCCAACGTCTCACGCGTCGTCAGACCGCCGGCCCACAGCTCTTGCTGCCGCTTCATGTTTTGCCGTGCGAGATCGAGATTCGCCTGTGCGCTTCGAACTTGCGTCCGTGACTGATCGAGCCCCGTGTTGGCGGCGGCGACACCGGCTTCGTCACGGCGTACGGCACTCTCGGCCATGACGGGATCGATCTGCAGAAGAAACTGGCCCGCCTTGACCCGATCACCTTCGTTGACCGCCAGCCGTGTGACGCGACCCGTCGCCTTGCGCGCTGATGTTGACTGTCTTCTTGGGTTCGATCTTGCCCGAGGCGGAGACAATCGCCTCGAGGTCGCGCCGTTGGACTGCCTTCGGCGGTCACGCGAAATGCCCCTGCGGCTGTCTGCGGGCGAAGTACGCCGCAGCGCCGCCCGCGATGATGAGCAGAACGACGAGCGCCAGCAACCATTTCCTGCGGAACAGTGCGATCACGATTAAGCTCCTCCCATTACCGCGACCGTCGCGGCTGATGACTGCAGCAAGCCCCATGTAAAGCCCTGCCAGGGCGAGGGCGTAACCGCCGACGCTTCGTCGAGTCAATGTCGCCAGATCCCGATCGCCAGCAGAACGCACCACCACAGGACGAAAATAGTCGAGCGACCCGAAAAATCGGGCCGCAGAGTGCCCTCGTTCATCGCGGGCAAGACGGCGGCGAGATTCAGCGGGCTCGTCAGCGACTCACGAACGTAGTGCAGAGGAGTCACGATCACTTGCCCGATCAGCAGCACCACAGTCGCGTGAACCACGATAGACAACGCTTGCTGCCCACCTGGCGCTCCGCCATTCCATCGGCCGACCATCCATACGGCGACGCCGTCAATAGCGTGGCGATCGGCGTGATCAGGAGCCGTCCACCGCTGGTGAAGTACACCCACCATGGTGGTTGGGCCAGCAGCGCGGCATACTCAGCATCGGTGATGGTTGCTGCCGAACGACTCGCTGACCCGGACCTGTTCGTCGATCAGCGCCTGTCGCCCGATGCCGGTGCTCAGGAGCGACATCCCCGCAAATGCCCCAGCCGTCAGGACGACCAACCATGTGGCCACCCATGTTGGTTGTGCGACCAGCTCAACCATAGTGGCCCGCGGGCGAGACACCACGCCCGCGATCCGCCGTATCACCCCGTCCCCCCTTCCAAGAGAATACGATACCTGGGTCCTGTTGAGTTCCGTCCCACCAAGTCAAAGCATTGTAAACGATGGACTTTTGGGCATTCGCCTAACAGATTCAATCCCTCTCGCGCCGTGCTAGCGAGCTCCGAGTTCTCTCGATTAGAAATTTTATTTTATGTTACTCAAAATTCGCCTGTTTGTGTTGGCCGCTTCGTCCTCGCCTGCCCCTCCACGACCTCAGCGCAAGGGCTCGAGAGTCGCTCGGGAGCCGAGCGCCCGCGTCTCGGCCGTTTGTCGCGGTGGCAGACGATGCCTCCGCGGTCGCGTGGAACCCGGCGGGAATGGTGTCTGGGCCCGCTCTTCAACATCTCGATTGGCTTCGGTCGCTCATCGGCCGTCCCGGACGACCCACCAATTGAGACGGAGGTCGCCGAACGATTGTCCGCGACCCTCGTCGCCATCGGCGCACCGCCCGTCGGGCCTTCTGTACTACCGCCTGGGACAGCAGGTCGTTGACGGGGCTGCAGCATCGGGCGACCCGCGCCGAGAAGATGGGCAAGTTATAGTCCGCACGATGGTTACGAGCCATTTGGGTGCGACGGTTTTGCACTCCCTTGGCAATTTTTTAACTGTCGGGACCACGGTGAAGCTGGTTCGGGGCAGTGTCGGATCCGAGGTCGTGAGTGCTGACACGTGGGAGGCTGCGTTCGATCATGCCGACACGCTGATGACGGCAAGCTCCACGACCGGAGATCTCGACCTCGGTGCGATGGCGGCCGCGGGTCGGTGGCGCGCGGGTATCCTCGTGCGCAACGTGACCGAACCCGATTTCGAAGATGCCTTGGGCGGGGAAGTCGAGCTGAGGCGACACGCTCGTGCGGGCGCCGCGTGGGGTGATCGGTGGCCGGGGGCGTCTCGGATGATCGTTGCCTTTGACGCCGATTTGACGCACGTGCCGCACCCCGACGGCGATCGCCGAGACGTCGCGGCCGGCATCGAGCGCTGGACGATGCGGCAACAACGTCTCGGCTTGCGGGGCGGAGTGAGGGCAAGCACGGTTGGAGAGGCCCGTCCAGTCGTCAGCGCTGGCGCGTCGTATGCCATCCGTTCGGGAACGTTTGTCGATGCGTATGTCGCCGCGGGCGCGCGTCAAGCGACCGCATGGGGCGTCGCAGCGCGGTTGAGCTACTAACGGGCGAGTTTGTCAGGTTCCAGGCGGAGTTTCGCAAGTCATGCCGGTTCGGATCATCGAACTGCTCCTCAAAGAACGACGCATCACGCCGGACCAGCTCCAGGAGGCGGTGATGCTTCAGCGCGAGCACGGCGGCCGGCTTGGCGCAAATCTCGTCAAGCTTGGCTATGTCAAGGACGAAGAGATCACCGCGCTCCTGTCCAAACAGTACGGCGTCCCATCGATTGCGCTGAACCAGTTCGAGATTGCTCCCAGCGTCATCAAGCTCGTCCCCGGCGAAACCGCCCGGAGGTATCAAATCGTGCCGCTCAACCGGGCCGGCGCCACGTTGACGATCGCGATGACCGATCCCACCAACGTATTTGCGTTGGACGACGTGAGGTTCATGACCGGCGACCAGATCGAGCCGGTCGTGGCATCGGAAGGGGCGGTGCTCGACGCTATCGACCGGTACTACGGCGACGGTCCGGTCGTGGCGAACCCGCCGATTTTTCAACCCGCCGGACAACACGCGCTCGATGTCGCGACGCGCGTCCTCGACGAGATGCCGGTGCTCGCCGATGCCAGCGGGGTCGAGGTCATCGACGATCTCGAGGAAATCAGCGCCGAAACGCTCGCCCGGCAGGGCGAGGAAGCGCCTGTCATCAAGCTCGTGAACGTCGTGCTGATGTCGGCGATCTCCAGGGGCGCCAGCGACATTCACATCGAGCCGTACGAAAAGGACTACCGCATCCGCTATCGCGTCGACGGAACTCTCTACCACGTGATGTCTCCGCCCATGAAGCTGCGGCATGCCATTACGTCGCGCATCAAGATCATGGCGAAGCTCGACATCGCCGAAAAGCGACTGCCGCAGGATGGCCGCATCAAGATTCGATTCTCGGACAACGGCACGCCGCGCGACATCGACTTTCGTGTTTCCTGTCTGCCGACACTGTTCGGCGAGAAGATTGTCATGCGGCTGCTGGATCGGTCGAAGCTGATGCTCGACATGACCAAGCTGGGCTTCGAACCGGATTCGCTCCTCAAGCTTCAGGCGGCGATCGACAAGCCGTGGGGGATGGTGCTCGTGACCGGCCCGACCGGCAGCGGCAAGACCAGCACCTTGTATTCCGCGATCGCGCGCATCAACACGCCCGAGACGAACATCATGACCGCCGAGGACCCGGTCGAGTTCAACTTGATCGGCGTCAACCAGGTGCAAGATGCGCGAGAGCATCGGTCTCAACTTCGCCGCCGCGCTTGCGCAGCTTTCTTCGCCAAGACCCGAACATCATCCTGGTCGGCGAAATCCGCGACTTCGAGACCGCCGAAATCGCCGTGAAGGCTGCTCTGACCGGCCATTTGGTGCTCTCGACACTTCACACCAACGACGCGCCGAGCACGGTCACTCGGCTCATGAACATGGGCATCGAGCCCTTTCTCGTTGCCAGCTCGCTGAATCTCGTGTGCGCACAGCGACTCGTGCGTCGGGTGTGCATGTCATGCCGCGCGCCCGATTCCGTTGCTCCGCACGCTCTCGAACACGCCGGCTTCAGCCCGGAGGAATCACGGTTGTGAAGCCCGTGAAGGGCAAGGGATGCAGGAAGTGCAACCGCACCGGCTACAAAGGTCGCGTCGGCTTGTATGAGGTGATGGAAATCACCGATGAACTCCGGGAGCTGGTGCTGGTTGGAGCCTCCGCGCTCGAGTTGCGACGCAAAGCCATCGAGACCGGCATGATCACGCTCCGTGGCAGCGGTCTTCAAAAGATCAAAGACGGCGTGACCTCGGTCGAAGAGGTCATGCGGGAGACCGTGCACTGACCTTGGGATCGCTGAGGACACCATGGCGACGTTACCGGAGCTCTTGAAGATGACGGTGGACCTCGACGGGTCCGACCTCCATCTGTCGATCCGGACGCCGCCACACGTGCGTGTCCACGGCTTGCTGCGCCGTCTGGATCTGCCGGAGCTGTCGCCGGCGGACACCAAGAGCCTCGCCTACAGCGTGCTGACCGAGGCACAGAAGAAGCGCTTCGAGGAGACGCTCGGAGCTGGATTTCTCCTTCGACATTCGCGACCTCGCGCGCTTCCGCTGCAACGTGTTCAACCAGAAGGGCGCGGTGGCGGCGGTCTACCGGCAGATACCGGAACGGGTCAAAACCTTCGACGAGCTCGGTCTCCCGACGGTGATTGCCAGGCTTGCCGCGCGGCCGCGCGGCCTCGTCCTCGTGACCGGCCCGACCGGCAGCGGCAAGTCCACGACGCTGGCCGCCATGATCGACAAGATCAACACCGAACGTCACGGCCACATCCTCACCATCGAGGATCCGATCGAGTATCTGCACGGGCATAAGAACTGTCTGGTCAACCAGCGCGAGGTCCACAGTGATACTCAAACCTTCACCGCCGCACTGCGTGCCGCCCTGCGCGAAGATCCGGACATCGTGCTCATCGGAGAGATGCGCGACCTCGAAACCGTCGAAGCCGCGCTCAGGATGGCCGAGACAGGCCACTTGACGTTCGCATCGCTGCATACGAACTCGGCGGCGTCGACCATCAACCGCATCATCGACGTGTTTCCGGCGCACCAGCAACCGCAGATTCGAACCCAACTGTCTCTGGTGCTCGAGGGCATCGTCTGTCAGGCGTTGCTTCCGAAGGCGAGCGGCACCGGACCGCGCGGTGGCACTCGAGATCCTGGTGCCCACGCCGGGCATTCGCAATCTGATTCGAGAGGACAAAGTTCATCAGATCTACTCGGCCATGCAGACCGGCCAGGAGAAGGGCGGGATGCAGACGATGAATCAGTCGCTGGCCACGCTGTACTCCAAGCGGCAGATCACGCTCGAGACGGCGATGGGGCAATCGTCGACCCCGCGAGGAACTGCATGACATGATCAATCGAGGCGTGGGCCGGGGTCGCGCGCGGGCATGTGCGTCACCGCCGGCGCCGAGTGGCACGCGCCCGGCCTCCAGAGGTAGCGGATGCCGACCTTCGCATTCTCCGGCCGGACGCGAGGCGGCGAGACGATTACTGGCGAACGCGCGGGCGACACGGCGGACTCCGTCGTCGCCAGGCTGCGGCGCGAGCACATCCTCGTCACGCGGATCACACCGGTAGCAGACAAAGGCCGCCACGCCGAAGAAGATTCGCGAAAAGGCCGCGCCGGCCAGAACCTGGCGGTGTTCACGCGACAGTTCTCGGTCATGATCGATTCTGGTCTGCCACTGGTGCAGTGCCTCGAGATTCTCGGGACTCAGGAAGAGGACAAGAACTTTTCCGCCGTGATTCTGCAGACCCGAGCCGACGTTGAAGGCGGCGCGTCGCTCGCTGACGCGATGAAGAAGCATCCCAGGACGTTCGATGCGCTCTACTCCAACATGATTGCGGCGGGCGAGGCCGGCGGCATCCTCGATACGATCCTCAAACGACTCGCGACCTACGTCGAGAAGGCGGTCAAGCTGAAGTCGCAGGTCAAGTCCGCCATGATCTACCCGGCCGTCATCATCATCATTGCGACCGCGGTGGTCGCGATCATCCTTTGGAAGGTGATTCCGACGTTCGCCGAGCCTGTTCACGGGCCTTGGCGCCACCCTGCCGCTGCCGACGCGGGCCGTGATCATGGCCAGCGATCTGACGGTTCAGTTCATGCCGTATCTTCTAGTAGTCCTGGGTGGCGGCTTGTTTGGTCTTCGACGTTATTACGCCAGCGAAGGCGGTCGCGGACGGATCGACCGGTCTGCGCTGAAGGTGCCGTTCGTCGGTCCGGTGCTGCGAAAGATCGCCGTCGCGCGCTTCTGCCGAACGCTGTCGACACTGATTGCGTCGGGAGTGCCGATTCTCGAGGGCTGGATATCACGGCTCGCACCGCCGGCAACGCGACCGTCGAGGACGCCGTGCAGTCGACGCGGAAGAGTATCGAGCGCGGCGACCACCATCTCGGGCCCGCTCCGTCAGACCGGCGTGTTCCCCGGCATGGTGGTGCAGATGATTGCGGTGGGCGAAGCGACTGGCGCGCTCGACACCATGCTGGCGAAGATCGCGGACTTCTACGAGGAGGAGGTCGACACCGCCGTCGCTGGCATGCTGTCGCTGCTCGAGCCGATCATGATTGCGTTCCTGGGAATCGTCGTCGGCGGCATCGTGATCTCGATGTATCTGCCCATCTTCGGACTGATCTCAGAGCTGGCCGGATGAACGAGGGAACACTGAGCCGTCGATTGCTCTCGCACATTGCGTTGCGACTGGCGGCTGCAACCGTGCTGCTGGGCTCCGCCTGGCTGATTCATCTGCGCGCCACCGGGCGTTCTCAATCTCAACCCGTTCTATGTCCTGATCGCCAGCATCTACGCGGTCAGCCTGGTGTTCATCGCCACGCTGCGGTCTGTGGATCGCTTTCCGTGGCTCATCGACGTTCACTTTGCGATTGACGTGATGGTCGTGTCCGCGGCGGTCGCGCTGACGGGTGGCATCACGAGCATTTTTACGTCGCTGTATGTGCTGCCGATTGTGGCCGCGAGCACTTACAGTTCCGACGAGGGTCGCTTCAGGTCGCCGCGCTCAGTGCCGTGTTCTACGCGGGCGTGGTGCTTGCGCAGTACGCCGAGGTGGCCGGTCTGATCGGTCCGGTGTTGGGCTATTCGTTCGATGACGACCTTCCGCAGCGCGAATGTCGCTCAGTACACGGTTGGGCTCAACGTCGCCGGCCTCTTCGCGGTCGCGTTCCTCTCAGGGTCACTGGCCGAGCGGCTGCGACGAGTCGACGTCAAGCTGGAGAAGACGTCCGGTCGAGCTCGCCGACCTTCAGTTCTTCAATGACTACGTAATCCACAACCTCGTGAGCGGCCTGGCCACGGCCGATGCGGCTCATCGCGTCCTGACCTTCAACCAATCAGCGGTCCAAATCACCGGCCACGAGCTCGCGAACGTCACCGGCCAGCCGGTCGCCGAGGTGCTGCAGCTTCCCGCCGAGTTCATGGCCATCGCTGGCCGCAGACCTGGAACGGGCGCGTAGCAAGCGAGCCGACGTGCAGTATCAGCGAACCGACGGTCGGTTCATCGATCTCGGTCTCAGTGTCGCGCTGATGCCGATGCCGACGGGCAACGCGGCTATCTCTACACCTTTCAGGACGTGACCGAGAGCAAACGGCTCGACCGCGGTGCGCAGATGCAAAAGCGCTTGGCAGCCGTCGGCGAAATGGCGGCCGGCATCGCGCACGAGATACGGAACCCTCTCGCCGCCATGTCGGGCTCGATGCAGATCCTGCGGCAGGAGTTGTCGCTCTCCACCGATCAGGCACAATTGATGGACATCGTCTTGCGCGAATCCGAGCGGCTCAATGCCACCATCAGGTCGTTTCTGGCGTATGCTCGGCCCCAGCGTTTCGAACTCCAGCGCCTCGATTTGCGAACCGTGGTCCAGGACACTGCAACGTTGTTGCGCAACAGCACCGAGATCGGCGAGCGGCACATCGTTCACGTCGAGACACCCGCCGACGAAGTCGTGATCGAGGCGGACGAGAACCACATCCGGCAGATCGTGTGGAATCTCGCCACCAACGGCCTACGCGCCATGCCGGATGGCGGCCGGCTTCGCCTGCGGGCGGCGCACGAACTGATCGAGGGGTTGGCCAACGGCGTCCTCATCGTGACGGATGAGGGCGTCGGCATGAGCGCCGAGGAAGCCGAGAGTTTGTTTCAGCCGTTCCGCGGCTCCTTCAGCAAAGGCAGCGGTCTCGGCCTCGCGATTGTTCATCGCATCACCAGCGACTATGGCGCTCGAGTCGAGGTGCAGTCGCAGGTGGGACATGGCGCGACCTTTCGCGTGAGTTTCCCGCCCGTTCGCGGCACGCGCCCGTCCAACCATCAGGAATCGGCGCACTTCATCTCATGAGCGTCCCCGGGTCCCAGCCTGCGCCCCTTCGCGAACCACCGACCCGAATCGGTCGCGACGCCCCGCGCATCCTGATTGTGGACGACGAGCAGTCGATGCGCGAATGGATGCGCATCCTGTTTCAACGGGAGGGTTTCGACGTGCTCGTGGCCGAAGACGGCGTGGTCGCGCGAGATCTCGTCGGCCGCGAGTACATCGATGTCGTGCTGACCGACATCCGCATGCCGCGCCTGGATGGGCTCGAGCTCCTCCAAGGCCATCCGTGACATCGCGCCCGACAGTGTCGTCATCATGATGACAGCGCATTTTACGCGGGACTCTTCGGAGTGGAAGCGAGCCCGCGATTCGGGCGCCGCCGCGCTGCTCGAGAAACCGTTTCGTGACATCAACCTGGTGACCCTGCAGGTCCGTCAACTCATCGATGCTCGTCGCGTTCGCCACGAGCGCGACGTGTTGCGGCAAGCCATCGCGAAGGACGGCTTTGCCGGAATCATCGGCCGCAGCCGGCCGATGCTCGATGTGTTCCGGCTCGTCGAGACGGTCTGTCGCACGAACAGCACCGTCCTGTTGACGGGCGAGTCCGGCACTGGCAAGGAACTGGTCGCGCGCGCGCTCCACATGCTCTCGCTCCGCCGCGACCGTCCCTTCGTTGCCGTCAATTGCGGAGCGCTCCCCGAGACCTTGCTCGAATCCGAGCTGTTCGGCCATATGCGGGGCGCCTTCACGGGCGCCGACAGCAACAAGAAAGGTCTGATCGAAGTCGCCGAGCATGGCACCATCTTTCTGGACGAAATCGGGGAGATGAGCCCGACGATGCAGGTGAAATTGCTGAGGGTGTTGCAGGAACGCAAGTATCGGCGTGTGGGCGGCACCGAGGAAATCGGCGCCAACATTCGCGTGATCGCCGCAACCAACCGCGACCTGGCCGCTCGAGTGGCCCAAGGACAGTTTCGCGAGGATCTCTTCTATCGCCTCAACGTGATTCCGATCCGATTGCCGGCACTGCGCGAGCGCGCAGAGGATGTGCCCCTGATTGCCGATCACTTCTTGGTCAAATTCACGCGCGAGATGGGTAAGCCGATTGGTGGCTTCAGTGCCGACGCGGTCGAACGTCTGAAGGCCTACCAATGGCCGGGAAACGTCCGGGAGTTGGAAAACGCCATCGAGCGCGCGGTTGCCTTGGAAGCAACGGACCGAATCCAGGACGAGACGCTGGGCGAGCACCTGAGCAGTACGCCACGGCCGGTCGCGCCGGGGCGGGCCGGTGATCCCTTTCCTACCTCAGGCTTCAATCTCGAACAGCACCTGCAGGAAGTTGAGCGCACGCACGTCGAGCGCGCGCTCCGCCAGGCCGGTGGTGTCCAGGTCCGCGCCGCGGAACTTCTTGGCCTCAGCTTTCGACAATTCCGCTATCTTGTGAAGAAGTACAAGCTCAAAGCCTAGCCCCGCGGCTCTCATGACACTCCGGCGTCGCAGCTTTCAGTGCTTGATGGCGGCTGACAGGGCGTGGCAGGTCACCTGACGCAATTTGTCAGCACCCGGTGCGGCGCTCCATCGGAACGAACCGTCCGCCTGCCGTCGAATCCTGCTAAGGTTAGTCAGACCAATAACTTGCGCCTATCGTCTGTACTGCGCAGGAGCTTGGTATATCTGTTGCTGTTGGTTGCCCAGCGCGGCGGTGCGGGTCGAGTCGCGTTGCTCCAGGGCAGTCTTGCGGCACCGGACACAAGTTTTTGAGAAGTGGTTGAGAAGTAATGGGGGAAGAGGATCATGGGTATTCGTAACACCAAGGGCTTTACGCTCATCGAACTTCTGATCGTCGTCGCGATCATCGGCATCATTGCGGCGATTGCGGTGCCCGGGCTCCTGCGGGCGCGCATCTCGGGGAACGAGGCGTCGGCGATTGGATCCACGCGCGCGGTCGTGTCGGCCGAAGTCGACTATTGGGGTTTGAATCGCGGCTTCGCCGACAGCCTGCAGGCGCTCGGCGCGACCTGCGCCAATCTTCAGGTGCCCTTCATTTCCGCGGACCTGGCCGGCCCCGCACCGGTGCAGAAGAGTGGCTACATCTTTACGATCACGCCGGGCGCCGGTGGCGCTGCTGGTCCGAACGACGTGTGCGGCACCGCAACGAACGTCCGCTACTACATCACCGCCGTTCCGCAAGGCGTTGGCTCAACTGGCAACCGTGCGTTTGCGGCCGATATCGGGTCGACGATTTGGCAGGACACCAGCGGTGTGGCGCCGACGCAGCCGTTCACGTCGAGCGCGACCACGACCGCACTCGGCCAATAACGCAGGTGCGACAGGTGCGACAGGTGCGACAGGTGCGACACGTGCGGTAACTGCACCGCACCTCAGCACCCGTCGCACCTGTCGCACCCGTCGCACCTGGTCCTTATACTGTTCTCATGCGCCGTTGGAGTTGGTGCCTGCCCCTGATTGGGATCCTGGTGGTCGGGGCTTTGCCGTTTGTCCGATACTGCCACAAGACGCAAGCCCAGGCTGTGGCCGCGGATTTTCTCAAACGCGTGCACGATGCGACAGTTGATAGTCCAGTCCGGGGTTCGGGAGAAAGGCTTTATGGTGACGCTCCCGAGTCTCGTGACGGTTTGCCCGCAGACGATCTCGAACGTGCTGACGTCCGAACACGTGATTCAGTGTTGAAGCCGCCGGTTATGAGGTGGGCGTGCGACCTGCGGAGGGATCGACTCCGGGGCCGCCGGACTGCCACGGGCGACCGACCGCGTCGGACTACTATGCTTGGGCGAGACCGCGCTCGGTCGAGTCACCTGGCCAACAAGCGTTCGCGATGACAGCGACGGGCAAAATTTACGTGTTCTTCGATGGGGTTGCCCCGCTCGAGCGGGACATGACGGCCACCGGACTCGCGACCCCGGTCGAGTCGGTTCCTGCGTTCAAAATCCCGTAGAATTCAGCAATATGACGCGGACCACGAAGTCGAGTCCAACCGCGGTCAACGTGCCCGTTGCAGCCTTTACCATCGCCGCTCTCGTGGGCCTGGGGTTTGCGGTCGCCTCGACCTGGGTGCACTACCGCATCCTGAACGATCCCCTGTACTCGAGCGTTTGCGACGTCAACGCGACCTTCAGCTGCACCGACGCCTACACGAGTCGATTTGGCTCGATCGGTGGCGTCCCGGTGGCCCTCATTGGTGTGCTGTATTTCGCGTTCGTGCTCATACTGGTCGCGCTCTGCAGCCGTTCGGCGTCGGCCCGTCAGAATCTGGCTGGATATGTGTTTGCGACGGCGACGCTCGGGCTTGCCGGTGTCCTGTATCTTGCGTACGCGTCGTTCTTTGTGCTGAAGACGGTTTGCCTGCTCTGTGTCGGGACCTATGCCGCAATCATCGCGTTGTTCCTGATTGCGGGAGCGGCGGCCAAGTACCCAATGACAACCCTTGCTGCTCGTGCATCCAACGATATGCGTACTCTCTTTAGTACTCCTGCAGCGCTGACGACGGCGCTGGCGTTTGTGGGAGCGGCCGTGGTCGCCGTCGTGCTGTTCCCCGGTGATTCGATTTCCGCGTCCAGTGGGCTCGCAGCGGCGCCCCCCGCCAACCCCCAGGCGACCGCTCAGCCAGCCGCTCCGCCACCGCCGCAGAATCAGATTCAACAACTGGAGCAGTATCTCGCGGCCCAGCCACGCGTGCCGATTGTCGTGGGTGGTAGTGGCGCCGTTGTCACCATCATCAAGTTCAACGACTATCAGTGCCCGCCGTGCGGCCAGACGTTCCGTGAATACAAGCCGATCCTGGCCAAACTCCAGCAGCAGCACCCCGGGAAGATTGCGTTCGTGACACGCGATTTTCCGCTCGACCCCGAGTGCAATTCGTTGGGGGGAGGGCATCAGGCCGCGTGTGAGGCAGCGGTCGCCGTGAGGCTCGCGCGTGAAAAGGGACGTGCGGATGCGATGGAGGATTGGCTCTTTGCCAACCAGGCAGACCTCACGACGGACAGCGTCAAGAAGGGTGTCTCGACGGTCGTGGGCGTGACCGACTTCGACGCGCGCTATCAGAAAACCCTCGAGCTCGTTCGTGGTGACATCGGTCAGGGGCTGCAGCTGGGCGTGAAGGGCACCCCGACGTTTTTCATGAACGGGATTCGGCTGCCCAATCTGCGCGGTGAGTTCTTCGAGGCTGCCGTTCAGTGGGAGCTCCGCCGTGTTGCCGCCGGGGGCGGCCAATGAGGGCCAGAAGCCCTCGCCGTCGCGGCCAGGCCTTAGGCGGCGTAGGCGAGCCGGCCGCCGGCCGCCGGTAACTGCTTGACCGCCGTGGCCGCGATTCAGGTTGAGGAGCTTTCCAAGGACTACTTGGTTGGTTTCTGGCGGCCGAGACCTTACCGTGCTCTCGATCATCTGACCTTTACTGTCGACGCGGGTGAAGTCTTTGGCTTCCTGGGCCCCAATGGCGCCGGGAAGAGCACCACGCTCAAGCTGCTCATGGGCCTTATCTTCCCGACGAGCGGCACAGCCCGCATCCTCGGCAAGCCGATCGGCGACCTGAGCATGCGACGACGGATCGGCTTCCTTCCCGAGAATCCGTATTTCTACGACTACCTGACCGCCGAGGAACTGCTGGCCTACTATGCCGGCCTGTCGGCGATCGATGGTCCTGCGCGCGCCAAACGCGTCTCACAAGTGTTAGACGAGGTAGGAATCGGCGCGGAACGGCGGATGCGCCTCCGGTCCTATTCGAAGGGCATGATTCAGCGCGTCGGTGTCGCACAGGCGCTGGTCGCCGAGCCGGACGTGGTCTTCTTCGACGAGCCGATGTCGGGCCTCGATCCGCTCGGGCGCCGCGATCTTCGTCGATTGATGCTGCGTCTGCGGGACCGAGGCTGCACGGTGTTCTTCAGCTCGCATATCCTCGCCGATGCCGAAGCGCTGTGCAGCCGCGTCGCGATTCTGGCCCAGGGCCGATTGGTCGCGGAGGGGCGTCTCAGCGACATCGTCGCCTTCGAACGTCGCGGCTGGGAACTCGTGGTGGCCAACCTGCCGGAGGCACTGCAGAGTCGCTTGCAGAGCCGCGCGATCACGATGACGCCCCTTTCGGATCATCGGTTCACGATTGAATTGCCCGCCGAAGCGGCACCGGAAGAGATCGTGAAGGATTTTGCCGGTCACGGTGTGCACATCGTCTCTCTCAATCCGATCCGGACGACGCTCGAGGACTATTTCGTGGCGACGGTGGGAAGTGCGACGCCGCGGGACACCAGCGGCATCGACGGATGAGAGCAATCCGTCTCGTCGCGCTCGCGGTGTTTCGCGAATCGGTTCGCGACCGCGTGCCGCTGACCATTGTTGGCTTCGGCATTCTGCTCGTGGCAGCGTCCTACCTGATTGGCCAGATGACAGCCGGTCAGGACCTCAAGATCATCAAGGATCTCGGGCTGGCGGCTCTGAACCTCCTCGGTCTGCTGATCGCGGTGTTCATCGGGATCGGGCTGGTGGCGAAGGAAGTGGAGCGCCGCAGCATCTACAGCCTGCTGAGTCGTCCGCTCACGCGCGAGCAGTTTGTCGTTGGCAAGTTCGCCGGGCTGGTGATGACGCTTGCCGTCAATCTCGCCGCAATGTGTGTGGCGTTCTACCTCGTGCTCTTGTATCAGCAACTCACGGTGCCGGCGGTGCAACAACGGAGCTGGCCGGCCCCTGCGATGGATCCCCGCCTTCTGATTGCGATCGTCCTGACGTTTGCTGAGCTGATGATCGTGACCGCGATCGCCCTGTTTTTTTCCACGTTCGCGGGCCCGATGACGGCTGTTCTGCTGACGCTCGCCTTGTGGATCGTCGGGCGATTCAATGCTGACCTCCGGCACTTCGAGGAAGTAATGGAGGCGCCTGTGGCCGTCTACGTCGCGAAAGCCCTGTATTACGTGCTGCCCAACCTGGCGCCCTTCGACGTGAAAGCCGAAGTCGTGCACGGCGTGCCGATTTCCGTATCGCACGTGGCGCTGACGCTTGCCTATGCCGTGGTCTACGTGTCGATCGTGCTGCTGGCCGCAATTGCAGTGTTCCGTCGGCGCGATTTCAAATGACGAGGACCCCGCACTTTCTGGTGGCGATCGCGCTGCTGATGACGCTGGCGGTCGCGTTGCAGGTGTGGCGCGACCGCGGTTGGCAACCCTATGAGCCGGAAACGCCTGTGCAGTGGCTGGAAGCGGGACCAACGGTCAGGCGTCTCGCGCTCGGGTTCGACAGCCTGCTCGCCGATTTCTACTGGATCCGCGCCGTGGTGTATTTCGGGCGACAGCGCTTGTCGACTGCGGCCGATAAGAACTACGACCTTCTGCACCCCTTGCTCGAACTGGTTACCACACTCGATCCGCGCTTCACGGTCGCCTATCGGTTTGGCGCCTTCTTCCTCTCCGAGCCACCCCCCAATGGTCCCGGCCGGCCCGATCTTGCGATCGACCTCTTGCAGCGCGGCGTCCAGGTGTCCCCCGACAAATGGGAGTACCTGCACGCCATCGGATTTGTTCACTACTGGAGTTATCGAAACTACGCCGACGCTGCCACCTGGCTCGAAAAAGCCTCGGAGGTTGTCGGCGCGCCGATCTGGCTGAAGTCATCGGCCGCGCTCATGCGCGCGGAGTCAGGAGATCGCGCCGCGGCGCGACGGTTGTGGGACGAGCTGCACGACAGCGTTGATGACGACTCCTTGCGCCGCTTGGCCGAAGCACGCATCGCGCAGTTCGACGCGCTCGATGCGATCGATGTGCTCAACGAAGTGGTCTGGCGGTTCAAAGCGCGCACGGGCCGCCCGGCCAGCACGTGGGAGGACCTCATCTCGGTCGGCGTGCTTCGCCGAGTTCCAACCGATCCTGCTGGCGTTCCGTATGTCCTCGATCTCGTCAACGAGGCGGTTCGGCTGTCAGAGAAGTCGCCACTCTGGCCCCTGCCGGTTGGCCTCGACTCCTCGAAGCCGTGATGACATCGCCAGTTCTCATCGGCCTGACGACGGTCTTGGGGCTTATTGTCGGCAGCTTCTTGAACGTTTGCATTTACCGGTTGCCGCGCGGCGAATCACTGGTGTCGCCCGGGTCACATTGCCCTCGATGCCGTCGCCCGATCGCGAGGTTCGACAACATCCCGGTCCTGAGCTGGCTCCTGCTGCGCGGAAAGTGTCGGCAGTGTGGCGCACCAATATCCGTTCAGTATCCAATCGTCGAGATTGCCACCGCGGCTAGTGGCCGTGACGATCGTCGTGCTGACCCCGCCGGGACCGTTGCTCGTCAGTCGCCTGCTCCTCGGCGCGATCCTCATCGTCTTGTTCTTCATCGATCTCGAGCACCACATTCTGCCCAACGCCATCACGCTTCCCGGCATCGTTGTGGGGTTCCTCTTCAGCCTCGTCACCGGACCTGGCCCGACGAGTTCCCTGATGGGTATCGCGCTCGGCGCCGGCGTGCTCTACGCAATCGCGGCCGGCTATTACGCGATTCGCAAGGAAGAAGGCATGGGGATGGGCGACGTGAAGATGCTCGCGATGATCGGCGCCTTTCTCGGCTGGCCCGCTGTTGTGCTGACGTTGATTCTCTCGTCGTTCTCGGGGGCGATCATCGGACTGCTGCTCATCGTGTTCACGCGCGCCGACGGACGGTATGCACTGCCGTTTGGCACCTTCCTCGCGCTCGCGGCGCTCGTCGCCATGCTCGGTGGCGACGCCATCCTGGACTGGTATTTAGGGCGGATGTGACGACGGCCTGTGAAATTGAGGCTCCTGTGGCTTCCGCCTTCAGGCGGAAGTTGCGCGGCATTGACCTTCCGCTGAAGCCGGAAGCCACTCGGTCGGCGCTTCCGTGGCCGACTCCGGCTAGTAGCGCAGAATTCTCACCGTTCATCGAATCGTGGTCGCGCAGTTTTTTGGAACGACCAAACTCGTGCCAATAAGATCCCACTGATATTCCGTGCGGATCGCCGAGGACGCATCGCGCGGACGCGCGGCCGCAGCCTTGCACTGGTCGAGGCATGGAGTTGTGCAGTCGGCGCGACGGTTTCTCCGTCATCGAGGTGCTGATCGCCGCGACCCTCGTGGCTTCGACTCTCGTTGGGTTGGCGCACCTGGTGGCAGTTGGGGCTCAACGGGCCCTGGCAAGCCGGTACAGCGCGGGGGCGCTTGCCGCTGCGCAAAGCAAGCTCGAGGAGTTGCGGGCTGCTGCATGGACCTATGCCGCGGATGGCACGCGCCAAAGTGCGAGCGTCCTGGCGCCCTCGCCACCGGGTTCGCTGGACGAAGATACAAGCGGATATGTGGATTACCTGGATGGCTTCGGGCAAAGCGTGCCGCCCGTTGGGGGTGAGACCGCGCCCGACTACGTGCGCCGATGGTCTATCACCCCGCTCTCCGCCGGCGATCTCGACACGCTCGTGCTGCGCACCTGTGTCTTCACAGCTCGGGGCGTACAGACTGGCGAGCCCAATGGCCGAGGCCTGTGTGGTCTCGGTGCGAACGAGAACGCCATGAATCAGCGCGGCTACTCGCTGATCGAGCTGCTCGTCGCCTGCCTGCTGCTGATGGCCGTGACTGCCGCCGTGGCAGGGATGGCGGTCCCAGCACGTCACGCGTTCGAGCGCACGCTTGCGTCGGCGGATCTTACCGGCGGGACACGGGCAGCCCTCGAACGGTTGGCCAGCGATGTGCGCGAGGCGGGAAGCGGTGGATCCGTAGGAATCGATCTTGTGAGCGTCTCGGATGTCATGGCGTCGATTGTCCCGCTCGCAGGCTTCGACTCGCCGCCGGCGGCACCAGGCCAAGCGATTCGAATCACGCGAATTCCTCCCCGGGCCCCTCAGGGGGTCTTGCGCCAGGCAGCACCAGCAGGGGAGACGACACTCGTCCTTGAAGGCTCTTCCAACTGCAGCGTTAGGCGGCGATGCTTGTGCACTTCAGCCCGCCATGACGGCGCTCATCTTCGACGCCGCTCGGGGTGAGCCTCTTGTCGTCGCAGCGGTTGCGCCGGGTGGCATCGTCCATCTTGCGAGCCCGCTCCGCTCGTCGTTCGACCCTGGCGCTGTTGTCGCCTCTGCGGTGACAACGACCTACGGCTTGAGGCCAGAAAGCGATGGCAGCCAACGACTCGTTCGCACATCCACCGGCGGCGCCGAGCAGCCTGTCCTGCAGCACGTGGTGGGGTTCGAGGTCCATGCGATGGCGACCACAGCCCCCACGCCCGGTCAGCTCGATGATCCACACCCAACCTACGGACCGATCCCACCGTTGACGGGGATCGACGACCCGCGTGATAGCTGGGGACCCGGTGAGAACTGCATGTTCATGCGCGACGGGGACGGTCGTCTCGTCGCAAGGCTGCCGTCGACGGCCCTTGGGTCCATGGAGACATTGGACACGTCATCGCTCAACGACGGGCCTTGGTGTTCCGATGCCCTCGACGCCACGCGATTCGATGCCGACCTGCTCCGAATCCGACTTGTCGAACTCCGACTGCGCGTGGAGGCTGCCTCCG
Source organism: uncultured Acidobacteriota bacterium (assembly GCA_963734095.1). Taxonomy (GTDB): domain Bacteria; phylum Acidobacteriota; class Vicinamibacteria; order Vicinamibacterales; family UBA2999; genus JACCSI01. Next base: position 247,291 of record CAVTGK010000005.1, on the reverse strand, counting down.
CAGTCTGGCGCGGTCCGGTGGCGCGGCTGTTTCGCCGTCCCGGAACCGAGCGGAACGCTGCGCGGTGGGTGCCGGATGTCGAGCTGCGCTTGACGGTGAGGCTTCGCAATGCGCGCCAGTGAACGTGGCATCGCGCTCGTAATCACCCTGCTGACCATCAGCCTGGTTTCGGCCCTGGGTCTCGGCCTCGCCCTCTCATCGTCTGCAGCTCGGATGGCCGACCACAATCACGAAGATGCCACCATCACGCTCAACGCTGCCGAGTCGGCCTTGAACCTTGCCATGCGCGACCTGGCCGACATCACGGATTGGAGCCAGGCGTTGGATGGGACCCTGCGGGCGTCGCGGGTCGATGGTTCCCCGTCCGGGCTTCGGACGATGCACGGAGGCGAGACCATCGACCTCACCAGCCTTACCAACGAATTGACGTGTGGGCTCCGAACGGCGTGCACCGATGCTGATCGCAGCGCACAGACTGTCGATCGACCGTGGGGGGCGAACAACCCGCAATGGCGACCCTTTCTCCATGCGCCGCTCCCGCTGTCAACGCTTCCGCGGCACCTCGACCCCTACGTCATCGTCTGGGTGGGAGACGATGGCCGGGAGACCGATGGGAATCCGTGGATTGACGGCGGCGGTGTGGGAGGGCAAGGCCGACACGTGATCAGGGCGCGCGCTGAGGCGTTTGGGCCCCGGGGTGCGAGGCGGTCGATCGACGCAGAGCTCGCACGCGTCTGCCGCGCAACGGAAGCAGGAGAAGTATGTAAGCCAGGTATTCGCGTGCAATCCTGGCGGCTTGCCTCGGCGGTTCCTTGACCCTGTTGCCAGCGCCGCATACGATCTTCAAGTTCAAGTGGCCCACCGGGTCTTCGTCATCGCATGACACACCTGCTGGGTGTACTTCTGGTCGCGCTTTCCGTCCCGGTGTGGGCCCAGAGCCTCGTCGAGCTCGCGAAGGTCGAAGAGGCGCGCCGACAGGCCGTCAAGTCGCCAGCCAGGGTTTACACCAACCGAGACCTCAAGCCGGAGCCCAGGGAACACCGTTCAGCTGCCCCCGTCGCGCCCGGCACAGAACCTGATGTAAGCGAAGCTCCTTCGAAGGAGAAGGACGAAGCTCATTGGAAGGCACTGATAACGACGGCGCGTACCGGCTCTGGAACGCAGCCGCGTGCTCGCCGATGCGCTGCAGAGTCGTCTGAACGCACTCACCACCGACATCGTCAATCGAGATGACCCTGCCCAACGGGCTCAGCTCGAGCGCGAGCGCCAGCGTGCGCTCTTGGAGCTCGATCGAACGAAGATCGAGATTGCCGAGCACGTCAAAGCCATCGCAGCGATTGAAGAGGAGGCGAGAAAGGCTGGCGTTCCGCCGGGCTGGTTGCGGTGATCTAGGCCTTCTTGATGCCAATCGCCTTCAGCGCGCCCATCAGGTCCTTCTGGGTCACATCCTTCAGCGTCGTCGTGCTCCCCATCTCCGTGGCGGCGATGAAGTGGAGCGCGCCCTCGACGATTTTTTTGTCATGAGCGATGGCCCCAACGATCTCTTTGATCGAAAGGTCGGCGACCGACGGTAACGGCCCGAGTTGGGTGATGAGTCGAGTCACCCGAATGCAGACCTCTGGCGGCGTCACACCGCGAGCCGCGCCCAGATTAACGGCCGCCAGCATCCCATACGCGACGGCTTCGCCGTGCCGGAAGCGCCGGTATCGAGTGACGGCTTCGAGTGCATGGCCAACCGTGTGGCCGAAGTTCAAAATGCGTCGGAGACCCGACTCGCGCTCGTCCGCTGAAACCACTTCCGCCTTGATTCGGCACGATTCGGACACGATGGCCGACAGGGCGTCGGGCTCTCGCGCGAACAACGACGGAAGCGAAGAGCCGACCCGCTCGAACAGCGTGGGGCTGGCGATGATGCCGTACTTGATCACCTCGTAGAGGCCGGCGCGAAACTCTCGCCGATGAAGCGTGGACAGCAGGTCGGGATCGGCCAACACCAGGCGCGGCGTATGAAACGCACCGATGAGGTTTTTGCCGAGCGTGTGATTGACGCCGGTCTTGCCGCCGACAGCGCTGTCGACCTGGGCCATTAGCGTGGTTGGAACGTGAACGAGGCGCAGACCGCGCAGGTATGTGGCCGCGGCAAACCCGACGAGGTCGCCAATAACGCCGCCGCCCACGGCGATGATGACGGTCGAGCGATCCGCGCCGAGCTGAAGCAAGGCTTCGTACACTCGCCCGACCGTGGCCAATGTTTTGAAGCGTTCACCATCCGGGACCAGAATCGGCTCGCGTTCCGTCGATGTTTTCTTGATCGCCTTGCCGTGGAGCTGCCAGACGAGAGGGCTCGACACGATGACCCTTCGCGGTCCGAGCGCGGATTGATCGAGCAGTTGCGGCAACGTCGCAAGCACTCCAGCACCGATCACAATGGGATAAGGACCCGCGTGTGCGGCAACCTCGATGCGAGTGGGGGTCATGAAGCAGGTGGTAGCATAACAGTCGGTGCATGGGCGCGCAGACTTCCTCATCATCGGGAGCGGTGTCGCCGGGTTACGTGCCGCCATCGATCTCGCCGAGCACGGCCTAGTCACCGTCCTGACCAAGGGCGATCCAACCGAGAGCAACACGGGTTATGCGCAGGGCGGCATCGCCGCGGCGCTGGGTGCTGAAGACTCGCCCGAAGAACACTTCGCAGACACCATGGCGGCCGGTGATGGTCTCTGCAATGAGCACGCGGTACGGGTCATGGTCGAGGACGGCGTTCTCTATGTCCAGCAGTTGCTGGACTGGGGTGCCGCTTTCGATCGTGATCGCGCCGGTCAGCCCGCGCTCGGACGCGAGGGCGCGCATCGCATTCGTCGCGTCCTGCACGCGCGTGATGCCACCGGCCGCGAGATCGGTCGACTGCTCTGGTCGCGCGTCAGCGAGCATCCTCGGGTGCGCGTGCTCAATCATGCTCGGGCCATCAACCTGCTATCGAGAGGCGGCCGATGCATCGGAGCAGAGTTCACCGATGCATCGAGGATTGCGTCCGTCGAAGCGGGAGCGGTGCTGCTGGCCACGGGCGGCGCTGGCCAGGTATTTCGTGAAACGACCAATCCGGCGATTGCGACCGGTGATGGGGTGGCGCTGGCTTGGCGCGCGGGCGCACGGGTCGTCGATCTTGGAGTTCATCCAGTTTCACCCCACCGCGCTTGCCGTGGCCGGTGCGCCGCGATTTCTGCTATCGGAGGCGCTGCGCGGCGAAGGGGCGCACCTGATCAACGAGGCGGGCGACCGCTTCATGCTGCGATATCACCGCGCCGCGGAGCTGGCGTCTCGTGACGTCGTATCCCGTGCGATGGTCACGGAAATGGCTGCTACGGGCGGTCGTGTGTTTCTGTCGATGGGGCACCTACCCCTGACTGGGTGCATTCGCGCTTTCCCACGATCGCTGAGGCGTGCCGCTCGGTTGGCCTCGACCTGGCCACGGACCCCATCCCGGTGAGCCCAGCCGCGCACTACATCATGGGTGGCGTTGAAACCGATGTCTGGGGGAGGACGACGCTGCCCGGACTGTACGCCGCGGGGGAAGTTGCATGCACGGGAGTGCATGGGGCCAATCGGCTCGCCAGTAATTCGCTGCTCGAGGGGCTCGTGTTTGGCGCGCGTGCCGCGCAAGCGATGTGTCAGCCGCCAGCCGCGGGCGGGATGGCGGGGGTGCGGGTCGTTACTGGGACGTCGTCGGTTGCGTCGGCGTCGCGTGCGAAGGGCGCGGCAGACGCCATGCGTGTGCCCGATCTGATGTGGCGCGCGGTCGGCGTCAATCGGGACGGTGCGCGCATTGGCGGTGGCGATCGCAGCGAGCTTCATGCGCTTCATCACTATTTCGAACGAAAAGCGGCGGACGATCGCGGCGACGAGGGCCTGCAGCGGGCGGCGAGCCTTGCGACGGTAGGCTGGTTGATGGCCAAGGCCGCCGCGCGGCGCGAGGAGTCGCGCGGCGCGCATTTCCGTACCGACTTTCCGGCGAAAGACGATCTACACTGGAAGGTTCATGTCGCAGAAGATCGCTGACAGAGCGATCGCGACGTGTCTGATACGCAGAATTCGACAACCGACCGACCCCTATGGCAGAAACGTTCGTCACCGAGATTACGCCGCAGTCCACCGATTTTTCCCGCTGGTATCTGGATGTCGTCCGCAAGGCGGAGCTGGCCGACTACTCGCCGGTCAAGGGCTGCATGGTCATCCGGCCGTATGGCTATGCGATCTGGGAGCGCATGCAGCGGGAGCTCGACGATCGGCTCAAGGCCACCGGCCATGTCAATGCGTACTTTCCGCTCTTCATTCCGGAGAGCCTGCTGCTCCGTGAGGCCAAGCATGTCGAGGGGTTCGCCCCCCAGGTTGCATGGGTCACGAAGGGGGGCACCGAGGAGCTCGAGGAGAAGCTGATCGTTCGTCCGACGTCGGAAACCATTTTCGGCGTGATGTATCAGAAGTGGATCCAGTCCTGGCGCGATCTGCCCGCTGCTCATCAATCAATGGGCCAACGTCGTGCGCTGGGAAAAGGTGACGCGTCCGTTCCTGCGCACGACCGAGTTCCTCTGGCAGGAAGGGCACACGGCTCACGAGACGGCCGAGGAGGCGCAAGAGGAGACGATCAAGATCCTCGACCTGTACGCTGAGTTCTGCGAGACCGTGCTGGCGATGCCCGTGGTGAAGGGACAGAAGAGCGAAAGCGAAAAGTTCGCTGGCGCATCGATGACCTATTCGATCGAGGCCCTGATGGGCGATGGCCGCGCCCTCCAGGCGGGCACGTCGCACAACCTCGGGCAGAACTTCGCCAAGGCGTTCGAGATTCAGTTCCAGGGACGCGACAAGACGTTGCAGCACGTCTGGACCACGTCGTGGGGCGTGACGACGCGTCTGGTCGGCGCCCTGATCATGACCCACGGCGACGACAGCGGCCTCATCCTGCCTCCCAACGTCGCGCCCTGGCAGGTCGTGATCGTCCCGATTCCTCGCGGCAACTGGAAAGACACCGTGCTGCCCACGTGCGAGGCGATTCGCGAGCCAGCTGCTAGCTGCGGGCATTCGCGTCAAGATCGACGCCGACGAGAGTCAAACGCCCGGCTGGAAGTTCGCCGAGTACGAAATGCGCGGTGTCCCGCTGCGGCTCGAGATTGGCCCCAAAGACATCGAGAAGAACGCCGTCTTCGCCGCGCGCCGCGACACTCGCCAGAAGCAGTCGCTGCCGATGGACGGGCTTGCCGAATCGCATCAACGAACTGCTCGCCGAGATTCAGACGTCGCTGCTCGCGAAGGCTCTGGCGTTCCGCGAGGAACACACGAGCCGCACCAGCAGCTATGACGAGTTCAAGCAGGTAATGGAAGGCCGACCGGGTTTCGTGATTGCGCCCTGGTGCGAGTCGCCGCAGTGCGAGGCCGACATCAAGGCCGAAACGCAGGCCACGATCCGCAACATCCCGCTTGACCAGGGCTCACCGACCGAGCCTTGCATCAAGTGCGGCAGGCCGGCGACCGTCTACGCCTGGTTCGCAAAGGCCTACTAACGCGCCGTACAAAAAGAACGGCGGGCCCGTTAGCCTCGCCAGCTCAACGGTCCGTCTAGTCAGGAAGCGGCGGGCCTTCAGTCTTTAGACCCGCCGTCGTTTGACCCGCCGTCTCGACGCTTACTGCAGTCGAACCGTCATTGCGGCGCGGCGATTCAACCGGCGCGTCTCTTCGCGTGAGTTGTCGTGTTTCGGTCGCTCCTCGCCGTAGCTCACCGTGTTGAGTCGATCCGCGCCAATCCCCCGGCTGACGAGGTAGTCACGAACGGCGTTCGACCGACGCTCGCCAAGCGCGAGGTTGTATTCCGTCGTGCCGATGTTGCACGTGTGGCCCTCGAGCGTGAGGCGGAGCGTGTTATCGGCCTGCATGGCCTTGATGGCTTCGTCCAGAATCCGCGTGGCTTCGGGACGCAGCGAGTAACGGTCGAAGTCGAAGTGCACGTCCTCGAACGTGTATTCCTTGCGCGCCGGCGCCACACACTGGATGGTGATGGTGTCGCTGGCGGTTCCGCCCTTGCCATCGGTGACCGTGACGGTAACGGGCACTGAGCCGGCCGTCGGTGGGCACGTGAAGATCGTCTGCCGCTCGGACGGGTTCGCGAACGTGCCCGTTGGCGCGCTCCACTTGTAAGCGAGCGAGTCGCCGTCAGGATCATTGGCGTCCGCGGTGACCGTTGACGTGCGTCCAACTTCGACGACACACGGTTCGCAACGCGCCTTGACCGTCGGCGGCCGGTTCTGCGCCACCGGCGGCGGTGGCGGCAGGCGGCGGAGGCGGCGGCGGCGGCACGTAGTAACGAACGCCGGGATGCCAGCCGAGACGAACCTGATTGCCCCAGCGATCGAACGTCTGACTCTTTCCGTCGTGAAAGACGCTCCCTCGAGACTTTGCGGTTGGTCGTGTTCAGGCCGATCGAGGCTCCGTAGCCGATGAAGAAGCCGCCGGAAGTCTGATAGGTCAACCCGATCGTGAAATCCACGGGCGAGTCGACCTGCCAGCTCCCAGGAATGTTTCCGGTTAAGGGGCCGTTCCAGCGAATCTCGTCGTCGAAGTACATCTCGCCGACGAGCTCCGTGGTGACGCGCAGCCGGCCCCGGCTCGGGAAGCCGGCGCCAAAGCCCCAGCGGAATCCGTCGCTGAGCTCGAAGAGTGGACGCCCTCCAGTGTCGAGCCCGTCCGGCGCGTCGGGATCGCCACGGAAGATGAAGCCAGCATACCCAGCGATCTCGAGGTTCCGCCCGGTTTCGCCACTGACGACGAAGTCGAACAGGTAATCCGTCTTGCCGGTCCCAATCCCCTCGTCGGTGTCCGACGTCGGCAGCTTGATCAGGCCGCGAACTGCCACCGCGGCTGGCTGTTGCCGATAGGGCGCCAGAAAGTTGAACTTGCCGCCGATGCGAATGTCGCCGAACCCTGTCTGCCACCCCTGGAAGACGAACGGGTCGTCCATCGGTGTGCCACCGACACGGACCGGGCGACGATCGGCATCGATTCGGCGCTGGGCGTCGATGTTTGTAAACAGCTCGAAGCTGTCCGTGACGCCAAACGCAAACGTCCCCCGGAAGTTCGAGATGTCGGTGAACGCCTCGGTTCGATCCCAGTTCGTCCGATAGAGGCTGAAGGACCAGCGGCCTCTTGGCAGGACCTCGCCGGTCGGGACGTACCAGAGACCGGTGTCCCCTTGATCCGTGGTCGTAGCAGGGCGGAGCGCCGAGTCGTCGGTCGGTGGCGGCGGCTGCTGGCTGCTGGGTACTCTGGCCGCTTGGCGCTTGTGCCCACGCGGGGCCCGAGAACACGGCGCAGAGCGCCATGCCCGCGGCCAGTAGGCGAAGGGCTTTCATAGAAGTCCAACCTCCAGAGGAAAACGGGCAGAGTTCTCGCACGTCCATCATGGTAGGACCGCTACCGCCGGAAGTCAAACTTAGCCGTAGCGAGTTGCGCGGTATTTCGTGGCGAGTATGCGCGGTATTTCTCGGTTTCGCGTTTACCTCAGCCGGGGGGGCTAGTCGTTCGATTTCCTGCCAAAGAGCCACACCACCCCGATGCTGAGGACGTACAGGCCGATCATCGACCCCGCCATGACGACCTGCGGTACGACGCTTGCGTCAGGAGTAATGATGGCCGCGATGATGAAGATGATGAGCACCGCGTATTTGAACTGCCTGACTAGAAAGCGCGCGGTGACGAGCCCAAAACGCGCGAGCACGAACATCAGCATGGGGAGCTGGAAGATCAGCCCCATGGCCAGCAGCAGCTTGACATACAGCGACCACACCGACTCGACTCGTGGCATGAACGCCAGAAACTCGTTCGAAAAGCTGGCGAAGAACTGCCACGCCAGCGGAAAGAGGACGTAGTGCGAGAACGCCGCGCCGCTGATAAAGAGGGTCGTGGCAAAGAAGACGAACGGAACGGCCAGCTTCTTTTCGTTGGCGTACAGGCCCGGCGCGATGAAGAGCCACACCTGGTACATCACATAGGGCGACGAGATCAGCAGACCCGTCACCGCGGCCATCTTGATCATCAGGAAGAAGCCCTCACCGGGCTCAGTGAAGATCAACCGCTTGTCAGGAACCTGCTCGGTCAGCCGCGCGAAGACAAAGAGCCACACCCGATCAATCACGGCAAACGAGGCGATGAATCCCACGAACAGCGCGACGACGGCATGGGTGATTCGTTTCCGGAGCTCGTCGAGATGCTCGAGAAACGTCATCCGTCCTTCCGGCGACTCGTCCTCGTCCGGATCGCCAGAGGGTGGGGCAGGCGGCGTTACGACCGGCGGGCTGTTCACGCTGTAAGGCGTAACGTCGCTTTGTTCGGGCTCGGGGGCAGCCGCTCCAGGAACCGGAACCAATGCCATCGTTCGAGCGGGTCGGTCGAGGTTACTGGCGGGCGTCCGCGTTGCGGGACACAGTGCTGCCGGAACCGGGGCTGCCGGAACCGGGGCTGCCGGAATCGGGGGTGCCGGAGTCGGGCTCGGAAGCGGACGTAAACGTATCCGTCTCCTTCACCTGCCGCTCCTTTTGCTCCTCGAGGCGAATCTCCTGCTCCAGAGTGTTCTGTAATTCGGTCGAGGCGCGTTTGAACTCGTTGAGGCTTCGGCCAAGTGACTTGCCGAGTTCGGGCAGCTTTCGTGGGGCCAAAAATGATGAGCGCGATCACCAGAATGATGATCAGCTCGGGCATGCCGATAGGACCAAACATGGCGGGCGCTCCTTAACCCTAAGTATAGAAACCGCTTGCGCCATCGGTCAAGGCATTCGGCCCCTCGAAATCCCCGGAAACCATTGCGGAAACAGGTTTTAGTCTGTTAGCATTCGGAGATGCGCAGCCATCGTTCGCTCACCGCGGCCGTTTTCGCCATCATCCTGTCAGCGCTGGCCGGCGGCGCCTTCGGGCGGAGTGCTCTCGCCACCGAGGATCGGCTGTCGCACACCAAGGCGTTTGCTGCCGCGGTCAGCGCCATCGAGAACAACTACGCCGGCACGGTGGAATCCGATCGGCTCGTCTACGGCGCCATCAACGGCATGCTGCAAACGCTCGATCCGCATTCGAGCTTCATGGACCCCCGCACCTACGCGCAGATGCGCGAGCGGCAGGAAGGTCGCTACTACGGTCTGGGCCTCACGATCGTTCCGGTGGACGGCGACATCACGGTGGTCCGCGTGTTCGAGGGTTCACCGGCGTACGGCAAGGGCATTCGCCGCGGTGACGTCATCGCGTTCATCGAGGGTGAAGATGCCAAGGGCTGGCCGAGCGATCAGGCCGTTCGCCGATTGAAGGGACCGAAGGGGACGTTCGTCGCCATCAAGGTACGGCGCAAGGGCCTCGAAGAGCTGATTCCGATGGAGGTGATGCGTGACGAGATCACCATTCCGGCCGTCACCGCGCACTTCATGCTGGATGCGCAAACCGGATACGTGCGCATCGACGACTTTGCCGAGCACACCGAAGAGGAACTGACGTCCGCGCTGCACGCGATGCAGAGCAAGGGCATGAAGCGCATCGTGCTCGACCTGCGCGGCAATCCGGGTGGGCAGTTGGACCAGGCGATCCGCATGGTGAACCTGTTCATTCCACGCGGGTTGATGGTGGTCTACACTCGCGGGCGCGAGAAGAGCGCGGATCAGGAATACCGCGCCACCGAGAACGGCGAGTTCCTCACCGCTCCGATGATTGTTCTGGTCAATCGCCAGAGCGCCAGTGCGTCTGAGATCGTGTCGGGAGCCCTTCAGGACCACGACCGCGCGCTCGTCGTCGGCGAGACGACGTTCGGTAAAGCCTTGGTGCAGTCGGTCTACCGCGTGCAGGGAGCGGGCTTGGCATTGACCACGGCGCGGTACTTCACGCCCAGCGGTCGGATGATTCAACGGCCATGGGACGGCTCATTCGACGAGTACCTGACCTATTCGTTGAAGGAGCAGTCCGAGCGCGCGCACACACCGGAGCAGACGAAGTTCACGGCTGCAGGCCGAAAGGTCTATAGCGGTGGCGGCATCGAGCCCGATCAGCGATTCGATGGACGGGACGAGGGTTTCAATCCCACGCCGTTCGGTCGCTCTCTGTTCGCACGGGCGCTCTTCGCCAGCTACGCCGAACAGTTCACGGCCGAAGGAGACACGCGCGCGGGAGCCCAGGGTAAGAATCGCAAGGTGGTGCGGCCCGGATTCACGGTCGACGATGCGATGGTGCAGGACTTCAAGCAGTTCGCCGCGGGCCGCCGGATGAGGATCGACGAGACAGCCTTCGCGAAAGACCGCGCGTTCATTCGCGCCATGATCCGCTACGAGATCGACAACGCACTCTTCAGTGCGGCGACGGCCCGGCAGCGGTTGATCGTCGACGACCCGCAGGCGCAGTTTGCGTTGACGCAGTTCCCTGAAGCCGAGAAGCTCCTGCAACTCGGCAAGACCCGAACCGCACGGGGGGCCGCCCGACAGTAACGCTCCTGGGAGGGGCTGGCCCGTCGTCACATCTCGTGGCAGGTCGCGTCCGAGCCGGCCGGCCCATCCAGATTGTTGCTTAGCCCTTCCAGACGGGCCAGTCCCGCTTCTGCCGCCCCAAATATGGGGTCCCCGAAGATTCTTGCCACAATGGGCTGGGCTTGTTAGACTTGCCCCGCTTTTCCCCCTAGGCTCAACCACAGGCAGGATCTCCCGCGTTATGCGCCTCGAACGTCTCGAAATAGCCGGCTTCAAGTCGTTTTCCGATCGCTCCGAACTGTCGTTCGACCGCGGGGTCACGGCGATTGTCGGCCCGAACGGCTGCGGCAAGAGCAATGTGGCCGACGCCCTCACCTGGGTCATGGGCGAACAAAGCGCAAAAAGTCTGCGTGGCGACAAGATGGAGGACGTGATCTTCAGCGGCTCCGACGCCCGCAAGCCCACCGGGGCGGCGGAGGTCCGGCTGAGATTCAGTGGAGTCGCCCTCCCGCCGTCGGCGCTGCGATCGGCGGCGGCTCCAGGCGAGGTCGCTTCTCAGCCCCATGTAGCCGAGAGCAACGGCCATGAAACCTTCGGCGGCAACGGTCATGGCAACGGGCATCACGTCACCGGGCTCCTGGAGGCAGTTCGCGAAGTCGAGGTCACTCGACGCCTCTATCGCTCGGGCGAGAGCGAGTACCTGATCGACGGGCAGACTATGCCGACTACGAGACATTCACGAGCTGCTGATGGACACCGGGCTGGGCGCCAAAGCCTACGCCATCATCGAGCAGGGCAAGATCGGGATGATTCTCAGCTCGCGGCCGACCGACCGCCGACAGCTGATCGAAGAAGCCGCCGGGATCACCAAGTACAAAGCGCGTCGCCGGGCCGCCGAGCTCAAGCTGGAGGCGGCGCAGCAGAACCTGACGCGTATCGATGACATCGTTTACGAGGTCGAGAAACAGCGCGGATCGCTCAAGCGTCAAGCGGCCAAAGCGCGGCGCTATACCCGCCTTCGCGACGAAATGCGGCGTTGGGAGAAGGTCCTGTTCGCGCGGCGCTATCGATCGCTTGGAGAGGTGATCGAGTCGGCTCGCACTCGGCTGACCGAAACCCGCGAGAACGAGGGACGCGCGGCCGCACGCCTGGCGGAGGTCGAGAACGAGTTCGGACGGATGCGGATCGAGTTGGCCGAAGCCGAGGCCGCGGCCACGCGTGCGCGAGAAGCCGCGCATGCCTGCGAGCTCGAGATGAACCGGCGACAGCAGCAGATTGCGCTGGACACGCAGCAGGCCAACATGCTGCGTGCGCGAAGCGACGAGCTCGAACTCGAACGGGCGACGCTGGACGGCCGGCGTGAGCCAGAGAGGGTGGCCCTTGAAGAGCGTCGCGCGGCAGCGCTCGACGCCGAGCGAGCGCGCGACGAGTCGGCCGCAACGGCCGAGTCTGCGGCCGCCGAGTACGCCCAGGCGCAGCAGGCAATTGAGGCGGCCGATCAGGAGGTCGATCGCGCGCGCGCCGAAGTCTATGCCGTGGTGAACACCGTGACGGCATTGACCGCTGCTCTCGAAGCTGCGACGGGACAGCGCGAGCGCGCGGCCGAGGCCTTGAGTCGTCTCGAGGTTGAAGCGGCTGACCTTCGCACGGAGTATGACCGCGCCGTAGCCGCACGAGCGGCGGCCAACGACAGCCTGGCGCGGTCGCAGGAGTCCCTCGAAGGCACCAGGTTGTCGCGGGTCGGCTCGCGAATCGGAGCTCGCGATCGCGAGGACGGAGCACGAGTGGCGCGCCCGCGAAGTGCGGTCGCGAGAGCACGAGCTCGCTGCGCTCACCGCGCGGCTGAGGTCGCTGGAGGAACTGGACGCTCATCGAGCTGGCTTCAGCGATGCGGCGCGGATGGTGCTCGTGCAGGCCAACGGTCGCGTGGGCCAGATGGGAGCGTTGGCCGACGTCATCGAGGTCGAGCCACGTTTCGAGCGCGCGGTTGAAGCCTGTCTCGGCGAGCTGCTGCAGCACGTGCTCGTCCAGCGTCACGAGCACGCGGCCGCGGGTCTGGCGCTGGTCCGTCAGGAGGACGCGGGCCGCTGCGGATTCGTAATCGTGGACCCCGGCATCTCGTCCAGAACATCAGACGCGACGAGTCACGCGTTGACGACGGCTGAGACGCTGCCCGCCGGGGCGGTGTGGCTGTCGAGCGTCGTGCGTCTTGGCGGAGCGCACCAGGCGGCGATCCGCGACGCCATCGGGGAGGCCATCATCGTCGAATCGTTCGACGAAGCGTGCGATCTGGCCACGCACTCGACGATGCCCGTGGCGACGCTCGAAGGCGACGTCCTGCGCGGCCCGCGACTTGTCGCTGGCGGTGGGAAGACCGAATCACGAGGCATCCTGGCCACCAAGCGCGAGATCAAGGAATTGCGAGAGCGCGAGGGCAGTGAACGCGCGTTGCTCGATCGGCTCGCCTCCGAAACAACTCGGAGTTCGAGGCGAGCATCGCTCATGCGACGGCGGCAGTGGCCGCTCTCGCCGCGGAACTCCATCGTCAGGAAAAGGACATCGTCGGGGTCGAGGGCCAGTTGCAGCGGGCCGTCGATGACGAGAACCGGCTGGCGCAACGCCGGGATCTCGTTGGCACCGAAACCGAGAGAGTCTCGGAGGAGATCGATGCGCTCGATGCGCGGCAAAGCGAGGCTCGCGATTCGATTGCGCGATTGGGCGAGCAACGAGCGGCGGCGGATGCCGAACTCGCTGAGATGCAGCGTCAGCTTGCCACCGCCCGCGAAGCGGCGGACTCGCTGGCGCAGCGAGCTGCCGAAGCGCGCGCGACACACGCAGCCCTGGTCGAGCGCAGCGCCGGCGTGGCCGCTGATGTGCGGCGCCTGGAGGACGCGGCTCGTGAGCTCGAGCGCCGGGTCGAAACGTGTGCGACCGATTTGACTCTCATGCGCGAGCAGCGCGACCGGCTCCAGGTTGCAGTCGCTGAAGGCCACAAGCAGATCGATGCGGATGTCGAGCGTCTTGACGGCCTGCGCGAAACCGTGCGGCAGACAGACGACAAAGCCCAGGAGATCAAGACCGCGACCGACCAGCAGGAGGAAACGATTCGCGATGCGCGGCGCGCGCTGGATGCCGTTCGTGCACTCGCGGCGGAGCTCGACGTCACTCGTGCAGCGGCTGAATCCGACTGGTCGCACCTCTCCCAGCAGTGCCTCGATGCGGTCAACCTGCCGCTCGACGAGGTGTGCGCCGAGGTCGAGCGGATGGAAGCCGAGGGCATCATGGAGCCGGACGTCGCCACCATCAGGGCGGCAGAGGAGCCGGAGCCGGACGAAGAGGAGGAGCCCGCCGAACCATCAGCCGTGTCGGAAGCCGCTGCTGAAGCCACTCCCGTCGATCGACAAGCGGCTCCGACCGTCCTTCGGATGACTGCCGAGGAAGCCATTGCCGAGCTGCGAGCGAAGATCGACAAGCTGGGCCCCGTCAACATGATGGCGATCGAGCAGTTCACCGAGCTCGATCAGCGTCACGGCTTTCTGACCACCCAGCGCAAGGATCTCGTCGACTCCATTGCGCAGACGAACGAGGCGATCAAGCGGATCGATGAAACCACGCACGCACGGTTTCGCGATGCGTTCTCCGCCATCAACGCCAACTTCCAGCAGACGTTCTCCACGCTCTTCGGCGGCGGGCGAGCCGGCATCACGCTGCTCGACGATAACGATCCCCTCGAGAGCGGCATCGACATCGTGGCGTCGCCCCCGGGCAAGCGTCTTCAGAACGTCATGCTGCTGTCAGGTGGAGAAAAGGCGCTCACGGCGATTGCCCTGATGTTTGCGATTTTCCAGTACAAGCCCAGCCCGTTCTGCGTGCTGGACGAGATCGACGCGCCGCTAGACGACGCCAACATCGGGCGATTCGTGGAAATGCTGCGCGGGATGCTCGATCGCACCCAGTTCATCATCATCACCCACAACCGCAAGACGATGGAGATCGCCGACCGCCTCTATGGCGTGACCATGGAGGAGCCGGGGGTGTCGAAGCTCATCTCCATTCAGTTGAACTAGACTTCGGCAAAGCTCCTTAGTTCCTCGCGTTCGGCGCTGAGGTCGCGGGCGTTCGGGGTACCGAGTGATTCGCTCGGCCCGGCATCGCGCGGACCTGCGAACCTCGAGCTCGTGGAAGCTCCGGGAACCTGGAACTCCCGGAAAACCGTATATTGCAGAGAGGTGGGGGGTTCCATGTACAGCCAGCGTTGTCGTATCGCCCCGGTCGCTGTCGTTGCCGCCCTTTCAGCCGGTTTCGCTGCCTGCGACATCGCGGTTGATGGGCATGGCGGTCTCGGAATCGAGCTGGCGAGCGGCAGGGCCCAGGACCAATGGACGCGGAGCTACAAGGTTGTCCGACGGGGGACGGCTCGAAATTATCAACGTGAACGGGCGCATTACCGCTGAACCTGCGGATGGCGCGACGGTCGAGATTCTCGCCGAGCGCACCGTGAAGTCGATGAGCGACGATCAGGCCCGGACAATCCTGGGTCAGATTGAGATGCGCGAAGAAGTCGCCGACGGGCGCGTCCGGGTGGAAGTGCGCGCCCCACGTTTCCGAGGAGCGTCCAACCACGAAATCAAGTGGACCATCAAGGTGCCCCAGGGCGTTTCCGTGGACCTGCGAACCGTCAACGGCGGCTGTCCGACTGACTGGCCTTCGGGGCGACGTCCGTGCCCGCAGCACCAACGGCGGCATCGTGGGCGCCGACCTGATGTCCTCGAACGTCGATGCTTCCGTCACCAACGGCGGCGTCGACATCCAGCTCGCGAACGCTCCGAGCGATGGTGGGTCAATCGAGCTCGAAAGCGTGAACGGCGGTGTCAGCCTGTCGCTGCCCCCTGACAGCAAGGTGGACGTCAATGCCCGCTGCGTCAATGGCGGGATTTCGGTCACCGGCCTCGAGCTGGAGATGAGTGGCGAGCAAACGAAACGTCGGCTCGCCGGCAAGTTGAACGGCGGCGGAACGCGCGTTTCGATGGAGACCGTCAACGGCGGCGTCAAGATCGGCCGATCTGACGCCCGCACGGCCACGACCGATCGATGATCCACCCCTGACCTTGGCCGACCCTAGACGCCTTGCCCGCACGGAGTGCGGGCAATGAGATACTGACGCTAGCGAGGCGGAGCTGCATCGTCGCGTTCTTCTCGGCGGTCTGATGCGGAGCCTCGTTAGTTTTGAACGAAGATAAATCCGCTCGCTACCACCGTCTCAAGCGACGGGCTGACTTGCTCGGCACGGCGCTGTCTGCCGCCTTCCTGCTCTGGCTTTTGATCTCTGGAACCGGCCTCTACGTTCGTGAGGTGTCGTCGTTTCTCGGCGGGTTCACCCCCGGTTACGAGGAAATCGCGACGGTCGCCGTGTTTGCGATCGTTCTGTCGCTCGCCCTTCAACTGCTCACACTCCCCCTGTCGCACTATCAGGGGTACCGCCTCGAGCACGAATACGGCCTCTCGAATCAGACTCTCGGCCAGTGGACGAAGGATCAGGTCAAGGCGGCTGGCGCTGGGCTCCCTGCTCTCCGCCATTGGCGCGTCGATCGTGTACGCTGCGCTGCGCGAGAGCCCCTCATGGTGGTGGGCCATTTCGGCCGGAGTGCTCTCGGTCATCCTGGTCGGCATCGTCCAGTTGGCGCCGGTCGTTCTGCTGCCGTTGTTCTACACCTTCAAGCCACTCGACCGGCCGGCGCTCGTCGACCGCTTGCTGGCACTCGCCAACCGCGCGCGCACCCACATCGTCGGCGTCTACGAGTGGGTGCTGAGCGCACACACCAAGAAAGCCAACGCGGCCCTGGCTGGCCTTGGTCGCACGCGACGGATCCTGCTCGCCGATACACTCCTTGCCGACTACTCGGACGACGAGATCGAGGTGATTCTCGCGCACGAGCTCTCGCACCACGTCAACCATGACCTGTGGCGAGGCGTGGCGCTGCAGACGCTGCTGCTCTTCGTCAGTTTCTATATTGCGCATCTGCTGTTG
Source organism: uncultured Acidobacteriota bacterium (assembly GCA_963734095.1). Taxonomy (GTDB): domain Bacteria; phylum Acidobacteriota; class Vicinamibacteria; order Vicinamibacterales; family UBA2999; genus JACCSI01. The sequence goes on along the minus strand of CAVTGK010000005.1, from coordinate 230,785 downwards.
ACCGCGCTCGGCACTCCACTGGCGCTGCGCGGACTCGACGACCCGGCCGGGATGCCGTTGCTGTTGCTGGTCGGCGGCGCTTGCTCACTCATGTTCATGCCGCTGGCCAACGCCGTGTCACGCGCGCACGAACGGCGCGCCGATCGGTTTGCGCTCGACATGACCAATCGATCGGCGGCATTCATTTCGGCGATGAAGCGCCTGTCGCAGCAGAACCTCGCGGAAGAACGCCCGTCACCGCTCGTGCGGTGGCTGTTCTATTCACATCCACCGATTCGAGAGCGGATAGAAGCCGCGCGTCGTTGGGAACAGGAGAGGGTATGACTAGCGGTTCTTCACGACGGTTCTTCACGGGGGTTCTTCACATTCGTTCTTCACGTCGGTTCGACGCTCGTTCTTAACGACGGTTCACCGCCACCGAGAGCTTCGTGAAGACCTTCGCAGAACCGCCGTAAAGAACCGCCGTAGAGAACCCCCGTGTAGAACCTCCGTGTAGAACCCCCGTTACAGTTCTATGTCAGACTTCTGTCGTACATGAAGTCCCTCAGCCGACTGGCCGTCTGCTTCGTGCTATTCCTGGTGGTCGTGACTGTGCAGGCGCAACCGAGAAAGATGAACGTCGCCCACCGCGGCGCGTCAGGCGTACGCGCCGGAGCACACCCTTGCAGCATATCGACTGGCCCTGGCCCACGGCGCCGACTACGTCGAGCAGGACCTGGCGGTGACGAAGGATGGCGTGCTGATTTGCATTCACGATCCAACGCTCGAGCGCACCACCAACGTCGAGGAGGTGTTTCCCGATCGTTCGACCCAGGTGACGTGGGAAGGCAGGACGGGTCAGGGCTGGTTCGCGAACGATTTCACTCTGGCAGAGATCAAGCGGCTGGACGCTGGATCCTGGTTCGATCCCAAGTTCAAGGATGAACGGATTCCCACGTTTGACGAGGCAGTCGCCCTGATTCGCGGCAAAGCGGGAATGTATCCGGAGCTCAAGACTCCAGAGGCCTATACCGGACGCGAAGTCGACTTCGAGGGTCTCGTTGCCGCTGCGCTCGACAAACACGCGTTACGTGGGCCGAAGGCCGATTCGAAGACGCCGATCATCCTGCAGACCTTCAGCGAATCGAGCGCAAAGCGATTGGCGGCGATGAAAATCGGCGTACCGATCGTGCTGCTGTTGTCGAATGGAAAGGGTTGGGATTCAGCCGCCAAAATCAGGGAGTGGAAGCCGTTCGTTCAAGGCCTCGGGCCCGCCAAGGCCATCGTCGAAGCGAATCCCGACCTGGTGAAATGGGCGCACGCAGAAGGGATGACCGTCACACCCTACACGTTCCGTTCCTCGTCGACCGGCAAGTACCCCAGCGTCAAGGCGGAGATGGAGCACTTCCTCTACACGTTGGGTGTCGATGCGCTCTTCACTGATAACCCGGATCTGTTTCCACGCAGATAAGTGACAAGTTACAAGTTACAAGTTACAAACTGCGGCGCCTCTGGCGCCGCAGCGGCCCGCACGAACTACAAAACTCTGAACTCAACTTTGAACTTGTAACTTGTAACTTGTAACTAACGTCGTCACTTAGCCGCGACCACCAACGTCCCCTTCATCGCGCGACAAGCGGGGTCGCTGGTGAGATTGCAGTAGAAGGTGAACGTCCCAACCTGGTCGGCACGGAAATCGAACGTGATGGTGCGCCCGGCACCGACGCGCTTCAGAATGCGATAGGCGTCGATGGCGAAGCTATACGCTCGATCGTCACTGATCAGGCGAATCCGCACGAGGTCGTCCTGAACGACCTCGATGCGGCTGGGAACGAAGGCGTGGTCGCGCGCGGTAAGCGTCACCTCGCGCCGGTTCGGCGTCTGATCCTGCGCGCTCACCAACGTGGTGGCAAGCGCGACCAGGACCATCCACTTGAACATACTGGAGTCGAACTACTCGCGATCTCGTCGTGGCCCTCGGCCGCGACCGCCTCGATGACCGCTGTCGCGACCACCCTCGCGACGGCCCTGAGCACCGTCTCCTGCGCCCCCTGCGGCAGCGCCGGCGGCCTCGCGCGGTTCGCCACTCGACGGTGGAGGACTCGTGCCCTCGTCTGGTGAGAGCAGTGCCTTTCTCGACAGGCGAATCTTGCCGGTCGGGTCGATGTTGATGACCTTGACCAGCACCTGCTGCCCTTCCTTCAACTCGTCGCGCACGTCCTTGACGCGGTAATTCGCAATCTCGGAGACGTGAAGCAGGCCGTCGGTCCCCTGCATGATCTCGACGAAAGCACCGAAGTCGGTGATGCGCTGGACTTTGCCGAGATACGTCTTGTTGAGTTCGGGCGTGGCCGTCAGCTCCTGAATGATCCCGAGCGCCTTCGCCGCCGCGGCTTCGTCCGCCGACGCGACGTTGACGCGGCCATCGTCTTCGACATCGATCTTGACGCCGGTCTTCTCGATGATGCTGCGGATCATCTTGCCGCCCGGGCCGATGACGTCGCGAATCTTGTCGACTGGAATCTTGATCGTGACGATGCGTGGAGCATAGGCCGAGATGTTGGTGCGTGAGGACGGCAGTGACTCCATCATCTTGTCGAGGATGTAGAGCCGACCCTGTCGGGCCTGCGTGAGCGCCGCCCGCATGATCTCGGACGAGATGCCAGAGACCTTGATGTCCATCTGTAGCGCAGTGATGCCCTCGGCGGTGCCGGCGACCTTGAAGTCCATGTCGCCATAGTGGTCTTCAGCGCCGGCGATGTCGGTGAGCACAGCGTACTTGCCGGTTTTTTCGTCGAGGATGAGGCCCATGGCCACGCCGGCCACAGGCTTCTTGATCGGAACGCCGGCATCCATCATCGCCAGCGAGCCGCCACAAACTGACGCCATCGATGAGCTGCCGTTCGACTCGAGGATGTCCGAGACGACACGGACGGTATACGGGAAGGCTTCTTCGCTGGGCATCATGGCCGCCAACGCGCGTTCGGCGAGCGCGCCGTGGCCAATTTCCCGCCGGCCAGGGCCCCGGAGGAACTGCACTTCGCCCACCGAGAACGGGGGGAAGTTGTAGTGCAGCATGAAGCGCTTCCACGACTCGCCGTCGACGGTCTCGATCTTCTGCTGATCGTCGGCGGTGCCCAGGGTTGCGGTCACGAGCGCCTGGGTTTCACCGCGCGTGAAGACGGTCGACCCGTGCACGCGTGGCAGGACGCTCGTTTCGATCGAGATCGGTCGAACTTCGTCGAAGCGACGGCCGTCGAGTCGGACGTTGCGCTCGAGCACCTCGTCGCGCAGCACTTTTTCCTGCAGGCCCTTGAAGATCCCGCGCGCTTCGGCCTTCCGCTCCTGCGCCTCTTCGGGCAGCGTCGTGAGCAGCTCTTCGAGGACCGCATCGACGGTGCTGTAGTTGGCCATCTTGTCGCGAATCCGCATGGCGTCGGTCAGCAGCCCCAGAGTCTTCCCCTCGACCAGCCGCTGGAACTCGGCATCGACGGTCTTCTCAGGAGGCGCCAGCTTCTTGCGGCCTGCGTCCTTGGCGAGCGCATCGATCTCGTCGCAGATCTGTCGGATTGCGGCGTGGCCGGCCTCGAGAGCCTGAATAGCCTCGTCTTCGGTCACTTCGTTGGCGCCTGCCTCGACCATGACGATCCCGTCCTTGCTGCCTGCGACGATCAGATCGAGACGACTGGTCTTGCGCTGAGCAAAGCTCGGGTTGATCACGAACTGGCCGTCGACAAGGCCGACGCGGACGCCCGCGATGGTCTTCTCGAAAGGCATTTCGGAAAGGGCCAGCGCTGCCGACGCGCCCGTGATCGCCAGCACATCACCATCGTGGTCGGAATCGGCCGAAAGCAGGAAGGCGATAATCTGGGTTTCGTAGTGCCAGCCGGCGGGGAAGAGCGGTCGGATCGGACGGTCGATGCAGCGGCTGGTGAGAATCTCCTTCTCGGTCGCTTTACCTTCGCGCTTGAAAAATCCCCCTGGAATCCGTCCCGATGCGTAGGTGTACTCGCGGTAGTCGACGGTCAACGGAAGAAAGTCGATGCCCTCGCGCGCGTTGGAGGCGTGACAGGCGGTGACGAGCACCATGGTGTCGCCCATTCGGACGATGACGGATCCGTCCGCCTGCTTGGCCAGCTTGCCCGTTTCCAGGGACAGTACTTGCTGGCCGATCTGAATCTCACGTTTGTGCATAAAGCCTCGATGGGGTCACGTTCCCCTGGTGCTAATCAGTTAAGGGCGCTGGGCGCAGGGCCCAGGGCATGGGGACTACGGCTCAGGGACAAAGAAGAGTGGCACGGCATTCTTTGCCTTCCCTGTGCCCTGCCCCCTGCGCCCTATGCCCTTACTTACGAATCCCGAGCCTCTTGATGAGCTCAGCGTATCGGTCGGTGTCTTTGCTTTTGAGGTAGTCAAGGAGGCGACGGCGCTGGCCAACCAACTTCAGCAGGCCACGGCGCGAGTGATGATCTTTCGCGTGAGACTTGAAATGCTCCGTCAGGTAGTTGATCCGCTCGCTCAGTAGCGCCACCTGAACTTCGGGCGACCCGGTGTCCTTGTCGTGCGTCCGATAGTTCCCGATCAGCGTTTCTTTCTTGTCCTTCGTCAGTGCCACGATGTCCTCCACGAACGGCCCAGAACTTCCAAGGTTCCAAGGTTCCAGCGTTCCAGGGTTCCAGGGTTCAAACGTGGCACATGTGCCACGTTTGAACCTTGGAACCGTTGGAACCTTGGAACCTTGGAACTTGAATTCCAGCCCGCCGTATGCGGCGATTTCCATCTCGCCGAGAATCCTCAATTGTAGCTGAAAATAACGGCAGGGTGCAAAAACCCGTGAGATTTCGAAGGTTCGGCAAGTCCGATCAGCTTGCCATCTGGACCGACCAGGCGTGTCAGGTCCGCGATCGTCCCCAGGGGTCCGATGACCTCGCCGGGCCCAAGCTCGCGGCCATGAAGTGCCCACGTGACGCCAGCCGCGGTCAGCCTCACCGCGGGCACGTCCGTCAGCAGCGTCTCCATTGGTCGCACGCGTGTTCGAAGGTCGACACGTGTTCCAGTGACGAGCGCGTCGAACGCCAGGGCATCGGTCAGCCCAAACCCCGCCGCCGCGGTCCTCACGAGACCGTCGAGAATGCCGCCAGTGCCGAGGCGGCGACCGAGGTCGTGCGCGAGGGATCGCACGTAGAACCCGGCGGCGCATCGAACCCGAACCCGCGCGCGGGCGCCGTCCATTTCGAGCAGCGCCAGATCATCAACGCGTACTCGGACCGGCGGCGGCTGGATTGGCTTGCCGGATCGCGCGCGAACGTACGAGCGCTCACCGCCGACCATCTTGGCCGAATAAAGTGGCGGCGCCTGGTCGATTTCGCCAACAAACTGCGCAAGCGCGCCCTCGACGGCTGCAGCCGACGGCACGCCGCCCGTCTCCTCGAGGGTCGTCCCCGTGGCGTCGTACGTGTCGGTGACGACGCCAAACCGAATGGTCGCCTCGTATTCCTTGTCCGAACCGCTCAGGTGCTGCGCCAACCGTGTCGCTTGACCCAGGACGAGTGGTAAGACCCCCGAAGCCTGTGGATCGAGCGTGCCCGTGTGTCCAATACGCTTCACCCCCAGCGATCGCCGAGCGCAGACAACGACGTCATGCGAGGTCGGCCCCACCGGCTTGTCGATGACGAGGACGCCGTCGATCTGATTAGAGCGAGACACGTCGTGAGGCACGCCACAGGAGGATTCAGAGACCCGGAGATCTTTCAAGACTGCCGTGCGTCCGCGCTTCCGTGTTTCCGTGGATTGTCGGTTGCTCCTACCAGGAGTTGTTCGAAGGTCTTTTGCAGTGCTTCCAGCTCGCCCTTGACCGAGCAACCGGCGGCGTTCTTGTGGCCGCCGCCACCGTACGATTGGGCGATTGCGCTCACATCCACGGAGCCCTTCGAGCGCATGCTCACACGCCAGTCGCCCGGTCCGACTTCCTTGAAGAACGCGACGGCGGAGATGTCCTTCACACTCATCGGGAAATTGACGACGCCGTCGGTGTCTTCATACGTGCCTCCCAGGGAAGCGGCTTGGTCGCGAGTGATCGCGAGGAGCGCGACGCGACCCGAGGAATCGAGCCGCATGCCATTGAGCACCGAACCAAAGATCTTCACACGTGCCAGCGTGCTGCTGTCGTAGTGTGTGCGGGCAACCCATTGCGGGTCGACTCCAGCGTCGACACAACGACGCGCGATTTCGAAGCTCCGCGGCGAAATGTGTGAGTAGTGGAACGATCCGGTATCGGTCAGGAGCGCCAGATACACGTGGGTGGCGATGTCGCGGCTGAGTGGCGCGCCGAGCGCTTCGATCAACGTGAACACCAGTTCGCCGCAGGCGGCGGCCGACTCGTCGACCCAGTTGATTGTCCCGTAGTTCGTGTTGCCGACGTGATGATCGATGTTGAGCACCGGAGATCGATCCAGCCCGACGATGCCGGTGCGATCGAGGGAACTGCACTCCATGACGAGCGCGCCATCGTAGGCCGTCGTCACCTCAGACGTGAGGCGGATATTCTCGACGTCCGGAAAGGGTTGGAGGAAGTGCGGGGGCGGCGCGTCCATGACGACCTCAGCGCTCTTGCCGATCGCACGAAGCGCCAGCGCCATTCCGACGGCCGATCCGATCGCGTCGCCATCGGGCCGCTGGTGCGAGGCCAGGACGAAGCGTCGGCCCTCGCGAAGGTGGACTAGAAGGCGGTCGAAGTCAGACACGCGGTGGCTTCGGCGACGCCGGCGCGCCGTCGTGTGGTGACTCGCTGCCGCCCGCCTCACCGCTACCTGCCGCCTGGCGGTCTTCGGCTTCCTGCTTCAGCTCCTGCAGAATTTGCTCCACGCGATCCTGCGCGGCCACTGACTGATCGAAAAGAAACTGCACCTCTGGCGAGCGTCGCAGCGTCATTCGTGTGCTCAACAGGTGCCGGATGTATGCGGCGGCGCGAGCCAGGGCTTTGGCCGTCTTCTTCCGCTCGACGGCATCGCCCATCGCGGTCCAGTACACGCGGGCGAGGGAAAGGTCTGCGGTCACCTTCACGCGCGTGACCGTGACCAGACCGACGCCTGGATCTGCGATCTCGGTGGACAAAATCTGGCTCACTTCCTCGCGAATCTGCTCGGCGATCCGTTCGATGCGGTGTGAGAGGGGCATCTTCGTGGTGCCTACGGTGCCTGGCGTGCCTTGGTGCCTGAGGTGCTGGTGCCTTGGTGCTGGTGCCTGGGTGCACAGCTGCGTTCGTCCGTCGTGCCTTTCTAATGACGCCCTGTGCCCTTCCCGATCACGTCAAGAACTCAATCTCCGTCCGACTCACCAAGCCGGGCTCGAGTCGTTCGATTTCAGCGGCGACGGCCTGCAATTCACGGTCAGCGTGATCCTGTGCGGTGCTGATCGTCACCACGCCAATACCAGCACGCTGCCAGACGTTCTGATACTCGACCTCGGCGACCGACACGTTGAACTTCTTGAGCCGGTCCTTCAGGCCGCGAAGCACCATCCGCTTGTCCTTCAAGGACTGGGCGTACGGAATGTGGAGCTCGACGCTGAGGAGGCCAAGATCAAGTTCCATTCACGCTGAACTCAAGCCGGATCGGGTCTAGACCTTGGAACCTTCGAACCCAGGAACTTTAGACAGCCGCCGCGACCCGCTCCATCGTGAAGACCTCGATCACGTCGCCCACCTTCACGTCATTGAAGTTCTGCAGGCCAATGCCGCACTCGAACCCAGACTTGACTTCGGACACGTCGTCCTTGAATCGGCGCAGTGAGGCGAGCTTGCCCTCCCACACCACGACGTTGTCGCGAAGCAGACGAGCCTGGGCTTCGCCGGCCCTCGTGATCCGCCCGTCCTGGACCATGCAGCCGGCAACCGTGCCGACCTTTGGCACCTTGAAGGTTTCGCGGACGGCGGCGCTACCCAGCCGCTGTTCCTTGAAGGTCGGGTCCAGCAGACCGGTCATCGCCTTCTTGATTTCGTCGGTCACGTTGTAGATGACCGAGTGATGCCGGATGTCGACCTTCTCGCGTTCGGCGACGTCGGCCGCGTTGCGATCCGGGCGAACGTTGAAGCCGATGATGATCGCGTTGGAAGCCGCCGCGAGCAGGACGTCCGACTCGTTGATCGCACCGACCGCCGAGTGGATGATCTTGATCTTGGTCTTGTCGTCCGACAGCTTCGTCAGTGTCGACGAGAGCACTTCCGCCGAGCCCTGGACGTCGGCTTTGATGATGATGGGCAGTTCCTTGACGTCGCCCTCGGCCAGTTGCGCCTGCAGCGATTCGAGCGTCAAGCGGGCGCCCTTGGCTCCCAGCGCTCTTTCCTTGGCTTGCGTCTGACGGAAGGTGGCGATCTGACGTGCCTTGGCCGGATCGGCGACTGACTGGAACGAATCACCGGGTGACGGCAACGTTTCCAGGCCCAGCACCTCGACTGGCGTCGACGGACCGGCGATCTTCAGCGCCCGGCCGCGGTCGTCGATGAGCGCGCGAACCCGACCCACGACCGGACCGGCAATGATGTTGTCGCCGACGCGGAGTGAACCATCCTGCACCAAGACGGTCGCGACGGGTCCGCGTCCACGATCGAGCTTGGTTTCGAGAACGGTGCCCAGCGCGGCGCGCTTCGGGTTGGCCTTGTGCTCGCCGATTTCCGTGACCAGCAGAATCATCTCGAGGAGAAGGTCCAGCCCGGTCTTTTTCTTCGCTGATACCTCGACGAAGACCGTTGAGCCGCCCCAATCCTCGGGAACGAGGTTGAGATCCGCCAGCTGCCGCTTGACCGTTTCGGGATTTGCCCCCGCCTTGTCGATCTTGTTCACGGCGACGATGATCGGCACGTTGGCTGCACGCGCATGATCGATCGCTTCCTTGGTCTGGGGCATCACGCCGTCATCCGCCGCGACGACCAGAACCACGACGTCGGTAACGCGCGATCCGCGGGCGCGCATCAGCGTGAACGCCTCATGACCCGGCGTGTCGAGAAAGACGATGTTCTTGTCGGTGTTGTCGCCGACCGGTACGAGGTATGCGCCGATGTGCTGAGTAATGCCACCGGCCTCGCGCTCGGCCACTCGCGTGGTGCGAATGGAGTCGAGGAGCGTGGTCTTGCCGTGGTCGACGTGACCCATGACGGTCACGACAGGCGCACGCACGACCTGATCGGCAGCGTCGACGGCTTCTGATTCGACCTCGAGCAGTTCCTCTTCGAAGCTGCGAGTTTGCACGTCCGCACCGAACTGCCGAGACACTTCTCGCGCCATTTCCATGTCGATGGTCGAGTTGATGGTCATCATCAACCGGCGATCGAGCAACGACTTGAGCACGTCCTTGACGCGCACATCCAGTTTGTCGGCGAGGTCCTTGACCGTCATGCCTTCAGCCAGCGTGATCGTGCGCGATACTGGCGGTAGTTCCGTTGGTGCCGGCATCGGCCGGGTTGACGGCGCTTCGCGACGCGACTGCGGTCGCGGACCTGAAGGTCGCGACTGCTGCCCGGGGCGGTGGTACATCTGGCCACCCGGACGCTGTGGCATCCCCGGACGCTGTGGATATGCGCCGGGACGTGGCGGCTGCGACGTTGGCCGGACCGGCTGCGACGGCAGCGGCCTGGGCCCGCCGATCATCGCGGGTGTGGTGCCTGCCGAGGGGCGAACCGCTGACGGATACGACGACTGTCGCGGCGCGCTGGGACCCGACGGTCGATTCTGCTGCGGCGCGGCCGGCCGGGCCGTTTGAGGTGGCGGTACCGCGCGCGGCTGCTGGGGCACGACGACCCTACGCGGCTGCAACGGCGGAGCCTTGGGCGGCGCCTGACCTGGTTCTTCGACACGGAGACGAATGCTGGGTGGCACGAACCGTCCGGCTGCACCAGTCTTCGCGGCAATCGCAGGCGCTTCCTCCGGCGCGCCGGTCGGTGCAACTGGCGCCGGGACCGGGGCTGGTTCCTCGATTGAAGGCGCCGGGGTCCCCCTCAACAGCTGGTGCAGGCTCCTTCGGCGACCACGACCGTCGGTGGCAGCGGTGCCTCGACCACTGGTGGCTCCGGTTCGGCCGACGACCGGCTCGGTGGGCATCTCGGGTGCCGTCACGACCGTCGGGGCCGGCGGCTTGACGGTCTTGATCAGTCGCGGCGGTGGCAGCGACGGGGCCGACGGCTTTGCCGGCTCGGCCGGAGCGGCGCCCTTCTTGCCGCTCGTCGCGCCAGCCTTCTTGACCGGCTTGACGGCGGTCTCCGAGAAGATGTCGCCCTTCGGCAGCTCGATGCCGCGTTGCCGCGCGAGCCGGTCGACGAACTGCCGCGCGACGATCTCTTCGAGAGTGCTCGACGCGCTCTTCAGCTCGATGCCGTGATTCTGCTTGAGCAACTGCAGCACTTCCTGGCTGGTGGTGTTCAGCAGTTCGGCGACTTTGTAGATCCGGACTGTGGCCAAAACGAGTTTCCTTTATCGCGATTCGTCAGTCTGCGAGTCCGTAGGCTCCGCCTCGGCGGCCGGCGCTGCTCCACGACCTCATCGGTCGTCTCTACGACCTCATCGGTCGTCTCCACCGCGGCGGCTGTGTCGACGGTGCTTTCAGTCTCTTCCGCTGGTATTTCGAGGGCGCCCAGCTGCGCTTCTACTTCCTTGCGCTTTTCCTCTTCGCTCTTGATATCGATCCGCCAGCCCGTAAGCTTGGCGGCCAATCTGACGTTCTGTCCTTTCTTGCCGATGGCCAACGACAACTGCTTGTCTTCGACCACGACCTCCATGACCTTGTCCTGATCGCTCACGATAGTGACGCGTTGAACCTTGGCCGGTGACAGCGCGTTCATCACGAACGCCACCGGATCATCCGACCACTCGACGATGTCGATCTTTTCGCCGCGCAGTTCGCGAATGATGGCCTGGACTCGTGTGCCCTTCATGCCGACGCAGGCGCCCACCGGATCGACATCGCGTTCACGAGAGAACACGGCGACTTTGGCTCGATCACCCGCTTCGCGCACGGCGCCACGAATCATCACCGTTCCGTCGTAGATCTCAGGGACTTCCTGCTCGAACAGCTTGATCAGCAGCGCTGGATCGGTCCGCGACAGGACGATTTGCGGTCCCTTCGCGCTCTTGCTGACGCCCTTGATGACGGCCCGCAGACGATCGCCCTGCGTGTAGCTTTCCGCGCGCGATTGTTCCTTGCGGGGAAGAATCGCCTCGACTCGCCCGACTTCGACAATGATGTCGCCCTGCTCGAAGCGCTTGACGATGCCGTTCATGACTTCGCCGACGCGCTGGTTGTATTCGGCGAAGATGATCTCGCGCTCGGCTTCGCGCACCTTCTGAAAGATCACCTGCTTCGCGGTTTGCGCTGCGATTCGTCCCAGGACATCCGTGCGCTTCGGGAACTCGATCTGATAACCAATCTCGACTTCGGCGTCGTCGCCGTACATTTCCTTGGCTTCGGACAGAGAAATCTCGGTGGCGGAGTTCGTCACCTCGTCCACGATCGTCTTGACGGCGAACAGCTCGATCTGCCCGTTCTCGGGGTTGAACTTCGCGCGCAAATCCTCGGTCGACTTGTAGTACTTGCGCGAGGCGGTGAGGACCGCTTCCTCCATCGCCTGGATAACGACCTCGGGTTCGATGCCTTTCTCCTTGGCCAGAGCCTCGATGGTCTGCTGGAGAGGATTGCTGCTCGTCATGTCCTTCAGAACTCCACCTCTAACCGCGCCCGACTGATGAGCGCCAGCGGCAATCGCACCAACTTGCCGCCCTCCGATTCGAACAACACGTCATCACCATCCATCCCACGAAGACGGCCGGCGAACGCCGTCTGCCGATTGACGGGCTCGCGCATGACGATCTTCGCGAGACGCCCCTCGAACCGCCGATAGTCGTCGGCGTGCCGGAGCGGTCGATCCAGACCGGGCGACGTAACCTCCAACGTGAAACGCGCTGGAAAGAGATCCTCAACGTCGAGGATCGTGCCGAGTTCGTGGCCAATCTCCTCGCAGTCGCTGATGCTGACGCTTTCCTCGGGGGTCGCATTCGGTCCCGGCCGATCCAGCGTGACCCGAAGGACCTGTTGCCCGCTTTCGCGACGCAGCGCCACGTCGTCCACTGTCAGCCCGCGAGTCCCGGCCACTCGTCCCGCGATTTCCCGGACCCGTTCTAACGGGGTCAAAAGGCCCCCTTAAACACAAAAAGTGGGCTGAAGGCCCACTCTGGTTTCCCAGACTTCGACCGGACTAATCATTTTAACACGGCGAAAGGGTCGCGCTGCGCGCTGCCTAGACCGGCCGGGCAATCAGGTCGTAACCCTGGGCCCCCACGATTTCGACGTCCAGAAAGTCGCCTGGAACGACCGTGCTGGGGTCGATTTCGGTCAGGTAGACCTGCGGGTCGATGTCCGGCGCCTGACCTTGGAGGCGGCCCCGAACCACCAGCTCGTGGTCAGGCGAAGGACCGTCCACCAGTAGACGGGCCTGATCGCCGACGCGCCGCGATTGTCGCCTCTCGACAATCAGGCGTTGGCGCGCCATCAAAGCGGCCTGCCGCTCATCCTTTTGCTCGGGCGAGACGTCGTCTGCCAGGCCAAAGGCCGTCGTGCCTTCTTCGTGTGAGTAGGTGAACGCACCAACGTGATCGAACTCGACGCCTTGGACAAAGTCCATGAGCTCGTCGAAGTCTGAGGCCGTTTCTCCTGGGAACCCCACGATGAACGTGGTGCGGAGCGCGACCCCAGGAACCCGTTCCCGGATGCGCTGCAAGAGCCGTTCGTAGGTCGCGCGCGTGCCTGGGCGCTTCATCCGCTGCAGCACGCGATCCGATGCGTGCTGAAGGGGAAGGTCGATGTACTTGCAGACCTTGTCCAGGTCGCCGATGGCATCGATAACTTCGTCCGAGATCGTGGTCGGGTAGAGATACAGCAACCGAATCCACTCCAAGCCGTCGACGGCGTTGAGTTCGCGAAGCAGTCGCGGGAGAGCGCCTCGTTCCTTACGATCGATCCCGTAGAACGTCGTGTCCTGCGAGATCAGGAGGAGCTCTTTCACCCCGCGATCGGCGAGCGCGTGCGCCTCTTGGACAATCGACTCGGGCGTCCGGCTCCGGTAGTGGCCTCGCATCTTGGGGATGATGCAGAACGCGCACTTGTAGTCACACCCTTCCGCAATCTTGAGATACGCGTAGTGCCCCGGTGTGGCGAGTCGACGGGGAGTGTTGGCGTCGTAGAGATAGTCAGGAAGGTCGATGCCAAATTGCGGAGTATCCCCAGGAGTCGATTTGTGGCCCGGGTCCCGCTTGTAGAAGGCCATTGGCGTGGCAGTGGCGGGCCGGTTTGCGCTGACGGTCCCGGTCAAGGCCTCGAGAATCCCAAGGACTTCGCCGGTGCCGAGAATGGCATCGATCTCCGGAATCTCCCGCCGCAGTTCGTCGCGATAGCGCTCGGCCAGACAGCCGGTCACGACGAGTCGACGGCCCTCCACCTGCTTCTTGAGCTCCGCCATCTCGAGAATCGTATTCACCGACTCCTCTTTGGCGCGGTCGATGAAGGCGCAGGTGTTGACGACCAGGACATCGGCTTCGTCCGCGATCGGAGTCACGACATGGCCCGCCTCTTCAGCCAGACCAAGCATGACTTCTGCGTCCACGAGATTCTTCGGACAGCCGAGTGAGACGAAGCCGATTTTCATGAAGTTTGGAACTTGTAACTTGTAACTGGTAACTGACTCACGGATACAGCCTGTACAGCATTCGCGGGTACGGGATCGCCTCGCGGAGATGCTCGAGGCCGCAGATCCAGGTTACTGCGCGCTCGATACCCATGCCGAAGCCGCCGTGCGGAACGGTTCCAAATCGCCGCAGATCCAGATACCACTCGAACGCTTCGGGCGGAAGGTTGTGCTCCTTGATTCGCTGGATCAGCAGGTCGTAGTCATCGAGACGCTGGCCGCCGCCGATGATCTCGCCGTAGCCCTCGGGAGCAAGAACGTCCACGCACAGCGCGCGATCCGGTTGCGCCGGATCAGGCTTCATGTAGAAGGCCTTTACCGCAGCGGGGTAGTGCGTGACGCACACCGGCCGGTCGAACTGTTCTGAGAGCACGGTCTCATCGGTTCCCCCGAGATCGCCGCCGACTTCGAACGGAACACCCTTGTCATGGAGGATCTTGGCTGCTTCGTCGTAACGCAGGCGGGGGAAAGGCGCCTTGACGGCGTCGAGCTTCGATGTGTCTCGCTCGAGGACTTTCAGCTCGGCCTGACGTTTGTCGAGCACGCGCGCGACGATTGAGTGATGAGTCCTTCGGCGAGCCCGATGACATCGTCGAGATCGGCATAGGCGACCTCGGGCTCGACCATCCAGAACTCGGTCAGATGCCGCCTGGTCTTGCTTTTCTCCGCACGGAACGTCGGACCGAAGCAATACACCTTGCCCGAGCGCCATCGCGTTGGCTTCGTTGTACAGCTGACCGCTCTGCGTCAGATACGCCGTATTGTCCTCGAAGTACTGCACGGGAAACAGCGTGGTCGTGCCCTCGCACGCAGCGGGCGTGAAAATCGGCGTGTCCGCGAGAATGAAGCCCTGGCTGTTGAAGAAGTCGCGGACGGCGTCGATGACTTCGTGACGCACCCGCAGAATGGCAGTCTGTCGCTCGGCGCGAATCCACAGATGGCGCCGATCGAGCAGATAGTCGACGCCGTGTTCCTTGGGCGTGATCGGATAGTCGTGAGCCGACGCCGACGACTTCGAGGCCGCTCGCCGTCAGCTCGTATCCGTTCTTCGCCCGCTTGTCTTCTCGCACGCTGCCCGTCACGATGATCGACGTTTCCTGTGACAGGTGATCGGCAGCCTTGAAGTTTCTTCGGGCACATCGTTCTTGCCCATCACGACCTGAAGAAAGCCGGTGCCGTCGCGGACGACGAGGAAGTGAATCTTCCCGCTCGACCGCCGATTGTGCAGCCAGCCCTTGATAGTGACGGTCTCGCCGACGTGCTCGCCGATCTTGTCGATGTAGACGTGGTTCATAGGACAGGTGCCGTGGGTGCGGCGAGGTGCCAGTGCGGCAGTTGCTCGGTGCGAGCGTGCGATGCGTGCGCGAGTGCAGTGCGTCACCGTTCGTAACGCATGACGATTCTTCGAAATTGAAATCCAGCAGCTTTTCGAACTGCTTCTCGCGCCGGCCGTTTTCTCGAGCACGGCCTTCGGTGTCGACACGTTGGCCACTTCGAACAACCACGTGCCGTCGTAGCCGATCTTCTGCAGCGACACCAGCGCCGCCGGCCAGTCGATGCCGCCGTCGCCGGGCGCAAGGTGATCGTCGCTCTTGCGCCGGTTGTCGTGCAGGTGCGTCGTCACCAGGTGGCCGGAACAGGTCTCGATGGCGTCGCCGAGTCGCCCATGAGGTGCGCGTGGCCCACGTCCATGCAGATGCCGACTCGTGCGCCTTCCAGGTCGTTTTCGATGAACGACACGAGCGCATTCCGCGCGTCGACAGCTGGTTGGGGATGACCTCCGAGGCCAGCTGCACGCCTGCCGCGCTCGGCGCTTCTCGATGCAGCTCCTCGATGCTTCTGCGCGCTGCCTCGCGGCTGTTGTCCGACGAGCCCGTGCCCCACCGCGTCGGGCACGCCGAGATGCACGACGAGATGGCGAAACGGGATCGTCTGCGACACCGCCAGCGCCGCTTCGGCCTCCGCCAGCGTCCGGCGTCGCTGCGTCTCGTCCGCGATCGCGTTCGAGAACGCCTCGCCCCATGCCCCATCTGGACGAAACTGGCGCAAATCGGCGCATGAACCGAGTTCAACGTCCAGCCGCGTGTCGTCGAGCCATTCGGCCAGCGATCGCACGGCGACGCTATCGTGATAGTCGAAATGGCTGCGCGTGGCGAACAGCTCGACGCACTCGAAGCCGTGGGCGGCGATCTCGACCAGGTGTTCGCGGTCGAGCCGCTGGTCGTGGTACAGGTGCGTCGAGACGCCAAAGCGCAGACTGCTCACTGAAAAGCTCCGCGGCCCAGGGCCCAAACGACTATCTTATCGAACTTCGTCGATGAGTTCGGACGAGGATGTCGCGCAGACGGCCGAAACGGGGGTATTTCGCGAGATTGGCGCGCACGTAGTTGAGCGTCCGCGGGATGTACTGGATATAAACCGGGTTGTCGCGGGCGACGGTCATGTAACCGAACGTGCCCAGCGCCTTGAAGTTGCGCTGCAGCGCCATCAAGTCGAAGCGGCGTCGAAATTCGGCAGCCTCTGCCGGCGACACGACGGCCGAGGCGTTCTTGAGCGCGAGAAAGTACGCGATGAGCTCATCGACCTGACGCGATTCGAGGTCGACGTACGAGTCGCGCAGTAACGACACCAGGTCGTAGGTATCGGGTCCCATCCGGGCGTCCTGAAAATCGATGATGAACAGACCGCCGTTCGTGGAGCATCAGGTTGCGGCTGTGGTAGTCGCGGTGACACAGCACGCGCGGCTCGTTGGCCAGCTCGTTGACCATCGCCGACCACTCCTCCGAGAGCGCCCGTTGAACCGTGACCGATGGGGACGCGCCCCGATAGGCCGTGAGAAAGTGCTTGAAGAAGAATTCGAGCTCCCACGACAGCTTGTCGGTATCGAACGCAATCCCGTAGGGCGGATACGTCGGCGCGACTCCAGCTCTGCGCCGCGATGCTGCAGCCGGACGATGAATGACACGGCTTGGCGATAGAGCGCGTCGTGTTCGTCGGCGGTTGCGGCTCCCAGGTGGGCCTGCAGGGTCACGTCGCCAAGGTCCTGCAGCCCGATGATGCCAAGCTCGTTGGAATGGTGCAGCAGTGCCGGCACCGGGAGTGGGATGTGTCGGATCAGGAGCGCGACCTTGACGAATGGCATGGCGTCGAAGTCGATCGGGCCGGCGTGAAGCGCGAGCACGATCGAACCGCCGTCATTCATCAGGACGCGGAAATACCGACGATCCGAGGCGTCCCCCGTCAGCGGGAGCACCTTGCTGGCCAGCGCCCTCAGAGCGCTGTTCGTCGAGATACTGGTTGATTCGGGCGTGAACGGTGTCCGACACGTGTGCGATTCTAACGAAGCTGCCCTCGAGCTGCCTACGAACACCAGCCGAGGCCTCAAAAGAGGCTTAGAAGGGCTGCGTCTCGAGACCGCGGTCGGTGCGGACAAGGGTCATGTGCTCATACCGCGCCCCGCCGGTACGCCACGTCATCAGCCACGATGCAATTGACCAGCTCGGCTTGCGGCTCAATCGTGACCCGATCCCAGAGAATCGTGTTCTCGAGTCGGGCGTCGGCGGCGACTGTGCTGTCCTCGCCGACGTCGATCGGCCGCGCCTCGCGTGCGGCGACCTCGAGCACAGTCCGGTGGTAGTCGCGGGCGGTACCCGACATCGAGGAACTCCGCGCGACTTTCGAACGCGGCGATGCCACGACGGCTTTCTGCCAGGAGTTGGGGATAGAGCGCTTCGCACCGTCTCATGCGGCTCGTCATCTGGCAGCGTAGCAAACACCGACGATTCCACCGCTTGCGCGCCGATGAAATGCAGGGTCGCGCGTTGGGGGCGGCCGGGCCGAAGCCGCGAACCAGTCCATCGTCGTCGACGACTACGCCGCCGTAGCGTGCAACGTCGCCTGGCACCACGGCCATGGTGACGCGCGCGTCCATGGCCTGTGTGTCCGGACCAAGTCCGCGAGGTTGCAGTCGGTCAGCGTGTCGCCGTTGATGACGAGAAAGCGAGGAGCGTCGAGGAGCGGCAGCGCATGGCGGGGGCCACCGGCCGACCCGAGCACCCGACGCTCCCATGAGTAGCGGACTTCGAGCCCCCACGCGGATCCGTCGCCCACCACGCGCGTGATGCTTTCCGGTCGATGATGCAGGTTCACGATCACCCGCTGCACGCCGGCATCGCGCAGCCAGGCCAGGATGCGGCCGATGATGGGTGTGCCGGCCACGGGCAACGCGGCCTTGGCGCGGACCTCCGACAGCGGCCGGAGCCTGGTCGCCAGGCCCGCGGTCAAGTACCAGCGCGGGCCACGCGGACACGTCACTCATTCGACGACGTGGGCGTGGCTCCGCCCGCTGGTCACGGCCGCAAACACCATGTCGATGTCGCCGAGCCGATGCTCATCGCAGTAGCGGGCGAACAGCGTCCGATACGAATCGGTGATGTAGTCGGCGCGTGTTTTGCCGAGCGCGGCTGCGGCCTTGTGGATGTGCTCCTCGCCGCCTTCGATCTCGACGAACGTGCCGACCGGCGTCTCATCGATGGCGATCACGACGTCCTCGGCCGAAAACTCCTCGCGGTACTTCTCGTAACGGAACCACACGCGCAGGCCGAGCTCCTGCAGGATCGTGAGGAGCATGTCACCGTCGGCGACGACGGTCTCGTACTCCTCTCGCACCTTCATCAGGCCGGGCCGGACAGGACCCTTGAAGGTCAGCAGACTCTTGCCGCCCTCAGTGCGAACGCGAAGCACGCACCGCCGACGATACAGACGGTCATCTGGACCGTCGACGAGAGCGTCCTCCTGCAGCCGCCGGCCGCGGAGTGGAGTAGCCCCAATGCGCGAGCACCCGGCGACGCGCCTCATCGGGGTCGTCGAACTTGAGCTTGATCTCTCGCTCGATCGGCATCCGGGGGGATGATAGCGCGAGAGCTGTAGGAGGGCGAGGGCCGGAGTCGTCGTGAGGCCCCTTGACCTCCGACGACCGGCCCCCTCCCGAGCAGACCTCCGTCAGTCCTTCCGGATGGTGACGAAGTTCTGCTGACCGTTGCGGAGCACGAGCAGGAAGGCCGTCCCGCCGCTCGGCACTTGATCCAGCATGCGGCCGGCGTCCTGAGGCGTGGTCGACCGGCCGTCGATTGACCTGCAGGATGACGTCGCCGCGGACAAGGCCGGCACGCTGTGCAGCACTGCCGACTTCGACATCGGTGACGAACACGCCCTCGGTGTCCGCCGGCACGCGCAGCCGACGGGCCATGTCCGTGTTCAGCACGCCAAGCGTGAGGCCGAATCCACTGAGCTCGGCGACGTCTGGATCGCTGCTCGCCTCGACGCGCGAGGCGGCTCGCTTCGGTCTCGAGATTCAGCTCGTCCACGGTGACCGTCAGCGGTCGCTCCTGCTTGTCACGCAGCACCTTGATTGGAACCGCAGTGCCCGGCTTCGTTGCCGACCACCATCGAAACCAGCTGATCGCGCCGCTGAACTGGCTTCCCATTGAATTCCAGGATGACGTCGCCGGGTTCGAGGCCCGCCTTGTCCGCCGGCCCGCCCTGAGTCACGCTGCCGACCACGGCGCCGCGGCGCTCCTTGAGGCCGAACTCGTCCAGGGCACTCGCCGGCACATCCACCACGCTGACGCCGATCACGCCGCGAGTGATCTTGCCGCCGCGCAGTTGCGGCAGCAGGTCGCGCACGACATTGATGGGAATGGCGAAGCCAATGCCCAGGTTTCCTTGCGCGCGCGAGTCAGCGAAGATCGCCGTGTTGATGCCAATGACCTCGCCGCGAATGTTGAGAAGCGGTCCGCCCGAGTTCCCTGGGTTGATCGCCGCGTCGGTCTGAATGACGTCAGCGAATCGCCCGTCGGCGACCGGCAACCCTCCGGGCCGTGCTGCGCTCACCACGCCGACGCTGACCGTATGCGCCAGGCTGAACGGATTGCCGATCGCCATCACCCAGTCACCCGGGAGCCATGCTGGCCGAGTCGCCGAACTTGACTTCGGCCAGGTCGCGCGGCTGGGCTTTTCGGTGAGCTCGATGAGCGCGCTGTCGGTCAGCGGATCGCGACCGACGATCCGCGCCTGATAGCTGACGTCCTCATCGTCGCCGAGGAAGTTGACTTCGATCTTCGTCGCACCCTCGACGACGTGATTATTGGTGAGGATGAATCCGTCTTTGCTGATGATGAAGCCGGTGCCGGCGGCCACCGCGACCTGCTCGCGTGGTGGCCTCGACCCTGGCCTGACCTTGCCCGCGTCCCTGTCCGCCGAAGAAGCGCTCGAGCAGTTCGTCGCCACCACCGCCGAAGAACTCGGTGAGCTCTTGACTGCGCTGACGCGATTCGGTGCGGATGTTCACCACCGACGGGCTCACGGCCTTCGCGATGTTGCGGAACGTGCTGGCGTCGAGCGGCCCGGCCAATCGGCGCGCTATTGGCCGCCGGAGCGGTCGACCGTTGGTTGCGCCATCGAGACCGGTGACAGGTCGAGACGAGAGGCGAGCACCATACCAACGGCCAACGACGCGACCCCAATCAGTAATCCGTAGAACACCGTCGTTTTACGACTTGACATCATCTTTCCTCCTTTACTCCGACGTCCTCGACTCGACCTGCGTCAGCCACGCCGACTCTCTATACCAACGAAACGATGTCGTGCTGGCGTCTACCGGTCACTTCCGGTCCCGAACGTCCCCAGACGACGTTGATCTCCGTCCGTACGCCAAAGTGATCGAAATACAGACCCGGCTCAATCGTGAATCCGCTGCCGGGCAAGAGCTGGCGCTCATCGTGCGTTTCGTAGTCGTCCAGATGAGCGCCGTTGCCGTGGACGGTCTCCCCCAAACTATGTCCAGTGCGATGGAGGATGTAGCGGCCATAGCCGGCCGCGTCGATGACTGCCCGCGCCGCGCGATCCAGCTCGAAGCCGCGAACGTCTCGACCGGCTGTCCGGCGGCCTGTTCAACGACGCTGACGGCCGCGTCGCGGGCGTCGCGAATCACCGCAAACGCCTTGGCCATTTCCTCCGGCGCGTGCCGGCCCGTGTAACCCGACCCATGTGATATCGGCAAACACCGCACCCGGTATATCGAGCTTGCCCCACAAATCCAGCAGCACGAGCTCGTCCGGCCCGATGGCGCGGTTTACTTCCGCATTTGGCAGGTAATGCGGATTGCCCGCGTTCTCCTGGGCCGAAACATTTGGTCCTGAGTCCGTCATCAGCCCCGCCTCGGCAAACCACTCGTTCATCAGGCGCTGTACGTCGAACTCAGTCGTCGGCACGCCGTCGCGCACGCGCTGGGCCACCGCACGCGAATGCGCGGTCCTTGACCCGATACAGTATTTCCGCTGCACGGTAATGCGACGCGATCGCAGCCTCGGTCCAATGCGCCTCGAACTGCTGGATCAAGTCGCCGGACGACACGACCTCGACGCCTTGAGCGCGGACCAACTCGATGGTACCCGCATCCACGCGCGAGACGTAGGGAATCGCGCCTTGCGGGGAGTACTCCATCGCAATCCGATGCGTCCCCGACAGCAACGTTTTCAACCCCGACTCGAGCTGCACTCTCCCCGCATATGGCGTCTTCGGCCCCGGCAACCGATCGAGGTTGTGTCGCTCGATGGCATGGACCAGGCCGCGCGGTTCTCCCGCCGCAGGGATGAAGTAAAACCATCGGCGCGAGGCCAGATGCCCGTCGCCGGCGAGACCCGCCAACCGTTGCGCGATGGGATTGGTGCCCTGAAAGTCATACCAGAGCCAGCCATCCAGCCCTTGCGCTCGAAGCGCCTCCTGGACGGCGCCCACGTCTACGGCCATAGATAATTCAGTATAGCGAGATGGCAGGACCGGCCACCGCCGGCGGCGTGCATCTAGTGGTTTCGACGCCGAGAGGGAGATCAAAGTTTTCACGCAGTGTTAAGGATTCGCAAAACCCGCGCCGTCGCGATTTCCCGCCCGCTCTCCGGCGGCTCTACGACCCGAACTGCCCGCGCGACTGGCCGTCTTATAATCTGAGGTGGAGCAGCGCCACCTGAACGTCTGTAACCCTATGAAACTCAATGTCTTTCGGACTCGTCGTCGCGTTGCTCCTGACCGGAGCGGTCGCAGTCGCGGGACAACCCCCCAACCGGCATCGCCACCGCCTGAGCAGCCGGGCGTCACCTTCCGCGCCGAAGTGAACTATGTCGAGGTCGACGCCCGAGTGGTCGACGCGCAAGGCAAGTTCGTCACCGGACTGACGCAAGCCGACTTCCAGGTCTTCGAGGACGGCAAGCCGCAGCAAGTCACCGTGTTCTCGCTCGTGAACCTGCCGGTCGAGCGCGCGCCACGGCCGCTCTTTGCGGACAAGCCCATCGAGCCCGACGTGCAGAACAACGTCTCGGGCTACAACGGACGCGTGTATCTGATCGTCCTCGACGATGTGCACACGCGGCGCTGCGCTCGCAGCGAGTCGGATGGCCGCCCGGCAGTTCATCGAGCGCAACATGGGCGCCAATGATGTGGCGGCAGTTGGTCCACACGAGCGGCAAGACACAGGCGGCCCAGGAGTTCACGACGAACAAGCGCCTGTTGCTGAACGCGGTCGACAAGTTCATGGGCGAGAAGCTGCGGTCGTCGACGATGAATCGGATCGACGAAGAGGCGCAGGACGCGCGGGCTGCGCCAGTCTGGCGACACCATCGACGATCCAGACAACGCCGAGCGCGGATTCAAAGCCCGGAACACGCTGGAAGTCGATGAAGAACTTTGCCGACATCATGGCCGGCGTTCGGGGCCGGAAGAAGGCGCTGGTCTATTTCAGCGAAGGCATCGACTACGACGTCAATGACCCGTTCCTGCGCGACAGCACCACGCTGCTCGACGCGCAGCGAGACCTCATCGCCGCGGCAACGCGGGCGAACGTCGCCATCTATGGCATCGATGTCCGAGGCCTTGGTGCCGGGGCCGATGACGCGATCGAAATTCAGTCGTTTCCTGAAGATCCAGACGCTGGGTTTGAACAGCAGCGCTCTCCAAAACGAGGTCCGACTTGGGCAGGACATGCTCCGGGTCGTGTCCGACGAGACGGGCGGCTTCGCGACGGTCAACAACAACGACATCACCGGCGCGATGAACCGGCTGGTCGAGGAAAACAGTTCGTACTACGTGCTGGGATACTACGCCGGCAACACGCGACGGGATGGCCGCTTCCGGAAGCTCGAAGTTCGCGTCAACAAGCCTGGGCTGACCGTGCGCGCGCGCAAGGGCTATTACGCGCCGCGTGGCCGTGCGCCGGAAACGACCCTCGGCCGGTCCCAACGATGCCTCGGCGGAACTGCGCGAGGCCATGAGCAGTCCTGTGCCAGTCGCGGGCCTGCCGCTTGCGACCACCGCCAGTGTGTTCAAAGGACCGGACAACAAGGGTTCCGTTGTCATTTCCACGATGATCGGCGGACGCGACTTGCCGCTTGATCGAAAAGGAAGGCGCATTCCGAAACGACCTCGAGGTGGCCGTGCTCGCGATCGATTCGAAAGGGAAGTCGTTCCCGGGCGAGCGCAACACGGTGAACCTCACGCTGAAGCCAGACTCCGTGGCGCGGATTCGCGCCGCCGGCTTCCGTGTCATCTCCTCGCTGGAACTGCCCGTCGGGCGCTATCAGGTTCGAGTCGCCGTTCGAGAGGCCAACTCAAGACGGTCGGGGCTCGTCACGTACGACCTCGAGGTTCCGGATTACGTCAAGGATACGCTGGCGATCAGCGGCATCGCACTGACGTCCATGGCGAGCAGCCTCACGCATGACGGCGCGACCAAAGGTCGATCCGTTGCTGAAGATGTTGCCGGCGCCGATGACGACCTTCCGCGATTTCGCCCAGAACGACGAGATTGCGATGTTTGCCGAAGTGTACGACTCCGGAGCGGGCCCCGCCCACAAAGTAGAAATTCGTCTGACGATGAATGCGGAGGGTGGACAGTCGGTTTTCAGGCTCGTGAGGAGCGCGACAGTTCGGAGCTGGGTGGCAAGGGCGGCGGCTACGGCTTCAGCGGGAGAATACCGCTCAGGACGTTGCTCCAGGTCTCTATGTGTCCGCCTCGAAGCCGAATCAAGGGTTGGCGATCGCCAGACCGCGTCCCGCGAAACAATCGTCAACGTGATTCCCGCTCCGGCTGGAGCCTCAAATCAGCCGTCGCCGGCGGGCGCCGACACCAGCCGCTCCACCGGCCGCCGACACCGGCCGCTCCGCCGCCGCCGGCGCCCGCGATCGGGACCGTTGCAATGACGACCATCAACAGCAACCACATGAGTGGCATCGACACGCCCCAGCAGAGCGTGGCTCGCACAGCGGGTGAGTTCGAGACGCTGTGGAGAAGGCATGCTCCGAGCCAGCCGCTGCCGGCCGTCGACTTTGGCAAGCAGATGGTTCTGGCGGTGTTCCTCGGCTCTCGCCCGTCGGGTGGGTTCAACGTTCAGATCACGAACGTTCAATCGTCAGGCAAGGACCTCGTCGTGCAATGGGTGGAGACACGACCGGCGCCGGGGATGTCGGCGGCAACGGTCATGACGTCGCCGGCACATCTCGTGACCGTGCCACAAACGGACGGCGCCGTCCGCTTCGAGAAGCTGGAGCGCTAGACATCCGCCGAAGCCATGCCAGTCAAGATTCAGACGAATCTCTCAGTCGACCTTGGACGATGGGGCTGGTCTCTGCGGTTCGAAGCGGAGCTTCGCTAGTGTCCGAACCAGAGGCTGGCGGCCTTGAGGGTCCGACGACCACCGGCGTCGAGGCACGATTGTCAGCGCTCCTCTGCTACATCGCCTGGTGGCTGTCGGCACTCGTCTTTCTCGTCATCGAACAGGAACATCGTGGCGTCAGGTTCCACGCCGCGCAGTCGCTCGTCCTGTTCGGTGGGCTGTCGGTGGTCATCGGCCTGCTGTCAGCCATGAGCGTCGCGATGCTCGTCGTCTCAGCGAGCGCCTTCCAAGTGGCGCGCCTGCTCGTGTACCTGGTGTGGATCGGCGCGGTCGGGATCTGGTTGGTTCTGATGCTCCGGACGTTCAAGGGCGAGACCTGGCGGGTGCCGCTCGTGGCGGATCTGGCCGACTCGCATCGTGGCGGCGACGTAAGCCTCGGTGCCAACGCCGGGTGCCTAGGTGCTGGTGCCAAGGTGCTTAGGGTGCCATGGTGCTCTTTGAGGTGCCGCCTCGAGGCGCCGCCGTAGCACTTAGGCACTGGAGCACCCAGTACCTTTTGGCACTCGCACCCAGGCACCAGAGGCACCCGGCACATAAGGCACCCCTTTTTCCTCTACTTCACCGGCTTGGGCAAATCGAGCTTCTTGACGACCGTCGTCTTGATCGTGCCGTTGGCGTGACTGAAGTTGTAGCGGTTATCGCCCATTCCCAGCCTTGCGCGGGGTCGTCAGCTTGACTTCGATCACTTCACCGACAGGCCAGGGTCGCGGGTGGCGGTACACGTCGCCGGGCACAGGGTTGCGGCTTCGGTCGAACCAGTTTTCCTCGATTCGTAGCCCGGCGATCGGTCCGGAGGCCACGTTCTTGAGACGCATCGTGGTCACCACGTTGGTGCCAACAACCCGCGTGTCCGGCGCGGTCAGCTCGATTGGCGCTTCACCTCGCACTGGCGCGACCAGCTTGCGTGGGGCTTCCTGCTCACCGAAAAGCGGTCCGGCCAACAGGCCTGCACCGACTGTCATCGCGAACACCACCGAACCAAAGCGCTTCATGGGCAAGAACCCTCCGATCGCGGGATTATAGCAGGCGGGTTTTGAGTCGGTCGCGAGTCGGTCGGTCGGCCAAGCTCGTTACATCTCGCCGTTCCAGTCCTCGGGTTCGGCCGCGGTCGCGCGAAAAACCTCGAGGTGCCACTTGCCGCCGCCCCACGGCTCGATGACTTCGGTGGCGACGACGTCAACCAGGAGCTCGGCGAAGGTCCGCCCTTCCGGGTCGCCCTCGAGGTGATAGGCTGGCTCGTCCCACGAGAAGTTCGGGTAGATCATCATGGTCAGAAACAGGTCGTAGCCATCGTCTACCACGATCAGTTGGCCGCACGGTCGCTTCTGCGTGGAGTGATAGATCAGATACTTCTCTGCGCTGTGAGCCCGGATGTAGCGCTTGAGCGCGAATTCGCGGGCGACGATCTCTTCGACCGCAATCTTCTTGTCCCAGCAATCGCGACAATACCGTTCCTCGCCGCGCGGTTCGGAGACCTCCTTGGCGCCGCACAACGCGCAGCCGGGTTTTTTCGCAATGGACTTCCGAGACATACGTGGGCGATTGTACTAAACTCCGCCGCGGGCATCCCATGACGAGACCAGCAATTTCGTTGAGCGTGGCTGCGAGCGCTCGCCGTGCTGGCCCAGGATGCGCAACTGCACCTTCCGCCGCTTGATCGAGTGCTGCCGCCACGAGCAGAAGTGATCTATCAGCTGATGGCACCGAGGATCGACACGCGTGCGGCTGTGGATGCCGTCACGTTCATTGGCCCCTTGTGGCGCCTCGCCGGCAACCCGGACTACGACCGTTCCATCGACTTCCTGGCCGACCGGTTGGTAAAGGGAGGATGGGCAAGGACAGGTGCGACGGGTGCGACGGGTGCGACAGGTGCGACGGTGCGGTTGGGACGTTGCGAATCGACTCGTTATGAAAACAGTGGCCAGGGCTGGGAGCAGTCGCGAGCCACGCTGTCGATCGAGGGCGACAGGCGCCAGGTCGTGCTGTCGCGCGAACAGGATCGCGTGGCGCTGTGCATCAACTCGTTCTCGACCGCGCCTGGCGGTGTTGTGGTCCCTCTGGTCGATGTTGGGGCCGGCGCGGCGTCGGACTTCGAGGGTAAGGACGTCAAGGGCGCCGTCGTCCTGGGAAATGCCGCGGTCGGCGGGCTCTGGACCCGCGCGGTTCGCGAACGCGGCGCCCTGGGCGTGATCTCTACCGACCTCGCCCAGTATACGCGGCCCGATGTGACGCCGGACGTTCTTCAATGGGGCGCGATCCCTACGACGAGACCAGCCGTTCATTCGGCTTCAAGGCGACGCCGCGTGCCGCGGTGAGACTACGCGACGCGCTGGCCGCCGGGCCCGTGCGACTGCATGTGGAAATCGCGACCACTTTCCACCGTGGACAGAACCGGACACTGGTGGCCGAGATCCCGGGACGGCAGCGAAGTGGTGAGCGAGTTGTGCTGGTCGCGCACGTCCAGGAGCCTGGCGCCAACGACAATGCGAGCGGCGCCGGCACGTTGCTCGCCGCGGCTCTGGCCATCAACGATGCCATCGCCAAGGGCCTCTGCCACCGCCCCGGCGAACCTTGACCTTCATGTGGCTGGACGAGATGCGTGGCAGCGAGCGGTGGATCAAGGAAGACGCGGCACGCGCAAGTCGGGTTGTCGCGATGATGTCGCTCGACATGACGGGTCAGGATACGTCCAAGACCGGTGGCACTTTCCTCATCGAGAAGTCGCCAGATCCCTCAGCGATCTGGCCGCGCCCTTCGGATCCGCACTCGGAGTGGGGAGCGGGTTCAAGGTGGATCGACGCCTCGTGCGTGGGCACTTGCTCAACGACTTTCATCTCGCCGTCGCGCTTCGGCGCGCCCGCGAAACCGGGTGGGTGGTGCGCACCAATCCGTATGAAGGGGGCAGCGATCACACTGTCTTCACGGCCGCCGGAGTTCCGGCGCTGTTCAACTGGCACTTTACCGATCGCTATTACCACACCAACCAGGACACCATCGACAAGACGAGTCCGGTCACCATGGGTCCACGTCGCCGCGATCTGTTGCGACGTCGGCGACGTTCCTGGCAAGCGCCGACAGCGCGGACGAACCAGCGTTGCTGCGGCTGCTGGATGAAGCCGAACGCGCACGGTTCGAGACGGAGCAGCGGAACGGCGCCACCGAAGAGATCCTGGCGGCCTGGAAGCAGCTGGTATCAGGAAGCGCGCGCAAGCGTTGCGACTATCGTGCGCTGAGCTCGGTCGACGCCGCCGGCGCGTACATCTCGAGTGATGTACTGCTTCAGCATCCGGCGGGCCGAAAATCGTGGCAGGTTGGATTTGATCGCGTTGCGGACGATCCGAATCCACCGCTCGCGGCACGTGGCGCTGATCGCGATCGTAAAACGACGGCACCACGTGATCTTCGAGCAGCCGATAGAGCGCATCCGCATCGGCGGCATCGGTTGCCGCGTGATCGTCAGGGTTGCTCTGGTTTTCAATCAGCCAGCCATTGCTGCCATTGAACCCTTCGGCCCACCAGCCATCACCGACGCTCAGATGCGGCACGCCGTTCAGTGACGCCTTCATGCCGCTGGTGCCGCTGGCTTCGAGCGGCTTGCGCGGATTGTTGAGCCACACATCGCAGCCGCCGACCAGGCAGTGCGCGACGTGCAGATCGTAGTCGTCGATGAATGCGACGCGACCGGCGTACATCGGATCGAGCGTGCGCCGAAACACCTGCTGCAAGTGATGCTTGGCGGGGTCGTCGGCGGGATGCGCTTTGCCCGCGAACACAATCTGCACGGGACTGATTCGCGCGCGGTCAGAATTCGCGCCAGACGCGCGGGGTCGCGGAAGATGAGTTCCGGGCGCTTGTAGGCCGTGAAGCGGCGCGCGAATCCGATGGTCAGGGCATCCGGGTCGAGCATCGCACCGCCTCTCACGATTTGCAGCCGGATTGACGCGTTCTGCCGCCCAGCGTTGCCGCGAGGCGTTCGCGAATGAACGTGAACAGCTCAGCTCCGGAGCGTTTGCCTCGCGGCCCAGATTTCCTCGTCAGGAATCGCGTCCAGCTGGTCCCAGAATGTCGGATCGTCGTGCCGTTCAGCCAACCGGGGCCGAGATGGCGATTGAAAAGCTCGAGCATCGAGCCTGCAATCCAGGTCGGGACGTGCACGCCGTTGGTGATGGATTCGAACTGGTATGCGATCTGGCGGCAGTTCGGGCCAGATGGGACGCCACATCGAGCGCGTCACTTCCCCGTGGAGGGCACTGACCCCGTTGACATGAGCGGCCGTGCGCATGGCCAGCGCCGTCATGTTGAACTGTGGGCCATTGCCGTTGTCGTACTCGCCGAGCGCGAGAAAACGCTGACGATATTGGCCAATCTCTCCCCAGCAGCTCGCGAGATGCTTTTCGACGAGCTGAAAAGGAAAAACGTCGTGCCCGGCCGGTACGGGAGTGTGGGTCGTGAAGACCGTAGTACGTCGCACATCATCGAGGGCCGTGTCGAACGACGATCCGCGCTCCACCAGTTCACGGATGCGCTGCAGTGCGACAAACGCGGCGTGTCCCTCGTTCAGATGCCACACCGCGGGCTCGATGCCGAGCGCGCGTAGCACGACGAACGCCGCCGATGCCGAGGATGATCTCCTGCTGGATTCGCGTCTCGCGATCGCCGCCGTACAGGCGGGCCGACAGTTCCCGATCCCACGGCGCGTTCTCCTCGAGGTCGGTGTCGATCAGGAACAGCCGCACACGGCCCACGCGAACGCGCCAGACCGCCGCCAGGACCGTGCGGTCGCCAAGCGGCACGGCGGTGAGCGCTGGCTTCCCATCCCGCGTAATCGCCGTGTCGATTGGCGCGTCGGTCCATTTGAGTCGTTCGTAGTTCTCCTGCTGCCAGCCTTCGTTCGAAATGCGCTGGTGGAAGTAGCCCTGCGGGTACATGAACCCAACGCCGATCAACGGCACGCCCAGGTCGCTGGCCTCCTTGCAGTGGTCCCCGGCGAGCACGCCCAGGCCGCCGGCATAAATGGGCAACGACTGGTGCAGTGCGAACTCCGCCGAGAAGTACGCGATGACTTTGCCATTGAGCGCCGGACCGTGTTCGGCCCACCACGTCCCCTTGGACGTCCGCACCTGGTCGAGGCTCGCAACGGCGGCATCATAGAGCGCCAGGAATTCGTCATCCTGCGCTGCAGCCTGCAGCCGCGACTCGTCGATGCTCAAGAGCATTCGAACTGGGTTGTGCGCCGATTGCCGCCACAAGGGATAGTCGAGGCGTCGAAAAACCTGACGTGCGGCCGGAGTCCAACTCCACCACACGTCGAGGGACAGTTCGTGAAGGCGATGAATACGGCTAGGAAGCGGAGCGGCCTGTGCGAAACGTTCCATTGGTGAACTAGGTTACCAGAGCAGCAAACTTCGTCAGGTCGATGTTGCCGCCTGAGACGATGGCGACAATCTTGCGCCCAGGCACGCGACCACTCAATGCGGCCGCGACGGCGCAGCCGGCAGCCCCTTCGGCAACGACGTGCACGCGCTCGGCGGTCCGCTTCATCGCTGCCTTGACCTCGTCCAGCGAGACGACAATGGAACCATCGACCATGGGCTGCAACAACGGCCACATGGTGGGCAGGACCGATTTCCCCCCCGCTCCGTCCACAAACGAGGCCGTCCAGCCTTCGAACGGCCCTGGTTCGCCGCGCGCCAGCGACCGCGCTAGTGGCGCCGCCGTCTCGGGTTCGGCTGCGAAGATCTTGATCTCGGGCTTCATCGCGCGCGCTGCGGCCGCGATACCGGCAATCAAGCCCCCGCCGCCGATGGGGGCGACGATCGTGTCGACATCCGGCAAATCCTCGAGAACCTCCAGACCCGCCGTCCCATTGCCGGCGATGAAGCGGTCATCGTCGAACGGATGCACGAAATGTCCGTGCATTCGATCGGAACGATGTTGCTCGACCGTCTTCCAGCATTCGTCGTAACTGGCCGGGACAATGTGCGCGCCCAGGCGTTCGATCGACCGCAACTTGGTCTCCGGCGCCGTCTCGATCACCATGACGGAGCACGGCGCCCCCGCGCGTTGTGCCGCCAGCGCAACCCCTTGAGCCGCGTTGCCCGCGCTGACCGTCCAGACGCCCTCCTTAAGGGTTTGGGCCGGGAGCGAACGTACGGCATTCCATGCACCGCGAATCTTGAACGACCCGATCGGTTGCAGCGCCTCCAGCTTGAGATAAACCTCCGGCGATTGACTGGTGGGAGAAGGCAGCTCGAGCCGGATGAGTGGCGTCCGAATCGCGGCCTCGTACACGGCTGTCGCCGCATCCTTGATCGCTGCCAGCGAGATCTGTCGCATCGAGCGCGCGATCGTATCATGCTCGGCATGTTCGTACGATTTGCGATTGTGGTCATGCTCGCTCTCAGCTGTACCTGCGCTGATGGCACAACCCGCGCGCCCACGCGCCCGCGATCTCGGTCTCGCGCCCGGAGTGCTCGCCCCGGGCCCGCTCAACGCGATCACCGACGTGCCTGGTGTTCGCGTTGGACACTCCACGCTCAATCGGGGAGACGATGTGCGAACCGGGGTGACGGTCGTCGTTCCACACGCCGGCAACGTGTTTCAAGAAAAGGTGCCCGGCGCGGTCTTCGTCGGCAACGCCTTCGGCAAGCTCGCAGGCTCCACGCAAGTTGACGAGCTCGGGACGATCGAGACCCCAATCGTGCTGACCAACACGCTCGCCGTCGGAGCCGCCATCGAAGGCGTCGTCCAGTGGACGCTATCGCAAGCGGGCAACGCGCAGGTGCGATCGGTGAATGCGCTGGTCGGCGAAACCAACGATGGCGGCCTCAACGACATTCGCGGGCTGCACGTTCGCCCCGAGCACGTGCAAGTCTGCGATTGAGGCCGCCCGCGAGGGAGCGGTCGAGGAGGGCAGCGTGGGCGCCGGTACGGGCACACGGGCGTTCGCGTGGAAAGGGGGCATCGGCACCTCGTCGCGCCGGCTCGACGCTCGCGAGGGCGGCTACACGCTGGGTGTTCTCGTCCAGAGCAACTACGGCGGCTTTCTGACGATGGGTGGCGCGCCTGTGTGGAAAGAGCTGAAGCCACCCCCGGCGAAAGCCGGGGCCCTCCTGAGGGATTTCATTGAGGGGCCGGGCTTCAGCCCGGCAGATCACGACGGATCCTGCATGATCATCGTTGCGACCGATGCGCCGCTCGACGCGCGCGATCTCAAGCGCCTGGCCGCACGCGCAATCTATGGTCTCGCCAGGACAGGCTCCTCCTACAGCAACGGCAGCGGCGATTTCGCGATCGCATTCTCCACCGCGGCCGGTGTCCGCGTGCGCTTCAATGAAGCCACGCCGCAAACCCGAACCCTGTTGCCAACCGATGGCGTCTCCGCGCTCTTCGAGGCGGCGCTGGAGGCCACTGAAGAGGCCGTTTACAACTCGATTGTACGCGCGACGTCGGTCACCAGCCGATTCGGAAGTGCGGACGCGGTCCCGATCGATCGACTCACGGAAGTCCTGCGGCGATATCGCGTGGTGCAATGAACCGCCCGATTCGAGAGGTTGGAAAGTCGCGGATTGAAGGGAGCCGAACCGAGGGGAGCCGAATGAAGTGAGGGGCGACAGAAAAGTCGCCCTTCACATCCTCTGGTTAGGAGTCTTGCTTTACGCGGCAGGGCGTCGCATCCGCAGTCTCTCCGGATTCGCAGGAAGCGTCCGGGTCAACCGAGGTGATCCGACCTCCCACCCGGGAGTTCGATGGCCGCAGGCTACGCATTTCAGCGCCATCCGATCGGGTTCCGCATGGAGAACCTTATAGTGCCCGCCGTTAATGACACACCACGTACTACGAAGCCAGCTCGTCAGCTGACCCCATAACGAAAGTGTACGAACGACCAGGTCGGATGATGTCGACGTCCGTTGCCCTGGCACTCTGATGGAAATCGTAGTCATGTCAGTCTTCTCACTCTCGCGTAGGGGGCTGCAAGGTCCGGACCGTCGATGAGCAGGCTTTGGTTAGCTCGGCTATCCCAAGTTGGGGAACCCGTTACCGACTGCTGGGTAGACGATTGCGCGCTTGCCGATGAGGATGAGTCGGCGCCGGAAGCGTCTTACTTTTCTGTCATTTCAGAAGTGTCGCGCATATGTTCGGCGACAACGAGGATGAAAGTCTGCCTTTGTGAAAATAGGAACAAGCGCGGCAGAGTTGCGAGCGCACGTCAAACTGAGAAGTTGTGATCCGTCTCAGTTTTGCGGAGCGTTTGCGCTGAAACAGCGCGAGAATCTCGCGGGAAGGATTAAACGAATGCTCATGCGTTGATCGCCGCGGTGATGGGACGGACTGACCATTCACCTCGTGATAGCGATATCGCATCGAGAAGCTCGACTGGCCCAACGAGCTTGACGTCCGCGATCGATTCAATGGCCGTCGGCAGCGAAACTCCCTGGATTAGTTCGTACCGCTTGACGATGGCGACCGATTTCACCCAAAAGGATGGCGATTTCGCGAGTCGACCCTCCAGGCGGACGGGAGCGCCATGCTCGGTGACCGTCAGCGTGCCGACAATCAGTCGCGGATCCTGACGCCGCGGCTCGAGTCCAATCTCGACTTGCCCCGCTCCGGACCGTGGACGACGATGGAACGTGTAATTCGCGGGCGTCAGCGCGGCGGCGTGCCGGGCTGCGATGGGCTGCCTCGGATTCGGCTTTCATCATTTCGCGGAGCACCCTAATTGCGCGTCCGTTCCGATCCGCCCTCGCCGATCACTTTCCATTGGAATTCGCCCGTCGGATCGACCGTCGTTTCGACGTCCATCCAGCCTTGATGTTTGCCGTTCAGTGTTCCGGCACGGAGTTCCCTGAACGCTTTGAGCGTGACATCCGAACGTGTGGTCTCGGCGACAATTCGCTGGATGAGTTGGTCGTCCGACGTCGGTTCCTCCGCATGCGGCGTCCACGACCCGATCACGGCGACCATCGTCGCAGCCGCGATGCCGACTCGGGTCCGACCGTTCGGTAGCCGATGCTCCACGGCTCGTTCTGAAGGCAAGACACGCGCCAATCGTGAGAGCCACGAGAGTTCCAGGGTTCCAAGGTTCCAGGGTTCCAGAGTTCAAAGGTTCCAAGGTTCCAAAGTTCCTATTGAGACTCAGAGCGCTGCAACGCTGGAACTCTGGAACCTTGGAACCTGAACCTTGGAACCCTGGAACCTTGGAACCCTGGAACCCTTGTAATGGCAGAGCGCTTGCACAACTGACGGCGGGAGTCCAATCATGAGCCGCGTCGGTACCAGGTACACTTCCTCTCCGGGCTACTGATAGGGTCAGCGATCGGTGCAATGGCCGGTCTGATCTACGCGCCGCGGGAAGGCAAGCTCTCGGCGATGCGTCATCGGCGCGCGCTTCCGGCGTACGAACCCCAGGTGGACGAGGCGATCGATCAGTCGTTCCCGGCGAGCGATCCGCCGTCGTGGACGCCAACGACGACGACGACCGCTGAGTAGAAGTGCGAGCACTGAAGCGTTCGTCGCAAACGACGAAACACGTCGATGTCTAGACGGGTGTCGCCCCGTCGCCTATAATCGATGATTCCTGCCTCGCCCCAACGGGCGACATGCGCTTCAGTGCGGAAGTGGCGGAATTGGCAGACGCGCAAGCCTCAGGAGCTTGTGCCCGCAAGGGCGTGAAGGTTCGAGTCCTTTCTTCCGCACCAGCAATCAGTTCAACGACTTACGGGCGCTTTCGGGACTCTCAGAGTGTTCTGGGAGGGTCTCTGACGGAGTTTGTCAACGGCTGTGCAACGCGGGGCGCGGTGCACTTCGAACCGCTTCAGGGTACTGCTGAAGTGCCGAGCGGCCGGTCTTCAGGTTACGCGACGTCGGTACTGATGTTCGCGTGACCGAGTCATTTCGCAGGTCTCTGACCCGCTCAGCCGCGACGGAGATGCATCGGCGAGTGCGTGAAGCCGCTCTGCGAGCATTCGCAGACCCACCTGCCGTCAGACTCGCTGCTACTATCCTCGTGCCCATCGCCGCGGCGGGCGAAATGAAACTCGTGGGCGCGGTGTCGACCTTGCGAATGGCCGGGTCCGGGTCCTGATTTAGCGCTGCCGGGCCACTAGGAGCAACGCGATGTCCCCAACTCCGATTCCTGCCCAGGCGAGCGCGCCGAAGGCGTCGACCTTCCGCTTCGACCTGGTGGCCGGGCTGACCGCCGCCGCGGTCGTCCTTCCCAAGGCGATGGCTTACGCGTCGGTGGCCGGACTGCCGGTTGCGGTCGGCTTGTATACCGCTTTCATCCCGATGGCGATCTACGCGCTGCTCGGCACGTCGCGCGTGCTCAGCGTCAGCTCGACCACGACCATGGCGATACTCGCCGGCACCCAGCTGGAACAGGCCGTACCAGACGGCGATCCGACGCGCCTCGTGACGGCGACGGCGACGCTGACCTTGTTGGTCGGCGCCGCGCTGGTCGCGGCGCGGCTGTTGAAGCTCGGTTTCGTCGCCAACTTCATATCGACGCCGGTGCTTACCGGCTTCAAGGCCGGCATCGGGTTGGTGATCGTGCTCGACCAGGTGCCCAAGCTGCTGGGCATTCACATCACCAAGCATGGCTTCTTCTTCGATGCAGTCAGCGTCGTCAACCACATGCCCGAAACCTCGCCGATCACGCTGATGGTCGCCCTGGCGACCTTCGCGGTGCTGATCGCGATGGAACGGCTGTGGCCGCGCTCGCCGGCCCCGCTGGTCGCGGTGGCGGGCGGCATCGCCGCGGCTTGGTTCCTCGGGCTGGAGAAGATGGGCGTCTCGATCGTCGGCCTAATCCCACAGGGCTTCCCGTCGCTGACCCTGCCTGATCCTGCGCTGGTCGAACGGCTGCTGCCGGGTGCGCTCGGAATCGCCTTGATGAGCTTCACCGAGTCGATCGCGGCCGGGCGCGCCTTCGCGCGCGCCGAGGATCCTCCGGTCAACGCGAACCGGGAATTGCTCGCCACCGGCGCGGCGAACCTTGGCGGCGCCTTGTTCGGCATCATGCCGGCCGGCGGCGGAACTTCGCAGACGGCGGTCGTGCGGGCCGCCGGCGGGCAATCGCAGCTGGCCTCGCTGGTGACCGCGGGCGCCGCGCTCGCCACCATGCTGTTCCTGGCGCCGATCCTTGGCCTGATGCCCAATGCGACGCTGGCCGCGGTGGTCATCGTCTACTCGGTCGGGTTGATCAAGCCGTCCGAGTTCCGTGCCATCCGCAGCGTGCGCACGATGGAATTCCGCTGGGCCCTGGTCGCCTGCATCGGCGTCCTGCTGCTGGGCACCCTCAAGGGCATCGTGGTGGCGATCATCGTGTCGATGATTGGCCTGGCCAGCCAGTCCGCGTACCCGCGCGTGTACGTCATCGGCCGCAAGCGTGGCGAGGACGTGCTGCGACCGCTGTCGCCCGAACACGGCGACGACGAGACCTTCGAAGGCTTGCTGATCCTGCGCCCGGAAGGGCGGCTGTTCTTCGTCAATGCGCAGGAAGTGGGGCGGCAGATCCAGACCCTGGTCGCGAAGTACCAGCCGCGGGTGTTGTTGCTGGACATGAGCCGCGTATCCGACATCGAGTACCTCGGCCCTGCAGATGCTGATCGAAGGCGAGCGGCGCATGACCGAGGGCGGCGTCGAGGTGTGGCTGGCCGGGTTGAATCCCGGCGTGCTTGCGACGGTACGAAACACCGGCCTCGACAAGCGGCTTGGTCGCGAGCGCATGCTGTTCAACGCGCGCGCAGCGATCGAGCGCTACCAGGCGCGAAAGGCGACCGGCGGGAATGCGGCCTAGAGCGTGTCGAGCGGCAGGCTGGGCATGAGCCTCACCGCCGATGGCGAACGCCGATCGTTCGCCCCAGGTCGCGCACCGGTCGCCATGCCAGTCTCGACGCTCAGGTGTGCTGCTTTTCAGTACTCGCGTTTCTGTTCCGCTGCAGCCATCAACGTCATTTCGAGCACGCTCAGGTGCTCCGTATAGGCGTCCATCAATGCTGCGTGATTCTTGATCTCAGCCTGCGCGCGCTTCACCATGTTGAGCGCCCGCTTGATCCAAATCATCCGCCACGCCGCGTCTTCAGACGTCTTGGTCGGCTGCGCGAGGCTTTGTTCCAGCCATTTCTGCTTCGCCTGGGCTCGCGCCCTCCACAGCTGTGTCTGGAGCTCGAGCAAAGGTGTTTCGACCGAAGAAATCATCCTTGGACCTCCGTTTCGATTCCGTTCTTTTTGCCGAGTGCGTCTGTTCTTGCTGAGCCGGGACATAGGTGGCGTCATGTGAGCGTCTCTCCCGAATGGCCATCGGAAACAATCGCTTGTTCAGGCGCGTAGCGCCAGAACTCTGAGCCCTACACCGAAGCGCGCAGCTCAGAGTCCAGCGCTACCCTTTGCGTCGAAGCCAATCTGTTTACGCGGACGCGCGGAGCCTCGCTCCGACCGCTGCCCGCTTGAGTAAACGGATTCGGCGCCGTGCACGGACGGCTGCGATTGCGAGCGCGCGGGCCCGCTTGCGGGCCCGGAGGGCGGCGACCGCAATCATTCGTGTGCGCCGTCGTGCCCGGAGCGCCGCGAGAGCGAGGAGACGGCCGCGCCGTCGGCGCCGGACCAACACGAGAGCGAGCAAGCGCGCACGGCGTCGCGCCCGAAGCGCCGCGACGGCGATCAAGCGAGCGCGGCGTTTGGCCCGGAGGCCTTGTGCCAGACGCAGGCCTGGAATTCGCTGGCGGACGGATTGTGGGCCTTCTTCTCCCTCTCCCTCTTCCTCCTCTTCGTCCTCCTCTTCGAGGCCCAGCATCTCCGCCGGCTCTTCTTCTTCGTCAGGGTCCGCCAAGTCGAACGGCTCTTCCTCTTCGTCCTCCTCTTCCCCCAAACCCATCAGCTCTCTGGGTTCCTCTTCCTCGTCCTCGGACCCGATCATCTCCATTGGATCGTTCTCTTCCTCGAGTCCCATAAGTTCGCTCGGATCCTCTTCCAATAGACTCTTCATGCGGACCTCCATTCAGCGTTGTGAGTTCAGACGACCGCGTTGCGCGCGGCAATTGGTGTTCCGATAGGACTTGTGCGCCAACACGTCAGCGTTCCAGACGCCTTTCAGGATCTCGCGCACGTCTTCACAACGAGTTGTCAGCACTTGACCTCCTCGCAGAGCGGCGACAGACGGACCGGTCGTGCACAGCACGTGCCGTGAGGAGGAAGCAGGAAGTGGCGGGATTCATCGATGATTCCACGCCTTGACACAGGCTTGCCCCCAGAATCTCGGGCATGCCTCCGGGCGGTCGTAGCCCGGTGCACCACGAACCCTGGGAGGGTTCTAGCCGAACGGTTCACTCAACGGGCTTGCACGAACGCCTGCGACGCGCGCAACCATCGGCGCTGTTTTGCGTGATGCTCGTGCTTGAGTACGGTCGCCAGCGAGTGACGTGTAACGCGTGTGCAACGAATTCCGGGAAACGCAACTTGAACCGATCATGATCGGCTGCTATCCCTCACTCCCTCAGGAGCTTGTGCCCGCAAGGGCGTGAAGG
The DNA here is from genome assembly GCA_963734095.1 of uncultured Acidobacteriota bacterium. GTDB lineage: Bacteria > Acidobacteriota > Vicinamibacteria > Vicinamibacterales > UBA2999 > JACCSI01. Next base: position 192,830 of record CAVTGK010000005.1, on the reverse strand, counting down.
TTTGAGCCGCCAGCCTCGCGAACGTGCTGACCAAAATATCTCATGAGGAACACGATCGCGGCAGCGATGAGCAGTGCCTTGGCGACTGAGGTGAGCACATCGAGAATGCGAATTGGGCGCTTCATCACTTCCGCGCTAATCATAGACCAGTCGGCGGAGATCTCGCGACGCGCTCATCCCTGGTGCAGGGCCGCCATCGGGTCGAGTCTCGACGCGCGTCGCGCCGGCAGGTAGGCGGCAGCGAATGCGACCACGAGCAGCGTGCCGGTCGCCAACGTCAAGGTGAGCGGATCCTCCGGTGCGACGCCGTACAGTCGACTCGCCATCAGGCGTGGGGTGAGGGAGGCCAGGACACCGCCGACCGCCAGTCCGGCGGCCACGAGCCACAGGCTCTCGCGAAGAATCATCGCGACGACGCCGCCGGGCTGTGCTCCGAGGGCGATGCGAATCGCAATCTCGCCCGAGCGCCTGCTGATGCCATACGACAGCACGCCGTAGAGGCCGATGCCCGCGAGCGTCAGAGCGATCGTCCCGAACACGAGGGCGAGCCGTGCGTTGGTGCGCTCTTCTGCGGTCAAGGGCGCCATCTGCTCCTCGATGGAGGCGATGTCCGATACGGACAGCGCACCGTCGACTTCAGTGGTCGCTTCCCGCACGGCTGGCGCGAGCGCGGTGCTTCCCGCGGTCGTGCGGATGATGTAGGTACGGTTGGTTCCGGAAGACGGCCTCTGCTCGGCTGGCACGAAGAAACGCGGCTCGACCTCGTCGCGCAGGCTGCGGGTGCGCGCATTGCCAGCGACGCCGACCACTTCATAGTCTCGGCGAGGCTCGTTGCTGTCGACCGTCGCGACGTGCAACCCGATTGGGTAGCGTCCGTCGAAGTAACGTTGAGCGAATGCTTCGTTGATGATACAGACCAGCGGGCTGTCGGCGCGGTCGCTTTCCGAAATGTCGCGACCCAGTCGAAGCGGGATCCGCAGGGTGGTGAAGTACTCGGGGCCTAATCGATCCAACTCCGATTCCACCCCGCGCTCGGCGGTCAATGCGCTGCCTTCGACCTCGATGGTCGCCGTGGAAAAGCCGCCGGTGTACAGACCAATCTGCGAGAAGCTCACGGCCTCGATCCCAGGGATCCGCTGGATCCGGGCGCGCAACTCGCGAAGGACGCGATCGCGACGGGGGATATCCTGGGCCACCTCGTCCAAGTCAACTCGCGCCAGGAACAATCGTTCGGGTTGAAAGCCCAGCTCAGAACCCTGCAGGTTGTAGACGGTTCGGGCCAACAGACCCGCTCCGACGAGCAGTGGCAACGAAAACGCCAGTTGCAGGCCGACCAGCCATCGGGCCGAACGCAGCTCGCGGGAAGAGCCAATCGTACCCCGTGAGTTTTCCTTGAGAGAGCTTCCAGGATCGGCCTTGCTCATCAACCAGGCAGGGAACATGCCGACTGCCAAGGCCGCTGCAATCGTTGCTCCCACGGCGAACGCCAGCACCGTGCCATCGAACGCGAAGCTCATGGCAAATCGGGGCTCCGACTCCTGCAGCATCCGCACGAGAAGGCCGTGCAGGCCGTACGCGACGACGATGGCCGCGAAGCCTCCCACAATGGCGAGCGCCAGGCTTTCGGTTGCGAGCTGTCGGATGAGTCGCCCTCGACTCGCGCCCAGTGACACGCGCACGGCGATTTCAGTCTGACGGGCCGCGCCGCGGGCCAGGAGCAGATTGGCCAGATTGGCACACGCAATGAGCAGCAGGATCCCGACCGAGGCGAGCAGCATCGTCAGCGACGGAGAAAACTGTTCGCGGGTTGGCGACGCTCCGCGCGCAGCGGGACGCAGTTGAAGTCGCTGTTCGACAGACTCGAGGCGCTGTTCGCCGCTCAGGCCGCGGTGAAAAGGATTCCAGCCCGGCTTGAAATACCGCGTTGGCCTGTGCCTCGGCCTGGGCGTCCGTCACTCCTGGTCGGAGCCGCCCGAAGACGTGCAGCCACATCACTTTTTCTGGCGGCTGTTCGGTGAGCCAATCGCCACCCGGAAGCACGCGCGGTTGCAGCCGCAGCGGGAACCAGACGTCGGGCAGTTGTCCGCTGGTTTCGCCGATGAAGCCCGCCGGCGCGACTCCAATGATCGTGATGGACGTGCCCCGGATCACCAGCGCCTTACCGAGCACGTCGAAGCGCCCTCCGAACCGTCGCTGCCAGTACGCGTGACTGATGACCGCGTGCGCGGCTTGGCTTTGGTCCTCGGCTCGAGTGAACAGGCGGCCAATCGCTGGCCGTACGCCCAGCACCTCGAAGAATGTTCCGGAGACAAGGCGCCCGCGTGCTTCCTCCGGCGTTCCGCCCTCGACGCGGACTTGCCAGGTGGTCAGGCTGCTTTGAGAGGCCATCAGTGACGAGAAAGCGGCCGCGTGGTCGCGTAGCAGCTCGAACTCGGCATAGCTGACCCATGCCCGGGGCCCTTCGGTGCGAGCATTCCATTGACCGCGCCACATCCCTGACGCGCTCGGTCTCGTGAGCATCACGAGGCCCTCGGGATCGGCAACGACGGGAAGCGGCGCGCGCAACACGCCGTTCCAGAGTCCGAAGATCGCCGTGTTGGCGCCGATGCCGAGCGCCAGCGACGTGATGGCGACCAAGGCGAACGCTGGCTTGGCTGTCATCGTGCGAAACGCAACGCGCAGGTCTTGAACAATCACGTGCCAATGCTCCTTGGGGGCAATCGTGAAGACATCCACTGCGGCTTGCATCCACACCGCCGCTTCGTGTCGCCACCCGCCCGTCTGCCGCGCGTCGCGCAATTGCTGCGCGAATGTCGAGCACATCTGACGGCCGTACTCCTGGCGAAAGGGAGCGGGGTAGCAGTACAGCAGCGTGCTATAGATCGCCCGGGCGCGCCTCATGTGCCCGGCACCAATCCGGTTGCTCGCGCCTGCTTGACAAGGGAATTCAGTCGCGCCACTTCTGCCGCGGCGACTCGTCGTCCGAAACGTGCGAGTCGGTAGTAGCGCCGCCGCTCGTCGGTGCTCGAAGGGTCCGGGCTGTCGGCCAGTTCTTCAATCAACCCTTGCTCGAGCATGCGGCGGATGGAGCTGTAGAGAGTGCCCGCACTCAACCGCACCGCACCGCCGGTCCTCGCGGCCACGTCCTGCATGATGGAGTAGCCGTGGCGATCTCGATCGGCCAGGGCGATCAAGATGTGGAAGACCGCGGTCGGGAGGGGGAGGAGGGATCGGGTTGGGGTCGTTCATCGGCGCTCTCTACCGCCGACAACTATACCACAATCAAGTATATCCGCCAGCGGTAGATTGGCCGACGATGCGGGTCACGAAGCAGTCCGCAGCAAGAGGACCTCGGACGACAGCGTGACCTCCAGCGCCGTCAGTTCCTCGACTCGCCGTGCCGCGCTTGCGCGCGCGCCGCGGTAGGTGGTGCGCAGAAGATCCCGAAGTGCGTCGCCCCCAAGCGTGTGATGTTCTTTGACGACGAAACGCTCGACCAACTCGAACTGAGCGCCGTGCTCCTCGAGGAACAGCTCGGCGCGTCCCCGCTCGACCCTCATCCCCTGCACCAGCCTCTCGCAGCTCGACGAGGTCATCGGATCCGGGGACGGCTGCGACGAGCCAGCCGTTCGGACTGAGTGTTCGGACGCTCTCCGCCGCATTCCTGCGCGCATGCAACGACAGGATCAACGAAACGCTGTGATCGAGGATCGGAAGACGACGATCGGCGTTGGCGACCACCCACGTGATCTGGGGAAACCTTCGTGCGGCGTGCTCGACCGCCGCGGTTGACAGGTCGATTCCCACGGCGGTGAGTGGTCCTCGGCTGACCAACTGTGCGAGTGCGTCGCCAGACCCCGAGCCAAGGTCAACCACCACACCCTCGCTCGACACGAGCGCGGACGCGCGATCGACGACAACTTCGAGAGTGTGGTGTCCAACGCCTGCCGCGAGCAATCGAGCGCGGGCCGCAACCGCTTCCTTCGAGTCTCCTGCCGCAGGCGAACGTCGATCCTGTGGTTGGAGGAGATTCACGTACCCGCGTCGGGCGACGTCGAAGGCGTGACCGCGCGGACACTCGAACGTCGGTCCGCGGCGCGCGAGCGGGCGCGCGCAGCCGCGGACACTACAGGCAAGAGGTGGCGGGTTCAGCGCAGGTGCTTGTTGAAGAAGTCAACCGTTCGCTGCCACGCCAGCTTCGCGGCAGCGGCATCGAAGCGCGGGGTGGTGTCGTTGTTGAACCCGTGCTGAGCGCCAGGGTAGATGTGCGTCTCGTACGGCACCTTGTTCGCCTTCAGCGCCTCCTCGTAAGCGGGCCATCCAGCGTTGATGCGCTCGTCGGTTCCAGCATAGTGAATCAGGAGCGGCGACTTTGATCTTCGGCACGTCACGCGACCGCAGGCTGCCCGCCGTAGAACGGGACCGCCGCGGCGAGGTCTGGTACGCGCGTCGCCACCATGTTGGCGATGCTGCCGCCGTAGCAGAAGCCGACCACGCCGACCTTGCCGGTCCCATCCGGTCGCTTCTTCAAATAGTCGACCGCGGCGACAAAGTCTTCGCGAATCTTCGTCTGATCGAGCTTCGGGAAAAGCTCACGCGCCTTGTCCTCGTCGCCCGGGTAGCCACCGAGCGTCGTCAAGGCATCGGGCGCGAAGGCCATGAAGTTGTCGAGGGCGAGTCGGCGCGCGATGTCCTCGATGTGAGGATTCAGGCCGCGGTTCTCGTGCACGACAAGGATGGCCGGCAGCTTTCCCGCGGCGGCGGCCGGTCGGACCATGTAGCCGCGCTGCTTCCCGGATCCGTTGGGCGACGGATACTCCAGGTATTCCGTCTTGAGGCGCTTGTCGTCCTTGGGGACCTGCTGCGCCTCGGCGAACTTCGGGCTCAGCATGTCGAGGAGCATGGCGGCCGTCACGCCGCCGACGGCGTACTTGCTCGCGCGATCCAGAAAGCCACGTCGATCGATTGCTCCGTGAACGTACGCATCGAACAGGATGAGCAGGTCCTGATCGAAGTCGTTAGCGGTCATGCGCGCCATGTGCCCTCCAAGTTGCCAGAGGATAGCTCCGAAGCGCCGTAGGCGTCCACGGAAACGCGGACCCGGATCTATCGCGCTCCTTGCTTCCGCGGATGGTCCTCCGGTTCAGCGCTGGAGCCCTAGTCCGACCGAAGGGCAACCACCGGATCGACTCGCGCGGCGCGCCACGCCGGCAGATAGGCGGCGATGATGGCGATAACGGCCAGGAGCGCGGCAGCCATGCCCATCGTGGTCGGGTCCGACGGCTGCAGGCCATACAGGAGGCTGCCGGCAAGCCGCCCACTCGCGATGGCGAGTCCAAGGCCGATCACGACGCCCACGAACACGAGTATCACCGCCTCGCGGGCGAACATTGCGGCCACCCTGCCGCGGGCGGCGCCGAGCGCAATGCGAATCCCAATTTCATTGTTCCGACGCGTCACCATGTAGGACAGCACGCCGTAGAGTCCGAGCGTCACCAGTAACGCTGCCAGGACCGCGAAAGCCGTCGCGAGCAGCGCGACCAGCCGCTCGCGCAACAGCCGCTCCCGGATCGAATTGGCAAGCACGCCGGACTCGATATCGAAATGAGGGTCGATCTCCGCGATCGCCCGGCGTGCAGCGGCAAAGACCGGCGCAGATGGCCCCCTGATGCGAAGCAGAAAGGCGGGGAAGTCCGGCCGCGCCAGTTGCGCGGCCGCCATGAACGCTATCGGCTGTTGTTCGTCCCGAGCACTGAAGTACTTGCTGTCTTCGACGATGCCGACAATCTCGTACGTCTGATCCGGCGTGCTGGCGTTGCCCGATTCGACGAACCGCCTGCCAATCGGATTGACCCCGCCAGCCACCACCTTGACGAACGTTTCGGTGACGATCGCAACCTTCGGCGACGAAACGGTGTCACGCCGGTCGAAGTCGCGTCCGGCAATCATCCGCGTACCCGACCGTCGAAAAGTACCGAGGGCTGACGGTGCTCATCTGGGCCAGATGCGGCGCGTTTCGATCGCCGCCTTCCATCCACACCATGTTGTTCGATCCGCTGCCGCTCATTGGAACGATGCCGGTGTAGGCGGCGGACTCGACGTTGGGAAGTGCGCGCACGCGTTCGTCGAGCCGTTCGATCAGCAGCCCACGCTGCTCCGGTGGCGACCCAGGCAGGTCCACATCCACAACGAGCACATCGTCGGGCTGGAATCCAAGGTCGACGCCAACGAGGTTGCTCAGCGTGCGAACGAACAGCAGTGCCCCAAAGAGCAGGACGAGCGACAGCGCCACCTGCGAGACGACCAGCGTCCGCTGCATTCGAAACCGTTCGCGATGCGCGGTCAAACCGCGCCCGACGGTCTGGATGACTCGGGCGGGTGTCACCTTGCGTCGCACGCAGCGCCGGAATGAGCCCGGAGAGCAGGCAGGTCAGTGCTGCCAGGCCGCCCAGGAAGGTCAACACCCGCAAGTCCAATGGCAGGTCGAGATGCAGGCGGACGCTTTCGGTGGTCAGGAACGCAACCAGGAGCCGACTGACCCACTGCGCAACCAGTGCGCCGAGCGCAGCGCCCACGACGGCAAGGACGAGGCTCTCGGTGATGAGCTGATGAACGAGCCGACCTCGCGATGCGCCAACCGCCACGCGAACCGCGAGCTCACCCTGCCGACCTGTCGCGCGTGCCAGCATCAGATTGGCAACGTTGGCGCACGCAATCACCAGCACCAAGGCACTGATGGCCAGCAGAATGTAGAGCGGCGTTTCGTAGTCGCGTCGAAGGTTCGACACGCCCGAGGCCGCCGGGAGCGCCGTCAACTCGGACTCGCGGTACACCTTGGCGGAGTCCGCGCGATACGCCGGCGGCACCGTGCCGTCGAATACGGCCGGTGAGATCGACCGCAGGTGATCGGCGGCTCGTTCGCGGCTCCATCCTGGGTTGAGCCGACCGATCACCGCCAGCCACCAATGTCCTGCGCGTCGAGACCGACTCGCTGCCAATCAACTTTTGTGCACACAATGGGATCGCGACATCGAACTGTCGTCCCACCTCGACGCCGATAAAACGACCGCGGCATCACCCCGACGATGTGCACTGCGTGACGCTCGAGCGACATGCGTCGGCCCACGACCTGCGGATCGCCACCCGAACTCTCGCTCCCAGAACCCATGGCTGATGACTGCTGGCGGTGCGGTGCAACCGGGCTGATCGTCGGCCACAGTCAGCGTACGGCCGAGCACGGCCGGAACACCCAGCACGCGAAACATGTCGCCACTGACCATCATGCCGGATGCCATCCGGACCTCGCCGCCGCTCGACAGGTTGAATCCCGTGGTGCCCCATGCAAACAGCCCCGAGAACGCCTGTTGATGGTCGCGAATCTGCTGCCACTGCGCGTACGTCAACTCAGGACGACGCCCTCTGAATCCTCCGATGCGCGATCGTGGGTGCGCGATCTGGACCTCGACGAGCTCGTGCGGCCGCTCGACGGGAAGCGACCGCAGGCCAACCGCGTCGAGCAGCTGAAAGATGGCAGTGTTGGCGCCAATGCCCAGAGCTAGCGACAGTGTGGCCACGGCCGTGAAGCCCGGCGTACGAAGCAGTGTTCGACAGGCATAGCGCACGTCCTGCGTGACGCGCTCGACGGATGTCCACCCCCACATGGCCCGCGTGGCCTCCTTGATCAGAATGATGTTGCCGAAGTCGCGCCGCGCTGCCGCGTGGGCATTCTCCGGAGCAAGGCCACGCTCGGCTTGAAGGCGCGCCTCTTCCGACAAGTGGAAGTCGATCTCATCCTGTAGATCGCGTTCGTTCGCCGCCCGAGGCCGAAGCCAGTGTTCGAGGCGCGACCGGACGCGAGTCCACCAGGTCATGACTGTCTTCGTCAGGCAGGACGCATCACTCGGGCAATCGCCTCGACCATGCGGGCCCAGCGCGATTGCTCCGCCAGGAGCTGTTTCTTCCCGGCGGCGGTCAACCGGTAGTACTTCGCTCGCTGCTTGTTCTCACTGAGTTTCCACTCGGCATCGATCCAGCCTTGCCTAGCCAGTCGGTGGAGGGCCGGATAGAGCGAGCCGTGGTCGACCTGCAGCACGTCCTGCGAACTGGTCTTGATCGCGAGGCCGATGCCATGCCCGTGTTGTGGCCCCCACTGCAGCGTTTGGAGGATCAGCAGGTCGAGCGTGCCCTGCAGCAACTCAATACGGTTGTGATAGCGAGGTGTCCGACCCAAGGTAGGAGCCAGTCTACCACTCTGGTGGTAGAGTGTCGACCTCATCAGTCCACGGTCCACGGTCCACGGCCCACGGGCCGCGGTTGGAACTCTGAACCATGAGGCCGTTGCACCGAAGGCCGAGGACCGTAGGCCGTACACCGTGGACCACAGTAATATTCCGGGCGCAAAGGAGATCGTCGATGCGAAAGCTAGTCGTGCTTGCGGCCACCGCGGCGCTGTCGTTCCAGTCCGGCAGCGCGGTCGTGGCTCAGAACCAACCCATGAGCTTCTTCATCACGAGTGTCGGCGCCGGAGACGGTGCCAACCTTGGCGGCTTGAAGGGTGCAGATGCCCATTGCCAGAAACTGGCGGCCGCTGCAGGCGCCGGGAGCCGTACCTGGCAGGCTTACCTCAGCACGTCGGCAGCGGCGGGCCAGCCGGCGGTCAATGCACGTGACCGGATCGGCCCCGGCCCCTGGCACAACGCGAAGGGCGTGCTGATCGCACAGAACGCCGCCGAGCTGCACGGCGAGAACAAGCTCACGAAAGAGACGCAGTTGAACGAAAAGGGGGAAGTCGTGAATGGCCGGGGCGACACGCCGAATCGTCACGACATTCTTACCGGTTCGCAGCTGGACGGAACTGCGTTTGCCGACGGTGCCGATCACACGTGTGCGAACTGGACCAGCAACTCGACTGGCAGCGCCCAGGTGGGTCACCACGATCGGCAGGGCGGCGGTGCCAATCCGACCTCCTGGAACAACGCTCACGCCTCGAAGGGCTGCAGCCAGGAGAACCTGCGGGGCACCGGTGGTGACGCGTTGTTCTATTGCTTTGCAGTCAAGTAATCAGTGATCGGTGATCGGTGATCAGTGATCGGTATGGTCAGCGATCGGTGATCGGTCGGGCAGTGGCCAGTGGCCGATCCGACTACCGATCACTGACCACTGATCACCGACCACTGATTCGTAGCGAGCGATTGCGGCCTCGTGCTGAAGGATCAGGCCGATGTCGTCGAGCCCGTTCAACAGTCGATGACGAGAGGCGCGGTCGACTTCGAAGGTTTCGCTCAGTCGCTGTCCGTCGGTCACGCGCTGTCGCTCCAAATCGATTTGGATTGGTGCGCCGCCCGTCTCGTGCGCGCGCTCGGCGAGTGCGCGCACGAACGGCTTCGGGGAGCGCGACCGGCAGCAGACCGTTGGTGACTGCATTGCCGCGAAAGATATCGGCGAACGACGGCGCGATCACGGCGCGAAATCCGTAGTCGGTGAGCGCCCATGCCGCATGTTCACGTGACGACCCGCAGCCGAAATTGGCGCCCGCGATCAGGATCGATGCGCCCGCATATCGCGGGTCGTTCAGTGGAAAGTCCGGGTTGAGCGTCCCGTCGGCGCGTACGCGCCAGTCGTGGAAGAGATGCTTGCCGAATCCCTCCCGAGCGATGCTCTTGAGAAACTGTTTCGGAATGATTTGGTCGGTGTCGATGTCGCGCCGCAGCAACGGCATCGTGCGTCCGCGGTGCACCGTGAACGCCTGCATTACCGGTACTCCCATCGTGCGAACATCAGCAAAGTGCCCCTGGACCGCCGCGGCCGCCGCCATCGCGGGGCTGACGAGGTGAGTGCGCCCGCCGCGTCCCTGACGGCCTTCGAAGTTGCGATTGCTGGTCGAGGCCGACCGCTCGCCTGGGCGGAGAACGTCGGCGTTCATCCCGAGGCACATGGAGCAGCCGGGCTCACGCCACTCGAACCCGGCATCCCGAAAGACCTGATCGAGCCCCTCACGCTCGGCGGCCGCCTTGACGCGCTCTGATCCTGGAACCACCATCGCGTGAACGCCGGCGCTGACGTGGTGACCCCGCGCGACACGCGCGGCGTCGCGCAGATCCTCGAGGCGCGCGTTGGTACAGGATCCGATGAACACGCGCTGAATCGACACGTCCGTGATCGGGGTTCCCGGCGTCAGCGCCATGTATTCGAGCGCGCGTGTCATCGCCTCGCGATCGCCGTCATCGCGTGTGGCGGACGGATTGGGGACGACCCCGGTCACCGGGATCACCATGTCGGGACGCGTGCCCCAGGTCACGAGCGGACTCAGCGACGCAGCATCGATGCGCAGCACTGCGATCAAACGCTGCTCCCGGATCGCTCGTCAGCATTCGCCATCCGGCGACAGTTGTCGGCCATGCCACCTCGGACGGCGCGAATCGTCGCCCAGCCACGTAGCTGAACGTCACTTCGTCGGGCGGCACGATTGCCGCCGTGGCGCCAGCTTCGATGCTCATGTTGCACAGCGTCATCCGCTGCTCCATCGAGAGTTTCGACACCAGGCTGCCGCCAAACTCGATGACGTGACCAGTGCCACCAGCCATTCCCAATCGTCCAACCACGGCCAGCGCGGCGTCCTTGGCGGTGACTCCCGGCGCCAGGCGGCCATCCAGATCCACACGCATCGCCCGCGGCTTGCGTCGAACCAGGCACTGGGTCGCCAAGACCTGTTCGACTTCCGTTGTCCCGATGCCAAAGGCCAGCGCGCCGAATGCGCCGTGCGTCGTGGTGTGGCTGTCGCCACACACGATGGTCATGCCCGGCTGCGTCAGGCCAAGCTCGGGCCCGATGACGTGAACGATTCCCTGGTCGCCAGAGCCGAGGTCGTAGAGTGGAATGCCCTGCGTGGCGCAATTGTGTCGCAGCGCATCGAGTTGCGCCTGCGCCAGCGCATCGGCGATCGGGAGGTGTCGTGCGGTGGTGGCAACGTTGTGATCGACGGTCGCAAACGTGCGATCCGGCCGACGGACGCGCCGACCCGCCGCGCGCAGTCCGGCGAACGCCTGCGGCGACGTCACCTCATGCACGAGGTGCAGATCGATATACAACAGCGACTGGTCGTCGTCCAGTTCGGCAACGACGTGAGCGTCCCAGAGTCGGTCGAGCAGGGTACGGGGCTCACACGGCATGGTATGCGTGTTGATGATCGATCAGCTCGCCCAATGCGTGCATCACCGCGTCGCCCGTCGTCGGTCGTGGAGGCCGGCCTCGATCCAATGGGCGCGAGGTCGGCAGGCCGGATCCCGGCTTCCAGCACCTCCGCGATGGCACGTTCAACGAGATCGGCTTCGCGCGCAAGCCCGCGCAGTGTGTCGCAGCAGCATGGCGATGGACGCGATGGCGCCGAGCGGATTGGCGCGATTCTGTCCGGCGAGATCGGGTGCGGAACCGTGGACCGGCTCGTACAGATCCACGCGTCCCCCGATGGTGGCCGACGGCAACATGCCGATCGATCCGGCGAGCGCGGCCGCCTGATCGCTCAGGATGTCCCCAAACAGGTTCTCGGTCAGGATGACATCGAAGTGTGTGGGCTCGAGTGCGAGGCGCATCGCGCACGCGTCGACGTACATGTGCTCGACGCGCACGTCCGGATAGGCCTTCGCCACTTCGGTCACCGTCGTGCGCCACAGGCGAGAGGTTTCGAGCACGTTCGCCTTGTCGACTGACGTGACCAGCCCCCGGCGATCACGCGCTTCGTCGAATGCGACGCGCGCCACCCGAACGATCTCGTCAACCGTGTAGCGCATGGTGTTGTGCGCTTCAGTCGCACTCAGCCCGCGTGGCTGGCCGTAATACAGCCCGCCCAGGAGTTCGCGGACGACCAGTAGGTCCGCACCGGCAACTCGTTCGGGCCGATAGGGAGTGGCCGCGACGAGAGCGGGCAGCGTACGCGATGGTCGGAGATTGGCAAACCCACCCAACACTTGCCGCAGGGCCAAGCAGCGCGGACTCCGGTCGATGGCCTGGATCGAGGTGATCAAACGAGGGATCACCGACGGCGCCGAGAAGGACCGCCGTGCTGGCCTCACACGCGGCGAGTGTCTTGTCGGGGAGGGCCATGCCATGGCGGCGAAGCGCGTCCCCCCCAATCGCATGCGCCTCGCAGTGAAATTCGTGCCCGCAGGCCTCGCCGACGAGTTGCAGGACTCGCACCGCTTGTGCCGTGACCTCGGGTCCAATGCCGTCTCCGGGCAGCACGGCAATCGTCAGGCCCACGAACGAAGCTCCTGAGGCGTCCGCTGATCGGCCGCGACCGCCTCGATGATGTGATAGTCCTCGATCGCCTTGACGGTATCGGCGGTCGCGATCAGTCGCGCGTAGACGCGGGCCAGCGCGTCAGGACGCAAGGTGAACCCCAGCGCCCGGCAGCGAGCGTCGACACCGCGTGTCCCCGAATGCTTGCCGACGACCAGCCGTGACCCGGCGGCTCCCACCGACTCGGGGCGAAGGATCTCGTACGTCAACGGATTCTTGAGGATGCCGTCCTGATGAATGCCCGCCTCGTGCGCGAAGGCATTGGCGCCGACGATGGCCTTGTTGGGTGGGACGGGGACCCCGACCGTCTCGCTCAAGAGCGCGCTGGTCGCGGTCAACTGCTGGGTTCGAATCGAGGTGTCGAAGCCAAAGCGATCGCGCCGCACGTGCAACGCCATCACCACTTCCTCGAGCGACGCGTTGCCGGCGCGCTCGCCAATGCCGTTGATGGTGCACTCGACCTGTCGCGCGCCGGCCTGGACGGCGGTCAGCGAGTTGGCCACCGCCATGCCCAGATCGTCGTGGCAATGGGCTGACAGCGTGACGGCGTCACCAACCGTCGCGCGAACGGTGGTGAACATCCTTCGGATGTCTTCGGGCATGGCATAGCCGACCGTGTCCGGCAGATTCACGGTAGTGGCCCCGGCCGCGACCACTGACGTCGCAACCTCACACAGGAAATCGAGGTCGCTCCTGGTGGCATCCTCCGCGGAAAACTCCACGTCGTCGACCAACTGGCGGGCGCGGCGGACCGCTGTCGGCCGCCTGGTCGACGCACTGGGCGCGACTGATCCGGAGCTTGTCGCGAAGATGAAGGTCGGAGGTCGCGAGAAACACGTGAATGCGTGGATGACGAGCCCGGTCGAGCGCCGCCCCCGCGCGATCGACATCGAGGGTTGCGGCGCGGGCGAGCCCGGCGACGACCGGCCGCGACAGCTCAGCCGCGATGGCGCGCACCGCGGCGAAGTCACCGTCGGAGGCGATCGGGAACCCGGCCTCGATGATGTCCACGCCGAGGAGGTCGAGCTGCCGCGCCACGCGCAGCTTCTCGGCGGCCGTCATGCTGAATCCCGGCGCCTGCTCGCCGTCGCGCAAGGACGTGTCGAAAATCCGGACGTGGACGGAGTGGTCCATGGCGCGCTAGTGTCGGACCTTCGGGTGGTATCAATCAAATTGATAATTCTTCTGATTGAATTAGTGTATGTTATGTATCGGCCTTGCCCACCGACCGGCCACAGAGTTCAGAGGCACGAGTGCCACACCTCTTGAGAATGATTCCTCTGAGCCTCGGAGTCTCTGGGGCTTTCCGGGAGTGACGATGGATCTCTTCCAACTCGAAGCGTTTGTCACCGTGGTTCGCGAGGGGAGCTTCTCCAAGGCGGCGCAGGTCCTTTATCGCACGCAGCCGGCCGTCAGTCAGATCATTCAACGGCTCGAGGACGAAATCGGCCAGCGGCTCTTCGATCGCTCGAGCCGTCGCGGCGTGCTCACCGACGCCGGGCGGGTGCTGTTGGAGCACGCCGAGCGGCTGATCAACTTTCGCGGTCAAGCCCTCGCGGCGCTCGAGGATGTTCGGCACCTCCGCCGCGGGCAGCTCGTGATCGCGAGCAACGAGCTCACGTGCCTGTATCTGTTGCCGTTGCTCGAGGAATACCATCGGCTCTATCCCGCCATCGGACTGTCGATTCGACGTGGCCTGGCCAGCCGAATTCCCACCGACGTCCGCGACTACGGCGCCGATCTCGGGGTCGTGACGTATCAGCCGACCGACGAGGATCTCGAATCGGTCGTGGTCTATCACGATCAGCTCGCGTTCGTGGTGCCGCGGATGCATCGATTCGTGAAGCGTCGACAGGTCAGCATCAAGGATCTGGGGGGCGAGCACTTCGTGGCACACCACGTGGCGTCACCATACCGTGCCAGGGTCGTCGAGACGTTTCGCAAGCGCCGGGTGGTGCTGCAAATGCCGGTGGAAATGCCGACGATCGATGCCATCAAAAAGTTCGTTGCGGAGGGCCATGGCGTGGCGCTGCTGCCGGCGATTGCCGTACAAGGTGAGCTCGATCGCGGGGAGCTCGTGCGAGTCCGGGTGCCGGAGCTGGCCTTCGAGCGACCCGTCCGGCTCATCTATCGCAAGAGCGGCACGATGTCGCAGGCCGCCGTGGCCTTCTTATCGGTGGCGGAGGCGCACGCGACGCGACGGCGTGGACGATACGCGTTTACCCGTGAGCCATGACTTCCGCGCGACGACGGTTGCGGCGTTCGTCACATGGCGCGCGAGCAGCGCCTCGAGATCGTGGCGCATCCAGGTCGTGGCTTTCCCCTCCTGGTGAATCGCCCACGACATCAGCGATCCACTGACGGTGACCTCGATGGCGCGCGCGAGCGCGGCTGGCTCGACGTCCTGCTTGAGTGTGCCCTCGTCGATGCCCTGCTGCACGAGTCGTTGCAGTTCGCGCCGGCTCGCTCGGGCGTGAATGAGCGTGTAGCGACGGAAGTCGGGGTCGGTCAGATCCTGCTGCAGCCACGCCAGGTGATGGGCCAGCGCATCCGGTGACTCGGCCATCTGGGCCATGCAGTCGGCGTAGGCGTAGACCGTTGCGAGCCCCGACGGATCCGCCGCGCGAAGCTGATCGAACATCTCCGCGGTCGAGTTGGCAAAGCGCTCGGCGAGCGTGAGCAGCAGCGCGCGTTTGGACCCGAAGCGCTGCACCAGCGCCCCGGCCGTCAGGCCGGCTTCGGCCGCGATGTCGGCGAGCGTGAGTTGCGACGGGCCCAGCCGCGACATCACCCGCGGTGGTGGCGAGAAACACCGCCTCGTCGCTCGCTTTCCGGGGGCGCGGACTCATGGTCTTGACATTTCTAAAATTACGTTTAGAATCCAGCGAATAACTGCATAGCCGTTTAGTATACGGCCAGTGAGAGGAGGCGACATGCCATGACCAGTCTCAAAGGTCGCGTCGCGATTGTGGCCGGCGCGAGTCGGGGCGCCGGCAAGGGCATCGCGTTGGCGCTGGGCGATGCCGGCGCTACGGTCTACGTCGTCGGTCGCACATCCGCGGGCGGGCCGCGGCCTGCGGACAACGCGCCCGGCAGCGTCGACGAAACAGCCGCCGAAGTCACCGCCCGCGGCGGTGTTGGTGTGGCGGCGCCGGCGGATTGCACGGATGACCAACAGGTGGCGGCACTCTTCGATCGCATTGCGAAGGATCACGGCCGCGTCGACGTCCTCGCCAACGCCGTTTGGGGCGCTGCCGACTCGAATGTGTCCATGGACGACTGGATGGTGTCGTGGAGCAAACCATTCTGGGAGCAGCCCACGGCCGCGTGGCGGCTGATGATGGACGCCGGGCCGCAGGCGTACTTCCTCATGAGCACGCATGCGATTCGGAACATGGTCAAGCACGGGCGGGGGCTGATTGTCGGTGTGACCGACGGGTACTTCGAATCTCCAGCCGGCGCCGAGCCACCCGACCCGATCGGCCACGGGCAACTGGTCTGGACCCTGTCTCACCTCTGCATCAACTTGCTGATGCAAGGCATTGCCGGCGAGGCGAAGAAGAAAAAGATCGCCGCGGTCACGCTCATGCCGGGCTTCATGCGAACCGAGCGAGTGGTGCGGCTCATAACGACCGACAAACTCAAGAAGCAGTTCGGCTTTGACCAGAGCGAATCCACCGAGTACATCGGTCGCGCGGTCGCGGCGCTGGCAGCCGACCCGCGCGTCCTGTCGAAGTCCGGACGTGTGCACCTGGTAGCGGATCTCGCGCGCGAGTACGGGTTTACCGACGTGGACGGCCGTCAAGTCCCGCGGTTCAATCCGTCGGCCGTGGGTTCGTAGCAACGCGCCGCACGGCCCCGGTCTTCCTCAGGGTCTTGGCTGACGACCGAACGTCTCGCCCTCTGCCGGAGATGTCGCCGCGTCGGGCATCACGAAGACGCGTTTGGCGAGCTCGTTGGTCAACGTTCCCGGCGCGTAGAGCCGATCGAGGACCGAGGGCTTCCATTGGAGCAAGTCGCAGTTCGCAGCGGCGAACGTCGGCCAATCGCCAGCTGGATCGCGTGTCTGTCGCTCGTGAATCATCAACAGATAGGCCCACGTAATGGTCGTGTGATACAGCGTCGTCGCGCCCTTGGCGTCGGCAAACCGCTTGAGCGCAGTCGGAAACTCTCGCAGCGCCTCGGGCATCCCGTGGCGGGTCACGAACAGCCATGCCACCCGCACATGCTGTTCGTGGTGGAACGCATCGCTCGGCAACGACGTCTCGCAGAACGCCGTCAGCAGTTCATCGTCTGTGAGCGTCGGGGCAGTCATCGTCGTGACCTCGACTCCTTGAGTCGATGTGCGTGTCGTGCGTCGAGCGTGAGGCCAAAGACCCGTTTCAGCTCCGCGATTCGCTTCAGCGAGTCGGCTTCAAAGGGCGTCTTGCCGTCGAAGGCGTGCAGGACGATGCCCTCGAGTAGATCGCCGAGTGACAGGTCGTGGTAGTCGGCGAGCGCTTTGAGGACCTTGAGCATCCGCTTTTCGAGGCGGACACCGGTCTGCACCCGTTCGACGACGAGCGGCTCTTCGAGTTTCGCAGGTTGGGGCATGGGTAACTTGGTACCAAGATAACATAGGAACCCTGGACGTGCCCGTCAACCTGCGAAGCGGGCCTCTGGAGGCAATTTCGTCACTGAGGTACACCAGGCTGGCACGCAGGCACTGCCCTTAGGCACTTGCGGCAGCTTGGGCACCTTGTTTCTTGGATTCAGTTCCAGGTGAGCGCCCGCAGTTGGTCGAGATTGAGGTTGCCGCCGGACAGGACGACCGCGACGCGCGCGCCCGCGGGCAGCTTCGCCAAGCCCTGAAGCAACGCCGCGACCGGTGCGGCGGCGGCGCCCTCGACGACCAGCTTGCACCGCTCCATGACCCACAGCATCCCGTCGAAGATCTCGCGATCCGGGAGCGACACGATCTCGTCCACGAACCGCTGGACGACTGCAAAGTTGATATCCCCGACCCGCCTCACCCGAAGACCATCGATGACGGTGTGACACTCGATGGTCTCGACCCGGCCCGACTTGCACGCTCCGCTGCATCGCCGGGCCGTCCGACGATTCGACACCGATGACGCGAATCCGCGGGTTGTGACTCTTGACGGCCATCGCCACGCCCGGAGATCAAGCCGCCACCACCAATCGGAACGATCACCGCATCCACGTCTGGCCAGTCCTGAACAATCTCGAGGCCCAGCGTGCCTTGCCCCGCAATCAACTGCTCATCGTCGAACGGGTGCACGTAAGTGAGGCCCTGGGTTGCGCACCAGTTCCCTGGCTTTCTCGTTGGCCTCGTCCCAGATCGAGCCGTGGAGCACGACCTCGGCGCCGTAGCCGCGGGTAGCCGCAATCTTCGATGGCGTGGCATTCGCGGCCATGCAGACGACCGCCCGCAGGCCGTGGATTTGCGCGGCCAGCGCGACGCCCTGAGCGTGATTGCCCGCCGACGAGCACACCACGCCTCGCTGCTTGTCGGGCTCGGACAACAGTGCGAACTTATTCAACGGCCCGCGGATCTTGTACGAGCCAACCCGCTGAAACATTTCGGCTTTGAGGCGAACATCGTACCCGGTTCGCTCGCTCAATTGCCGCGACGTGAGCAGTGGGCGTACGTTTGATATGCGGCGCAATGCGGTCGCGCACCCGCTCGAAGTCGGCTCGGGTCAACTCAAACATCCTGGCGCCCGGGATCATAGATGCCAAGGATTCGGAACCACTCGGTCTTGGCGGCGAGGCCACCAAAGTCGCGCTCGTCGATGGCGCGACCGTCGTGCGCGATCGTCTCGACGACAAATCTGTATTCGAAGGGTTTGCCGCGCAGCGGTCGTCCTTCGATCTTCGTCACGCTGAGGCCGCCGGCCGCGAGCATCTGCAGCGCCTGCGCCAGCGAGCCTGGCTCATGGCGCAACCCGCAGGCGAGGATCGCCTTGTGTCCCGCACGCGACTGTGTGGTCGGGGTCCGGCCATGATCAACATGAAGCGCGTCCAGTTCTCGGGCACGTCCTGAATATGTTCGGCGAGAATGTCGGCACCGTACATCGCGGCGGCGCGACGCGACGCAATGGCGGCCGTCTGAGGATCGCCCGATTCGACCACCATCCGCACCGCCCCCGCCGTATCGAACACGGTGACGGCCTCGACGCCACGATGCGCACGGAAGTAATCGGCGCACTGCGCGAGGGCGATGGGATGAGACATCACGCGCGTAATCTTGTTGTCGGGTCGCGCCTTTTGCTCCGACCAGCACGTGGTCGATATTGAGTGCCACCTCGCCGGTCACGACGAAATCGTGGGCGAGCAACTGTTCATAGACTCCTGGCACGGTCCCAGAGACGGCGTTTTCGACCGGCACGACCGCATGACTCGCTCGCTCATCGACGACCGCCTCAAAGGTTTGTTCGAGCGTGGCGCACGGCATCAGCCGCGCGTCGGTGCCCAATAGCACGTGTGCAGCCTCCTCGCTGTAGGCGCCTGGTGCACCCTGATATGCCGCGTCTGCGACTGATGTATAGACGTCAACCGTCTGCATGGCTCGGAGCTCCCGGTCCAGCTGATCGCTGAGGCACGAGATATACTGCTTGAACGTGAACAAAAAGTCAGTTGTCAGTATCAGTTGCCAGTTCAAAGGCTTCCAGTTGCCGGCTGACAGGCTGTCATGAAGCGCGGCCTTGGCCTCGTCGTGTTCCTTCTCCTGATGGCAGTGTTCGTGTCGGTCGCCGGCATGGGTCTGCTCTACTTCATGGTCGGCCCGCGCGCGCCGCGCGTCGCCTCCAGCTCGACGCTCGTTTTACGGCCCGGCGGAGAGATCTTCGAGATCGTTCCGGACGATGTGCTGCAGCTCGTCAGCCGGTCGGAGGCGCGGACGTTACGCGGGTATGTCGAGACCCTGCGAAAGGCCAAACTTGATCAAACGGGTGTCGGCCGTTCTCCTTGCGCCGCGCGCCTTGAGCTCTCCTTTCTGGGCCAAGGTTCAGGAACTGCGCGAAGCCGTCGTCGACTTCAAGACGTCAGGCAAGCCGGTGTATGCCTTTCTGGAATACGCCGGCGATCGCGAGTACTACCTCGCCACTGCGGCCGACAAGGTGTTTCTCCTGCCGACTGCGACCTTGGACCTGACGGGAGTGGCAACCTACGAAGTGTTCCTGCGCGGCACGCTCGATTGGGTCGGTGCGGTTCCAGATCTATTGCACATCGGCGATTACAAGACCGCGATCAACGTCTTTACGGAGAAGACGTTCACGCCCGCGCACAAAGAGATGAGCGCCTCGCTGAACCGCGACCAGTTCGACCAACTGGTTCGCGCCCTTGCCGATGGGCGGCGCAAGTCGGAAGGCGAGATCCGCAGTGCCATTGACGACGGCCCGCTGCTGCCCGAGGACGCGCTGCGTCTTGGCCTGGTTGACGATCTGGCATACGAGGACGAACTCGACGATCTGGTCGACTCCGTCGGCGCACCGGGAACGCTCAAACTGGTCGAGAGCGACGACTACGCGTTCGTGCCGTGGGACTCGCTGGGCGTCCGGCGCCGATCCCGGATTGCCGTGCTGAACGCCATTGGCGCCATCACGCTGGGCCGAAGCGGCTACGACCCGATCAACGGCCCGGTGCTCGGCTCGGATTCGTTGGTCGAGCACATCCGGCGAGATTCGTGACGACTCGTCCATCCGCGCCATCGTGTTGCGGATCGACAGCCCGGGCGGTGCCTCGACGGCTTCAGATGTGATCTGGCGCGAGCTGATGATCACGAAGGACGACGAGCACAAGCGGCCCATCATCGTCTCGATGTCCGACCTGGCGGCGTCCGGTGGCTACTACATCGCCATGGCGGGCGACGTGCTCGTGGCACAGCCCGGGACGCTGACCGGCTCGATTGGCATCTACAGCGGGAAGTTCGTGACCGGCGGTGTGTTCGACAAGGCGGGCGCCAACGTCGAGGCGACCAGTGACGGCCGTCACGCCCAGATGTACTCGCCTGATCGCCGGTTCACGGACGAAGAGCGGGCCAAGGTCGTGGAGGGGATGCAGGCGTTCTATGATCAGTTCGTCGAGAAGGTCGCAGAAGCAAGGCATACGACACCCGAGAAGATCGATCAGGTGGCGCAGGGTCGCGTGTGGACCGGACACCAGGCCAGACAGGTGGGCCTCGTCGATCAGCTTGGCGGTCTGCAGGTAGCAATCGGCGTGGCCAAGCAACGGGCGCGTATCCCGGCCGAAGAGGAAGTGGATATCGTGGTGTACCCGCCGCGACGCAGCTTTTACGACCTCGTCAGCGAAGGGCTGCAGGCGCCAGCCGGCGGGGGAGGAACTGAATCGCTCGCCATGCTGCTTGGTCCGCGCGACCGCCGCATTCTCGGCGCGCTGCTGGTGCCCTCTCGCCTCTTCCGCTCCGGCGAGATCCTGGCACACATGCCGTACGTGTTTCTTCGCTGATAGTTACAAGTTACAAGTTACGAGTTACAAGTTGAGTGCACAGTTGGCGTACGTAGCAACGGCGCCCCGAAGGCGCCGTTGTTTTGAACTTGTAACTTGTAACTTGTAACTGTCCTACCGCGTCCCCGCCGGCAGCACCGGCGACCCTCCTGCGGGTGGCGCACCAATCGCACGCGCGAGCGTCTCCTGGTTAATCGAAATCTTCAGCGTCTCCTTGGCCTTCGCCATATAACCGCCGAAGAACCGATCGCGTCGCTGGTTGACCAGCTCCTCGCGTGTCTGGTCCATGCCGGTTGCGATTTGCGCGTCGGTCACAGCCTCTTTTTCTGCCACACGCACGATGGCTGTGCCCTGTGGGGTCGAAATGGGATCGCTCACGGAACCGACCGGCAGCGGAAAGACGACCTTGTCGATTTCCGGGCTGACGCCGATGTCCGGGATGGGCGCACCGCGCGCAATCAGCTCGGTGGGTTTGACCTCGAGGCCTGCCTTCTTGGCCGCGGCGCCAAAATCGCGCGCGCCTTTGAGCATCGCGGCGATCTCTGCTGCCTTTGTTTTGGCCAGCTCGGTCGCGCGCTGACGAATGAGATCGTCACGCACGCGGGCACTAACCTCGGCGAGCTGAGGCACGTACGGATCCTGCTTCTGCGTGACGGTGACGAAGACCCACCCGCGCGACACGCGTAAAGCGGGACTCACGGCCCCCTCCGCGAGCTGGAAGGCTTGCCCGGCGACCTCGGGCGCGGGACCGAGGCCATCGATGGGATCGTCGCGCAGGAAGAGTCCCGTGTCCTGCACGTGGAAGCCGCGCTCCTTGGCGATGCGATCGAGATCGGCCGCGTTCTTGAGCTGCGTCTCGACCGTCTTGGCCGTTTGCTCAGCCTGCTGTTGGGCCTTCTGCCACTTCAGCTGATCTTCGATCTCGGTCCGCACATCGGCCAGCGCGCGGGTTGCCGCTTCTCGCCGATCGACGACCTTGATGATGTGAAAGCCGAACGACGTCTTGACCAGGTCGCTGACGTCACCCGTCTTCATCGCGAAGGCCGACGCTTCGAACTCAGGCACCATGGCGCCGCGGCCAAAGTAGTCGAGGTCGCCGCCTTTCGTGCTGCTGACCTCGTCTTCCGAGTACTGCTTGGCGAGCGCCGCGAAGTCAGCACCAGCCTTCACTCGCTGCAACAGGTCTTCGGCCTGTTTGCGCACCGCGGCTTCGTCCTTGCCTTCCGTCTTCAGAAGGATGTGGCTGGCGCGGATCTGTTCGGGCGTCGAGTACTGCATCTGGTTCTGCTTGTAGAACGCCTCGATGTCGGCCTCGGGGACCGTCACCTGCTGTCGCACTTGATCGACGTCGACCAGCGCATACCGAACCTTGCGCTTCTCGCCGATGCGGTACGATTCCTTGTTCTTTTCAAAGTGCGCTGCGACGTCGGCGTCCGTGACTGTCACCTGAGTGCGAAACGCGTCGGGCGTCAACGGAACGACATCGAGTTTGATCTTTTCGTTGCGGCGTCGATATTCGTCGACCACGTCGGGGTCGCTGACCGACATCCACCCCGTCACGACATTGCGCAGCTTCTCGAGGAGCACGGCGCGCCGGAGGCTGTCCTCGAACTCTGTCGTCGTCAGCGGTGGGTTGTTGAGCTGCAGCATCTGCCGGTATCGCGCTTCGCCGATGAACTGTCCGTTTTCCTGGAATGCCGGCAGCGTGAGGATGCGTTGCCGTACTTCGACGTCGCTCACCGAGATGCCTTGACGGCGCGCTTCGGCAACCATCGCCTCTTCGTCGACGAGCGTTTGCAGGATTTGCTGCTCGATGCCGAGTTGTCGCAGCAACTGTTCATTCATCTGCGCGCCATACGCGTTGCGATACGCCTGTAGCTGTGCCCGATATCGCCGCTGGAACTCGCGCACCGTGATGTCGTGTCCTTCGACTTCCGCCAGGACCTCGCTCGGGGCAGCGCCAGTGCTCGCCGTGAAGAAATCGGGGATGTAGAACACCACGAAGGTGAGGACGACGAGCGCCAGGCTCCATTTGAGCCAGCCCTTGTGACGTCGCATCCGATCGAGCATCGTCATACGTTGTTCCTGCGGGAAATCTCGATCGTAACACGGCAGTTAGGGGGCGGTCCGCAACCCGGGCCGTACGTGATATATTTCTCGGCTCGAAGGACTTACGGCGGTTTGCCCCTGCAAGAAGGACAGGCGGTTTGGGGGCCGGCTGGAAGTCGAGTAACCGATGCCACCCGCGCCGGGTGTCCGCCCCGACCTCGCCACTCGACTCCGACAGACCCAACGAGCACTGAAAGGCCGCCTTGGGAACCCGGAAACGCAGCTCGTTCTGTTACGTGCCGCCCACGACACGCTGGATCCGCATCGAATTGGCGACCTTCTCCTCGATCGGGCGATTCAGTGGCTCAACGCCACGTCGTGCGCCGTGCTGGCCACCGATCAGGACGGCCAGATCATACCGCTGGCCGGGCGGGGACTCAGCCCACGCCTGTCCGCGGCCTCCGTGGATGTGAGCCGATGGGTCATGTCGAACGGCAGAGAGTTTTGCACCGCCGACCTCCGAAAAGACTCGCGGTTGCAGGGTGGGTGCGGAGCCGTGCTGGCCGTGCCGCTGCGCTCGCGCACCCGGACGGTCGGCGCGCTGGTCGTGTTGGACCGTGCACCGGCGTCGGTCGAGCCCCGGCTGGGCGATGCCGTGGGCGAATTACTGGCCGCGGTGCTGGAGAGCGCAGCGGTTGCGCTCGATAATGCACTCAGGTTGCGCCGCGCCGAAGCGCTGTCGGTAACGGACGACCTGACGCAGCTGTATAACTCGCGGTATCTGAATCAGTCGCTCCGGCGTGAGGTCAAGCGCGCCACGCGCAACGGGCGCCCGTTGTCGCTGTTATTTGTCGATCTCGACGGGTTCAAGGGCGTCAACGACCGGCATGGCCATGTGATCGGGAGCCGTGCGCTGGTCGAGGCTGCCGGCGTCATCAAGGGCTCGGCTCGGGAGACCGACATCGTGGCCCGATTCGGGGGGGACGAGTTTTCGTTGATTTTGCCCGATACCGGGTCGGAAGGGGCGGCGGCGGTCGGGGATCGCGTCCGCGAACGGATTGCGGCGCATCGGTTTCTCGTCGGCGACGCGCTGGCGATTGGGCTCACGGTATCAGTGGGAGTAGCGACCCTCCCCGATGCGGCGAGTACGGCCGAGGAGCTCGTGAAGGCGGCCGACGCGGCGATGTATCGGGTCAAAGGGTCCGGCAAGGACGGCGTGGCAGTTGCACGCGGTGTCGGCGCCGCGGATTGAGGGGGATTTCACTTGGGACTGGGTTCGTTTTTGTCGTTCCTCTCGACCGATCTGGCGATTGATCTCGGTACGGCTAACACCTGCGTGTATGCGAAGGGTCGCGGCATCGTGGTCAACGAGCCGTCGATCGTGGCGGTCAACAAGGTCAACGGTCGGGTCGAAGCGGTTGGACGCGAAGCGAAAGAAATGCTCGGGCGCACCCCGGGCAACATCGTCGCCATCAAGCCGATGAAGGACGGCGTCATCGCCGACTTCGACGTGACCGAGAAGATGCTCACGTATTTCATCAAGAAGGCACACAACGGCAATGTCTGGGTGCGCCCCCGCATCATCATTGGTGTACCCTCGGAAATCACGCAGGTCGAGAAACGCGCGGTGAAGGACAGCGCCTATCGAGCCAAGGCGAGCGAGGTCCATCTGGTCGAGGAAGCCATGGCGGCCGCCATCGGCGCCGGTCTGCCCATCACCGAGCCCGCCGGCAGCATGGTCGTCGACATCGGCGGCGGGACGACGGATATCGCCGTCATCTCGTTGGCGGGCATCGTCTACAGCAAGGCGGTGCGGGTCGCCGGCAACGAGATGGATGAAGCCATCATTCAGTACATCAAGAAGACGTACAATCTCCTCATCGGCGAACGGACATCCGAGACCATCAAGATGGAGCTCGGATCGGCCTATCCGGTTGAGGACCGGATGACGATGGAAATCAAGGGACGCCACCTGATTGAGGGCGTCCCGAAGACGATCACGATCACGGACGAGGAGATTCGCGAGTCGCTCGCTGAAACCGTCAATGTGATCGTTGATGCCGTCCGCGTCGCGCTCGAACGCACCCCCCCTGAACTGTCGGCCGACATCGTGGATCGCGGCATCGTGCTCACCGGCGGTGGCTCACTCTTGCGCAACCTCGACAAGCGGTTGCGCGAAGAGACGGGGCTGCCGGTCACGATGGCCGAGGATCCGCTGTCGTCGGTCGTCCTGGGCGCTGGCAAGATGCTGTCAGATTTCGATTTGCTGAGGAAGATTGCAATCGACTGACAGCCTGTCAGCTTTTCTCGCGCGGGCGCGCCGAGGCGCTGACCCTCGCTGAGACGGGTGGCCGATCGCACCAATGGCAACCATCCAGCTGTCGCAACGTCCGCTGCTCATTCTGGCGGGCGCTGTCGTCATTCACATCATTCTCATTTCTGCACAGGTCAGCACGACCGCGGGCATTCCGTTCATCCAGGTGATCACGTTCGGCGCCTTCGCCGAGGTTCAGCGCGGCACGATGAAAAGCTTCGACAGCGTCCGCGGGGTGTGGACCGGCTACTTCGCCCTTCGCAACGCGCAGACCGAGAACGAGAGGCTGAAACGCGAGCTGCAGACGCTCCAAGTGCAATTCCAGCAGGAGCGCGCCGAAGCGCAGCGAACTGAGAGCCTTCGTCAACTGCTGGAGCTGCGCAAGCGAACCGAGCTCGCAACCGTGGCCTCCGAGGTGATTGCCGGTCCGGCGACACCCGAGTTCCGCGACATGACGATCGACAAGGGTGGGTCCGATGGTGTGAATCGAGACATGGCCGTGATCTCTCCGGCTGGTGTCGTCGGTCGCGTGATCCTGCCTAGCCCGCGGGCGTCTCGCGTGCAGATGTTGATCGACCGCAACGCAGCTGCGGGCGCGATGATCGAGCGAACGCGCGCGCAGGGCATCGTCATCGGCCAAGGCGATTCCTTGCGGATGGATTATGTGTCGGGGACGTCCGACGTCAAGGTCGGCGACCTCGTGGTCACGTCAGGAATCGACAAGATCTACCCGAAGGGTTTTCTCATCGGGACCGTGGAAGTCGCCAACCGTGGTCAGGGCAGTTTTTACGAGGTCACGGTGCGTCCCGCCGTCGATTTCTCTCGCATCGAGGAAGTGCTCGTTGTGACCACGCCGCCACCCGCCATCACGGCAGAGCAAATCGCCGCGGAAGCCGCCAAGCTTGCGGCGGCCGCGCCACCGGCACCGCCGGCTGCGCCCGAAGCGCCGCAAAACGTTTCCGCCCGGAGTGCACAGTCGCGCAACGCTTCGCCGCGCGCGGCGGCGCCTCGACCACCGACGCCGCGCAATACGCCGCCTCGCGCGCCCGCTCCTGTCACGCCACCGGCCGGGAACGGAACGGCGCCGGCCACCCCAACCACGTCGGGTAACGGCACACCACCGGGCCCGCAGGAAGTCCAAGGGCCCCGAGGGTGAAAGCAGCATCGGCCCTGGCCGCCATCGCCGTCGCGTTGGCCCTCCAGACGACCCTGGCCAGCTTCGCAATTCGGGGGACGGCAGCCCTCGATCTCGTGCTGATTGTCGTGGTTTACTTTTCCTTGATCTCCGGCCCGATCGTTGGACTGCTGCTCGGGAGCGTGGCGGGCCTGGTCCAGGACGCCCTTTCGAGCGGAGTCATTGGGATTGGCGGGCTGGCCAAGACCATCGTGGGCTTCGCGGCCGGCGTTCTTGGCACCCAGTTCATCCTCACGGCTCCGCTGTCGCGATTTCTCGTGTTTGTCATGATGACCGTGCTCCATGCGACGATTTTCATGGGGTTGTACGTGCTCCTCGACCTTCGCCAGTTCGACGCCCCCTATACGGCCGTTCTGAGCCAAGCCGTCGGGAACGGCTTTCTCGGGGTCGTCGGAGGGCAACTGGTCGAGCTCATTCCAGGCCAGCGCGCGCGCCGACGCGCTCAGCGCGCCGCCCGCCACTAAAGTGGACGCCCTGTGACTGGCGAGGGGCGGAGCGGGCACAAGCCACCAAGCGCGCGTCGATTGACGTAAACTGGTGACAGTGAAGGCTTTCAGGCCCCCTCTCGGCTGAGACCGCGAGAGCCGATAGCTGAGAGCACAGGGCGTCCGTCCTCAATGGCCATAGCGGAAGACAAACGACGGCTGTCAACCCGCATCACGGCGATTCAAATCGTGGTGCTGGGCTGTTTCCTGCTGCTTGTCGGCGGGTTCTGGTTCTTCCAGATCGCGCAGCATACGAAGTTCCGCGAAATGGCGGACAACAACCACCAGCGGACGTTGGCGCTGCGCGCGCCGCGGGGTGTCATCTTCGATCGCCACGGACGTGTGGTCGTCGACAACCGACCCTCGTTCAACATCTCGATTCTGCGCGAGCACAGCAAGAACCTGAATCGGACCATCTCAGTGCTGTCTTCGGTGACGGGCGTGAACGCCGAGGAGATTCGCGAGGTCGTCGCTCGCCATCGACACGAGCCGTCCTATCGCCCCATCGTCGTCATCGCCGATGCGACGCTGGATCAGATTGCCGCGGTGGCCGCGCGTCGATTGGACAACGAGCTTCCCGAGGTGGTCTGGCAAGAGGTGCCGACGCGCAAGTATCCATCGGATGCGCTGGCCGCACATCTCGTCGGGTATGTCGGCGAGGCCAGCGAGGCGCAGCTGCAAGAAACCGGGTTGACGCTCGGCGCAATCGTCGGACAAACGGGCGTCGAAAAGAATTACAACACGATGTTGATGGGCAAGGACGGCGCGCGTCGCGTCGTCGTCAACAGCCTGGGGCGGGAGATCAGCGAGATCGAAAAGATTGCCCCGGTCGAGGGTCGTCGCGTGCAGCTCACGCTGGACCTTGCGATGCAGAAGGCTGCGGAAGAAGGGTTTCGAAAGTTCGGCTATTGGGGGTCGGCGATCGTGATCGACCCCCGCTCCGGCGACGTGCTGACGCTCGTCAGCCTGCCCGCGTACGATCCGAATGCATTCATGGGTGGCATCGATCGCGCCGCGTATCAGGCGCTCATCACCGACAAGTTACGGCCTCTCCAGAACCGAGCGATTCAGGGTCGTTATTCCCCTGGATCGACCTTCAAGCTCGTGGTGGCCACGGCCGCCCTCGAAGAGGGATTGATCACGCCGTCGCACACGATCTATTGCGGCGGCGGCGCGTCGTTCTATGGGCGCCACTTCAAATGCCACCTGGCAGGTGGCCACGGGAGCGTGGACCTGCGTCACGCCATCGAGAAGTCGTGCAACGTCTACTTCTACACGTTGGGCAACATGCTTGGTGTCGATCGCATTCACAAGTGGGCCGTCAATCTCGGGTTGCACGGCAAGAGCGGCATCGACCTGCCGAACGAACAGGACAGCCTGGTTCCCTCGTCGGAATGGAAGCTTCAGAAAACCGGCGAGCGATGGTATCCGGGTGAGACGATTTCGGTGGCCATCGGCCAGGGCCAGAACGCGGTGACCCCGATGGGACTCGCGGTCATGATGACCACGCTTGCCAATGGCGGCAAACGCTATGTTCCCCGGCTGGTGAAAGCGGTCGACGAAGGCAAGGGCTGGCAGGACGTTGCCACGACGAATCCCTACAAGCCGTTGAAATTCAAGCGCGACACCGTCCAGGCGATTCACGATGGCTTGTGGCTGGCGGTCAACGCTGCCGGGACCGCGGTTCGCGCCCGCATCGATGGACGAGACGTGGCGGGCAAGACGGGGACTGCGCAGGTGATCTCGCTGCTGGGGCGCGAGCGCGCACGCGGCACCGATCGCGATCTTCGCGACCATGGCTGGTTCGTGTTCATGGCCCCACGCGACAATCCCGAGCTCGCCGGGGTGGTTTTCGTCGAGCACGGTGAGCACGGGTACTACGGCGGAACCATCGCGAGGCACATCATCGAGACCTATTACGCGGAGAAAGAAGGCCGTCCGTTGCCAAGAATAGAGGACCTGACGCCCCACCCGCCACCGCGCGCGGTTCCGGCTGCGATCGCGTCTGGAGAAGCGGCGCCGCCTACGTCGCCAGCTCGCGGAGGACCGGGGCGCTAGCCTCGATCGGACGATGCTCGAACGCCGTCTCTACTTTCACATCGATTGGGCCCTCATCGCCGGCATCCTCGCCTTGTGTGGTGTCGGTCTGGCGATGATCTACAGCACGACCGGCGGACCCAGCGGCATCTACTGGACGCAGCTTTACGCCGTCGCACTCGGATTGATGGCGATGGCCGCCGCGCTCGTGATCGACTACCGGACGCTCGCCGACAAGTCGCATGTCGTCTACATCGCGCTCGTTGGGTTGTTGATCTTCGTTGCGTTCTTCGGCGCCGTGCGCGGTGGTTCGCGACGCTGGATCGATTTGGGCGTGTTCAATTTGCAGCCGTCAGAGTTCGCCAAGGCGACAGTCGCGCTCGTGCTCGCGAAACTGCTGGGCGACAGCCGGCGTCAGTTTCTCAGCAATAGCGAGCTGTTTCTGGCCATCGTGTTGACGGCGATTCCCGTTCTCCTGGTCGCACGCCAGCCCGACCTTGGAACCGCCGTCACGTTGCTACCGATTCTGTTGATCGTGACGGTTGCCGCTGGCCTGCCGGTGAAATACCTGGCAGCCCTCGCCATCGTCGGCGCCATTTCGGCGCCGTTTGCGTGGCAGTTCGCCCTGCAAGACTACCAGCGCGAACGCATCGAGACCTTCATCAATCCCGAGCAGGATGCGCGCGGCGCGGGGTATCAGCAGATTCAGGCGCGCATCACCGTCGGGTCGGGGGGACTTTGGGGCAAAGGCTTTCGGCAAGGGACGCAGGGTCAGCTGCGATTCTTGCCCGTGTCGCACAACGACTTCATCTTCTCGGTGCTCGCCGAGGAGCAAGGGTTCGTTGGCGTGATTGTCGTGCTCGGGTTGTATTTGTTCGTGATTATGAGGGCGCTCGAGGCGGCCAAACTGGCCAAAGATCGCCTCGGCGCATATCTGGTTCTGGGCGTGTTGGCGACCTTCACGTTCCAGGTCATCTACAACATCACCATGTCGGCGGGTCTGGCGCCGGTCAAAGGACTCACGCTGCCGCTCATGAGCTACGGCGGGTCCTCGATGATCGCAACGCTGGTGGGCTTCGGCCTCATTCTGAACGTCAGGATGCGCCGATTTACGAACTGACGCAGCCACGGAAGCACCACGCGTAGCTTGCACAGCCTCAAGGCGCGAAGCCACGAAGCACGGAAACTGATTGTCTCCGTGATTCGCGTGTTTCCGTGACCTGTTCGTCGCTCGCGTGCGGGCTACTCCATGAACAAAGAGATGATCATTTCCTCGAATGGCCACGAGACTCGTGTGGCGATTCTCGAGGACGACCTGGTAGCGGAAATCTTCGTCGAGCGTGAGCGCAATCGCGGCGTCGCGGGAAACGTCTATAAGGGCCGCGTCTCGAAGGTGCTGCCCGGAATGCAGTCGGCGTTCGTCGACATCGGCCTCGAACGCGACGGCTTCCTCTACGTGTCCGACGTCGTCAGCCCCTCCGATCTCTTCGACGACGAGGAGGAAGAGGACGAAGGTGAGAAGGCGTCCGCCAAGCGAGGTCGCGGTGATTCGTCGAATGACTCGGGTTCTTCCCGGCCGGCGGCCAAGAACGACGCTCGCGACAAATCACAGGACGTACGCATCGAGGACCTGCTGAAAGAGGGACAAGAGATCCTGGTGCAGGTCGCGAAGGAGCCGCTCGGCACGAAGGGCGCTCGACTGACCTCGCACGTCACTCTACCTGGCCGATTTCTCGTCTTCATGCCGACCGTCGATCACATCGGCATCTCGCGCAAGATCGCCAGCCGGGAGGAGCGCGGCCGGTTGCGCGGCATCGTCCGTGATTTTCGCGAACAGCACTCGTTCAGCGGCGGGGTGATTATTCGAACCGCTGCGGAGGAGCGCTCGAAGGAAGACATCCTCGCCGACCTTCAGTACTTCCACCGCATCTGGATCGACATGCGGCAGAAGATGGAGACCCATCGCGCTCCCGCGGCGGTGTATCGCGAGCCCAGCCTGGTGGCGAAATTGCTGCGCGACCTGTTGACGGACGACTACACCGCCATTCGCATCGATCACTCCCAGGAACACCAGCGGATCGTCGAGTTCGTCGAGCGCATCATGCCGTCGCTGTCGTCGCGCGTGAAGCTGTACGACAAGGACTATCCGATCTTCGAGGAGTATGGCGTGCAGAGCGAGCTGGACAAGGCGCTCCGCAGCAAAGTGTGGCTGAAGTCGGGAGGATCGATCGTCATCAATCAGACCGAAGCCCTGGTCGCGATCGACGTCAACACCGGTCGCTACGTGGGAAAGAAGACGGCTGGGCGACTCGAGGACACGATTCTCAAGACCAACCTGGAGGCGGTGAAGGAAATCGTTCGCCAGATTCGGCTGCGCGACCTCGGCGGGATCATCGTGCTCGACTTCATCGATATGGAGGAGAAGAAGAACCGTCAAAAGGTGTTCCAGGCGGTGGAGCAGGAGCTGCGCAAGGATCGTGCGCCGTCGAAGCCGTTACAGGTGTCCGACTTCGGCCTCGTGATCATCACGCGGAAACGGGTCAAGCAGAGCCTCGAGCGTGTCCTGACAGAGCCGTGCCCATACTGCTCCGGCGCTGGCACGATCAAATCGAGCTCGACGATCTGCTACGAGATCCTGTCAGAGGTGAAGAAGGTGGGGTCCGACATGGATGGCCCGGGCGTGCTGTTGCGCGTCAATCCCGATATCGCGCGCGCGCTCAAGGAAGAAGAGCGCAATGTCCTGAAAGACCTGCGGCACCTGCTCGGCAAGGACGTCATCGTGAAGCCCGATGTCCACCTGCATCACGAGCAGTTCGATGTGATGTCGATCGGGGGATAGCGGGGTAGAGCTACAAGTTGCAGGCTACCAGTTCAAAGCTGCGGTCGCCCTTCGCTTTGAACCGCCTAACTCGTAACTGTAACTATCCGCTACGCTCCGCGCGAGCGGCAGATGAATCAGGAACTGGGTGCCCTGACGCGAAATCCAGACTCTCAGGTAATCGCCGCCTTTGAGCATTTCAACCCTGCTCCCGGTGCTCGGCGCCTTGCCGGCTTCCAGGTCCGGACCGGCCTGAGTCTGGCTGACTTCGGCGGCCGGCACGATGCTAACGATTTCGCGGCCCTTCACCTGCCCGCCTTGGAGGAACTCGACCCAGCGATTCAGGTCGGGTAGCTGACCGGCAACCGTCGGCTGTGCCGCCTGCGCAGTGAGGCGCAGCGTGTAGCGGCCACCCGGAAGGGGTTTGCCATCCGCCGTCACTGCCCGGGGGAGCGTGATCGTGCCGAGTGCCACCTCTCCGGTGGGCACTTGCGCCGCCGGCTTTTGCTGGGCCTGAACCGCAGCGCTTCCTGCGAGCAGAGCGCCCGCCAGGATTCCGACGAGCCACGTGTGCTTCATCCGAGTCCTCCTGCGAAAACTTTCGACACCTGATTATAGCCGTAGTAGGGGCCGCTCGGCTGGGTCGGAGTGGTAGTGCTACTAGCTCGGCCGGTGGACCCTGCGCAGTTGTCAGTTACAAGTTCCAAGTTCAAACGGGTGCCGCTGCGTTTGAACTGGCAACTGGTAACTGAAAACTGTCAGCAAAGTCACCAGTCCGCTACTTCTTCGTGATGACGACCGTGCCCGAAAAGCTTCGCACCGAGAGAATCGCGCTGGCATCGCCGAAGGTGCCTCGCACGGCGCGGCTGGCTCTGTTGCGACTCCCGCGCTCGTCTTGGGTGGTCGTGCGAAGAGTGACGGGAAAGTCGGACCGGATACTCCCGCTGAATGTGCTCGCGTCCAGCTCGAACCCAGAGGGATCGGCGAGCGCGATCCGAACGTTGCCGGAGTGGGCGTTGAATTCGAAGCGTCCGCCGCGAGGCAGCACGCCGCCGTAGCTGATGTCACCGCTGATCGTCTTGGCGAGCAGGCGTTCGACTTCGAGATTCGTCAACTCGACGTTTCCGCTCACGCTGCCGGCCTCCAGCGTGCGAACCTTCAGCGCCGAGGCGATCACCGAGCCGCTGACGGTCGACAGTAACAGGCTGGTTTGCGTCCCGATGTCTCGGGCCCGGACGTCCCCGGAAACCGCCTTGGCGATCGCCAGGTTTGGCGTCTCGACGACGTCCACGTCGCCGCTGACTGTTTCGGCGCGAACCTCGCCGCGAACGCCGTTGACCGCCACGTCACCCGACACGGTCTTGACCGAAACGGCAGCCGTCGCCGGCACGGTAATCGTGTAGTCGACGCTGGCTGAAAGCGAGCGGCCCGAGGTCCGCGGGTAGATCGTTCGAATCTCGATTCGCGAGCCGATCTGCGTGACATCGACGCGGAGGAGTCCGAGCAGCCGCTTGCCCTCATCGGTGTCGCGATGCCGCACCCGCTTGACCGCTTCGATTCGGATCTCGTTGGTGCGCCCGGTGGTGACACGCACATCGCCGGAAACGTGACTCAAGTCCAGCGCGCGCATCGGCCCCGACCTTGTGAGTTTCGGAGACGCGGTCGGTTTGCTCGACTCCTTGACGCGATTCCTGAAAGCGCTCGAACCATCCAAGTCGTGGCCCTTCCTCGGCAGAACCCGCAGATCTGGTCAGCGCCGCTGACGCGCGGCGCGCTCCAGAGCAGCGCAGCGACCAGCAATGTGAGCGTGCGATATCGAATCATGGCTACTGGTTGAGCCCCTGAATGAGACGACCGGCCTCGGCCTGATTGCCCTTTCGCATTTCGTTGATGAGTTCGACCGTTTGCTGCAACAGGGTCACCTTCGAGCGCATCGCATCGAACAGGCTCTCTTGCGCGTCCGGGCTCGCCGGTTGCGCTTTCAGGGCCGCGCGGCTCTCACCGATTGCCTGATCGATCACCTGCAGGTTTTTCTGAAGCACTCCCGCCACCTGCGGATTGAGCGCGCCGCCGTCGCTCTTGGCAATCTGTTCCAATTCCTGAATCGCCTTGTCGTAGTGACCCGCGGCGGCCTCGAGCTCGGTTACGACGGAGGCCACGGGATCTCCGGGCGCCTCACTGGAAACCTGGCGGGGGCATCCGAATGCGGCGCGGGATTTCGTGCCAGCTGCGAGATGCCAACCCACGTCGCCACCACGAGCGCGGCGGCGGCGGCCCAACCAACCCACGTGGTCTGAGAGGCCGGCCAGGCCAACAATCGGTTGGGAACCTTGGGCGGCGCCTCGGACGCAATCCGAGATCGCAGCGTCTCGAGCACATGGCTGGGCGGCTCATGCCGATCCAGCGTGAAGGCGGCTGCCTGGATGCTGCGCAGGTCCGCCACGAGCGCACGACAGGCTTCGCACCCCTCGACGTGACGTTCGAGCGCCCGCTGTTTGGCGGGGTCGAGCGTGCCGTCGAGTGACTCGGCGATCGCGTCGTTGTAGTCGCGGCAAGTCATGGCGGCCTAGGTGTGCTGCTGCGGTTAAGTACATTCGAATTCGCAATCGTGCCTTGTGCACTTGGGATTTCGACGTGCCCTCAGAAATGCCGAGCATCGCCCCCACTTCCTGGTGACCAAACCCTTCCACGTCGTGGAGCAGAAACGCTGCTCGACACGCGGGAGGCAGGTGACCAATTGCGCGCTCCAAATCAATTCGGCTGACGGCTCCAATCTGCGCCTTGGCCGTCGGCACGTAGAGCGTTTCATCGTCCAACGAGTCGGTTTGGTGGCCCATTCGCGCCTGCCGACTCCGCAGCACATCCAGGCAATGATTCATCGCCAGCCGGTACAACCATGTGCCCAGTGACGATTCTCCTCGGAAGCTCCCCAACTTCCGATATGCCAACAGAAAGATGTCCTGCAGTAGATCCTCGGCGTCGTGCGCCGTGCCCACCATCCGATACGCCAGATTGTAGAGGCGAGTGGCGTGGTGCTGGTACAACTCCTCGAACGCCATCCCGTCCCCGGCCCGGATTCGTCCTGCGAGCTCCAGGTCGGCGCTTCTTACGTCTCCTGAAGGCTTAGACGGGGCCATGGATAATGAGGTTGATTGGGTCACGGCTACCGACATCTCGTGCCGTATCTATGTCTTAGCGTGATACGGGTAGGGGTCGGTTTTGGTTCGTGCTTTTGACGGATCAGGCGGGAATTTGGACGGTCATTCGTCCCAGGCGAATCCAGTCGCGCTGCCCGCCCACCGGCAACTCGCCACCGGTCACCGGTTTACGGCCATTTCACCTTGTCGAAGTGCCTCACCCGGCTCGTGGTGACCGTTAGCCCCTCGGCCACCAGCAGCGATCGTTTGAGGCCGGGAGTCCCGTAGCCACCCAGCCGGCCGCCCGCGG
Source organism: uncultured Acidobacteriota bacterium (assembly GCA_963734095.1). GTDB lineage: Bacteria > Acidobacteriota > Vicinamibacteria > Vicinamibacterales > UBA2999 > JACCSI01. The sequence continues at coordinate 157,722 of CAVTGK010000005.1, read as the reverse complement.
CGATGACGCGGTGATAGGGGAGCCCAGGGGCTGTGGCGCGCTGCATGAGATTGCCCACGGCACGGGCGGCGCCAGGCCGGCCCGCGAGCCGCGCCACCTCGCCATAGGTCGTGACGCGGCCCACCGGCACGCGTCGCACCACCGCATAGACGCGTCGCGTGAAGGCAGTCTCGTCGTCAGAGCGTTCGGTTCAGTCAAGGTTCAGGACAGCGCTCTGACCGCTGGGACCATTGGAATCTATCTTGCCGAGTCCGAGGCCGCGCAGGGCCGTGCGGGGCTGGATCAACCCGGCTGCCGTACTCGGGATCCGATCCGGCCGGGCCGAGGTCGCGCGCGAATTGCTTCATCGCCGCTTCGACGGCCGCGGGAGTCGTGATGCCTTGCTGCATCAGCAACGCCGCGAAACCTGAGACGTGAGGCGTCGCCATCGACGTTCCCTGAAAGTACTCGTAGTTGAAAACGTCCATTCTCGGCGCGCGGTATGTGGCCGGCCCGACTGCATAGGTGTGGACGAAGTCATCGATCGAGCGTCTGCTGCAGGATGCCGCCGCGCTCGAATCCTCTCGACGCTGATCGCCGCCTGGGCGCTGCCAATTCCACGGTCGAGTTGAAGCTCGAGTAAAAGGCTCGGGTGAGGCTGCGCCCGACGGCGCCTACGACGACGACCCCGGATATCGCCGGCGCAGCGTCACCGAAACGATTGACGCCGTTTCCTTCCTCTGCATCATTCCCGGACGCGATGGCGACGAACGCCCCTCGCGACACGGCATATCGGAGCGCCGCTTCGACCGCCGGTGCGGGGCCGCCCGTCCGGCCCAGGCTCATGTTGATCACCTTGGCGCCGTTGTCGGCGGCGTAACGGATGCCGCGCGCGACCATGTCGTCGGTCGCCTGGTCGGGTTGCCGAAGATGAAATCCCAGATGTCGTTCGAGCACCTTCACCGGCATGATGCGCACGTTGTACGCCATGCCCGCGACGCCGACGCCATTGTTGGTGAGCTGACCGATCGTTCCCGACGACGTGCGTGCCATGCCCGTCGAAGATCAAACGGCTGCTGATCGTCCCAGATGAAGTCGCGAGGCGACACGAACCTCGTTCCGCCGAGCTCCGGCGCGAAGGCAAAAGGCACGTTGATGAGGCCGAGTGCGGGATAAGCCGACGACGCAGCGGCCAGCCGAGTCGACGAAACCCCACGCCCGAGCGTTGAACTGCACCACTTGGTTCTCGAACGCAACCCCCGTGTCGAGCACCGCGACGATGATCTCGGAGCTGGCACCAGGTTGAATGTCCCAGACGCGCTCCATATCGAGCGCCGGAAACGCCCACTGTTGTGGGTACAGGGGATCGTTGGGACGCGACATGGCCTTGACGACGTAGCGGGCCTGCGCATACTCGACTTCCGGTCGCGCACTGAGTTCGGCCGCAACCGCTTCCGGATCGCGCCGACGCGGGAATCGCGACGATCTCGAAGTCTGCAAAAGATGGGCGCTGCCGGCTGGTCGCCGCGACCGCACGCATCGCCGAGCTCACCGCGCTGGTTTCGGCATCGCGCCCGGAACTTGACGATGACCGATCCCGCGACAGAGCTCCGGCACGGCTCGCGTGCCGTCTGGCGCCGCCGCCGCCGCGAGAAACGGTGCGGAGCGTGCGTCCGGGATCGCGCGGCGCTTCCTGACTGCGCAAGCCGCGATCGATTCCCGGCAGAGCAGTCTCTGACACCGTCAGACGCGATGCTCCGGGGGCCTCCTGACTTCGGCCTGTCGTTGTCAAAAGGCGGCACAGGCCACGAGTGTCAAGCCGGTCTGCGCAAGTCTGGGCAGTCGTCGAGAATTCATGTTTGTCGTATCGGTCTCATTCTACGTAGGGCATAGGGCATAGGGCTTGGGGCCTTGTCAGGGCGCAGGCTGCCGTCCTACTGCGAGGCCTCTCGATGACGCTTCGCCATCAATCCCGGTCAATTCAGCCCGAGGACGGCGGCGAGCGTTGGGACGATGTCGGCCGGTGACGCTTCGCGGTGTACCGACCGCCTTTGATTCCTGGGCCCATCAGGATCACCGGCACCTGCTGGTCGTAGCCATTCAGAGTTCCGTGGCTGGCCGCCGATGCGTCGCCGTTAATCCAGTAAGGCTTCAGAGCGCAACACCAAGTCTCCGCTTTCGGCAGGGAAATAGCTGAGCGCGGCCGCCCGTTCCACGGGATCGGCGCTGTGGCGCCTGCTCTCCAGTCCACGCCCCGGCATCACCCGCAGAATTCCCGGCATCTTCGACACGGCCGCAATGGCCGGTTGCGCTGCCGCCGCGGATTTCTCGACCATTGCGCGAGTTGCGGCCGTGAACGAAATGTATGGCGGAACCACCGACGCGACGTGCGGGCCCTGACCGTGCGCCGCCACCATTGCCGCTTCCGCAACCTTGCGGATCTCGGGGGCCATCACCCGGCCGGCATCGCCACCCTGGCTCTTTCGCTGTTCGGGAATCGGCGACACCCCGTGGTCGGCCGACAGTCCGACGACGTAGTTGTGACGACCGACTTGTCGATCGAGCGCGTCGAAGAGGCGACCGAGGGTCTGATCCAGTCGCAGCAGCGTGTCATGCACTTCGGCGCTGTCAGGGCCGAAGTCGTGGCCGACGCAGTCGAGCCCCGTGAAACCGACGCCGAGCAGGTCGATCGCCGTTCGCTGCCCAAGTCGCAGTGCGGAGATTTGCGCGATCGCCAGATCCGCCAGATAGGCATCCGCAAACGGGCTGCACTTCCACAGCTCGTTGAACTCCGTCTCGGCAGTCCCGGGTGCGCCGGCAAGCGGGTGCGGGAACGACGCGGTCCATCCCGGCTTCGGCCGCTCGCCGATGGCGTCATCGGATCCTGAGAATTGCGACGGCGCCAACTGGGTCCAGACCGCGGACCTGTCGCGATCCATCAACTGCGAGTCGAGAAAGGTACGAACGGCAGGAACGGGCGTCATCGTATAGGCGGTTGACGTGGCCCATCCGTTGGTGGCGTCCACAAACCATGTGACCGACGTGCCACTCTTGCCCGCGAGCATGATGGCGCTCCGGGGCTTCATCGATAGGGTGACCACCTGCGCGATCCTGATTGACGGCTCTTCAGCCGGTCCCCAAGCGTTGGGGCCTTGCAGCCGCCGTGCACTATGCCCGGCCTTCTCGGTTCCCCCGACGTAGGACACATTCGTCACGGTCGCATCGTCGGTGCACAGCACGCGACGATTCTCCGCCGCGCTCCACCACTCGTTGGCGATGATGCCGTGAGTCGCCGGAAGGGCACCGGTCGCCGATTGTGGCGTGACCGGGACAGGTCAAGCGTTGCCAGGTACGGGTATGCGCCGCGCTCGAAGACGGCGCCGTCAGAGAGCAGACGTTTGAGCCCCGCGCTGAACTGTCGCTCATAGCGAGTGAGATAATCGGCCCGCATTTGATCGATGACGATCAAAACGACCAGCGTCGGCCCTGAAGATCTATTCGTCTGATCGACGGCTGGTGTCTTCGTCGCGACGGCCACCGACAGCAGCGAGGTGAAAATGATGAAGCGAGTGAGCATCGAATTGACGTCAGCGCTGTTCGAACACGATTTCACCACCAACGATTGTCAACTGCACTTGCGTCGAGAGGATCTCTTTGGGCTCGACGGTCATCACGTTCTTGTCCAAGAGCACCATGTCGGCGAGCTTGCCGACTTCCAGTGATCCCAAATCCTTCTCCCCGTGCGCGGCGTAGGCCGCGCTCCAGGTAAACGACTTCAGGGTCTCCTCACGTGTCAGCCGTTCTTCGGGCATCCATCCCCCGGGCGGTTGGCCCGCTGGATCCTGACGAGTGATCGCGGCGTAGAACCCCAACATGGGATTCGGTTCTTCGACCGGAAAGTCGGATCCGCTGGCCAGCACGACCCCGGAAGCGAGCAACCGTTTCCAGACGTACGCGCCCTCACGCATCCGGTCGGGGCCGATCCGCGCCGGCACCCACGGCATGTCGGACGTCGCGTGCGTCGGCTGCATGGACGCAATGACATTCAGCTTGGCAAAGCGCGGGATTTCAGCCGCATCGAGAATCTGTGCGTGCTCGTTGCGCATCCGGAGCTCGCGCGCCCCTGGCACCTCGCGCTGGACTCGCTCGAAGACATCCATCGTGACGCGGTTGCCGCGATCACCGATCGCGTGAATGCAGGTTTGAAACCCGGCTCTGGAGGCGGCCGCTGTCTGCGCGTAGATCTCATCGGGTGGCGTCGTCATCAGTCCGCTGGTGCCCGGTTCGTCGCTATAAGGTTCGAGCAGCGCGGCGCCGCGAGAGCCCGAGTGCGCCATCGGCGCCGATCTTGATCGCCCGGACCGACAGACGATGATTGGCGTGGTTGATGAGCGGGCCCTTCTTGAATTCCGGCTCGAGCATTGACAGTGGCCCGCGGAGCATCACGTAGAGCCGTGTCTTCAGCTTGCCGGCATCGATCAGTCGTCGATAGGCCTCGACCACCGCGGGCGTCGTCCCGGCGTCGTGGACCATCGTCAATCCAAGCTTTCGAGTCTGCTCGTCGGCGAGCAGGATGCGATCCTCGAGTTGCGCGCGGTTTGGCTCTGGGATCTTGGAGGCGACCAGGTTCTGAGCGCTGTCGATCAGCACGCCCAGCGCGTCGCCGGCCGGATCGCGAATGATGCGTCCGCCGGGCGGGTCGGGCGTCGATCGGCTGATGCCCGCAGCTTCGATGGCCATCTTGTTGACCAGCGCCGCATGACCGTCGACTCGCGTGAGATAGACCGGATTGCGAGGAGCCGCGTCGGTCAGCGCCTGATGGCTGGGCCAGTCCTTGATCGCCCAGTCGTTCTGATCCCAGCTGCGACCTTCGATCCACTCCCCGGGGCGCGCGGTGGCGGCGCGGGCCCGCACCATCTCGACGATCTGTTCGTAACTGGTTGTGCCTCTTAGCCGCAGCACTTGCAAGCTCGCTCCCAGTCCGGTGAAGTGGCCGTGGGAGTCCTGGAGGCCCGGCAGGAGCGTGCCGTTGCCGTGCGTCGATGACTCGCGTCTGCGGTCCCCGGAGGTCGAGCGCCGCCCGATTGCTGCCGACCAGGACGATGCGGTCGCCTCGGATGGCCACCGCTTCAGCGGTGGCTTGCCCCGCTTGCGCGGCGGTGTAGACCTGCGCGTTGTGAATGATGACGGTCGCGGGTTCGGCCGGTGGGCGCGACTGACACGCCACGAGCGCCGCCGCGAGGATGGCGAGGACGAATCGTCGCATCGGACTAGGAGCCTTGACGGCCCGAATTCCTCGAAGACGAGTCAAAGGTTCTCCAGCAAGGCGACTGCCCCGCGTCCCTCGACCAAGCTCGGGACTGCCCTGAGCAACGTCGAAGGGCGGAGACGGGGCAAAACAACACGGTGGCTAGCGAAGCGGAGCGCGCTGACATGCTTGCGTGTCTGAGGCGGAGCCTCGCTAGGAGTATAGAACTGGCCGTCCACGGTTGTCAGTTACCTGTGCACGGGCGCTCGCCGAGTGCGAGCGCGGCTCGACCCGGCACTCGCCGCATACGATATACTGCGCCGCCGCGGAATGGAGGCTTCAGAATCCCGGTCATGAGAGCAGTCGATGTGATTCGCGCCAAGCGCGACGGCGAAGCCCTGTCGCGGCAAGCGATCGACGCATTCGTCGGCGGCGTGACCGACGGCTCGTGGCCCGACTATCAGACCTCGGCGCTGCTGATGGCGATCGTGCTGCGAGGCATGAACGCCGAGGAGACCGCCTGGCTGACCGACGCCATGGTCCGTTCCGGCAATCGCGTCGATCTTTCCGGGCTTCCCGGCATCAAGGTCGGCAAACACAGCACCGGCGGCGTTGGCGACAAGGTGTCGATCGTCCTGGCCCCGCTCGCGGCCGCCTGCGGAGTGACGGTGCCGAAGATGTCCGGCCGCGGGCTGGGCCACACCGGCGGGACGCTCGACAAGCTCGAGGCGATTCCGGGATTTCGCGTCGCGCTGTCGATCGACGAGTTTCTCGACGGCGCTGCGCGAAGTCGGCTGCTGCCTGATCAGCCAAACCAAGGACATCGCGCCGGCTGACAAGAAACTCTACGCGCTGCGTGACGTCACCGCGCACGATCGAGAGCATCCCGCTCATCTCCGCGTCGGTGATGAGCAAGAAGCTGGCCGAGGGCAGCAACGCGCTGGTGCTCGACGTGAAGTGCGGCAGCGGCGCGTTCATGAAGACGCAGAGCCGACGCGCGAGGCGCTGGCGCGGTCGCTCGTGGCGATTGGCAGCGCCCATGGCGTTACGACCGAAGCGTTCATCACCGCGATGGACGCGCCGCTCGGCGTCGCGGTCGGCAATGCGCTGGAGATTGCCGAGTGCGTCGAGACGCTGAAAGGGCAGGGGCCCGTCCGACCTGGAGGCGCTGATCGTTCGGCTCGCGTCGCGCATGGTGCAGCTCGCGGGCCGCGCCGAGTCGCGCCGAGGAGGCTGAGCGCCTGGTGCGCGACGCGCTGAGCTTCCGGCGCCGCGCTGGCGAAGTTCGGCGCGATGATCCGCCATCAGGGCGGCGACGGCGAGATCGTCTACGATCTCGTCCCGGCTGCCGCAGGCCGCCAAGCGGCAGAGTGTCGCCGCGCCGGCGTCCGGGCATCTGCCAGCGGCTCGACGCCGAGCTGGTCGGCCGCGCGTCGATGCTGCTCGGCGCCGGGCGCGAGAAGGCTGGCGACGCGGTCGATCCGGCGGCCGGCATCACGCTTCGGCGGAAACCGGGCGACCGCGTGGCGCGCGGGCGACCCGCTGCTCGAGCTTCACTACAACGACGACCGCGGGCTCGCCGGGGCCCGCCAGCTGCTCGCGCACGAGCGATCGTCATCGGCGACGCGCCGCCGGCTTCGCCGCTCGTGCTCGACCACATCACGTCACCGAATTGAACGGACCCGCAAACTGAGAGGGGACACGAGTGGAACGACTCCAACCACTGATCGGGCTGGCCCTCATCGCGGCGATCGCGGTGGCGTGGTCGACCAATCGCCGGGCCATCAGCCTGCGAACCGTGGCCTGGGGTTTCGGCCTGCAGTTGCTGTTCGCCGTTCATCGTGCTCAAGACCGGCGTCGGTCAAGCCACGTTCCAGGTGCTCGGCGACCGGATTCGGCAGCTGCTGGAGTTCTCGACGGCCGGCTCGGCGCTCGTGTTCGGCCCGCTCGGGCGACCGCGCGGTCTGGGGCGACATCATGACGCGCGTGCTGGGCGACGCGGGCGCTCAATACAGCGTCATCTTCGCCTTCCAGATCCTGCCGACGATCATCTTCATCGCGGCGCTGTTCGCGATCCTCTATTACTTCGGCATCATGCAGTTCGTCGTGCGGTCGTTTGCCGTCGTGATGAACCGCGTCATGGGGGCGAGCGGCGCCGAATCGCTCAACGTGGCGGCGAGCATCTTCATGGGGCAGACCGAAGCGCCGCTGACCATCCGGCCGTATCTGCCGCGCATGACCGAGTCGGAGCTGATGACGGTGATGACGGCGGGCATGGCGCACATCTCCGGCGGCATCATGGCGGCCTACATCGCCTTTGGCATCGAGCCGCGCCATCTGCTGACCGCCGTGATCATGACCGCGCCCGGCACGCTGATGATGGCCAAGATGTTCGTGCCCGAAACGGCGGTGCCCGAGACGCTCGGCACCGTCAAGCTCGAAATCGAGCGCACCGACGTCAACGTCATCGACGCCGCCGGCCGCGGCACGTCGGAGGGGCTGCAGCTGGCGATCAACGTCGGCGCGATGCTGATCTCGTTCATGGCGCTGATCGCGCTGGTCAACGCCATCCTGGGCGGTCGTGGGACTGAGCCTGCAGCAGATCTTCGGCTGGGTGTTCGCGCCGATCGCCTGGTCGCTCGGCGTGCCCTGGCGCGATGCGGCGACCATCGGCAACCTCCTGGGCACGCGCATGGTGCTGAACGAGTTCATCGCCTTTGCCGAGCTCGGGCGCATCAAGGACACGCTCGACCCGCGCTCGTTCACCATCGCGACGTTTGCGCTTGTGCGGCTTTGCGAATTTCTCGTCGATCGGCATTCAGATTGGCGGCATCGGCGCGCTGGTGCCGACTCGGCGGCACGACCTGGCGCGGCTGGGGATTCGCGCGATGGTGGCCGGCACGCTGGCGAATTTCGTGACCGCATGTATTGCGGCTCTGCTTGCTCTAATGTGGGTTCCAAAGTTCCAGGGTTCCAGAGTTCCTGAGTTCCATGGTTCGGTGATGCTCGTCGAACCTGGAACCCTGGAACTTGGACTCAGAACCCTGGAACTTTGGAACTGTGGAACCGTGGAACCTTGAACTGAAGGCTGACTATTTCGATCGGGTGACCGAAGCCGCGGAGTTTCTCCGCGGCCGAGGCTTTGGCGGCGGCGACGTCGGCATCGTCCTCGGGCTCGGGTCTCGGCGCGTTTGCCGAGCAGATGGCCGACTCGTTTGGGCTCGACTACCGCGAGATTCCGCACTGGCCGGCCTCGGGCGTCATCGGCCATGCCGGGCGGCTCGTCGGCGGCACGGTGGCAGGCCGGCGCGTGCTGGCGCTCTCGGGTCGGGTGCACTTCTACGAAGGCCACGATCTGCAGACGGTCACGTTTGCCGTGCGGGTCTTGGGCCGCCTCGGCGTGCGAACGCTCATGCTGACCAACGCAGCCGGCGGCATCAACACGAAGTTCACGCAGGGCGCGTTGATGGTCATCGACGATCACATCAACCTGCTCGGCAGCAATCCGCTGGTGGGCCCCAACGACGAGCGCTTCGGCCTGCGCTTTCCCGACATGACCGAGGTCTACTCGAGGCGCCTGCGCGGCATCGCCGACGCAACGGCACACGCGATCGGGCAGGCCATCGAGCACGGCATCTACATCGCCGTTCACGGACCGAGCTACGAAACGCCGGCCGAGATCCGCGCCTTCCGCATGCTCGGGCGCCGACGCCGTCGGCATGTCCACGGTGCCCGAAGCCATCGTCGCGCGACATATGGGCATGGAGGTGCTGGGCATTTCGTGCATCACGAACATGGCGGCAGGTGTGTCTGCCGCAGCCGTTGCACCACGACGAAGTGATGGAGACGGCGCGGCGCGTGCGCGCGGAGTTCGTCGCGCTGCTCGAGGGCATCATTGGCCGGCTCTGACGCTCTCGTCGCGTCGGCGCGCGCGCTGCACGCGAGCGCGCGCTCGCCGACTACTCGGGGTTCAAGGTCGGCGCGGCTCTCGAAACCGCCGACGGCGAGATCATCACCGGCTGCAACATCGAGAACGCCACCTACGGCCTGACCATCTGCGCCGAGCGTGTGGCCATCTTCAAGGCGCTGTCCGAAGGCCACCGCCAGTTCCGTCGCATCGTCGTCGTCGCTGACACGCAGCTCCCCGACGCCGCCGTGCGGCCCTTGCCGCCAGATTCTCTGGGAGTTTGCCGGCGACATCGAGGTCGTGCTCGCCAACCTGGAACGCGTGACCGCAACTCATCGCTTGAGCGACCTGCTCCCACACCCGTTCGATCGCAGATTCTCTAACGGTCCACGGTCCACGGCCCAGGTCCAGCGGTCGATGGTCCACGGTCAGAGCTCCGCACTTCGAACTTCGAACCAGCACTCCGAACTTCGAACAAACACTCCGAACTCCGCACACAGAACCAACGCCGAACTTCGACTTCGAACGAAGCACTTGTACAATCGGAGCCAATGCTTCCGACGATTGCCTGGCAAGACGATGTCATCGTGATGATCGATCAGCGCAAGCTGCCCGCCGACGGAGGTGTATGTGCGGTGCAAGTCTGCGAACGAAGTCGCCAAGGCGATCAAGACGATGGTGATTCGCGGCGCGCCGGCCATCGGAGTTGCCGCGGCGATGGGCATCGCGCTGGGGATGGCGCGGAGCAAGGCGACGGGCACGCGACAGTTTGCCGCCGAGTTTCAGAAGACCTGCGACCTGATGGCGTCAACCCGGCCTACGGCGGTCAATCTGTTCTGGGCGATCGAGCGCATGAAGCGCTCCTTTTCGGAGGGCGCACTCGCGGGCGAGTCGGTCGGGCAGCTCCAGTCGCGCCTGCGGCAGCGAATCGACCGCGATTCACGATGAGGATGTCGCGAGCTGCCGCGCCATCGGGGCACATGGAGCTGCGCTGGTCCCATCGACGGCGCGCATCCTGACGCATTGCAACGCGGGTGCGTTGGCCACGGCAGGCTACGGGACTGCGCTGGGGGTGATTCGCGGGGCGATCGAAGCCGGCAAGAACGTGCGGGTGCTGGCGGACGAGACCCGGCCCTTTCTGCAAGGCTCGAGGCTGACTGCCTGGGAACTGACGAAAGACGGCATCGACACGACGGTGATCACCGACAGCATGGCCGGCGCGCTCATGCGCGATGAGCAGGTCGATCTCGTCGTGGTCGGCGCCGACCGCATTGCCGCCAATGGCGACACGGCCAACAAGATCGGCACCTACACGGTCGCGGTCCTCGCCAAGGAGCACGGCATTCCGTTCTATGTGGCGGCCCCATGGTCGACGATCGATCTCGCACAGCCGACGGTTCGATGATTCCGATCGAGGAGCGTCCCTCGAAAGAAGTGACGCACGTTGGCTCCAACCGTCTTGCGCCCGAAGCAGCCAGCGTCCGCAACCCCGCGTTCGATGTCACCCCTCACCGGTTCATCACGGCGATCGTCACCGATCGCGGCGTTTTCCATCCGCCGTTCATCAAGACGCTCGCGGACGGGGCCTGACGCTTCTTGACAAAGGTTCTTGACGGCGGTTCTTGACGCATGTTCTACGACGGTTCTCGACGGCAGTTCTTCAAGAGGGATGGTTTCCGTGCTTCCGCGTTTCCGTGTTCTCGTGGCTGTCCGCGTCGAGCGTCTCACGTGCTCATCCTCGGCATTGAGACCTCGTGCGACGAGACCGCGGCCGCCGTCGTCGAAGCCGGCGCCGCCGGCGCCATGCCCTGGCGCATGCGCTCCAGCATCGTGGCGTCGCAAGTCGAGATCCACCGCGAGTGGGGAGGTGTCGTGCCGGAGCTGGCCTCGCGACAGCACGTGCGTGACATCTGCGGGGTCGTCGAACGTGCGCTGCAGGAGGCGAGACTCGACTGGTCGACGCTCGACGCCGTTGCCGTGACGCAGGGCCCTGGCCTGATCGGCTCGCTGCTCGTCGGCGTCTCTTTCGCGAAGAGCGCCGCATGGGCCGCCGGGAAGCCGCTGGTGGCGGTCAATCATCTGGCCGGCCACATCGAATCGCTGTGGCTCGAGAACGGCGAGATTCCTACGCCGGCGGTCGTGCTCGTTGTTTCGGGTGGTCACACCAGCCTCTACCTCGTCGAAGCGCCCGGGATGCTATCGGCTGATCGGGCGCACCAGAGACGACGCGGCGGGAGAGGCGTATGACAAGGTTGCGAAACTGCTCGGCCTGGGCTATCCGGGTGGGCCGATTATCGACCGACTCTCCGCCGTCAGGTGAAACGCAGGACGCAGTGTCGTTGCCCGGCACACGGCTCGACGCATCCCGATCGCAACGCACCCTCACGAGAGTATCGGTTTGACTTCAGCTTCAGTGGACTGAAGACGGCCGTACTGCGACACGTGCGCGAGCGGCAGGCCATGCTCGGCGTCAGAACGTTTGCCTGACTCGCGACGTCGTGACCTCGCGGCGAGCTTTCAGGCGACGGTCGTCGAGACCCTGGTCGACCGCACGTTTGCGGCTGCCAAGTGGTACAACGCGCGAGCGGTTGGCATCGCCGGCGGCGTCTCAGCGAACTCGCTTCTGCGCCAGCGCGCTCGTGCACGGGGCGACCGCGCCGGACTGCCGGTCTTTCTTCCCAGCACGCACTTGTCGACGGACAATGCCGCCATGATCGCTGCGGCTGGCCTGCGAAAGATCGCCGCCGGTGACTTCGCGCCGGCCGACCTCAACGCGCAAGCCACGCTGCCGCTCTGAGTGGGCCGCCAAAAAAGACAGCTTACCGAACCACGTCACACTGCGCGGAAGCACGGAATCACGGAAATGATTTTGCCTTCTGTGTTTCCGCGTTTCCGTGCATCGTTCGTGGAGAGCGTCACGAACTGGAGACGTTATGAACGATGCAGACTGACTACCTCTGGTTCACGACCGAAAAACGCCAGGATTCATCCGCATCACCGACGAAGTCGCGGCCATCGTCAAGAAGAGCGGCGTGAAGGAGGGGATGGTGCTCGTGTCCGCCATGCACATCACGGCGGCGGTGTATGTCAACGACTGGGAGGATGGCCTCATTCACGATTTTCAGGTCTGGCTGGAGAAGCTGGCGCCGTCGGGACTGAACTATCGGCACCATCAGACCGGAGAGGACAACGCGGATGCGCACCTCAAGCGAACGCTCATGGGGCATCAGGTGATCCTGCCGATTACGAACGGAAAGCTCGACCTGGGGCCGTGGGAGCAGGTGTTCTATGCGGAGTTCGATGGCCAACGGAAGAAGCGGGTGGTGATCAAGGTGATGGGCGAGTAGGCTCGACGCGATGGCGCGACGAATTTGGCCGGACACGCCCGTGATTGGCGTCGGGGCCGTCGTGCTTCAGCACGGCAACGTGCTGCTCGTCAAACGCGCGCATGAACCACGCAAAGGCGAATGGTCCCTTCCGGGCGGACTCGTGCGAGCTTGGCGAGTCACTCGCTGATGCGACCCGGCGCGAGATTCGGGAAGAGACGGGCCTCGACGTCGAAGTCGGTCCGCTGATCGAATGTCTTCGACCGCATTCACCACCGCGACGACCGCGTGCAGTATCACTTCGTGATTGCCGACTATCTCTGCACGCCCCGCGGCGGCAACTTGCCGCCGCAGACGACGCCGACGATGTGGCCTGGGTCAGTCCGACGACCTCGACGCTTATGGCGTGAACGAACACGCGATGCGCGTGATCCGCAGGGGACTTGCGATGGGACGCTCACGCGAAGGTGCCTGAAGTGCCGAGGGTGCCGGACGTGCCTAGGGTGCTGGTGCATAGGAGTGCCAGGTGCACTAGTGCCTGATGTGACGTGCTTGCGATGCTTGCGGGAATCCTGCCGTCGCAGGGCACCCGAGGCACGTTAAGCACCAATGCACCCCAGTCACCGAACCTTAGGCACCAAGGCACCAGGCACCCAGGCACCTTACGAACTTTGAACTTGTAACTTGTAACTTGTAACTTACCGTCATGACCGTTTCCCGTGCTGCTGCCTGGCAACTGCTGACCGAATGGACGCAGAGCGAGAGCCTTCGCAAGCACGCGCTCGCCGTCGAGGCCGCCGTCCGCGGATACGCACGCAAGTTTGGGGAGAACGACGAAGAGTGGGGCGTCGTGGCACTCCTCCACGACTTCGACTACGAACGGTATCCGACACTCGGTGACCATCCGAACAAAGGCTGCGAGCACCTGAAAACGCTCGGCTATCCCGACTGGGTGACGCGTGCGATTCTGTCGCACGCCGCGGAGATTACCGGTATTCAGCCCGAGATCGCCGCTCGAACGAACGCTGGTCGCGTGCGACGAGCTGGCCGGATTCGTGACCGCGGCCGCGCTCGTCCGACCATCGAAGAGCGTGCTCGATCTCGAGGCTTCGTCGGTCATCAAGCGCATGAAGGACAAGGCGTTCGCTCGCCAGGTGCCCCGCGATCACCTGCGCCGTGGGGCGGAGCTCATGAGCCTCCCGCTCGACGAGCACGTCGCCAACGTCATTACCTTCATGCGCGAGAAGCCGACGCGCTGGGCCTGCGGGGAACGCTGTAGGGAGGCCGTCGTTTCCAGTTGCCAGTTCAAAGAAGAATCCGTGTTCGCGGCCTTCCCGCCTGCAACCTTTCCTACCCGCTTCCGTATACTCTGAGAGCATGCCGGAGGTGATCGACGGCCAGCCACCGTCGCCCAGTCCTCAGTCCGTGATCGGCGGGGGCCCCGCTCAGCAGACGTCCTTCACAGGCCCGGTGGTTCAGTGCGATCGCGTGAGCGTTCGCTATGGCAAGAACTGGGCGCTCAAGGACGTGACCGCCGAGTTTTTGCCCGGCGCGGTCGGCCTGCTCGGCCCCAACGGTGCTGGCAAGAGCACGCTCATCAAGACCTTGCTTGGCTTCATCAAGCCCGACCAGGGGCGCATGACCGTGCTCGGTCTGGATGTGGCGAAATCGCCGTTGGAGGTCCGCGCACGAATTGGTTACATGCCCGAGAGCGACGCGCACGTGCCCGGCATGAATGCCGTGTCGTTCGTCGCCTACTGCGCCCAGCTCTCCGGTCTACCGGCGCCGACGCGATGCAACGTGCTCACGAGGTCCTGTACTACGTTGGGTTGGGGGAAGCGCGCTATCGCAACGTCGAGACCTATTCGACCGGCATGAAGCAGCGGATCAAGCTGGCGCAAGCGCTGGTCCATGATCCCGACCTCCTGTTTCTGGACGAGCCCACCAACGGCATGGACCCGAAGGGCCGCGACGAGATGCTCGCCCTGATTCGCGATCTCGCCGAGAACAAAGGCGTCAACCTCATACTCTCATCGCACTTGCTGCCAGACGTCGAGTACACCTGCGACCACGTCGTGGTCGTGGACAAAGGGAGCGTGGCCGCGGCCGGCCCCATCGAGGCGCTGAAGGGGCCCGCCGGACGAGTCTACGAGCTTCGCATCAAGGGAGATACCGCGCGGTTCATCGGCGTTCTGCGGGGCGAGGGCTATGAGTGCCATGACACCGAAGATGACGTGATGCGAGTATTCGTGCCCGGCACGACTGAAGAAGGCGCGCGGGTGCTGTTTGGCCTGGCGTCTCGCGAGCGTGCCCAGATTCGGCACCTGCGACCGAGCGTCCCAACACTCGAGGACGTCTTTGCGCGGGCGGTGGGGGAGGACTAGCCCCGAGTGCCTATTCACGATCAGGGTTATCGTCGATACCTCGGCTCTCGCGCGGCTGTCGGTACGTCCTGGCAGGTCATCACGCGAGCGGGCATCATGACGGTGCTCGGCAAGCGTCGCTTTCTTGGTCTGCTGCTGATTGCGTGGGCGCCCTTCGTGGTTCGCGCCGTGCAGGTGTACGTGGCGGCCAACTTCCAGCAGGCATCGTTTCTGGCGCCGAAGGCCGAAACGTTTTTCGAGTTTCTCGGTCAGCAGGGCGTCTTCGTCTTTTTCATCACGATCTATGTCGGGGCCGGGTTGATCGCGAACGATCGCCGGGCCAATGCTCTCCAGGTCTACCTGTCGAAGCCGCTCACCCGTGCCGAATACGTGGCGGGCAAGCTTGCCATTCTGTTTCTGTTCCTGATTGGTGTGACCTGGTTGCCCGCCATCATGCTGCTGTTCGTTCAGATCTTGTTTGCTGGCAGCCTGACCTTCGTGCGCGACAACCTCTTTTTGATTCCCGCCATTACGCTGTTCTCGTTGTTGCAGGTGCTGGTGGCGTCGACGTCCATGCTGGCGCTTTCCTCGATGTCGAAGAGCAGCCGATTTGTCGGCGTCATGTATGCGGGCTTGATCTTCTTCACCAGTGCACTCTTCAACGCGATTCGCGGTATCACGGGCAATACATCCTTTGCCTGGATTTCGCCGACCGAGACGCTCGATCAGTTGGGACACATGATTTTCAGGCTTCAGCCGAACTTCCAACTGTCTCCAGCCATTGCGGTGCTCGCGCTGGTCGTGCTCGTCGCCGGCTCGTTCTGGATTCTCGAACGGCAAGTGCGCGGCGTGGAGGTGGTGCAGTGAGTTCGGCGGTTCCCGGTCTCCAGCCTCCAGTTCCCGGCGATCAACGGGCAATCGATGATCGCCGGGCGCCATCGGGCAACAGCACACCGGCGGCCGGAGACCGGCAACCGGAGACCTCTCGATCCGCCATCGTCCAGGCCACGCAGCTATCGAAGTGGTACGGTCAGGTCAGCGGTCTCAACGATGTCACGGCCGCGATTCCTCCAGGCATTACGGGCCTGCTGGGACCGAACGGCGCAGGCAAGTCCACGTTCATGAAGCTGATGACCGGTCAGCTCAAGCCGAGCAAGGGCACCATCACGGTATTTGGCGAGCCGGTCTGGTCCAATCCTCGGGTGTTCGCGCGCATCGGCTTCTGTCCGGAGCAGGACGCCTTCTACGATCGTATGACCGGGCTCGAGTGGGTGACGGCGCTCGTGCGGTTGAACGGGTGGTCGGATAGCGAGGCGCAAACCGCCGCGCACGAGGCGCTGTCGAAGGTCGATCTGCTCGATGCCGCGAACAAGAAGATTGGCGCCTACAGCAAGGGGATGCGGCAACGCGTCAAGCTCGCGCAGGCGCTCGTGCACGATCCGGAACTGTTGATTCTGGACGAGCCACTGAGCGGAATGGACCCGTTGATGCGGCGGCGGTCCATTCGCTTCATCAAGGACTGGGCTCGCGCTGGCAAGCACATCATCGTGTCCAGCCACATCCTGCACGAAATCGAATCGATGACGTCCAACATCCTGCTGATCAACAACGGCCGGATTCTGGCGGAGGGCAACGTCCACGCGATTCGCGATCTCATCGACACGCATCCCCATACGGTTTATGTCCGAGGGGCCGACCCGCGCGCGCTCGCCCGCCGCTTTCTCGCCGAAGACGATGTGCTCAGTCTGCGGTTCGAGCCGGGAGCGGTCGTCGTCGAGACCGCCAGGCCTGACGACTTCTATGCGCGACTGACCGCCCTCGCCGCGGCGGGCGAAGCTGGAGGCATCGACGAGGTCACATCGCCGGACGACAACCTGCAGGCCGTGTTCCGCTACCTGGTGAAGCAATGAGCGGATCGCGCGCTTTCGTTCTGGGGCGCGTCACGCCGGGTCTTCGATCTTTCCCTCGGCGAGATGCTGTGGTCGCGGCGCACGATCTTCATGGCGCTCGTCGTTGGCGGTCCCGTCATCCTGGCCATCATCGTGCGCTTGCTCGAAGCGTTCGGCATGCCGGCGCTGCGCGTCAATGGTCAGCGAGTGGGCGGGATTGGCGTCTTCGGTGTGATGATTTGGATGCTCTTCCTGCGGTTCGTGATCCCGGTGCTCGGAGTGTTCTACGGCACCGCATTGATGGCGGACGAGATCGAAGACAAAACCATCACGTACCTCTTTACTCGGCCGATCCCTCGAGGGGCCGTCCTGGTCGGGAAGTATCTTGCGTATCTGGCCTGCACCTCGCTGGTTGTGCTGCCGTCGGTGATGGTCGTTTACTTCCTGCTGGTCCGATTCAGCGAAATTCCTTCCACGTTTGGGCAGTTGCTGACCGACCTCGGTTTGCTGGCGTTGGGCCTTGCCGTCTATGGTGCCGTTTTCGCCTTGGTTGGCGCCTTCTTCAAGCGGCCCCTGGTCATCGGCCTCGTCTTTGCGTTCGGGTGGGAACAGGTCGCGATGGTCATGCCGGGCTACATGAAACGGTTTACCATCGCCTACTACATCCAGTCCCTGGTGCCCCATGCGATGCCGGGGGATGGGGTGGTCAACATGCTGCAGGGGCTGTTCCGGGACTCGCCGCCGGTCGCGGTCGCGCTCACGTGGCTGGGCGTCTATCTCGTTGTTTTTCTATATCTTGCGGCCAGAACCGTGGAGCGGAAAGAGTATGTGCTGGAGCAATAGTGGGAACTGGCGCCTTTTCGTCCCAAGGTTTTGCAACTCTTTGGGAACCCGAGAGTTAGCCTGATCCGTATAATCCAACAGGGGAAGGTTTCGCCGATGTCCAACAAGACGCGGTATTTCGTGATCACGGCAGGTGCCATTCTGGCCATCGGGCTGACCACGGGTTTGGTCGCCTCCTTCATGGGTGGATTGCCAGTCGCGTTCTCGCGAGCAGCCGGCCCTGACGAGCTCCAGTACGTGCCCGCTGAGGCAGCGGTCGTGGCTTATGCCAACGTCCGCGACGTCATGAACTCCAACTTCCGTGAGCGGTTCCGCAGGTTCGAGCCGGACACACAGGAGCGCGACGAGTTCGAAGCGAAGACCGGCGTCAACATCGAAGAGGACATTCATACCGTGGTCGCCGCGCTGATGCCCGGCGCCGTGAGCGGATCGGACTGGAATCACGACAAGGGTGTGCTGGTGATCGCGCGCGGCCGCTTCGAGCCGGCGCGCCTCGAAGCGCTGGCTCTCGAGCACGGCGGGACGGTTGAGGATTACCAGGGCAAGCGGCTGCTGACGCACGTCAAGGACAGCGGCGAACCAGACATGGCGGTGGGCTTCCTCGAATCGGATCTGATCGCACTCGGCGGTTATACCGCCATCAAGCAGGCGATCGATGCCAGCACCGGCAAGAACATTGTCTCGAACACCGAGCTGATGCGGCAAATCAACGATCTCGAAACCAGCAGCGCCTGGGCGGTTGGTCGCTTCGACGCGATCGCGAACGCCGGGCAGATTCCCAGCGAAATTCAATCCCACCTGCCGGCCATTCAATGGTTCTCGGCCGCCGGCCACGTCAACGGCGGCGTGAGCGGCATCTTCAAAGCCGAAGCGCGAGACGATGCCTCCGCGCAGAACCTGCGCGACATGCTGCGCGGTTTTGTCGCCCTCGCCAAGATGCAAGCCGAGTCACGACCCGAAATCAAGACCATGGTTGATTCGGTCCAGTTGTCGGGCGAAGGGAAGAACGTCGCGATCGCCTTCACCATCCCCTCAGAGTTGTTCGACGTGCTGGAAGCCTTGGGCGATCAGCATCAGCGTCACTTCGAACCCAGATAGTAACTGCGCCTACAATCGACGGTCTGGCCCACGATGGGGACACCCATCGTGGGCTTTTTCACGTTGAGTCTCAACCGTGGTTCTCAACGGTGGTTCTTGACGATGGTTCTTCACGAAGGTTCGAGGGCGGTTCTTGAACCCGCGTTTCGAACCATCGAAGAACCAACGTTGAGAACCCTCGTGAAGAACCCTCGTGTAGTAGACTTTGCGCCGTGTCCGAGTACGTGTTCTTCTACGGCACTCTCATGACACCCTTCAACCGCCCGGGGCGTCAGCGTGTCGATGGCGACATGTCGTTCGTCGGCTTGGGCATCGTGCGCGCCGCCCTCTTCGACCTTGGCATTTATCCCGCCGCGGTCCCCGCCGACGATGGCAGCATCGTGCGGGGCGAGGTGTATCGAATGCACGATTCGTCAACGGTACTGGCAGCGCTTGACGAGATTGAGGGATATCGTCCGAACGAGCCCGAGCAGAGCCTGTATCTGCGCACGCTCATCGACGTCAACCTCGACTACGGGCGCGTCGAGCGGGCCTGGGTCTACTTCTACAACGCGCCACTCGGTCGCGCGCAGCGGATCGAATCCGGCGACTACCTCGAGCACCTGAATATCAAGCACGCCGCCGAGCCGCAGTGACCTCGGCTTCCGCCGCCGGAGGCGGGGCAACCAACACGCCACTAGCGAGGCGGATCCCGCCAGGCATGCTTGGCAGTCTGAGGCGAGCCTCGCTAGTTAGTGACGCTGGGCGCGAGTGGGCAGGACCGCGGGAAGTGTTGCGGGGCTGGGTTCGACGCCGGCTGGGCCAAGCGCGGAAACCTCGCTGTCCTTGACGTATGACAGAACCGGGATTCCCGCGGTCTCCGGATCGAGCCGGAGCATCGTGAGCAATTGGAAGCCCGTGACGTCCTCCAGATCCAAACTGACGATGACGAGATCCGGTTTGAGGGCGGCAATGGTCGCGTACGGCTCATCGGTGGTATCGACGAATTCCACCATCGTACGCTCGGCCGTCGAGCACAGGCTCTACGACCGCGAGGGCGTCTGCGCCGCCACCGACAAGAACGGCGAGTTGCCGGTTGGCGTCACGGGGAAGCGGGTTTGGCGTCATATCGACCTCGACCGCAAGACCTTCAAGAAACGCGCCATCCCATTGACCAGGTGCTTTCGAGCAATCGCCAGCAAATGCCCGCAGGCGAAAATTTGGTGTCAAGGGGAGATGTCACCCCGTGCCGGGGCGATTGTGCGTTTCGACCCACCCAGTAAGATCTGCCCATGTCAACGACCACGAATGTGACCTTCCATAACTACATTGATGGCCATTGGAAGGCCTCGGTTTCCGGCAGCACGTTCGAGAATCGCAATCCTGCTAATACTGACGACCTGATCGGGCTGTTTCCAGACTCGACGAGCAGCGAGGCCGAAGCAGCCATCCACGCCGCCCGCCGCGCCTATGACACGTGGCGCCTCGTCCCAGCGCCCAAGCGAGCCGAACTGCTGTTCCGCGCCGCCCAGCTCCTGGTCGAGAGGAAGGAGCCCTTGGCCCGCGACATGACGCGGGAGATGGGCAAAGTGCTCGACGAAACTCGTGGCGACGTCCAGGAAGCGATCGACATGACGTATTTCATCGCGGGCGAAGGACGCCGGATGTACGGTCAAACGGTCCCCTCCGAGCTGCCCGACAAGTACGCGATGTCGGTGCGACAGCCACTTGGCGTGTGCGCCATCATCACGCCCTGGAACTTCCCGATGGCGATCCCATCGTGGAAGATCATTCCCGCGCTCGTCTGCGGTAACACCGTCGTCTTCAAGCCCTCTGAACTGACACCGCTGTCGGGACTCAACTTCGTACGGGTGCTCGAGGAGGCCGGTATCCCACCGGGCGTCGTGAACATGGTGACCGGTGGCCCAGCCGTCGGCGAGCTCCTGACGACCCATCCCGATATATCGGTCGTATCGTTCACCGGCTCCACAGCGGTCGGACGCCTGGTCAATCAGAACGCCGCCCCGTCCTTCAAGAAGGTCCACCTCGAGATGGGGGGCAAAAACTGCATCATGGTGCTCGACGATGCCAACCTCGAGCTGGCGCTCGAGGGGTGTCTATGGGGCGGGTTCGGCACGACCGGGCAGCGCTGCACGGCTGCGAGCCGCGTGATTGTGCACGAGCAAGGTGCACGATCAGTTCGTGCAGCGATTCGTCGCTCGAGCGCGAGCGCGCTGCGCGTGGGTGATGGCAGCAGGCCCGACACCCAGGTCGGTCCGTCCATCAGCGAGAAGCAGCTCGACAAAGTGATGGGCTACGTAGGATCGGACGCGAGGAAGGGGCCACGCTGCCGTGTGGTGGTCGGCGGCTGACTGACGGCGCCTTCGCGCGTGGCCACTTTCACGAGCCGACCATCTTCACCAACGTCACACCCGCAATGCGGATTGCGCGGGAGGAGATCTTCGGCCCAGTCGTCTCGGTTCTGAAGTGTGCGTCTCTGGATGAAGCCATCGCCATCGGCAACGATGTGCATGTACGGCTTGTCCGCGTCCCTCTATACGCAGGACGTCAATCGGGCGTTTCGCGCGATGCGCGAGATGTACACCGGCATCTTCTATGTCAATGCGCCGACGATCGGCGCTGAGGTTCATCTGCCATTTGGCGGCACGAAGGCGACGGGCAACGGCCACCGCGAAGCCGGCACCGCCGCGCTCGACGTCTTCTCGGAGTGGAAGTCGATCTACGTCGACTTCAGTGGGAAGCTTCAGCGGGCGCAGATAGACAATCAGTAGGGCAGCAGGGCACAGGGCATAGGCAGGGCACAGGGTGAGGGCCTAGGTCGCCGGCTCGGAGCGTCGGCCCTGCGCCCTTGCACCTGTGCCCTGTGCCCTGTGCCCTATGCCCTATTGATATGATCAGTAGGTTATGGCTGCGCGCGACGTCGTCATTCTTGGAGCGGCACGGACTGCCGATCGGGCGGTACGGCGGGTCGCTGAAGGACGTTCATCCGGCGGAGCTCGGAGCAGTGGCGACGCGGGCAGCCCTCGAACGGGCCGGTGTTGCGGCTGACGAAGTAGACGAAGTCATCATGGGCCACGCCCGCCAGGCGGGCTCCGGCCCGAATCCCGCCCGGCAGGTCGGCCATCGCGCCGGCCTGCCGTTCACGACGCCCGCGCAAACGATCAACAAGGCGTGCGCCTCGGGAATGCAGGCCATTGCGGGCGCTGCGCAGAGCATCCTGCTCGGCGAATCGGAGTGTGTCGTGGCCGGCGGAATCGAGTCGATGAGTCGCATGCCGTATCTCATCGACAGCACCGATGCCCGCTGGGGTCATCGCATGGGGAACTTCCCGCTCGGTCGATGCGATGTATCGCGATGGCTTTCAGGATCCGCTCTCGGGGCTGATCATGGGCGAGACGGCGGAGGTCCTCGCGCGGCAATACCGGATTACGCGCGAGGAGTCCGACCAGTTTGCACTCGAGAGCCAGCAGAAGGCCGAAGCCGCACAGAAGGCGGGACACTTTCGACGCGAGATCGTGCCGGTGACGTTGCCGGCCGAAGGATCGCGGAAAGCCGCCGGGCCCATGGTCTTCGATACCGACGAACATCCACGACACGGCACGACGCGCGAGGCGCTAGCGAAACTGCCGTTGGCTTTTCCTCAGGGTGACGGGAAAGCAGGAATCATCACCGCTGGATCGTCCTCGGGCATCACCGATGGCGGCGCGGCCCTCGTGCTGGCGTCCGACCAATGGGCCGCCGATCGCGAACTGACGCCCCTCGCGCGCATCGCGGGTTGGGCCAGCGCTGGTGTCGATCCACGCATCATGGGGATCGGCCCGGTGCCCGCGATCGAGAAGCTGCGACATCGGTCTGGCCTCGAAGTCTCGCTGTTCGATCTCGTCGAAATCAACGAGGCGTTTGCCGCGCAGGTGCTCGCAGTGCTGAAGGACGTGGACATTCGCGCGCGAGAAGGTCAACGTCAACGGCGGGGCGATCGCTCTCGGTCATCCCATCGGCTGCACCGGTGCGCGGATTGTGGTGACGCTGTTGTACGAGATGGAGCGCCGTCAGGTGGGCTGCGGTCTGGCCACCCTCTGCGTGAGCGGCGGAATGGGGATGGCGATGGCGGTGGAGAGGCTGTGAGGGTAGAACATAATAACTGACAGTTACAAGTTACAAGTACAAGTTCAAAGCTCTTGGACGGCAATGGGCCGGTGAGAACGCCCGGGCGCTTTGACAGCATCTGAGGTCACGACGTTTGTAACTTGTAACTTGTAACTTGTAACTGACGTCTTCATGCGAATCGCAGTTATTCCTGGCGACGGCATCGGCAAGGACGTGACCGCCGAGGCCGTCAAGGTCCTCGAAGCCGTTGCGCGCCGGCGGGCAAGTCTCTGGATCTCGTTCACCTGCCGTGGAGCGCTGATCACTTTCTCGCCACTGGTGAAACGTTGCCGGCCGATGGCTATCGTCGGCTGCGTGAGGAGTTCGAGGCCATCTTCGTCGGAGCGCTTGGTGATCCGCGCGTACCCGACAACCGGCATGCGCGCGACATCCTGCTCGGCACCCGGTTCGAGCTCGACCTCTACGTCAACTATCGACCGGTGCGATTGCTCGACGATCGATTGTGTCCACTGAAGGACCGGACGCGTCGTGACGTCAACTTCGTCGTGTTTCGCGAGAACACCGAAGGTGTATATGTCAGCGTGGGCGGGCGCTTCAAGGCGGGCACCGAGGATGAGATCGCCTTGCAGGAGGAAGTCAACACCTTCAAGGGTGTGCACCGCATCGTGCGTCACGCGTTCGAGTATGCGAGCTGCGAGTGGACTGACCAAGGTGTGCATGGCGGACAAGAGCAACGCCATGCCGCAGGGGCACGCGCTGTGGCAGCGTGTGTTCAAGCAGGTAGCGACGCGAGTATCCCGGCATCCACGCGACGCATCTGTACATCGATGCTCTGGCGATGTTCCTGGTGAAGGATCCGGGGCAGTTCGAGGTCATCGTCACCAACAACCTGTTCGGCGACATCATCACCGACATCGGAGGCGCGCTTCAGGGTGGACTCGGCATGGCCGCGTCGGGCAACTTGCATCCCGGCCGCACCTCGTTGTTCGAGCCTGTGCACGGCTCAGCGCCGCCGCTGGCGGGGAAGAATATCGCCAACCCGATGGGCGCGATTCTGTCGGCCGCGCTGATGCTCGAAACGCTGGGATGGCAGCAGGAGGCGGAGGCCATCGAGCGAGCGGTCGAAGCTGCGGTTCATCAAGGGCGAACCACCACGGACATTGGCGGTGCGCTGGGAACGAGAGAGGTTGGCGATTGGATAGCTCAGACAGTGATCGGTGATCAGTGATCGGATGGCCAGTCGCCGTTGCCAGTGATCACCGATCACTGATCACTAACTCTGACTGGATCACTACCGACCACTGATCGACAGAGGGAATCATGCCAAAGGAAGTCTTCATCATCGGGGGTGCGCGGACACCCATGACGGAATACGTCGGGGCACTCAAAGATGTGTCGGCACTCGAACTGGGGGCGATCGCGGCGCGGGGCGCCCTCGACAAAACCGGCGTCAGGCCCGAGTGGGTTGATCATGTCGTCGTTGGCAACGTCTTGCAAACGAGCAGCGACGCGATTTACGGCGCGCGTCACGTGGCGCTCAAGGCGGGCGTGCCGATTGACGTACCAGCGCTGACCGTCAACCGGCTCTGCGGGTCGGGAATACAGGCGGCCGTCAGTGGCGCACAACTGGTCCAGCTCGACGAAGCCGACATCGTGTTGACCGGCGGCATCGAGAACATGAGCCAGGCGCCGCACGTGATGCGCGGGCTCCGGTCGGGCCTGCGACTCGGGCAAGGCAAGCTCGAGGACTACTTGTATGAGGCGCTCCTCGATCCCTATTGCGGCCTGTTCATGGCGCAGACGGCTGAGAAGTGTGCTGGCAAGTACGGTATTTCGCGCGAAGAGCAGGACGGCTTCGCCCTGCGCAGCCAGCAGCGAGCGGCGGCCGCCTGGCGGGAATGCCGGTTCAAGGACGAAGTGGTTCCGGTCGAGATCAAGACTCGCAAGGGCGTCACGGTCGTCGACCGGGACGATCACATGCGACCGGATACCACGCTCGAGGGGCTCGCGAAGTTGCCCGCGGCGTTTTCGAAGGACGGCACCGTCACCGCCGGCAATGCCAGCGGCATCGTGGATGGCGGCGCGGCGCTGATGCTCGCGTCGGAACAGGCGGTTCGCGAGAAGGGACTGAAGCCGATGGCGCGGCTGGTGGCTTGGGCCGCCGTGGGAGTCGACCCCGCGTTCATGGGCATGGGGCCCGCGCCCGCCACCCGTAAAGCCCTCGATCGCGCCGGGCTGAAGCTGGCAGACCTGGACTTGATCGAGGTGAACGAAGCCTTTGCCGGTCAGTACCTCGCGGTTGAGAAGGAGCTTGGCCTCGATCGAGAGAAGGTCAACGTCAACGGCGGCGCCATTGCGCTTGGTCATCCCCTCGGGATGAGTGGTACTCGCTTGCTGTTGACCGTCACGAACGAACTGCGCCGGACAGGCAAGCGTTATGGACTAGCGACCGCGTGCATTGGCGGTGGGCAGGGCATCGCCGCCATCGTGGAGGCGCTGTAAATGGCGATCAAGACGGTGGGTGTGTTGGGCTGTGGCTTGATGGGCGCGGGCATCGCGCAGGTCGCCGCGGCCGCCGGCTTCAAGACGACGGTGCTCGAGGTGAACGATGGGGTGCTGCAGAAGGGACTGGGCCGAATCGACAAGTTCCTGAGCGACGGCGTCGCCAAGGGGAAGGTTGCGGCTGCCGATCGCGAGAAGACGCTCGCGAACCTGAAGGGCACGACTGCCTACGCGCGATCTGAAAGATTGCGACCTGGTCATCGAAGCCATCGTCGAGAACGTCGAGGTCAAGCGGCAGGCTTTCGCACAGGTCGAAGCCCATGGTTGGGCCGCACTGCCTGATTGCGTCGAACACCTCCTCGCTGTGCATCACCGAGCTCGCCGCCGCTACGAAGCGACCAGACAAGGTGGGCGGCCTCCACTTCTTCAACCCCGTGCCGCTGATGAAGCTCGTCGAGGTCGTTCGCGCCTTGACGACGAGCGATGCGACCTACACCGAGTTGTTCGCATTCGCGCAGGCGATCGGTAAGGAACCCATCACGGCGCCCGACAAGGGCGGCTTCATCGTCAATCGGCTGCTGGTGCCCTACTTGCTCGACGCGATTCGCTGCGTCGAAGAAGGCCTTGGTACGGTCGAGGACATCGACAAAGGGATGAAGCTCGGATGCGGACACCCGATGGGTCCGCTCACGCTGCTGGACTTCGTCGGGCTCGACACGACGTACTACATCGCCAACATCATGTTCGACGAGTTCCGCGAGACGCGCTTCGCGCCGCCACCGCTGCTGAAGCGGATGGTGCTCGGCGGGACACCTAGGGAAGAAGAGCGGCAAAGGGTTTTACTCGTACTCTTGAAACGCAACCCTCAGAACCACAGACACAAAAACGTAGCCACGAAGGTCACGAAGAACACGAGGAACACGAAGAACACGACTCGACGTGATGAGTTGGCTGCAGCCAGCCGCAGCCAGGAGCCCGCGCCGCTCCGCTCGCAGCTAACCAACGGGCGAATCGTGTAGCGCAGCCCGGTGGCGATCATCCCGCCGGTGTTGGAGTCATGAACCCGTCTGAGTGAGTTGCAACAGCAAGATGCAGGAGCGACGCCGCCGAACAAGGGGATGAAGCTGACGAAGCCTGGTCAACTTCGGGGCTTCGCGGCCTATCCCCAGTGTTAGGGCCCTCATAAACGCCGCACTGTTTGCCGATGCCCACCGCCACATCGGTCATGCCTTGGCGGCTGGGTGGGAGTAGACTGGCCGGCGACTTGGTTTCAACGTCTTAGCCGTTTGGCCCTCCCTCCTCGTGAGTGCCAGCGGTTCGACTGCAGCCCCGGAGAAAAGCATGAGTAAGTCGTCGCACGTCACACGTCGAACAGCGATTCGCGTCGCGATCGCCGGCGCGGCGGCGGCCGCCGCCGGCGCCACGCGTGCGCCACGCCAGGGAGCCGGCGACATGGAACGCGTGCAGGGAATTGGTGGGTTTTTCTTCCGTGCCAAAGAACCCAAGAAACTGGCCGGTGGTACGAGGCCAATCTCGGTGTCACCAGCGTACCTGACAATTACGATGCGCTGCCGTGGCGGACCAGCGCAGGGACAACGGTCTTCGCACCCTTCAAAGAGGACACGTCTGTACTTTGGCGACCGGCGGTTCCAATGGATGATCAACTTCCGCGTCCGCGACCTCAACAAGATGGTCGCTCAGCTTCGCGAACGAGGCATCACGGTCGAACTGGACTCTGAGCTCTACCCGAACGGACGCTTCGCCCGGCTGTCCGATCCCGAAGGCAACCCGATCCAACTCTGGCAACCCGGCGGCAAGGATCCAGGCTGAGAACAGCGCGGCGTCGAACGCCGTGGTTTTCGTGCACACGCTGACCTGCCTGCTCCGCCGTCAATCAGTTCGCTGCCCCGAAGCCACGGTAGTATTCGTGCTCTGGAGGACACATGGCCAAGACCAAGAGGAAGGTGAAGAGGACGTCGAGGGGTCGAAAGGCCACACGCATCGCGAGGAAGCCCCCAAAGGTCTCCTGGCTGGCAAAGGGCTACCCCGTGTTGTCGTCGGTCACCCTGGTCGACGATTGCGCGCGGGCGATCGAATGGTACAGGAAGGTGCTCGGCGCCAAGCAACGGCTCCGCCTCGACATGCCGGATGGAAGGGTCGCGCACTGCGAGCTTGGGTTCGGCGACGCGGTTCTCATGATGGGAAGCCCGATGCCGCCGCAGTTCCCGCAGAGGAAGGCCAGCCTGGCGATCTACGTCAAAGACTGCGATGCGACCTACCACGAGGCGTTGAGCGCGGGCGCGCGCTCGCTGCAAGAGCCCACCGACCAGTTCTACGGCGATCGCAATGCGCGAATCGAGGACCCTTTCGGCAATGAGTGGTCCGTCATGACCCACGTCAAGGACGTCAGTGAGAGGGAGATGAAGAAGGCGATGGCGCAGATGGGAAACGCTGGCTGATTGTCGCCCTCTGCGTCTCTGAGGCTTGTCCGTTACTGACGAAGCTTGCTCAGGAGCGTTTTCGCCTGCTCCTTGAATCGCCGATCTTCTGGCGCCCAGTCGGCGCTGATGGGCGCGGCAACGCCGCCTCCAACTCTTTGCGCGCCTCGCCGGTCCGGTCCAGCGCGATCAGCGTTTCCGCCAGGAACAGGTGCGAAATGATGCTGTCAGGCGCGTACGACAGCGCCTTGCGCAGATGCGTCTCTGACTTCCGCTTGTCGCCGCCAAAGAGTCCAGGCACTTTGTAGTACCAGCGGCCGAGTGCACGATCGGCCGATCCATCCAGATACGGCGCGTCGATCTTCAGCACGCGCTCGAGCGCTTCTCGAATCGGGGTGCGGTAGCGAATGCCCTGACGGAGACCAAACGACTCGGCCAGCGCCCCCATATTGGCCGCCATCCAGAAGTGGCCGTCGGGGCGCGAGGCGTCGATGGCAATCGCCTTTCGTGCCGCGGCAATGCCCGCTTCGAGGGCGGTCTTTCGCTCACGCTCAGGCAGGCCGTTGGTCCCCAACCAGTACTGCGCACGCGCGAGCTTCCAGGCCGATTCGAAGTCCTTCGGGTTGCTCGTGAGTCGTTCGTTCCAGATCGCGGCGGCGCGTGTCGCGCTCGCCAGCACTTCGCGATCGCGATAGAGCGTGTCGGGATCGTCCTGCGCTGCTGCAGAGGCGGCGATCACCGCGATATAGAATACGAAAATGCAGGATCTCATCAGCCGCCTGCTGATGGAGCTTGGTGAGGATCCATCACGCGAAGGTCTGGTCAGGACCCCGCGGCGTGTGGAGACAGCGCTGAAGTTTCTCACGAGTGGCTATGCCGCCGACGTTGACAGCACTCTGAACGGCGCGCTGTTCAGCGTCGATTATAACGAGATGGTCATCGTGCGGGACATCGACTACTACAGCCTGTGCGAGCATCATCTGCTGCCGTTTTTCGGCCGCTGCCACGTCGCCTATATTCCGAATGGTCGGGTGATCGGGCTCAGCAAGCTGCCTCGACTGGTGGACATCTTTGCGCGGCGGCTGCAACTGCAGGAGCGCATGACCAACCAGATTGCTGAAACCCTCCGCACCAAAATCGATCCGTTGGGTGTGGCAGTGGTCTGCGAAGGCACCCACCTGTGCATGGCGATGCGAGGTGTGGAAAAGCAGAACTCCTACACGATCACGTCGGCGATGCTGGGGGCGTTCCGCGATAACGCGCGGACGCGCATGGAGTTTCTCGAGCTGCTGAAGCTGCGGACTCCAGTCATGGGTCCGCTGCTCGATCCGATGACGTCGGCTGGCGTGACGTGCCTCGACGAAGACTAGTCACGGAAGCACGGAGCACGGAGACGGAAGCACGGAATACGTAGCCACGAAGGTCACGAAGCCACGAAGCATTTCAAAGATCCTGCTTCCTGACTTCCTGCCCTTCGTGGCTGTTTTGCTCTAGAACCTGAACGCCACGTTGAAACGCATGTTGCGTGGCCCGTACACCTGTGCCGGCGACAGGTACTGCGGCACGGTGTTGATGGCGCCATTCGGGTCGCCGTTCTGCCGCAGATTGATCGTCCCGCTCAGCGTGCGAACGTCCCACACTGTGTTCGCGTTCCACATGTTGTTGAAGTCGACGGACGCTTCGAGGCTCCGATTGCCGAAATTGACCATCTTGAACACGCGAAGGTCCATCACCGTGCGGGTGTCGATCCGTCGACGAGCCCAGCGGCTCGACGTTGACGGTGCTGGTACCGCCGACGGTCTGCGCGACTGACACCTGTCGCGTGACTGCTACGCCACTCTGCGAGTTGAAGTTGGCCGCCAGCCCGATGTCCCACCAGGTCGTCAGGTAGGTTCCGGTCAGCTTGAACTGGTGCGGCCGGTCGCCGATCTGGCCGTTGAAGAGCGCGCCACCAATGTTCGCCTGTCCCGTCAATGGGCCGGTGGCATTGATCAGGAAGTTCGGGTTCGTATTGACGCTCAACCCTTCGATGCGCGACTTCGAGAACGTGTAGCCGGCGAGCAATTGCCAGCGGTTCGACATCCGCTTGGTCGCCGTGATCTCGATCCCCTTGTAGGTCTGGAGGGCGGTGCGGTCGTTGGTGAAGTAGGTCTGGTTCACCGCCGTCGACGTCCGGTTGTAGAACTGGAACGTGCCATCGTCGGCGGTGCCCGCAATGCCGTCGCGCCCGTTGTCGGGCCGAGTGGTCAGGAACGTGTCGTAGGGGTTCGCCGGGTTCGACGTGGCCTGCGGGTTCTTTTCACGGCGGTAGGTGAACACCGTGCTCAGCCGGACTGCTGGAATCAACTCGTGGTCCACACCGGCCGTGTACTCGTCCGTGTACGGTCGGCTGTAGTCCGGATCGAACGAGATGGTGGAGGTGTCGACTCTGGTGATCACCGGCGTGCCCGTCTGCTCACCGGGTTGGAAACGACGGTCGCCATTCGCGTCATTCCAGGTGTACTGTTCCTGATAGTTACCGTTTGGATTGGCGGCATCCAGCGGCCCTCCGGCGCCGGCGACGATGTAATAGTAACGACCGGCTGACGTCTTGAGCGCCGTGCGGCCGTTGCCGCGGAGATCGTACGCCCCGCTGATGCGCGGCCCGAGCGTATGCCAGTTGATGATGTCGCGCTGCTCGGGGAACGAGCGCGTGAGATTCGGGAAGAACAGGCTGGGCGGGCTCCCCTGCTCCGGCAGATAGCCTTCAAGGCGTTCCCACCGCACGCCGCCGGTGATGGTGAGATTCTTGATCGAGTAGCTGTCCTGGGCATAGATCGAGGTCGCGTCCGCGGCGGTCTTCGAGAAGAACGGCGTGCCATACAGCGTCACGAACTGTGCAAGACCCGTGGCGCTGCTGTATTGCAGGTCGACGTCGTCGAAGCGCACGACACGGTTCTCGATCGGCGCGTGCGCGTGGTCGAAGCCGACCTTGAACTCGTGGCGACCGCCGAGCCACTCGTCCAGGTAGTACTGGGCCGTGGCGTTGGCCTGATACCGATCGCGCCAGCGCTCGGTCCCGGTATTGAAGTTGCGCGTCCGGATGTTGGTGGCGCTGTCGAGCAGTGTCTGGTCATTGCCGTTCAAGTAGGTCGGGAAAAAGATCTTGTTCAGCCCGAAACGCGCATCGACGAACAGACTAGGTGTGAGTACCGAGTTCCAGAGCACTTGAAACAGATCGAAGACGTCGTCTTCGTTGCTGGTCGAGGCCTGTTCCAGCAGGTTCGACGCTGCCAGGAAACGGTTCGGCTTCTTGTAGTACTGCCGCGAGTAGAACCCGGTCAGCCGGTTGTTGTCGTTGATCTGGTAGTTGAGGTTGATCGAGCCCCGAGGTGATGTCGGTCTTGTCAAGGACCAACGTCGAGAATGCCGCCGGCGTATTGACGTGCACCCGCCAATCCCGGAACGACCCAAACATCCGCAACTTTCGCGCGATCAGCGGCCCGCCGCCACTGACGTTGACATCTGACACGAAATCGACCGAGTTCGTCTCGGGGCGGAAACCGTTGCGCAGCAGGTCGTCGTCGATGTTCTGCGTTTGCGTGGCGTCTCCCAGCCAGGTGAACGTCCCGCGGCCGCGCCAGGCGTCGCCGCCGCTCTTGGTCACCATGTTCAGGAACACACCGCTCGTCGGCACCGTGATGTCGTGGGCGCCGGTGGAGACCTGGATGTCTTCGAACGCGTCGAAGTCGTAGTAGAAGCCGGCGGCGCCGATCGCGACCGGATCGCCGACGTTGATGCCGTTCAGGGCCTGCGTGTTCTGCGAGCTGTTCGTGCCCCGCGCGTTGTACACGCCCTGCAGGCCGCCCGACGTGCCCCCGACGTCAGGGCGCGTGATCAGCAGGCTCGGCACCTTGTATTCCACGAGCGCCCAGATGTCGCGGCCGCCCGGCGTGCCCTGCAGGAGCTGTTCGCTGAGGTTGACGGCCACGTTGGCGCTCGTCGTGTCGACGACCGGCGACGTGCCGGTAACGGTCACCGTTTCCGCGAGCGACGCCACCTGCATCGTCAATTCGATCGGCGTGGTTTGTCCGACCAGCACGCCGACGTTTTCGCGAACGACGGCTCGGAACCCCTGGAGCTCGACCTTGACGGAATAGATGCCCGGCGGAAGCGACGGAAACCGGTAGGCGCCACCAGCGTCAGTGACGCCCGTCGCGTTCCAGCGACGAGGGCGGTGCTCGTAGATGGTTACCGTGACGCCGGGGACCGCGGCGCCCTGGGCGTCGATGGCGCGGACGAGAATACTGCCGGTCTGGACCTGAGCGATGCGGGAACAGCAGCGGCCAACAGCGTGCTCAATGCCACTGCCAGTCGAACCCTGCGCGACATGCTGCCTCCTTGAAGCCGAAGCCTGCGTGTCAGGCATACGGATTGATGAATGACCCCAACAAGAAGTTGAACACCGCTTCTGGCGCATGCTCGGATTTATCACATCTCGGGCCGGTGACCACCATGCGACAGACGGGGAGGAACGTGCAGTTCGTCTCGGAGGTGGCCGATACTGTAGCAAGGCGCTTGCCGACGCTATACTCCACAGATGGGAGTGGCTCGATGCGGTTGCGCATCGGTGTCAATGGTCGCTGATGGCGCTTGGAACCCTCGATGCTCAATCGAGCGAAGCGCCCGCGTCCGGCGTAAGCCGGCGCCGCCGAACCGCCGACTCACACGCATCCAGGCCGACCTCACGTGTCCGTCGGAACTCGGAATCGGCGTCAAGACCCGCCGGCGGTTTTGCGACGTCCTCACGGGCCGTGATCCGGAAGGCGGCATTCTGGTCTCGGTTCCACCTCATCGGGGGCCAGTGACGCTCTCGTTCGAGCTTCACAACCGGCACACCTATTCCGAGGAACTCGTCAAGGCGAAGAAAGCGTTTCGCCAGTACACGGCGACCATCGGCGTGTTGACGATGGACAACACGCTGGTCGACCGCGCGATCATCCAGAGTGACTTCCGAACCGCGACCGACCTCTACGACCGCATCGAGGGTGGCGCCGGTCCCGGCGGCGTCAAGGCCGTGGCGCCGAGCGGCGCCGAGATGATTGCCATCGAGCTGCCCGGAAGAAGTCGAGAAGCAGGTCAGCATTCTCGGGTGAAACGCTGAAGGTCAAGCGGCCCGACGGCGACGACAATTTCATCGCGCCGGGCCGGCCCATCGCCACCATCAGCAACGTCATGCTCGAGTATCGTCCCGCGCCAGCGCCGCCCGCGACGAAGAAAAAGCCCTGATAAGGTTCCAGGGTCCAAGGTTCCAAGGTTCCAGGTTCTAACCGATAGATCGTTTGACCATCGAACCCTGGAACCTTGGAACCGCTGGAACCTTGGAACTATGCTCTTCGCCGAGTGTCCCAATCCTCGGCGGCTCGCGCGGCGCGTGTTGCGTGGACGGTCGTCAGCATCTTCGTCGTCGAGATGCTGGTTTTCGGGTTGTCGGGCCTGCCGGCGTTTCTGTTCTGGACCTGGGCGCTCTCGTGGGCCACGCCGCCGTTGCCGCTGGTCCGTCCTCTCATCCTCGCGATGTCGCTGGTGCCGGCCTATCTCTCGTTTGCGGTGACGCTCATCGTGCTCTCGGCCGGCAGCACGCGCCTGTTCGGATGGCGAACCGCGCCCGATGGCCAGTGGCGTCTGGCCGATCTGGAGTGGCCGCTGCTTGACTGGTCGCGCTACATGATCTCGACGCACGTGGTTCGAGTGCTGGTCGGCACTTTTTTCCGCAGCTCGCCGCTGTGGACCTGGTACATGAAGTTGAACGGCGCACGCGTCGGAAGCGGCGTCTACATCAACAGCCTGTCCATTTCCGATCACAACATGCTCGAGTTCGGCGACGGTGTCGTCATTGGCGAGAGCGTGCACCTCTCCGGGCACACCGTCGAAGGCGGGTTCGTGAAGACTGGCCGCGTGCGCCTCGGCCCAGGCGTCACGGTTGGACTTGGCAGCATGGTCGGCATTGGGGTCGAGGCGGGCGCCCGATGTCAGATCGGCGCACTGAGTGTGGTGCCCAAGAACACCAAGCTCGACGCCGGCGCGATCTACGCCGGCGTTCCGGTGCGCCGCCTCGAGCGAGCGACGCCCAGCCCGGTCGAAGTCGGCTAGTTCGAAAGGCCGAGATTAGTGCATATGAGTCGAGTTTTTCGAAGCCTCGCCCGTCCATCGGCGTGAGCGAGCTGCTGTCGATCGTTGTTCCTGTCTACAACGAAGAGGCCACCGTCGGCGAGGTCATCGAGAGGCTGCTCGCCATCGAGCTGCCGGTCGCCCGCGAGATCCTCGTCGTCAACGACGGCTCCACCGATGGCACTCGCTCCGTGCTCGATGCGTTTCCGGATCACGGCGAGCGTCTGCGCATCGTTCATGCGACGGCAAACGGCGGCAAGGGCACGCGCCATTCGCACCGGATTCGAGCACGCGCGGGGCACGATCGTCGCGATTCAGGATGCGGATCTCGAGCTGGACCCCGCGGAGCTCGCCTCGCTCGGTCGACGCCGATCCTGCGCGGAGAGACCCCCGTGGTCTATGGCTCGCGGTTCCTGCGCGGCGCGCCATCCGGCGCTCCTTGGGCCGACCGTGGCCGCCAACCGCTTTTTGACCGGGCTCACCAACGTGCTCTATGGGTCGCGCCTGACCGACATGGAAACCTGCTACAAGGTGATGCGAACCGAGGTCGCGCGGGGTTTGGAGCTCGAGGCGAATCGCTTCGACATCGAGCCTGAGATCACCGCCAAGCTTCTGCGCGCCGGTCATTCGCATCGTCGAACTGCCGGTTCGCTTCGAGCCTCGAAGCCGGGCCCAGGGGAAGAAGATCGGCTGGCGCGACGGCGTCAGCGGCGATCGTGGTGCTCGCCCGAGCAGCGAGTCGTTCGATGAAGCGCCGCGGCGCGGCGTCGGCTGGCCGCCGCGGTGGCGCTGATGGTCATGGCGTTCGGGCTCGGTCCAAGGGCACCTGGGCGGCGGGCGGCTCCGATTCATCGTGTTATGCCTTGATGGCGGATGCCTTTGCCGCCGGTGACGTCCAGCCGTTCACCGGGCTTGCCAATGAAGCGCCGTGGCCAGACGCCGCGCGGACGTTTGCCCCAGCCGGCTTCATCCCCTCGTCCGTCGTACCAGGAGCAGCGTCGCCAATCTGCGCGCCGGGCTTCTCGATGCTGCTGGCGCCATTCCGGCTGGTTGGCTGGTCGTGATGCCATCTTCTTCGTCACGCCCCTCGCAGGAGCGCTCTTGGTCTGGCTGTCGTTTGTCGTCGGGACGCCGCCTGGTTGGTCCGTGGAGCGGCGCTGCCGCCTCCATGACGGTCGCGACGATGCCGGTTCTGCTCTTTCAAGTGACTCAGCCGATGAACGACGTCGTTGTGACGGCCGTCTGGATGGCCGTGCTGGCGGCATCCTTTGCCGCCGAGCCGTCACGACCGTGGCTGCTGGGTGGCACTCACGGGGTTGGCGACTTTGATTCGCCCGAATCTCGCACCCGCATCGCTCGTGGTGGCGGTGTGGTTGATGGTCGTGGCTGGTCGCGGCGATGCGCCGATGTTACGCAGTGCACGAAGCGCCGTTCGGCGCCGCCATGCGATCGCCTTCGGACTCGCGGCGTTGCCATCGCTCATCGATGCTGTTCGCCCTGAATACTCGGCTGTACGGACATCCGTTTCAGTCCGGCTACGGCCGTGCAGCGGATCTGTTCAGTGTGGACAACCTGTGGCCCAACCTCCAGCACTACGGACGGGCGGTGTTCGAAACACAGCTCGGACTGCCGCTGCTGGGAGTTCTCGCAGTGCTCCTGCCGAAACCCGAGCGAGCAATTGTCTGGCTCGCCCTCGGCATCAGCGCAGCGACGGTGGGCGTGTACCTGCTGTACCGTCCCTACCCGGAGTGGTGGTACTTGAGGTTCCTGCTGCCCGCACTGGCGCCGCTCACGGTTCTTGCCATCGCGGTCCTGTCCAATCGCTTCTCGGCTCTTGTCAGGCCGCCACTGGTCCGTGTTGCAATCGTAACGCTCGTCAGTCACCGCCATCGCCTGGTTTGGCGTGGCGACCGCGAGAACACGACAGGTGTTCGAGCTGCAACAGCTCGAGAGCCGCTTTCGTCGAGCCGGCGAGGTCGTGCGTGACGAGCTGCCGGCCAACGCCTTCGTCATCGCCGTGTGGCAGAGCGGCACGGTTCGATTTCACGCTGGTCGCATGTCATTGCTGTGGGACTCGCTCGATCCATTGGCGCTGGATCAGCGGTTGGCATGGCTCTCGACGCGAGGGTTCGAGCCGTATCTTTTGCTCGAGCGTTGGGAGGAACCACTGTTCCGCGATCGATTCATGCGACGCCACGCCGCTCGGTCAACTCGATTGGCCGCCGCGTTTTGATATCGTTCGCCAGGTTCGCATCTTCAAGCCCGCCGACCGCGAGATCTACCTGCGGGGCGGGACGGTCCCGACCGAACACGTCCTGCGCTGAGGTAAGCTGTCGCCCGATGCGATGCGCCGTGTCGGGCATTCGTCGCGGCAGCGGTCTCGCTGTCCTTGTCGAGCGTCATCGCGCAGGAGCGGTCGTCACGAATGGCCGGTCTACGGCGGCGACCAAGCCGCCACGCGTTATGCGGCGCTTGGCGAGATCAATCGTCGAACGGTCGGGACGCTGCAGCGTCGCATGGTCGTGGAAGCCGAACGAACGCGCGCTTCCGGAGTTCGGCACGCAGCCCGGCACCTTCCAGAACACACCGCTGATGATCGAGGACGTGCTCTACGTGAGCACGCCCTACAACCGCGTCGTTGCGCTCGACGCGAGCAATGGCCGCGAGCTGTGGCGGTACGATCCGGAGCCCTACAAGGACGGACAGCCGCCCAACGGCACGGGCTTCGTTCATCGCGGCGTCGCGGCATGGCGTGATGACGCCGGCCGGCTTCGTATTTTCATGAACAGCCGATACCGGCTGATTTGCCTGGACGCCAAGACCGGGACGCTGGTTGACACGTTCGGCGTCGGAGGCATGGTCGATCTGACAGCAGGCCTGTCGTGGAAGATCAATCCGCGCCACTACACGAATACGTCACCGCCGGTCGTTTACAGGAACCTCGTCATCCTCGGCAACGGCGTCGGCGATCGGCTCGTGTATCGCAACGATCCGCCGGGCGACGTCCGCGCCTTCGACGCGCGGACCGGCAAGTTGGTGTGGACGTTCCGGCCAATTCCTCGGCCTGGCGAATTCGGCAATGAAACCTGGGGAGAGGGTTCGTGGGCGTTCACTGGACACACCAACGTGTGGGCGCCGATGTCGCTCGACGAGGCTCGCGGGCTTGCTCTATCTGCCTCTCAGCACGCCCAGCAACGACTACTACGGCGCGCGGCGGCCGGGCGCCAATCTCTTTGCCGAATCGATCGTCTGCCTTGACGCATCCAGCGGCACTCGCAAATGGCACTACCAGATCGTGCACCACGGCTTGTGGGATTACGACCTGCCAGCCGCACCCATCCTGGTGTCGATCACAGTGGCCGGCCGACGCATCGATGCGGCCGTGCAGCTGACCAAGCAGGGATTCGCATTCGTCTTCGATCGCGTCACGGGCGAGCCGGTGTGGCCAATCGAAGAGCGGAGCGTCGCCGCCAGTGACGTGCCCGGCGAACAGGCATGGCCGACGCAGCCCTTTCCCACGCAAGCCTCCCGCCTTTGTCGAACACGGCGTTTCGCTGGACGACGCGTTTGATTTCACGCCGGAGCTGCGCGAGCAGGCGCGGGCCGAGTTGTCGAAGTACCGACTGGGCCCGCTCTACACGCCACCCTCGTTCCAGGGAACCGTCATGCGGCCCGGCGTCATCGGGGGTGCCAACTGGGGCGGCGGGGCGTTCGATCCCGAGAGCCGGCTTGCTCTACGTCAAGAGCTCGAGCACGCCAGCCATCCTCCGTCTCGCCGAGCCGGACCGCTCGCCCAACAACCCGCGCGCGGGTGAAGTGGACGCCACGCTGATCAACCGCGGGGGCAGCGCGACGTTCAGGGATGGCCTGCCAATCTTGAAGCCGCCCTATGGCCATCTGACCGCGATCGATATGAATCGAGGGGAAATCGCCTGGCGTGTGCCGTTTGGCGACACGCCCGGCTTGCGGGGTCATCCGGCGTTGCAAGGGGTCGCCCTGCCGAAGAAGCTCGGAGCCAGCGGTGCACCCGGCGCCATCGTCACGTCCGGCGGCCTGGTCTTCGTCGGCGGCGGTGACGAAGCCTTGAATGCCATTGATGCGATGACAGGCGAAACGCTGTGGCAAGGTGCGCTCCATCAACGCTCCACCGCGACACCGATGACGTATCGCACTGGCGGTCCTGATGGTCGTCAGTTCGTGGTGATTGCCGCCGGCGCAGGTGAGCAGGCCGAGTTGGTCGCCTTTGCGCTGCGATGAATAAAAGGGGACAGTCCCCTTTTATTCAGGTGACAAATTGTGGCGGTCGCGAGGAGGGGGCGGGCTTCCGTGGCTCGTCGGAAACCTCGCACAGTGGCAAGTCTTGCGCGACCGCCCAGGACTCCCATTCGGCAGCGGTCCGGATCTCGAATGTCGACGTGAGGTCTGCGTTCGGCTGCCGACGCCAAGCGACTGAATACAGCCGCGCGCGAAAATGCGGCTCGAGCGCCGCGACGGCGATGCGCCCCTCTTCGCGTCGTAGAGCCCGTACGCACTTGAGCCCGCCGCCGAGCAACCCCCTGGGCCTGTCACCCATGCTCGAGCGGAGCAATGAGCGGCGCGAGCGCGTCATACAGGCCCACAATCGCTCGCGCTCCTGGCGAGTCGCGGAGAAGCAGCAAGCAGGTCGCGAACGCTGCTCAGCGCCGAGGACGTCTGCCATCAGCGTGCGGGGAATCTCTCGACCGAGCAAGCCAGCCCTCGCAAGATAGGTCAGGTCATGCCCGGCGACCTCGGGGTTTCTGGTGTCGCCAACGATGTTCAGCCAGCGGAGCCGAGTGGTTCCTTTCGCAGGATCGAGGAGGCTGTCGGCGTCGAGTTTCAAGCGCCCGAGAGCCGAGGGGCGCTGGCTGGCGACGAAGAAGTCAGCCTCTGCGAGCAACGCGTGAATTCGCGACGTGACCGTCCCTCGCTCTTGAGGTCGAGACGCTCGACCTGCATCCCGCGCCGCAAGTTCCTCGTACCAGGCGGGGCAGAAAGCTCGCCATCGGATCACCGTCGGTCGGTTCAATCTTGAAAACCGTCGCACCCGCATCGCGAAGCCGCGACACGGCCAGCGGCCCGGGAGCGTTGACGGCAATGGTGACGACGCGAATTCCGGCAAGAACTAGGCATAGGAACGCGTAGGATAGCGGCTTCAGATGGAGGCAGACCATGGGCGATCAGCAGAATCTCGACATCGTGCGGCGGCGGGTACGAGGCGTTCGGACGCGGAGACATTGAAGGGCTCATCAGCCGGCTGGCCGATGACGTGACTTGGATCACGCCTGGACCAAGCGATCTGCCAACGGCGGGGCACGGCGTGGTCCCGACCAGGTGCGGGATTTCTTCAGCATCGTCAACGAATTGTTCGAGTTCGAGAAATTCGACCCTCACACCTTCGTGGCCCAGGGCGATCGCGTCGTCGTGCTGGGGAACGATGCGCTCAAGTTGAAGTCGTCGGGTGAGGCACTTCAGGAGTCCTGGGCGCACGCCTTCACGTTGAAAGACGGAAAATCGTCGCCTTCCAGGAGTATTTCGACACCGCCGCCCTGGTGGCGGCCATGGGACGGCCGAGGCGCGCGCCTAACCCGCGCTCACGGAACGCCCAAGGACCAAAACCAAGGGGCGGATCCGCGATGGACCCGCCCCGAAAGACAACGCTTCAAATTGTTGCCGGCTACCGGCTACCGGCCACGAACTACCGATCAGACGACCGGCTTGTGCAGGACGACCGGCTCGTCCGCCGGCTTCTTCTTGCTGCCGAGTCCCTGAATCTGGATGACCGGCGTCGCCTCTTCCTTCAGCACGTGCTGGCGATAGAGCTTTTCCATCTCGGCGTGATGACGCTTCTCGTTCGGCCGTCATCTCCTTGGCCGCTTTGCGCGCCTTCAGTTGTTCCTCGCGAGCGTTCTTGGCGATCCCCAGCTTGTCGAGGTCGGTCTGCGCGCCGGCGGCCACCGCCTCGGCGTTCAGCTTCAGCGAGTGCTCGGTCGAGCTGAGCGGCACGGACTTGTTGCCGGCAAAGATCTCGTGTCGGCCATGCTCGTCGTACCACTTGGTGAGCGTGGCCGTCATGTGCATCTTCTCGATGATGTTCCGCCAGCCGATGCCGGTGTTGTAGGCGCAGAAGGAAATCTCACCCTGCTGCGTCGCATACGGGATGATGCACATCTCCGTGCGCCGGAAGTCGTAGTTGAACAGATCCTGGAACCACATCCCCGCGACGAACAGGAAGTTCCAGCGATCCGACCGCCGCTTCTCGATGTCGTTCATCGTCCGGTCGCCCTCGACCTTGCCGTAGTTCCTGCCGGTCGCCCCGAAGGTCTTGTCGAACTTCTTCAGCAGGTCGGCAATCTTGAAGTGCGTCGGCGCCTTGAACGGGTCGTAGTTGCGCAACAACGCCAGCGTCATGCCCGCAATCGACAACCACTTGCCGCGTGCCGCATCGTTGACCTGCGCGACGTCCCTGGCGAGCTGGTCGGCCTTGAGGAACGCCGTCACCGGCACCGCTTCCTTGGTTTCCTTGTCGATCATCACGGCCATGCCGATGCCGCAGTTCGGATGGCAGCCGCACGTCAGCTGACCCCATTCGCGGTCGGGCCCGTGCACGACGTCCGCCCAGTCGGTGAACGTTGACATGAACGAGATCGGGAACCAATCGCGAACCGGTTCGCCGAGCCCGGTCTGGTTCTTCACGTCATGGGCGAGATGCGACAGCGTGTAGCGCTGGGCCGCGCGACGCTCGGGTGTCACTTCTTCGTCGCGACCCGTGAACGAAACGGGCTGGAACGACAGGAAGTTGATCTTCTTCGGATTGTCGAGCGCGAACTCGATGACGCGACCGACCTGCTCGTTGTTGACGCCGTTGACGATCGTAATGACCGGCACGATGTCCACGCCCGCCTGTGCAGGTTCTCGATCGCGCGCAGCTTGACGTCGAACAGGTTGCCGACGCGACGATGTGAGTTGGCGGCGTTACCGATGCCGTCGAACTGCAGGTACGCGTAGCGCAGCCCGGCCTCGGCGGCCGCCTTCGCGAAGTCGACGCTCTTGGCGAACTCGATGCCGTTGGTCGCGGCCTGGACCGAGTTGTAGCCGACCTTGCGCGCGTAACGCACCGCGTCGAGGAAGTACGGCGACAGCGTCGGCTCACCACCGGAGAACTGCACCGACATCTGACGGCGCGGCTTGATCGTGATGGCGTTGTCGAGAACCGTCTTGATGTCCTCCCACGTCAGCTCGTGGACGAACCCGACCTGGTTGGCGTCCATGAAGCAGGGGTCGCACATCATGTTGCAGCGGTTGGTCAGGTCGACCGTCAGCACCGAGCCGCGCCCGTGCTTGATCGTCGAAGCTGCCGTGGTTGTGCAGCTTCTCGTCGTTGTGCGCGCGAATGTCGCGACCCGGGAACACGTCTTCGAGGTGCTTGAAGAACGTCGGGTCGATCGCCATGGTGTCTTCGAAGTGCCCGTGCACCGGGCAATCCTTCACCATCACGATCTTGCCGTCCTTCTCGATGATCGTCGCCTTGATCTCACCGACCTTTTCGTTGAGGAGCGTCTCGAGCGGCCGGGTGCCGTCGAGAATCGCCTGGCGCGCCTCGCGCACGCACACCGGGCACAACGAGTCGGTCTCGCGCGGCCAACCGAGCGGCGGCTTGGTCTTCTGTACGACTTCTGCAGTGGCTTGTCCGACCACCGCGGGATGAAGGAGGCGTTCTGGTTGATCTTGTTGACGCGCGAAAACACCTGCCAGGCGCCTTCCGCGGCAACCGCCAACCCCTTCTCCATGTACTTGATGGGCGCGTGCATCTCGTTGCCTCTCTCGATCCAGTGATGTCGATTCCGCTAACTCGTTCTAGCGGAGTATTTTAGGGTGCGTCATTGCCGAGGCTTTCACGCTTTTCGGCGAGTGGGCACTGGCGT
Organism: uncultured Acidobacteriota bacterium; assembly: GCA_963734095.1. GTDB lineage: Bacteria > Acidobacteriota > Vicinamibacteria > Vicinamibacterales > UBA2999 > JACCSI01. The sequence continues at coordinate 115,929 of CAVTGK010000005.1, read as the reverse complement.
GGCCGAGCGGGCAGCAGCGCGTCGTCCAACGGTCATATCCGATAAAAACTGTCGCCATTGCGCAAATGTTCAGCGCAGCCTGAAGATCTGCGCATGCTTGCGACACCGCTTGTCGGCTCGTCTGCTGCCTGCGGGGTCGCCGCGATTCCGGCGCTCGGCTGGCGCAGTCCGGTCCGCTGCCGCAGGACCCGATCGCACTCGTCAACGCCAACGTCATGAACGTGCTCGATGGAACCGTGCAGCGCAACGCCACCGTCGATCCTCCGCGCTGGCCGCATCGAGTCGGTCGGGTCAGCCTCGGCCGCGACGGGCGTCCACGGATCGATGTGCGCGGCCGCTATGTCGTGCCGGGCCTCATTGACGCGCATGTTCACATCGCGAACCTCCGTGCGCTACGGACGGCGCTCGAGAGTGGCGTCACCACGGCGCGCAGCTCGGGCGTGTCGCATTATGTCGACGTCGGGATGCGCGAGCTCGTCAAGCAGGGCAACGTGGCCGGTCCTGACATCGTCGCATCCGGATATCACGTCCGCCCGTCGATCGCTGAAGAAGCGTTTTTCGACCATCCCGTCGCAGGCGGCGCTTGATGCGGGGGTGACGACGGTCGACGCCTTGCGGCGGATGGTGCAGGCCAATCTGTCGCGCGGCGTCGACTGGATCAAGGTCCTGGCCACCGAGCGCGCCGGCACGCCGAACACCGACCCGCGAAAGCAGGTATATACGGAAGAGGAGCTGCGCGCGGTTGTCGACGAAGCGACGAACGAAAAACGTTCCGGTCCAGGCTCACGCGCATGGCGCGGAGGGCGCGCTGGCGGCGGTGAAGGCGGGCGTGCGCAGCATCGAGCACGGCACTTACCTCACCGATGAGGCGCTGCAGCTCATGGCCAAGCAGGGAACCTTCTTCGATCCGACCATGGAGGCGCGTGAAGGACGTGGCCGACGTGGGCGGCGATTACGACGATCGCGATCTGCAGTTGCGCGGGCGACACATGCTGCCGCGGTTGCGCGAAGCCATTGGTCGAGCGCACAAGCTCGGGGTGAGCATCGTGGCCGGCTCGGATACCGGCTATGGCCCGGCGAGCGTTGGCCGGGTGTCAATCGAGGTCGCGAACCTCGTTGAATGCGGGTCTGCCGGCCCTGGCCGCGCTGCAGGCGGCCACCATCAACAACGCGCGGATGCTGCAGCGGGAGAAGCAGATTGGCCAGGTTGCCGCCGGCTTCGAGGCAGACGTGCTCGTCGTCGAACGCAATCCACTAGAACACGTCAGCACCCTACAGGATCCGTTGCTGGTCATCAGCAATGGGCGTGTGGCCTGGATCGATTGAATTTTGGTCGCGGCCTAGCTACAGCGCACGTGAACGGAGAGAGATTCATGAGGCGTTTCGCTCGCTATTGAGTTGCGTCACATGTTGCTGCTTCCGGCCGCCGCTCGCGCCCAGCACGAGGATCACGACGGCATGAAGCCCGACCAGATCGGGAGTGGCACGGTGAAGTTCCAGACGTCGTGCAGCGCGGCAGTGCGCCGACGAGTTCAACAATGCCGTCGCGCTGCTGCACTCGTTCTGGTTCCCGGAAGCGACGAAGATGTTCGAGGCGATCGCGCAGAAGGATCCGGCCTGCGCGCTCGCGCATTGGGGCCTCGCGATGAGCCAATTGGGGCAACCCGTACGGCGGCATCCGCGCCAAGGACGTCATCGACAAAGGCGCCGTGATCGTCGCCGAGGCGCAGTCGACGGGTCAACCGTCGCCGCGCGATCGCGCGCTGATCGACGCCGTGGCCATCCTCTACAGCAGCGCCGATCCGGCGACGCATCGGGATCGCGTCGTGAAGTACGAGGCCGCCATGGCGCAAGGTCTCGGCTGACAATCCGAAGGACGTCGAGCTGCGCATCTTCTACGCGCTCTCCATCACGCAGTCGGCGGTGCCGACCGACAAGACTTACGCCAAGCAGCTGCAGGCGGCGAGCATGCTCGAGCCGCTCTTCAAGCAGATGCCCGAAGCATCCTGGACTCGCCCACTACATCATTCACGCCTACGACGCGCCGCCGCTGGCAGAAAAGGGGTTCGTCGCCGCGCGCCGCTACGCGTCGCTTGCGCCGGCGGTGCCGCACGCGCTGCACATGCCATCGCACACGTTTACTCGCGTCGGCTCGTGGAAGGAATCGATCGAGACCAATCGGCGCTCGGCCGAGGCGGCGCGGAAGAGCAATGGGCCCGGGGAAGAGCTGCACGCGCTCGACTACCAGGCCTACGCGTACCTGCAGATCGCCCAGGACAAGGCCGCCAAGGCCACGGTCCTGACCACGCGATCAGCGTCGTCGGCGGCGCGGAAGGGATGGCCGCTGGCGCGGCGGGAGCCGGCGCCTTGCGATCGCGGCGATTCCTGCGCGCTATGCGCTCGAACGCGGCGCGTGGGCCGAAGCGGCCGCTTTGCCGACCGCGGCCGGCGAAGACGCCGTTTACCGAAGCCATCACGCACTTTGCCCGCGCCATCGGTGCGGCGCGGAGCGGCAATCCCGCGGCAGCGGCGTCCAGACATCGAGCGGCTCGCGGCGCTGCGCGACACGATGAAGGAGATGCAGGATGCCGTACTGGACGGAGCAGCTCGATATCCAGCGCCGCGTCGCGCTGGCGTGGGTCGCGTACGCCGAAGGCAAGAAGGATGAGGGGATCAGCAGCTTCAGGCGGCAGCAGACGCTGAGGATGCGACCGACAAGTCCGCGATCTCGCCCGGGCCGACTCGCGCCGGCCCGCGAGCTGTTGGGCGACATGCTGCTCGACGCCGGGCGGCCCGAAGAGGCCCTCGTGGCCTTCGAGGCGACGACGAAGAAGGAGCCCAATCGCTTCCGCGGGCTGTATGGCGCCGGACGCGGCAGCCGAATTGGCAGGCGATAGCGCCAAGGCGGCGAAATACTACAAGCAGCTGCTCGACGTGGCGAAAGAAGCCGACACCGATCGCCCGGAACTGGTCGCGGCGCGGAAGATCGTGAATTGACGTCGGGTAGGGTGCCTGAGTGCCTGATGTGCCTGGCGTGCTACGGACTGCGGGCAGATCAAAACCGGGGTTCGCCGCGGGCCATCTACTATACCGCGCGCTGTCACCTCGACAATTTCGTGCGAGGAGCGGTCAGTTCGCATTGTCCCGCAGCCATGACGCCGCGGCGCGGGTGCGCTCGAAAGCGAATGGCCATTGTGGATCACGTGTGGTCCAGCGAGCCGGCGCGATCGCGCAGAAACCAGACGCAGATCAGGCTGATGGCGCCCGTGAGCGAGACGTAGGCCGCCACCGCCATCGAGGTCTTGTAGGTCTCGTAGAGATAGAGCGCGATGAGAGGCGCGGGGCCGCCGGCGGTGATCGATGCGAGCTGGTACCCCAGTGAAGCGCCGCTGTATCGCAGCCGCCCCGGGAAGCTCTCCGCGATGAACGCGGCCTGCGGACCATACTGAAGATCGTGAAGCGGCAGTCCGACGACGATGGCGAGCGCGATGAGCGGCAGCATGCCGCTGTCGAGCATCCCGAAGTAGACGAACGGGAGGACCATCATCACCAGGCAGCCGATGACGGTGATCCGTCGCCTGCCGAAGACGTCCGACAGGTGGCCGAACCACGGAATCGTGGCCATCGACACGGTCGCCTGCAGCATGACCAGGTTCAACACGAGCGCGCGACTCAGGCCCAAGACCTGAGTGCCGTAGGTGAGAACGTAAGTCGTGAAGATGTAGAACGGCGTCTGCTGGCCGGTGCGCAGCAGGGCGGTGAGGACGACCTCGCGCCAGTTCTCGCGGAGCACCGCGAGGACCGGCGCCCGTTCCACCCGTCCGTCCGGTCTTCAGCTTGCGCGAATACCGGCGTCTCGAGGACGCCCATCCGGATGTACAGGCCGACGAAGACGAGCAGTAAAGCTCAGCAGAAACGGGACGCGCCAGCCCCAGCGCAGGAAGTTCTCGTCGGACGTGGTCAGCGTCATCACGCGCGAGCGCACCGTTGGCCAGCACCATTCCGGCCGGCGCCCCGAACTGCGCCCAGCTCGTCGTGAAGCCGCGGCGCTTCGGGTCGGTCCATTCACCCGCCATCAGCACCGCGCCGCCCCATTCGCCACCGACCCCGATCCCCTGGAGCGACGCGTCCGACGACCAGCAGCACCGGCGCCCCAGATCCCGATCCTGTTCGTAGCCGGGGACCAGGCCGATCACCATTGTCGCGACGCCCATCAGCACCAGCGTGGCGATCAGCGCGACTTTGCGGCCGATGCGATCGCCGAAATGACCGAACAGCGCCGCGCCGAACGGACGGGCCGCGAATCCGACGAAGTAGGTCGAGAACGCCAGTAGTGTTCCCGTATATGGATCCGACGCCGGGAAGAACACCGTCGGAAAGACGAGCGCTGCGGCCACGCCGTAGAGGAAGAAGTCGTACCACTCGATGGTCGTGCCCACCGCCGACGCGACGACGGCCTTGACCACCATCCGCCGGCGATCGCGGTCCTCAGCGATTTTCGTTTGCTTCGTCGATGCCACTTCTCAGAGGCACCTCCGGCACGCAGGCACCTTCGGCGCCTTCCAGATCTGCTTGAGCACGCGGCGGAAGTTATCGCCCAGGACGCCGCGGATATCGCTGTCCGAATATCCGCGGCGGATGAGTCCTTCGGTCAGGTCGAACACCCGCTTCGGGTGATCGACGCCCTTCGATGTCGATCTTGTCGCGAAAGCCGTAGCTGTCCTTGTAGCTGCCCCGCATCGACTTCTGCTCCTCCGGCGACAGATCGTCGTAGCCATCGAGATCGATGTCGCTGCCGAGCCCGAGGTGCTGCACCCCCACCAGCTTTCGCACGTGGTCGTAGTGGTCGAGCATGTGCTCGATCGTCGTCGGCTCGTCGGCCTTGACGAACATCCGCACGCCGGTGATACCCATCACGCCGCCGCGCGCCGCCATGCGCTGAATCGCCTCGTCGGTCTTGCAGCGAGGATGACCCGGGCACCAGCGCGCGGCAGTTGGAATGCGTGATGAGCACCGGCCGGCCGACACCTCGAACGCATCGAGCGTCGTGCGGTCGCCGCAATGGGAGACGTCGACCGCCATGCCGACCTTGTTCATCCGCGCCGACGACCGCGACGCCGAAATCTGAAATTCCATCGTCACGCCGCTCGGTCGAGCCGTTGCCGATCATGTTGCGGCTGTTGTAAGTGAGCTGAGACACGCGCTGGCCGAGCGCGTAAAAGAAGTCGACGTCGTTCGCGGTGCGGAAGTGCTGCGAGTTCTGGATTCCGAGCAGCACGCCGATCTTCTTGCTGGCCTTCACCGCGTCCAGGGCCTGCGGCGAGTCGATGCGCATCAGGCTCGTCATGGTGATGCGCCAGGAAACCGTTCCACAGCCCCAGAAACGTCAGCACGTTGGTGTAGGCGTCGGTCCCGCCAACGCCGGTTGCGATGTGAAAAACGGAGATGCCCGAGTCGCGAGAACCGCTGCAGGTCCGCCGCGCGTGAAGTCGGCGGGCCGCTGCATCCAGGTCGAGCGGCCGATCTTGAACGGGCTCAGCATGTCGAGCACGGTCGTCGACGCACGAGATCGATGGCGCGTTTGGAATACGTCGTCGACTGCGTGGCGCCGAGCCGATAGCGATGGCGATTGATGAATGGCGCGGCGGCCATCGCCGCGCCGCCGTCGAGAAATTCGCGGCGTTCTGTCTCGTGCGAGCGCATACAGTCTTGGAGGTCTCGACGTCCTGGGTCGTCAGTCTGCGCGGATTCGCGGCCCTGGCGAGTTTCGTACAGTTTGGCGCCCTGCAGGCACTTGTCGAACCAGCCGACGATGTGCTGCAGGCGCTCGATGCGATGCCGCGGCTTGCCAGAGCGCGAGAGCTCGTGCGTCTCGCCCGGGAAGCGCACCATGACGGTCGGCACCTTCAGGTACTTGAGCGCGCGGAACATCATCTCGCCGCCATCCGACGGCCGGCGTTCGCAAGTCGTCGTCGCCGTCGACCAGCATCAGCGGCGTCTTGACCTTGGCGACGTGCGTGATCGGCGAACGGGCGGCGAAGTCGGCCGGATCCTCCCACGGCGCCTTGCGGAACCAGCGTCGGCGTGAAGAGCGTGAAGTCAGCGGTGTACCAGAAGCCCGACCAGTCGGCGATCGACCGTTGCGACACCGCGGCGGCAAAGCGATTGGTCTGCGTGATCGTCCAGTTGGTCAGCAGTCCGCCGCCGCTGCCGCCCGGTGACGCCGAGGCGCTTCTCGTCGATGTAGCCGCGCTTGAGCACTTCGTCCACGCCCGCCATCAAATCCTTGTAGTCGTCGCCGGGATAGCGGAACTGGATGACGTTGCCGAAGTCCTGCCCGTAGTTGCTGCTGCCGCGAGGATTCGGGAAGAGCACGACGTAGCCCTTCGCGGCCATCCAGTGGAACTCGTGCGTGAACGTGTTGCCGTAGGCCGAGTGCGGGCCGCCATGGATCTCGAGGATGAACGGATATTTCTTGGCTGCGATCGAAGTCCGGCGGATGGAGCAGCCAGCCCTGAATCTTCTTGCCGTCGAAGCTGGTCCACCAGACTTCTTCGGGCTCGCTCAACTTGATCGTGTTGAACACGTTCGTCGTTGACCCGCGTGACCTGCCTGCGGCTGCAGCCCGCCTGACACGACGAACACGTCGCCGATGTTGGTGGGAGTCGAGGCGAGCGCGACGATCGTGCTGGCGTCGTGCGGACGCGGTGTAGGACTGCACCGCGTGCGCGCCCTTGAACACCGGCGCGATCTTCGCCGCTGCCGACGTCGACGCGAACGAGATTCGCGTCGCCCTGCTCGCCGGCGACGACGACGATCGACGAGCCGTCCGCCGACCAGATCGGGACCGCGCGTCGAGCCGCCGCGCGGCGCGGCCTGATCGCCGCCGATGCCGCCACCGATGTCGAAGTCGTAACCCGCGGTCAGATTCTTCGGCGTCGATCCGATGGGCGCGACAAACAGATCGGACTGGCTGTACGACCGCTCGGGCGTGCCGCCGAGGGCGCCGATGAACGCGATGGAACGACCATCGGGCGAGACCTTGAGGCTGCCGATCGTGCCGTCGATGTCGGCGATCTTGGTGATCTCGCCGCCGGTCGACGGGCACGGAGTACGACGATCCGAATCGCCCGGCTGGTAATAGGCATCGGCCGACGCGCGTCGAGGTGAAGAAGAGACGTGAGCCGTCGCTGGCCCAGACGGCGCCCGCCTTCGGAGAACTCGCCGCTCGTCAGCTGGCGCGCCTTCGGCATCGTCGGGCCGGGCTGGACGTCGGTCACCCACAGATGCGACGGGACGCTCGGGATCGTTCCAGCCGCCGCCGTTGCTGCGATAGACCGCGGACGTGATGACGCGCACGTCCGACTTCGGCTCGCGTCGGATTTGCTCTCGGGTTTCGCGTCGGTCGCTGCTGGCACATCGTCTGGCCGCGTCGTGCTGGTGAACGCGATGCGCTTTCCATCGGGCGACCAGCCGGCGCGGACGCGCCGCGCGCGACATCGGTGATCGCCCGCGCCTCGCCGCCGTCGAGCGCCAGGAGATAGATCTGCGGCGGCTGCGGACGGCCGTCGCGCTCGATGGCGCGCACGAACGCGAGCTGCCGGCCGTCGGGTGACCAGCGCGGGCTCGAGTCGCGCGTGCCTGACGTCAACCGCCGCGGCGGCTCCGCGCCGCTCGCGGGGACGAGCCAGATGCTCGTCTCGTAGTCGTCCTTCTGTTCGTTGACCACGACGCGGACGAACGCGATCGTGCGATCCGTCGGGCGTAATCTGCGGATCGGCGACCCAGACGAACTTCAGGATGTCGCTTTCGGTGATCAGCCGCCGGTCGGCGCGGTTGCCTTGGGCGCCGGTGTCGATGGTCGACGGCGGCCAGCGCACGGCGGCGATCGCGATTGCGCGAGCGCGATCCAATGTGAGTGATTGTCATTTGCGCACCTTGCAGATAACCGAGCCAGGCATCGACCAAGCCCTGATGCTGGCCTTTCAACGCCTGCATACGTCTTGGCCCATGCCTGCGCGCGTGTGCGGTCCGCCGCCAGCGTGTCGCGCCGTGGCGCTGGGCGAGTGGGTCGCATAGGTCGCGTAAACGCCGGCCAGCAGGGCGGCCTGATCCTTCGGATTCGCCTCGAGATGCTTGATCAGCAGCGGCATCGCGTCATCTGCCACGCGATTGCCGACCACATAGGCCAGCGCCGAGCATGCGCGCGTCGCTGGTCGCTGTCGGCGGCGGCTTTTTCGAGCGTGGTGATCGCCAGCGACGCATCGCCGGCGTGCAGCCAGCTGAGGCCCGCCATCCGAGCGACCGGCGCCGGACCCGGCGACGTCGGCCGGCACGCTCTGCAGCAGGCCGGCCGCCTCGCGATACTTGCTGCCGTCGGCCAGCGCGGCGCCGAGATACAGCCGCGCCGGCGCGAAGGTCGGGCGCCTGCTGCATCGCGACCTGCAACTGCTGCATCGCGCGATCCATCTGGCCCTGCGAGAAGAAATCGACGCCGCGCAGGAACGCCGCCATTGTCTGATCGCCGCCGGTCGAGCGCCTCGAGCGCCGGCGGGCCCGAGCTTGCCAGCGCGCGCGGACGCGAGCGCGGTCTTTGCGGTCGGACGCGCCCGCTCGGTCGGCGGCAGCACGGCGTTCATCACCTCCGGCGTGAGCAGCTCCTTGCGATCGAAGACCGGCAGATTGGCCAGCATGGCCGACACGCAGCTCGGCCGGCAGCGGCATCAGCCATCGGGGCTGCGTCGCGTCAGCAGCCGCGGCGCCGGCGACCACGCGGAACGGTCGGACGATGTGTCCCTGCGCCTTGCCGCCCTGCATGACGGTGGCGCGCGCGAAGTAGCGGCCCGGCGGCAACGTGGCGGTGTTGAGCACGCCATGCAGCACGCCAACTTCCGGCGACGCTCCGCCGCTGCCACTTGCATCGGGTTGACTCAACAGGGGACGGCTCTTCTCGTCGGCCAGGACTTCCAGCGTCGCCTGCACGCCTTCCCGCGTCGGCGGCATTCGCGCGCGTACACCTCCATCATCGCGGACAGACGTCCATTGCTCACGCGCGGCTCGATCGCCGGCGTCAGCGCGCTGCTTGGCATCGCTCGGCGCCTGCGCGACCAGCAGATCGCCGACGGTCAGGCCGGCTCCGCGTTCATCTGCCAGACGTCGACCTTGCGCTCGACCGATCCCATTCGCCTTTCGCTGTCGGCGACGGCGAACCGCAGCAGGTAGTGTCCCGGGCTCCAGCACGATGCTGCCGGCGTACACGGCGACGCCCGGATCGGCCTCGCTCACGCGCAGCTTTCGGTCTTCGACGGTGTGGCGCCAGCGCCTTGTTGTTGCGATCGACGAACGCGATGCCGGTCGTGTAGTCGAGCGACTGATCGGCGTTGCGTTCGACCTCGGCCGCGAGCAGCAGCCTGACGCGCGACCCGCCCGGCTCCTTGTAGGTCCACGTCGCCATGCGCATCGGCAGGTCGTTGATCGTCAGCGGCCCGCGCAGCGCGCGGCGGACCGCTTCGGCGGGTGAGGCGTTCTCGGGCGACGTCGTCGCCAGAAATCCGCGGCGCGAGTACGACGGTGACGCCGCGTCGCGTGGTCTTCACCTGGATGCGATGGCGCCGGCCGTCGCGGTCGCGCGGGCGCGCCTCGACGCCGAGCAGGTAGTACCCGGCGATCGATCGCATGATGCGGACGAAGGCGTTATCGCCCGACGTGATGATGCGATGCAAGGTCGCCGCGCGACGTTGCCGGCGAGCGTTTCGAGACCCGCGACCTGCCGGTCGCGATCCTCGCGCGGCGTCGTCGGCCGCTGGCTCTCGGTGACGTCCACCGACGGCACGTCGAGCAGCATCACGTCGAGGCTGGCGCGGACATCGGCGGCGATGGCGGCGATCTCGTCCGTCTCGGCTGCCCAGGCCTTCGAGCACGAGCCCCTCCGAGATCAGGATGACCGACTTGGGACCCTCGAGGGCGCCCAGGCTCTTCGAGCACTTCGCGCATCCCGCGCAGCGAGGCCTGCGTCTGTTGCCGCTGGTGATTGACGATCTCGCCGCCTCCTGCTCGACTTCGATCTCGCAGCGTGCGGCTTCGATGTTCGACAGCAGCGCGCTGCCGCATTCGCGCAGGATCAGCTGCGTTGCGCAGGCTGACGTCGCTGTGCTCGACGGTGGCGATCGCTTCGCTCAGGCTGATGTGAAAGCGCCCCTTGAACGGCGTCGCGAGCCCGACGGTCGCGAGCAGCGCCTCGCGCACCTTCTCGTGCTCGGTCGTGAAGTCGACAAGAGCGCCCTGCGGAATCGCCACCATCGCGACGCGGTCGGCCGGCGCCAGGCCGTCGACGAACTTGACGGCGCTGCGCATCATGAAGCGGCCCTGACCGACGCGGATGTTGCCCTGGTCGACCAGCAGCAGGATCGAGCGGCCGGGATTGAGGGCGCGGTTGTTCGTCGAGAAGAACGCTTCGTCGGGCGCGGCCGCCGGCGACTGCGCGCAGGCTTGGCGCCGATCGGGCGCGGCGTGTCGTCGACCAGCTTGACGTATTCGGCGGAGACGACCGGGCGAGCGTCGCCGTCGACCTCGACTTGAAACTCCGACGGCTTCAGGTCGGTGACCTGGCGCCCTTCGCGGTCGACGACCGTCGCGTCGACCGTCAACAGCTCGACGCCGGCTCGGAACACCGGCTGCTGGGGGGGCTGGGGCGCCGGAGTCTGAGCGGACAACGCTGCGCTGGCCAGCGCCGACACCTAGAACAACGCTTCGCACACGCATGTGGAACTCCGTGCTCAGACCGTCCTGGGCTCACGTGCGGGTGCTGAGCGGCCTATCTTACTCGCCCTCAGCCAGCCGCCCGATTATCATCGAGGACGATATGTCGGTCCGCGACGTCATCATCGTTGGGGCGGGTCCGTCGGGACTGGCGGCGGCGATCGCGGTCAAGCAACTCGGCCTCGACTACCTCGTGCTGGAGAAGGGCGCCTTGGTCGAGTCGATTCGCCGATTCCCGATCAACATGGTGTTCTTCACGACGCCCGAGCTGATGGAGATTGGCGGCATTCCGCTGACCACACCGTACGACAAGCCCACGCGGCTCGAGGCGCTGCAGTACTACCGAAAGGTCACCGACGTCTTTCAGCTGCAGGTCGCGCTGCGCGAAGAGGTGCTGTCCGATCGAGCGCGATCGCGAAGGCGTGCGAAGCTCTGTTCGTCTCTGTCGACGAGAGTCGAACCTTGGCGTTCGGCGCGTGCGCACGGCGCAGGCTCGTCGTGCTCGCGATGGGCTACTACGACCGCCCGAATCTGCTCGGACGTGCCCGGCGAGAACTTGCCGCACGTCCATCACTATTACGACGAACCTCATCCCTACTACCGCCAGCGAGTGGTGATCGTGGGCGGGAAGAACTCCGCGTGCGAGGCCGCGCTCGATCTCTACCGCAATGGCGCCCACGTCACGCTCGTGCATCGCGGCGCGGCACTGGGCGACTCGGTCAAGTACTGGGTCAAGCCGGACATCGAGAACCGCATCAAGGAGGGGACGATTGCGGCGCGATTCAATCACGCGAGTCGTCGAGATACGGCCGACGGAGGTTGTGGTGGCCGACGCCGACGGGACCGCTGTCGACCATTCCGGCCGAGTCGGTTCTGCTGCTGACGGGCTACCGCGCCGACCCGGAATTTCTGCGCCGCGCGGGCGTCGAGGTCAATGCCGAACGCTGGAGCCGCGTCTATGATCCCGAGACGTTCGAGACCAATGTGCCCGGATCTGTTCATCGCCGGGGGCCAGCTGGCGGGAAAACGGACGGGACTGTCTTCATCGAGAACGGGCGGTTCCATGGGGAGCGTATCGCGCGCGTCATTGCCGAGCGCCTTTCGCCGGCCTTCCGGCCCCGGCCAGCGTCTCAGTCGAGTAGAATCCGGCAAAAGGCGCGTTCGGTACGGGCCTGAGGCAACTCTTGTTCGAGAGCCTCTTCCAACTACTCTTCGAGTATCGCCCCGTCGTCTTTTCGCAGGGTGAGATTCGGCTCGCGGCCTGGAGCGGCTCGTACCTGGCTGCGGGACTCGCTGCGCTGACCGTCGTCGTCGCGATCGCCGACTTATCGGCTGGGTGGCGCCAAGCTGCGGACCCGCGACCGGCTGGTCCTCTCGGGCCTGCGCGTGGCGCTCGTGGGTCTCGTGGCCCTGTGCCTGTTCCGGCCGGTGCTGGTCGTCAAGGCTGCGGTTCCGCAACAGAACTTCCTTGCCGTGCTGCTCGACGATTCCCGCAGCATGCAGATTGCCGATCACCAGAACGGTCCGCGCTCCGCATTCGTCCGCCAGGAGTTTGGGGCCCCCGATCGTGGCGTCATGAAGACGCTTGCGGACAAGTTCATGGTGCGCACGTTCCGGTTCTCTACCGCTGCGTCGCGGGTGGATGCCGAAGACGACCTGACTTTCAGTGGTGCGCAGACGCGGCTCGGAGCGGCACTGGACGGCGCGCGTCAGGAGCTGGCGGGGCTGCCGCTCGCCGGACTCGTTGTCGTCAGCGATGGCGCCGACACGGCCGACGATGCGCTCGGCGAGTCGCTCCTCGCGCTCAAGTCGCAAGGTGTTCCGGTGTTCACCGTTGGCGTTGGCCAGGAGACGCTGTCGCGCGACATCCAAATCGGTCGGGTGAGCACGCCGCGTGTCGCCCTCAAGGGTACGACGCTGATGGTCGACGTGATCATCACGTCAGACCGGGTTCAACGGCAAGCAAGTCACGCTCGATGTCGAGGACGAAGGTCGCATTGTCGGATCGCAGCCGGTAAGCTGCCGTCAGATGGTTCCGCGGCTACGGCGCGCGTGCGGTTCACCGTGCACGATCCGGGACCGCGAGTGTTTCGCTTCCGCGTCGCGCCGCAGGAAGGCGAGCTCGTCACCCAGAACAACGCTCGCGAGAGCATGATCGACGTCCGCGATCGGCGCGAGAAGATTCTCTACTTCGAGGGCGAACCGCGGTACGAGGTGAAGTACATCCGCCGCGCGGTCGACAAGGATCCCAACCTCAGCGTCGTTTTGCTGCAGCGCACCGCCGACAACAAGTACCTGCGCGTCGGCGTGGACAACCCCGACGAACTCGTCGCGGCCTTTCCCAAGACGCGCGAGGAGCTCTTTCAGTACCGCGGCCTCATTCTCGGCAGCATCGAAGCCGGCTCATTTACCGGCGACCAGCTTCGGATGATCGCGGAGTTCGTCGATCGACGGGGTGGCGGCCTGCTGGTGCTCGGCGGCGGTCGCTCCTTCTCTGAGGGTGGTTACGCTGGTACGGCGGTCGCCGATGTGCTGCCGCTGACCCTCGATCCCTCGGCGCGTGAGCCGCAACTCGCGCGCTTGACGGTGCGTCCGACGCGCGCGGGCGCCGGCGCACGCGGTCACTCAGATTGCCGACACCGAATCAGCGTCGGCTGAGAAATGGAACTTCCTCACGACGCTCGAGCCCAAAGTCACGACGCTCAACGCCGCTGATGCGATCAAGCCGGGGCCACCGTGTTGCTCACGGGCACCGACGAGTCGCGCCGCGAACGGCCCGTTCTCTCGTTCCAGCGCTACGGCCGCGGCAAGACCTTCGCGCTGACGCTGCAAGACTCATGGCTGTGGCAGATGCACGCCGCCATCGACGTCGAAGACCTCACGCACGAATACTTCTGGCGGCAGTTGCTGCGCGCGCTCGTCGATGGTGTCCCGGATGCGGTCGAGCCGCGCTCGCTCACCGATCAGGGTCGAGCCCGGTGAGGCGATCACGCTTCGCGCCGATGTCGTCGATTCGAACTTCGTCGAGTTGAACGACGCTGCTGTCATGGCTCACGTGTCTCGACCCGACGGCAGCATCGTCGACGTGCCGATGCAGTGGAGCGGCGATCGCAGCGGCGAATATGTCGGCACCGTTGCGGCGGCCGGCGAAGGTTCCTACGAAGCGCAGGATCGAAGCGCGTCAGGGCGAGAAGTCGCTCGGCACCACCGTGGCACACCTCCGCGCCGCGCCGGGCGACGCCGAATACTTCGATGCCACGATGCACGCCCCGACGCTGCGGCGCATCGCCGAGGAAACCGGGGGCAAGTACTACACCGCGTCATCGACGCAAGGGCTCGCCGAAGACCTCCGCTACACCGGCCGCGGTGTGACGACCGTGGAGGAGCGAGACCTATGGCACATGCCGATCGTCTTCATCTTGTTGGTCGGGCTGCTGTGTGCCGAGTGGGGCTATCGGCGGCGTGTCGGCCTGGCCTGACGAAGTAGCTCGAGAGGACCCACTGAGTGACTTGGCGCTCACACTACACGACGATCGCAGCGGTCAGCATCGTCCTTGCGGTGTGTGCGACGGCGGCTCTCGCGCAGGAAGGCTTCGGCCGGCGTTTCCGCGTGCCCCTGAGATCCAGTCGAGAACGTGCCCGTATGACGGCCGGTTCACATTCGTCCGCGATTGCGTCATGGTGTCGAGGTACGGTCGCGGTGAACCGCCGTGGGCCCACGACTATCCGCGGGCCGAGCGCAACTTCGCGCGGATCCTCCAGGAGATCACGCTCATCAAGCCGCATCTGGACGGCAGCAACATCTTCACGCTGGACGATCCGGAGCTGCTTCGCCTACCCGATTGCCTACATGTCCGAGCCGGGCTTCTGGCAGATGAATGACGGCCGAGCTCGCGGGCATTCAGAACTACGTGAAGAAGGGCGGCTTCCTGATCTTCGACGACTTCCGGGGTGAGCACTGGTACAACTTCGAGGAACAGATTCGTCGTGTCTTCCCCGAAGGTCGTCTCGTCCAGCTCGACGAAAGCGCATCCCGTGTTCCATTCGTTCTTCGACATTCGCATCGCGGAGACCGTGGGCTATTACGGTGACGGCGACGTTTCACGGGATGTACGAGGACAACGATCCGGACAAGCGCCTGCTGCTCGTCGCCAACTACAATCACGACCTCGGCGAGCTGTGGGAGTTTTCGGACACGGGTTTCGTCCCGGTCGATCTGTCGAACGATGCCTATAAGTACGGCATCAACTACGTCGTTTATGCAATGACGCACTGACGCGTCGCTGTGCTCGTTCTCTTGAGGGGGTTCGCGTGGATTCAGTGGTGAAAGACGCAACGGCAGTCGAGCTCGAATCGGATGATGTCGCGCTCGCCGATCGGATGAACGAAGGACGAGAAAGATTGTCACCGAACTGAAAAAGCTGATCGTCGGCCAGGACGACGTGATCAACCAGGTGCTGCTGACGCTGTTCGTCGGCGGCAACAGCCTGATCGTTGGCGTTCCCGGACTGGCGAAGACGCTTCTAATCCACACCCTCGCGCGTGTGTTCGAGCTCAAGTTCAACCGCATCCAGTTCACGCCCGACCTGATGCCATCGGACATCACCGGCACCGACATCATCAACGAGGACGCGACGACCGGACGACGACAGATGGTGTTCGCCCCGGGCCCATCTTCTGCAACATCCTGCTCGCCGACGAGATCAACCGCACGCCGCCGAAGACGCAGTCGGCGTTGCTCGAAGCGATGCAGGAGCACCGCGTCACGATCCAGGGCCGCACCTATCAGCTCGACGAACCGTTTTACGTCTTCGCGACGCAGAACCCGATCGAGCTCGAAGGCACTTATCCGCTGCCCGAGGCGCAGCTCGATCGCTTCATGTTCCACATCGTCATCGAGCATCCGCCCGAGGACGAGGAATACAACGTCGTGCGGACGACGACTGCGATTCTGGAGCCGAAATTCGAGCGTCCTGTCAGCGGTCAGGACCTGATTGCGTTCCAGCGGCTGGTGCGACGCGTGCCCGTGGCCGAGGCCGTGATGCGCTATGCGCTGTCACTAGTGCGCGCCAGCCGTCCGAAGTCGCCGAACTGTCCGGAATCGATCCGAAGTGGATGGCGTTTGGCGCCAGCGTTCGCGCCGCGCAGTACCTCGTTCTTGGCGGCAAGGCTCGAGCGCTGACCAGCGGACGCTATCACGTCACCTACGATGACATTCGCGCATTGGCGCATCCGGTGCTCCGCCATCGCGTCCTGACCAACTTCCACGCGCAGTCGGAGGGCATGACGAGCGACGCCATGATCGACCGGCTGCTCGAGGCCGTGCCCGTGCCGCGGTCGGGCATGTAGGCGAGCTCGCAGCGATGGATCTCATCCAGTCCGGTTCCTGGCGCCCGCTTCGTCGATCCCGCGGTGCTCGCGCGGATCGGCAACCTCGAGCTGGTGGCGCGCAGCGTCGTCGATGGCGTCATCAACGGAATGCACCGATCGCCGTACTTCGGCGCGTCGGTCGATTTCGCCGAGCACCGCGGCTATGTACCCGGCGACGACATCCGCCGCGTGGACTGGAAGGTGTTTGCACGAACCGACCGGTACTTCGTCAAAGAGTTCGAGGCCGACTCCAACGCGAACTTCAGCGTGCTTGCTCGACGTGTCCAAGTCGATGGCATTCGGCGCAAGGCTCAGCAAGCTCGACTACGGCGAAAACACTTGCCGCGTGCCTGACCTACCTGGTCCACAAGCAACGAGATCGCGTGGGGCTCGTCACCTTCGACGAGGACGTCGTCGATCATGTGCCGCCGTCAGCGAAGCACCTCGACGTCGTGCTGCACGCCATCGACCGCGCGCAGGCCGAAGCGGCCGGGTCGGCTCGGCCCGCCGCTTGCGAAAGCTCGCCGAACACTTTGGCCGGCGGGGCATCGTCGTCGTGATCTCGGACTTGTACGAGGAGCCGCAGGAAGTGCATGGATGCGCTCAGCCTCATCCGCTTCCGCGGTAACGACGTGATCCTGTTCCACATCCTCGACCCGGCCGAGATCGACTTCACGTTCGAGGAAGCGTCGAGCTTCGAAGATCTCGAGAGCGGTGAGCAGATGCCGGTCGTCCCAGATGCCCTGCGCGAGCAGTATCGCAAGATGATCAAAGAACACGTGGCATCGCTCGACTTCACAAGGCCGCCGAGCAGCGAGTCGACTACACGATGCTGAATACATCGGTGCCGCTCGATTTCGCGTTGTTCAACTACATGGCGATTCGGGATCGCCTGACCCGCAAACGATAGGACCTGCCACGCGATGTCGTTTTTGGCGCCCCTCTTCTTCGCCGGCCTGACGCTGCTGGCGATCCCCGTGCTGATTCACCTCATTCAACGCGAGCGCAAGAACGTTGTCCCGTTCCCGTCGCTGATGTTCGTCCGGCGGATTCCCTATTCGTCGATCCGCCGGCGGCGCATTCATAACTGGGCGCTGCTGGCGCATGCGGCTGGCCGCGCTGGCGCTGATCGTCGCCGCATTTGCCCGGCCGTTTCTCCGCAGCACGAGCCTGGCTGCGGCCGCGGGCGGGTCGCGCGATGTCGTGATCCTGTTGGACCGCTCTTACAGCATGGGGCATGGCGATCAATGGGAGCGAGCGAAGCGCGCGGCCGCCGACGCCGTGTCGGCGGCCTTGCCGAGGGCGATCGCGCGACGCTCGTGACGTTTGCGACGAGCGCCGAGGTCGCCGTGCAGGGCACCAATGACAAGGGTCGACTGCAGTCCGAGATCGGCAACGCGCAACTGTCGGCGGGCGCGACGCGCTTCGGGCCCGGCGCTGAAACTTGCCGGAAGCCTTGCTCGCCGCTTCGAATCTGCCGCGTCGCGAAGTGATCCTCATCAGCGACTTCCAGCGCAGCGGGTGGTCGCCCGGAGACGGCCTGCGGTTGCCGGCGGGGACGACGCGTCACGCCGGTGACGGTCAGCGCGACCGCGGCGAGCGTAATCTGGCCGTGGTGCCGGTCGGAATCCAGCGCGATCAGGCATCGGGGCAGGATCGCGTCACGGTCACTGCCGGCGTCGTGAATCGCAGCGACGAAAGCATCACCAACGTTCCGATCGCACTCGAGTTCGATGGCCGCGTCGTGCAGAGCGCACAGATCGCCGTGCAGCCGACATGGCTCGGCCTCGACGACCTTCCCGCCGGTGACCCTCTCGCAGGCCAACACTCGCGGCACCGTGCGGATTGGTGACGACGTGCTGGCGCGCGACAACGTGTTTCACTTCGTGCTCTCACCGCCGGCGCCCGGTGCCCGTCGTTGTCGTCAACGGCGAAGTCAGCTCGCGATCCTGCGTTGTACCTCGAGCGGCGCTGGCGATTGGTGAGCAGTCCTCGCTTCGAGACCTCGACGCGGTCGATCGACGACCTGTCAGACGAAGTGCTGTCGCGACGCGCCGGTCGTCATCGTCAACGACGCGAGCCCCAGCGAAGCGACGGCGTCGCGCCTCGCGCGATTTGTCGAAGGCGGCGGCGGGCTGCTCGTTGTCTACGGGCCGCAAGCCGCCTGGCCCGCGAACGCGGCGGCCGTTCTGCCCGCGACGCCGGCCGGCACCGTCGATCGATCGCGTTCCAGGGCCAGCGACACTCGGCGGGCTCGAGTACGGCCACGCGATCTTCGAACCGTTTCGCGCGCCACGGAGCGGCGACTTTTCGGCGCCGCGCTTCTACGGCTATCGCAGCGTGGTGCCCGCCAAGGACGCGCAGGTCCTGGCCCGCTTCGACGATGGCGCACCGGCGGTGCTCGAGAAAGACCGTGGGACGCGGGCGAGTGGTCGTTGTGGACGTCCACGCTCGATCTGTTCTGGAACGACCTGGCGCTGAAGCCGGTCTACCTGCCGTTCGTTCATCAAGTGGCACGCCATCTCGCCGACCACCGCGATCGGAAGAATTGGGCGACCGTGGGTCAGGTGCTCGACCTGTCACAAGAGGGCGATCCATCGCGGCCACGCCTCGCGGTCGCGCCCGGCGGCGCCCGCGCAGCCGCTGGAGGGCGAGCAGGGGCAAGTGCTCGAGTTGAGTGAACAGGGCTTTTACGAGGTGCGAGAGCAGGGACGGCAGGGTGCCTTGGTCGCGGTGGCAGCCAGCAACGTCGAGCTCGGTGAATCGGACCGAACAGCCGTAGATCCGGCCGAAATCGTCGCTGCAGTGGCGGGCGGCGGGCTGGCGCGGGGGCCGCGACCGACCCACGGCTATCCCGGACGAGGCGCAGGAACGGGCCCAGCGGCTCTGGTGGTACCTGCTGTTCGCAGGTATTCTGCTGTTGATGGGCGAATCGCTCCTGGCACACCGGCTGTCACGCGCGAAAACGTAACGAAGTCAGTGTCGAGCCGAAACGCTTGGTAGGAGGCGTAGATGCTCCACTACGAGAAGAGCGGTGACCCACGAGCGACGCTCCTTGACGTCATTCGTCAGGTGCGGAAGCGCTGGCGGGTCAAGCTTGCGCGTGCGGGGCGCCGTCGGATTCCTCGCCGCGACCGCCGTCGCGCTCGTCGGCGTCCGCCTACGCCCTCGAGGCCCTTCGTTTCAGCCCCGGCTCGATCCTCGGATTCCGCATCGCATTGATCGTCGCGGCGTGGCGCGCTGCCGGCTGGTTCCTCGTGCGACCGCTGATGCGGCGTGTAGACGACGAGCAAGTTGCGCTGTACCTCGAGGAGCACGAGCCGACGCTCGAAGCGACGATCATCACGGCCATGGAGGCCGAACGGGCGGGCGGCGCGCACGACACTTCGCCCGCGCTGGTCAAGCGGCTGATCGAGGCCGCCGTCGAACGCGCACAACAAGTCGAGCAAGGGCGCGCGCATCGAGCGTGTTGCCGGTCCGGCGCTACGCGGGCGCCGCCGGCGTGGTCGCGATCGCCGCACTCGCGCTGTTCACGCTCGGGCCGGCGTACCTGCGTCACGCGCTCTCGGCGCTGCTGGTGATCTCGCGTGACGTCGAAGCGGCCGCGCCGTATCGCATCGACGTGACG
Source organism: uncultured Acidobacteriota bacterium (assembly GCA_963734095.1). GTDB lineage: Bacteria > Acidobacteriota > Vicinamibacteria > Vicinamibacterales > UBA2999 > JACCSI01. The sequence goes on along the minus strand of CAVTGK010000005.1, from coordinate 96,173 downwards.
CCCGGGAAACGCCACCGTACCGAAAGGCGCGGATCAGACCATTTCGGCAACGCTTCATGGCTTCGACGCCGGCGATGCGGTCGTCATGATGCGCAAGTCGCCAGACGCCGAATATCAAGCGGCTCCCGATGGTTCGCGCCGAAAACGGCGCGTACGACGGGATGCTGTTCGATCTCGCGGAGGGGCTCGAGTACTACGTCGAAGCGGCCGGCGTCAATTCGCCGCCCTTCACCTTGAAGGTTGTCGAACTGCCGTACGTCAAGCAACTGGATCTCGAGTATCACTTCCCCGTCGTACACGGGGCTCGAACCGCGGACGGTCGAGGACGGCGGCGACGTCGCCGCCCTCAAGGGGACCGACGTTCGCTCTGCAATCCAGCCGACGATGGCCACGGCTGGTGGGCGGCTCGTGATGGCTGACGGCACGTCGCTGCCTTTGACGCCAACGCCGGACGGCACACTCGCGGGCGCTTCACCGCGACCGCCAACGGTTCCTACAAGGTCGAGCTCGATGGCCCGGCCGGCGAGAAGGTCGACGGCGTCGCCCGAATACACCATCGACATCCTGGCCGATCAACCGCCGTCGGTCACGCTGTCGAAGCCAGGACGCGACACCGATGCCACGCCGGTGCAGGAATTCTTCGTCGAAGCGCGCGCAGACGACGACTTCGCCGTCAAGAACCTGCAGCTGGTGTACTCGATCAACGGTGGCGAGGAGAAGACGATTGGCTTGTTCAGTGGCTCGCAAGCCGCTCGACCGAGGTCACGGCCGGCCACACGTTCTATCTCGAAGAGCTCGGCGTGCAGCCCGGCGACGCCGTCTCCTACTACGCACGCGCGGCTGACAACGACGCGAGCGCGGGACCGAAGCGCGCCACCAGCGACATCTACTTCCTCCGGATTCGCCCGTTCGGCAAGGACTTCAAGCCGGCCATGTCGCATGGGCGGGGGCGGTGGCGGCGGTGGCGCCGGCGCCGAAGTGGGGGCGCTTGTCGCAGCAACAGCGGCAGATCATCGCGGGCACCTTCAAGGTGCAGCGCGATCGCCGCGACGATGGGCGCCGACAAGGCCCGCGAAGCGCTTGTCGTGCTGGCGCTGTCGCAGAGCCGGTTGCGTGAGCAGGTCGCAGGGGCTTGTCGAGCGCATGAACAGCCGCCTCGTCACGCCCGATCCGGCCTTCCAGAAGATCGCTGAGGTGCTGCCACTGGCCGCGGCAGAGATGAAGACGGCCGAGAGCAAGCTCCAGGCGCAGAACGCCGAGCAGGCGTTGCCACCGGAAAACAAGGCGCTCCAGTACCTGCAGCAGGCCGAAGAAGAGTACGAGCTGCAGGTGCAGACGAACCGCAACGCCGGGGGCGGTGGTGGCGGGGGCGGCGCCGGCTCGATTGCCGAAGACCTCGCGGACTTGTTCCGGCTCGAGCTGGACAAGATGGCCAATCAGTACGAGACCAGCCAGCAGGCGATGCAGCAGAACGCCGATCAGCAGATCGACGAGCTGGCCGAGAAGCTGCGCGAGCTGGCGCGTCGGCAGGAGCAGGAGCTGCAGCGTCAGCGGCAGCTGGCGCAGGGACAGGGGCAGGTCAGAACGCGCGGAGCGGAGATCTGCAGCGTGCGCTGGCGCAGCAGGCCGAAGAAGCGGCGCGTCAGCTCGAGCGCCTCTCGCGCGAGCAGAATCGTCCCGATCTGCAGAATGCCGCGAGGCAGATGCAGCAGGCGGCGGACGCCATGCGCCGCGCCGCGGCCAACGGCGATCCAGAGCGCGGCCGGCGAGGCCGCGGCGGCAGCCGAACGACTGCGCAACGTGCAGCGCGCGCTGCAGGGCACCCAAGGCGCGCGCGCGGAACGCGATATCAAGGACGCGCAGCGCCAGGCCGAGGAAATCGCGCGCGAGCAGCGCGAGATCGCCAACGAGGTCCGCAATCTTCCGGCGTCGGGCCAGGAACGATCGGCGAAGGCGCAGGCTCTCGGACAGCGGAAGGATCAGCTGGGGCAGAAGGTTCAGGGGCTCGAGAACCAGCTCGATCGGACCGCCGGCGAGATTGCGCGGGAGTCGCGCGATGCCTCGCGCAAGCTGCAGGAAGCTGCCGGGCAGATCCGCGACGACAAGATCAAGGAAAAGCTGAACTACTCGCGGCAGGTGATTGGCGCCGAACGGGCCGAGCTGCAGGAGTTTGCCCGAACGCTCGAAGAGCAGCTCGAAGCCAACATCGACGGCGTCCGTCGCAAGCTCGATGAAGCGGCATCGGCGCTCGGCCCGAATGGTCGCGATCGAAATGCCGATGCGCTCGAACGTGCCCGCGAGCTCACGCGCGGCGTGGAATCGCTGGGCCGCCGCATGCAGGAGCGCGCCGAAGCGCGCACGGGGCAGCAAGGGCAACGCGGTCAACAAGGCACAGCAGGGCCAGCGAGGGCAGCAAGGCGCGAGGCGCAGCAAGGTCAGGAAGGCCAACAAGGCCAGCAAGGGCACAAGGGCCAGGCGGGCCAGCAGGGGCAGTCGGGACAGCAGGGCAGTCAGGAAGGCCAGGGGTCCAGGCCAGCGTGCCGATGGACGAGGCCAGACCGACGGCGCGGCGGGCGGCGGCGATACCGACGGCGCATGGCGCGATGGTCCCGGCGGGTGGGGCAGCCGCCGGCCCGGCGATTGGTTCAGCCCGGACGAGATTCGTCAGTTCCGTGACGAGGCGCGCCGCTGGATTGGCGAGGGCCGCGAGCTGCGCGACCTGCTGCGCCAGCAGAACGTCGACGCGCGCGAGCTGGAGGAAATCCTGCGCCGGCTGCGTGAGCTCGAAGACACGCGCGTGTATCGCGACGTCGACGAGTTGGCGCGCCTGCAGACGCTCGTGACTGAAGGACTCAAGCGCTTCGAGTACGGGCTTCGCCGCAAAGTCGGCGACGATGCCGACCGAGCGCTCGTCACCGGCGCCGACGAAGTGCCGCAGGAATTCCAGAAGCTGGTCGAGGAATACTACCGGTCGCTGGCTCGACCAAAAGCAGTAGACGAGTCAGTCGGCATGCGCATTGCCCAGGCCGTCGCCGCCGCGGTGCTCGTCGCAGCGACGACGGCATTCGCCCAGGATCCCTGGTTTCGCGGCTTTGGCGGGCGGGGTGAAGGCGCGGGCATTCCTCCGCGATTCTTCAAGACCGGCGACTTCGACGGTGCATTTCAGATGTGCCGGATGATGTATCGCAGCGTGCGCGCGCATCAGCGGGGGCTTGGCTGGGGCACTGACTATCCCTACGCCGAGATCAATCTGTCGATCCGCTTCTCGGAGCTGACCAAGACCCGCGTGAGCCGCACCGGCCGCGAGCCCAATCACTTCGTCGTGCGCCCGACCGACGAGGCGCTGTTTCAATGCCCGTTCGTGATCATGTCCGACCCCGGCAGCGTCGGTTTCAGCGACGCCGATGCCGATGCGCTCAGGAGCTACCTGCTGAAGGGCGGCTTCCTGTGGGTGGACGACTACTGGGGGCCATGGGCGTGGGATGATTTTGCACGCGAGATCGCGAAGGTGCTGCCCACTGCGCAGTATCCAATTCGCGACTTGTCGTTCGATCACCCCATCTTCAAGACCATGTTCACCGTGACCAAGATTCCGCAGGTCCCGTCGTGGCAGTATTGGTCAGGGAGCGGAGGCGATACCTCGGAGATGGGACACAGCAGCGCGCAGGCGCACATGGCGGCCATCACCGATGCCGATGGCCGGATCATGGTGCTGATGACGCACAACACGGACATCTCCGATTCGTGGGAGCGCGAAGGCGAGGACCCGCAGTACTTTCTATAGCTTCTCGCCGGACGGCTATGCGGTCGGCTTGAACGTTGCGCCTCTACTCAATGACGCATTAGCAGCGCGAGCTTGTGATCGCGCGTCAACTATGACGCCGACTCGGATTGCCGCGCTGATCTTGCTCGTCGCCGCGACGGCGACCGCGCAGGAGCCTTGGTACCGTGGCTACGGCTACGGTGGCAATCGCGTGCCGCCCCGATTTCCGACAGCCGAGAGCTACGATGGTGGGTTCAGTTTCTGTCGCGGGATGTTCCGCAGCGTCCGGCGCGAGCCGAGCGGCTCGGGCTGGAGCACCGACTATCCCGACGCCGACGTCAACTTTTCGATTCGACTCGCCGAACTGACCAAGGCGCGGGTCAGCCGTCAGCGCACCGGCGATCCCAATCACCTGGTTGTCCGACTCGAGGACGACTACCTCTACAACTGCCCCTACCTCCATATGGAGGACGTCGGCACGCTCGAGTTCAGCGACCGCGAAGTCGAGCGGGTGCGCGACTATCTGCTCAAGGGCGGGTTCCTCTGGGTGGACGACTCGTGGGGCTCTTGGGCACTCGAATCCTGGGAACGGCAGATCGCCCGCGTGCTGCCAGCCGTCTGATTACCCGATTCGTGATGTCGCGCATGGATCACCCGCTGTTTCGGACAATGTTTCAGGTCACGAAGCTGCCGCAGATTCCCTCCATTTCGCATTGGCGGCGGAGTGGCGGCGGCACCTCCGAGCGGGGCGTCTGACAGCGACGTCCCGGTCATTCGGGGTATCAGTGACGTCAACGGCCACCTGATGGTGCTGATGACGCACAACACCGACATCTCCGACGCGTGGGAGCGCGAAGGCGAAGACCCGCAGTATTTCTACAGCTTCTCGCCTGACGGATATGCGGTCGGTCTGAACATCGTGATGTATGCGATGACGCACTAGGCGGGCCGCGCTTCGCGTGGCCCGATGGGGCGGCTCGCTGCCGCTCGCCGCCAAGGCCGCCCTCGCTTCGCTCGGGTGGCTGGCGCCGTCGCTTCGCCCGGCGAAGGTCGGCACTGCCGTCCTTCCGCGAGCGGAGCGAGCCGGCCATCCGAGCCGCCTAGCGGCGAGGCCTCCGCCCGACGTAGCGAGGGCACCTTCCGGCGCGCGCAGCGCGCCGGCCTAGTGCACTCTTTGCTCGGCCCCGCGCCCCTTCGACAGCGTCTTCATTTCGAGCAACTCGACCAACGATCGGCAACGGGCGAGCGGGCCCTCGCGCTCGAGCAGCGCCTGTTTTTCAATCGGCTCGAGATCCAGGTACTGCGCCAGCGCGTTGATCAAGTCCACGTCCGGCATGGTCGCGGGCAACCCGCGCTCGGCCAACGTGCCGCTCAGCATCGGCGCCAGCAGTGCCTCGAGTCGCTGGCGCTCTCGTTTCAGCGCCTGCTCCATGCCCTCCGGCTCGGCTTCCGCCAATGGCATGATCAGCGCGCGCCGATACAAGACCGTAGACGAGGGGCTCTCTTCGCCGACGATGCGAAACCGCTCGAGGCCCGCGCAACACGATGTTGAAGCGGCCGTCGGTGAGTCGCTCGACGTGCGTGACGAGGCCGGCGCACCCCACTTCATAGATTGCCGGCGCGCGCTCATGCTCGACCTCGTAGCCTGGCTGCAGCAACACCATCCCGATCATCCGCTCGCCCGCCAACGCGTCGGACACCATCTGCCGATAGCGCGGCTCGAAGATGTGGAGCGGCAGAAAGACATTGGGGAACAATACGACGGACGGCAACGGGAAGAGGGGGATGGTCGAGGGCAGCATGTCAACGGTCACTGTGACAGTTACAAGTTACAAGTTACAAGTTCAAAGTTCGTGGTCAGACGCGCTCATCACAGCAGGGCGTGGCGAACAGCTCGCGGTTTGTAACTTGTAACTTGTAACTTGTAACTCTTGCCTAGTGAATCGTCCTGGTCTTCTTGTCCATGTAGTCCATCAACACGTACTCGCCCAGTGTGTAGGGGGTCGTGAAATAGGCCTTGCCGCGGCACATCGACGCCACGCGGCGAACGAAGGCGACGAGGTCGTAGTCGCGCGCCAGCATGAAGGTGTTGATCATGATGCCGGCGCGCGCACAGGCCGACACCTCCGCAAATGTTTCGGAGATCACGAACGGATCGAGGCCGAACGCATTTTTGTAGATGCGTCCGTCCGGCTGCGTCAGCGCGGACGGCTTGCCGTCGGTGATCATGATGATTTGCCGCATGTCCTTGCGCTGGCGATCGAGGATCCGGCGGGCCAGCCGCAGCCCTTCGCGCGTGTTGGTGTAGTAGGGCCCGACGCGCACGCGCCCCAGCTCGCGAAGCGGAATCTCCTCGGCGGAGTCGTGGAACAGCACCGCATGCAGCGTGTCGCCGGGATACTGCGTGCGAATCAGGTGCGACAAGCGCCATCGCTACGCGCTTGGCGGGTGTGAACCGATCCTCCCCATACAGGATCATGCTGTGACTGCAGTCGAGCATCAGCACGGTGGCACAGGAGCTCTGGTACTCGCCCTGTGCCACCATCAGGTCGTTGTACGTGATCTCGAGTCGCGCCGTCGGTCGAGCCTTCCGCTCCTTGACGACGGATCGCGTTCAGGATGGTGGCGGTGGCGTCGATGTTCATCGTGTCGCCGAACTCATACCGCTTGGGCGCGCCACTCGCTTCGATGCCGGTGGACAGGTCGCGCGTGTCGTGCCGGCCGCTGCTGCTGTGGCCCATCGATCCCATCAGATCGCGCAGGGCCTTGAAACCCAGAAAGTCGAGGGCCTTGTCGGTGACTTCGAACGTCACGCGCTCGTTGGCATCGCCCAGGCCGCCGCCCTGTGCCCGCCGCTGCCGCTCGGTTTCGAGATCGGGTGACGGTGTGATGTAGCCGGATTCCTTCATCCGCTCGATGATCTGTTCGATCAGGTCCTCAATCTGTTGCCGCAGCTGTTCCTGGTCGCCGTCCGCCGGATCTCCCAATAGCTTCTCGAGCATTTCCGGCGGGAGGACGCCATCGCTGAAGAGCGCTTCCAGGATCGCGTCGTGCAAGGCCTGCATCGTCCGATCCTGGTTCTGTGACGGATCGCCCCACGGGTTGTCGAAGCCGCTCGAGAGGAGGAGATCCGAGAGCTTCGACATGAGCTCGTCCATGTCGAGCTCGTCGAGCAGTGAGGGAACGTACTTCGAGTACTTGTAGCGCATGTAGATCTTCCGGCAGTTCGCCAGTTTCCAGTGGCCAGTCCAAAGAGCCGCGCTGCTGGAAATGGGACCTGCAGCGCCGCTCTTTGAACTGGCCACTGAGCAACTGGAACCTGGACGACGTCTGTCAGTTGTAGTACCGCTTCTTTTTCCCCCGCCCCTGTCCCCTGGTCATCATCGTCGTCCGGCGTCAGCACCGGCGTTCGCGTCGGTGCCTCCCGCCGTCGGACGGGTTCGGTGCCGTGATACCCGCGATCGTCGCTCCGGCCGATCTTCTTCTGCGAGTAAAGACCCTCGAGCACGAAGTCGACGCCGGCCGCGAGCAGCGGCACCGAGGCGTCGGGAGCAACACCGGCACGACGGGACGCCTCGACCAACCCCTGCACCGCCGCGAGCCTGCGACAGGACCTCGGCTGCCGGCACGCCATCGCCGAGGTTGAGCGTGCCGCCGAGATCGAACCATTCCACGATCGAGCGGAGATCAGCGTCCGAAAAGTATCCGTCGAACACGGTTGACACGGCGCTTCGGACGACTTCGCGAGCGACGAAGTCGGCGCCCTTCAGCTCGCCTTCGTATTCGAGCTCGAACTTGCCCATCATCGACGGCAGGGCGGCATAAATGTCGATGACCCGGGCAGCGACTGGCGACTCGCCGTGAATCAAGCGCGCGGCGCTCGGCGTTGGAGACCAGACTTTCGAGCACGCTGATCGGCATCCGCTGGCTGACGCCGGATCGCTTGTCGATCTTGCGCTCGTTCCGCGCGTGAAACGCGAGCTCCTCGACGATCTCGCGCACGAAGTCCGGCACCTCGATCGGGTGCTCGCGCTGGAGCCACGCTTCCTGGGCCGTAATCGCCATCGCCTGTGCCCGGCTGCCCATGTAGTGCGTGCGAATCTCGGCGCCGATCCGATCCTTCAGCGGCGTGATGATTTTGCCGCGGGCCGTGTAGTCTTCTGGATTGGCGGTGAAGAGCATCATCACGTCGAGCGGCAGCCGAACCGGGAAGCCCTTAATCTGCACGTCGCCTTCCTGCAGGATGTTGAACAGTCCGACTTGAATTTTCCCCGCCAGATCCGGCAGTTCGTTGATGGCGAAGAGTCCCGCGGTTGGCGCGGGGCAGCAGACCGAAGTGCATGGCCAGCTCGCTGGCGAGCTGCAGGCCGCCGTGGGCGGCTTTGATGGGATCGACGTCGCCGATCATGTCGGCGATGGTGACATCGGGTGTCGCCAGCTTCTCGACGTAGCGCGCCTCGCGAGGCAACCAGTCGATGGGCATGGCGTCGCCTTCGGCGGTGACGCGCTGTCGTCCGTATGCGGACAGCGGCGCCAGGGGGTCGTCGTTGATTTCGCTTCCCGGGACGACCGGAATGGCCTCGTCCAGCAGCGACGTCAGGGCGCGGAGAATCCGCGTCTTTGCCTGACCACGCAAGCCGAGCAGGATGAAATTGTGCCGGGCCAGTATCGCGTTGACGATCTGCGGGATGACGGTTTCTTCGTAGCCGATGATCCCCGGAAACAGTGGTTCCCGTTGACGGAGCTTGGCAATCAGATTCTGGCGCACTTCGTCCTTCACACTTCGTGGACGATACGTCCCCGCGGCGACCGACGCTTGAGTGATCCGAGAGTAGTAGGGCGGGTACCGAGAGGCATACCGCTATTATGACGCCTGCGTCACGCTTCAGACGGTCACCACACCCTCGCGCATGATTCCTGACCGACATCCCTTTGCCACCAGCGCCCGACTGGTTTTCGCCCATCGCGGTGGCGCCAAGCTGGCGCCTGAGAACACGATGGCGGCATTCGAGCGTGGCCTGGCACTTGGCAGCGACGGGATCGAATGTGACGTCCACCTCTCTCGGGACGGTATTCCGGTCGTGATCCACGATCAGACGCTGGATCGAACGACTGATGCGAGGGGCCCGGTCCGCGCACTTACTGCCGATGAGCTATGCAGGGTCGATGCCGGATATCATTTTCAAGCCGCAGACGGCCACCCATTTCGCGCCCGTGGAATTGGCGTGCCCACGCTCGAGCACGTCCTCCGACGATTTGTTGACGCACGTGTCATCATCGAGATGAAAGACGGTCACCCGGAATTGGCACGTGCCGTCATCGACGTCGTTCGACGGACGGACGCCATCGATCGCGTGTGCGTGGGGTCGTTCTATCAGGGAGGTCTCGACGTTATTCGCGCCGAAGAGGAGGCGATGGCGACGAGCGCTTCCGAGAGCGAGGCGCGATGGACGCTCTATCGATCATGGTTGAATTGGCCGCTGCGATCACGCGCTCGCTACTGCGCCTTCCAGGTGCCGCAACGAGCCGGACGCCTGCGCGTGATCTCACCAGCATTCGTCCGGCAGGCGCATCGCGACAATGCGCGAGTCGATGTGTGGGTGGTCGATGAGCCTTCAGACATGCAACGGCTCTTCAATTGCGGGGTGGATGGCGTGATCTCCGATCGCCCCGACCTCGCGATTCGAACTCGCGACGAGTGGACACAACTTCACAACCGCCAGCGATAGTCTCTAGACTTGTACCGGCACCGACCGGCACCGGCGACCACTGACCACTGACCACTGACCACTGACATGACCACACTAGCTGACGTGCACGCCGCGAGGGGCCGCATTGCGGACGTCATTCGGCCCACTCCGCTCCTTCGGCATGCCCTGCTGGTTCAGGAATTGGGCGTCGATCTGTGGGTCAAGCACGAAAACCACAATCCAACTGGAGCCTTCAAGGTTCGCGGTGGTCTCAACCTCGTGCGATCCCTCCCGCCAAACGAACGGGCTCGAGGCGTCGTCACCGCCAGCACCGGCAACCACGGTCAGTCGATCGCGATGGCGTGCCAGCTCGAGGGCGTGAAGTGCACGGTGTTCGTGCCCGATCACAACAACCCTGACAAGAACGCGGCGATGCGCGCCTTCGGCGCCTTCGTAAACGAGGGCGGACGTGACTTCGACGAGGCGCGCGAACGCTGTGAAGATGTAGCGCGTCGCACGGGCGCACGCTACGTGCATTCCGCCAACGAGCCGCTCCTCATCGCCGGCGTTGCGACCTATGCCCTCGAGATTTTCGAGGAACTGCCGAGCATCGACGTGATTCTCGTGCCAATCGGCGGCGGCAGCGGCGCCTGCGGCAATTGCCTCGTGCGCACGGCGCTCGGGCGCAACACGCGAGTGATCGGGATTCAGGCGGCGAACGCCGATGCGTTTGCGCGGTCCTGGCATGGCAACGTTCGGGTCGTGGGCGATTCGGCCGCGACCTTCGCCGAGGGCATGGCCACCCGCGTGACGTTCGATCTCACGTTCGGCATCCTCGAGGAACTGCTGGACGATGTCATCACGCTCAGCGAGGAGGAACTTGCTGGCGGTGTGCGATTGGCTTTACGCACCACGCACAACCTTGCCGAGGGCGCGGGCGGCGCATCGCTGGCGGCTGCGCTCAAGTTGCAGGCGGCGCTGGCGGGAAAGACCGTTGTCGCGGTGATGTCTGGCGGCAATCTCGACGAGGCGAACCTCCGACGCATTCTCGACGGTCCGTCGGCCACCGCCGACCAATCGTTGCACGCGCGCCACACGCGGTCATGACTTTCGAGCAGGAGTTCGAAGCGCCAGACGTCTACGCCGCGGGTCTATTCCCGATCTGCCCCGCCACCCATGACCTTGGCATTGGGCGTCTGTTCGACCTTGCGACGCTTTTAATGATCCTCGACTGTAAACCACGCGACAGGGTCCTCGATCTCGGTGCAGGCTCAGGGTTTTCCACCGAAATGCTTGCCCGTCTCGGGTATGACGTCGTCGCAGTGGACCCCGATCTCTCTGCGCTTCAGCACAACCGGCGTCGCCCCACGTGGGATCGGTTGCGCATCGAAGGGACGACCCATGTCGTCCAGTCGGTTGCCGAGGGCCTGCCATTCAGAAACGCGACGTTTGACGGCGTGCTCGGCATGAACGTGCTGCATCACGTCCCTGATCTGACGGCCGTCGTCTCGGAGCTTGCGCGCGTGCTCAAGCCCGGGTGCCGCGCAGTGTTCGTCGAGCCAGGACTGGATCACCTCACTCATCACGAGACTCAGAAGGCGATTCGCGAACAGGGTGAAGACGATCGGGCGTTCGATGTCGTGAAGTTTCTCCAAGAGTCGAGGCGCCACGGATTCAGGAACGCGATGCTCACGGCGACGCTGCCGTCCGCGCTCCGTCTCCTGCCAGTGGAAGAAATCGAGCTCTATCGGTCAGGACAACATCCGCGGCTCCATCTGAGGCCTGAAGGGGTGCTGGAAGAGTTGGAGCGTCGCCACGCGTTCGCGATGATCGAACGTGACGGCGTACGCCCGAAGACATCCAGGCACCCCGGCGTGCTGTCCTGCGACCTTCGTGCGGACGGCGTGCCGACGCACGTCGCGCGGGGCTCTCGGTTCGAGTTCGTGGCACAGGCCATCAATACCGGTGACACGACGTGGGAAAAGACGCCGTCGCGGCTCGGAGGCTTCGTGACGGTCGGGTGCAAACTGCTCACGGTCGAAGGCCGTTTGCTGAACGACAGGCTTGGACGAACCTACCTGCCTCGCGACCTCGGTCCGCGCGAGGCCGTGAGCCTCGCGGTGAGCGTCGATATTCCCGAAGACGTCCCGCCGGGTGAGTACCGATTCCAGATCGACCTCGTGGACGAGCAAATCTGTTGGTTCGGCGACCTCGGAGGCTCGGTGCTCGTCAAACCGCTGCACCTCACCTAGACGTCTCGCCCCGCTTCGCTAGTCTCGACGCGTCTCTTCACCGCCTCGAACAGATGGTCGTACATCGCGGCGGTCACTTTTCCGGTATTCGTGTTCTGACGCGACGGATGGTAGCAGGCGAACAGCGATAAGGTGCCTAGGGTGCCTGGGGTGCCGGAGGTGCCTGGGGTGCGAGTGCCTGGAGTGCCTAAGGTGCCCAAGGTGCCTAAGGTGCTGGGTGCGGGGGTGCTCAGTTGCGGCGTGTAACTCGCGCCGTGGGCGAATGGTGGGCGTGGTCTGACGGCGACGCCGCGGCGCGCAAGGTGCTGAAAGCAAGCATCCCACGCGATCTTCCCCAGGGCGACGACGACTCGTAGGTTGGGAAGTGCGTTGATCTCTGCATCGAGATGTTCGGCGCATGCGGCAATCTCTGCAGGTGATGGCTTGTTCTGAGGCGGCGCGCAACGCACCGTGGCCGCGATGTAGCAATCGCGTAAACGCAGACCATCGTCGGGATGACGCGAAGTCGAGAGGTTGGACAACCCGGCGCGGTGCAGGGCGGCCATCAGGAAGTCGCCCGATGCGCCGATACCGTCTCCGGTGAACACTCGCCCGGTACGATTCGCGCCGTGCGCGGCGGGTGCGAGACCAAGGATCAGCACTCGCGCACGGGGATCACCGAAGCCCGGCACCGGTTTGCCCCAGTACTCTTCGTCGCGATGCGCCGACTTCTTCTCGCGTGCGACCCGTTGACAGTACGCACGAAGCCGCGCGCAACGTCGGCACGCCACGATCTCCTCGGCGACGCGGGTCAACTGACTCATGCGGAATCGATCCTTCGGTTGGTGCAGGCCGCCTGCGGTTCGGGTCGGAGTTACAATAGGAAGGTTGTCCTGAGTCACGACGAAAGGCCAGTAAGACTATGAGGAACTCTGCACCAAGCGACGCCCGCGAACTGGAAGCGCTCGAAACCCGCGAGTGGCTCGAGTCGCTCGACTACGTGCTGCAGCACGGGGGTCCGGCGCGAGTCGGTCGGCTGCTTCGAGAGCTTGGCGTCCACGCGCAGAAGAACGGCGTGAAGCTGCCGTTCACGGCGAACACGCCGTACATCAACACCATCCACGCCAGCGAGGAAGTGCCGTATCCCGGCAGCCGCGAGATCGAGCGCCGCATCAAGAGCCTCGTTCGCTGGAACGCGATGGCGATGGTCGTGCGCGCCAACCGCATGGAAGATGGCATCGGCGGACACATTTCGACGTACGCCTCGGCCGCGACGCTGTATGAGGTCGGCTTCAACCACTTCTTCCGCGGCCGCGAGAATGGCCAGGAAGGCGACATCGTCTACTTCCAGGGGCACGCGTCGCCTGGCATCTATGCGCGAGCGTTCCTCGAAGGGCGAATCTCGAGCCAGCAGCTCGAAAACTTCCGTCGCGAGCTGAGGCCCGACGGCGGCCTGTCGTCGTATCCGCATCCCTGGCTGATGCCGGACTTCTGGGAGTTTCCCACGGTATCGATGGGCCTCGGACCCATCATGGCGATCTACCAGGCCCGGTTCAACCGCTACCTCGAAGACCGCGGCCTCAAGCCGCGTCACCGATGCGAAGGTCTGGGCGTTTCTCGGCGACGGCGAGACCGACGAGCCCGAGGCGCTGGGCGCCATCACGCTGGCGTCGCGCGAACGGCTCGACAACCTGATCTTCGTCGTCAACTGCAACCTGCAGCGGCTCGACGGTCCGGTGCGCGGCAACGGCCAGATCATCACCGAGCTCGAAGCGATCTTCCGCGGCGCGGGCTGGAACGTGATCAAAGTGCTGTGGGGCACCGAGTGGGACGACCTGCTCGAAAAGGACACCGAGGGCCTGCTCGTTCGCCGGATGGGCGAGATCGTCGACGGCGAGTATCAGAAGTACGCCGTCGAGTCGGGCGCCTACATCCGCAAGCACTTCTGGGGCGCCGATCCGCGACTGCTCGAGATGGTCAAACATCTCTCGGATGAGCAGCTGAAGAAGCTGACGCTCGGCGGCCACGATCCCAACAAGGTCTACAACGCCTACAAGCGCGCGACCGAAACCAAAGGCGTGCCGACGGTCATTCTCGCCCGCACCATCAAGGGCTACGGGGTCGGCGAGTCGGGTGAGGGCAAGAACGTCACCCACCAGCAGAAGAAGCTGAACGACGAAGAGGTCAAGGCGTTTCGCACACGATTCGGCATCCCGATCTCGGATGAAGAAGTCGGCCAAGGCGCCGTTCTATCGACCGCCGCCAGAACAGCGTCGAGCTCAATTACGTGCAGGAGCGCCGCGCCGCACTGGGCGGCGCGGTGCCCAAGCGCCAGGTGCGTTCCGAGCCGATCCGGCCCGAACCTGACCGAGACTTTCGCCGAGTTCCACAAGGGCACCGAAGTCGCGCAAGGCCAGCACGACGATGGTGTTCGTGCGCATGCTGTCGAAGCTGCTGCGCGACGAGCAGATTGGCAAGCTGGTGGTGCCGATCGTGCCCGGACGAAGCGCGCACGTTCGGCATGGAAGCGCTCTTCCGGCAGGTCGGCATCTACGCCCACAGCGGACAGCTGTACGAGCCCGTCGACATGGACACGCTCCTGTACTACAAGGAAGCGGAGGACGGCCAGATTCTCGAAGAGGGCATCAACGAGGCCGGATCGATGTCGTCGTTCATCGCGGCCGGAACGGCCTATGCGACGCACGGCATCAACACGATTCCGTTCTTCATCTTCTATTCGATGTTCGGCTTCCAGCGGGTCGGCGACCTGATTTGGGCCGGTTCCGACATGCGCATGCGCGGCTTCGTGCTCGGCGGCACCGCCGGCCGCACGACGCTCAACGGCGAGGGGCTGCAGCATCAGGACGGCCAGAGCCACGTGCTGGCGTCACCGGTGCCGATCTGCCAGTCCTACGATCCGGCGTTCGCCTACGAGCTCGCGGTGATCATCGAGGACGGCATCAAGCGGATGTACGGCGACCAGGAAAACATCTTCTACTACCTGACGCTGATGAACGAGCAGTACGAGCATCCGCCGATGCCCGACGGCGCACGCGATGGCATCCTCAAGGGCATGTACGTCGCGCGCCCGACCTCGAAGCCGAACGCCAAGCTGCGCGCGCAGCTGTTTGGCAGCGGCACGATCCTGATTCAGGCGCTCGAAGCGCAGAAGATTCTCGAGGAGAAATACAACGTCGGCGCTGACGTGTGGAGCGTGACGAGCTATGTCAACCTCTATCGCGACGGTCACGCCTGCGAGCGCTGGAATCGGCTGCATCCGGCCGACAAGCCGCGCGTGCCCGTACGTGACGCAGGCGACCGCCAACGCCAAGGGCGTCTTCGTGGCGGTCAGCGACTATCTCAAGTCGCTGCCCGACTCGATCGACCGCTGGCTCCCGCGGCGGTTGCAGTCGCTCGGCACCGACGGGTTCGGCCGTTCGGAAACGCGCGCCGCGCTGCGCGACTTCTTCGAGGTCGATGCGCGGTTCATCACGCTCGCCACGCTGTATGCGCTTCGCGCAGGAGAAACAGATCGAGCCCGAGGTCGTCACCCAGGCCATCAAGGATCTCGGGATCGATACCGAGAAGACGAGATCCAGCGATTAGTTGAGTCACGAGGTCCAGTCGCGGCCGTGAACACCGTCGGCCGTAGACTGGAGACTCCGATCTGTTGGCAGATTTCATCCTTCCCAATCTCGGTGAGAACGTTCCGCAGGGCGATGTGTTGCAGGTGCTGGTCAAGCCGGGTGATCGCCTCACGCAAGGACCAACCGGTGCTCGAGCTCGAAACCGACAAGGCGACGCTCGAAGTGCCATCCAGCGTCGAAGGCGTGGTCAAGGACGTGCGAGGTCAAGGTCGGCGACAAGGTCAAGACCGGCCAGGTGATCCTCACCGTCGACGGCGCGGCGGCGAGAGCCGGCGTCCGCCGTCGGATCGAAAGGCGGCAGCGCCCGCCGAGCGCCGGCGCGAGAAGCCCGAACAGCGAAAAGCGCCGGGGCGTCCACGCCGACGCAGAAGCAGGAAGAGAGCGGAGAAGGACAGCAAGGCGCGCCAACAGCGGCGGCGACCAGGCCAGCCGAGCCGACACACGAAAGAGGATGCGCGGAAGCGCGCGCCGGTCGTGGACTTCCGCGGGCGGCAAGCGCCCGCGGCGGCGCCGGCCGCGCCCGCCACGAGTCCGCCCGTGCCATCGACCGCGTCGGCGCCGGCCGCGCCATCGGTGCGACGCGTCGCGCGCGAGATTGGCGTCGACATCAGTCAGGTCACGGGCTCCGGCCCGAACGGACGCATTACCGAGGAGGACGTCAAGACGTTCGCCCGGCAAATCCTGAGCAGCCTCGGCGGCGGCGCGCTGACGCCAGCCCCGGCCGCGCGACCCGGCGGCGGCCCGGCGCTGCCCGACTTCTCGCAAGTGGGGCGAGGTCGAACGCAAGCCCATGACCGGCGTCCGGCGGAAGACCGCCGAGCATTTGAGCCACGCCTGGTCGCTGATTCCGCACGTCACGCAGTTCGACAAGGCCGACATGACGGTGCTCGAGGAGATTCGGCCCGAAGTACGCCGCCGAAGCCGAGCGTGCCGGAGGCAAGCTGACGGTCACGGCGGTGCTGACCAAGATCGTCGCCACCGCCCTCAAGAAGTTTCCGCAGTTCAACTCGTCGATCGACGTCGGCAGCCGAGTCGATCATTTACAAGAAGTACGTGCACGTCGGCATTGCCGTCGATACCGAGCACGGCCTGCTGGTTCCGGTCGGTCCGCAACGCGGATCAGAAGAACATCCTGCAGATTGCCGTCGAGATTCATCAGCTGGCCGAGAAGGCCAAGGCGCGCAAGCTGTCGCTCGACGAGATGTCCGGCGGGTCGATGTCGATCACCAATCTCGGCGGCATTGGCGGCACCGCGTTCACGCCGATCGTCAACTGGCCCGAAGTGGCGATTCTGGGCGTCTCGCGCGGCGCGCAGGAACCGGTCTACAAGAACGGGGTCGATCGAGCCGCGCCAGATGCTGCCCCTGTCGCTCAGCTACGACCACCGCGTGATCGACGGCGCCGACGCCATCCGTTTCTTGCGCTGGGTCGTCGAGGCCATCGAACAGCCCTTCACGATGATGCTGCGGGGATAGCGCTGCGTCAGTTGCCAGTTTCCAGTTGTCAGTTCAAAGAGTCCCTCAGTTCCGCACCTGACCTGTTGCCCTTTGAACTGGCAACTGATAACTGGAAACTGACGGGCCTCGCCTGACAACCTAGCCGTCGATCATGCCTACTCATGTCGCAGTCGTCGGTGCCGGCCCCGGAGGGTACGCCGCGGCGTTCTATGCGGCGGACCTCGGCATGCAGGTCACGTTGATCGATCCGGAGAAAAATCCCGGCGGCGTGTGTCTGTATCGCGGCTGCATCCCGTCAAAGGCGCTGTTGCACGTTGCGAAGGTGCTCGACGAAGCCCGCCATGCCACGGAGTGGGGCATCGACTTCGGCAAGCCGAACATCGACGTCGATCGGCTTGCGCGGGTTCAAGAACAAGGTCGTCGACAAGCTGACGAGCGGCACCGGTCAAGTCGCCAAGCTTGCGCAAGGTCGACGTATCTGCAGGGCCGCGCCTCGATCGTGAGTCCGACGCAACTGCAAGTGGCGCTGGAGAACGGCAGCGAGCAAACCGTCGAGGTCGACGCCATCATCCTCGCGACTGGTTCGGAGCCCACCCGCATCCCAGCGCTGTCGATTGACAGCCCGCGCGTGCTCGATTCGACGAGTGCGCTGGACCTTCCCGAGATTCCCGGCTCGATGCTGGTGATTGGCGGCGGCTACATCGGCCTCGAGCTGGGATCGGTGTACGCCGCGCTTGGCACCAAGGTGTCAGTCGTCGAAATGACCGATGGCCTCCTGCCCGGCGCCGATCGCGATCTGGTTCGCTACCTGGCGCAACGCGTCGAAAAGACGCTGCAGCGGGTGATGCTCTCGACCAAGGTGCTGGCCATGAAAGCGCCCGCATGCCGGCGTGAGCGTCACGTTCGAAGGCGAGGGCGCACCGCCTGAAGCGACCTACGACTACGTGCTGGTCTCGATCGGCCGGCGGCCCAACGCGCGCGTCCCTGGTCTCGACAAGACCCGCGTGCAGGTCAACGATCGCGGCTTCATCCAGACCGACTTTCAGCGCCGAACCGACGAGCCCACGATCTTCGCGATTGGCGACGTCGCCGGGCGAGCCGATGCTGGCTCACAAGGCTTCGCACGAGGCGCGCGTCGCGGTCGAAGCCGTCGCCGGGCACAAGGCGATCTTCGAGCCGCTGGCGATTCCAGCCGTTGTTTTCACCGACCCGGAGATTGCGTGGGCCGGCTTGACCGAAACGCAAGCCGCCAAGGACGGCCGCAAAGTTGAAGTCGCGCGGTTCCCCTGGGGTGCCTCGGGTCGCGCGATCGCCATCGATCGGGTCGACGGGATGACCAAGCTCCTCATCGATCCGGAGACCGAGCGCGTGCTCGGTGTCGGCATCGTGGGATCGGGCGCGGGAGAACTGATTGCCGAAGGCGTCCTCGCGATCGAGATGGGCGCGACCGCCTCCGACGTCAAGCTGACGATCCATCCGCATCCGACGCTCACCGAGACGATCATGGAGTCGGCGGAGCAGTTTTTCGGGACCGCGACGCACGTGTATAAGCCCAAAAGGAAGTAGGCCGGCCTCGGCGGAGGCTCACTTCGTTCGCGGAGGCCGCTCGCCTTCGGCTCGCGGACGCCAACCATCACGCCTCCTGCGGCCGCAACTTCACGAACGTGCGTTCCGCCATCGTCCACGCCTCGAGCACGCGCCGACCGAGTCCACTCGGTCGATAAGTCGCCGCGGCAACCCGATGGCGCCCGCCGCGAGGGCTCCTGGCGTGATTCCAGGTAGCCCTTCTCCTGCATGCGGCCGAGCGTCACGTACACGGTCCCGCGCTTCAGGCGGCCTCCCGAGCGCGCGATCATCTCGAGGCCGAAGAGCTCACCGTGCGTGGTGAGGAGCTCCAGGATGAACCGCTCGGTCGCCGAGAGTCGCGGCAGAGTCTCCATTTATGTCAGTTATTATCGGTCTTACATCATGTAAGTCAAGAGCCTCAACCCCATCAAGGGAGTGGGCCCCGAGCCGTTTGACGATAAAGTGAAAGAGACATGCGCCTGACCACCGCGGAGATCACCGCATGACCCTTGCCGACGACCAGACAGAGGTCGGCAGCTACTTCATCGCCAACTACCCGCCGTTTTCGGTCTGGACCAAAGAGGCCGTCGATCGCGACGTGAAGCCGGCGCTGGCGGCCGCGCCCACCGACGTGCCGCTCGGGCTCTATCTGCACATCCCGTTCTGCCGAAAGCGCTGCCACTTCTGCTACTTCCGCGTCTACACCGACAAGAACGCCGCCGAAGTGCAGGGCTATCTCGACACGTTGGCGCGTGAGTGGGAGCTGTACAGCAAGCAGCGCGCGGTTGCCGGACGACCGCTGAACTTCGTGTACTTCGGCGGCGGGACGCCGTCGTTCTTGTCGGTCAGGCAGCTGCAGCGGCTCGTCCACCGCATGGATGCGGTCAGCCCCTGGCGTCATGCCGAAGAGATCACCTTCGAGTGCGAGCCGGGGACGCTGTCGGAGGCGAAGCTCACCGCTCTGCGTGAGATCGGCGTGACGCGTCTCAGCCTCGGCGTGGAGAACTTCGACGATCGGCTGCTCGAGATCAACGGCCGGGCGCATCGCTCACCCGAGATCGGCAAGGCGTACGCGTTTGCCCAGTCGCTCGGGTTTCCACAGATCAACATCGACCTCATCGCCGGCATGCTGGGAGAGACCGACGAGAATTGGCGGGACTGCGTCCAGCGGACGATCGATCTCGCACCTGACAGCGTCACGATCTACCAGATGGAATTGCCGTTCAACACCACGATCGCCAAGTCGCTCCGTGCCGGCGAGGCGCCCGAGGCCGGCGCCGTCGCCAGCTGGTCGACCAAGCGGCGCTGGGTGGACGAGGCGTTCGATGCGTTCGAGGCCGCCGGCTACACCGTCGCTTCCGCCTACGCCGTCGTCAAGGATCCGGCGACCAAGTTCGTGTACCGCGACCGGCTCTGGCAGGGTGCCGACATGGTGGGATTGGGCGTCGCGTCGTTCGGCCACATCAGCGGCGTCCACATGCAGAACCTCGATACCTTCGGGCCATACTGCGACAGTCTGAATCGCAACGAACTACCACTCGGGCGAGGCCTTCGACCGACTGAGGAAGAACGCCTCATCAGAGAGTTCGTGCTGCAGCTCAAACTCGGCGCAGTTCGGCCCGCGTACTTCGAGGGCAAATACGGAGTCGACGTGCTCGAGCGATTCCGGGCGCCCTTGCAATTGCTCGCCTCGGAGCGATTGCTGACTGCGACGCGCGAACTGGTGGCGCTGACACGCGAGGGGCTGCTTCGCGTTGACTCGCTGCTCCCGACCTTCTTCCTCCCGGCGCACGCGAATCTCCGTTACACGTAGCAGGGCCTTCGTAGGGCAGTAGGGCGCAGGGCTGTAGGGCGGTGCGGTGGCACAGGGCGGATAGGCAGGATGAGCGACGACAAGGATCCAGCCAGCACAGAGTCGATCGGCGAGTACGTTTATCGTCGACGCGTTCAGTATCGCGACACCGACGCGTCGGGCATCGTGCACTTCAGTGCGTTCTTCTGTTACGCCGAGGAAGCAGAGCACGCGATGTGGCGGTCGGCTGGCCTCAGCGTCGAGCCGCGCGAGACAGAAATCGGGTGGCCGCGGGTTTCCGCATCGTTCGATTTCAGGCGTCCGCTACGATTCGAGGACGAAATCGAGGTCGCATCCGAGTTGTCGCCAAAACCGCGAAGACCTTCACGTTTGAATCGAGATCAGCTGCCGTGGCGAGATCGCGGCCGTCGGCACGATCACGACAATCTGCGTGCGCAAGCGGCCAGGCGAACCGCTGAAGGCGATCGATATCCCTGACGAGATCGCGAGCCGGTTTCACGTCGTGCCGCACTAGGCCCGCAACCGGCAGCCGGTCACGGGCCACTGACCACCGACTACGGCCGCGGCCCTTCGGGCAGGCTCAGTTCGTTGACGCGCGGATCCGCATCGACGTCGGTCGGGCGCGGCACACCATTCCACGCAGGGATTCGGCACCTTGCCGGCGGATAGAGCGACTCCATCGGGCTCCCACACCTTGTCGACCCTGTCCGTGAACAGGTCGCCGATGAACAGATCCGTCACCGTGCCACGAAGTTCGGGGTAACGTCCGCACGAACTGGCCGAAACTGAAGCCGTCGTAGTACTCGCACACGAGGCGACGCATGCGATTGACGCCCTCGTCAAAGATCAGGACGCCAGCGCCCCAGCTGTGCGCCCGGAGGTGTCGCCTTTCGCCAGTCCGTCCACGATCGCGTCCGCCGCCATCTCGCCGGAACGGAGCGCCAGCAACACGCCCGGACGAATACAGCGGATCGAGAAACGCATAGGCGTCGCCGATCATCACCCAGCCATCGCCGGCCGCCTGCGTTGGCGCGGTACGAGTAGTCCTTGGTCACGAAGTAGCCAGTGACGCGAGTCGCGCCCGCCAGCCGTTCCTTGACGGCGGGACACTTCTCGACTTCTTCGGTGTAGATCTGCTCGCGCGGGCCCCGGCCTTTGAGCAACGACTTCGCGGGCGCCACGACGCCCACGCTGACCCGATCGTCGTGCAGCGGGATGTACCAGAACCAGCCCTGCCTGTCCGCGGTTTGCAGGACCATCGTCGCGCCTTCGTTCTTCCCGGTGTCGCGATAGGCGCCCTGCCAGTAGGTCCACACCGCGCTCTTGTTGAGGAACGGATCCCACACGCGCAGTCGAAACTTGTTCTGCAGCAGTCCAACTCTGCCCGCTGGCGTCGACGATGACGCGAGCGCGAACGTCGCGCTTGCCGTCAGTCGTTTGAACCGTGACGCCGACCGCGCGCTCGCCTTCGAACAGGACCTCGAGCACTCGCGCACCTTCGTGCACGTTCACGCCGTGCTCGCGCGCGTTGTCGAGCATCATCTTGTCGAATTCGCTGCGCACGACCTGCCAGGTCTGCGAGCACTCGTGCGGCTTGTTGTCCCAGAAGTAGAACGGCGCCGACAGCTTGCCGGCCGCGTTGACGAATTGGACGCTGTATTTCTTGACGAAGTGGCTGTGCTGCATTTTGGGCAGCATGTTCAGCCGCCTCAGCACCCAATAGGTTTCGGGGATCAGCGATTCGCCGATGTGGAAACGGGGGAAGTGCTCGCGTTCGAACAGCGTGACGTGGAGACCCTGGTGGGCAAGCAAGTGTCGATACCGTCGACCCCGCCGGTCCGCCGCCGATGACGACGACATCAGTGTCGAACTACGCGCTCACCGAGCTGCTGCCGCGCGGGCCGCATCCGCCTGTTCGTGCGCGTGATACGAGCTGCGCACGAGCGGACCGGCCTCGACGTGCACGAACCCGAGGTCGAGGGCCGCCCGCTTCAAGGCCGCGAACTCATCGGGGTGGTAATAGCGGGTCATCTGCGGCATGCGCCGGAGACGGGCGGAGATACTGTCCAATCGTCAGGATCGCGACGCCGACCCGGCGAAGATCGTGGAACACCTCGATCAGCTCGTCATGCTCTTCGCCGAGTCCGACCATCAGGCCGGTCTTGGTGGGAATCTTCGGGGCGTAGGCGCGCGATCGGTCGAGCAGCTCCAGCGTGCGCGAATACTTCCCACCGGAACGCGCCATGCGGTAGAGCCGGGGCACGGTTTCGGTGTTGTGATTCAGCACGTCGGGACGCGCATCGAGCACGGTGTGCAACGCTCGCGCATCGCCCTTGAAATCCGGAATCAGCACTTCGATGCGCGTGTCGGGCATCCGCACTCGAATTTCGCGAATCGTTTGCGCGAAAATGCCAGCGCCGCCGTCTGCCTGATCGTCTCGGTCGACGGACGTCACCACGGCATACTTGAGGCCCATCGCTTTTACGGCGTCGGCCACTCGTCGCGGTTCGTCGAGGTCCAGCTCGGTCGGCTTGCCATGCGCGACCGCGCAGTACGCGCATGCGCGCGTGCAGACGTCACCGAGAATCATGAACGTCGCCGTACCGTGGTGCCAGCACTCGCCGATGTTGGGGCAGTGCGCGTCTTCGCAGACGGTGTTGAGCTTGAGGCCGCGCATGATGCCGCGAAGCCGGAGATAGTTCTCCGATCCCGGCGCGCGCACCTTCAGCCACTCGGGCTTGGGCTCACGGGGTCGGACGAACGTCAGAGGCGCTTCCGTCACTACTCTCAGTATACTGCTCGCTATGAACGGAACATTGAAAACGCGCCCAAAGACGGTGTGTTTCGGCATTCCGTTCCGTCTCTGACACCTGATCTGACACCTTAGAGAGATCGGCTGAGCGCAGCCCGGTCAGCGCCACCATCATCCGCCGCGTCAATTCCGTTTGCGCGGCCCTTTGTCGATACCACTGCGCGTGGAGGTGGCATCGTACGAATCCTAGTCACTGCGCGCCAAGGCGTTGCTGGACTCGTCACGTGTTTCAGTGACCGGAATCCGCCGTTCAGCCGAGGCATCCATGCGTTACCGACTCCCACCGCCCGACGAAGGCACGGATTAATCAAAATAATCGGAAAGCTACGACCTGAGAGACCTTCGACCATTCCTGTAGGCGCCGACGTTCCGTGGCATCAGCGAGCCACTGATCGCCCTTCCAGCGAGCGATGCCGTAGACGATCAGAATTGAGCTCGCGATCCACGACAGCTCCCAGGGCGCGGCGCCGCAGAATGTGGTCGTTTGTATCTCCCTTACAGCACGGCGCGGATAACCTGGTCTATGGGAATTGCGACACGGAACTCAGCAGAGCTCTCTGCCCAGCGTTGCCCAGATCGGCTTGATAACGCCGGTCGGTGCTATAAACCGCGCCGACGGCCCGCGTGTTGTCGCATCCAGTCCCGGTTTATCGCCATCCATGTTTTGCCTGTGCGCGGCGCACGATCGTCCGCCCGCTCGCGTCGGTTGGATGTCGCCTTTCCCAGCGGAACGGTGGTGTGCGTTCCCGTGTGGAATGGTTGGAGTGGAAACGGTCGAACTTACTGGTTGCACACAATTTCACGCTCCCGCATCGATGTTTACAACAGCTTCGCAGGAGCGGCGCTAGTATGCCGATGCCCTACCTCGCTGTTCCGTTTAGGAATCGCCGTCAGTTCTGTGCCGTAACCGCTTGGTCTTTGGAGACAATCAAGGAGGGGAAGGATGCGCACATGACGAAACGAACCTTCGTGCTGTTGGCACTGTTTGTTGGACTCGCTGCGGTGGTGCCGGTTGCCCGTGGTGTGATGACGCGTCAGGTCGGCGGATTCACCGCGCAGGTGCCTGAAAATCGCACCGCTCCCCCGCGTCGACCGTCGCCGCCCCCGGTGGCCCCCGGCACCCGGCGCCTCCGCCTGGACTCCATCGAGGTTCTGCGGGCCCCGACCCTGGCGTCGCTGCTTCAGCCGACCGATCACGTTCTGGAGATCGTCTACCCGGTCCACGGGATCACGGACATTCCGAACGCCACCCCCGAGGAAGCAGCCGACCAGCTCACCGCCCACAATGCCCTGGCCACCGTTCGTCTGCTCCGCAAAGAATCGGCACTCACCGCGGCCGGGAATCAGATCCACACCACGTGGACCGTGGACGTCATCGAGGTTTTGAAGGATTCAACTGGCCGACTCGTCGCGGGCAGCCCCGCCAACTTGATCCAATTCGGCGGCGAAGTCACCATTGGCAACCAGCGCGTGATCGTGCATAGCCTCGACCTGCGTCCACTGCAGGTCGGTCGCATCTACCTCGCAGCCGTCGATCTCAGCAAGGACCAACTCCTGTTCACGTCGGGCAGCATCGAGATGGAGGGAAACACCGCCCGGGCGCTCCGGCTTGATTATCCCTCGCCCGTCACGACCCGCTCGGCCGACTGGATCAAACAGGAAGTGCGGCGGAGGGTAGGACTGCGATGACCCGCCACCGTTTCGGCATCGCGGCACTGGTCGTTCTGCTCACAAGCGTCCCGAGCCTGGCCCAGGCGCCCTGCGTCCAGGGCAACCGCAGACCCTTTGATCCGTGGACCGGGGTGACGGTCTGGATCGACCCGACCTTCAACGACCAATTCATGGGGGCGAACATCACCGATTGCATGCGGGATGGGCTGCTGCTCTGGGACGACGCCTTCCATGCGACGCCGGTCGCCGTCACCACGAACATTCTCGACGCCAACGTCAAGGTGCTCCAGATGCCCCATCAGGTCTATGAGTTTGGTGAGACAGCCCCCTCGGCCCACTTCAATGTCGATGAAGTGAACGAGGAGGGTTTCATCACCAAGGGCACGATTGGCGTCGCCGACAACGTCGCCGTGACCGCCGGGTATCTCGACCAGAACGGCTGCGACCGCATCAAGAAGCTGCTGGCCCATGAACTGGGGCACGGCTACCTGGGTGACAACGCCGTCCACACCCCCGGCAACAGCAACAGCATCATGCGGCCAGGGATCCCCGGCTAGTTGTACGGGGCGCTCGACTTCCTCCCGCTCGGGCCGACCGCCTGTGATCGGGAGCAGGAGAACCGCAACCGGACCCGCGAGAAACACGACAACCAGCTCTCGGGCGCTGGGGACTACTGCGCGCCCGGCGCCTTCCAGGACAGCCACGGGTGCCCGTGCAGTGCGCTCTTCATCGATTGGCTCACTCCGTCCTGGGCGAGCTACAACCACCTGCCCTACGGGCATATCGAGTGGCCCTACTCAGGGGTCCATGCGCCGTTAAGCGGGAACTTGATCCACCACAGCGGGGACGTCGATGGCCACGTCTGGTTCACCGACTTCTTCGTCAACGGCCAGTACTTGCTGCGGACCTACGGCAACGATGGGGGGTTCCCCTTCAGCGCCAGCCCTGGCAGCTACTACATCGACCAAGCCATCTACGACAACCGCGGTCAGTACCATTGGGGCACGCCGAAGCAGATCAACATCTGCGGCGGTCCGCCGCTGCCTGTGCCGTGGGTTTACCACTCGGTCAGCGGCGGCTACGTCCATCTGTCGTGGTCGGATCCGAACCCGGGATGGGTGACTGGCTTCGCCATTGAAGGCGGCACGTATTGGGGCGGGGCGAACCTCGGCACCTGGTACACCGGCAGTCTCGGGTATTCCGCCGGGCCCGTCGGACCTGGGACGTACTACGTGCGCGTCAAATCGTACAATCCCTGCGGCGTGGCAACGCCCTCGCCGGAGGTGGTCATCACGGTACCGTAACCAGAGCGCGGGGCCGGGACGGGCCCGGTCCCGCGATTCACTTGTGAGAAGTTGCGGAGAGGCCCGCCAGTGACCACGAAGAATCGCAACTGCTCGGCCACGCGAATCCGGCGATGAGGTTGAAGCGATACGCGCATGTCCTGTCCGACCAGCGCAAGGCGGTCGCGGCTCGAATGAGCAAGCTACTGGCGGGCTGACACGAATCCTGACACCTTAGCCAATGGAAACGGGGGACACGACAAGACAGCCGCGGAGGCTCCCGCGAAATCGTGAAGGACTGGAGGCCACTGGTTACTGACGGACGGATACCCTACACTGCTCGGCTATGTCATCACTTGCCATCACGTGGTTGGGCCACGCCTCGTTTTCCATTCGCACCCATGGCGGCAAGACCGTCCTGTTCGATCCGTGGTACACGGGCAATCCTTCATTCCCCGAAGGCAAGAAGCCCGCGAAAGCCGATCTGATGCTGATCTCGCACGGGCACAGCGACCACATCACCGACGCGGTCTCCACCGCCAAGGCCACTGGCGCGACGGTCGTGGCGATCTGGGAGATTTATTCGTGGTTGCAATCGAAGGGGATCCAGAACATCGAGCCGATGAACAAGGGCGGCACTATCGAGGTGAAGGGATTGCACATCACGATGACCGACGCGCGCCACAGCAGCAGCTTCGACGAAAACGGGATCGTGTACCTGGGCGAGCCCGCCGGGTTCGTCGTTCGGCTGGAGAATGGTCAGTCGATCTACTACGCCGGCGACACGTCGCTCTTTGGCGACATGAAGTTGATTGGCGAACTCTACAAGCCGGATATCGCGTTCCTGCCAATTGGCGATCGATTCACGATGGGCCCGGACACCGCCGCGATGGCCGCGAAATGGCTTGGCGTCAAGCAGGTCGTCCCGATGCACTGGGGCACGTTTCCGCTCCTGACCGGAACGCCCCATCAGCTCAAGCAGCATCTGGCCGGGACATCGATCCAAGTCCTGGAGTTGAAGCCGGGAGAAACGGCGGAATGATCACGTAGCCACGAAGCCACGAAGACACGAAGCTACGAAGAACTGTGCCGACGAATCTTCGTGACTTCGTGCCTTCGTGGCTACGTCACGCTTCGTGTTCTTCGTTCGTCCCGGATTAATGCTCGCCCTTGAGCAACCCACCGACCAGATAGTCCGCAAACCGCTGGCCGATCTCCTCCGAAGTCATCGGACCCGCGGGATCGAACCACTTCGTGATCCAATTGACCGCGCCCATCATGGCGAACGCCGATCATCTTGGGATCGCCGGGCCGGAATAGTCCCTGATCGATCCCCTGCTGGACGATGTCGCGCATGCCGCGATCGAAGCGATCCCGCTTCGCGATGATCCGCTTCAGGAGCGGAGGCGAGAGTGCCTGCAAGTCGAGGGTCAGCGCGGTGCCCTGCAGTTCGTCCAGCATCATGTGGATGAACGCGAGGATCAAGCGGCGCAGCTTTTCGTCGGGTCGTGACGCGTCGGCCTCGACCTCCGCCATCAGCCCAAGCAGGACGTCGAGTGAGTAATCGTGGCAGGCGAAGAGGATCTCTTCCTTGTTGCGGAAGTAGTAATAGAGATTCCCCTTCGTCATCTCCAGCGCCGAGGCGATTTCATCGACGCTCGCGCCGTGATACCCGCGCCGGCGAAAGGCGGCGGCGGCGCTCTTGAGAATCTCGATGCGACGGTCCGAGCCGTTGGCGGTTTTAGGCAACTCGTCGGTTATACCACGCTTTGAACGCTCGTTTAAACTGGTGTACACTCGCGGCGTGGAGCAGACAGTTTCGGCCCAAATGGCGAGCATTCGCTTCGAAACCTCTCCCGACCAGTACAAGCACTGGAAGCTGACGGTCGAGGGGCCGGTCGCCACCCTGGCCATGGACGTGAAGGAAGACGCCGGCCTGCGCCCGCAGGACTACAAGCTCAAGCTCAACTCCTATGACCTGGCCGTCGACATCGAGCTCGCCGACGCGCTTCAACGCATTCGCTTCGAGCATCCTGAGGTTCATGCGGTCGTTTTGTCGAGCCTCAAGCCGCGCATCTTCTGCGCGGGCGCCAACATCTTCATGCTGGGGAGCTCGAGCCACGGCTTCAAGGTCAACTTCTGCAAGTTCACCAACGAGACTCGCCTCGGCATGGAAGACCTGAGCGCGAACAGTGGCGTCAAGTTCCTCGCCGCACTGAATGGGATCTGCGCGGGAGGCGGCTACGAACTGGCGCTGGCCTGCGACGAGATCTATCTGGTGGACGACGGCACCGCGTCGGTCGCGCTGCCTGAAACCCCGCTTCTCGGCGTGCTGCCCGGGACTGGCGGGCTGACGCGCGTTGTCGACAAGCGCAAGGTCCGGCGCGACCTGGCTGATGCGTTCAGCACGCTGACCGAAGGCGTCCGCGGCAAGCGCGCGGTCGAGTGGCGACTGGTTGACAAGGTCTTTCCCACCAGCCAGTTCAAGGAGGCCGTTTCAAGCGCTGCGCAGGAACTCGCGGCGATTTCGGACCGACCGTCGTATGGTCCTGGCATCTCACTCGGCCCGCTGAATCCGACGATTGACGGCGACGCGATTCAGTACCGCTATGTGCGAGGTGTCATCGATCGCGCCAAGCGGCGTCTGCGATCTGACGATCGGCGCGCCGGACTCGCCGCAGCCGACCACCCCCGATGAATTCGTGGCGGCCGGCGACCAGTCGTGGGCGCTCCGCGCCTTCCGCGAGTTGGACGATGCGATTTTGCGGCTGCGGGTCAACGAGCCTGAGATCGGCACGATCATCTGTTGCGTGCGACTGGCGAACGCGCAGGCGGTGCTCGACGTCGATGCCGCACTCGACGCGGGTAAAGATCACTGGCTGGTCCGCGAGATCATCGGTCAGATTCGCCGCACGCTGAAGCGCGTCGACCTCACGGCGCGCAGCATGTTCGCCCTGATCGAGCCGGGCAACGCGTTTGCCGGAACGCTCTTCGAGCTGGCGCTGGCGGCCGATCGCTCCTACATGCTCGATCACCCCGAGGAGACCAACACGATTGCGCTTGTCGGCGATGAATGCCGGCGCCTATCCGATGAGCACCGGCTTATCGCGTTTGCAGGTGCGCTTCCTCGGCGAGCCCGCCAGCGTGGCCGACGTGTTGTCACACGACGGTCGCGTTCGATGCGCAGGAGGCGCTCGATGCCGGCCTGGTGTCGTTTGCGCCTGACGACATCGACTGGGAAGACGAAGTGCGCATGGCGATCGAAGAGCGCACGGCGTTTTCGCCCGACGCGCTCACCGGCATGGAAGCCAACCTCCGCTTCGCCGGTCCGGAGACGATGGAGACGAAGATCTTCGGCCGGCTGACCGCCTGGCAGAACTGGATCTTCCAACGGCCCAATGCCGTCGGCGAGCGCGGCGCGCTGACGGTCTACGGCAAAGAGGGAAGGCCGCAGTTTGATTGGAAAAGAACGTAGATGACAGTTACAAGTTACAAGTGACAAGTTCAGTGGCAGTTACTGCAGTTGAAGGGTGCGGTCGAGCTCACTCGGTTTGGAACTTGGAACCTGTAACTTGTAACTGATGTCGAAGGCACCTGTCATGCAGCTCAACGAACGAATTCCCAACAACGTCGACCTCTCGGGCAACAAGCGGCTGCTGCGCGCGCTGGAGCATTGGCAGCCGGCCTATCTCGATTGGTGGCGCGACATGGGGCCGCAAGGGCTTCCAGGACCAGCATCAGGTCTACCTGCGCACCGCGGTCAGCGTCGACGCCGCGGGCTGGGCGCACTTCGACTACGTGAAGCTGCCCGACTACCGCTGGGGGATCTTCCTCGCCGAGCCGACGTCCGATCGGCGCATCGGCTTTGGCGACTTCAAAGGTCAACCGGTGTGGCAGGAAGTGCCGGGCGAGTTTCGCAATCCGCTGCGCCGGCTGATCGTGCTGCAGGGCGACACCGAACCCGCCAGCGTCGAGCAGCAGCGCATGCTCGGCGCGCATTGCCCGAGCCTCTACGATCTGCGCAACCTGTTCCAGGTCAACGTCGAAGAAGGTCGGCATCTCTGGGCGATGGTTTATCTGCTGCACTCGTACTTCGGGCGCGACGGCCGCGAAGAGGCCGAGGCGCTGCTCGAGCGTCGCAGCGGCAACTCCGACTCGCCACGCATGCTCGAGGCGTTCAACGAGCCGATCGACACCTGGCTCGACTTCTTCGCCTTCACGATGTTCACCGACCGCGATGGCAAGTCGCAGCTGCTGTCGCTGTCAGAGAGCTCGCTCGACCCGCTGTCGCGCACGACACGCTTCATGCTGACCGAAGAAGCGCACCACATGTTCGTCGGTGAGACCGGCATCGCCCGCATTCTCGAGCGAACCTGCCAGCTGATGAAGGAGGCGGGCTTCTCCGAAGACGTGCGGAAGGTTGGCGGCATCGACATCCCGCTGGTGCAGAAGTTCGTCAACTTCTGGTTCAGCCAGAGCCTCGACCTGCACGGCAGCGAGGTGTCGAGCAACGCCGCCAACTACTTCTCGAACGGTCTGAAAGGCCGCGCCGAGGAGGACAAGCACGAGGACGACCATGTCCTCGACGGCAGCGTCTACCTGCTCGACCTGCTCGACGAAAGCGGCCGTGTCAATCGCCAGGAAGTGCCGATGCGCAACGCGCTCAACGAGGTGCTGCGCGACTGGTACGTCGGCGACTGCCAGGCTGGTGTCGATCGCTGGAACAAGCGAGTGCTCGAAGCGCACGGGATTCCCGATCGCATCTATCTGCCGTCACGCAAGTTCAATCGCGCGATTGGCATCTATGCCGGCCGGCACTTCGACCCGTGGGGCCAGCAGCTGTCGCGCGAGGAATGGGAACGCCGGAAGCACGAGTGGCTCCCGGTCCCCGCCGACAAGGAATACCTGCGGAGCATCCAGGCGGTCCCGGTCTTCAAGCCCGGACAGTTCGCCAACTACATTGCGCCGCCGCCGCGCGGCATCAATCGTCAGCCGCTCGACTTCGAATACGTGCGGACCGAAGAGCCTGAACCAGCGTACGTGGCCTCAGAGACACAGAACACAGATTAGGCCACGAAGGCACGAAGAACACGAAGTGCTGGTCCTTGAACGCCATGCTTTGTGGCTTCGTGTCCCTTCGTGGCTACGTGACTGTGCCTGACATCATGTCCACTACCAAAATCACCTACACGGTTGCTGATGGTGTTGCCGTCATCGAGCTGAACGATCCCCCCGCCAACACCTACTCCTACGAGATGATGCAGGAGATCGACGCGGCGGTCCTCGCCGCCCGCATGGATGACGGCGTGCACGTCATTGTGATCACCGGCGCCGGCGAGAAGTTCTTTTGCGCCGGGGCCAACATCGGGATGCTCAAGAGCGCAACGCCGGCCTTCAAGTATTACTTCTGCCTGCACGCCAACGAGACGATGAATCGGCTCGAGCAGACGCCGAAGCTGGTGATTGCCGGGCTGAACGGACACACCGTCGGTGGCGGACTCGAGGTTGCGATGGCTGCCGACATCCGGGTCGCGCGACAGGGCGGCGGCAAGATTGGGCTGCCCGAGGTCGCGCTGGGCGTCCTGCCCGGCACCGGCGGCACGCAGCGTCTGGCTCGTCTGCTCGGCAAGGCCAAGGCCCTTGAGTCTGATGGTGTCCGGCACGCTGCTGTCGTTCGAAGAGGCTCGCGACCTCGGACTGGTCAATCAGGTCTGGGGCGAGAGCCGATCTGAATGGCCGTACCTTCCGCGACGCGCTCCTCGACTACGCCCGACAGTTCACCCCGCCGCATCGTGCCAGCAAGGCCGTGGGTCACATCAAGCGCGCCGTGCAGTCGGGGCTGGAGATGAGCTTTTCGGACGGCCTGGCGCTCGAACGCGAGCTGCAGCAGCGCTTGTTCGAGAGCGACGATGCCCGCGAAGGCATCGCCGCGAATCTCGAGAAGCGCGCGCCGAAGTTCACTGGCCGCTGATTCGAGCAGAGTTCTCAGTCCCAGTTGTCAGTTCAAAGGAAGTCACGTTCGACCAGGTGCCTTTGAACTGGTAACTGGCACTGTGTAACTGGCGTCTACTGCACGATGATCGTGCCCTGCAGCGACGCGACTTCCGGCATGTTGTGGTCGTGGAAGCCGCATCGCCGCACCTGGCGTCAGATTGCCCGTCAGCTTGGTCTGCCCGGGCGCGATAAAGCCGACGTCGTCGATCCCCGGACAATCGCCGTGAGTCGGATGCGGATCCGAGTTCATCTCGTGCTGGCGCGAGTCGCTGTTGATGAACGTGACACGCGTGCCGGCCGGGACGGTCAGTCTCGCGGGGGCTCACGCCGGACGGCGGTGATGGTGATCGTCGTGCCGCCGGTGCCGCCACCACCGCCACCGCCTCCTCCACCGCCATCAGATGGGGCAGTCGGGCTACTCGCCGCCGCAGGCCAGTGGCGATGCTGCCAGGACGAATACTGCGAAACACCGGACGTCATGAATGCCTCACGTCTACCGAACGATGATTCGCCCGTGCAGGTCGGGGTTGTTCTCCTGCATGTGGTCGTGAAACCCGCAGACGCGTGCGACCGTGAGCGGTCCGGTCTGCTTGGTCTGCCCCGGCTGAATGAACCCGACGTCTGATGATCGGCGGGCAATCGGTGTGCAGGTGCAAGCGGGTCCGACGTGATGTCGTGCGGCCGGTTGTTCTGGTTCACGAATGTCACGCGACCGCCGACCGCAACGGTCACCTCCGCCGGCACGAACGCATTGTTAGACCCGATCACGACGGTGGCCGTTAAAGGTGGCGGACCCGGCGTCGGGGTTGGGTGGTGGCGGCGAGGGCGCGATCGGCGTGGCGGCGTGCCACCGCCGCAGCCTACGCAAGCAGCGATCAGGCCGCCGCATGATCAGCTCACGCGACGCACGACGCCTATGTCCCAGACGACTTCTCCGCGCTCTCAGAAAAACTTTCGCGAGATGTTGAATCCCGAGGTGCCAATCGTCGTTGTCGAAGCCCCCGCGCGCCATTTGCCCGAATGTCGTCGCCAAGCTGTTCGAGAAGTTCAATTGAAACAGGTGGCCGCCGGAGCGCTTCTCGATGCCGAAGCTGGCGTGCGTCACGCCCGGGTCGTAGCCGGCGACCCGGGGCGCGCCCTCGACGAAAACGTAGACGGTGCGGGCGTAGCCGAAGGCGCGCGCCAAGGCCGATCATGAACGTGCTGTTGTCGTCCACCAGCTCTTCGGGCAACGGATTGGAGTTGTTGACCCACATCGGTTCGAAATACAGCGCGGCTCGATCGCCGATCTCGCGCGACAGCAACGACGCCGAGCGTGGGCGAGTAGCTCTCCTGGAAGTTGTCCAGACCCTCGATCGCGGCGAGCAGCGTCGATGCCCAATCGGGAAGCCGTCGCCCTGCCGACAGAGCTCGTATTGCCCCATGAACTGGATGGTCTTGTCGGCGACGTGCGATGGATCCCCACCTGCGCGCCGCGAAAGACGCCGAAGCGATACTCGAGGCCGATGATCGCGCCGCCGTCGAGACCGAACAGATCGCCGAGCAGGTCGCCGAAATCGCCATCGCCCAGCGGGCGGCCAAAGCGATGCGTGACGCGAAACGAGCTTTGTAGCCGGGGCATCGCGGAGCGTAGTTGGCAGCGCCGACGAGCGTGAAGTCGGGCTGCGCGCAGGTTGATGTCGCGATCGGGATCGTCTTCCTGCTGCCGGCGGCGGGGCTGCTTGCGGCTGCGTCTGGGTCGCTTGCCCGTCGGTCTGCGCCAGCGCCGGGCGAGCTCACGCCGAGGCCATGAATGCGTCGCGATCGTGACCGTCAGTATCCGATCTCACAGTGATGTCCCCTTGATCGTGTCAATTGTTCGCGGCGCCCTAGCTCAATCCATCGGCGGATGATTGCGATCTGTCCCGGGCGTGAGGAACGGCGCCGCTTTGCTGGCATCCGTTCGCCGACGATCCCGGGGGCGCCCTCGAGTTTCTGAATCAGATAGCTGCCGTCGGGATCACCGGGAACCACTCGGATCGCCGCCGGCTTGCCGCGGCTGGCGCGTTTGACCAGAGGCCGAGTACGCCCTCGCGCCGGTCAGATCCAATCCTCCAGCCACCAGCGCGCTCGCCGGCATTGTGGCAGGTGGTGCAGGCCGCGCGCACGGCCGAGTCGGTCGGTACTGAAGATGTCGCGCTGGATGCTGCGAGAACGTCGGCTGAAGATCGGGCGTGGGCCCGGCGAAGTCTCGCAAGTTCTCATCGCAGCCCGCCGTGCACATGACCAGCACGGCGGCCGCAAGATATGACCTGAACGTGTCATTGACGCCTGTCCTGTCCCGGGGGAGAGCCATCGATCGTTTCGGAACGTTATCTGGTCTTGGGCTTCGCGACGACCACCAGTGTGCCCGTCATGCTCTCGTGGCCGTCACCGCATTCTTCGGAACACAGAATTTCGTAGGTGCCCGGGCCGGAGGCGACGAAGTCGATCGTCACCGGCTCGCCGCCGCGCGGTATCAGCGTGTTGACACGAAACTTCTTGATCTGCAGTCCGTGCACGCCGTCGGCCGACTTGACCTGCCAGTCGGACGCGCTCGCCGTCGGCCACCTCGATCCGCGCAGGCTCGAACGCGAATTTTTTGGCGACGACTTCGATCACGCGCGGCGCGGTTGCCGTGGCGGGGTCCTGTCGAGCCGACGCACACGCCGCCCCGAGCAAGAGCGCCATCCCCGCCACGGCCGCCGCATAGCTTGAAATCTCGCTTGGTCATACACACCTCAAGCTGATCGCGCTCATTGAGCAAGGCGGATGCCGAGGTGCTCGCCCGCTGAATGCGTCATGTGGAAAACAGTCGCAGGTGTGCGAGCCTCAGCCGCGCGTGGGATTGGTTACGCTCGAGAGTAAGTACTTACGGTGAACGTAAGCGTCAAGATGTCGAGGCGGTACTTCTGCAGATAATGACTGAGCGCGCGCTGACTGATCCCCATCAGCTCGGCAGCATCCTTCTTCACGCCACCTGCCTGCTCGAGCGCACGGCGAATCGTTTCTCGTTCCGCCCATTCGAGATTGGCGTGCAGTCGCTGCGATGGCAGGCCCGAGCTCGGCGGCGAGACGGCACCCATCAGCCACATCGTGTCGCGCGTCAGATGCGGCCCCGTCGCGAGCACGACGGCGCGCTCGATCGTGTTTTCCAGCTCGCGCACGTTGCCCGGCCAGTCGTAACGCTCCAGCTCTCGCATCACCGAGGTCTCGACGCCCTCGATCCGCTTGCCGCTGTCGCGGGCGAACCGGCGCAGGAAATGTTCGACCAGCAGCGGGATGTCTTCTCGCCGTTCGCGCAGCGGCGGAATGGCGATCGGGATGACGTTGAGCCGGTAGTAGAGATCCTCCTGAAACTTCCCGCTGCTCACCATCTGGCGAAGATCGCGATTGGTTGCCGCGACGACGCGCAAGTCGACCCGCTGCGTCCGCTCCGAGCCCAGTGGCTCGAATTCGCGATCCTGCAGAACACGCAGCAGCTTGGCCTGAACCGTGAGGCTGACGGTGCCGATCTCGTCGAGGAAAATCGTGCCGCCATCGGCCAGGGCGAAGCGCCCCTTCTTCGTGAACGTCGCGCCGGTGAACGCGCCGCGGACATGGCCGAAGAGCTCCGATTCGAGCAGCGTCTCCGGGATAGCGGCGCAATTGACCTTGATGAGCGGCATGTCGCGTTGCGCGCTGCGCGCGTGAATCGCGCGCGCGACCAGCTCCTTGCCGGTGCCCGTCTCGCCGGTTACCAGGACCGTGCTGCGCGACTCGGCGACCAGCTCGGCACGCTTGATGACCTCGAGCACCGCGCGGCTGCGGCCGACCAGGCCGTAGTGATTGAACTCGGCATCGCGCTCGCTGAGCAGGTAGCGGAGGCCGGTCCGGGTTCGTTGCTCCTCGAGCAGCCGCCGCGCCGTGACGAGCAGCTCATCGACGTCGAATGGCTTCTGGAGGTAGTCGCGGGCGCCGAGCTTCATGGCCTCGACCGCGCTCTCGACCGTGCCGTGCGCCGTCATCATGACGATGGCGGGCCGTTCGCCTTCGGGCGTCGACGCCACCAGCTCGCGAATGACTTCGAGGCCAGTGCGCTCCGGCATCAGGTAGTCGATGACCAGCAGATCGAACGACCGCTCGACCAGCAGCCGCTGGGCCTCGAGGGCATGTGGCGTCGGTGACGACGTCATGGCCCTCCTCACGCAGCGCCCGTCCGAGCGTCTTGAGAATCTTCTCTTCGTCGTCTGCGAGCAGGATGCTGCCGGCGGGCATGGTCACGTGCGGATAGCGGCGCGTCGCCCAGCTCGATCCGGATGCTCGTGCCCGTGACCCGGTCTGCTGACGACGCTGATCTGCCCGCCGAGGCCGTCGATGATGTTCTTGGCGATGGGCAAGCCGAGGCCGGTACCGGCCCGGCGAGTCGTGAAGTACGGATCGAAGATCTGCGGCAGGTCATCGGGCCCGATCCCGACGCCCCGATCGCGAATGACGATGGCCACCCGGCGATCGGCCAGGCGGGCCGTCGACGAGCGAGACCGGCGGCGTCCATTCGCAGTCGACGGTGCGCCCGCCGTTCACGCACGGCGACGGCCTGCTTGGCGTTGGTGAGCAGGTTGACCAGCACGGTGCGGAGCTTCTCGCTATCGGTCTCGAGGGCCGGCACCGAGGCGGTCGAATTCGATCGTCGACCGGCGGATCGGGCTGCGCTGCGGCGACGGCGCAGGCGGCGTCACGGCACAGTGCGTTGATGTCGGTCGGACGCCCGGTCGAATCGCATCGGCCGAGCAAAGTCCAGCACCTCGTTGACGACGCGATTGAGACGCTCGGTCTCGCCATCGATGTCGAGCGCGGCTTCGCGGATGTCGCCGGCGGTGGCGCCTTCACGCGTGAGCTGGCGCAGCGCACCCTTGATGATCATCAGCGGGTTGCGGATCTCGTGAGCGACGATGGTCGACATGCGGCCGAGGGAGGAGAGGCGCTCGCGTTGGGCCGCTTCACGCTGAAACTGCGCGATGGAGTCCGTCAAGGTGTTGAAGGTCGTGGCGAGCAGCCGCGCATCCTCGTCCTGCCAGCTGCGCGCGCCGGTCAACTCCAGCTTTCGCGTCAGGTCGCCGGTTGCGGCCACCTGTCGCATGTGGTCGGTGATTCGCGCGAGCGGCCGCGTAATGGTGCGCGCGACGCCTGTAGCTCACGACCACGGCGAGCAGAACCGTGGCCATCGCCACGATCCCAAGGCCCTGTCTGAATCGCCGACAGCGTTCGCATCCGCTCGGTCCGCGACCGCAGGACTATGGCCAGCGGCACCGCCGAGATTGTCCGGCTTCGGCTTCGGACGGCGCGCGCAGTGGTGTGACGAGGGCCGCGTACTCACTGTCGCCGACCATCGATGCGCGGGACCATGTCGGCAGTGAGGAGCGACGCGAGGCGTGGTGGGCCTCGCGGCCGAGCGTCGACGCGCGCACCTCGCCGTCGAACGCGAACGCGATGTCGGCGCCGGTCAGGGCCTTGAACGAGCGCCGCCCGTTCGTCATCCAGCAGATAGCCAACGGTCAGCGTGCCCAGCACTTCGGGGCGCGATCCAGAGTCCAATCGTCACCGGCAGGCTGACGACCTGGAGCACACCGTTCGGATGCGGCCAGAACGCCGTCGCTGGCGCCCCGGCGCGGGCGCGCGCGATCGCCGGCGCCCGCTCGGCCCACGGGCCGAGCGGCGAGCCGCCGAATGGCGGCCAGGACATGGCCGTCGGGATCGGTGACGAGGAACAGGTCCGAGCCCGCCTGCTCCTGATAATCGCGCGCGATGGGCTCGACGGTCGGGCGATCGCCGAGTTTCGACGACCGCCTTGAACTTCGGCAGGTCGGCGATGAGCCGCGCGGTGCGGGCGAAGTTGTGCGAACAGCGTCGCGCGCTGCTGGTCGACCAGACTGGCCGCTTCGGTGAGGTCGCGCTGCAACTCGGCTTCGGCCTCGCTGCGCAGCCGGCGAGCTGACGAAATACACGGCGAAGCCGATCGACACCGTGGCGAGCAGGGTGCTCGCGAGAAAGATGCGGTTGGTCAGCGATGACAAGGGCGCGCGCGCCGCCGACGTCGGCATGTCAGCGGAGCGCTCGCCGGGCGCGGCGCTCACGGCACGACCATCTCGACGTCGACGACCGCGTTCGGCCGGTCACCGTCACCGACCGCGAGGTCTGCGCTTCGCCCTCATACCACCCGACGACGGTGTAGGTGCCCGGCGGGACATTGTCGATTCGAAAGCGGCCATCCGGCTCCGTGACGTCGAAGAACGGGATGGCTGAAGACCAGCACGAAGGCGTTCATGTGCGAGTGGATGTCGCAAAACACCCGAACGACACCAGGCGCGTATCGAAGCGGACGCTCTTGGAGCGCCCGGCGGCGTAGCGGCCCAGATCGAACCGCTTGGGCTTTCGACAGCGAAAACACGTTGTGGTACGTGCTGGTCGCTGTTGGGGAAGTCCACGACGGTTCCGACCATGACCGCCAGCACGTGCGGGACGAACGTTTCGTTTCGCTGGTCGAGGATGGCGCGGCCCGGCTCGCGTTCTTCGAACGCGCCGCGCGGCGCCGTCTCGAGGTAGATGACCCCGCGGCGCAGATCCTGTGATTCGCGAACGCGCGGCGCTGCCCGACTCGGCGACCTCGGGCCGGCGCTCAGTCGGACGGGCGATCCGGCGGATGTCGAGCCGTCCACGGATGGCACCGGTGTCTGTGGTCGCAGCGCAGCCTGATCGACGCGCTCTTCGACGTTCAGCAGCTGGAGCGGGTCCGAGCACGGCGCCGCCGAAGCAGCCAGGCAACGATGAGCAGGATCGTCCGCATGCGCTCAGAACCAGTACACGGCCTGCAGCGCGCCAAGGCTGTCGCGCTGCACACGGCCGCCGTCGCGCAGGTTGCGCTGCCACGACGCCTTGACGATCACGTTGCGGATGATGGCGTAGCTCGCGCCGACTTCGAACCGTCGCACCGCAGCATCCCAGTCCATCGGGCCAGCGGTCGTCTGAAGTCGGCTGAAGCCCGAGCCGCTCGGCGCGGCCGGCGATGTGCACGCCCGGGAAGATGCGATAGCGCGCTTCGGCCAGCAGGGACATGGCATCGAGTCTGCGTCTGCTGCCGCACGTTGCGGCATTGGCAAGCGTCCATCGCGACCAGATCAGCTCAGCTGCGTCCGAGGAAGCGCCCCTCCGAGTACTCGGCATCGACGCCGACCGCCTGCTGGACGGCGTCTTCGACCTCCATCCCCTCAGCGAGGACGGGTTCGAGACTTCGGCTCAGGAACGCGCCGCGCGACAGCGAGACGCCCAGCGCCAGGGCCGCGGCTGGTCTGAGCGACGGCGCGACCGGCGAGCTGCCGTCCGCCATTGTCGTCGCCGACACGCGGATTGGAAAGCGATCCGGTCGTGATCGCGCCGGTCCATTCGACGAGTCCGTTGACGCCGTGGACCTGGACGCCGGTGTCCCAGCGAAAGCCGTTGATGAGCGGCAGCCCGCGATCGGCGGCGGTGTTGCCGAACGGGTAGTTGGCGAGCCACCCGCGGCCGCGCATGCGAACCAGATCTTCGGGCACCGCCGGCAACGCGTCGGGTCGCAACGACGTCAGATATTGATAGGCGAGTGGTGTGCCGATCAGCATGTTCGAGGTCCCGTAGATGCCCGCGACCGAAGGCGCCGAACGTCGGCGGAATGCGACCGACCTGAATATCGAGATTGTCGCTCGGGCCACGGCCGGATGCGGGCGAACAGCGCAAATGGCTGCAAGTCGATCGCCATGATCCACCCGCACTTCGCCGAGAAACTGCAAGCGTCGACTCGCGCGCACTTGCGCCGTAACGCCCAGGCGAAAATTGCGCAAGGCGCTGTATTCGTAATCCGTGTAGTTGAAAAAGCCCGGATCCTCGCTCGCCATCGTCGCGGAGACCTCGGCACCAATCACCATGCGGCCATCGCCGAGGCTGACGGGCTCGGTGGGCAAGCCCTGCGCCGTCGGCGGTCGCGATGCGGCCCAGCCACGCATCGAGATCGACGAGCGCACGCGGACTCGATACATGGAAGCTGAAAGTATAATCCTCGCCGTTACGGCTCGTGGAATTCCGCTGCGCCATCGCCGTGGTCGTCCTGCTGAGCCCGTGTCTGGCCATGCCGAGGCAGACCGGCGTGGCGCGGACGCTGCCGCTGCCCGCCGGGCCGCGCCATCAGCCTCGAAATCACCATTGGTCAAGTCCGAATCGAGGTGCATCCGGCGGCAGATGCCGTCATCGAGATCGTCCGCCATGCGCCGGATGCCGCCGCCCTGAATCGAATCCCGGTTCAGATCGACGAGTCGGAGTCCGAGATTCGGGTTCGAGCCGTGCAGGCCGAGAACGCCACCGATCCGGCACTGCGAACCGATGTGACGATCCGGGTGCCCGAGGCATGCCGTCGTGCGTTCGCGTGCAAATCGTCGAAGGCCGCTTTTCGCTGAACGGCTTCAGCGGCTCCATCACGGCAGACGTCCGGCGTGGGCCGATCGAGGCTGTCGAACTGCAGGGCGAGGTCCGGCTCGAGACCGGGATCGGCGACGTCATCGCCGATCAGATGCGACTGACGCCGCAGGGCTTGCTGCGACTGCGCGCATTCAACGGCGACGTGCGACTGACCCTTGCCGAGAAGCCCGTCGACGCGCGCATCCTGGCGCTCGCGCTGAACGGCTCGATCAAGTCTGATATTCCGCTGCAGATGAAGGACACCTGGGGACCGCGCTGGGGCGAGGCGACGCTCGGGAAAGGTGAGCCCGTGATCTCGATCGATGTGATCACCGGGACGATCGAGATCGCGATAGCCGCGCGACGCGCGGCTAGACGCGTGGCGCTCGCTCTCGCGGCAGTGCTCGTTACTCGATTCTCCAGCATTTCCGCTGCGCGTCACGATACGCGCGACGAGCTCGTCGGCGGGACCTTCGCGTAGGCCTCGCGCGCGCGTGCCGGATCCTTCAGTCGGCGCTCGTACAACTCGCCGAGGCGATACCAGGAATCGTACGGGTTGTTCGGGGAAGTTCGCGCCCAGATCGGCCAGCGCCTGCGCCTGCGCGTTGGTACTGATCCAGGTCTTCGTAGAAGCCGGCCAGCCGGTTGAACGCAATCATCGACGTCGGATGCGTCGGAAACTGCTCGGTCAGGCTGCGCAACGTCGGCAACACGGCCGGTACTTGGATGCCGAGCACCGGATCCAATTCGCGCTGACGCCGTCGGTATCCGTCTTCATCTCGGATCAGCAGCGCCTGCAGGGCCTGCGGTGTTCTTGGGTAGTTGCGCGATCACCTGCGACAGCATGTCACGCGCGACGGCCTCGCGGTTCGGCCGACGCGAGCGCGCGATGAGCTCCACCGTGCGCTGAACGGCTCGCCGCGGCGCGCGAATCACTGGCGTTGCGCTCGGACGAACTCTTCGTGCGCGGCGATCGCTTCGTCCATCGCGGCCAAGCTTCTCGAGGATCTCAGCCGACATATACGACGCCCCGATCGCCGCGGCAGTGACCCGGGAACTCAGCCATGATCTGCCGAAGGTCGGCCAGCGCGGCATCGAGTTGATTGGCGGCGACCTTGGCCCGAGCCGCTTCGAGGCGTTCGCGTTGCGACCGCGTCCGCGGTGCGCCACTCGCTGGGCTCTTGGCCGGCACCGGTTTCGCCGTGGTCGCACTCGTGCGGGCTCGCGGCAGCCGCGACCGGTTTCGCCGCGGTCGCATTCGCTGGGCTCGCGGCAGCAGCGCCGGGCGTCGCCGCCGTTGTCGGCCGCGCGGCCAGGACCGCCGAAGG
Source organism: uncultured Acidobacteriota bacterium (assembly GCA_963734095.1). Classification (GTDB taxonomy): domain Bacteria; phylum Acidobacteriota; class Vicinamibacteria; order Vicinamibacterales; family UBA2999; genus JACCSI01. Next base: position 54,437 of record CAVTGK010000005.1, on the reverse strand, counting down.
AGCGGCTGAGAGCGGCGGATTTGGTGAATTGAGTACCTCTTGCGGTGCTGGCGGAGTTCTGCCGCCCGTGTCGGCTACGTCAATCCGACCACGCATGGCTGGCAGGAGCAGCATCGCGTAGCCAATCATCACCATCAACGCGACCAGAAAGATCGCCGCCGCCGCCAGCATCATCGGCGACCAGCCGCTGCGCGCTTGGTGCCACTGGGCCACGGCGGGGCCGCGACGGTGCTGGCTGGCGCCGCGGCGTATTCGACGGCGGCGGCGTGTACGGCGGCGTGTACGCAGTCTGCGCGCTGGCCGACGAACCGGCGTTGCGGGAGAAACACCGTCTGGGCCGACGAGGGGTCGGCCGGCGGGAGCCCGTCAAATGCGGGAGGCGAGACCGAGGTGCCGCGCTGCCGGCGTCGGTTGCAGGATCGGCGTCGTGACGCGCCTGCTGCCAGAATCACGACGCAGCCGCTGCAAGTCCGCGCGCATGTCGGCGGCCGATTGATAGCGCAGCCCACGATCCTTCTCGAGCGCCTTCGAGATGATCCGATCGAGCTCCGCGGGGATCGCGTGGTTGATCGTGCTCGGCGGCATCGGGTCGCGATTGAGAATGCCGTCGAAGACGACAGCCGTCGTTCCGCCGGCAAAGCTCTGCCGCCCCGTCGCCATCTCGTACAGCACCACGCCGAACGAGAACAGATCGGTGCGCGGATCCACGTCCTCGCCGCGCGCCTGCTCGGGCGACATGTAGGCGACGGTGCCCGACCGTCGTCCCCGCCATGCTCGTGAACTGCTCGGTGAGCTGCGGCTGCGAATCGTCGCGCCTGCGGTTGTTGCCCGGCGCGAGCTTCGCCAGACCAAAGTCCAGCACCTTCACCTGGCCGCGACGGGTCAAGAAAATGTTGGCCGGCTTGATGTCGCGATGAAGGATGCCTTCGGAATGCGCCGCATCGAGCGCGTCGGCGATCTGCGACCCCAGTTCGAGAATCGTGCTCAGGTCGAGGGCGCGGCCGGCGAGCTTCCGGTCGAGTGTCTCGCCTTCGAGCAGCTCCATCGCGAGATAGAGCTGCCCCTGATGATCGTCGAAGCTGTAGATCGTGCAGATGTTCGGGTGATTGAGGCTCGACGCGGTCCGCGCCTCGCGGCGGAAGCGCTCGATCGCTTCCTCTTGATCGTCCGCACTGGTTTGCGGCAGGACCTTGAGCGCGACGAGCCGGCCGAGGCGGACATCCTGCGCCTTGTAGACCACGCCCATCCCGCCAGCGCCGAGCTGCTCGACGATGCGGTATTGGCCGAGCGTCTGGCCGATCAGGTGGATCGACACGAATCTCCGCTACGCGTTCGTTCAGCGCGTCGCTGGAAGTTGCCCTGGGGTCAGGGCCTCGATTGCACGGCCGTCGCCGATCGTATGGTCAGCAGTGCCGGGCGTCAACTGTTCGACACTTGACAGTACCAGACGTCCGTCGCTACAGTCAGATCTGCGAAACGTCATTCCATATCGTGGAACGCAACGCCCGCAACACTGCACAGTCCTGGCCATGACCTCGGTCGACAAGGCGCTCGAAGTCTGCGAGGTGCTGAGCGGCAGCCCGCGGGGCATGAGCGTGTCGGATCTCGCGCGCGCGCTGCGCCAGCCGCCGCCGACCGTGCATCGGCTCCTCGGGCTCCTGAAGCGGCGCGGCTACGTCCGGCAGGACGACGAGACGCAGCGCTACGCGCTGACGCTGAAGATGCTCGATCTGAGCTTCCGCTCGCTCGGTCGCTCGGAGGTGCGGCTTCACGCGTATCCCATCATGCGCGGATACATCCTGCGCACCACCCATCGCGGGTTCATCGCCATTCCGGACGCCGGCGAAGTGACGTATCTCTGGAGCTCCGGGCCCGACGAGGTGGCGATGCACACGGTCTACGGCAAGGAGATGCCGGGCCACTGCGCGCTCTATTTTTCGCCGCGGCAGGCGACGCGGCGCCTGAGCTGCCTGCGGCTGGTCGACGGCCGAGGATGTGGCGCGAGGCGGAGCGCCGACTGGTGCGGCTTGGGCCGCCGCCGGTCGAGCCCGACGCGCATGCAGCGGCTGTTTTGCACCTGCGCGCCGGTCCACGACTACACCGGCCGCGAAGTCGCGCGTGTCGGGCTCTTCGGCCACGGGTCCGGACGATCGCCCGATTCTGACCGAGCACCACAAAGGCGCCTGGGACTTGGCGCGGCGGATCTCGATGCGGCTGCGGATACCTTCCGCCGCCCGCGCTCGAGCACGCGAGCTGAGGTCGTTCAACGAAGAGATTTATGGCCTACATCATCACTGAACCTTGCATTGGCACGAAGGACTCCGCGTGCGTGGACGTCTGCCCGGTGGACTGCATCCACCCGCGCAAGGACGAGGCCGACTTCGAGGCGGAAACACATGCTCTACATCCACCCCGACGAATGCATCGACTGCGGCGCCTGTGTGCCGGCCTGCCCGGTCGAGGCCATTTTTGCGCTCGACGAGGTGCCCGGACAAGTGGAAGAGCTATATCGAGATCAACGCCAAGCACTTCCAGAAGTAAGTTAGAATCGGGCACCTTGCGGACGGTCACCGGGTCTGCGCCACACGGAGTCTCACGTGGTGGGGTGGAGGTGGCGCCACCGGTTCGCTTCGGGAGAGGTGTTGCGATGGCTACCTTCCGGTGTCTTGCCCTGGCAATCGCAGCGTGCGCGGCGCTCCTGGTCGCTGCCCCACGCCTCGTCGTCTCGCGACGACGCGGAACTGCAGCTGCAGCTCGCGAACCTGCTGTTCGAAGAGACGCGCTTTGCGGAAGCGCTCGAGGCCTACCGGAAGGCGGTCGAGCCGACCGACGGGTCGCTCGCGCTGACCGCGCGGATCGGCTTTGTCCGCACCGCGCTGCGGATTGGGCAGTTCCAGGAGGCGCAGCGCGAAGCCGCATCGCTCCGAGGACGCTGGCGCCGCGCAACCCCGAAGCGCTGTCCGCGTACGCCGACGCCATCTGGTCGGCCGGGCTGTTCGACGAAGCCGAAGCGGGCTGGCGCGATGCGCTGGCGCTCGCCCCGGAGTCGTCGCGCGCGCGCCACGGGCTGGCGCGCGCGCTGGCCTCGCAATCGAAGCTCGAGGACGCGCATGATCGAGGCGCAGGCCGCGCTCAAGCCGTCGCCGCGCGACGGCGAGCTCCATCACACGGTCGGCGCGATCTACGAGCGCATGCGCCGCTACGAGCAGGCGGCCGCCGCCTACAACAACTACATCAACCTGCTGCCCAACAAGGATCGCAGCGACAAGGCGGCGTGGTCGCGGTCGCAGGTGCGCTTCCTCAAGTCGTTCGGCGAGAAGGAGCCGCATTCGCATCGACGAGGCGGTCGCCGAGACGTCTGCACACCGTGGACTTCAGCGTCATCGACGACAAGGTCATCGTCAAGGCCGCGCGTCAACGGCGGCCGCTGGCAGGACTTCGTGCTCGACACCGGCTCCGAGCAGACCACCATCTCGCGGCAGACGGCCTCGTCGGCGAACGTGCGGCCGATCACCTACACGCTGAGCGCCGGCGTCGGCGAAGTCGGCCTGCGCGGCCTGCAGCTCGGCCGCATCGACACGTTCGAGATCGGCACGCTCAAGCTGGAGAACGTGCCCGTGCTGATCAAGGCGCCGGCGCTGCGCGGCATCCCGAAGCGCGAGACCGAAAGCTTCTCGCCGCTGGCGCTCGGCCTGTCGATGACGATCGACTACGCCACGCGCAAGCTCACGATCGGCCACAACGCTGCCGGAAGAGAGCGCCGAGTTCAGCCTGCGCGATGCGGCATCATCGCCTGGCGATGGTGCGCGGCCTGATCAACGACACGCATCCCGACCTACTTCGTCGTCGACACGGGCGGCGAAGTGATTTCGATCAGCACGGCCACGGCCGAAGCGCTCAACGCGCAGCCGTCGCGCAAGATCGCGTTGAAGGTCTACGGCACGTCCGGCTGGGACCGCGACGCGTTCCTGCTGCCGGGCGTGAACCTCAAGTTCAACGACATCGCCTACCCGAACTTCTCGGTCGTCGTGCTCAACCTGCGCGCGCCCAGCGTGCTGCTCGGCTTCGAAGTCGGCGGCATCGTCGGGCACAAGTTCCTGAGCCCGTATCGCGTGTCGCTCGATCTCGAGCGCAGCGAGCTGCGGATGTCGAAGGCGGGGAACTAGCGATCGCGACCAGTTTCCAGTTACCAGTTCGTCAGTTCAAAGGGCGCCTAGTGCTGTTCGAGCTGCAGCGCGCTGCGCTCTTTGAACTGGCAACTGGTAACTGGTAACTGCGCGATGCAGTCGTCCCCGAAGCGCTGGCAGGATTCCGCCACCGAGACCGTCCAGGTCGTCCTTCCCAACGATTCCAATCCTCTCGGCTACATCCTCGGCGGCACGGTGATGCATCTGATCGACATCACCGGCGCGATCGCCTGTCATCGCCACACCAACGCGCTGGCGCTGACGGCCGGGGTCGATAGCCTCGACTTCCTGCACCCGATCAAAGTCGGCGACATGATCATCCTGAAGTCGCGGGTCACCGCGACGTTCCGGACGTCGCTGGAAGTCGAGGTCGAAGTGTTCTCGGAGAGCATCACGACCGGCGAGCGCAAGCTGACCAGCCATGCGTATCTGACGTTCGTGTCGCTCGACGCACGAGGGCAAGCCGAAGCGGTGCCGCCGCTGCTGATCGAAAGCCCGGAGGACGAGGAGCGTAGTCGGCAGGCGCAGGCGCGGCGAGCGGAGCGGCTCGCGAGAAAGACAGAGCGGCAGCGTAGCGGTCAGTTCAGTGACCAGTTCAACGCAGGCCCTGACGATTCGTCGTGAACGTGACGCCCTTGAACTGTGCAGCTTCGTGAGACCTCGACGAGCGTCTAGAAGTCGTACCCGATCCACATCGTGAACTTCGGCTTGCGGAACTCGTCGCTGCCGCCCTGCCAGGGCGAAGACGACGTCTTCCCAGTCCTTGTTGAAGAGCGTCTTCCACGACCAGTCGAAGTGGACGGGGAAGCCGAGCGCGAAGGTCTGCAGGCTGATGCCGTAGGACGCGCGCGCGTCGACGCAGACGGAAGCCGCTGATCACGCGCGGCGGTCCGTAGACCGGGACGATGACCTGGTTCGCCAGACGATCTGGCGTGCCGATGATCGGCGTTTCGATCGACGTGTCGTTGGTCCAGACCTTGAACGGCCTGGTCGTCCCAGCTCGCGCCGCCCATGTTGGCGAAGAACGTGCCGCGAATGCCGCCGAGAATGCCGATCGGCGTCGCCATCGCCTCGATCAGCGGGAAGCGCAGTTCGGCGTTCAGGAAGAACGCGTCCTGCCCGACGAACGACAGGTAGTCGTAGCCGCGCATCTCGGAGTTGCCGCCGAAATACATGAAGCTCGGGATTCTCGCCCCAGCTGTGGAAGCCCTTCGCGCGCAGCGCGAGCAGTCCGCTGCCACCGAGGCGGAGATACTTGCGGGCGTCGACATCGATGGTCTGGCGCGACAGCGAGCTCGCCGATCTTCGGCGCGCTCTCGTAGTTGACGCGCATCGTGCTGCCGGCGAGCGGCCCGAACTCGCGGAAGACCGTCGTCTCCTGGATGAACGTGACGCCGAGCGGCATCATGGTGCCGTTGTTGAACAGCGTGCTGGCCGAATTGCTCCTGCTGGTACTCGTCTGAGAGTGTCCTCGAGGCCCGGGTTGTCGAACTGCTCGTGGTAGTTCGACGAGCCCGCCGTAGAACTCGACGCGGCGGTAGCGGTTGAACGGGTAGATGCCGAACGCCGTGCCGCCGCGGAGCGTCCGCGTCGCGACCGCGAGATCGCGATCGATGAGACCGCTGAACGCCGGGTCGTAGAAGAGCGCCTTCGAGCGCCCGTAGAAGAACTGCGTCTGCGAGTAGCCCTGCACCGCCCACTGGAAGCCGCCGCTCGAGGTTCATGTAGCTGAGCGACATCGTGCGGTACTGCGAGACCGACGCCGCGAACATGTTGAACTGCTGATCGCCGAGCACGTCGGTGAACGAGATCTGCGTGCCGCCGAAGAAGTCGCCGCCGCTGGTGACGCCGAGGGCGACCGGCGGGCGGCCGTCGAGGAACATCTTCTCGAACTTGCCCTTCTTCTTCTTGTTCTCGGCGACGAGCGTGTGGGTCATCGGCGCCTGGAAGTCGATGACCGGGCCCGGGCGCGCCGAAGTCGGCGGTCGCCGCCTTGGCGAGCGGCTCCTTGCGGTCGAGCGTGTGCAGGCCGTAGTCGCCCTTGTAGTAGGTGACGAACGCGATGCGCGGCGTCGCCGATGCCGTCGCGGAGGACGACCGGCGAGAAGTTGCCGGCCAGCGCGTCGGTGTACTGCTGCAGCTCGCCGGTCTTCAGGTTGAGCGTCCAGACGTTGTGAATGGTGCCGTTCTTGGCGACGTCGGGATCGATCGGCTTGGCCGGATCGGTCGCCGTCGACGTGAACACCAGCGTGTCGGCGTCGAGGAACTGCGCGCCGCCTTCGTCGTGCGTGCCGAAGGTGAGCTGCGTCGCCTTGCCCGATGCGAGATCGAGGCGGAACAGCTTCTCGTTGCCGCTCACGCGCTTGAGGAAGACGATCGACTTGCCGTCCGGCGCCCAGGTCGGCGCGTAGTCGGCGAACTCGTCCTTCGTGAGGTTGACGATCTCCTTGGTCGTCGAGATTGATCGTGAAGATGTCGTTGATGATGCCCGCGCGGCCGCCGAGAACGCGACGAGCTTGCCGTCGGGCGAGATGTCCGGCGACTCGGGCGAGTCGACCGTCGTCATCGGGATGCGCACCTCGACCTTGCGCGAGATCGACGTTCTGCAGCAGCAGCGAGCGGTCCTTTTCGGTGCGGACGAAGTAGGCGAGCCGATCGCCCTGCGGCGACCACGACATCCACGGCACCGTGTTGAAGCGCATGCCGGGCGTCGGGATGTACTCGAAGCCCGAGGTTCTGATCGAAGCCGCTGGTCAGGTTGCGGATCACCTGGCCGTCCTTGGTCGAGAGCAGCACGATGTCGAGCTCGCGGTCGCGGCGGTTGCCGGTCATCGCGGCGATCAGATCGCCCGACGGCGACGGCTCGATCGACAGCACGTCGGAGAACCGCGTCTTCTCCGGGTTGGGCGCCAGGTCGCGGCCGTAGTCGGCCGGCCGCTCCTTGTCGCGGAACGGCTTGAAGCGCTCCTTGAGGTAGCGGTCGAACTGCTGATCCCATTCGTCGGCTTCCATGTCGAACGCTTCCTTGAAGGCGTTGTCGCCGCCGCCGATGACGCTCTTGCGCAGCGAGAAGACGAACTGCCGGACGCCTTCCTTGCCCCAGCGCGCCTCGATGAACTCGAACGCGGCGTGACCGAGGTTGTAGATCATGCGCACGTTGCCGAAGTTGCCGTAGCCCTGCAGCTCGGACATCTTCGGCACGATGTCGGCCACCGCGGCGTCGCGCACGGTCATCAGGTCGATCGAGCGCCAGATGCCGGTCATGTAGTCCGACATGCCCTCGAACACCCACAGCGGCATGTTCGTTGCGGATCAGCGAGGTCGGGATGATGTCGTACTGGAACTGGTGGGTGAGCTCGTGCACGGTGAGCCGATAGAGCAGGTCGGACGGCTCGTCCATCGGCATCACGATGCGGTAGCGGCTCGGCTCGGCGAACGCGCCGACGCCTTCCTGGGCGGCGCCCGGGATGACGTTCTGCTGCCAGAACTCGCTGCTCGGTCGAGAACAGAATCAGCGGCACCTTGAACGCGAGGTCGTGCTTCAGCTCGGAGCTGACGTGCTGATACGCGCTCTCGGCATAGCCGGCGATCTTCTCGAGGTGCGGCTCGATCTCGGGGTAGTAGTAGATCTCGAAGTGGTCGGTCGTGTAGATCTGCCACTTGAAGTTGTCGTAGCGGATCTGGTTCTTGCCGAAGTACGGCACAAACTCGGTCTGCGCCGCCGCCGGCTGGACGCCGCCCGCGCAGGGCAAGCGCCGCAACGATGACGATCAGAGGCGCCGAACAGAGACCGGCCCGACGTGCAAATATTCATGACCTACTCCTGGCAGGCATCTTACTTCGGGTGCGTCGCTGGTGCGAGGCTTGCGAGCGTGAGTGCGAGCAGCGTCGCGCGTGGCCGACCTCACCAGTCCGCCGGCGATCGGCGACCACGAATCGGCGATGTCGCGCCAGCAAAATTCAGACCGGCGCCGTTGTCCTATACTCTGGACGGACGTCGACCGTCGGGAATAACCCGCGCCGCGCGGGGTTTATCAGAGAAGCGGCGCCACTCATCCATGCTTTTTGGCCGACGCCGCGCTGGATTCGGCGCCCGAGAGCGACGCATTCGCCGCCGGAGGCGCTCGCGCTGCTCGACGCCCTCTACGGGACCGCCCTGCGGCTCACGCGGGACGCGGACCGGGCCCAGGACCTGGTGCAGGACACGTATCTCAAGGCCTTTCGCGCGCGGGCCCGCTTCACCGCCGGGCACCAACCTGAAGGCCTGGCTGTTCACGATCCTGCATAACACCTGGCGCAACCGCCGGCGGGATCAGGCGCGGTCGCGCGTCGATTTCGATTCCGAGGCCGTCGAGGCGGCGGCCGAGACGGTCGAGCGACGCGCGGACGCGGCGCGCGCCGAGAGCCCGGAGACGCTGCTGCTGCGCGCCGAGCTCGACGCGGAACTGCAGGCGGCGCTCGACGCGCTGCCCGAAGCGTTCCGCGAGGCGGTCTGGCTGCGCGACGTCGAGGAGCTGTCGTACCAGGAGATTGCCGAGGTCCTGGACGATTCCCGTCGGCACGGTGATGTCGCGCATCTCGCGGGGGCGCACGGCAGTTGGTCCAGCGAGCTGACGGCGGCGCCGCGAGTTGGTGGCTGCACCGCCGTGAGTGAGGGAGCCGAGACGCCACGACGCTGAACCGAGGACCGGGATGACCGAGTGTCGCCGAATCGAGTCGCTGCTGCCACCGTACGTGGACGGCGAGGCCACGCCGGACGCAGTCCGCCAGGTCGAGGCCCATCTGGCGACGTGCGCCGTCGTGCCAGGCGCAGGTTGCCAGCGAGCGGACGGCGCGCGCGTGATTCTCCGCGCGCGGGCCGCGCAGCTGACGACGCCGGCGCCACCCGGGCTGCGGACCCGCATCGTCGCCTCGCTGCAGCCCGCAGCACAGCCCGTCGCTCGGCTGGCGCGGCCGGCTCGACGCGCGTTTGCCGCGGCGGCCGCCGTGCTCGTGCTCGATGGTCGTGACGGCGCTCGAGTTCGTGCCGCCTGCAATCGAACGTGCTCTTTGCGGCGCAGCTGGCGATCGATCACGTGCGCTGCTTCGTCGTCGAGCAGTTGGGGACCGATGCGAGCGGCCGACGCCGCCGAGCTCGAACGTCAGTATCGCCGAACGACTACGGATGGGACGTTCGGGTGCCCGCCGTCGAGCGCCGAGGTCGGCATCACGCTGGTGGCGGCACGGCGCTGTCCGTTCTGGCTTGGCGATCACGCGCACCTGCTGTATCGCATCCGGCGATCACGATGTGTCGCTGTACGTGACGCAGGGCGAGCAGCGCGCGCCGGCCGCAGCTGCGGTGCTGGGTCACGTCGAGCGCATCTGGACCGCCAACGGCAACGCCTACGTCGCTCGTCGCCCGCGGCGTGCCCGGCGGACGAGCTCGACGCGGATTGCTGCGCTATCTCGAGAGCCAGACGTAGCGGCAGTAAGCCGCACCGGCCGTAACCGCGCCGCGGGCGTGCCGGACGTAGATATCTCCTATCAGTCGATGAGGCACAATAGACCTATGGATCAGCCAAGCTCCAAGCTGCGCCTGGCGGCGATGGCCGCCACCGTCATGTCGCGCTGCTCGCGATCAGCGTGCCGTTCGTCTGGCAGCACGATGTCGAAGCCGAGCCGTCGCCGCGCCGACGGCGATCGCGCCGGTCGCGTCGCACGACGCCGGACGCCGCGGCGGTCGACGGACGAGCAGGCGCGGCGCGGCGTGCATGGCCAACGCGAAGCCGGCCAAGCTCGATTTCACGATCAAGGATCTCGACGGCAAGGATGTGTCGCTGACCTCGTTCAAGGGCAAGGTGATTCTGCTGAACTTCTGGGCGACGTGGTGCGGGCCGTGCAAAGCCGAGATTCCGGGCTTCGTGGAGCTGCAGAACACGTACAAGAACGATCTCGTCGTCGTCGGCTACTCGGTGGACGACGAAGCGCCGAAGGCGCGAGCGTTCGCCAACGAGTACAAGATGAACTATCCGATTCTGCTCGGCGACGGGCGCGAGGATGTGCAGGACGCGTTCGGCCCGATCTGGGGCATCCCCGCGTCGTTCATCATCAGCCGCGACGGCAAGGTCTGCAAGAAGCACCTCGGCATCGCGCCGAAGGCCGTCTTCGAAAAAGAGATCAAGGCGCTGCTGTAGTATGATCCTTTCAGCCCATGCTGAAAGGTTTTCAACACGCGCGTCTCGCCTGCGGTTGCCGCCTCGCGTTTCGCGAAGGCACGACCGGGCAGCCCGGTCACCGTCGTCGTCGATCAGCGCGTCGCCGGGCTGCATCAATCCGCTGCACGTAAGGATCTGCCGCTCTACGACTACCGCGAAGCGCTGCGCCCGTCGACGCGGCTCGGGCCGCTGGTCGACGGCGAGTTCGAAGAAGAAGGCTAGATCAGCGTCGGAACTCAGGGTCGAGCCATTCGCAGTGCAGGCCGGTCATCGACCGGCCCGTTGCGTCTTGGCGCGAGGCGATGCGCTCCTGCTCCTTGGTGCGCACCGCTCCTTCAGCCGCCCGGCCTCGCGCAGCGCGCGGCGCAGGAGGAATTCGATCTGCGCGTTCAGGCTGCGCAGGTCGTCGTCCGCCCACCGCTGCACGGCTTCGAGCAGCTTCGGGTCGATGCGAAGGAGGAACGGCCTTCCGCTCGGCTCACTGACTTCCTATATGATAGATCGTGCCGGTGTTGATGATCGGCTGCGCGCCGCGCTCGCCGCACAGCACGACGAGCAGGTTGCTGACCATCGACGCCTTGCGCTCTTCGTCGAGCTCGACGATCGACTTCTGCGACAGCATGCCGAGCGCCATTTCCACCATGCCGACGGCGCCTTCGACGATGCGCTGACGCGCGGCGATGATCGCGCCGGCCTGCTGGCGCTGCAGCATCGCGGCGGCGATCTCCGGCGCGTAGGCCAGGTGGCTGATGCGCGCTTCGATCGACCTCCACGCCGGCCTTCGACAGCCGCTCCTGGATCTCGCGCTTCAGATGATCGGCGACCGCCGACGGTGTGGCCGCGCAGCGAGACCAGTCTGCTCGTCGTGCGCGTCGTAGGGATAGCTCGTCGCCAGGTTGCGCAGCGCCGATTCGCTCTGCACGTGCACGTAGTTCTCGAAGTCGTCCACTTCGAAGACGGCCTCCGCGGTTTCGACGACCTTCCACACGACGACCGCGGCGATCTCGATCGGGTTGCCTTCGTTGTCGTTGACCTTCAGGCGCGAGCTCTCGAAGTTGCGCACGCGCAGCGACACCGCCTTCTTCATCAGGAGCGGGTTGGCCCAGCGCAGCCCCTGCACCTTCGCGGTGCCGCGGTACTGCGCCGAAGAGCTGCAGCACCTTGCCCTGGTTCGGGTTGCACCATGAAGAGCCCGAACATCAGGAAGGTGACGAGCGCCAGGCCGATCGCCGACGAGCGAGATGCCGACCGGGTTCTCGGCCTGGATGGACCGTGACGAGCGCCCAGACCAGGCCGGCATCGACGACGAGCAGGGCGAGCAGGACCGGGATGCCGGGCAGGCCGTTGTATTCGCGTTCGCGAATCATCGAGAATCCTCCTTGATGATACTAAGTGATATCACTATGGTATGCTAGCGCGGTGTCAATCGCGCATCCGCGCGGCTGCCGGGTTCAGTGATCACCGACGGCGCTCAGAAGCGGATGCGAGGTCGGCGACCAGCGGCAGGTGATCCGACGCCATCATCGCCAGCCGGTCCTTGGGCAGCCAGACCTTGTCGACTTCGACGCGGGCGCCCTCGTAATAGATGTGATCGAGGTGGACGAGCGGAAAGAACCCGGGGTAGGTCCGCCGCCGGCTGCAGTGCTTGGCGCAGATCGATGCTGTGCAGCTTTTCGGCGAGGACGTCGGTGGCCAGCGCCGCGCGCCCACTCGTTGAAATCGCCCGAGCACGATCTTCGGGCCCGCCACGCGGCGGTCGTGGACGACGCTGGCCAGGCGTCTGGCCTGGTCGCGGCGCTCGAGGAGCGCCGTGCCGAGGTGCACGTTGTAGAAGTGCAGGATGTCCTCGTCGCCGATCTGCAGGTCGACGCGCTGCGCCAGCCGCGGCTCGCAGGTCTTCCAGCTCAGGTCGTACTGCTGATGATGCTTGACCGGGAAAGTGGCTGAGGACGACGTTGCCGAAGAGCGCGTTGCGGAGATGCCGCGTCGGCGCCATCACCCAGCCCATGCCCAGCGCGGCGCCGATCTCGGCCGCCTGGCCCGGGCTTGAGCGGGCTGGCGCCGACGACTTCCTGCAGCGCGATGATGTCGGCGTCGATCGACGCCAGCACCGCGGCGATGCGCTCGGGGCGCGTCCGGCCGTCGAGTCCCCGGCAGCGGTGGATGTTGTAGGTGACGACCCGCAGCGTCCGCGTGTGCGCGGCTTCCGTCTTGCGCCATCACCATTGCCGGTGTCAGTGTACCCTGTCGCGTCATGGCCCGGCTGAAGAGTGAACTCGAACTGACGTGCCCGTGCTGCAGCGCCGTGCTCGTCGTCGACATCAACCTCGGCCGCATCATCGAGCATCGCGAGCCGCCCAACCCCGATCGTCCCGAGCTGAGCGAGGCGCAGCGCATCCTCGCCGAGCAGGCGGCGCGCCGCGAGGCGCTGTTCGAGCAGTCGGTGCAGGACGAGAAGACGCGCGGCGACGCGCTTCGAAGCGGTTCGAAGAGGCGCTGAAGCAAGCGAAGAAGGAGCCGGTGACGAAGCCGCTGCGCGGGTTCGACCTCGACTAGCGCGAGCGAGGCGGAGCCGCAGTCGACCGGTCTCAGGTGGCAGCCGTCTCTAGCCCTTCGACGAGGGGGAGTCTCTGGTCGACAACACGTCCGCGCCATGGGCGCTCTCGAATCGCGCGCGCGCGTTCGCGAGCATGCCTGCCGTTCGCTCGACCAGGACCGTCGAACGCCGGCTCGTCCTGCCAGCAGCGACCACTCGGGTCGACTGATCAACGCGGTCGTACGAGCAGTAGCCGCCATCAACCGAGCGCGCCAGGAAGTCGAGCGCGTGTGTCGCCGCGCCGGCGCGAGCGAGGAGAAGCGCGTAGATATACCAGCCCTCGGGATCGGCGAAGCCCGAGTCCTGAAGCTCGTTGAGCTTGCTGACGCTCTCGTCCACGTCCCTTCGAAACGCGCGCGATAGGCGCCGACCGCCAGCCGCGCACCATGGCGGTCGTTCTGGCTTCTTCGTCTCGCGCAGCCGTCCGCGGTCAGCTCGCCGGTGATCAGCTTCGACAGGATGGCGCAGTAGGGCGGCGTTCCGGTTTCGGCTTCGATGGCCGCGTCGTATTCGCCCAGCATGAAGTGCGTCCAGGCCACGCTGGTCGACGCGCGGGGTCGAGCATCACCGCGCGGCGTGCGCGGCCTTCGACTCGTCGAGCAGGCCCGCATAGCGGCACGTCGTGACCAGTCCCGCCAGCACGCCGGTATCGGTGCGCCGCGTGGCCGCGCGACGCAGGAGCCGCTCCATCGCCTTCCGGCGCGCGCCCCAGCTCGGCATCCACGTAGGCGGCCAGGTCGTGCGCGATCGACAGATCGGGATCGAGCTCGAGGGCGCGATGAAAGGCCGTCTCCGCCTGCGGCAGGAGTCCGATGCCAGCCTTGCCCGCCCCACTTGGCGAGCACCCGGCGCGTGCGGCCCAGCGCGGCCCACGCCGGCGCGTAGTTGGGATCGATCTCGAGCGCTCGCTCGTAGAGCTCGCGCGCCTCGTCGACGCGCGTCAGGGTTTCGGGCCAGCTCGTTGGCGCGCAGATACAGCTCGTATGCCTCGGCGCTGGCCGGCGCCTGCCGATCGAGCGACTGCCGATCGCGCGGCGTCAACGGCAGCGCACAGCGACGACACGATGTGGCTCGTCAGCGTGTCCTGCAGCTGGAAGAGATCCTCGATCGGCGCCTGCGCGACGTCCGACCAGATCAGCGTTCCGGCTTCCGCATCGGCCAGCTGCGCGCTGACGCGGACGTGGCCGCCCGGCGCGCAAGATCGTTCCCGTCAGCACGACGTCGACCGCGAGGTCGCGGCCGATGCGCTCGCACGTCAGCGGTGGTCGTCGCCGCCTGCGGCGATCGGACGATGACCGATTCCAGCGTCGCGAGCGCGACCGAGACCGCATCGGGAATGCTGAACGCCAGGAAGTCCGTCTCGGGATCCGGGCGCAGCACGCGAAGCGGCAGCGCGACGAACCGGGTGCGTTGCGTCCGCGGCGTGTTGGGCTTCGGATCCGGCGCGCGCCAGCGGCATCGCGCAGCGCGGCAGCGAACAGCTCGGCGCGGGCGAATCGGTCCGCCGGGTTCTTTGGCCATCGCCCGGCGCAGCACGCGATCGATCTTCTCGACCTCCGGTCGAGCCTTGTCAGCGCGGCCGGTTCGATGTAGCCGACGGCGTGGAGGATGGCCGTCAGCGTGGGCCCGGCGAACGCCGACCGGCCAGACAGCATCTCGTACACCACGCTGCGGCCGCGAAAATGTCGGCGCGTTCGTCAACGCGTCCCTCGAGCAACTGCTCGGGCGCCATGTACTGCGGCGTGCCGACGACGACGTTCCGACCGGTCAGCGACAGCTGACGAGTCTGTTCATCGCCCGACAGCGGCTGGGCCAGGCCGAAGTCGAGCAGCTTCAGCCCGTGCGGCGTCAGGAAGACGTTGGCCGGCTTGAGGTCGCGATGGACGACGCCGCGCCGATGCAGTGCCGCCAGCGCATCGAGCATCGTGTCGGCAATCGGCAGCGCTTCGGCCACGGGAATCGGGCCGCGATCCAGGCGTGCCGACAGCGGTTCGCCGTCGAGCAGTTCCATGACCAGAAACGGCTGCCCATCATCTTCATCGAACTCGTACAAGGCACAGATATGAGGATGGCTGACGCGTGCGGCGGCGCGCGCTTCACGCCGAAATCGCTCGCGCGCGACGTCGTCCGCCAACGCTTCGGGACGAATCACCTTGATTGCGACCGGTCGATCGAGCCGGTCGTCGTGGCGGCATACACGACGCCCATTCCGCCTTCGCCGAGCAGGCGGGTTATCTTGATAGCGGCCTATTCGTTCCACGCAGATCCCGTTTAGTTTATCAGCCGTCGGTGGATCACTGACGACGGTTCTTCATGGAGGTTCTTGACGGTGGTTCTCCACGCTCGGTTCTCGCACGGCGGTTCGTCGCGGAGTCCATCCGCGCGAAGCCTCTGGAGAACCTCTGAGAACCTTTGTGAAGAACCTCCGTGAAGAACCCCCCGTGAAGAACCTTCGTGAAGAACCCGTCGACCCCGTTTATAATCGTCGTCCTCGATGAACGTTCGTGATCAAGTTGTGGTCGTGACCGGCGGCGGCAGCGGCATCGGCCGCGCGTTGTGCCGGCGATTCGCTCGAGAAGGCGCACGTGCGGTCATCGTGGTCGACCGACATGCCGACGCGCGCACGAGGTTGCCAACGAGTTGTCGACAGGCACAGCCGTGATTGCCGACGTCGGTGTCGACGGATGTCGTCCACAGCAGTGCAGACCGTGCTCGAGCGTCACGGCCGAATCGATTTGTTTTGCTCCAACGCCGGCATTGGCGGTGGCGACGCCGGCTTGGAGACGGACAGTGAGCGCTGGCAGGACTTCTGGCAAGTCAACGTCATGGCGCATGTTTACGCGGCGCGCGCCGTGCTGCCCTCGATGCTTGCCGCGCGGTGGAGGCTATCTGCTGCAAACGGCCTCGGCGGCGGGTCTGCTGACGCAGATCGGCTCGGCGCCATACGCGGTCACCAAGCACGCGGCGGTCGCTTTCGCGGAGTGGCTGGCGATCACGTACGGGGATCGCGGTCTCAAAGTCTCGTGTCTGTGCCCGCAAGGCGTGCGCACGCCGATGCTGGAGGGCGCCTCCGCGATGGCGCGAAGTCTCCTGGGCGAGTCGGCGATCGAGCCGGAGGCGGTCGCCGAGGCTGTCATCGCGGCCTCGAGGCCGAACGCTTTTTGATCCTCCCGCACCCCGAAGTCGCCGAGTACTTCACACGCAAGGCCGGCGACTACGATCGATGGCTCCGGGGCATGCGGCGGCTGCAGCAGCGCCTCTAGGGCGGACGTCGTGTGGACCACTCGGTCATGAGCGACACCCGGGCGCGCACCGCGCTGCGAGCACCTGAAACGTTCGCGCGCGTGGACACTGGCGACTGCGATCAGTCAATCACGCGCCGCTTCGAGCATCAAGCGAGCAAGTCGCCGAACGCGCCTGCGGTTGCGCTTCCGTCCGGCGCCGTGACCTATGCGCAACTGGACGCCGCAGCCAATCGTGCGGCTGATCGCCTGCGACGGGCCATTGGAAACGACACGCGGCCCGTCGCGCTGCTATTCCCTCAAGGCTATGAATCGATCGTCGGGACGCTCGGTGTTCTCAAAGCCGGCTTGCCGTACGCACCGCTCGACCACCGACTGCCAGCTTCGATCTTGCGCCGGATGATCCACGACCTCGACCCGTCGGCGCTGCTTGGCCGCCGAGTCGTACCTGGACCTTGGCCGCACGATTCTCCCCAGCGGCTTTCCGGTCGTTGCCGCGCGAGATGTTTTCGGTGATGACGGACAGCCGAACGGCTGCGATCGCGCACCGCGACGCTCGGCGGCGACGCGGTCGCTTATATCTTCTACACCTCGGGTTCCACCGGCGCACCCAAGGGTGTCGCCGATTCGCATCGCAGCGTCCTGCACAACGTCCTCCGCTACACGAACACGCTGCGATTCGCACCGGGAGACCGACTGAGCCTCGTCCAGAATCCGAGCTTCAGCGGCACGGTTTCCACCCTGTTCGGCGCACTGCTGAACGGCGCCACCGTGGCTCCGTTCGATCTTCAGGGCGACGGGCTCGCCGTCGTTGTCTGACTGGGTTCGCGACACACAGATCACGGTGTTTCATGCCGTTCCGTCGATCTTTCGCGTGCTCTCGGACCCAGTCGGTCGGTTTCCGGAACTACGCCTGGTCCGGCTCGAAGGTGATCGAGTTTCGGGGCTCGACGTTGCGCACTTCCACGCCAACTGTCAGGCGTCGTGCACGCTGGTCAACGGATTGGGCGCCACCGAGTGCGGATTGGTTCGCCAATACTTCATCGACACGCGGACCACCGTCGATCCCGCCGAACCGGTACCAATCGGCTACGCCGTTCCGGACATTGAAGTGCGCGTCCTGGACGAGAGCGGCCGCGACGTCCCGACCGACAGCCTCGGGAGAGATCGTCGTCGAGAGCCGCTACCTGGCGACCGGTTACTGGCGGGATCCGGGCCTGACGGGCCAACGGTTCGAGACCTCGGCGACGGTGTGCGTCGCTACCGAACGGGCGATCTTGGTCGTCTCCAGCAGGACGGCATGCCTGATCCATCTCGGCCGCCTCGATCAGCGAGTTCGCATTGCCGGCGAGTTTGTCGACACGGCCGAGATCGAAAGGCTCCTGACCGTCGTCGGCGGCATCAGGCAGGCCGTCGTGCGCGACTACGTTGATCGCGCGCAGCGAACGCCGGCTGTGTGCCTATATCGTGCGCAGACCCGTTAGTGGATGTCAGCGTTGACCATCTCCGCCATTTCTTGACGACACGAGTCGAGGCCAGCATGCGATTCCTTCAGCGTTCAGGTTCCTCGAGCGGTTGCCGCTGACGAAGGATCTCAAGGTCGATCGCCACGCGGCTCCCGAAGCCTGGCCGCGAGCGGCCGGCGCTGCCGAATGAATACGTGGCGCCGCGAACGGATCAGGAGCAGCAGATCGCACAGGTGTGGTCGGAGGTGTTGGAGATCGAGCCAGTCGGCGTCACCGACTCGCTGCTTGGCGCTGGGCGGCGATTCCCTGCGTGCCGCCCGAATCGTCAGTCGTTTGCGGCCAACCTACGGCGACCGTATTCGCATCACAACGTTGTTCGAGTATCCGACGGTTGGGGCGCTCTCGCGTGCACTCGCGCCCGCGGGTCGGCCGCAGCGGCACCGCGAGCCGGTCCAATCCCACCGGCGTCGAGCGATCACCGCATTGCCATCATCGGCATGGCTGGACGCTTTCCGGGCGCCGCGACCATCGACGAGTTCTGGGAGAACCTGCGCTTGAGCTCGCGAGAGCATCACGTTTTTTCCATCGAGCGATCTCGATAGCCGACTCGCAGCGTCGCGCCCGGCGCCGTCCTCGCACGAGGGCTGCTGACGGATGTCGATCGGTTCGACGCCTCGTTGTTCAAGATGACCCCGCGGCAGGCACAGATGCTCGACCCCCAGCAGCGAATCTGGCTGGAGTGCGTCCATCGAGGCGCTGGAGGACGCGGGCATTCCCGTGAGCGAATCTGAGGACCCGACCGCAAGGTTCAGATTGGCGTGTTCGCCGGCGGCAGAGAGAGCACCTATCTCTGGCACATCCTCGGCGGGCGTCAGGCGAGCGTCGATGCGCTGCTGACCGGATCGAGCGACGATGCGCTCGAGCTGCTGAACAGCAACGACCGCGACTCGATCGCGACGCGCACGTCATTTGTGTTTGGTTTGACGGGCCCGAGCCTCAATGTTCAAACCGCGTGCTCGACATCGCTAGTCGCCGTGGCCCAGGCGTGTCAGGCCCTCGTGGTCGGCCAATGTGACATTGCGATTGCCGGCGGTGTGGCGGTGACGTTTCCACAGAAGCGCGGGACTCGCCACGAGACGGGCGGGATGTACTCCCGTGACGGTCATTGCCGGGCGTTTGACGCCGACGCGTCCGGAACGATCTTCAGCGATGGTGTCGGTGCCGTCGTCCTCAAACGACTTGATCAGGCGCTCGATCGATGGCGATCGAATCGACGCGGTTATTCGCGGGTGGGCGGTCAACAACGATGGTGCGAACAAGGCGAGCTTTACGGCGCCCAGCATCGACGGCCAGGTGCGCGTGCATTGTGCAGGCGCAGAATCATGCCGGTGTCCGCCCTCAGGACATCAGCTATGTCGAAGCCCATGGAACCGGAACGCCGGTGGGTGATCCGATCGAGTTCACCGCGCTTGAACGGGCGTTTCGACGCGAGCCGACCGAACGGGTACGGCTTTTGTGGCATCGGCTCGGTCAAGACGAACATCGGGCACGTCGATACCGCCGCCGGGGTCGCCGGACTGATCAAGACTGTCCTTTCGCTCAAGCACCGCGAGCTTCCGGCGACGCTCCACTTCCGATCGCCGAATCCCGAGATCGCTCTCGAGAAGAGCCCGTTCTATGTGGTCGATCGATTGACGCCGTGGATGCCGGTCGGGGGGCGTCGTGTGGCGGGCGTCTCCTCTCTGGGGGTTGGCGGCACCAACTGCCACGTCATCGTCGAAGAAGCTCCGCACGCCCGAGCCTTCGACGCCGTCATTCGGAACGTCTCTCGTGACGCTGTCGGCAGCAACGCCTGCCGCGCTCGAGATGCTCGAGTCACGTTATCAACTGTTCGTGACCGCCCAGCCGTGTCCCGATCCGGCCAGCATTGCCGCAACGACACAGCGAAACCGCGCTCATCGCCCGTATCGAACGGCGATTCGTTGTTCCACGCAGGCTGACCTGCGGGACGCGCTCGCGCAGCGTGGCGGGGTGGAGCCTTCGCCCAACCGTCGCGAGCCGCCCCCCGGATACCGACGATGGCAGGGCAACGGGACGACCGAGCCGGCAATAGGGTTCTTGTTCACTGGGCAGGGGTCGCAGCACGCGGGCATGGGGCGCGCGTTGTTTGAGGTCAATCCGCCGTTCCGTCGCCTGCTCGAGCGTTGCGACGACCTGCTCCGCGGCCGCCTCGAACATTCGTTGCTCGACGTGATGTTTGGAGTGGCGGACGAATCGCTGATCGATCAGAACCGAGTACGCGCAACCTGCGCTCTTCGCGTTGGAATATTCGCTGGCTGAGTTGTTGCGACAGTGGGGGCTCCGGCCTCAGATTGTGATGGGCCACAGCATTGGGGAGTACGCCGCGGCCTGCATGGCAGGTGTGTTCTCGCTCGAAGAAGGGCTGGCACTGACAGCGGAACGGGGTCGTCTCATGCAGCGCGTGCCAGGCGCCGGCCGCATGCTGGCGGTGGCGGCGAGCATCGACACGATTCATGAAGTGCTGCCGCCCTTCGCCGGTGAGGTGTCAATTGCTGCGATCAATTCGCCGCTGCAACTCGTCCTCTCGGGCGCTGCCGACGCCATCGAACGACTGGAGAACGAGCTACGCACCCATGGCATTCACACGCGATCGGTGACGGTGTCGCATGCGTTTCACTCCGCACAGATGGAGCCGGCATTGGCGCCGCTGGCGGACCTGTTTGGTCGGGTCAGTCTCCGATCTCCATCGATACCGCTGATAAGCAACCTGTCTGGACGATTGGCTACGACCGAGCTCACCGAACCAACCTACTGGAGTGATCACGCGCGAGAAACGGTGCAGTTCTCCGCGGGTATTCGGTCGCTGATGACCGCGGGATGTGATGTCCTGGTCGAGATCGGGCCTGAAAACGTGCTGTCGCATTTCGTGCGCGACGTTGACGCGAGTCATCAGGTGGAAACGGTTGCGACATTGCGGCGTGGCGAACAGGACTGGACCTCACTGATGGACGCACTCGGGCAGCTCTATGTCCGGGGCGCTCGTATCGACTGGCTTGCGGTTCAGGGCGGTGACCCGAAGCCGCCTGTGCCGTTGCCGGCGTATCCGTTTCAACGAACGCGCCACTGGTATCAAGGGACGCTCACGGAGACCGGGTCTGTGATGCGCACGGCGACACGACGGGAGCGGCCATCCGCTCCTCGGTGAGCGACTCCGGCTACCGGGCTCCGATGAGGTCCGCTTCGAGGTTCGATTCAGCCAGACCGCCCCACACTACCTGACGGATCACCGGCTCTTTGGGATCTCGCTTCCCCCTGGCGCGTCGCATTTCGCGATGCTCGCTCAAGCTGTCGATGTCATCCGCGGTGGCACGAACAGCCTCGGACCCTTCCGCTTCGAGGCGCTCTATCTGCTACGGCCACTCCTGTTGCCGGACGGCTGCGAACGCGATGTGCAACTCATCTTCCGTCCCGAGCTCTCAGGGCTGGGCGATCGAACTGACCAGCGCACTTGCCGGGGAGCCTGCGGAATCAGCGCAGGACTGGACCACGCACCTGGTCGCCCGTGGGCGTGATCGTGCTTGCCACGACCGACCACGAATCGATGCTCGCCCTGGGAACTCGCCTCGGTCCGGGCGACTTGCGGCGAGCCGTTGAGCGGCTCCGAGTTCTACACAAAGATCTGGGCGAATCACGGCGGCACCGGTTCGAGCTTCCGATGGATCGAATCGATTTGGCGGGGCGATCGCGTGGCTTTATGCCGGGCGGTAGCTCCATCCGCGGTCACCGATGGTTCGCGATATCGCTTGCATCCTGGTCTCATCGAAGCTGCATGTCAGACTCTTCATTGTTGCGGCGAAATCGAGACGGCGGCGGCCCTCGAAGCCACCGGGGTGACATACGTACCGTTTTCGGTCGATGCGTTCATCCTGAGCGGCGTCCGGGCAACGCATGACGAGGCGTGGTGTCATGCCAGACTCCGGGAGCTGACGACCGAGAACGTCATCGCCGATCTGACGATCCTGTCGTCGACTGGACACGTCGTCGCCGTGCTCGAGGGTTTCTGCCTGCGGCAAATCTCACGCGATGCCGTTGTCGGCGGTGGTCACTCGACCAACGTTCGCCCGCGAGAAGGTGAGCGCGGGCCAAGCTCGGGGCGCGACGAACAGAAGGACATTACGGCCGAAGAAGCCGCTCGCTATCTGCAGCAACGATGTGCTGAGCTCGCCGGCCATGCGGAAGCGGACATTCGGTTGGATGTGGGTTTCACCGCGTTGGGCCTCGACTCGATTGCAGCGATGCGGCTTTCCAATCAGGTGCTGCGCGATCTGGGTCGGACGGTTACGCTTGGGCAAATCCTGACGTGCCGGAGCCTGGAATTGTTGGCCGACACAATCGCCAGGGACGACGGCCGCAAACAGGCGATGGCGATCACTCGAGAGGAGCCACTCCGCCGCGCACCTCGTGACACGGGCGGTTCACTCGATACCAAGTAACGCGCTTACGGCCGGCCGGCACGTATCGCTCGGCCCGGCGTGACGTTGGGCACCAGTTGCTCGTCACGAACGACGAACGTCCCGCCGACGATCACGTGGCGAATCCCTTCGGAAAACTGCGCCGGCTTCTCGTAGGTTGCGCGATCGATGACCCGTGAAGCGTCGAAGACCGTGATGTCGGCATCGGCGCCGACCCTGACTCGCCCCTTGGTCCGCATTGCCGGTACGAACGGTTCGAGCCGCTGCGCCACCATCAGACTGATCTTGCGGAGGGCTGACATCAAATCGAGCGTCTTCTGTTCGCGAACGTAGTTACCCGAGCACGCGAGCATAGGTGCCGACGCCACGTGGATGCCCTCCGCCGTTGGTGAGCGGGACTCCGTCGCTTCCGATCATGACGTGTGGGTGCGCGAGCGCGGCCCGCACCGACGCCTCGGGGATCATGTGGATGACGACGAAGCCGCCCTGCTTTCGGTACCGTGCGAACGTGTCGGCGGTGAGGCGCTCGCCGGTGGCGGCCCATTGCACATCCTGAAAGCCAATCGCGAAGCGCTCCTGCCAACCGGGATCGAAGAGCGCCGACTGCAGGTAGGTCGAGGCGGCAGTGTACGGGTAGACTTCGGTCGAGACGTCGAGCCCGCGGGCCCGCGCGCCGTCGATCATGGCGAGCAGACGAGGCGTCTGCCGCAAACCCATGCTGCCGATGTGCACGATGTGAACCGAGGCGCCGGTTGCGGCCACGTTGGCGAGCACTTCCTGGAGTGCATCAAGACTGCCGCCCGGCTCGACTTCGCCGGCGGATCGCATGTGGATGAACGCCAGCGCCTTACGTCGCGCCGCCAGCTCGAAGACGCGGAGCAGTTCCTCACGCCCCGCGGCGGGCGTATAAGCCGGGCCCAGCCCGATGCCCAGCGCACCGTCGGTCAGCCCGCGGTCGAGTCGTGCGATCATCGCGTCCACTTCGGCGGACGACGCCTTGCGATACGCCCACGCCGGTTGACCCACTGATGTGTCTTGACGCGTCGTTCGCATCTGCTCCCACGTCGTCTTTTCGTGCATGACCGCGATTCGTGAATAAATGTGCCCGACGGTCGCGCCGTAGTTGAGCAGTGCCTGCCCTTCTCGCGATCGATACCAGTCGTCCATCGGCATGGCGCCGCTTTCGAGCTCGAGCGCCGTCGTGACGCCGTCACGCGCCTGGAATCGATTGCCCTCGAGGGACTGCGCGTGCGCATGCGGATCGATGAAGCCGGGAGCGACGACCAGACCGGACGCGTCGATGACCACCTTGCCTGTGAGGGCCGTCTCGCTCACGGCATCGATGCGCGAGCCTCGGATGCCGACGTGGCGGATCGCGTCGAGCCCGGACTCGGGATCCATCACGCGACCGCCAGCAAGCACGATATCGAAAGGCGCGGTGTCTTGGGCTGCTTGACCATGCGGCAACGCCCACAAGGCGACCGTAAAGGCAGTCGCAGCTGCGGCGTGGACGCGTGACGTGTGGAACAGCCGTGCGAGCATCGGCGTCAGGCTACCACGCCGGGTCGCATGGCCTCACTTCGGCGGACGCTTGGGAAACAGACCGCCAATGCCGCCCGGAAGGTTGCGTTCGATCGCCTTGTTGATCTCTTCAGTGGCGCGGTTTCGAAGCGCGCGTGACGCCGCCTGCGCGAGGTCGATTTGCACTGAGAGGCTTGCCAGCGGTCCACTCACCGTCGCGGGAAGTGTGACGCGACCGTCCTGCTGCGTGTAGCGATAGAGGTCGGTTCCGCTCTTCTTCGAGAGGTCCTCGGAGAGCTGCACTTGCCCCTGCAACTTTGCCGTCATGTTCGCGATGGTGACGGCGCCAGCGCCGTTGAGATCGACGTCAGTTGACGACATGGCGAAATCGCTCGTTCGAATCACGCCATTGGCCAGCGACAACGTTGCGCCAAGGCGGGAGAAGCGTTCGGCCTCACCGCTGCTCGCACGCGATGCCGCCGCCGTCTCGGCACTCGCCAGATAGCCGCCACGCCCAGAGGTCGCGAGCACGATCGTGCGGACGAGAGAGAGACCGGCGATGGATCCATTGGTGATATCGACCCGAGCGGTACCACGAGACGTTCGCAACGCCTGCTCCATTTCGAGGCCAGTGCCTTCGAGCGCCACTGACCCGGCCAGCGTTCCACTGATCGTGTTCGGGGACTTGGCGAAGGCCATCAATTCGCCGGTGTCGATGCCGTTTACTCGCCCGTGCCACCGGAACCGCGCGTCGCCGAGCGAGAGGTGCATGGTGCCCTCGTAGCGTCCCTTGAAAATGGTAAACACGAGAGGTGAGAACGTGACTGCCGCCGGGCTGACGGTGGCCGTGGCTCGCAAGTCGCTCAGTGACAGCGCGCCGGTTGTCGCCCGACCGAGCGTCAGATCAAATATCAGGCTGCCGGCGATCGCCGGGCTCGAAGACGGCGCTGAAGATGTTGACGAGGCGGACTGAGTCGTTGCTCCGGCAAAGTCGCCGAAGAACGCGAGGAGCCGATCGAAGTTGACCTCGGTCGCGCGCGCTTCCACACGGCCCTTCATCGGCGCCAGCGACTCGATCGTGCCGGTCATGTCAACCTTCGTCTCGTCCGCTGCGAGGGCAACACGGCGAAGCTGAACACCAGATCCTTGGGGAACCAACTCGATGTCGCCCCTCAAGGTGCGGCCACCGCTGACAACCGCAACGTCGGTCAGGACGATCTCGTCGATCGATGCGATCTCGACGGGCGGCTTGGCCGTTGACGGCTGCTCGGCCTGCGGCCGGTGCAGTGCCGATTGCGAAGCTCGGCAGTGGAAGCTGAATGATCGCCCCGTCCACCCGCACGGCGGCGTGCTCGACACGGCGCGACAGCAATGCGCGAAGGTTGGTTCCGACGTGCGCCTTTTGCAGTTGGATGCTCGCCGGTTGGCCGATCGTGACATCAGTCAGATCCATCGTCACTCGCGGATAGATCGAGGCCCCAAGACCGCCGATCGTGACGGGCTGCCCGAGTGGCTGACGCCAGTTGTGAGGCGACCGCGGCGCGAACGTTCTCACCGGTGAGCACGGTGCCGGGCCAGGACTGCCACCGCGATGCCGCCCAGGATCAGGATCGAGAGCCAGCCCAAGCACGACTTTCTTCATGTCCAGAGCCTCGAAGGACGGAGCGTCCGCCCATCCTATCGGGTGGCCACCGGACCGGTCTTCACCGGACACCCGCGTGTTGGCGGGGGGCATATAATCTCCGCGCCGCGGCTTTGCCGTGGCCTCTACGATCAGGAGGACGGCGTGAGACGAGTCATTGTTCTGGCAACGCTCGTGGTGGTGGGCGGGCTGTCGGCCGCGGTCGCAGCCTATCAGCAGCCGGCCAATCCGCCGGCGCAACGAGTGGTTGAAGTCGAAAAGCTGCGCGACAACCTGTTCGTCCTGCGCGGCGGCGGGGGCAACACGGCCGTGTTCGTCACGACCGATGGCGTGGTGGTCGTCGATACGAAGAACCCGGGATGGGGTCAGCCGATTCTCGACAAGATCAAGGAGCTGACCAACAAGCCGGTGACGACCATCATCAACACCCATACGCACGGCGATCACGTCAGCGGCAACGTCGATTTCCCGGCGACTGTCGACGTCGTGACGCACGAGAACACGGCGCCAACATGAAGGCGATGCGAGCCCGTGACCGGCTTCAAGCCGCAGCCCAACGCAAGCAACATCTTCGAGGCCAACAAGGGCGTGGGCCTGCCGAAGCGTACGTTCAAGGATCGGATGACCATCGGCAAGGGCAACGATCAAGTGGATCTCTACTACTTCGGTCGTGGTCACACCAACGGCGATGCGTGGATTGTGTTCCCGTCCCTGAAGGTGATGCACGCGGGCGACATTTTCTCGGGCAAGAACCTCCCGCTGCTCGACGCCAACAACGGCGGCAGCGGCCTCGAGATCGGCAACACGCTCGCAAAGGCTCACGCCGGCGTCAAAGGCGTGGAGTCGATCATCACCGGGCACAGCACGGTGATGACGATGGCCGACCTCAAGGATACGCGGACTTCAACACCGAGTTCGCGCAGTTCGTCCAGGCAGGGAAAAAGCGGGCCAGTCGCCCGGTCAGATCGCCGAGAGCTGGAAGATGCCGGACAAGTACAAGGGCTATGCCTCCCTGGTGGACAAGGAGGGCAAGCCGATCCCGCGGATCCTGACGAACGTCGAGGTGATTTTCGACGAGATCAAGTAGCGACGCGTTGTCATTCTGCCAGTTCAAAGGGCGTCTTGAACTGGTAACTGAAAACTGCAGCTCATGAAACTCCGCCGGCAACGGCAGCCAGCGTTCGCGGCCGCGATAGTAGCGCCACGGCTTTCGCCCGTACCGTTCGCGAAATGCGACGTATCGCTTCCGCAGCGCGCGAAACCGCGCGTCCGAAGTCCTGATTCTTCGATGCGGCCAGTCGATCAGCAGCTTTTCGACCTTCCACACGTTGTTCCGCGCGAAACGCCAGTCGTAGTCGGGCAGCGCCTCGCCAAGATTGGCCACGCCGTAGCCGCGAACTCGGCCGGTGTAGTCGACGTAGCCTCAACGTAGCTGAGGGCCACGTCGCGCGGGGATCGAAACGCTGGCTTGCGGCCGTGCAGGCCGGGATCGCGCGATCGCGCGATCGCGCCCCATCGACCTCGCTTCGCGGTAGAGGAAGACGACGTGATCGAGCCAGTCCTTCGACTCGATGCTCATCACGAGCGGCGGATAGCCGTGTTGTTCGAGGATTACCGCCGCGGCCAGCGCCGCTTCGAGGCAGTGCGCTTGCCCGGTCCGCATCACCCCGCGAAAGCTGCGCAGCGTTTCGCGGTCGGTCTCGGTGTTGTAGGGCAGCGCATTCAGCCACCGCTGCACCTTCCTCGGAGTATTGAGCTGTTGGACGAGGCGCCACTCGCGCGGCGTGAATTCAGCGGGTGACGGCACGCTCGAGGTCATCGAGTACCTGCGCGGTCGTCCACTCGTTGCCGTCGTGGATGCGAACGACGCGTCCGTCCGGGTCGATCACGGCGGTGCGCAGGTTGTGGGTGATGGTCCTGTCGGCTCGCGGATCACGTTGACGCCGAAAGTCGCCGCGAACCGATCGACGACGTCACGGGGCGCGGTTGCAAACCGCCAGATGCCGGGATCGGCGCCCAGCTGCCGGGCGTGTGGCTGTCAATGCCGCCGGCGTGTCGTTGATCCGGGATCGAAGCTCACCGAGAGCAGTCGAGCTCGCCAGCGAGTCGAGGATGTCGACCTGGATCGCTGCGCTGCAGTTCGACGAAGCGCCGATCCATCAGCGGACAGAACTCGGGCAACGGGCAGCGGACGTAGATGAAGGTGATGACCGACGGCCGAGTCGCGCCAGGCGGCAGCGACAACGGCTGACCGTCTTGATCGGTCGAGCGCGGTGTCGGGAACGACATCACCGGGTTGGAGCGGGGTGACGAAGGACGCCGGCGGGATCGTAGCGGCGGCTCGTCGAGCGGCGCGGTGCCGGTCTTCTCGAGGGTCGCGAGCCAGGCCTCGTTGGCGCCAACCATGAGCTGTGCGGTGACCAGGTCGCCCGGCGCCTTGCCCTTGAGCAGCTCCTCGTCACGGACCTTGAACGGCATCGTCATGCCCGGCATGAAGCTCTTGATGTCGCCGTGCTTGATCAGGACCTCCCGCGATTCGGGACGGATCGCGAGGATTTGGCCGCGCAACTCATACCGACGAGCTTCTTCGGCCAGGCTGACAGGCGATCGTCAGCAGCGTGATCAGGACGGCTCAGCCACGGGACCGGCGCCGCGCAAGCCGGACATCCCCTCGACTCTAGCATGCGGCCCCGGAGGGCTCTGTGCGGCCCTCCGCCGTTGGCAACTTTTCTGCTATATACTCCGCCCGTCACCCGCCGCCAGGCTGCGCGTTTCGGAGCCTTCGAGTCCCCGACAAGCCACAGCAGTTGCGAGCGGTTCCCGGTGTTACGGCGCTCGCGCGCCGGCGTATCACGGGTCGACGGAAACAGCGCGCGAGAGGGTCTCGACAGCGATGGGCCGCAGATTGTACGTGGGCAACCTTCCCTACAAGTGCACGGACGAGGAACTGACGGAGCTCTTCAGCCGCGCCGGAGCCGTCGACAACGTACGCGTCATGCGCGACCAGGCGACTGGCCGCGCGCGAGGATTTGCGTTTGTCGAGATGGTGTCAGACGATGATGCTCAGAAGGCCATCACTGAGTTTCATCAGTACCAGATGGACGGTCGTGCGTTGGTCGTGAACGAAGCTCGTCCGAAGCCGAGCGGGCGACTTCGGCGGCGGCGGCGGTGGCCGAGGCGGTGGCGGTGGCTACGGCGGTGGGCGGCGGCCGGCGCGAACCGCGCTGGTAGGGGCCGCGCTTCGCGCGGTCAGTTACAGGCACAAGTTCCTCAGTTCCAAACGGCGCGTCGGCGGACATCGCGCGTTGCTGGGGTCTGAGTTGAACTGGCCACTGTAACTGGTAACTTTCGTCCTGTGATCCACATCGGCACCTCCGGCTACAACTATCCTGAATGGAAGGGCAGCTTCTACCCGCCGGATCTTCCGGCGGCGAAGATGCTGCCCTACTACGCCGACCGCTTCTCGACGGTCGAGATCAACTACACCTTCTATCGGATGCCCACAGCGAAGCTCGTCACCGGCTGGGCGGCGCAAGTCCCGTCGTCGTTTCGCTTCACGCTGAAGGCGCCGCGTCGCATCACCCACGATCGCAAGCTGCGCGACGTCGCCGATCCGGCGCGCGCGTTCTGCGAGGCGGCCGCCGAGCTCGGGCCGCAGCTGGCGCGCGCTGCTGTTTCAGCTCCCGCCGAACTTCAAGAAGGACCTCGCCGCCCTCGACGAGTTTCTCGGCGTCCTGCCGCCGCGGGTCTGCGGCGCGTTCGAGTTCCGGCACGAGTCGTGGCTGGACGAAGAGGTCTACGCGCGGCTCCGCGACCGCAACCTCGCGCTTGTGCATCGCCGACAGCGAGAAGCGATCGACGCCGGTCATGACGACGGCCGACTACGCCTACCTGCGGCTGCGCGACGAGGGCTACACCGAAGACCACATCACGCGAGTGGGCCGACACGGTTCGCGATCTGAACGCGCGCTGCAGGGACGTGTTCGTGTACTTCAAGCACGAAGACGAAGGGAAAGGCGCGATGTTCGGCAGGATGCTGCGAGAGAAGCTCGGGCTGACGCAAGACGATAACGCGGCCGAACCGACGAGCCTCAGAGACACAGAGACACAGACATGAAATCACGGAAACGCGGAAGCAGGGAAATGGAAACGCTAGCCACGGAATCCGAGTCACGAAGTCGGAAACAGATCCTGATCTTCGTGACTTCGTGCCCTTCGTGTCGTCTGATGCGTCTTATCTCGTGAGGCTCGTGCCACGTGTCGGCAACAAAGTCCACGATCATCTGCTCCGCCCAGTAGCCATCGTAGCCATTCGGTGCGCTGACGAAGCCGCAGTGGCCGCCGTGCGTGCGTCACGATCGTCGTGATGTTGCGGATTGCCCGCGACCTTCGGATCGCGGAACGGCTCCGGCGGAACGAACGGATCGTCAGCGGCGGTCAGGATGAGCGCGGGGATGGCGATGCGATCGATGACGCGCATCGCGCTGGCGCGATAGTAGTAGTCGCTGGCGCCCGCGAAGCCGTGATGCGGCGCCGTGTAGCGCTCGTCGAACTCGCGAATCGTCCAGATCCGTCCGGAGCGGCGCAGGTCCCAGTCGCCGGGAAACGCCCGCGCCTTGCGGCGCATGCGGGCCCGCAGGTTGCGGCACGAAGTTCCACTGGTAGACGAGGTTCTCCCGCCGCTCGATGGCGCGCACGCAGCCCTCGAGCTCGATGACCGGCGACACCGCCGCAGACGGCCATCAGCTCGCGCGGTGCGCCTCGGACCGAGCTCGCCGGCGAGCTTGAGCGCCAGGTTGCCGCCAAGCGAGTAGCCGGCGAACGCAATGCGAGTCAGACCGTCGCGCTGCACCAGCTCGTTGAAGCACGAACAGCGGGTCGGCCGTCAGCCCGGAGTGATAGAGCCCGCGCGACAGGTGCTCGGTGCCGCCGCAGTTGCGCTGATTGAGCCGGACCACGTTGAAGCCGCGCGCCCACGCCTTGGCGGCGATGCCGCGCATGTAGTGCGCGTCGCTCGATCCCTCGAGGCCGTGCAGCACGATCAGGGTCGGATGCGACGCTGGCGTCGGTTGCCAGTGGCAGTGCGCCATGCACGCGCGCGTCCGGCGCCACGTCGAAGTACCGCATGTGTCGGCGTCGGCAAAGGTCGAACCGCCGCGGGCGGGCCCACGCGTAGAGCGTCATCTTGTGGCCGCCCGCCCAGCGCGGCAGCGGGACGTACTCGGACGATCACTGTAACCTGGACTCTATTATCCGACGCTCGACTAAGACATTCGCCAGACAGACGTGCTGGCTGAGACCGTTCAGGTCCGTGTCGGTCTCGGCTTGTCGTGCCGTAGGAGGACTCATGTTTCGCGCATGGCTCGCAGTCGCACTCGTCATCTCATGGCGCGCTTGGTCGCGCCGCGCATCAACGCGCAGAGCCGACCCAGCGATGAACGTCTCGACGCGTTGAAGAAAGAAGTCGCGACCAAGGTCGATGGCGCGCGCCAAGATGGCGCAGGAGATGGTCGACTCGGTGTTCAGCTTCGGCGAGCTCGGGTTCCAGGAAATCGAGACGTCGCGCTATCTGACCGACGATCCTCGAGAAGAACGGCTTCAAGGTCGAGCGCGGGATCGCCGGCATTCCGACGGCGTGGGCCGCGCGCTGGGGCTCAGGCAAGCCGGTGATCGCGCTCGGGCTCCGACATCGACGGCATTCCGCAGGCGTCGCAGAAGCCGGGCGTCGCGTATCACGACCCGATCATCCCGGGCGCGCCCGGGCACGGCGAGGGCCACAACTCCGGCATGCCGCTCAACATCATCGCGGCGATCGCCGTGAAGGAAATCATGGAGCGCGAGAAGCTTCCCGGCACGCTGCTGCTGTGGCCGGGTGTCGCCGAAGAGCTCGTGGCCGCCAAGGCATGGTTCGTGCGCGACGGGCTGTTCAAGGACGTCGACATCACGCTCTTCACGCACGTCGGCAACAACCTGGAGCGTGTCCTGGGGCGACGCGGGCGGCAACGGCCTGGTGTCGGTCGAATACACCTTCGAAGGCGAGACCGCGCACAGCGCCGGCGCGCCCTGGCGCGGCCGCTCGGCGCTCGACGCCGTCGAGCTGATGAATGCCGGGCTGGAACTACCGCCGCGAGCACCTGCGCCTTTCGCAGCGCTCGCACTACGTCATCACCAACGGCGGCGACCAGCCCAACGTCGTCCCGCGCAACGCGAGCGTCTGGTACTACTTCCGTGAGATCGACTACCCGCACATCAAGGAGCTGTGGGACATCGGCAACAAGATGGCCGAAGGCGCGGCGCTGATGACCAACACCAAGTGGACCTCGCGCATCCTCGGCACCGCCTGGCCGCGGCACTTCAACAAGACGACCGCCGAGACGATGTACGAGAACATCAAGCGCGTCGGGCTGCCGACCTGGAGCGAGGCGGATCAGACGCTGGCGCGAGCCCTGCAGAAGGAACTGGGAAATGCCGACGCAGCCCGGGCTGGCGATGAAGATCGACGCGCTCGGTCAGCCGGTGCGTGCCGAAGACAACCGCGGCGGCGGCTCCGACGACATCGGCGACATCTCGTGGAACATGCCGACGGTGACGCTGCGCTATCCCGTCGAACATTCCCGGGCTGCCCGGCCACAACTGGTCCAGCGCCATTGCCATGGCGACGCCGATCGCGCACAAGGGCGTGGTCGCCGGGCGCCAAAGTGCAGGCGATGACGATCCTCGATCTCGTGATGAAGCCCGAGCTGGTGAAGCAGGCGTGGGACTACTTCACCAACGTGCAGACCAAGGACCAGAAATACGTCCCGTTCATCGCCAAGGACACGCCGCCGCCCACGTGGCTGAACAAGGCGATTCTCGACAAGTACCGTCCGGAGATGAAGAAGTACTACTACGACCCGAGCAAGTACCCGACCTACCTGGATCAGCTGGGAATCAAGTACCCGACCGTGCGCACGGGAGCGACGTCCCAGCAGTAGACCACGTAGCCACGAAGGGCACGAAGACACGAAGGGACCTTTGAAAATCCTGCTTCGTGACCTTCGTGTTCTTCGTGGCTACGTCTCCGCTCACACCCCGGTTTTCTGATACCGCGTCAACGCGCGCCAGCAGCCGGTCAATCTCCTGCGGCGTGTTGTAGAAGTGCGGTGACACGCGGATGCCGCTGCGGCCCGCGCCGCCGCCGGTCGTGACGCCGATCTTGTCCTTTTCGTAGAGCGCCGCGACCAGCTTGCGCGGCTCGAGCGTCCCGGGCGCGAAGGTGACGACGGCGCCCGTTGCGCGTCGGGTCGGTCGACGTGAAGACTGCGGAACCCGTCGATCTTCGCGCAGACCGGCCAGCAGCTGCTGCGCCAGCGCCTTCGAGCGCTGCTCGATCGCGGCTCGCCCAACCTTGGTCTGAAACGCCAGCGCCTCGGCGAACGCGATCATCGTGGCTTCGTCGCGCTGCCCGAACATCTCCATCCGGCGCGAGATGCCGACGGCGCCGGGGTAGGCGCTGTACGACGAGGGCCAGATGCGATCGTGAACGCGGCTGTTGATGAACAGCACGCCGCACTCGCGCGCGCCGCACGGCCACTTGTGCGCGCTGCCCGAGTAGAAGTCGGGATCGATCTCGCGCAGATTGACGTCGAACGAGCCCGAACGTCTGCGCGCCGTCGAGCAAGCGTCATCACGCCGCGCGCATTCGAGCGGCCGCGCAGATCTCCTTGGCCGGGAACAGGTCGCCGACGGTGTTGGTGAAATGCGTGAAGGCGAGGACCTTGGTCCGTGCGCGTCATCGCCTTGGTGAACGCGTCGATGTAGTACTCGGCGCCCGGGATGCGGGTTCTTCTGCTCGACGACGCTCACCGTGAACCCGAACCGCTTCGACTTTTCCAGCCACGCCTGGTTGTTGCTGGGATGGTTGTCGCTGAAGATCACGACCTCGTCGCCGGCCTTGAGGTCCAGGCCGTTCGACACGAGGTTGTTCGATTCGCTGGTGTTGCGCGTGATGACGATCTCTTCCGGCGTCACGCGCAGAAACGCGGCGAGCGCCTTGCGCGTGTCTTCCTTGGCGCCGGACAGCCGCGCGCGATTCTGCGGCGACGGGTTCTTGATCGACGTCCTCGGTCTCGCGGGTCAGCGCGCGCAAGCACGGGGCCGGAGGCCGGACAGAGATTCGCGGCGTTCATCACGGCCAGATCCGGCGGCATGACGAACTGCGCGCGAACCGCCGTCCAGAACGGTTCGCCGGCGCCTGCGCCACCCGCTGGCATACGACGCCGGTGTGGACTGCGCCCACGCCGGGTGACTGAAGAGAGCGGCCGACCCGCCGACGGCAAACAGGCGGGCGAAATCGCGGCGCGAAACCGAATCCGGCTGGACGTGCCATGGAACCCTCCG
The DNA here is from genome assembly GCA_963734095.1 of uncultured Acidobacteriota bacterium. Lineage (GTDB taxonomy): Bacteria > Acidobacteriota > Vicinamibacteria > Vicinamibacterales > UBA2999 > JACCSI01. The sequence goes on along the minus strand of CAVTGK010000005.1, from coordinate 20,717 downwards.
GTCGGAGTATAAGCCTTTCGGATCCCACCGTGACCGTGGACTGGAGAGTGGAGACCGCTAGGGCTGTCTCGTCTCCCGAACGGGCCGTAGATCGACGGCAACGGCGATGTCCTGCAGGCGCAGATAGACCGTCAGCTGCCCTCGGTGATGGACGAGGTGATTCAGCACGAACGTCCGCAGGACCGTCGGCCTTCGGCATCGTGAACACTTCTTTGCCCTGAGAAGTGAGTGTCCACGGCGCCATCAATTCGGCATCCGTCCGTCCGCTGCAACGCCGAGCGCGCCTTCGCCACGTTTTGATCGAAGAGAGCGAGCACTGCGGATCGTGTTGCCGGCGTCACATGGTTCGCTGCCGATGGCCCCATCTCGGTGCCGTCCTGGGTCAGCGTCATGGCGGCCCACTCGGGCAGTTGAGCCAGATGCTCGACGAGCCTGCCCGAGCGTCATGCTCTTGGCGTGGGGCCTCCAGTCGAACTGCGAGTCGGGGACGCGTTCCAGCAAGCGCCGCGTGAGCCCCATCTCGCGATCGAACTCCGGCAGTACGCCTCGACGATGGTCATGCGCGGATGATATCGGATCACTCCGCGCCGGTCGGTCGCTGGTGACCTTAGTGTCGGCGCTTCGCGCGGACGGGGCCGGTGTCGGTGCTGGCGCGGGCGCAAGTGGTGCGAGTTTTCCAAGCGGGCCAAGCGGCGCCGGGGCGACCAATGGCGTTGGATCGGGATGCTCGAACTCCCGTTCGAACTCGTGGGAGTCGAAGTGCTCGTTCATTTCGTGCTCCCAGTCCACATCGAAATCGACGTCCAGATCGATCTCGGGCACTTCTATCACGAGGCCTGCAGCGAGTTCGGCCACGTCGAACCCTTTCGGCGGCTTGGGTGGTTTGGGCGCTGCCGGGGGCGGGCGGAGCCGGAGGTGCCGGTGGCGCGGCAGCCGGTGTCTGGCCGCGCCGAATCCGCCGCGCCTCTTCAGGCGTCAGGATCGCCTTGCGCGCGCCAGGACGATGTCGCCGTTGAACGACTGCAGCTCGATGCGCGCGCTGCCGCTGCCGAGCGTGAAGTTGAAGCGCTTGCTGCCCTCGCGCGCGCTCTGCCCTTCGGGCAGCTGGATCGGGAAGTCGGCCGCGAAGTCGCCCTGGAACGTTCGCACGAACACCGTCGCGTTCGGCGCGCCGCCGAGCCCGACGCGAATATCGCCGCCGTGGGTCGTCAGCCGATACGACCCCGTGTCGCGCATCGTCCCGTTGAAGGTCACGTCGCCGTTGACGGTCGAGACTTCCAGGCTCGCGGTCTGCGCGTTTTCGATGACGATGTCGCCGTTGGTGGTTTCGGCGGTCATGTCGCCCGAGACGTTCGACAGGCGGATGCCTTCGTTGACGCGTCGTCGCCTGCACCTTGCCGGTCGCCTTTTCGACCGTGATGATGCCTTCGACCGAGCGAACCACGATCGCGCCCGAGCCGCCGACGACGCGCACGTTGCCGTGAACGGTCTCGACGGTGACTTCTGCGGTTGTCCCTTCGATGGTCGATTCGAGATATGTGCCGGTGAGATTGACCGGCATCCAGCGCGGAACGGTGATCTGATAGTCGATGAGGTTCGCCGGACCGCGGGTCGCGCGGCCGCGAATCCGCAGCGTCATGTCGGCGGTCTGGATGTCGACGCGCTCGCGATCGCTGTGCGACGCCTGCACGCGGACCTGCTCGCGATCCCATGAGCGGACGGTGACCTCGCCGGCGTTGTTGCTCAACACCAGCCGCGTGCCCTTGGTCACGTCCAGCGTCTGATCGGTTTTCTGTCCGCCCTCGGGTCCGCCCGGGTCGCGCCTGGATCGGCGGCTGCTGGACGTCGGCGGAACGGTCCTGCGCGGCGGCGGACGTCGCGACTAACAAAGTCAAGCCGGCCCCAATGGCCAGGCACCAGCTGCGAATCATCGAACTCTCTCCTTCGGGAACCGTCGTCTCGGAACCGCGCGTCCGCGAACCGTTCGTGCAACGAACATCCTCTATGCCTCGAACCGTCTCGTCAGTCACCCGACAGCGATGTCGCCCGCCGCAGCAGATCGAGCTTTCGCCGCCGCGCATCGGCCAGGTGCGAATTGAGATACGTGTTCGCCGGGTCGGCGTCGAGCGCGGCCGTGCCTGTCGGATGGCCTCGTCGATCAGCCGCGAGATTGCGTTCGATCACGACGACGGTGCGCGGATCGAGCGTCTCGCGCTGGTCGAGAAGAATCTGCTCGAGATCGGCCACGGCCTTGTCGAACTGCGCGTCGGCGAAATTCGCCGGCACCACTCCGCCGATGGCAGCGTCAGCGTTTCGGCCATCGCCTGAATCGGCGTCTCCTGTGGCAGCAGGACGAGCGACGTTGCGACCGGCCGCCAGGTACGACAACGCCGCCGATACTGCGATCAGCAGCGATGCGGCGAGCGCCAGCTGCGGCAGGCTGAACGAGATGCGGCGTCCGGATCGGGCTCCTGAACCGACCGGGCCACAACGCGGTCCCTCACGATTCTCAAACGGCAACGCCTGTCAGCGCTGGGCCGGGCCTCAGCGTGGCTGCGGGAAATCTGCGCCAGGATTCCCGGCCAGAGATCGGCTGCCGGATCGCGATCGTCATCGCCCCGCGCCGCGACCGTGACCAGCTGCAGCTCCTGCAGCACCGCGCGACACTCGTCGCACTCGGCCAGGTGGGCTTCGCAGGCCGCGTGCTCCGCAGGCGACAGCTCGCCGTCCTGGTACTCCGACAGCCGATCAGTCCAATGCGTGCTCACTGGTAGTCTCTCCGTTCGTTCAGGTGCGCGCGCAACGTCATCCGCGCGCGATGCAGCTGCGACTTCGACGTGCCGATCGAAACGCCGAGCATTTCGCCAATCTCCTCGTGCCGATAGCCCTCGATGTCGTGCAGCACGAACACGGCTCGTGCGCCCGGCGGCAACCGCTTCATCGCCGTGTCGATGTCCATCCGCGCGTCGTAGCGCGCGGGGCCGGTGCACCGGGCATCCGCTCGAGCACCGTCTCGCCGTCGGCCAGAAACCGATCCCGCGCCGTGCCCAAGCGTCCGAAACCGTTCGACGATCACGTTGACCGCCAGGCGATGCAGCCACGTCCCAAACGCTGACTCCCCGCGAAACGTGCCCAGCTTCTGCCACACCCGGACAAACACATCCTGGGTCAGCTCGTCGGCGGAGTCCGGCCCCGCCATGCGGCGCGCAAGGTTGTGCACGCGCCGCAGATGGGCGTGATAGACCCGCTCGAAGGCGCCCGTATCCCCTTGAGCCGCAAGGGCCACATCGTCCACCGGCACTTGTTTGGATGGGTCGGAGGTCACAGGGGTTGGAATCGATGAGCTCGGTAAGTGCCGGTACGGCGACAATACCGCCATGGCCTGGCTTGTGGGTGGCGCTGGCGGCGGCGGGCTTCGTTCTCGCCGCCTCGCTTCACGGCTGCATTCTATCGACCGGCGCGAGCCGGCTGGCTCGGTCTGGTGCCGGTCGAGCCTGCGTGTGGGACTGGGCGACGGCGAACCGAGGCTGCGCGACCGTCGTCCACACCCCTGGCGCGCGGCTATTTGGACCCCCGAACTCGCTTCTGGGCATGATGTTCTACACGGCGCTCCTCGTATTCGCCGGCCTCGGATTTCCCGCGCGGTTGCTCATGGCCTTGGTACTCGCCGCCACCTGGGCCACCGTGGCGGTCGGCGCATATCTCGGCTACCGCCTGCTTTACGTCGAGCGGATGCGCTGTCCGGTCTGTTGGACTGTCGCACACGCATCAATGCCGCTTCTGGCTACTGGTTCTTACTGCGGCTTCGGCGTAGCTGGCGGCAGTCGCCGGCCGGAGAAATCAACCTTGGGTGCCACCTTGGCCGATTCGGGCACCTGGAACAGCGGGTACTCCTTGAACCCGAAGATGCTGGCGGTGATGTTGGCCGGGAACGACCGCCGCGACGTGTTGTACTGCTGGACGCGCTCGTTGTAGCGCATTCGTTCGGTCGCGATGCGGTTCTCCGTGCCGGCCAGTTCGTCCATCAGCCGCGCGAACGTCTCGTTCGACTTGAGGACCGGATAGTTTTCGACGACCACCAGCAAGTCGCGACGAGCGCGGAGGATTGCTCGTTGGCCGCCGGATTTTCTGTTCCGTGGTTTGTGCGCCGGCCAGCTTGGCGCGCGAGTCGGCGATCGCCTGAAATACGTCACGTTCCTGCTGGGCGAATCCCTTGGTCGTCTCGACCAGGTTGGGGATCAGTCATTCCGGCGCTGGAGCTGATTTTCGACCTGAGCCCACTGCGCCTTGAGCGCCTCCTCTTCGGAGACGAACCTGTTGTACGAGCATCCGGACGATGCCCCGGCTGCCACTACGATTAACGCCGCAATCGCGGTCGCGCGCAACCTATGGTCTCTCATCCCGAAGCTCCTAAGTTTGAACGTGTACCTTGTAACCCGTAACTCGTGCCATGTCACGAGTCGCTTACCAGCTTGCCCCGCCACCGCCGCCGCCTGACCGTCCGCCGCCAAAGCCGCCGAAGCCGCCGCCGAATCCGCCACCGCCGCTACTCCAGCCACCCCCGCCGGATGACCAGCCACCGTACCCCGCGCCGAACGGGCCAACGTACTCGACCACCGGCGTCGCCACGACGACGGTGCCGCCAACGGCGTGATTCATCGCAGCCCGCACGATGTTGATGAGGATGATGCCGGCGAAGATGATCAGGACGAGCGGAAACCCACCGTCATCGTCGCTGACGCGGCGTTCGAACGGGCACGCCATCGAGCGTGACGTTTCGCGCCTGCGCGATCCGCTGAGCGAAGCGCGTGGCGCCGGCCACGAGTCCGTCGCCATAGTCGCCCTGTCGGAAGAAGGGCACCATGACCTGGCGACTCGTCTCGCCGGCGAAGCCATCGGTAATGATGCCCTTCGAGGTCGTAGCCGACTTCCGCCCACACGCTCGCGATCGTCCACCGCCAGCAGCAGCAGAAGCCCGTTGTCGCGACCCTTCTGGCCAATGCCTTTGCCGTGGTTCTCGAACATCTCGTTCGCATAGCTGCGGATGTCGGCGGCCGGGTGCAAAGGTCTTGATCGTGGCGACGACGAGAACGTCGCCGCTGGCCGACTGGAGGCTGCGGATCAACGAGTCGAGCGCGGCTTCGTCCTCGGCTGTCGATCACGTTGGCGAAGTCGTTGACCGGAGCGGTCAGTGGCGGCGGCGGGTTCTGCGCCCAGAGGGTAGAGCCCGATCGCCACCGTGGCAAGAATGGCGCATGCCACGCGGCGCCGGACGACGATCATTGGTGTCGCCACTTGTCTACGAAATCCGCCAGCCGCTCCATGGCCGCGAGATAGGCGGCTGACCGCCGCGAGGTTCGAGACGAAGTCGCCGACCGCGTCGAAGAAGGAGGTGAAGGAGTCGCCGATCGACGCCAGGGGCACCCCTCCCAGCCTAGGGAGCGCCCCGCGCGAACGCGCTCCGCAGCACTACGCGCGTGTCGGTGTCGCTTACGCCGCCCTCGCGCTTGAGATGGCGCAGCAGGCGGTCGAGCTCGGCCGTGTCGCGGCACGCGACGCGCAGCTGGTAGTCGAACCGGCCGGTGACGTGGACCGCGTCGGTGACCGGCTCGAGCTTGGCCGTCGCGGCCTCGAACTCCTCGTTCGTACCGGAGGCGGCGAGCCGGACGTCGACCAGCGCGACGAGGCCGCGGCCGGCGGCGCCCGGGTCGACGGTCGCGGTGAAGCCGGTGATCACGCCGTCGCGGCGCAGCCGCCGGACGCGGTCCGCGGCGGCGTTCGCGCTCAGCCCGACGGCGGCGCCGAGGTCGCGGAAGGAGATCCGCCCGTCTCGCATGAGCTCGCCGAGGATCTCGCGGTCGATCGCATCCATCCCGCGATTGTCGCAGCTGATGCCGGTTCGTGCTGGCGAAAGCGCGGCGGTGCGCGGTACCACGGAAGGATGATCGAACCGCGGAGCGAGCGGCGCGGGCGCGCGTCGGCCGGAGGCCGGCGCCGTCGACTGCGCGCGCCGGCAGGAGGCCGGCGATGACCGACTTGACGGAACCGCTCGTCGCCGGCCTGCTCGCCGGCTGGGGCGTCGCGATCCCGCTCGGCGCGATCGGCGTGATGGTCGTCGACGCCGGGATGCGCGGCGGGCTGCGGCCGGCCGCCGCCGCAGCCGCCGGCGTCGCGACGGCGGACTTCCTCTATGCGGCGCTCGCGGCCTCGGCCGGCGCCGCCGTGGCCGGCGCGCTCGAGCCGCACGCGGACGCGCTGCGACTCGCCGCCGCGGCGGTGCTCGCGCTCGTCGCCGTGCTCGGCCTCCGCTCGCTGCGGCGCGGGCCGGGCGAGGCGGCCGCCGCGCCGCCCGGCCGCGGCCTCTACCTCAGGTTCCTCGCGCTCACCTCGATCAACCCGCTCACCGTCGCCTACTTCGCCGCGCTGATCGCCGGCCTGCCGGCCGTCGCCTCAGCGCCCGCCGATGCGAAGGTCGTCTTCGTGCTCGCAGCCGGCGCGGCGTCGCTCAGCTGGCAGCTGGTGCTCGCGGGCGCGGGCGCGACGCTGCACCGCCGGCTGCCGCCGTCCGCGCGCGTGTACACCGCGCTGGCCGGCAACGCGCTCGTGCTTGCGCTCGCGGCGCACATGGCGCTCGCCGCGTAGCCTGGCGCGGATGGCATTCCGCACACTCCGCATCTCAGAGTCCGAGCCGATCGCGGCCGCGGGCCTGCACTGGCTGCCGCTGCGCCACCTGCTGGGCGTGCGCGCGTTCGGCGTCAACGCCTACGTCGGGCCGGCGGCCGGCGACGACGTGATCGAGCAGCACACGGAGGAGGGCCTGGGCCACGAGGAGCTGTACGTCGTGATCGCCGGCCGCGCCCGCTTCACGCTCGACGACGAGACGCTCGACGCCCCGGCCGGCACGCTCGTGTTCCTGCCCGATCCGGCGACGCGGCGGTACGCGGTCGCCGAGGAGGCGGCACCACCGTCCTGGCCGTCGGCGGCAAGCCCGGCGAGGGCTACGAGGTCTCCGCCTGGGAGTGGCGCTTCCGCGCCGAACCGCATCTCGCGGCGGGGGAGCTCGACGAGGCCGAGGCGCTGATCCGCGAGAGCCTCGAGCAGCACCCCGGCGACGGCGGCTCGCTGTACGACCTCGCCTGCGTCGAGGCGCGCGCCGGGCGGCCCGCCGAGGCGATCGAGCACCTGCGCGCCGCGCTGGCGGCGCGGCCGGAGGTGCGCGAGTGGGCGGCCGACGACTCCGACCTCGACTCGCTGCGCGACCGGCCCGACTTCCCGCTCTGAACCAGGGACAATGGCGGCCATGGCCGACTACACGAAGCTCAACCTCAAGCAGGACGTCGAGGACATGGCGCCGCGTTCCAGCTCTCGCCCGGCCTCGAGTCGCGCTTCGCCCGCAAGCCGCTCGAGCTCGAGCAGTCCGGCGTCAGCTACTACAAGATCGCGCCGAACTTCCGCACGCCGTTCGGCCATCGCCACGGCGAGCAGGAGGAGGTCTACGTGGTCGTCAGCGGCAGCGCCCGGCTGAAGCTCGACGACGACGTGCAGGAGCTCGCGCAGTGGGACGCCGTCCGCGTCCCGGGCCCGACGATGCGCTGCCTCGAGGGCGGGCCGGACGGCGCCGAGGTGCTCGCGTTCGGCGCGCCCCACACGAACAACGAGGACGCCGAGATGGTGCCGGGCTGGTGGAGCGACTGACGCGGCTCAGCGGGCGGGCATGCAGGTGATCGTGCCCGAGTCGTAGACGCGCCCGCTCGCGTCGAACTGCTTGAAGTCGGCGCGCCCGCGGCGCAGTACGAGCCGCACCGCGCGTCGGCACGCCGGCCGCCAGCGCCGCGACGGCGTGCGGCTGCTCGTCCGCCGGCCGCAGCGAGTGCCCGCCCGCGCCGGCGACGAGCACGTGCACGCCGTCGATCGGCGCGAGCCGGCCGTAGAGGTGGTTGTGGCCGACGAGGTTGATCGCCGTACGACCGGCGAGCGCGTCCCAGAGCGGCTGCTGTTCGGGGCTGTCCCCGTGCTCGTCGTCGGCGACGACGTAGCGGCCGCGGTGGGCGGCGGCGAGCCGGCAGGTGCCGGGGTGGGCCGCGACCTGCCCGCGCAGCCACTCCGCCTCGACCGTGGGGCTCGACTCGGACGAGTACGCGATCAGCTGCCAGCCGGTCTCGTCGACGTAGGCGCGGTGGCGCGCGCGCTCGCGGCTGAAGCCGCGCCGGCGCGCCCAGTACGGGTAGTAGCCCTTGGCGCGGCGCTTGAACTCGTGGTTGCCGAGCACGGGTCGGTGCGGCGCGCGAGCCGCCCGTAGAGCGGGTGGTAGTTCGTGCGGAACTCGGCGCGCGTGCCGCGCTCGTAGACGTCGCCGAGGTAGAGGAAGCGATCGGGCCGCCGCGAGCGGACGAAGCGCGCGAGGCGCCTGGCCCGTCGGCGCCGCCGTCCGCGCCGTCGCCGAGCGCCCAGACGACGGTGCGCGCCGACGCGTGCTCCTGCGCTCGCTCGCCGATGCCGAACAGCGAGGCGATAGCTGCGAACACGGTGGCTGCGAGCGTGGCGATCACGGCAGCGCGTGAGGCTAACGTGGCCCGCGATGAGCGCGCGACGGACCCTCACGCGGCGAGCGCTGAACCGCGCGCTGCTGGCGCGGCAGGGGCTGCTCGAGCGCACGCCGGGCGCCGCGCTCGACGATGATCGAGCGGCTCGTCGGCATGCAGGCGCAGGAGCCGCGCGAACCCGTACGTCGCGCTCTGGTCGCGCCTCGAGGGCTTCGACCCGAGGAGCTGAGCGAGCTGATCGCGGACGCGCGCGCGGTCGCGCGGCCGCTGATGCGCGCGACGATCCACCTCGTCACCGCGCGCGACTGCGCTCGCGCTGCACCCGCTCATGCAGCCGGTGCTGCGCGCGCCGTTCACGGCGCCAGTTCGCGCGCGCGGCTGGCCGGCGCCGACGTCGACGCGGTCGTCGCGGCCGGGCGCGAGCTGCTCGCGCGAGCGGCCGCGCACGCGCGCCGAGCTGGCGCGCGGCGCTCGCGCCGCGCTGGCCGGACGCCGACCCGGGCGCGCTCGCGCACGCGGTCACGTTCAACACTGCCGCTCGTGCAGGTCCCGCCGCGCGGCCTCTGGGGCAGCAGCGGGCAGGCGCGCTGGGCGCTCACGCGAGGCAGTGGCTCGGCGCGCGAGCTCGACGGCGAGCGCGGCCGTCGACGACGTCGTGCTGCGCTACCTCGCCGCGTTCGGCCCGGCGACGGTCGCCGACATGCGCATGTGGTCGGGCTCACCGGCCTGCGCGACGGTGCTCGAGCGGCTGCGGCCGCGGCTGCGCACGTTCCGCGACGAGCGCGGCCGCGAGCTGTTCGACGTGCCGGACGGCGCCGCTGCCCGACCCCGACGACGCCCGCGCCGCCGCGCTTCCTGCCCGAGTACGACAACGTGCTGCTCTCCCACGCCGACCGCGCGCGGGTGCTGCTCGGGCTCGGCCCGGGGCTGCCGTGGCCGCGCCGGCCGCTGGATCGGGACGCTGCTGGTCGACGGCTTCTTCCGCGCGTACTGGCGGCATCGAGGACGGCGCGCGACGCTCACGATCGACCGCTTCGCCCCGCAGCCCGACGACCCCGCCGGCACGCTCGACGCGATCGTCGCCGAGGGCGAGCGGCTGCTCGACTTCGTCGCCCCGGAAGGCGAGCGGGGCGTGCGGTTCGTCCCCGAGCCCTGAGCGGTCCCAGGACGGCCCACGCGCGAAGATGGGTCCCGCGGCATCTGGCCGGCCGCGGCGGCTCGCGCGGCTCGGCGTCCGCACGGCGACGAGGCGCCGCGAGAATCGGTGGATCCAGGCTAGGCCGCCGCTGTCATCTCCCCCAGCAGCGCGAGCACCTCGTCGTCGTGCGTCTTCGGCGACGCCTTCGGGATCACGTGGCGCACGACGCCCTGCTCGTCGATGACGAACGTCGAGCGCAGCGCGCCCCAGAACGTGCGGCCGTACATCGACTTCTCCGCCCAGACGCCGTAGGTCTCGCAGACCGCGTGGTCCTCGTCGGCGAGCAGGCGGAAGTCCAGCGACTGCTTGTCGGCGAACTTCTTGATCGCCTTGACGGGGTCGGGGAGACGCCGAGCACGACAGCGCCGGCGGGCTCGTAGTCGGCGCGGTGGTCGCGGATGCCGCAGGCCTGCGTCGTGCACCCGGCCGTGTCGGCCTTGGGATAGAAGTACAGGACGACCGGCTGCCCGCGGAAGTCGGACAGCGACACGTCGTCGCCGTCCTGGTCGGGCAGCGTGAAGTCGGGAGCGTGAGTGCCGGTTCGATCATGGTGCCTCCTCAGTTGCTCAGAAATCGATGCGCATCACGACGCGGCGCAGGCTCGGCCGGCTCACCTCGGTGAAGCCGGCGGCGACGAAGCTGCTGCGGCTGCCGACGTGGTGCTCGACCAGGATGTCAGTCCCGGGGTTCGCGATCATCGGGTAGCCCTCGAGCGCGCGAGCGCCGCGTTCGCGGGCGAAGTCGACGGCGGCGCGCGTGAGCGCACGGCTGATCCCGCGGCGGCGGAAGCCGGTGCGGGTGACGAAGCAGGTGACGGCCCAGACGCTGTCGTCGCTCTTGTCCTCGGCGCGGCCCGCCCACGGGACGCGGGTCTTGAGCAGCATGCGCGGGTAGGCGGTGCGCGGCTCGACCGCGCACCAGCCGGCGGGCTCGCCGTCGAGGAACGCGACGAGGCCGCTCGTCGTGCGCGACTGCGGCTGGCCGCAGTCGGTCTGCGCGCGGAGCCGGAACGCGCGCTCCTCGGCGGGGAACGAGGCCCACGCCTCGCCCGGCGCCATCTTGTAGCGCTGGCAGTAGCACCGCGACGGATCGCCGCGCCGGCCGAAGACGGCCTCGAGGTCCTCCCAGCTCGCCTCGTTGGCGGGGACGATCGTGACCGCCGGCGTCATTCAGCCTGGAGGATGCCAGGCGAATCTGGTACAACCAGTTCTCCCAACTGGTCCAACCAGTGCTTCTCTCCGATCGCATCCACGCCGGCCTGCGGGCCGAGATCCTCTCCGGCGCGCTGCCGCCCGGCGCCGCCGTGCCGTCCGAGCGGCGGTTGAGCGAGCAGCTCGGCGCGAGCCGTCACGCCGTGCGCGAGGCGCTCAAGCGGCTGCAGGAGTCGGGCCTGATCCGGATCAGCCACGGCGGTGCCACGCGCGTGCGCGACTGGCGCCGCGACGGCGGGCTCGACCTGCTGCTGGCGCTCGCGGCGCAGGGCGAGGTGCCGCCCGAGCTCGAGGCGGAGCGCGCCGCGCTCGAGCTGCGCGCCTGCGTCGGCGCCGACGCGGCGCGCCGCTGCGCCGAGCGCGCGGACGCCGCACTGCGCGCCGCGATCGTGGCGCGCGCGGAGTCGCTCGCCGCGGCGGCCGAGCCGGAGGCGCGCAACGCGGAGTACGAGCGCCTCTGGGACGCGATCGTCGACGGCTCGGGCAACGTCGCCTACCGGCTCGCGCTCAACACGCTCGTCGCCGGCCAGCACGTGCTCGTGCTCGACGCGCGCCGCGTGGCGCACGAGCTCGGCGACCCGGAGGCGATCCGCGCGCTGGCGGGCGCGATCGCGGACGGCGACGCAACAGCCGCGCGCGCGATCGCCGCCGAGCGCGGCATACCTCGTCATCGCCGACCTCGACGATCTCGTCGGGGAGACGGCGCCGCACAACGTGCCGGGCAAGATCCTGCCGTCGACGTGGCGGCGTCGACTGCGGGCGCCGACGTCGGCCGTGCTCGCCGATCCAGACGTGCGCCGGCGTCTCGCCGTGCTCAGCGGCCTGCGGAAGGTGCCCGTGCTGAGCGAGCAACCGATCGGCGAGGTCGACCTGCACCTGTTCAACGAGGGCACCCACCGCCGCCTGCACCGCACCCTCGGCGCCCAGCCCGCCGAGGCCGGCACGTGGTTCGCGGTGTGGGCGCCGAACGCCGCGTCGGTCGACGTCGTCGGCGACTTCGACGGCTGGGCCGGCCAGCAGGCTGGAGCCGGTCGGGCGGTCGGGGGTCTGGTCGCGGCACGTCGACGGCGCGGCGTCGGTCAGTCGTACCGCTACGGGTCACGGCCCCACGGCGAGCGGATGGACAAGTCCGACCCGTTCGGCGGCGGCGACCAACGAGCCGCCGTCGACGGCGTCGATGATCGCCGACTCGACCACGAGTGGGGCGACGCGGGTGGATGGCGAGCGCGGCGCACGGCGCGGGACGCGCCGATGTCGATCTACGAGCTGCACCTCGGGTCGTGGGGGCGCACGCACGCCGGGCAAGCGCTTCCCGAAGCTACGACGAGCTCGCCGCCCCGCTCGCCGAGCACGTGCTCGCCCACGGCTTCACCCACGTCGAGCTGCTGCCGGTGATGGAGCACCCGTTCTACGGATCGTGGGGCTACCAGACCACCGGCTACTTCGCGCCGACCGCGCGCTACGGCGCGCCCGCAGGACCTGATGGCGATGGTCGACCGCCTCCACCAGCGCGGCGTCGGCGTGATCCTCGACTGGGTGCCGTCGCACTTCCCGACCGACGCCCACGGGCTCGCCCGCTTCGACGGCACCCACCTCTACGAGCACGCCGACCCGCGCCAGGGTTACCACCCGGACTGGAAGTCGGCGATCTTCAACTACGGCCGCCACGAGGTGCGCTCGTTCCTGGTGTCGAGCGCGATGTGCTGGCTCGACCGCTACCACGCCGACGGCCTGCGGGTCGACGCCGTCGCCTCGATGCTGTACCTCGACTACTCGCGCCAGGAGGGCGAGTGGATCCCCAACCGCTACGGCGGCCGCGAGAACCTCGAGGCGATCGACTTCCTGCGCCAGCTCAACGAGGCCGTCTACGAGGAGTTCCCCGACGTCGTCACCTTCGCCGAGGAGTCGACGGCGTGGCCGATGGTGACCGGCGCGACCGACCTCGGCGGGCTCGGCTTCGCGTACAAGTGGGACATGGGCTGGATGCACGACACGCTCGCAGTACATGCGCCGCGAGCCGGTCCATCGCCGGTTCCACCACGACGAGATCACGTTCCGCTGCGTGTACGCGTTCAGCGAGCGCTACGTGCTGCCGCTGTCCCACGACGAGGTCGTGCACGGCAAGGGCTCGCTGCTCGGCAAGATGCCGGGCGACGACTGGCAGCAGTTCGCCAACCTGCGGCTGCTCTACGGGATGATGTGGACGCAGCCGGGCAAGAAGCTGCTGTTCATGGGCGGCGAGCTGGCGACGTACCGCGGAGTGGAACCACGACGCGCACGCTCGACTGGGGGCTGCACGACGCGCCACGCCACGCCGGCGTGCGGCTGTTGGTCGCCGACCTCAACGACGTGTACCGGTCCGAGCCGGCGCTGCACGCGCGGCGACTCCGACCCGGACGGCTTCCGGTGGATCATCGGCGACGACGCCGACCACAGCGTGTTCGCCTGGCTGCGCGTCGACCCGACGGGCGAGGCGCCGCCGTTGCTGGCCGTGGTCAACGCCACCCCGGCCGTCCACCACGGCTACCGGTTCGGCGTGCCCGAGGCGGCCGTGGGAGGAGCTGCTCAACTCCGACGCCGAGATCTACGGGGGCAGCGGCCTAGGCAACCTCGGCAGCGTCGAAGCCGACGACGAGCCCTGCCACGGCTTCCCCCACTCGCTGCCCTACGATGCCCGCCGCTGTCAGTGATGCTCCTGCGGCGAGCGGATCGCCGCGGTACCACTCGATCAGCGCGCGGTGAGCGTGTCGTGTGCTCGACGCAGCGTCCCCGACAGCTCGGGGGTGATCTGGTTGGCGAGCTCCTTGCCGAGCTCGACACCCCACTGGTCGAAGCTGTCGATGTCCCACACGACGCCCTGCACGAAGACGATGTGCTCGTACAGGGCGATCAGCTGGCCGAGCACGACGGCGTGAGCTGGTCGGCGACGATCGTCGTCGACGGGCGGTTGCCCGCGAACGACCGCCACGGCTCGTCGGGGCGCGGCGCGGCCGAACGCCAGCGCCTCGCTCTGGGCGAAGAGGTTGGCCACGAGCAGGTCGTGGTGCTCGCGGTACGGGTGGTGCGGGTTGGCGAAGCCGATGAAGTCGGCGGGCACGATCCGGTCCCCTGGTGCAGCAGTTGGTAGAAGGCGTGCTGGCCGTTCGTGCCCGGCTCGCCCCACACGATCGGGCCGGTGCCGGTGGTGACCGGCGAGCCGTCGAGGCGCACCGACTTGCCGTTGGACTCCATGTCGAGTTGCTGGAGGTAGGCGGGGAAGCGGGCCAGCTCCTCGGCGTACGGGCAGCACGGCCTTGGTCTGCGAAGCCGAGGACGTCGATGTTCCAGATCCCGATCATGCCGAGGACGATCGGAACGTTGCGGCCGAGCGGGCGTGGTGCGGAAGTGCTCGTCGACCGTGTGGAAGCCGGCGAGGAACTCGGCGAAGTGCGTCCCGCCCGATGGCGATCATCAGCGACAGCCCGATCGCCGAGTCGACCGAGTAGCGGCCGCCGACCCACTCCCAGAAGCCGAACATGTTGGCGGTGTCGATGCCGAAGGCGGCGACCTCGTCGGCGTTCGTGCTGACGGCGACGAAGTGCCGGGCGACGGCGTCGTCCCCCAGCTCGGCGGTCAGCCAGGCCCGGGCCGTGCGGGCGTTGGTCAGCGTCTCGATCGTCGTGAACGTCTTCGACGACACGATGAACAGCGTCTCGCGCCGGGTCGAGCCCGTCGAGGGCGGCGGCGATGTCGGCGCCGTCGACGTTGGAGACGAAGCGCACCGTCAGCTCCGGATGGCGGTAGCTGATGAGGGCCCGGTAGGCCATCGCCGGGCCGAGGTCGGAGCCGCCGATCCCGATGTTGACCACGGTGTGATCCGCTTGCCGGTCGCACCCGTCCAGGTGCCGTCGCGCACTCGTTCGGCGAATTCGCCGGCGCGGTCGAGCACCTCGTGCACGTCGTCGACCACGTTGTGCCCGTCGAGCTCGATGACGGAGCCCTTCGGGGCACGCAGCGCGACATGCAGCACGGCGCGCCCCTCGGTGATGTTGATCGGCTCGCCGGCGAACATCGCGTCGCGACGTTCGGTGACGCCCGCGGCCGTGGCGACGTCGAGCAGGGCGGCCATGACGGCGTCGTCGACGAGCTGCTTCGAGTAGTCGATGCGCAGGTCGCCGGCCTCGAGGAGGTAGCGCTCGGCGCGGCCGGGGTCGGCGGCGAACAGGTCCCGGAGGTGCGCTGGTCGCGGCGTCGACGTGATGTCCATCGCCGGGACGTTAGAGCGTCGCTGGCAGCGGGCGGATCGAGCACGACGATGGTGTTCGTCCGGCGCACACGGGCGATCGGGAGCGTCACCGTCGCTGTCCAGCCACACGGCGACGGCGTCCGCCTTGTCGGCGCCCGTGATCAGCACGACCCGGCTGCGAGCGGCGTTGACGACGCCGGGCGTCAGCGTCATGCGCACCCGGCCCTGGTACTCGCCGGACAGGGCGACGGGCCGTTCGCTGTCGATGACCGGATCGCCGGGCGGCCACGACGCGGTGTGTCCGTCGGGCCCCATCCCGAGGTGGACGACGTCGAAGCGCTCGGGCAGTGTCGTCAGCGTAGCGCGGCACGCCCGGTCCAGATCGGCGGCGGTGACGGGCATCAGGTGGTGCGTTCCGGGGAAGCCGGTGAGGTGGTTGGCGTTGCGGTCCGGGTCGCCGTCGGGAGCGACACGCTCGTCGACCTGCCAGACACCGACGCGGTCCCACGGCAGGTCGGCGCGGGCGAGCACGGCCAGCATCGGCGGCGCCGTCGACCCACCGGAAACCGCCAGCGCCGCGAGCCACGCTCGCGCAGCGCAACCCCGAGCCGCCGAGCGATCGACCGAGCCGCCCACCCCGCCGCATCGACCTCGACCCGAACCATGCGCCCATCCCCCTCCATCCGAGTGTTTCACGCCGTCCGAGTGTGTGGTGCGCGCGTCGCGCGCACCCACACTCGGATGGGCCGCGCACCCCTGCCGTACCGTGCGTCCGCACCGACATCCCCTCCTTCTGTTCCTCCGAAGGAGGGCCAGATGGCCGTCACGCTCCCACCCCAGTCGCTGCGCTGGCTCGCCGACCACCACGGTGTCGTCACCACCGCAAGTGCTCCGCGAGCACGGCACCGGCGCCACCGCGACGACGCTCGTCGACTCCGGCCTGTTGCGCCGCGTCGGCGAAGGGCGTCTTCGTCGCCGCGACCGCACCGTCACCATCGAGCAACGCTGCGCCGTGCTCTCTGCGTCCCATCGTGGCGGGTTCGTCACCGGTCCGACCGCCGGCATCTCGCTGGGCTACGCCGGATGCCACGCCCAGTCTGCACTCCATTTCTCCGTGCTCCATGGCGTCACTCTGCCGGACGATCCCGGCGTCCGCTTTCGCCAGACGACGGTGATCTGGGCCATGGACCGCCGCACCCGCGACGACGGCATCATCGTCGCTTCGTGGGCCCGGCTGGCATTCGACCTGGCTGCAGACCTCCGCCAGCTCGATCATGTCTCGGTCGTCCAGCAGTTGCTCCACGACAAGCGGGTCACCCCCGACGACCTCGTCGCCATCGACCGCCGCCTCGGTCACCCCGCTCGCCCCGGTCGGGCGTCTTCCGCGAACGCTCGAGTCGCTGGGGTTCAGCTCCGAACGAATCGCATCCTGAGGTCGTCCTCGCGGACGCGCTCCGGCGGCGGGGCGTGCCGATCGAGCACCAGACGAGGGTGTCGCGCCTCGAACGGGCGGCGACCCGTGTCGATCTCGCCGTACCCGACGTTCGTTGGGGCATCGAGCTCGACATCCACCCGGAGCACGGAACGGTGGAGGGGAGCGGCAACGACGCCCGTCGCCGGCGCGACATGCACTTCTCCGCTGGCAGGTCGAGACGGTCACCGAGCTCGACATGGTCGACGTGGAGGCGCATCGCCGACGAGCTGGTCGGGCTCTATCACGCCCGTCGGCGCCGCCATCCGAGTGTCTCGTGAGGGACGTCCGCACCGACACTCGGATGGCCCGAACACTCGGATGGAGTGGGTCAGATGGTGGGGGCTTCGGTGTGGTGGCCGAAGACGTCGCCGAGGGCGTGCATGATCTCGCCGAGGGTGGCGTACTGGTTGACGGCGTCGATGAGCACGGGCATCAGGTTGCGCTCGGGGTCGGCGGCGGCGGCTCGCAACGAGCCAGCGCCGCCTCGACGGCGGCGCCGTCGCGCTCGGCACGCACGCGGTCGAGGCGTTTGCGCTGCCTGGCCTCGTCCTCGTTGGTGATCTGCAGGATGTCGATCTGGTCGTCGTCGTTGCCCTCGGTGAACCCGCTCACCCCGACGATCGTCCGCCGGCCGTCGTTGAACGCCCGCTCCAGCTCGTACGCCGAGTCGGCGATCCGCCCCTGGAACCAGTTGTCCTCGATCCCCCGGATGCAGCCCTCGAGCATCGACCCGCCGCCGATGTCGTCGAGGTGGGCGAACAGCTCCTCGGCCTGTCGCTCCATCTCATCGGTGAGCGACTCGACGAACCACGACCCGCCCAGCGGGTCGGCGACGTGGGCCACGTTGGTCTCGTGGGCGATCACCTGCTGGGTGCGCAGGGCGATGCGCGCCGCCTTCTCCGTCGGCAGGGCCAGCGCCTCGTCCATCGAGTTGGTGTGCAACGACTGCGTCCCGCCGAGCACGCCGGCGAGCGCCTCGATCGCCGTGCGCACGATGTTCATCTCCGGCTGCTGCGCCGTCAACGACACGCCCGCCGTCTGGGTGTGGAACCGCAACTGCAACGACTGTTCCGACTCGGCGCCGTACCGCTCCCGCATCCACCGCGCCCAGATCCGCCGCGCCGCCCGGTACTTGGCGATCTCCTCGAAGAAGTCGATGTGGGCGTTGAAGAAGAACGACAGCCGCGGGGCGAAGGCGTCCACCGGCAACCCCGCCGACAACGCCAGCTCGACGTAGGCGAACCCGTTCGCCAACGTGAACGCCAGCTCCTCCGCCGCGGTCGAACCGGCCTCGCGGATGTGGTACCCGGAGATCGACACCGAATGCCACCGCGGCATCTCCGCCGCCGTGAACGTGATCGTGTCGCGCACCAGCCGCATCGACGGCCGCGGCGGGAACACGAACTCCTTCTGCGCCTGGTACTCCTTCAAGATGTCGTTCTGCAGCGTCCCCCCCAGCCGCGCCCGTGGGACCCCGGCCTTCTCCGCCTGAGCCACGAACATCGCCAGCATCACCGCCGCCGGCGAGTTGATCGTCATCGACGTCGTCGTCGACCCGAGATCGATCCCGGCGTAGAGATCCTCCATGTCGGCCAACGAGTCGATCGCCACGCCGCAGCGCCCGACCTCGCCCAACGCCATCGGGTCGTCGGAGTCGATGCCGAGCAGCGTCGGCATGTCGAACGCCGTCGACAGCCCGTCGCCACCGGCCTTGAGGATCTCCTTGAACCGCCAGTTGGTGTCCTCCGCCGTGCCGAAGCCGGCGAACATCCGCATCGTCCACAACTTCGAGCGGTACATCGAGGCGTACGGCCCCCGCGTGTACGGGTAGACGCCGGGGAACTCGCTGTCGTCGGGGCCGTACACCGGCTCCAGCGGGATGCCCGACATCGTCGTGAACGCCGCATCACGCAGCGTCGACGTCTCGAACGCCCGCCGCCACTCTTCTCGTGGGTTCATACGCCGATCGTACGGCGCCGCCCGTAGCGTCGTCGCTCGTGGATCACGAGGCCAGGACCGGCGTGCGGGCGGCGATCGCCGCCTACGTCCTCTGGGGCTTCCTCACGATCTACTGGAAGTGGCTCGGCGACTTCGATCCGATCGAGCTGATCGGCTGGCGGATCCTCTGCGCCACCGTCGTCCTCGCGGCGATCATCACGCAGCGCCGGCGCTGGCCCGTGCTGCTCGCCGCCCTGCGCAACCGACGCCTCGTCGGTCGACTGGCCGTCGCCGCGGTGCTGCTGACAGCGAACTGGACGGCCTACGTGTGGGCGGTCACCAACGACCGGATCATCGAGACCGCGCTCGGCTACTTCATGGCCCCGCTCGTCACGATGATCCTCGGCGTCACCGTGCTCCACGAGCACGCCTCGCGGCTGCAGAAGCTGGCGATCGCGCTCGCCGCGCTGGCCGTCGTGGTGCTGACGGTCTCCTACGGGCGGCCGCCGGTCGTCGCCCTCGTGCTCGCCGCCACCTGGAGCACGTACGGCCTGCTCAAGCGACAGGTCCCGCTCTCGCCGGTGGAGTCGCTCGCCGGCGAGACGTTCCTGCTCACCATCCCGGCCGCCGTGCTCGTCCTGGCGATGGCCGGTTCGGGACAGCATCCCCTCGACGGCGTCCGGCGGCGACTGGGCGCTCGTGCTGCTCACAGGCGTCGTCACCGCTGCGCCGCTCCTGCTCTTCGCCGTCGCCGCCCAGCGCATCCCGTTCACGTTGCTCGGTGCGCTGCAGTACCTCGTGCCGACGATCAACCTCCTGCTCGGCTGGTTCGTCTACGACGAACCGATGCCGCTCGACCGGCTGGTCGGCTTCGCCCTCGTGTGGGCGGCGCTGGTGGCTGTCGCCGTGGATCAGTTGTCGAGCGCTCCTCGCCGGGTCGACGAGCACCGCCTCTCCCCAACGGCGGGCAGTTAGCCTCCGCACGATGCGCGTTCGACGGAATGCCCTCGCCACGCTCGCCGCAGCCCTCGGCACGGTCGCCTGCGGCGGCAACGCCGGGCCCGACGACTTCGCCTCTGAGGCGGCGGACTTCATCGAGGGCGACATGAGCGAGGACAACCCGGACCTCGCCGGTGTGCCGTTCACGGACGCGGAGTGCGACGAGCCGGCGTCGGCCGACGTCGGGGCGACTTTCACGTGCGTCGCTGTCGGGTCGGACGGACAGACTACTCGTTCGCCGTCAGCATCGACGGCGAGCAGTCGCTGCGTGTCGACAGCTACGCGCCCGTCGCGGGTGGTGCGACGACGACGACCGTCACGTCCACCACCTCCACGACGACGCCCGGCTGAGGACTACGAACGCAGCAGGTTTCCGGCGAAGACCCGCTGCAGGGCATCGACCGCCGCGCTGTGGCGGCGGGCATCGCCGGTGACGGCGGACAGGCGGGCCAAGCCGGTCAGCACGGCGTTGAGCAGGTCCTGCACGGCGCGCACGTCGACGTCGGCAGCGAGCTCGCCGCGTTCGGCGGCAGCGACGACCAAGCGACGGAAGAACGTCGTGATGCGCCGCTGCAGCGGCCGCAGGAGCTGGGTCAGCTCCGGGTGGCGCTGGGCATCGCCGGCGACGCCGATGACGAACGCCGGCACCGTCGGATCCTCACGGTTCATCCGTGCCGCGGCGTCGAGCACGGCGGTGAACTGGGCGACCAACGTCGGTTGGCCGACGATCGCCTTCTCGAACTCGGTGTAGACGCGATCGAAGACCTCCTCGTAGACGGCGACGTAGAGCTCCGTCTTGGACGAGAAGTAGTGGTAGATCGCGGCGCTGGTCAGCCCGCTTGAGCGGGCGATCGCCCGATTGGTCGTGGCCGCGTAGCCGTCGCGGGCGAACATCTGCATGGCCAGCGGAGGATTCGCGACCGGGTCTCCGCCGAGTCCTGGTCGCGCGGCCGGCCGCGTGGTGACGCTCCTCCACCGAGCCGAGAGTACCGAGCCGCCCGGCCCGCGGACGGGCCGGGCGGCCACAGGTGTGACTACGACGATTCGAACTCGGTGATCAGCTCACCGATGTCGTTGAAGATGGCGGCCGCCGTGTCGTACTGGACGATCTGCGTCGACTCGACGAGGT
>CAVTGK010000004.1:0-40167 GCA_963734095.1 uncultured Acidobacteriota bacterium | reverse complement strand
AGCAGGTCCGGCGCGGTCAGCTTCAGCGCCTCGGCCGCTTCGATCTTGCGTCCCGATCGCGCCACAGAATGGCGGCGCAGCCTTCGGGCGGAATCACGCTGTAGATGGCGAACTCGTGCATCAGAATGCGATCGCCGACGGCAATGCCTAGCGCGCCGCCACTGCCGCCTTCGCCGTGAATCACGATGACGATTGGCACGGTGAGCATGGCCATCTCACGCAGGTTGAGGGCAATCGCTTCTGCAACGCCACGCTCCTCGGACTCGATGCCGGGATAGGCGGCGGGCGTGTCGACGAAGCTGATGATGGGACGCTTGAATTTCTGCGCCAGCTGCATCGCCCGCAGCGCCTTGCGATAGCCCTCGGGGCGCGCATAGCCGAAGTTGCGGTAGATCTTCTGCTTGGTATCGCTGCCCTTCTGGTGCCCGACCACCATGACCTCGCTCCTTGTAACGCGCCATCCCGCAGACGATGGCGTGATCGTCGGCGAAGCGGCGGTCGCCGCGGATCTCGACGAACTCCGTGAACAGCTGTCTCGATGTAGTCGAGCGTCGTCGGCCGCGACGGGTGGCGGGCGACCAGGACGCGCTGCCACGGCGTCAGCCGGCGTAGAGTTCGGCCCGGATGGCGGTGATGCGCTGCTCGAGCCGCGCGATGTCCTGGCGGCGCTGCTCGGTCTCGGGCAGCATCGAGATCGCTTCGATCTCCTTCAGCAGAACGCCGATCGGTTCTTCGAACTCCAGCAGTCTCAGGCATGCCGGCGTCAACGGCAGGGTCACCGAGCCGGCGCCGCAGAGTCTCGCTCGACCGGCGCCGCGAGCGAGCTGCGGCGACGGGTCTGACGCGGATCTGCGGCATCACGTCGGCGCTGACGCGCAGCTTCTTGCCGCGCCGCGTCGATTTCGAGCTCAATCGCCACCGGCCGATCGCCCTGATTGGCGGAGAGCAGGTCCCAGAGCGCCTCGAGCTTCTGGCGCGTGCAGTCGCCATTCAGCCGAATGCGCACGGCCTTCGACAAGCGCTCGCGCAGCTCTCGAGCGGAAAGAGCTCGATGGCCTGCATCCGGGCCGATTCGTCGTCGCGTTCGAACTTGCCGCGCACCGCCACCAGCGTGCCGTTCTCGATGAGCGACGCGAACCGGGCATAGGTCTCGGGAAACGCCACGACCTCGAGCGCCCCTGCGCATCTTCGAGCATGAAGACGCCCATGCGGTCGCCCTTCTTGGTCTTGAGCGGCCGGAAGCCGGAGACGATCCCGCCGACGTGCACGTCGTCGAGGAGCGAGGCGGCCGGGCGTCCCGTCGGCGGCCGGCGGCAGCTCCGCGCAGCACCAGATCGCCCACGGTGCGCGCGCCGAAGGCGCGCAGCGCATCGGCGTAGCGATCGAGCGGGTGACCGCTGAGATAGAGCCCCAGCGCATCCTTTTCGTGCGCGAGCAGCTCCATCTCGGTCCAGGCCGCCGCCTCCGGCAGGCGAATCAGCGTGAGCCCGCTCGTCGCCGTCACCGCCGCCGAACAGATCGGCCTGGCCTTGGTCGCGATCGCGCTGGGTGCGGCCGCCGTGCTCGATCGCGCTGTCGATGGCGGCGAAGAGCCGCGCGCGGCCGAGGTGAGCGGCACGCCGGCCGGCACCAGCGTGTCGCAGGCGCCGGACTTGACCAGCGCTTCGAGCACGCGCTTGTTGACGAGGCGGAGATCGAGCTCTTCGCAGAGCTGATGCAGCGATGTGATGGCGCCGAGCCGGCGCGCACGTCGAGCATCGAGCGGATGGCGCCCTCGCCCAGCCCCTTGATCGCCGTCAGCCCGAAGCGCACGCCGTCGGGGACGACAGTGAAGTGCAGGTGGCTCTCGTTGATGTCCGGCGGCAGCACTGGCGATGCCGCGATCGCGGCACTCGCCGATGTACAGCGCGAGCTTGTCGGTGTTGGCGGCTTCGATGGTCAGCAGCGCCGCCGCGAAATGGCGCGGGTAGTTGGCCTTGAGGTAGGCGGTCTGATACGCGAGCTAGGCGTAAGTGGTCGAATGCGACTTGTGGAAGCCGTAACCGGCGAAGTGCTCGACCAGATCGAAGATCTTCGTCGCCTTCTTCTCGCTGATCCCTTGGCCGGGCGCCCGCCATGAAGGCCGCGCGCTGCTTGGCCATGACCTTGGGATCCTTCTTCCCCATCGCCTTGCGCAGCACGTCGGACTGGCCGAGGCTGAAGCCGGCCACACCGACGCGATCCGCATCACCTGTTCCTGGTAGGCGATGACGCCGTAGGTCTCGGCGAGAATCGGCTCGAGCTGCGGCAGCTCGTACTTCACCTCGCTCCGGCCGGCCTTGCGGGCGATGAAGTCGTCGACCATGCCCGACTTGAGCGGGCCGGGCCGATAGAGCGCGTTCAGCGCGATCAGATCGTCGAGGCGCTGCGGCTTGGCCTTGCGCAGGATGTCGCGCATCCCCGAGCTCTCGAACTGGAAGATGCCGTAGGTCTGCCCGTCGACGAACAGCTGATAGGTCCTGCGTCGTCCAGCGGGATGGCGTCGATGTCGAGGTCGATGCCCTCGGTTCGCTTGATCTCGGTGAGCGCGTCGCGGATGAGCGTGAGCGTGCTGAGGCCGAGAAAGTCCATCTTCAGCAGGCCGACGCGCTCGACCTCCTTCATCGCCCATTGGGTCGTGATTTCGTCGCGGTTGCTCTTGAAGAGCGGCGCGTAGTCGGTGATCGGGCCCGGTGCGATGACGACGCCCGCGGCGTGGACGCCGGCGTTGCGCGACATGCCCTCGAGGCGCTTGCCCATCGCGAGCAGATCCTTGACGCGCGGATCCTGTTCCTGCATCTGGCGCAGCGCCGGGTTCTCGACGCAAGGCCTTTCGAGCGTCATGTCGAGGGCCGGCGGAATCTGCTTGGCGATGCGGTCGACGTCCGCGTACGGCATGTCCATCGCGCGGCCGACGTCGCGCACGACCGCCTTGGCCTTCATCGTGCCGAACGTGATGATCTGCGAAACGTTCTCGCGGCCATACCGCCGCGTGACGTACTCGATCACCTCGCCGCGGCGGCGCTCGCAAAAGTCGACGTCGATATCGGGCAGCGAGACCCGCTCGGGATTGAGGAAGCGCTCGAAGATGAGGTCGTAGTGCAGCGGATCGACGTCCGTGATCCGCAGCGCCCACGCGACCAGGCTGCCAGCCGCCGAACCGCGGCCGGGCCCGACCGGAATGCCCTGCTCGCGTGCGTAGCGGATGAAGTCCCAGACGATCAGGAAATAGCCTGGGTACCCCATCCGCTTGATCATCTCGATCTCGTACACGAGCCGCTGCTCGTAGTCGCTGATCGAGTGTCGCAGCTTACCTTCGTCGGCCAGCTGCACGCAGCCGGACCGCACGCTCGGCGAATCCCTGGCGCGTGATGTGCTCGAAATATTCGTCGAGCGTAAAGCCTGCCGGCACCTCGAACCTCGGCAGGTGGTTCTGGCCGCCGGGAATCTCGACGTCGACCCGCTCGGCGATCCGCATCGTGTTGGCGAGCGCCTCCGGATAGTCCTTGAAGATCCCCGCCATCTCCTCGGCGCTCTTCAAGAAGAACTGGTCGCCGTGATAGCGCAGGCGCTGCTCGTCGTGAACCGACTTGCCGGTGCCGATGCACAGCAGGATGTCGTGCGGCTTGTGATCGTCCTGCTTCAGATAGTGCACGTCGTTGGTGCACACCAGCGGCAGGCCGAGATCGCGAGCAATCGGCACCAGGCCCGTGTTGACGACGCGCTGCTCGTCCAGTCCCTGAAACTGCATTTCGAGGAAGAAGTTGCCATCGCCGAGGATGTCGCGATACGTGGCGGCGGCGGCCATCGCGCGCTTGCCCTGCTCGCCGCGAATTTCCGATGCCACTTCACCTTTCAGGCAGCTGCTCAGACCGATCAGGCCCTTGCTGTGCGCCGCGAGCAGGTCTTTGTCGATGCGCGGCTTGTAGTAGAAGCCTTCGGTGTAGCCGGAAGACACGAGCTTGATGAGGTTCTTGAATCCCTCGTGGGTCTCGGCCAGCAGCACGAGATGGTTGGCCGTTTCGCCGATGGTCCCGCTCTTGTCGAGTCGGCTGCCCGGCGCGACGTAGACCTCGCATCCCAGAATCGGCTTGATGCCGCGCTTTCGCGCGGCGTCGTGAAACACCACCGCCGAAAACATGTTGCCGTGTTCGGTCACCGCCAGCGCCGGCATCTTCAGCCGCGCCGCCTGGTCGAGCAGCTCCTCGATCCGGCACGCGCCGTCGAGCAGCGAGTACTCGGTGTGGAGGTGCAGGTGGACGAAGTCGCTCATCGGACTTCAGCGTCAGGTCAGAGTTCAAAGTTCAAACCTAAGTTGACAAGTTACAAAGTTCTAAACGGGCAACTGCTCCGGAGTGACCCGCACGTCGGCTTTTAAGCTGTTTTTCTGCAGCCGGGCATTTTGAACTCTGCGTCTGCACTTGTGAACTTTGAACTTGAACTTGGAACTTTCAGTCACCCTACTCCCATTCGATCGTCGACGGCGGCTTCGAGGAGATGTCGTAGACCACCCGGTTGATTCCCTTGACCTCGTTGACGATGCGCGAGGAGATGGTGGCGAGCAGGTCGTGCGGGAGCCGGGCCCAGTCGGCGGTCATGCCGTCCAGGCTTTCGACCGCGCGAATCGCGACGGTGAACTCGTAGGTGCGAGCGTCGCCCATGACACCAACGCTCTGAACCGGCAGGAGCACCGCAAAGCTTTGCCAGACGCGCTCGTACCAGCCCGTGCGGCGCATTTCCTCGGCGATGATGGCGTCGGCCCGACGCAAGCAGATCGAGGCGGTCGCGCGTGAGGGCGCCGAGAATCCGGACCGCGAGGCCAGGTCCTGGAAACGGCTGCCGGATGAGGAACTCGCGATCGAGGCCGAGGTCTCGGCCCACGGCTCGCACTTCGTCCTTGAAAAGCTCGCGCAGCGGCTCGACCAGCGTGAAGCGCATGCGCTCGGGCAGGCCGCCAACGTTATGATGGCTCTTGATCACCGCCGACGGCCCGCGGACGGAGACCGACTCGATCACGTCCGGATACAAGGTCCCTTGTGCCAGATAGTCGAAGCGCCCGAGCTTGTGCGCCTCGGCCTCGAAGACATCGATAAACGTCGCGCCGATGATCTTGCGCTTCTGCCTCGGGATCGGTCACACCGTCGAGCCGCGCCAGGAATTCGTTCGACGCGTCGACAAAATGCACCGGCAACCGCAACCGCTTGTAACGCTCAACGACCTGGTTGGCCTCGTTGAGGCGCAAAAGCCCGTTGTCCACGAAGATGCACTGCAGGTGATCGCCAATCGCGCGATGGATGAGGGTCGCGGCCACGGTCGAGTCGACGCCGCCCGACAACGCGCACACCACGCGACCGTCGCCCACCTGAGCACGGATCCGGCCGATCGACTCGTCGATGAACGAGGCAATCGTCCAGTCGCCGGTGCATCCGCAGACGTCGAACGCGAAGTTGCGCAAGATCTCTTTTCCGCGTTCGGTGTGAGCGACTTCCGGGTGGAACAGCAGCGCGTAGTAGCCACGATCCGGGCGCCTCCATCGCTGCCACCGGCGCGTTGGCGCTCGTCGCCACGACCGCAGAATCCCGGCGGGGCGGCGGCTACGAAATCGCCGTGGCTCGCCCAGACCCGCAGGTCGGCCGGCAGTTCCCGAAACAGGCGAGGCGTCGTGCCGCCCGCAACGGTAACGGCCGCAAACCCGAACTCACGATGCGGAGACGGCGCCACTTGTCCACCGAGCATGTCGGTCATCAGCTGCATGCCGTAGCAGATGCCAAGTGTGGGCAACCCCAGCGATCGAGCACCCGCGGATCGCACTTCGGTGCGTCGCTCTCCGAGACGCTTTTGGGACCGCCCGACAAGATGAGCCCGACCGGGCGCTTCGCGCGGATCACATCCACCGGCGTGTTGAACGGCAAGATCTCGGAGTAGACCGACAGCTCGCGCAAGCGGCGCGCAATCAGTTGCGTGAACTGCGAGCCGAAATCGAGAACGAGAATGGTCTGATGCACCAGGTCACCGGGAGTTCCGAGTCTGTAGGAACCGCTATTATAAGCGTGTGGCGACTCATCGCACCACAACATATAGGGGCAATCGACCAAAGCACGTCGGTTGGTCCATGGCGCTCGCGATGGTTGTCCAGATCGTCGCCGCGTCGCCCGACGACACATCGCAAGAAGTATCAGAACAAATCCTGGCGCTCGATCCGCGCTGGACGGTGTCGTTCGACACGGCGCCCGTCGCGCCCGCTGGATACGACCAGGACACCAGCTATGTGCCGCTGAAAGGCGGCGATCTGTTGGCCATCGATCTCGATCAAGGCGTCGTGCGATGGAAGGTGGCGCTCGCCATGACGTCAACGCCGGCAACCGGCGACGGCCTGGTCTTTGCCGCGGGCGAAGGGGTCGTCACGGCGCTCGATCAGCGCACGGGTCAAACGCAGTGGCGGACGCCGTTGCCGGGGCCACTCGCCTCGCCGCTCGCATGGGACGCGGGCTGGCTGTTCGCATGCACCGACGCCGGAGAGCTTCTCGCCCTTCATGGCCAGGATGGCCGCATCGTCTGGCGTGTATCGCTGACCTCCCCGCTTGCCGTCGTGCCATCCGCGTCGGCTGACCGCCTTTACGGAGCGCTCCGTGACGGCCGCGTTGTGTCGCTCGAACTCAACTCCGGTGCCACTGCGTGGACCTTGGCACTCGGTGAAGAGGTGACAGGCTTGCTGGCGCTCAACGATCAGCTCGTCGTCGGGACGCGGGCGAACAAGCTCCATAGCGTTTCGATGTCGCGTGGCAGCGTCCGCTGGAGTCAGAAGGCGGGAGCCGACGTGGCAGGCGCCCCTGTTGCCGATGACGATCGCATCTACTTCACCGCGTTCGACAATATCGTTCGCGCGCTCGATCGTCGGACGGGGAACTTGCGCTGGCTGCAACGGCTGACATCGCGGCCGTCGGGTGGACCGCTGCGCGTTCAGAACGTCGTGCTGGTGCCGCTCGTCACGACCAACATCGACGCCTTCAACGCGTCCACTGGCGAACCAGCCTTCACGATTCGCGCCGTCGGCGAGCTTGGTGGGCTACCGTTCCTCCGCGAATCGGCCCGCCCCACGGCCCCGCGACTGGTCGCGATGAGCCGCGAGGGCGCGCTTCAGGGCTTCGCCCCCCGGTTCGAACCGCCTCCTGCGCGGCTCGCCGAATTACCGGGAGTGCGGGTGAAGGGGGCCCACTGACATTGGGTGATTGGGTGATTGGGTGATTGAGCGATTGCGTGATTGGGTGATTGCACTGGGTGATTGGGTGATTCAGCGATTGCGCGATTGGCGTCGAGCCGGTTGCTCCTTTGGCCGTTGAGCCTGGTTTCGCATCGACGTCCGCTTCGAGGCGGCAAAATCTTGAGTAACTCGGTGGATTCCTGCAGCAGGCGGCTAGATACCGTTAAGCAACAACCCTAATCACACAATCACTCAATAAAATCACTCAATCACCCAATCACCCAATGCAATTACCCAATCCCCCAATCGCCCAGTCACACAATTTCTGCGAGCAGCGAAGCTACGCCGTCCGGTCAATTCGGCTGACGGTGCTCTGTGGCTGCGGGATACCTTCGCGCATATTGCGATAGACGCGAAGGTAGGCGACCAGTGACGTGAGGCCGATGTACTGGAACACGATGCCGCGCACGAGCCAGGCGATCAGTTGGAGCGGCAGTGCGGCGAGACCGACGAGCGGAACGAACGCGATCAACCCGAGCGCCGCCGTCGCGAGAATCGAGGCTGCCGTCGTCAGCAGCGCGAGACCCAGCGTGGCGCCAAAGATCGCGGCGACCGCCCGTGGTGCCGTCCGGATCAAACGCACGATCCGCGACTGGCGTCGCGCACGCCGATGTCGTCGGCTGCCATCACGATCTGACAGAGCAGGTAGAGGAAGTTCACGACCGTAATCCACGCCACGAGGACCAGCGACGCGATTGCGGCCGCCAGCTTCCAGTTGTCAGTGGTCTCAGGATCGAAGACCAGCGCCAGCGAGACGACCGTCGAGACCAGGTAAATCACCATCAGCCAGATCCCCAGCGTGAGGTATCGCGGAAAGAGGTGCGACGCCCCGCCGCTGAACCGCTCGAGTGAAAACTGCGTCGCCCGCCTGAAGCGCCGGAAGACGGAGCGGTGGATGTTCGATGGCACCAGCCGATCGCTCGGCCGCGACCAGCACCGTAACCGTGCCTCCTTTGACCAGAAACATCAACAACGACCCACCCATGACGACGAGAGCGACGGCGAAGACGAACGCCGCCAGCGCCAGGGGCTGCGCGAGCAGCACCGAGGCCATGGAAGGAACGATCTGAGTAACGGGCAGCGCGAGCAGGTCGCTGGGGTTCCCGCCGATGAGGAGCACCGCAAGAAACACCCCGCCGACGACTGGCACGGCGAGCAGTGTCTTGAACAGCGCGTCGGCAACGAACTGGACGACGACGACGTGCCAGTTGGCGGCAACGATGAGGGCGCCGCGCTTGAGACAGTCCTTGAGCGACACGGCGCTCCAGGGGAGCGTATCAGCGACAGACGGCCAAGGACGTTGCGACAGGAGGAGCGGCCGGCGTTGCGGCCCGACGAAGATCTTATCGTACGCGACAATGACAGAGAGTCGATGTCGATCCCGCATTTCGTTCGCCGCGCCGCCGGCAGGGTCATGGTGGGCGGCGTCATCTGCGCCCTGGTGGTGGCGATTGTCGGCGTCCTCGGCGAGCGTTCCCGGTTTGGACGCGATCTGGCGGCCGCCCGCCAGCGGATTGAATCCGATGTTCGCGAGCAATTTGGCAGTCTCAATGGGGAGCTGGAGGCGATCGCCTCACGGTTGCGCAACGACCCCGCGGTCATCGGCGCCGCCAGTGCGAGAGATACGGCGGCGACGCGGCAGCTGTTCGACCGGCTCGCGGCAGCCACCGCGGGCTCGTCCAACCTGGCAATCACGGTTTATGGGCCTGAAGCGCGTCCGATTGCCTGGGCCGGGCGACCGGCCACCGACCTCCCGATCGTGCGGCTTGTGGGACCGGATGCGCTGTTTCTGGCGCCGAGCCCGCTCGGTCTCCGGCTCACTCGCGTCTCACCAGTGAACGACCCGCGCACCCCCGAGCGGCGCGTCGCGACACTCGTCGCGGAAGCGCCGCTGCCGAGGACGGCGGGATCGGCGCAGGCGCAAAGCGGGCTCATCGTCGAAACCTCGGTCGTACCGGTGCCCCTGCGGCCGGGATTCGAAGGCGCGGCCGATGCAGTCGCCAACGCAATCGTCCTGAGAACGCCGGCCGGCGAGCCGCTGGCGGCCATTGATGTCCCCGTGGCTGACATCGAAAGGGCTCGCGCGGGCTGGCGAACCCGCGTGCTCGCCGCCGAAGCGGTGGTGTTGTGTCTGGCCCTGTTGCTCCTTTGCGGTCCCCTGCTCGACTGGCGGCGGCTGATTCGCACGGTTCCGTCGCATCTCGGGCTGACGATCGCCGTCCTGGGTCTGCTGCTCCTCAGCCGCCTGGTCGCCTGGTTTGCCGTCCGGCAGGCGGGTTTCGATTCCCCGGTCCTGCTGTCGAGACAGTTGGCGGGTCCTTACTGGGTCGCACTCGCCTCCCCACTCGACTTTCTGCTGACAATGTTTGCGCTTGGAGGCCATCGTCGCGGTGGGGGCGTCGAGTTTCGAGCAGTGGCGCCAAAGCCGTCGTCTTCGAGTCCGGGTGGTTCCGGAAGCCGGGCCGCTTGCGGCCGCGCTGTTCCTGATGGCGCAACTGGCCGCGGGTGGCCTGGTCGGCTGCCTGCTCTTCGGCTACGAAGACTTCGTGCGATCGCGATTGGCGCTCGTGCCGTTCGACATCGTGCACTTCTCGCTGCATCCCTTGGAGCCTGCGCGGCTGGCGGTGGTGATCGGGCTGGTGGTGCTGCACGCGGCGCTCGGCGCGCTCGCCGTCCTGATTTTCCGGTTGGCGATCTCGCCTTGGGTCGTGGCGCGACGTTGCGGTGGATCCGCGCGTGGATTCCGGTGCTCTGGGCCGCGCCCGCGGTCGCCGTGCTGGTCAGCCTGATGCGCAACTGGGAGCGCCCGCTGGTGGCGCCGCCGTCCTGGTGATCGCGGTCGCCATCGCGGCGGCGTGGCGGCTTGCGGCGCTATCGGGCGATGCTTCGAGCACGCCTCGCAAGCCGCGCGGCTGGCCGCGTTTTTCGTCGCGCTCGCGCTGCCGTCGCTCGTGTTCTACCCGTCGCTGGTCGATGCCGCCGGCCGCGCGCGCCGGCAGCTCGTCGAGATCGCGTTACGCGCCGGAGGTGATGCAATCAGCGGCGGAACCTGCAGCTGCAGCTCGACGAAGCGCTTGGCGCAAATCGATGCCTTGTCCGACCTCGCGGATCTGGTCAGCGCCGGCGACCCGCCGGCGACGGCCCGCCCTCGACCGACGCGGCGTTTCTCGTCTGGTCACGCACGGTGCTGCAGAACCAGCGTTCGACCTCGGTCGAGCTGCACGACCCGGCGGGGTCGCTGGTCAGCCGCTTTGCGCTCAAGCTGCCGCAGACGGCGGGGCCGCGGCAACCGGTGCAGGAAGCGTCGTGCGAGTGGGAAATCTTCGAGGAGGTCTCGCCGTTCTTCGCCGAAGAGCGGCGGCTGCTGCACGCGGGCGCGGCCATCTGCCGCGCCCGGTTCGGAGGACGCGCGAGACGTCGCCGGCTCGATTGTCGTGCACGTGATGCTCGACTACAGCAACCTGTCGTTCATCTCGGCGCAGAGCCCGTATGTCGCGCTGCTGCGTCCGCCTGGGGAAGAGCGTCGCCGAGCCGACGCCGCGAGAGACGATCGAGTTCACCGTCTACGGCTGGAGCCGGCGCCCGCTCTACATGTCGGGGCCGGATGCGTGGCCGCTGACCGAAGACGTGTTCCAGCGCGTGCTTCGCGTCGCGCGAGCCGTTCTGGGCGTCGTGTCGCGCGGCGACAACGAGTACGAGGTGTACTTCCTCAACGACCGCGGCGCGCATCTACGCGCTGGGCTATCCGCGGGCCGAGCGCGTTCGGGCACCTCATCAGCCTCGCCGAGCTCGTCGCGCTCGGCGGCTGGCGACCTACGTGCATGCTCCTGCTCGCCGGGCTCGTCTACGGCCTCATCGCCGCCCGGACGCCGACGTCCGGCCGCGCGCTGCTGCGCGAGGTGCGCGCCAGCTTCTATCGCAAGCTGTTCATCGCGTTTGTCGCCGCGGCGGTCGTGCCGGTGCTCGTCGCTGGCGTTCGTCACCCGCGCGTACATCGCGACGCTGATGCAGGCCGACCTCGAGATGGAGGCCACGCGCACGGCGGCGTCGGCCAGCCGCGTCGTCGAGGACGTCGGCACGCTCGAGCACCGGCGGCACCAGCGCGCAGGACTGGTCGACGACAACCTCGTCGTGTGGCTCAGCCGCGTCATCGCGCAGGACGTCAACATCTTCGACGGCTCGGGCCTGCTGGCGTCGAGCGAGCGCAACCTGTTTGCGTCCGGCCTGCTGCCGACGCGGACCCCGGGCGACGTCTATCGCGCCATCATGCTCGATGGCCGGCCCTCGTACGTGGGGCGCGAATCCGTCGGGATCGTTCGAGTATCTCGTCGCCGCCGCGCCGGTGCGGGTCCAGAACCGCGACGCGATCCTCACGGTGCCGCTGACGCTGCGCCAGCAGGAGATCGAGGCGCAGATCGACGAGCTCGATCGCCGCGTGCTGCTCGCGGCCGTGCTGTTCATCATGCTCGGCGCGGCCATCGGCTACTCGATGGCCGAGCGGATTGCCGATCCGGTCAACCGCTTGATGAAAGCCACCGGCCGGATCGCGCGCGGCGATCTCGATGCGCGCATCCTGGCCACCTCGTCCGACGAGTTCCGCCGGCTGGTGGAAGCGTTCAACCGCATGGCAGCCGATCTGCAGCGCCAGCGCGTCGAGCTGGAGCGCACCAACCGGCTGGCGGCATGGGCCGACATGGCGCGGCAGGTCGCGCACGACATCAAGAACCCGCTGACGCCGATCCAGCTGAACGCCGAGCACCTGCGCCGCGTGCACGAGGATCGAGGCGCGCCGCTCGGGGCACGCGCTCGACGAGTGCGTGCAACAACATCCTCACGCAGGTGCGGCTGCTTCGCCAGATCGCCAGCGAGTTCTCGAGCTTTGCCTCGTCGCCGACGCCCGTCCGGCGCCCGACGAGCGCTGCACGAGCTGATCGCCGAAGTCGTCGAGCCGTATCGCGCTGGGGCTCGCGGGCCGCGTTCGCATCGAGACCGACGTGCCCGATTCGCTGCCGCTGCTGATGGTCGACAAAAACGTGCTGGCGCGCGCGCTGACCAACATCATCGAGAACGCGCTGCACGCCATGCCCGGCGGCGGCACGCTGCGGATCGCGGGCGCGCGTTCAGGACGAGGGTCGCGTCGAGCTCGCGATCACCGACACGGGCGTCGGCATGGACCGCGCGGCGCTCGAGCGCATCTTCGAGCCCTACTTCTCCACGCGCGCGCAGCGGCACCGGCCTGGGGCTGACCATCGCCAAGCGCAACGTCGAGCTGAATGGCGGCACGATCGCGGTGCGAAGAGCGGGAAGGGACGACGGTACGCTCACGCTGCGAACAGACGGTGCCGGAGTGCATCATCTGCGGCGACAGGTTCGACGGCGGCGGCGCTGAGCGTCGGTCCGGGTCGCGACGCGCGCAAGCTTAGTGAGATCGCGAGGCCGACGAAGCCTGACGCGAAGGTAGCTGTAGGCCATGATCAGCAGCACTTCGTGCGGGTACGTCACGATCAGCGCGAGCAGCGCGGCCAGCGCGACCAGGACCTGATACCGGCGCCGCTCGCCGAGGTCGATCGTCTTGAAGCTGCGGAATCGGATCGTGCTCACCATCAGCAACGCCGGGACCATGACGAGCAACACGGCAAGGAACGCCTGCGGTCGCGTCGTGGAAGCCCGTACGGGTAGTAGAAAACCGTCGAGGCCACGATCGCGGCCGCCGCCGGGCTCGCCAGACCCACGAAGTAGCGCTTGTCGGTGTTCTTCTGAATATTGAATCGCGCCAGGCGCAGCGCGGCGCCGGTGACGAACAGGAACCCGACGGCCCAGCCAAGCCGGCCGAGCGGTCGCAGTCCCCACGCGTACGCCAGGACCGCTGGCGCCATCCCAAACGAGATGATGTCCGCCAGCGAGTCCAGCTGCACGCCGAACTCGCTCGTGGTGCCGGTCATGCGCGCGATCCGACCGTCCAGCATGTCCAGCACCATGGCGACGCCGATGAACGGCGCGGCGGTCTCGAGGTCGCCATGCATCGCGTAGACGACGCACGACCACCCACAGAAGAGATTGGCCAGCGTGAACAGGCTCGGCAGCAGCGAGACGCCGCGCCGAATCCCGCGAGGGTGATGCGTGCTCACTCGGTGACTCCAAGCGCCGCCGCCGATGGGATTTCGGCGGTGGCGAGTGCCAGTGTCGCCAGGACCGATTCGCCGCCGATCACGCGGTCGCCGACCTTGGCGGCGATCGCAGCATCGACGGCGGCAAGAACAAGTCGATGCGCGAGCCGAACTTCATGATGCCGAATCGTTCGCCGCGGCGCGACCTGTTGACCGACCGCGAGGCGCGTGACGATCCGGCGGGCCAGGATGCCCACGATCTGACGGCAGACGACGAGCGTCCCGCGTGATCGAACCAGACTTCCGTCCATTCGTTGTGCGTGCCGGCGTCTTCGCGGTAGGCCGGCAGGAACTTGCCGGGGTGATACTCCACGCGGCGTGACGACACCAGCCACCGGGGCGCGATTGACGTGGACGTCCATGGGCGACAGGAAAATGCTGATTTGTTGCCACGTCCCGGCGGGGCTGCCCGGCCCCGGGCGTCGCCGACAATCATCACGCGACCATCGGCTGGCGACACGATGAGGTGCCGCGCCGTCCGGAATGCGGCGATCGGGATCGCGAAAGAAGAAGACGAAAAAGCCGGCGAGCACGAACAGCGGCACCGCCCAAAAGCGGCCCGCCCACCACGCCACGACGATGGCGAGGAGCAGCGCCCCGACAATGAACGGCCAACCCGCCCGATCGATTCGCATTCAGATTCGATGATAAGTGATTCGACGAGTGCGGCCGCTGGGTGGGAGCTGAGAGTGCCGGGCCCAATGGGGCCCGGCAAGATGTGCTGTGAAGCCGGGGGCTCTCCCGGCAGAAAACGCTAGGCGGAAACGGTGGTGCCCGACGCGCCACGCCGCAATGATCGCGCGATATCCTCCATCCGATCCTTGAGCCGGAGCTTTTGTTTCTTCAGGGTGACTTCTTCGAATTGTTCGGTATCTGACAGGTAGTGCTTCGAGGAGAGCTCATGTAGACGATCGTCGAGCTCGTGATGCTTCGTGGCCAACTGGCGGTATTCCTCGTTGGTCTCGAGGAGCAGGTGCTTTAAATCCTGAGCCTCTGCCATCGTGCTCCGCCTCCCTTCCGGAGTCGGGTGCGGGATGCACGCCCGCTCCTAGCCGGCACTCTAGCACCCTGGTCCGGGCGTTTCAAGTTTGACGTTTTTGTGAACAAACCGGTCAGTCAGTGTCCCGCGTGAGAATCAGGGCGTCCTCGATCGGCTTTGTGTAATAGCTGGTCCGAACGCCGGACAGTCGAAACCCGGCGCGCTCGTACAGGCGCCGTGCGGCGTCGTTCGATCGCCGGACCTCGAGCGTCGCGCTGGTCGCCCCCAGGCCGGTTGCCTCGTCCAAGACCTTGGCGAGCAGATGTCGGGCCAGGCCGCGTTGGCGGAAGCCTGGCCGGATCGCCAGGTTGTTGATGTGAATCTGGTCCAGCACTTTCCAGAACGCGCAGAATCCTGCCACCGGGCAGTCCGGGGTTCGGATCACGTAGACGTAACAGACCTCAGGCCGTTGCAATTCGCTGACGTACCACTCGCGCGTGGTCGGGTTGTTGAACGATGCCTGCTCGACCTCGAGCACGGCGTCGAGGTCGGTGTCCGAGTGCATGCGCTCGATGACGAAGCTCATGGCGTGATGCGTCGTTCCCGCTCGAGTTCGGCATCCGGACGCCTGACGTAGAGCGGCTGCAAGGCATGCGGCGCCCCTGCGAGACCACGAGCCGCGAGGCGACGCCCCAGCATCCCAATCGCGATCGCCAGCATCGTTGGCGGATCGACGATCTGCCACGCGCCGTCCGACCACGCGTCGATCGCCTGGCGATGCTTCGCGGCGCCGTCGCCAACGATGACGATCGGTCCCGAGCGGCTGATGTCGATCAGCGGCAGCAGCTGGGAGGGCTCCGCGACAACAGGCGGGCCTTTCGGGGCCCAGTCATCGTCTCCTGGTTCGTAGCGCGCTGCGAAGACCTCACCGCGCTGTGCGTCCATCCACGCCCACAACGTCGTCTCGCGTCGGCTGGGCGAGCTGTGGCCACGTAGCAAAGGCGAGCGCGTCGAGAGATGAGACGCCGATCACGGGCGTGTCGAGCACCAAGGCGAGGCCTTGAGCGGCGGCGAGCCCGATGCGAAGCCCCGTGAAGGCCCCTGGACCGCTGGCGACCGCCAACAGCTCGATGGCGCGAAGGCTCAGTCCTGCCTGATCGATGGCTCGTGCCATCTCCCCGGGCAGGCGCTCGCCGTGTGTGAGGTTGCCATCGCCCGGGACGCTCGATAAGACGGTGTCGTCCTCGAGCACCGCCACACTTCCGGCGCGCGTCGTCGTGTCCAGGGCCAGAATGACCACAAGGTAAAATCGTATACCGCAGCCCGAACCTCGTGCCCCAGCCACCTGAATCCTCTGCCACCATCGCCACGCCGGCCACGCTGACGCCGGCGATGCGTCAATACTTCGACGCCAAGCGGCAGTATCGGGGCGCGCTGCTCTTCTTCCGGATGGGCGATTTCTACGAGATGTTCTACGAGGATGCCCTGGTGGCCGCGCGGGCGCTCGAGTTGACGCTGACTTCCCGGTCGAAGGATGCGTCGGGCGCCGCCGTGCCGATGTGTGGCGTCCCCCACCACGCGGCTGACACCTACATCACGCGCCTGGTCCGCAAGGGCTATCGGGTGGCGATCTGCGAGCAGGTCGAGGACCCTCGCAAAGCCAAGGGGGTCGTGAGGCGCGAGGTCGTGCGCGTGGTGTCGCCCGGCACGTTGACCGACGCCTCTTACCTTGATGCACGCGAACCGGCGTTTCTGCTGTCTGTCGTCGCGACGTCTGGTGCCGGCACCCACAACCGCCAACACTTGGGAGCCGCGCTCATTGATGTGTCGACCGGCGAGTTCAGCGCGGCCGAGTACTCCGGTGCTGGAAGGGCTGCAGGCGCTCCGGGACGAGATCGCCGTCCTGCAGCCACGCGAGATCGTCGTGGCCGCCGGCCACGACCTGTCGACGTTGTTGCCAGAGGCAGGCCGAGGAGGCATTCCCGTGACGGAGATCGAAGGCTGGCTCTTCGATCTCGAAACGGCCCGACAGACACTGCTGGACCAACTTCGCGTCAGCAGTCTCGAAGGGTTCGGCCTGGAGCGGCAGCAGGCGGCCGTCTGCGCCTCAGGCGCCCTGCTGCGATACCTGCGAGACACTCAGAAGGCGGACCTCGCCCACGTGCGGACGATCAGGCACAGGCAAGCGGCTGACGGTCTTCTGATCGATCCCACCACGCTCGAACATCTCGAAGTCGTTGAAGCCGCCAAGGGCGGGCGCGAGGGGTCGCTCCTCCATGAGATCGACCGAACCCTCACGCCGATGGGCGGACGGCTGATTCGATCGTGGCTGCTTCGCCCACTCGTCGCGCTGGAGGCGATCCGCGATCGCCTCGACGCGGTCGAAGAGCTCGCCATTCGCACCAGCGATCGCGGCAAGGTGCGCGAAGCGCTCAAGACGGTCCACGACCTCGAGCGACTGATCGCCCGCGTCGCGCTCGCAACCGCCAGTCCGCGCGACCTCGTTGCGTTGCGCATCTCGTTGGCGGCGGTGCCGCGCATCCGCGTGTTGCTCGCCGAGTGTCAGGCCCCGCTCGTGATCAGCCTGGCCGCTGCGCTGGACGACCTGGCCGACGTCCGCCAATGGATCGAGGAGGCCATCCACGACGAGTCGCCGGCATTGGCGCGAGACGGCGGATTTGTCCGCGACGGGCTGGACAAAGAGCTCGACGACCTCCGGCACATTTCGCGGTCGGGCAAGCAGGTGATCGCCGAGCTCGAGGAACAGGAGCGGAAGCGCACCGGCATCCAATCGCTGAAGGTGCGCTTCAATCGCGTGTTTGGCTACTACATCGAGGTCTCGAAAGTCGAACCTGCACGCCGTGCCGGATGATTACCACCGCAAGCAGACGATTGCCGGTGGCGAGCGCTTCGTGACCCCGGCCCTCAAGGACTACGAGACGCGCGTGCTCGGTGCGGACGAACGTATTCTGGAGCGCGAGCTCGAGCTCTTCGAGGCCCTTCGGCAGCGCGTGGCGGCAGAAGCAACACGAGTGCTCGATACCGCGCAGGCCGTGGCGACGCTCGATGTGCTGGCCGGATTCGCCGAGACCGCAACGCTCTGCAACTACACGAAGCCGCTTGTGGATGACGGTGAGGAACTCATCGCCGTCGACCTCCGCCACCCCGTGGTCGAACGGCTGGCGAGCGGCCGGTTTGTGCCGAACGACGTGCGGCTGGACGGCTCGTCGTACCAGCTCGTGATTCTCACTGGCCCGAACATGGGAGGCAAGTCGACGTACCTGCGGCAGGTGGCCTTGCTGTGCCTGTTGGCCCAGGCCGGATCATTTGTACCCGCGCGCGAAGCGAAGGTCGGTATCGTCGATCGCATTTACGCGCGCGTAGGCGCATCCGACAACATCTCTCGTGGGCAGTCGACCTTCATGGTCGAGATGCAGGAGACGGCGCACATCCTGAGCGGCGCGACCGCACGCAGCCTCGTGGTCCTCGACGAAATCGGGCGCGGCACCGCGACGTTCGACGGCCTCAGCATCGCGTGGGCCGTTGCCGAACATCTCGCGAAGAACGGGCGTGCCCGCCCCAAGACGCTGTTCGCAACCCACTACCACGAGCTCACGGACCTCGCCGATGCGGTTCCAGGCGTGGTGAATGCGCATGTGGCCGTCCGCGAGTGGAAAGACGAGATCGTGTTCCTGCACAAGATCCTGCCCGGGCGATCGGATCGCAGTTACGGCATCCATGTCGCGCGGTTAGCTGGGCTTCCACCGCCAGTTATCGCCAGAGCGCGCGACATTCTGAGCGCGCTCGAACAGGACGAGCTCACGCGCGGCGGCCGACCAGCCCTGAGCGGTGAGCCAAACACTTCTCAACAGCAACTCGGTCTCTTTCAGGTGCCCGTCGAGCGCGACACCCCCCTTCGCGAACGACTCCGGGAGGTCGATCTCAATCGCACGACGCCGCTCGAGGCGTTGCAGATTCTGTCGGAGCTGAAGAAGGAGCTGAGTGAAGATGGCGACGACGCTGGGAGCAGCCGGACGATCGGACGGTGTCGTGCACCGCGACGCGGTGTGCATTGTCACGATGGGCACGAGCTGACGTCGCGGACGTCCGCATACCTTCAACAGTCTCATCGATCCCGCGTTCATTTCGGCGCGCCGTGGTGCGTACGCTGCGCTAGGATGCTGAGGATGCGCCGTACATCAGCCTTTGGTACAAGACCAACGTGGCCGTGGCTCAGCACGAGTTGTCTGGCATTCGCCTCACGCCCCTCGCTCCTTTACGTTCGTCAAGAACGTGGCCCGTCGCCCGGCGGCCATCGGCATGCGCCACTGATCCGGATGAACTGGTACAGTCAAGCGCCATGAGATACATACTGCTGGCGGTCGCTCTGTGCCTGACGCCTTGCGCCGCCACGCTCGCGACAGGTCAACCAGGTCCTCCGGTTGCTGCCTCGACGACGGTCATCCTGGTTCGTCATGCCGAGAGGGCGCCGGGTGATGGCGATGTCCCGCTCAGCGCTCGTGGCCAGGAACGTGCGGCCGCTCTTGCACGACTGCTGATCGATACCGACATCCGGTCAATCATCACGTCGGAAATGATCCGCACCCAGCAGACCGCGGCACCGGTTGCCAAACAGAAGCAGCTGAAGCCCGAAATCCTGCCCGCGGACAAGCTGGACGCGATCGTCGAGAGAGTTCAGGCGATGAAAGGCGGCACGGTGCTGGTCGTGCACCACAGCAACACGGTCCCTGCTCTCGTCGAGAAACTCGGCGGGAAGACGCCACCGATTGGCGACGTCGAGTTCGATCGGTTGATTCTGCTGACGCTGCCGCCAGGCGGCGTGCCAAGTGTGATCACGCTGCGCTACTGATCCGCGTAACCCTTGTCCCAGTTCGATCGGATCGTGATTCCTCAGATCAACGCCGTGCACGAGCCACGCCTTCAGCGGGAACAGCACGTTCAGCCATCCAGCGTGGGTCTCGTGCCACTCGTCGGCGCTGACGCCGGATGTGTGAGCAGGAGGTCGGTGCCGCCTGCCCATCGGGTGTCAGCTCGAAGCGGGCGATCTCCGAAGTACTCGAGAGCCCATTGATGGTGGCCGACGGTGATGCACCCGCAGGTCATGCGATCGCCGTTGGCGAAGTGAAACTCAATTCCCGACGCGGTCTCGATGGCAGATTCCGCCCAAAACGAGGCACGACCGTCGGGCGAATCAAGCGCGGCGTAAACGCGTTCGGTGGGACTGTGATGTGCATGCGCCAGCGAATTGGAAGGCCTGGCCGATCGTCGCGCATCACTGAGGCCGACCCACTGCCCCACCAGCCTCCCGCCCTGCGCTACCCGCCCGCGCCGATCTTCTCCAACTCGGTCTTCGCCTCGGCCGCGAACGGCGACTGCGCATGTTGCTCGACGATCTGGGTGAGCGTCTTGCGCGCGTCCTCGTTCTTACCGGCGGCCTTGTACGCCCGCGCGAGCTCCAGCAGCACGGCTTCCTTGGGGAGCTTGCTGTCAGTGCGTTCGGAGATCTCCTTGAAGGTTGCGATCGCCGCGTCGTGCTTCGACGAGCGCATCTGCGCTTCCGCCTTCCCGAGCCTCGCCATCTGGGGCAGCAATCCCGAGCTGTCGCTGATCACGCGATCGTATTGCTGGATGGCTTCGTCGAACCGGCCGAGGCCGACGAGAGCGGACGCGGCGTGGTAGCGCGCCGTCTGTCCGGAATCGCTGGACGGGTACGCATCCGCGGCGGCCAGGAACTTGGGCAGCGCGGCTTCGAGCTTGGCCTTCTCGGACGGATAGGTGCCGGGCTGTGGTGCCGGCGTCGGCACAGGAGCCGTCGGATCGGTGGCCGGGGGCGCCGGTGGCACAACGCGCGCCTCCTGGATCACCATGGCTTCCGCTAGCATGGCGCGGGCCTTCCCGTCCACGCTGTTCCGCCACGCGGTGTAGCCCAGGATCGCGACGTACGACGACGGCGATGGCCGAGAGGCCGAGTGTGATGGCTCGCTGGTTGTCGGTCGCCCAGGCGCTCGCGTGGCGCACCGCGATGGCCAGCTCGTTGTCTTTCAAGTGGTGACGTTCAGATGTGCGCATAGCCTAAAGTGCCTAACGTGCCTGAAGTGCCGAAGGTGCCTAAAGTGCTGACGGTGCCCTAGGCACCCAGGCACCCTAGGCACTTCCGGCACCTTACTATCTGGCGCGCCTGACAGGACTTGAACCTGTGACCCCCGGTTTAGGAAACCGATGCTCTATCCAACTGAGCTACAGGCGCCTGTTCCTAACTGTTAGTGTACTGGCTCGTTAGCCGTTTCCCTCGTCTCGTCGTTGCTATCAAGGCGATGCTCAATCGCGGATGTCTGTGCAAAGGATTGCGATCAACCGCGTTGCTCATCGACCCGACGCATCCAATCTTCCTAACCCCTTCGCAGTCGCGTTCAAGTAGGTGCTGGTTTGTTTCAGGTCCGCGTGCCCCAACATCTGTTGCCACATGGTGAATCGGTTCAACCCCGCCTCTACCCAGCGTGACCCGGCTTCGTGCCGGAGATCATGCCATTGTAGATATGATTGCGCGAGAGAGATGCCCGCCTCCGGGGGCGCCCAGGACGAGAGGGTTTCTCATGCCTTCTTCGGGCTCTTGACCGGGTTGCCTGCGGGATCCATGCTTGACACTATATTTCTATAATTATAGAACTATCGAATGAGCCCGAGCGATGCCCAGGTTGCGAAGTTCGCCGAGATGTTTGCGGCGCTGGGAACTGAGCCGCGTCTCCGGATCCTTCGGCTGCTCCTGTCGGCGCATCCCGATGGGTTGGTGGTTGGCGACATTCAGGCC
The DNA here is from genome assembly GCA_963734095.1 of uncultured Acidobacteriota bacterium. Taxonomy (GTDB): domain Bacteria; phylum Acidobacteriota; class Vicinamibacteria; order Vicinamibacterales; family UBA2999; genus JACCSI01. The sequence continues at coordinate 18,913 of CAVTGK010000004.1, read as the reverse complement.
GAAACCGGTGTGGTGGGCTCCACCTTGTCGCACCATCTTGAAAAGCTTCGCCATCAGGACCTCGTGACGGTGGAACGCGAGAAGGCATTTCTGCGTTATCGGGCAAACACCGAATCGCTCGAGAAGCTCCTCGGATTCTTCTACGCCGAGTGCTGTGCGCGTGACCGGCCCATCGAACCCAAGAGGATCATCGCGCTCTGCAAATAGCAGGGACATCGTCAGTCACGACCTCCAGCGGCAATCGCTTTGCATCACTCCAAGGCTGACCATCATGAGCGAATTACATGGCTCTTTCGCAAGCTCGAAAACTGTCCTGATATTGGCGTGCGCGGTCGGTGTTCTCTCGACATCAACGGCTGCCATGGCTCAACCAGCCGCTGACGTCGAACACCTGCGAGAACTCGCAGCCATCGTTGCTGACGAACGGCAGCGGATCGCGGAGCTGGAGGCCGAGATCGAGCGCCGTAACGCTGCGCTGGCGAGCCTCGCGTCGCGGATTGAAGCTCTTGAGGCGCAAGTCACAACTCCTCTTCGAACACCAGCGATCGCGACAGTTCCCCTTGTCCAACAGGCCGCAACCCCGACCGCGCCGCCGGAGCAACCTCGCTTTGAGTTCTATGGCGATTCGTTGCTTCGACTGGCAACGCTTCGCCAGCAATACCCCAACTGCGACGGCTGCCCGGCCAGGACCGTCGGGCGCATGCGACTGCGATTCGGCGTGCAGGGCCAGCTCGCGCCGGGCGTCAGAGCCGTGATCGGTTTGGCGGCCGGCGAACTCAACGATCCGAACACCGTCTACCAGACGTTTGGGGGGAATCTCGCGCGCAAGGTTGTCTCGTGGGATCGTGCCTACCTGACGTTCCGCCCGCGTAAGGCGTCGTGGATGGAGCTAACCGCTGGCAAATTCCCGTATCCATGGGTGCGCTCATCGATGACGTTCGATGTGGACTTCTATCCAGAAGGCGCGAGCCAACGATTGGCGTTCGACTTCAAGGACTCAGGTGCCTTCAAGAATGTTTCCTTCCAGGCAATGCAGATCGTCGTCAACGAGCAGGCCAACACTCCCGACACGATTCTGATCGGCGGCCAGGGCATCGGCGTCCTGCGCTTTGCCGATAGTGTCACCACTCGGGTGATTGCAACCGGTTTGGACATCAAGCGGCCAGAACACGTCCTGCGCTCGCAGCTTGACGGTTCAAACGTTGGCGTGCGGAACACAAACATCATCACCTTCGACGGTGGCCGCGCGTTCTATGCCTCAGGCTTTCGATATGCGAACGTCATCGTCGACAATGCTGTTACGGACACGGTGGGAGTCGTTGCCCGTGACGCTCACGCTGGAGTACCAGCGCAATCTGCGCGCTGTCGCCGCGAGTGACACTGCGAAGTCGTTCCGGTTGGACGCGGGCCGCGCCCAACAGCGCGGCGACTGGCTGCTCGGCTGGCACCTCTTCAACGTTGAGCAGGAATCGATCATGTCAGCCCTTGGCGAAAGTGATTGGCGATCTCCGAGCAACGTCCGACAGCATCGCTTCGCGGTCGCCTATATGGCCCACGATCACGTGCAGGCGCTCTTCACGTGGTACCGAGGAAAGACGCTGGACACCAATGCCCCCGGCGCGTTGCTCGTACCTGGCATCTCGGCCGGAAGCCGGGAGCCTTGGGCCAATCGCCTGTACTTCGACGTCATGTATCGCTTCTAGGGCGAGAGTGTTCGCCAGCAGATGTTCGGCCAACGGTTGTCCCGCGTATACGCCCGGGCTTCGTAACCGAGCGGGATTCGGCTCGGTACGGACGCTTGCGGTGTAGCATGGTGCTGCTTCGGGCCGACGGATAGCGCCGTTTTCAGTCGAGGAACTGATAGAGGCTGATTTTCATGATGCAACCACGCTTCTTCTGCACCCGCCGCGCGCTGTGGTCCGTTGCCGCGATCTCTTTCCTGCTTGGACCCTTTCTTGGCGCCCAGCAACCCTCGATGGACTCGCGCCTCGAAGGCTTCGACGCCTACATGGCGCAAGTACTCAAGGACTGGAACGTCCCGGGCATTGGCGTCGGCATCGTCGTCAAGGACAAGCTGGTGTTCGCGAAGGGCTATGGCTATCGCGACTACGGCAAGAAGCTCCCGTTCACGCCCACGACGACGCAGCCCATCGCCTCGAACACGAAGCTCTTCACGGCGGTCGCCGCCGGCCTGCTCGTCGAAGAAGGCAAGCTCGATTGGGACAAGCCGATCCGGCAGTACGTGCCGAGCATCAAGTTCTATAACGACGATCTCGACCGCACGTCACGGTGCGCGACATGCTCGCGCACCGCACCGGCATCACGCGCCACGATCTCGATCTGGTACAAGTCGGACTTCACGCAGAAGGAGCTGTTCGAGCGGCTCAAGTACCTCGAGCCCTCCGAGGCGCCGCGCTCGGTGTTCCTCTACAACAACATGATGTACGCGGGCGCGGGCTATTCGATCGAGCTGCTCTCCGGCAAGACGTGGGAGGCCTTCGTTCGCGATCGCATCCTCGCGCCGCTCGGCATGACGAGCACGACGTTCGCCATCGCCGACATGCTCAAGACGCCGGAACCCGGCGTCCCGTACACCGAGCGGCGCGACAACACCGAGCTGTATCAGATCCCGTACTACAGCGACGCGATCGGCGTCGCGCCCGCCGGCGCGATGAACTCGAACATCGTGGACATGTCGAAGTGGCTCATCGCGCTCATGAACGACGGGCAGCTCGACGGCAAGCAGGTGCTGCCAGGTCGGCGTCAAGCAGACGCTCGCGCCCGCCATCGCCCTCCCGAACACGGGCCTCGAAGTGCGCGGCTGGGGCGAGATCCTCAACGCGGCCTACGGGATGGGACGCTGGACGGCCTCGTATCGCGGCCATCTGATCGCCTACCACGGCGGCGATCTGCCCGGCTTCCACTCGCAGGTGTCGACGATGCCGTACGACGGCATCGGCGTCATCGTGTTCGTCATCGGCGACCACGCCGCGCCGCTCTACAACATCGTCTCCTACAACGTCTACGAGCGGCTGCTCGGCCTGTCGCTGACGCCGTGGTCCGAACGTCAGAACGCGATCCGTCTCAAGAACAAGGAGGCGGGCAAGCCGCGCGCGGAGAAGGCGGGCGGCGGACGCGTCGCCGGGACGAAGCCATCGCATCAGCTCGACGACTACGTCGGCGAGTTCGAGCATCCGGCCTACGGCGTGCTCGACCATCTCGAAGAACGGACGAGTCGCTCACGTTCGACTTTCACAAGATCCGGATGCCGCTCGCCCACTTCCACTACGATCGCTTCGACACGCCGGACGACGAGCAGGACGGCAAGTGGTCGGTCAACTTCCTGACGAACCCGCAAGGCGAGATCGACCGGGCGGAGATGTCGCTCGACAGGCGGCGGTCACGTTCACCCGCCGCGTGCCGGCCGCGCTTCACCAGTCCGACGACGCTCCGCCAGTACCTCGGGCACGTATGAAACGCCCAGCGGCGGCAAGTTCGACGTCGTGCTCCGCCCGGACAACACGCTCGCGATCCAGATACGCCGACGGGACGTTCCAGAATCTCATCCCGTGGCAGCCGCACCGCTTCCGGATCAAGGAATTCGCGGACGTCGTCTACGAGTTCGCGCGTTGCGAATGGACGCGCAACGGAGCTCAAGCAGACCAATCCTTCGGGCGAGTACACGTCCACTCGCAAGTAAATCCAGGTTCTAGGGTTCCAGGGTTCCAAGGTTCGAACTACAGGTGGGCTAGTACTGCAGGACTGAATGTACTGCCTCGCCATCCAGCTTGTGTCGACCGTTGAGGAAGTTGAGTTCGATTAAAAACGACAGGCCGACGAGATCGCCGCCGACGCGTCTGACCAACCCCGACGCCGCCCGTGCCGTGCCGCCTGTTGCGAGGACGTCGTCTACGATCAGCACGCGCTGACCCGGGCGAAACGCGTCCTCGTGAATCTCGAGGCCGTCAACGCCGTACTCGAGCGCGTACTCCTCGCGTTGGGTCTTCGCCGGGAGCTTGCCCGGCTTGCGAATCGGGACGAAGCCGGCATTCAAGCCGGCTGGCAACCGCGGCGCCCAGGATGAAGCCCCGGCTCTCGATGCCGACCACCTGGTCGACGCGTTGACCTGCATACGGGGATGCCAGCGCTCCCACCATTTCACGAAATCCGTCGGCGTCGTTGAGGAGCGTCGTGATGTCGTAGAACAGAATCCCCGGCTTCGGGAAATCGGGAACGTGCCGAATCTTGGCTTTCAGATGTTCCATGTCGGTCAGCCGTCAGTCGACCGCAAATCCTAGGTACCGTCCGGTTGGTGCGAGGCTGTCGACCTCGACGTCTTGCACGCGTGCGTGGGATGGCCCACGTCTCAACGCCGCCTCGAGTCGAGTCAGCGACTCGTCATCGCCCTCGGCGACGACTTCCACGCGGCCGTCGGCGAGATTGCGTACGATGCCCGTCAACCCTTCCCGCCGTGCGATGTCCTGGGTAAAGAAACGGAACCCGACGCCCTGCACCCGGCCGCTCACCACAAACCGGCGAGCTCCTCGCATCTCAGGCATTGTAGCCGAAGGGGTAAGATGAGCCGTGCATCCTGACCTGGAAGAAGCGCTGGCCTTCCACGAGGCGGTTCTCGCGGAAGGCTCCAAGGCCCTCGTCGGTTACGACCGTCCGAAACAGCTCGCCAACGTCGTCCTGCTCTCGGAAATCCCGACGACCTATGACAAGAAGGAGCAACGCCAGGTCAGCTCCGGCAATCTCTTGCTGCGCGGTGTGCCGGGGGTCGGCAAAACGTTTTTCGGCGTGATCCTGGCGGCCATCAGCAACGCGAAGTTTGCGCGCCTGCAGGGCCGCGCCGACCTGCAGCCAACCGAGGTCGTGGGCTTCCAGATGATCAATCCCGCCACCGGGGAGCTGGTCACTGAGTTCGGCCCACTCGCCGAGGCGGAGATTATTCTGTTGGATGAGATCAACCGCATTCCGCTCAAGTCTCAGAGCGCGTTTCTGGAAGGTCTTCAGGATCGAACCGTGACGGTCGGCAAGACAACATTCGAGCTGCCCGCCTTCAGCTTCGCGATTGCGACCATGAATCCGGTGGAACTGGGACAGGGCACGTTTCCGCTCTCCGAAGCCGCAACCGATCGATTCGCCATCATGGTGAACATCGGCTATCTGCCGCCGGAGGAAGAACGAAAGCTGGTGAACTTCGACTTCAAGCGTATTCGTCTGAATCAGCTGATGGCGAAGGAGCGCATCATCGAGCTGCGCGCGGCCATCAACCAGCAGGTGTTTCTCCACGAAACGCTTGGCGACTACATCCAGCGCCTGGTCGCGGCCTCACGTCCGTACAATCCAGACATCGACTGGCGCACGCACTCCCCTTCCGAGCTCGTCGAACGTGGCGTCGATCTGGGCGCCTCGCCGCGGGCTATCATTTGCTTCGGCCGCCTGGCCAAGACTTGGGCGCTGCTGATCCGACACCGCGATGAAGTCTATCCAGAAGACATTCAGGATCTGGCGCCTTACATCCTTGGGCACCGCATCTGGCTCGGGCCGCACGCGGCCAGTCATGGCCTGACGACGGAAGCGGTGATCGAGGACCTCGTTCAGCGGGTGCCGATTCCGTGAGGAGCCGATCCTCTGCGTGGCCCGGAGTCGACCATGGCCACGATGTCGAGCCGCTGATCAGCCTGTCCGACGTCACCGAAGTCGAGCTGTTGATTCTCAAGCGGATGCGCGAGTTCACGATTGGGGAGCACGCGAGCCGCTTTCACGGGTCCGGCTTCGACTTCGTCGGACTCCGCGAATGGCAGGCCGGCGATCGCTTCGAGACCATCGATTGGCCGCAGTCGTCGCTGACGAATTTCAGCCCGCTGATCGTCCGGGAGTTCGAGCAGCCCAGCACGTCGAGTGTCGTGATGGTCGCCGATCGGTCACTCTCGACCCGCTGCGGCATCGACGGCGTCCCGATCGCGGTGACGATCGCGCGTGCGCTCGCCACCATCGGCCTTTCGGCGGTGTTCTTCCAGGATTCCATCGGTCTCGTCACCTTCGACCACGAGTTCACCAAGCTCCAGGGGCTGCGGCCACGAATCGGCAAGGGTCAGGTCATCCACTGCCTCGATGCCTACCAGTTTGGTGAGGGCTTGCAGGACTTGCGGCACAGTGGAGACCTCGCGGCATCGATCTCGGGGTTTACGCGCAAGACCTCGATGGTGCCAATCATCTCGGATTTCTTGTTCGACGGTGTCGAGAATCTCGTGCGCGAGCTCGGGCACCTCAACTCCATCCACGACGTGTTTCTCGGCATCGTCGACGCGTCGTTCGCGTTCGAGCTTCCGGGCGTATCGGCAGGCTGGATCGAGGCCTTCGATGTCGAGAGCGGCCGCTCGCGCGTGATGTCGAGACGCGAGTTGAGGGCGATGGCGGGGCGTGTAAGCGAGTGGCAGGACGCGGTGGCGCAGAAGGCCAAGAAGGCCGGCCTGGATGCCCTGCGCCTCGAATCGGACCCCACGAAGTTCGACGTGACATTGATCGAATGGGTTGCGGAGCGGCGGCTCCGCAGGAGGTAGCAAACAGGTGCGACGGGTGCGACGGGTGCGGTGCGGCGTTCTGGGTGTTGCTGTCTTGGTGGTTTTAACCAGCGGCATGCTGCCGGCGCAAGTGCCGACGCCGCAGAACGTCGAGGTCGATCCGGTCACGTGCTGGTGGCGCACGAGTGCCGTGACGGTGCGTGTCGGCGAGACGTTTCCGATTGTGCTGACGTGTTCGGTGCTCGAAACCGATGCAGTGCGAGCGGTGGTCGATCGGTCGCGGCTGGGGGCGACGGCGGTGCAATTTCCGCCCTACGAGGTCGTCGGTGGGTCGCAGCATCCCGATCATGTCACCGCCGGCCGCCGATTCATGCAATACGAATATCTGTTGCGGCTGATCTCAGAGGATGCGTTCGGTCTCGATGTGCCCGTGGCAGGGTTGGCCATCACTTATCGAATCGAAAGCCGGGTCGAGCAGGATGCGGCGGTGCAGGGTCGAGAACAGTCGTACGAGTTGCCGCCCCTGACAATCAGAGTCGCGTCGCTCGTCCCTGAGAGCGCGCGCAGCATCCGTGAGTCCGCGGTGCCTTCGCTGGCGGACATCGCAGGCCGTGCTTTTCGGGCACGACTGTTTCGAACCATCGCCCTGATCCTGTTTGGCCTTGCGGCCTTGACCCTGGCAGTGGCGGTCGCCCGGTGGTTCCGCGAAGGCCGTTCCGCAACCGAACACGCCACTCGACATCTGCTGCGGAATCGTACGGTGCTCGGCACCGTTCGTCGTGAGCTCCATGCGGTCGAGCGTGAGACACGGAGCGCCGGCTGGTCACCGGAAGCGGTTTCACGCGCACTCGTGGCAGCGCGCGTGGTGGCGAGCTACGCCTCGGGCCGTCCGGTCGTGCAACGCATCGCGAACGGCGATGTGGCGTCGGGCGAGCTTTTGATGGTCTCGGGATGGCCGCTGCGTCGGCACGTGGCCGTCTCAAGCTCAACAACCACTGACGCGTCGAACACGGGGGTCAGAAGCGCCGGAATTGACATGGATTCCGCACTGACGAGTCTGACCGCCGCCCGGTACGGCCGCAAGCCGTCGCTGGATGCCAGCGCGCTGGACGATGCGCTGGCGACAGTCCGCCGCTCGGCGGATCGTGTGGCGTCACGACACACCTGGCTGGCGGAAACCTTCGACTCGCTGCGGGACGCCATCAAGGGCTGGAGACCAAGGGCGTGGGCGCGCTGAACGAGCTTCGCGCGCAGCTGGCGACGCTGATCGTCGAATCTCGCAGCGTGAGCCTGCAGGAGCTGTTTTTCTCGGCCGAGTCCACGGCGCGACTCGCCGCAGTGCTGCTGGTTGGTCTCGCTGGATGCGTGTTGTTGTTGCGAGCGCTGACGCGCCGCTCCAGCGGACGTGGCCGGCTGGCGCTCCCGTCGCTGATTGAATGGGTACGGCCGCGGCGCGGTGCCATCTGGCGGCATGGCGCGCTCATGCTGGCGCTGGCAGGCATTCCGTTTTTTGCATTGTCCCTGGCTGATCCGAAGACCGCGCTCACGCGCGAAGACACGTCGTTCCCGGGGCGTCGAATCAGCCTGATGATCGACGCCTCCTCCAGCATGTTGTCGTCGATGCCCTCGAGCCGACTGGCGAAGGACGCGCCCAACGATGCGATGTTCTTCACGACCGTTGGTGCGGCGCGCTACTTCGTCGAGCTGCGAATGAAGGGCAAGTATCGCGACTTGCTCGCGCTGGTGGAATTCGGTGACCAGGCCTACGTGATCACGCCATTTACGACCGACTACGAGAACATCCTCTTCAGCATGTCGCTCATCGGCGACTGGACCGAGTTCATGAGCTTTCCCGATCAGGGCACGGTGATCGCGAACGCGATCGATCAGAGCGTCGGCTTGTTTCGGGCCTTTGACGTCCTCGATGCCGCCGGCAACGCGATGGTGATCTTCTCGGATGGCATCGATGCGGAGGTCACCGAAGACGGCCGGACAGCCTACGACGTGCTCCGTGACGCGACGCGGGCGAAGATTCCGGTGTTTTTCATTCGGACCGGCGTGCCGGGCCGGGTACCAGCCGGCGTATCCGACGAAGCCTGGGCGTCAGCGGTCGCCCGCACCGGCGGGAAGTTCTTCCCGGGCACCGACGAATCGGCGGTCATTCGGGCCGTCCAGGAGATCGATCGCGCGGCGGTCGGTCGGGTCGAGATGAAGCGCTACACCACCGAGCAGCCGCGCTACGCGGGTTTTGCGCTCATCGCGGCATCGCTCTGGAGCCTTGCGCTCGCGATGCGGCTCACCATGCCCTGGTTCCAAACCTTTCCGTAACCCTGCGAGGACGCCTCAATGAAATCGTTCGCCGCTCTTGTGCTCACAGCCATCATCGTTGCGCTCGCCGGTGTTGTCCTGTGGTTTGCGGGAGAGTCTGAGCGCCGGCTGGCCGACGCTGAGTACAGCCTTGTGACACTACGGTACCAACGGGCGGCCGCAGACCTCGAGTCGGCGACGGCGGCCGGGGTGCTCGACCCCATTCTGCGCCGCGTGAGCCCGGGTGCGGATGATGAGCGGGCCATCGCGCAGTACTGGAACGGCGACTATCAGGCGCTGACCGGTTCGGAAGACCCCAAGATTCAATTGCTGGCGGCCAACGCCGAGTATCGCGCGCTGCGCGCGGCGGGCGGGCCGTGGCAGGGCGTCGTCGGTCGGCTGGATGCGATTGCCAAACGCTATGCCGACATCATCCGCGCGGACGCCGCCAACGAAGAAGCGGCGTTCAACTACGAGTTCGTGCTTCGTCTGCGCGCGGCCGTGCTGAAGAGCAAACAGCCGCTGCCCGCTGGTGACGCGGCGACCGTGGACCTGACGGTGCACGGCGAGGCCGGCGCACCCCCTCGTGACAGCGATGCGAAGAAGTTCAAGATGATTGTCCCGATGATGCCAGACGAGCGGCAGGAAGCCGAAGAAGCCGGGCGATCGGGCCAGAAGCTGCGCAAGGGGTAGCGTCACACTGTCGTGCCCACCACCCTCGATCTCACGGGCCTGCGATTTGCCGCGCCGGCGTTTCTGACGCTGCTCTGGATCCCGGCTGCCCTGCTGGTCCTCTGGGTGTGGCAAGCGTGGCGGCGTCGAGGCGACGTGAAGCGGATGCGCCGGCACCGTCAGCTACCCAACCAGCAACGAACCGAACGACTGCCGCTGCTCGGCGACCTCGCCTACTGGTTCTCGCTGATTCTCGCGCTGTCGTTCGTGATCCTCGCCCTCGCGCGTCCGGTCGGCGTGGCCTCGATGGTTCGGACGAGCGGCATCGATCTCGTGGTCTTACAGGATGGTTCGGCATCGATGCGCGTCCGCGACGTCCAGGGCGACCGCTGGCGTCGCTCGATGACGTTTCTCCGGACGCTCGGCGAATCCCTCCAGTGGGAGGATGATCGCGTGGCCCTCGCCCTGTTCGCGACCATCGCGACTCCGCAGATTCGACTGACCCGCGACCCCAACACGTTCTTCTTCTTCCTCGATCACCTCGAAGGCGAGCCTCCGTTTCGCCTCGAAGACGACACGACGTGGGACACCAACATCGAACGTGGCATCTATTGGGGTCTGCGGCTCATCGATCGCGACGAGGAGATGCAGCAAGGGAAGGCCGGGCTGAAGCCCGGCCCCTCGGATCGTCTGGGAGTCGGAAGGTCCGGGCAACCGGAGGGCCGGGCAACCGGGAGCCCGCGCAACCAGGAGGGCCCGGGCTTCAGCCCGGGCGTGCTACCCGCAATCCCCAAGCGTTCGTCTTGATCTCCGACGGTCAGGCGTGGAGCGGTTCGGTCGCGACCTCGCTGGCGCAGGCGCTGAAGCGAGGCATTCCGCTGTTCGTCATCGGCGTGGGCACCACCGCGGGTGGCGTGATCCCGGAACCCAACCGATTGCCCGGTCGCGCGCCCGTCGCGTCGAGGCTCGATCGATCGTCGCTGGCCGTGATCGCGACCGCGGGCAACGGCCGATACTTCGAGATCAATCGGGAGAGCGATCGCGAGATTGCCAACGCGATCATCGATGCGACCCGCCGGCGAGCTGACGCCGGCGCCGTCGAGGAAAGCTCGCGCGAGCTGTACTGGACGGCGCTGCTGATGGCGGCTCTCTTCCTCGGGCTCGGTGTGCTCTTTCTCCGCGACCGCGCGTCTCTCGCGCTGCAGCTCGCGACCGCGGCGGGGATCCTGTTGATGCTGGCGCGGGTGAGCTGAGGTCGGGACTACTGGCCCGGCGCTTCCGAACTTCCGCCTGAAGGCGGAAGCCACGGATATTGTTGGGTATTCGTGGCTTCCGCTTTAGCCGGAAGAATATGGTTGGGTACGTGGCTTCCGGCTTTAGTCGGAATATGGTTGGGTTCGTGGCTTCCGGCTTTAGCCGGAAGCTGGGAGCCCGATTCGCAATCCCCTCATACACCTCACTCGTTCACCGACGGTGGCTTCGCTGCAGGCTTCTCCGGCGGTGGCGCCGGTTTCGCGTTCGGATCCACCGGGTCGACGCGCTCGCGCTTCAAGGCGGCATTCAGACGCGGGAGCTCCACTTTCTCAGTGGCGTTCATCTGTTGGAGCTGTTTCTCGAGCTCGGCGGAAAGCTCTTTGTAGACCTCGTAGGTCTGATCCGTCGGTCGATTGTCGGAGCTCTCGATGATGCCCATCAGCGCGGCAATCTTGTTGTTGAGGCGAATCGGATAATTCAGCGGATCTTGTCCACTGCGATTGCGCACCTGATAGATCTCCTCTTCGACCACGGCCAGCGGTTTCAGCAAGCCATCGGCGATTTTCTGGATTTCAGCGCGGCGCCGCTCCGGAACCTTGGACAGTCGATCGTTGACCTGATCGCGAAGCGATCGAATGCGGATGACGGCGGTGTTGGCGGTTGTCACGCGGTCGCGCACTTCAGAGGACAACTTGAACTGCTCGTGCAGGTAGGCTTCGGTGATCCCGTCGGCTTTGAGCCGGGGGTCGAGACCGATCGTGAAATTGCGGCTCTTCGTCTCGCCCAGCGCTGTCACGCGAACGGCATATTTCCCCGGGGGCGAGGCCGGACCACGCTGTGGCTGTGCCGCCCACATGATCATCCCGGGAAACACGACAGCGCCCTCCTGTCGGAGATCCCAGGTGAAGCGATTCATGCCTTTGCGCGTGCCCACGCGAGGCTGGTTGGCACCGAAGAAACCGCCGCCGCCACCACCGCCACCCGGCGTCGGGGGGGATCCTTGGGTGACCCTCTGAAGGTGCGAAGCACCTTGCCCGCTTCGTCCACGAACTCGACTCTCACCTCGTCTGCGTCTTTGCCGAGGAAGTAGTCGATGGCGATATTGTTGTCCAGGCCGCGCAACGGGTTGTTGGGCTCAAACACGTGGAGCGCTGCGCTCGTGATGTCGCCGGCGGCCTGTCGCAGCACGTTGATGTCGTCGAGAATGTAAAAGCCGCGACCATGCGTGCCGATGACGACGTCGCGCTCTTCGACCACGATGCCGTGAATCGGCGTCACCGGGAGATTGAGCCGAAGCGACTGCCACGACGCCCCGTCGTTGAACGAGATGTAGATCCCGGTTTCGGTCCCAACATACAGGAGCCCGCGTCGCTTCGGATCTTCACGGATCGTGCGCGGAAAGTCGTTGTCCGGAATTCCGGTGACGATCTTCTGCCACGTCTTGCCGAAGTCAGCCGTCTTGTAGACGTAAGGGCGCCGGTCACCTTGCTGATACCGATTGCCGGCGAGATAGGCCACGCCGTTCTGGTGTGGTGACGCTTCGATCAGGCTGATGCGCGTGAAGTCGGGCAGATCGGGTGGCGTCACGCGTTCCCAGGTCTTGCCGCCGTCGCGAGTCACGTGGACCCAGCCATCGTCCGATCCGGTCCAGATGGTGTTGCCGTCCTGGCGAGACGGCGCGATCGTAAATACGACGGCATAGGTTTCGACGCCGGTTTGATCCTTGGTGATCGGTCCCCCCGATGCCTGCATTGTCTTGGGGTCGGAGCGCGTGAGGTTCGGGCTGATCTTTTCCCAGCGCTGCCCACCGGTCGTCGTTCGCCACACATGCTGCGACGAGGCGTACAGCGTGGCCTGATCGGTCGGCGAGAACACGATCGGGAACGTCCACTGGAAGCGTTCCTTGATATCGACCGACGACCATCCCATCGGGTTGTTGGGATAGATATGGATCGCGCGCTGTTGCCCCGTGTCGCGATCGAGTCGGCTCAGGTAGCCGCCGTAACTCCCCGCGTAGAACACCGCAGTGTCCTTCGGATCGGGCGCGATGTATCCGCTCTCACCGCCGCCCACGGCGTAGAAGATCGGCGGCAGGCTGCCCTCGCCCGCCCCTGGGTTGTTCTGGCTGCCCACGCAGGCCGTGCTGTTGTCCTGCTGTGCGCCGCACACGTGGTACGGCACGTGACGCGTGGTGAAGACATTGTAGAACTGACCGGTCGCGTAGCCTTGACCCGACCACGTGCGACCACCGTTGACCGAAACGTTGCCGCCGCCGTCATTGGCCTGAACCATCCGCTTGTTGTCGGTGCCGGAGATCCACAGGTCGTGGTTGTCGCCGTGCGGTACGCGGATCTGTTGAGTGTTGGGGAACGTTTTCCCGCCATCGGTGGACTTGAAGAACTGAACGTTGAGCACGTAGACCGTGTCCTTCTCAACCGTGTCAGCCACGATGTGCGTGTAATAGAAGGCGCGTTGGCGAAGGTTGCGATCCTCGTTGGTCTTCCGCCACGTTGCGCCGGCGTCGTCCGAAACGAAGACTCCCCCGCTGTCGTTTTCGATGATGGCGTAGACGCGATTGCTGTCCGCGCCTGACACCGACACCCCAACCCTGCCCCAGAGGCCCGACGGCATCCCTGCGTTCTTCGTGATCTCGGTCCAGGTCGTGCCACCGTCGGTTGACTTGAACAAGCCGCTGCCAGGGCCGCCACTTTCCATCGACCACGGCGTGCGATACACCTGCCAGAGCGCTGCGTACAGCACGTCCGGATTCTTCGGATCCATCGACAGGTCGATCGCGCCGGTTCGATCGTCTCGAAACAGCACCTTTTCCCAGGTCTTGGCGCCGTCCTTGGAGCGATAGACCCCACGCTCGGGATGTGCGTCGTAGGTATGCCCGAGCACGGCCGCGTAAACGATGTCGGGATTCTTCGGGTGGACGCGAATCTTGCTGACAACTTCGGTGTTGCCGAGACCGGCTTGTGTCCAGGTCGCGCCGGCGTCAGTCGACTTGTAGACGCCGTCTCCCTGGATGATGTTTCCGCGGAAGCACGACTCGCCCATTCCGGCGTACACCACATCTGGATTCGACGGCGCAACGGCAAGCGCTCCCACCGAGGAGGTCTTGAAATGCGCGTCGCTGACCGGCTGCCAGGTCACGCCGTAGTCGGTGGTCTTCCACACACCTCCGCCGACTGCCCCGAAGAAATACTCGGCCGGTCGCGCGTCGCTTCCAGCCACTGCGATGGAGCGGCCACCACGATCGGGGCCGATGCTTCGCCACCGCATGCCCGAATACAGGCTGGCGTCGACCGTTGTCGCCGCCTGGGCGGTTGGTTGGACGGCGCTCTGCGCCTTGACTGAATCGATGAGCGAGGGAGTCGCGATCGTGACCCCGACGAGCGACGCAATCGCGACGCCGATTGAAACTCGTCCATGCAACGGTGAGTGTGTAGATGCCATATGGTATGTATGCGTCGACAAAAGGCCCCGGCACCAGGGCCCGGCACCAGTGTCCGCGCGACGATCATAGCGTATCGCTGTTGAGCTGACTGCCGCGGAATTGAGTTTGCAGCCTGGTTCAAAATGGTTCAACTCAACACGTCATCGTATTGGGTCGACACGACACCAACTCAGGCGTTTCCGTCCCTCGATCGCGACCTTCGAGTTGATGTCGCCATAGTCGGCGGCGGAATCACGGGCATCACCGCCGCCTACCTTCTCAAATCGGCCGGCGTCAACGTGGCGGTTCTCGAGCGTTCGAGGTGTGCATCCGGAGATACGGGGTACACGACGGCGCACCTGACGATGGTCACCGATGCCCTGCTCACCAGCCTGGTCAAACACTTCGGGCGCGATACGGCGACCGCCGTCTGGGATGCCGGGCTGATTGCCATCGATCGTATCGAAGAACACGTGCAGACCGAAGCCATCGACTGCGATTTTCGGCGCGTGCCAGGGTTTCTGCACGAGGCGCTGGCTGGATCGGGACTTCCACCTTCGGAGCTCGAGCGGCAGGTGCACGCTGCCACCGAGCTGGGCTTCGCGGCCTCGTTCGTGCGACAGATCGCGCCGCTCGGCGTGACGGGTGCGCGGTTTGACGGGCAAGGGCTCTTCCATCCAAGGAAATACCTGGACGGATTGCTTCGAGCGATCCCCGGAGATGGCAGTCACGTGTTCGAGCACACCGCGGTGGATGACGTCAACGAGTCATTCACGTTGAGAGCTGGACCGCACAAGGTCTCTTGCGACTACGTCGTACTCGGCACTCATACACCGCGCGTGGGCAAGCAAGGCATGGTGGCTGCCACAGTCATGCAGAGCAAGCTGGCGCTTTACAGCTCCTACGCGATCGCCGGCCGGCTGCCCGCCGGTCGCATTGCCACCGGGCTCTATTGGGACACGGCGGATCCGTATCACTACTTGAGAGTCGAGTCTCAGCCCGGCAGCGATTTCGCCATCTTCGGCGGCGCCGATCACAAGACCGGACAGATCGAGGCCACGGCGGCGTGCTACGACTCGATCGAACGGACCCTTCGTCGGTTCGCGCCAACCTTCGAGCTCACGCATCGCTGGTCTGGCCAGGTCGTCGTGAGCGTGGATGGCCTCCCCTTCATCGGAGAAACGTCGCCTGGCCAGTTCGTCGCGACGGGTTTTGGCGGCAACGGCATGACCTTCGGGACCATCGCGGGAATGATGGCTCGGGACGCTGTTCTCGGCCGCGCCAATCCCTGGCGGGAGATCTTCGATCCCGGTCGCACCAGCGTTCGCGCGGGCGCGTGGGACTACGTCCGCGAGAACAAGGACTACCTCTATTACCTGATTCGCGACCGCGTGGCGTCACGGCACCCCAGGACCTTGCGAAGTCTGCGCCCAGGTGAGGGTCGAGTGATTGAAATGGATGGTCGGCTCGTGGCGGCTTCACGTGACGCTCGGGGCGTCCTCACCCTGCGGTCCGCCATTTGCACGCACATGGGATGCGAGGTCCACTGGAATCAAGCGGAGATGACTTGGGATTGTCCGTGTCACGGCTCGCGATTCAAGGCCGACGGATCCGTCATCTCTGGACCTGCCGACAGTCCACTGACCGCCGAGGGCGACTAGACACTTCTGCCGTTTGAGCTGGAGCGATTTTGCATCTTAGGATTCTCTGGCCTGAGCACCCCACCCGAGATGCCGCCCCGCGGAGCGGGGCAAAACAACATAGCCCTAGCGAAGCGGAGCCGACCATCTGTTCTCGCCGGTTTGAGGCGGAGCTTCGCTAGTTACCTGGCGCGGGCGAGCAAGACGAGGCCGATCGCGTTCCAGCACAGGATTCGAATGCGCCGGATGAGGGCAAGGGTCACGCCTCCCGTCGGATCGAGCGAGAGTGCGCGTGCCACGAGTGCCGTACCAGCTTCGTCCACGCCGAGGCGGTAGGGAACGAACTTGAACGCGACGGCGATCAAACGCCCGGTCGTTTCGAGCACGAACGCGTCAGCCAACGACGTCGCCGACCCTCCGGGGAGCAGTCGCAGGACGAGAAAGACTTCGGCCACCGCCACCGCGTGAAACAGTGCTTCCCAGCCCAGGACGGAGGCGATCGACCGCATGGGCCAACGAATCATGCCGTAGAACTGAGCCTCGATGTGCGCCAGTTGATCGAGCGATTGTCGCCCTCGACCCGTCCACGACGCCAAAATGCGCGCCACGCGTGACACGAGCGCTGGTTGATAGCGCGCGGACACCACACCTGCGAGCGCGGCGAGCACGGTGCCGGCGAGGATCGCTTGAACGGTCACTCGCAGGCCATCGGGAACGTTAGTGCGGCTCAGGAACACCATTGCGCCGGCTGCCAGCATCGCGACGACCGAGGCGATGTAAAACGTGTTCTCGAGCGCAACCGAGGCGATGGCCCCGGCCGTGGACAAGCGGGCCCGCATCATGAGCACCTTGGCGGGCTCGCTCGCGAGCACGCCGAGAGGCGTCAGATTCCCGAGCGCATCGCCCGCCAACACGGCACTCAAGAAATCCGGCATGCGGAGTTCTGGTTCCTTCGGAGTTCTGAGTTCTGGTGGTGTCTCTTTCGAGCGCGCGGACGCACGCCATCCAGGCCCGTGCGCGGGCGCCGAAGCGTATGCCCCCGAGGATTACGACCACGACGAACCACCAGCCGACATACCCAAGCCCGGCCTGCACATCGGCCCAGCCGACACGCTGGACGGTCACGACGAGCAGTGCCCCGCCGATCGCGGCAAGGACGAGGTTCAGAATTGTGTGTCGCGGTGGGCGGGTGTCGGACGGGAGCGGTTGCGGCACTGGTCCGCGCACGATTCTATCGCGCCGGTTCTCCGGTCTCTGAGGCCTGTACGGGGCTTCGTGCCTATGAGGCGCTGGTCTGCGGTGCGCTCCCCGCCTTTTGCAAGGAGGGCGGCAGGAAGCGATCGATCTCTTCATCCGTGAGCGTCGCTTCGTTGACTGCCGCGAGCGACTGCTTCGCGCTTTGATACTGCTCTCGATCGGCCGGCGGCGCGTTGTCGTAAATACGGTGCAGTTTCTCCATCAGGTAGTCGCGCCGGTCACGGGCCGCTTCCACGCTGAGGACGCCGTCCTTCAGGTCTGAGAGCACGCTGCGATATTGTTCGCGCAGAAGCCAGAGCTGCGTGCTGCACGCACGGTGGGCGATGGCGGTCCGCTCGAAATCAAAGGCCAGACGTAGGACGAGAACACCCATGGCCAGTGCAGCGGCGACCGCCGCGGCAATCGCGTACTGGGGATTGACCGTGAACGCTACCACTGCAGATGCGACTGCCGTCGTCAGCATCAAGACGGCCTCGGCGGCCTTGAGCCAGCGATCCCAGCGGGAGTGCCGATTCGCCGTCGTGGCGTGGGCCCTGTGACTGTAGACGACGTGACCGAACGTCAGGCGCAGATGGTCAGTGAGTGAAAGTCCAAACACGAAGCCCCCTTCCTGATGATGACACCTGTCGGTCGCGCACCGGCAGGGGGACATCCGGCGTGTCGGTCAGTTATAACACGGGGTTCTTCACGGGGGTTCTTTACGATGGTTCTTTACGATGGTTCTTACGATGGTTCTTTACGATGGTTCTCAACCTGTATGAGAACTTTCGTGAAGAACCTTCGTGAAGAACCTCCGTCTAGTCAGACCCCCGTGAGAACCCCCTAGATCCCGTCTAGAACCTCCGTGCCCGTAGAGACCCCCGTCGAGAACCCCGCAAAGAACCCTCGTGCAGCCCCCCGCTATCTAGCCGCAGGCGGCAGTCGATCCAGTCGCCGCTGAATCGTTTGGAACTCCTGCGAATCCCGTCGTCCGCCCGCCAGGCCATTCGCGTCTTGCTGCAAACGACGCACGCGGTCGGCTGGCGCGGGATGCGATGAGAAGAAGGTCTGAACCGAACCGGGATCGCGACCCTGCTGGGCGCGCAGGATCTGGAGGAACTCGACCATCCCGCGCGGGTCGTAGCCCGCGCGCTTCATGTATTGCAGCGCCTTCACATCCGCTTCGCGTTCGTCATCTCGACTGAACTTCATCATCGTCGCCTGCGCAGCGAATCCCGCGCCCAACTGGGCGATCTGGGCGCCGGTCCCGTCACCGAGGAGGGCGGCGAGCAAGCCGAGGCCGACATTCGCGACCGTGCCCTTACTAATCTGTTCGGCCGCATGGCGATTCGCGATGTGAGCGACTTCGTGCGCGAGCACGCCCGCCAACTGAGATTCGTTGTCCGCGGTATCGATCAGCCCACGATGAACCCAGACCGGACCGCCTGGCAGCGCAAACGCGTTGGCGTCGCGGTAGTTGGCGACATCGAAGCTATAGGGGTATCGCGGACCATCCGCGGCGGCGGCAATTCGACGACCTAAGTTGTCGATGTATCGGTTGACGGTCGTATCGCGGAGCTCGGGGACCTGTTGACGCACTTGTTGTTGCGCCCGGCGCCCGATGGCGACCTCGTCGTTCACCGAGATCAAGTTGAGCGCACCGATCGCCGTGGATGCCCAGAGCGTCAGCGCGAACGCGCCGAAGAGCCTTTTGCGCATCATGTCCGGACTCAGATCAAGCGTCGTGCCACACGCCTCGGACCGCTAAACACGCCAAAATCCGGCAGTCCGCGCCGTTTTGGGGTCATCTGGTGTCTAAGGCACTGACCTCTCGA
>CAVTGK010000003.1:0-16672 GCA_963734095.1 uncultured Acidobacteriota bacterium | reverse complement strand
ACGCTCGAAGGTTCGCCCTCACATAGAGCAGTTGCCCCCCTTGCGTTCCCCGCGTACCCAATCGGCGAGCATCCGGTATTCCGGGTCGTCACGCGATTGCCAGCGCCGCGGGCCGTTGTGGGTGTAGGATCCGCCGCCGTCGGGATGGAGCGGTTTCAGCAGAAAACGACTCTGCTCGGGGTTGCCGGGGATGATCAGCCTGGAGATCGTCCGGAACGCCCGGTTGGCCTCCTGCTCGGTCCACGCGCTCCCGCTCTGAGGCACCGGCGCGAAGCCGATGAGGCCGCCGAGTGGCAGTTGCTGCACCGGATGTGGCCTTCGCGCGGGTTGGCGAAGACGCGCTGGACGCATGAGCGGAAGAACTCGAAGTCGAGCGGGGGCTCCGCTGCAGCGACATACCGATTCGGCGGCAGGCTTCGAATCCACTTCAGGATGGCCTGATACTCAGCCTCGTCTCGCGATTTCCAGTAGGTTCCGCCTGTATGTCCCAGGCCCCCGGCCTCGGGCGTGAGCGGCTTGAGCAGCAGTCGGCTGTTTTCGGGATCGGCAGTGTTCACGAGCTTGGTCACGACGTCGAAGTTTTTCCGCGACTGCGCGGGGGTCCAGCCGGCATCGGTGGCGGGCGTCTCCAGACTGAATCGGACGCTCGTCTGCCAGGTGTGACACATGACGCATGCCGCGTAGCCCGGCACCGTGCCGCCGCGATCGGTCATGAAGACCTTCTCGACGGTACTGCGGTACGACTCGACATCGGCCGGCGCGGGGAACTCGGACGCTGACTTCGAAGTGGGCGTCTGCGCGGCTATCGCCGCTGCCAGGCTGACGGCGAACACCGCTGCCGCAATCCACGTCGGCCGCAGACGCCGTAACCGACATGACACCGAACATCCTCTATGGGCATCGGCCGCTACTCCTGGCGTTGCCCGCTGGTCGTTGAAGTATTCACGCGGTTGAGCGGCAAGATGGCCGTGCTGATCCGTGCGGGTCGCGCGCCGGTCTTGATCTTGGCGACGATCGCCAGCTTGCGCAGGTCCACCGCGATCGTGTGGTCCACGCCGGAGATCGCGACGTACATGTAGCGGCTGTCCGGTGTCGGAGTCATCCAGTTAGCGCTCGGGCCGACCTCCACCGCGCCGATGTACTTCAGATCCGGAAGACTCCAGCCGTAGATTCGGCTGTCCAACCGGCTCGACGCCCAGACGGCGGAGCGATCCGGCAGCACCTCGAGGCCGTGCATGTCGCCCGTCTGAATCCCGTCCGCATTCTGGCGCCACAGCGGAAGCTTCGGCGGCCACAGCATGTCGACGACCTCTCGCTTCGTCCAGTCGATCACCCAGACGGCGTTGATACCGGTCGCCTGTGCGAACATCCGCTTGGTGGAGCCGTCGGGATTCGCCTCGAAGGCCATCGGCCGGACCTCGTGGTGGGTCCTGCCGTACTGGCGATGTCCGGGAGCTCCATCCCCCACACCACGGTGTCGGTCTTGGGATCGATCACTTGATCGTCGGCTCCCCGGGCTCGACTTCTCCCCTGAGGCCCGCGACCACGTAGTTGTCGTCGGGCGTCACGTAGGTGTTGTGGACTGGATGGTGGACGGGCACGCTCCGGATCACCTTGTGGGTGGCGATGTCGATCACATCGATGACCGAGGCCAGCGAACCGTCCGCGCTCGGCTGGAACCCGGGGCCGACCACCTTGGCGGTCCTTTCACGATCCCCGCGTAGATCTTCCGGTGCTTCTTGTTGACGGCGATCTTGTTGGGCCGCTCCGAGAGGGCAATCTGCTGCACGAGCTGGAGCGTCTTCGTGTCGAAGACATCGACGGTCTTCTGCTGCTCGTTCGCACAGTAGTAATAGAGTCCGTCAGGGTGGACCGTCAAATTGTGCGCGTGTGGACAGCCACGAATGACGCCAA
The DNA here is from genome assembly GCA_963734095.1 of uncultured Acidobacteriota bacterium. GTDB lineage: Bacteria > Acidobacteriota > Vicinamibacteria > Vicinamibacterales > UBA2999 > JACCSI01. The sequence continues at coordinate 14,758 of CAVTGK010000003.1, read as the reverse complement.
CGACCTGGTTGATGGACGGGTCGATGATGTGATGGAGGTTGCCGGCGTTGTTGCTCTGGAGGATTCGGACGGCCACGCCCTCGTAGGAGTCGAGTCGCGGGACCCCCTGTGCGGCGATCGATGCGGAGAGGAGAACGATGCCGGCGAAGACGCGCACGGCTCGATTGATGAGTGGCGTCGCCATGGTTGACCCCCTGAGTGACGGCGAAAGTCGCCCGCCTGTTCTAGCAGCCGGTGGCGAAAAGCCCGCGGGCCTTTCACCACGGGCTGCTGAGAGCCCGAGGATACCATTCCGGGTTCCGAGGGACCAAGGTTTGTATACTCCTCGCCATGCACGCCGTTCTGACGCGTCTCGTGCGCCCCCTCTTCTGCTGTTGGCCGCGGTGTTGATCGCGGCCGCGTCGATGGTCGCGTCTTCTGTGACGCAAGCCGCGCAGGCGGACTTCGACATCATCATCCGCGGCGGGCAAGTGCTCGACGGCACCGGCGCCGCCGCGCAATCGGCGGACGTCGGCATCAAGGGCGATCGCATCACTGCTGTTGGTCAGCTCACGGGCCAATCGGCGAAGACGACGATCGACGCGAGCGGTCTGGTCGTCGCTCCTGGATTCATCGATCTGCATACGCATTCGGAGATGCCGCTGCTGGCCGATGGCACGGCGCAGAGCAAAGTGCGCCAGGGCGTCACGCTCGACATCATGGGTGAGAGCACGTCGGTCGCGCCACGCGACGGGCTACCCGAGAGCAGTAATGACGGTGTCCGTCCCGATTGGACGACGTTCACCGGGTACTTCGAACGGCTCGAGCGCCAGGGCATTTCGATCAACGTCATCTCGCATGTGGCATCAGAACAGGTGCGGCGCGTGGTCAAAGGGTACGACGCAAGCCCCGCGACTCCGCAGGAACTGGCACGCATGCGCGAGCTGGTTGCACGTTCGATGCAGGAGGGGGCCTGGGGGCTGGTGACGCGATTCGAAAGCGGAGGGCCCGCGCATCCCCGAGAGATTCTCGAAATGGCTCGCGTCGTCGCCTCGTACGGCGGCAACTACACGTCACACACCGGCAGCGAGGGATTCGATCAGGCCAAGGAGCTGGCGTTCGCGATTCGCGTCGCCGAAGAAGCGAAGATTCCGGTTCACATCTTCCACTTCAAGGTCAGGGCGCGGGACAACTGGGGCACCATCGGCCGCTTCATCAAGCAGCTCGAGGAGGCGCGTGCCCGCGGGCTGAACATCACCGCCAATCAATATCCCTACACGGCGATGTTTCATGGATGGAACGCTTTCTTCCCGGTGTGGATGCGCGAGGGCGGCCCGCGAGACTGTTCGCTCAGCGGCTGAAAGACCCATCGTTGCGGCAGCGACTGAAAAAGGATCCGGACTTCATCGCGTGGGCCAAAGAACACGGGTGGTGGGACGGCATCGTCATGGCGCGTGCCCGAAGCGAGCGCAATCGGCAGTACGAAGGCAAGCGCATCGCTGAGATCGCCAAACTGCGAGGCGACGCCGATCCGATGGACACGTGCATCGAATTGATGGCAGAGGAAGGCGGCAACATCAGCGGCATCTTCCACACGATGTCCGAAGACGATGTGCGCCAGGTGATGAAGCTCCCATGGGTCGCCATTGCCAGCGATGGGTCCGCCATCAATCTCGACGCGCCTGGCGTGCCGCATCCACGTAACTATTCAACCAACGCCCGTGTGCTCGGCCATTACGTGCGCGATCAGAAAGTTCTGACGCTGTCCGCGGCGGTTCGCAAGATGACGTCGTTGCCAGCGGAGATCCTCGGGCTGAAGGATCGCGGTCAGATCAAGGCCGGTTACGCGGCCGACATTGCCATCTTCGACCCCACGCGCGTGCGAGAAACGAATTCGTTCGACAAGCCGAAATCTGTACGCGGAAGGCGTCCCCTATGTGATCGTCAACGGCGTCGTGGTCATCGACAAGGGTCAGCATACTGGGGCGAAGCCAGGCCGAGCACTAAGGGGTCCGGGGTTCAGTTCAGAACGTCACCTTCGCTCCGACCTGAATCTGCCGTGATGTGGTCACGGTGGACGTGATGCGGCCCCAGGTGGGCGCGACGACGGGCGTCACGCCATCGGCGGCCACGCCCGTAAAGGCGATGCGACCGGACGGAACGGCGAAGTTCGCCCGATTGGGCAGGTTGAACGCCTCGATCCGCACCTGCAGGTTCCGTCCGCCGCCGAGCGCAAACGACTTCACGAGCGACGCATCAATGGACACGAGCCCGGGGCCGATGACCGTGTTGCGTCCGAGATTGCCGCGTGTGTTCGCTGCCGGCAACTGGAAGCACTCCACGTCCCAGTAGCGATCCGGTCCGCCGAGCACCGGGTTGTCCGAGCATCCAGGCTTCAAGTCCGGACGCTCGTGGCGCGAGAACCCGGTGGTATTCAGATTGCCCGAGCGGTTGAAGCCGAGCTCGATCGAGAACGGATGCCCGGACCGAAGGGTGGCGATGCCGTTCACCTGCCAGCCGCCGAGAATCGCGCCGGCCACGCCACCGCGGCCGGCGAAAAACGGCAGGTCCCAACTGGCATTGGCGGTGAGGTTGTGCCGCGCATGGAACGCGGACAGGCCGCGATCGAACTCGAGATCGTACCAGTCGGACACGTACTGCACGTTGTTGCTGAAGTCCTGCGAGTTGATCCCGCTCGCGTCGTCTGTCGATTCCGAGAGGGTATACGAGACCTGCGCACGCCACCCGCGCGAGTACCTTCCGGTTCAGCGACATCTGGGCCGAGTCGTAATACGATTTCGCGTCGGTCATGCGCTGCCAGACGCCGGTGAAGAACGGGTTGCGGCGGCCGAGCTGCGGCTGGTAGGTCTTGACGCCGTTCACGATCGTTTCCGGGGCGAGGTTCGCGTCGCCGAGGCGAATGAGATTGCGGCCCCGAGACCCGACATAACCCACCATCACGTCCCAGCTGTCGCCGAGCGCGCGCTGCACGCTGGCGTTGAACTGCATGATGTACGGCGTCTGCAGGTCGTAATTCACGGTCTGGAGTTGCGCGCGGATATACGCCTCGGAATCGAAATTGGCCACGACGTTCGGGAACGGCGGATTGGCCAATGATGTACGCGTCGTAAACGGCGGATTCAGACTGCCGGAGAAGAAGTAATACTTCGGCAGGATCTGATCGTGGAAGATGCCGAATCCCGCACGCACCGACGTCTTGCCGTCCCCCGTGCGGATCCCAGGCTGCGCCCACGCGCGGCGCAAAGTTCTTGAGCGAAGGATTGTCGTGCCAGGGGTCGCCGATGGTCAGGGCCGTGTCGGTCACGTTCGCGCAGATTGGAGATCTTGCCGTCGACTTCGGTCGGCACCGTGACGGCTTCGTAGCGAAGTCCAAGGTTCAGCGACAGGCGATCGGTGAGTCGGACGTCGTCCTGCACGAACCCGGCAAACAACCACTGGCGGTACTTGCGGATGGGATCGATCTTGCCGGGGACGGCAAAGTCCACGTTGGCCGGACGACCGGTTAGAAACAGTTCGAGGTTGTTGAACGTGACGATGCCGCCTTTCTGACTCGTCGTGTCCTGATCGAACTGCAGGTATTGCACCTGCCCGCCGATGCGTAGCAGTTGACGGCCGCTCGTCCAGATCAGCATGTCGCTGGCTTGCCAGTTGTTCAGTCGATCGTTGCGCGGCAGCCTGAAGTCGCCGGCCATCTCGGTGACCATTCCCAGAATGGTGAAGTAGCCGAAGTTCTCGCCCGGAATCCACGCGAGCGACGATGGAATGTCGATCGTGCGGAGGTTGTCGGCGAGCGACACCGAACGATTGAGCCCGACACGCAGCTGATTGAGCATGGCTCGCGAAAACGTGCGCTGATGCTCCACCGTGACATAGGTATTGCGCGTCTTCTCGTCGATGTTCGAGATCGGCGGCTTGTTCGGAGGAATCCGCATCACGTCGGCCCGGTCGTGCGTCGCGCGCACGAAAAAGCTGTTCGCGGCCGACGGGCGGTGATCGACGCGCAACTGAAAGAAGTGCTCGTCGGTCGGCTGTGTCTCCGAGAAGAGGTACTCGGCAGCGCCGCCGCCAAGCGAACGACCGTTGGCGCGTGGAAACAGCGTCTCGAGATAGGCGGGAATCGACGGATGCAGCGTGATGGGACGGCCCGCCAGAATGCCACGACGCGCGTCATCGTCCGGAACGGCGGTGACGCCGGTCACGCCGAGACGCTCGACGAGCCCTTCGTACGCACCGAAAAAGAACGTGCGATCGCGTTGGATCGGACCGCCGAAGACGCCGCCAAACTGATGCCGCGTGAACTCAGGCTTCGGTTGGTTCGGCGGATCGAAGAAGTTCCGCGCATCCAGTGCCGAGTTGCGATGGAACTCGAACACCGACCCGGTATAGCGGTTCGCGCCCGATCGCGTGACGGCATTGAACACGCCGCCGGCCGAGCGTCCGAATTCTGCCGAGTACGCGTTGGTCAGGACCTGGAACTCGAGCACCGCTTCGACACCGAGCAGCACGCCGGCGGCCGAGCCCGGCGTCTTGTTGTAGACGTTGTTGATGTCGGTGCCGTCCAGCAGGAAGCTGTTCATCTCGGGACGCGCGCCGTTGATCGAGATCTTCGGCGTGCGGCCGCCGACGACATCGTTGCCGGCCGCCAGCGCGGCCTGCACGCCGGGCTGCAGCAGCGCGAGCTGCTGAAACGATCGGCCATTGAGCGGCAGGTCCCGGATCTCGCGTTCGCCGACAAGGCCGCTCACCGCGCCCGACGTCAGGTTGAGCGACACGGTGTCGCCGCGCACCGTGAGCTCTTCGGCAATCACGCCGAGCTCGAGGGTGGTGTCGAGGACGGCAACCTGGCCAACGGCCAGCCGAATGCCGCGATGCACGAGCGGCCGAAAGCCAGTCAGCTTGATGTGCACTTCGTACTCGCCCGGCGGGAGCGCCGGCACCTGGAAATGGCCCGCCGGGTCCGTGGTCTGTTCGTATGACGCGCCGGTCGCGGTGTTCTGCACAACGACGCTGGCCCCGGGCAGCAGCGCGCCTTGCGCATCCTTGACGGTTCCCTGAATGCCTCCGCCAACGACTTGTGCGAAAGCGATTCCCGATGATGCCCACAGGACGAGGAGTGCGAGAGCCAGAGACGACGTGCGGGCGGTGAGGCGGGTCATGGCGTCCTCCGCAGCGTGAAACGGGCGGGCACCCGAGCCCTGCCCGACGGGATCGTGTGTGGTGACGGGATTCTAAACCCACACGCGGCCGAGACGAGCAGCACGTTATCGACGAGGTTGCGACAACCTGAACAGGGAGCTGTACAGATCGGCCCGCACCAAGAGTCGCGCTTAGGACGCGGCTCCATCGCGGGTATCGTCTTCAATGCAATCGGAAGACGACGCCGGCTGTGAACTCGGCCTGCCAGACCACATCGACTTGAATGGCGGAGATGCAGGCTCCGGGCGCGCACGCAAGGAATTGCGCTGTGCCATCGACGAACGTCGCATAGAGGCGGCCATCCAGTCGCAACCCGACACTCGAGACCGGGAACAACTTAACGCCGCCGCCGGCGCCGGCCGTGAAGCGGACTTCGGTGTCTCCTTCGGCTGCATACCGCGTGAGGCCGAGCATGCCTGTCAGGAATGGTCGCACGCGTCCGCCGTCCAACTCTCGCAGTCCTCCACCCTGCACGTGGTCGACGGTAATGTGCCAGCGCGTCGCCGGATCGAAAGGGCCGGTCGGAATCCATAGGTTGGCGTTCTGATGGGTCACCAGCGCTTCGAACTGAAGGCCGGTCGATACCGGCACGTTCAGCACGAAGCCCAGCGCGGGCGCAACGTCGAGGTCGACAGGCCGCTGGGAGACGATCTCAAAAAAATCCCCACCGAAGCGATATCCGCCGAAGGGCGCGAGCTCGAGGCTCTGCGCGCACAAAGGAACTGCGCTCCCTGCCAGACACGTGACGAACGCTATCGGTTCCAACAGACTGCGCAGATTCGAGGCCATGGGCGTCCGCGTTCCAGCTTCCAGGAGTCTAACCCGGCTCACATGACCGGTGAGGGGCCACGCTGCAAGGAATGTCGATGGCGCCGTTCTAAGGATATGCGCTCAATCATCCGAGTGGCGATGCTCTGTGGTGTGGCCTTTGCGGCATCCGTGGTTCCGGCCTCTGCGTGTTCGTGCGCCATGCGTCCCGTGTGCGCGGCGTTCTGGGAGGCAGACGGGGTATTTATCGGCCGCGCCGAGGTGACTCCTCTTGGCCCAGGGGCGCAACGGGCACGCTTTCGCGTGGAGGAGTCTTTTCGCGGACCCACCGGCGAGGTCGTCGAGATCGTGGCACGAGGAATCGGCGGAAGCTGCGCCTATGCGTTCGTTCACGGCACCCGCTATCTCGTGTTCGCGCGGCGTGCGCCTGAGGGCACGTGGCGTGCCGTATTCTGCGATCCGACAACTCCGCTGGATCAGGCCGGCGACGGTCTTGCGTTTGCGCGCGGCATCGCGCGGGACAGCCGTCGTGGTGGGTCGCTCGTGGGATCAGTGTTGATCACAGAACGCGCGGGCGACGCACCTTCCGGGTTGCTTTCGCCGCTGGGCGGAGTGACGATTGCCATTCGCGGGGGACGCACGCCTTCTCGACCACAACGGATTCAACAGGTCAGTACGCCCTCAGGGACGTCGCCCCTGGGCGCTACCTGCTGACCGTTTCTGCTGCGCTCGATGTTGCTCCGATCCCTCCGGCGACCATTCAGGTCAAAGGCCCCGGCGCGTGCGTCGTTCACACCATTGTGCTGTCGAGCAGCCGGTAGTAAAACGCCCGCCACATGGGGACTCTCCTGCTGGCTCGGCCGGGATGAGCAATTGCCACACCAGCTCGCACTTCACGAGACGCGAGATTTTCAAACTGATCGAACCGAAATCGACGATGCGTTGTTGCAACGCAACCACGGTCGCTGGGGTTCCTTTGACACGCAAGCGGCCCTGGGCGGCCGGCGACCGTAGGCCGTGGACCGTAAAACCGTAAACCGCAGACTGTAAACCGTAGACCGTGGACCGTAGACCGTGGACCGCTCAATGCGCACGGCCGACGAGCAATCGACCCCATCGCATCACGCCCGTGTCGAGCGAGCCGCCCACAGGCACCTTGTGATTCGCACACGTCATCTGGCCGACATCGCACAACCTGAACTCCGCCGCCCGTCTGAACTTGAATTGCTGCGCATGATTCGGAGCCTGGTTATACAGAAGGGCGACGAGTTCGCCGTTGGGGCCGACCGCCTGATCGGCGCGTCCGAGAATCCCTGCCGCGTTCGTGGTCGCCTCGATGACAACGCGACTGTCGTGGACCTGGCCACCGTGAACGAGTGAGAAGGTCGCCACGTCCTTGGGTAGCTGGCTTACCGCCCACGGGATTTCGCGCCAGCCAACGGTGTTCGTGAACGGCTCGAACCGCTGGATGCCCGTGCCGCTCATGTGCGACGGGATGCCACGGACGGCGGTGGCCAGCGCGATGAGCGCCAGGGCTTCCGGATCGTTCATCTCATGGCCGTTGGTCGTGTCCGAGACGCGCTGCAGGCCCAAACCGACCGGCCATCCGACCGACTCGCCGTCGATCGTCAGACGGCCGTTGACCAGTCCCGTTTCTTGCGCGAAGTCACGGCCCCAGGTGAAGCGGCGGCTGATCTTGTCGAAGACATTCCCGCCCCGCGAGCCGTGGACGTAGTTGTAGCGTTGCCACGACGGCGTGTACCGGCCGGTCTCGCGATAGTTGCTGTTGTCGGCGTGGCCGAGATGACCGAGGATGTTCGTTCCGTTGAGGACGCTGCGTAACAAGTCCGAGAGATGGCCTGGTTCGTTGTCGCCGTCGCCGTCGCTGGTCGCGTGGACGCTCGAGGGCTCATTGAGGGCTTCGACCCACGCAATGTTGTCGTGTCCGCCGGCGTCTATGAGCTGCCGGTAGAGTCCAAAGAGTTGCAGCTCCTCGGGTTTCCCGAGCTTGTCGATACCCCCAGGGCCGACAGTGATGCGAAGGCCAAGGGAGCCGGCGTAGCGGATCAGCTCGGCGCCACAACGCAGAAATTCGGGAATCGCTGACGGTTCGAAGCCCGGATACATGGTCGTGAACCAAGGCGAGCCCGGGACATCGTCGAATCGCCACCAGGTCCGGGAGATGGCGTACCCGGCGGCGGCCGCGTCGCGGAGGTCCTGCTTGGCAGTCTCGACCTGGCCGACATCACCACGCGCGCAGCCCCACACATAACGCGCCGCCAGATCACCCTGGTGAGCAATCGCGAACGTGCGACAACCGTTGTTATCCGCGAAGCACTGCGAGCCCAGCGTGCGGATGGCCCCGACGACTGGCCGCGGATGCGCATCCCCCGGCTGCAGGCTCACGTGGTGCGTGGCTCGATCTGGCGGCTTGTGTGGTGTCTCGATCGGGCTCGTTGCACCATCGATCGAGCCGCTCAAGAACAGGCTGAGTCCAACCAGCAGCGCCGTGGTGGCTACCCACAGCGTCCACGTCATTTGGTCATCAGCGTCGCAGGGCGCATCGCGACATCCGGAAAGGCCTTGAGGACGGCGGCGTCAAAATGACGAGCGGGAGTCGCTCACGAACGGCAAGCTCGACGAATAGCGTGTCGTAGACGGCGATCCCCGATTGGTGGGCCCGAACCAACGCGCCCTGCCAGAGCGTCCGGTTCGGAACTGCGTGAATGCCCAAGCCATCGGCCAAGGTCAATCGACTCGCGGCGGCGTCGACACTGAGGACGTTATGACGCGTCGCCATCCAGAGTGCGTTTGCGAGTTCAGCTTCCCACAGGGCAGGTGCCCATGCATCATCCAGAGCGGCGATGAAGGTTCGGGCTTCGTCCACAAAGCGGTTGGTCCCAAGCACGTAGGTACGCGACGACATTCGTGTCGACGACCGCGTTCACGCGCGTCCGGTTCCGATCCAGGCATCAACCTCGGCGGGAGTCGGACGCCGGGATTGGCGTGCCCATTGAGCTTCAATCTGTTCGAGCACGGACCGCCGTTCGGCGACGTGCGCTTCGAGCAATTCCCGGACCTCCTGCTCCATGGAGCGACGGCGTCGGCGCGCGAGCGCCTTGAGAGACCGGACGATCCTGGTCGGGACATTTCGAATCGTCAAAGTGGGCATCGGCTGTGATTCAATGCTAGCACAATGCTAGCATCAAGCGGAGTCGGCCAACAAGCTTTAGGAAGGGGCCGACACAGCAGCAACATTGTCAGCCACTGCTGAGCACCAACTGGCCACCTCCTTGCTGCCTTCATAGCGTTGGAGGTCAGCCATTATGCTCAACCTATTCACGGCCGCGCTGGTCGTGCTTGGCGGCGCGCTGTTCGCTACCCCGGCTCTTTCGCAATCGCGCGAATCCGACCCAGCAACGCGCGACCATCGATACGCAACAGGACGATCAGGATCCCGGTCTTTCGCGTGACGGTCGTCGGCCGAACGACGCCGGCCGTCAACTATCGCCATCGATCCGGCGCGACCAAGGTGGATTTCCGCGGGACACCGCTTCTGCCCGCGTCGTACGGCGAAGCCAAGGTCGAGAGCAAGCAGGGTACATCGAGATCGAGGTCGAGTTCGACGAGCTCCAGCCTGCGACTCGCTTCGGGCCGGAATATCTGACCTATGTGATGTGGGCCATCACTCCCGAAGGGCGCGCGACCAATCTGGGCGAGGTGCTGCTCAACGGGTCGGAGAGCAAGCTGAACGTGACCACCGAACTGCAGGCCTTCGGCCTCATCGTTACGGCCGAGCCGTACTTTTCCGTGTCACAACCGAGTGACGTTGTGGTCATGGAAAATGTCATCCGTCGCGACACACGAGGCGCGGTTGAGGTCGTCGAAGCCGAGTATGAACTGCTGAAGCGCGGCACGTACCTCATGTCGAGCAATCCGGCGGATGTGCCGAGTCGCCGCCTGGACGATGACGTCCCGCTCGAGCTTTATGAGGCTCGCAATGCCGTGCACTTTGCGCGCGTCGCCGGCGCCGATGAATACGCCGAGAGTTCGTTTGCGAAGGCGGCCGGTCTTCTGCGGAAAGCCGAGGAGGATCACAGGAAAGATCGCGGCCGACGAGCGGTGATCAGCGTGGCGCGAGAAGCCGCGCAAGCGGCCGAAGACTCTCGACTGATCGCACTGCAACGCCGCGAGGCCGAACTGCTCGCGCGCGACCGACAATTGACGCTCGAGCGCGAGCGCGGCAGGCCGAGCCGGCCAGCGGCCGAAGACAGAGAAGAGCGTCGTCTCGCGAGGCGAATCGATTGACGGCCGAAGCCAACCGACGAGCCGAAAGCCAGCGGGCGGCCGCTGATGCCGCACGTCTCGCGGCCGAGCGTCAACGCGTCGAGGCTGATGCGGCACGACTCGCGGCTGAACGCGCGAAGAGCGACGCGCAGACTGCCATGGATCGGCTGGCCGCCGAACGTGCAGACGCCGAGGCACGCGCACAGGCTGCGGCGCAAAATGCCGAGCAGGCCGAGCGCGAGCGCGCCGAGTTGAGGGAGCGTCTGCAGCAGCAATTGAGCATCATCCTCGAGACTCGCGAATCGGCTCGCGGGCTGATCGTCAACATGTCGGACGTCCTTTTCGATACCGACCGTGCGACGTTGAAGCCGGGAGCGCGAGAGAAGCTCGCGAAGGTGGCCGGCGTGCTGCTGACATATCCGGGCCTGGACATCGAAGTCGAGGGCCACACCGACAGCGTGGGCAGCGACGAGTACAACCAGGATCTGTCGGAGCGGCGCGCCGCGACGGTGCGCAACTATCTCGTCAGCCAGGGCATCCCGCGCGAGACGATCGACGCGATGGGATTCGGCGAATCACGCCCAGTCGTCGGCAACGAGACGGCTGCGGGACGACAGCAGAATCGACGGGTGGAGTTGGTCGTGTCGGGTGAGGCAATTGATGTGGTGACGAGTCGAAGGGACTAGGCACGCTTGACGATCGCTTAGTTAAGGTGGCAAGTCACCGAAGTTGCAATTAGCGACGAGGAGCACGAAGTCACGAAGCAAACTCTCGAGATCTTCTGTCCTTTGATCTTGTGGCTTCGTTCGCTTGTGTCTTGCTCCGGTTTCACCGAATCCGCTGGAGTTCCAGCATGCTGCCGCCGGATTGCATCGGCCCGCCCCGCCTCCTGGAGCTTGCTCCACAACCTCTCGATCGTTCGCGCATCGACATAGCCCGGGACGGTCGTTTGCCATCCTTGCGCGGCGCGAAAGCGATCGACAGCTTCGACAGCTTCCTGCGTGTAGACATTGGCCTGCGGTGCTTTCACGTCGAACTCCGCTTCTTTCGGGCGCAAGAAGCCGAGAGCGTGCAGCATCATCTTTAGTTGGAGCACATCACGGCCGACGAACTGCTCCATCGTGCGGAAACCGAGCGTCTCGCTGGCCGTATCGTAGATGCGACGGAGTTCCGCGACCGGCTCCGGGTGTTCGCAGACGTTGATGTTCACGGTTTGCCCGTCGGGACGCCGCGACAGGCCCGGTCGGGGATCGGCGACGAGCACGGCGGCCGACTGTGTTTCCCCGTGACGACCGTCGCCTCCGAGCGTCTGTCCGGCGCTGAGCGCCTCGATCAGTCGATCCGCCAGCGTGCGCGGCGAGCCTTCGCTCGCCTGAAACGCGGTCGCGACGGCGTAGACCACGTCGGGGCTCACGAGAGAGTTGCCTTGGACCGCGAACGTCGGGCCTGACCGTTCGGCGACCCAATCGCCGCGGTTTTCCGCGCCGCGTTGCCCTGAGCCGGTCCATTGTGCCGACCGGCCGTCAACCGCGATCACGCCAACCTGTCGCCGCTCGCGATCCATGTCTTCGGCGACGAGCTTGTCCAGCGCATCCTTCGGCGAAACACCACGCGACAGCAATTCGAGGAGATCGGGACCGTACTCGACCCGCGTGCCGCCTTGCGTCGCCACGGCGCCCACGCCTGCGCGGACCCACGGCACGGCGTTGCCGACGCACGGATTGCGGGTGGTGACCGCAACGCCGGTCTCACGCGTCTTCGGATCCACGGCGACGATCGAAAACGTGTGGAACTCGAGCGACGGGCCCCACTTGGCCGGCTCCTGCGCATGAGCAGACGCGGCGAGCGCCGCGAGACCGAGACTCGCGCCCACCCACAGCCGACGCCTCGAGATTGCTGTTGTCATGTCAGCCGACCAGGAACGGCAACAACTCGGCAAGCGTGTCATCGGGGACCTCTTCCGGCAGGAAATGACCGGCAGCGAGCGCTTTTCCAGTGACGTTCACGGCGTGCTGTCGCCAGATGGCCATCACGTCATAGAGACGGCCCACGGTCCCCCGCTGACTCCACAGCACGAGAAGCGGACACTGAACCTTGCGGCCGCCATCGGCGTTCGAGTGCTCGATGTCGATGGTTGCGCCTGCGCGATAGTCCTCGCACGACCCGTGAATGGCGGCGGGGTCCTTGAAACAGCGGAGATACTCCGCAATCGCTTCGGGTGTGAAGATGCTAGACGAAGCGCTGGAACGCAGGAAGCGCGACCGCAAGTAGAACTCGGCGCTGTTGCCGATCAACGTTTCCGGGAATGGGGCCGGCTGAATCAGAAAGAACCAGTGGAAGTATTCGGTCGCAAACTCACGCGTCACGGTCGAGTACGGCAGCGGAACGATGTCGAGGATAGCCGCGCGAGTGACGCGCTCGGGATGCTCGACCGCCATTCGCCAGGTAACGCGTCCACCACGATCGTGGCCGACGACGGCAAATCGTTCGTGTCCGAGTGAGCGCATGACTTCGATATTGTCGAGCGCCATGGCTCGCTTCGAGTAGTTGGCGTGGTTTTCGCCATCCGGCGGCTTGCTGCTGTCGCCGTAGCCACGCAAATCGGTCATGACGACGGTGAATCGCTCGGCCAGCCGGCCGGCGATCTTGTGCCACTCCACATGCGTCTGCGGGTAGCCATGGATCAGCAACAGCGGCGGGCCGCTGCCGCCGACCCGCGTGTGAATCGTCGCGCCCGATGTCTGGATCTTCTGGGTTCGGAAACCTGGAAAGAGATTCACTGTTTGTCCTGCCACTCGCGCGGACATCGCGGATGCCGAGGCCGTGAGTAGCGTCGTTGTCAGAAATTGGCGGCGATCGTACTGCATGTCAGCCGCGCATTATGCACTCAGGCAAGGTGCCTGAGGTGCCTGAAGTGCCTGGAGTGCCTGAAGTGCCTCAGGTACTTGAGGAACCTATCGCACCCCGGAACCTGTCGCACCCGTTTACGTAGTCGGGTGTATAAGGGCTTCAACTGGAGGAGTCATGACATCGAAAGCTGCGCTCCTCGTCGGGATCCTGTGGCTGGGGTCGACGATGCCCGTGCCCGCTCACCACGCGTTCGCAGCCGAGTTCGACATCAACAGTCCCGTGACGGTCACCGGTTCGGTGACGAAGGTCGAATGGATGAATCCACACGTCTGGTTCTACATCGACGTCAAGGCCGAGTCGGGCGCCGGCGCAACCTGGGGCATGGAGATGGGCAGCCCCAACGCGTTGATGCGGGCCGGGTGGATGCGAACCTCGATGGCGATTGGCGACGTGGTAACCGTCGAGGGTTACCGCGCGAAGGATGGCACCACCACTGCCAATGCGCGGGCGGTCATGCTGACCAAGACTGGGAAGCGACTCTTTGCGGCGTCCAGCGCTGGACAGTGATCGGTGATCAGTAATGGTGATCAGCTGGTCATCGATCGATCGATCACTGATCTCGAGGGGGACATGAGCAAACGAACGATCGACTTATGGACGCATGGAGTTCTGATAGTAGCGGGGTTTGCCGCGATGTCGGCGTCGCCGAGCGCGCAGTGGCCCAATCAGGCAACGCCCGGTGTGCCGAGGGCGGCCGACGGCAGCCCGAACCTGAGCGCGCCTGCCCCGCGAACCGGGGATGGCAAGCCGGATCTTTCCGGTGTGTGGCAATCGAACCGCGATGCGGCCGGTCCAGCCGGCGGCATCGAAGGCATCGTCGCGCCGCGCTACATGATCGACCTCACGGTTGACATGAAGGACAGAAATTCGATCCTCCGCCCCGAAGCCGCTGCCGTCTACAAAGCGCGCGCGGCGAACCAGTTTCGCGACAACCCGTCGATCAAGTGTCTTCCGCTGGGCGTGCCGCGGCTCGACTCGTACACTCACCCATTCAAGATCGTCCAGACTCCTGGCTTGATCGTGATCCTGTACGAATCGCAGACGACCTTCCGGCAGATTTTCATGGATGGCCGCAAGCTGCCAGAGGATGCGCAGCCAGCGTGGTACGGCTATTCGATTGGACGATGGGAAGGAGACACGCTAGTCGTCGAGTCCTCTGGATTCAACGACAAGACGTGGCTCGACGGCAGCGGTCATCCGCACAGCGAGTCGATGCGGCTGACGGAGCGGTTCACGCGACGGAACGTCGGCCAGTTGAACATCGAGGTCACAATCGACGACCCGGTCGCCTACACCCGGCCGTTGACATACATGCAATCGCAGGAGCTGCTCGCGGACGGCGAACTGATTGAGTACGTCTGCAACGAGAACCACGAAGCGAATCTGCCGCACGTCAAGGGCAAGCCGTGACCGCGCCGATCGCGCGGCGACGGATCGTGAAGCGATCTCTTGTGCTAGAGTTGAAGTTTCGCGTCTGAGCGGCAATTGCTGCAGGGCACGAACGCGTCGCCAGCATCCCCTGTGGGCCCGTAGCTCAACTGGCAGAGCAGCAGACTCTTAATCTGTTGGTTGAAGGTTCGATTCCTTCCGGGCTCAC
>CAVTGK010000002.1:0-10134 GCA_963734095.1 uncultured Acidobacteriota bacterium | reverse complement strand
AACGAGCGCAAGGGCCAGGACAAGAAGGCCGAAACAGTTACGCTGCCAAGATGTCACGCTATTTAGCTTAGTCTGAGCGCACTGAATCTCTCACTCTCCTCTCAGGGCGGTCATCGGATCGACCCGCGCAGCGCGATAGGCGGGGATGAAGCACGCGAGCAACGCGATCGCGCCGATCAGGATCGCCACCGGCGCAATCGTCACCGCGGTCGGACGCGGGATGGTCATCGGCAGCTTGTCCAGCAGCGGCGCGGCCGCCAGCGCGGCGGCGACGCCGAAGCAGCCCGATTGCGGTGAGGCGCAGGCCCGGCCGAGAACCAGGCGGGTCACGCGCCCGCGATCGGCGCCCATCGCGATCCGCAGCGCAAACTCGCGCGTGCGCGACGCGGCGATGTACGCCAGCACGCCGTACGTGCCCGTCGACGCCAGCAGCAGCGCGAGCCCGGCAAACGCGCCCATCAGCATCAGGAACAGCGTGAAGTCCGCGAGCGAATCGGCCACGACGCGGTCCATGCTCTTGATGCCGAAGACCGCCAGGTTCGGGTTGACGTCGCGCACCACCGAGCGCACGGCGTCGATCGTCGCCTCCGGCGGATCCGCGCTCACCACCAGCGTGAGGCCGAGCTCGGAGACCTGCGACCAGTTCTGCGCGATCGGGTAATACAGCTCCGGCACCGCCGGTTGATCGAGGTTGACCTGCCGGACGTCGCCGACGACGCCGACCACGGTGCCGCGGGTCGTCTCCCGGCCCACCGGATCCTCGCTGCCGAACGTCCGCTTCGGCCAGCGCCTCGTTGATCAGGATGACGCGCGGAGCGTCCTTCGTATCGCGCTCGCGTCAACGCGCGGCCTTGCGAATCGGAATGCCGAGCGCCTGGAAATATCCGGGCGTGACGTAGCGGAGCTCGATCGGAAACGTCGCCGGCGGCGCCGGCTCGCCGCGGCGCCTGAAGTCGCTCGAGTTGCTGCTCCAGCCCCAGTTCTGCAGCGGCAGCATCTGGATGAACCCCGCGGCGCGAACGCCGGGCAACTGCGCGACGCGATCGGCGATCTCGTAGAACTGGTTCTGATCCGTCTGCGGCGTCATGCGATGGCCGACGTGAAACGTCACGACCTTCGACGTCACCATCCCCATGTCGGTCGCGCGCAGGCGGCCGAGCTCGCGGATCAACACGGCGGCGCCCACCGCCAGCACGCACGCCAGCGCCACTTCGGCGACCACGAGCGCATCGCGCAGCCGGCGCTGCCCCGCGCCCATCGTGCTGTGCCCGCCGGATTCCTGCAGCACCGACTGCGTGTTGGTGCGCATCGCCATCAGCGCGGGAACCAGGCCGGCGACCGCGCCCGCGACGACGCACACGGCAGAGAGAAACAGGAACACGCGCCAATCGAGGCTGACCTCGTGCGCGCGAGGCATCTGGCCGGCCACCGCCAGCATCAGACGATTGGTGCCGACCCACGCAATCGCCAGCCCGACGAGTCCGCCGGCGAGCGAAAGGAACAGGCTCTCGGTCAGGAACTGGCGCACCAGCCGCGAGCGCCCCGCGCCGATCGCCGCCCGCACCGCCACTTCCCTGCTCCGCAGTGTCGTCCGCACCAGCGACAGGTTCGTGACGTTGGCGCACGCCAGCGCCAGCACGATCGCGACCGCGCCGAACAGCACGAACAGCGGACGCCGGACCGACGCGGACACCACGGATTCAGACAGCGGCACGACATACGCGCCGCGGCCCTTGTTGGTGTCGGGATGCTCGCGCTTCGAGGCGCGCGGCGATCACCGCCAGCTCGCTTTGCGCCGACGGCCATCGTGGCGCCGGACTTCAGCCGGCCCGTCACGTTGCCGATGCGCCCGCCCGGCCGGAGCGGCTGCGCAAACGGGAACCACAGATTCGGTGCGCGCCTGCGACGTCGAACCCTGCAGCAGCGACGCCGCGCCGTACGGGAACTGAAACGACTCGGGCATCACGCCGACGATGGTCAACGACTGATCGTCGAGCACCAGCGCGCGGCCGATCACCGACCCGCCGCCGCCGAGGCGCTGCGCGAAGCTTCGCTGACCACGGCGACCGCAGCGGGATCGTCGGGGCCGAACGTTCGCCCGCGAGCGGCGACACGCCGAGCACGGGAAGAAGTCGCGTTCCACCTGCACGACCATCAGCCGTTCCGAGCCGGTCGCCGATCGCATGTAGCGCGCCGACACTTCGTAACCGGCGAGCGCGTCGAACGACGTGCTCTGCCGCCGGTACTCGTCGAGATTATTGACCGCGTCGTTGCGCGGGCGCAGCGGGCTCGAGCCGTGCATCTGCACCAGCCGCTCGGGTTGGGCAAACGGCAGCGGCCTGAAGATCACGCCGTTGACGACGCTGAAGATGGCGGCGTTGGCGCCGATGCCGAGCGCGAGCGTGGCGATGGCGGTGCCGTAAAGGCTTGGTGTCTGGCGAGTCCGCGGATGGCGTAGCGCACGTCCTGGACGAAATCGCGCAGCCACGGGTGGACTTGGAAGCCGGTCGAGTGGGATCCCACGGACGTCATGCTGATCCTGCCTCAACCCTCTCGACTTTGCATCCCGGCCCCCGGCCTCACCTCATCCTTTCGTAGGCCGCTCCGGGGATTTTTATTACAATCCCGATGCCCGTGTCCTCTGACTCGTCACGCAACCGCCGGCCACTGCGGCGTCGTCAATTTCTTCGACAAGCGACACTGGTGGGAGCCGCCGCGTCTCGGTGCCGCTCGAGGCTTGGGTCGCTCGGTCAGGATCGGCCCCCGGAGCCCGCGGATGGATATGGCCCTCTGGCACCAGTGAAGGACGAAGCTACAGGGCTTCCGTTGTTGGAGCTGCCGCGCGGATTTCGTTACGTCAGCTTCGGGTGGACGGGCGATCAGCTGGTAGATGGTGGACGCACCCCCGGCGCTCACGACAGGAGGGTGTCGGCGGCGTTCGCCTGGCGCCCCGGTCGCGTGCGGTTAAATGCGCAGTACGCGAAGTCGTGCGCGGCCCCACGCCGGGACCAGCGGCTCTGACTTACAATCCAGCCGCGGGCGGTGGAACGACCACGCTCGAGTTCGACGTGAACGACGCTGCGTGGGTCAGCGGGCGGCTGAGCCTGGGTGGCACGGTCCGCAATTGTGCCGGCGGTCCGACTCCATGGCGTTCTACTGGCTCACCTGCGAAGAGTCCATCGTCCAGCCAGGGGCGGACCAGCTTTTTGCACCACTGAAGCGACGGCTACATCTTTGAAGTCCCGTTGGAGGGCGCGCCAACGTGCGAGCCGATCGTCGCCATGGGGCGGTTCGTACACGAGGCTGTGGCGATTAATCCGGCAACTGGGATGGGGTACCGGACGGAAGACGCACGACGGGCTGGTCTGTACCGTTTCCTCCCCAGGAGGGGTGCAGAACCTCGCGCAGGGTGGCGCACTGGAATGCTGGCCGTGGCCGGTAAGCCGCGGTTCGACACCAGGAAGTCGCAGTCCGCGGGCGTAACCTATCCCATCTCCTGGGTGCCCATCGAGCAGCCCGACCGTGCACATGCTACCGAACGCGCTGAGGGAGGCGGGGTCTTCGAACAAGGTTGGGAACGCGGTGGTGCGGTATTCGCAAGGCTCGAAGGCGCGTGGTCAGGCGGTGGCAAGGTGTACGTCACGGCAACGAGCGGGGGCGACGCCGACATGGGGCAGGTATGGGAGCTGGATGTGAGCAAGCAGACGATCCGGCTGCTCTACGAATCGCCGAACGCCGGTGTACTCAACATGCCAGACAACATCTGCGTCAGCCCGCGTGGCGGGCTGGTCCTGTGTGAAGACGGGACGCAGAGCCCCTGCGTGCGCGGGTTGACGACCGACGGGCAGTTGTTCACCTTCGTGCGGAACAACGTGCTGCTGGCGGGCGAGACGCGCGCGGTATCACCGGAGCTTTTCGTTCGAGCGAATTTTCCGGGGCGACCTGGAGTCCCGATGGCAAGTGGCTGTTCCTGAACATTCAGAGTCCCGGCATCACGCTCGCGATCACAGGGGCCCTGGGCCGACGGCCTCCTCCGCCCGCGGTGCAACATGTGGCTTCCGCCTTTAGAGCTTGTGAATTGAATCGATCGCGCGCATCGCGTTCCGCTCAGCACGGAAGTCAATGCCCGCGCCCAACTTCCGCCTGAAGGCGGAAGCCACGAGAGGATAAATTCACAGGCTCTTTAGGCGGATGGACCAATGACGCTTGACAAGCCCGCCCTATCGCAGGGCCTGGCATGGCCACTGGAGGAAGAGCCGATCATGACAGCAGTCATCCCGCCCGTATGGGCCGAGCGCGTTTTGCGTCTGGTCGTGCGGCACGACCACTTCGCCGACGTCGGCGGCGACCCTCTCGAAACGTATCGCGACACGATTCATCCCACCCGAGGGCGCCGGCGCGCCGACCGCTGGTACAGTCGGGCAGGTGGCAGAATTCGTCTGGCTTGCCGCACGCCCGTGGACCATTCTCTTCAGCGTGATGTTCGTGAGTCGGACGGCTATTGACTGGTTGGCGCCGACTGATCACTTTACTGGGCGAGCGGCCGCGACGACGGGCGTTGCCTCGACCATCGTGGCTGGCGCTGCGTTGCACGCGGCGGTCCGATGCCGGTCCATCGCGTCGGGGATTTTTGCAGCGGTTACGTGCGTCGCGCTCGCCGCGCCGTTCAGCATGGCTGGCGTCGTGATCGTGCTCGGTATCTGGCACGATGCTGCCACGCTTGCCGCGATGCGTCACAGTGGCGGAGTTTCGAAGCGCTGACGCTACCGGTTCTGATGGCGATACCCGCAGCGGTCATCGGCAGCATCGGTGGCCTCGCCGGTGCTGGCGCGAGCGCGGTCTGGGACCGCTGGCATCACACGACACACTGAACGAACAAGCCGAGCCTACTGAAGCAGGTTCATCTTGCGGAGCTTGTCCGTCAGTCGATTACCGCTGCCAGTTGCGCCTTGGCGAATCGTCCAACCTGCGTGCCGTCTCCCGTACCGCGCGTCCGATTGATCAGCGATTGCCGGGAGAGGAACGTCTCCCGTTCGACAGGCGGCGACAACGAGCGCCGGATAGAGAGCAGCGCACAGGCGGCTCGATTCGCGCTGGACAATGTGCAACGTTTGCTTCGCACCCTGTGGGGACGCGGGCAGGACCACTGCCTGTTCTTTCGCGTCGATGGACGACTCGAAGTCCGGCTCTACCTCGACTGGAAGGTCCAGCACGTTTCAACGTGTCACGATCTTAACGACGCGGTTGCGCAAGCCAACACGCTCCTTTGCTGAGACGCTACCAACGTGACGGAGACTCATCGAGAGGAAACCCCTTCGCGCACGGCGGGCGTTTGGCTCAACGGCGGCAAACACAAAAGGCTTCGGAACACCCACAAACCGGCTCACAGTCGAAACACGACGTTTGGCAGTCGCGTTTTCAGGGCAAGATTTCCAGGGCGGCGGGTTCAATGCGAATGGACACCTCCGCGTTGGGTGACGCAGTCAGCACTTCATCATCGACATGAATCTCCTCCCAGCCGCGGAGATCGACACGTCGCACATGCCGCGCCCCCAGCGAAACGCTGGCCTTCTTTCCACCGAGAAGCTCTGGGTAGACAATCGGTGAGTGCTTCGCAATGCTTCTTCTGTCGCTGTGACGACGGTCAGGAGCCCATCCGAAGGACTCGCCTCGTGTGAGAGTTCGAGGTTTCATCCGGATCGAATCGAATATTGAGAATTTCCACGAGCAGGAAATCGTCACTGGTTACGATTCCGTCAAGGGCGAGTGCCGTGGGTCGCGGCCGTAGCTGCGATAGAACCGCGCAATACTTGGCGATTGCCTGCTCGAGTTTCGATTCGGTCGAGTCTTGTTCATCGGCCGGCTTGACCTCCATTGCACTGATTCCCGCAGGGATGAATCCAGCGCCGACCCCTTCTACAAATCGGCTCTCGCCCCAATCACCAGCGACGACGCCGACGTCGAATGGTTGAGGATCGTGAGTGCGCCAGCGTCGGCAGGCATCCTCAAGCGAGGAATGGGTGTCAACCCTTCTCGCAATGTTGTTGGCTGTCCCCGTTGGCAAAATCGCCAAACGGAGTACTTTGTCCCGCCAGCACGCGCGCGACGGCCGAGACGGACCATGACCGCCTGCCGCCACGACCAGGTCGGAGGGCGTCGCCAGCAGTTGCCGAAGATCGGCCTCGTCTTTCACAACTTGCACAACCGTGTGACCCTGCCGCTCGAGTGTCTTGCGGATAGAGTTCAGCGATTCGCCTTCTCCCGCGTCCTGGTTATAGAAGAGCGAAATTCTCACGGCGACTCCTGCTACAGAACTTCACCGGTCAGCCCTTCATAGTCGGCAATTGTCAGCTGAGTTGGCTTCGGCGGGGTGTTTGCACCGCCTTTGTCTCATGCGCATCCTGGTCTCCAATGACGACGGAATCTATAGCCCCGGAATCGCGGCGCTCGCAGAGGTGGCGTCCGAGTTTGGAACCGTCCGGGTGGTGGCTCCCGACGTCGAACGATCTTCGGCCGGGCACTCGATCACTGCGTCACGCCCGCTCTCCTATCGCCCGACGCACATCAAGAACCTCACGGCCTACCGGGTCAACGGCACCCCGGCGGACTGCGTGGCTCTCGGCGCGCATCAGTGGGAAAGGGTGGATCTGGTGCTGTCCGGGATCAACCTGGGACTGAACCTCGGCAACTCCATCTGGCACTCCGGGACACTGGTCGCCGCCGCCAAGCAGGCCGCGCTGCTCGGGCTCCGCGGCGTGGCGCTCCAGCGCGCCGGCTGGTGCCGAACCGAACTTCGAACCCTACAAACCTTGGATTACGTGCCCAGGACGCTTCTCAGCGATGCGACCTTGCTTCTCGTGAACGTCAATTTCCCTCGCCAGCCGCGCGGTCTGATTTGGACGCGCGCGTCCGTCCGCCAAGTATGACGGCACGATCGTCCCCACTACGGACCCGTTGGGACGTGAGCTCTATTGGTTTACGGTGACGCCCATGGAGGAAGCCGAGGAAGAGAGAACGGATCGTTGGGCCGTGGAACAGGGTTGGGTCTCGTTGACACCGCTTCGGGTCGATCCCAACGGACGAACGTCAGCTCGAGATGGCACGCGCGAGCCGCCCGCTCGACGAACCCGTTGCTGTCGCTGTTTCTCCCAGCACCTCATCAGTCGAAGCCGCGCAATCGGTCCGCGAGGACGAGGCCTCTCCCGCGCTCGCGAGGCCGTCGGACAGTTCGGGCTGACCAGGTCTTCTGTCAGTCCTGGCTCGCACTCTGGACCTTGATCGAGGGAGGGTTTTCGAATGCCCGGACGTGTGATTCGCTGACGACCCGTGGGACGCTGTTCCCTCTTGAACGGCCGGATCTTGACTGGTCTGCCAGTTCTCGATGACTCATAGAGCGCCTGGACGATCCTGACATCCTGAAGACCCTCTTCTCCCGACGGCTCGGGTGACCGATCCTTGAGGATGCAGTCAGAAAAATAGAGCAGTTCAGGAGCGAATTGGTCGCGCTTGCCGATCTTCTTTCGCGTGCTCTTGCCGTCAACGGTCAACCTGAACTCCAGACCCTCTGCGTATTCGTATGCCGGATCCGCGTGAAGTTCCCCCTTCGTCCCGACGATGCGATACGCGGCGACGTCTGCTGCGTTGAAGCTGGTAATGAACGTCGCGACACGATCGTTTCCGAACCGAAGTGTCGCGGCAGTTGTTTCGTCAATCTCGGCCAGTGTCGCGACGCCGCTATTGATCGAGATGGCCGATACCTCCGTTGGCTCAGCACCGAACAGATTGCGCGCGGCGTTGATGCAGTACACGCCGATGTCATACAGAGTGCCGCCACCAAACTCGCGTTTCGTGCGGATGTCTCCTCGCCGCACCTTCATGGAGAAAGATGAGTTGAAGAACTTGAGGTCGCCGAGATCGCCCCGACGCGCAATATCCATTGCGGCCAAGTTCACAGTTTCAAAATGCAACCGATACGCAATCATCAACTTGACTTGCGCCTTGCGTGCGGCCGCGATCATTTGCCGACATTCCTCGACGGTGACGGCCATTGGCTTTTCGCAGAGCACATGGACACCTGCGCGCGCCGCACGAATCGCGTACTCGGCATGCATCGAGTTCGGTAAGGCAATGTATACGGCATCAACTAGGCGAAGGCACTCGTCGTACTCGTCGTAGCTGAAGGCGTGCTCGACCCGATACCGTTTCGCAATCTCCCGACGTTTCGTGCGATCGCCGCTTACGATGGCAACGAGCTCTGAGTTCCGATGCGCATGGGCGAACGCCGGGATCACGGCGACCTGTGCGATGTGTCCCAGACCGACTACGGCGTATCGAATGATTCGAGTTGCGGCCACGAATCCTCCTCAGACACGCATACCGCATAGCGGCGCGCATAGAATCCTGGCGAGCCGGCTTTTCTCCTGACTTCTTGGCCTGGCTCTTCGCTATCAAAGACGTCGCCGAGTATTCATCGGTTGACAGGTCCGCTTCCGCTCGACGATTCGAGCTCGGGAGTCATGAACCGGCGATATAAGGCCCCTGCGGTTGTGTGTCAGGGCGTGGGTCTCGAATCGGTATCGGAGGCGGCTCAGTAGGCGGCGTATCCGGAATCTCATCACCCTGCTTCTCCGGTTCTGGCTCACCCCCGGATCGGGCTCATCAGAAGTCGGTTGGCGGGTCGTTTGGGCGGTCAGGCGCTTGAGAGGAAATCGTGCGACGAACGGTGTTTAAGGTCATGCGCTGCCTTACCGACCTCTGCGGCCTCGATCTGCCGCAACCGTCTGCTCGTCTGTCGCGCCGTGAGCCCGCTCGGCTGCCTGCCGGTTGATGCCACCCTCGGCAAGCTTCGAGAGTTTCTTGTCAGCCGCGCCTTCCTCGTCGAGGTTTTGCTGGAGCAATTTGGCTGCCTCGCGGTGGCCCATCGCAGTCGCCCAGGCGACCAGCGTCCCATAGGCCGCGATTTCGTAGTGTTCGACTCGTTGGCCGGCCGCGATCAGAGCGGCATCCATCGTTGCCTCATCGAAGTCTTCGCCCATCACGGTGCTGCCTTCTTCGAGAATGCCAGCGATGCCGTCACAGTGCTTCCCTTTGGCGGTTTCGTCCAGCGATGCGAACACCTGTTCAAGCCGAACGATTTGCTGCTGAGTTTCGTCAAGGTGCGACTGCAGCGCCGAGACGAGTTGGGGATTGTTGGCCGATTTGATCATTCTCGGGAGAGCTTTGGTGATTTGCTTTTCGCCGTTGTAGATGTCTTTCAATTCGTCCAGAAATGCGTCGTGCAATGTGCCGGGTGTCTTCTTTGCCATGTATCGACCTCTCGCTACGGAGGTGCAAGGCGAGTGCCGCGGCATGCTTCGAGTCAACTTCTTGCTTACACGATCGTGGGAGGCTGCTTGTGAAATGGTTTCGGGATCGCTCCCTCACGATCGTGCTGATGCTTCTGTTCTCGGGTTTCCTGGTCGGTCAACTGCTCACAGGCTGGCACGAGGACAACCAGACCCAGCAGGAGCATGATCGCCCACCGGTCGCATTCGAGCGCTACCTCACAACCGGTCACATGTGGGAGGCCACGCTCGAAAACTGGGAAAGCGAATTCCTACAAATGGCAGCCTTTATCGTGTTGACCACGATGCTGGTCCAGCGAGGATCGCCTGAATCGCGCCGCCCGGGAGCGATTGAACTCGTCGATGCTGACCCGCGCCGGTTTGCGGATCAGCCAGATGCCCCGTGGCCCGTACGTCGCGGCGGCGTGATTTTGTCGCTTTATGAACGTTCGCTCGGAATCGTGCTCGTGCTCCTCTTCGCGCTCTCGTTCATCGGTCATGCGTTCGGTGGGTTGTCGGATTTCGTCGAGGAACAGGTCGCACACGGCGGCCCGGCACCGACCCTTGGCGACTACCTCACGTCGTCGCGGTTCTGGTTCGAATCGTTTCAGAACTGGCAGAGCGAGTTCTTGTCGATTGCCGCGATGGTGTGGCTCTCGGTGTATCTACGGCAACGGGGGTCGCCGGAGTCAAAACCGGTGCATGCTCCGCATGGCGAGACAGGCCGGTAAGCGAGGAAGGGGATGGGTCCGCAGTTCGTTTGAATGAATGACGACCACGGCTTAGCGTCGGGGTGCGCCGGCCTTGACTT
>CAVTGK010000001.1:0-36329 GCA_963734095.1 uncultured Acidobacteriota bacterium | reverse complement strand
GGTCCGGGCTTCGTCGTGTCGGGTGGTTTGACCCGGCCGCCCATCGAGGCGAGCACGTCGGCCGTGCGAGCCTCGTCTTCGGCATCTTCGACACCCACCAGGATGTAGCCGTCGGACACCTCCGGATCGTAGAACCGCGGGAGGTCGCGGCCCGGCACCAGCGCGGTCACGAACAACGTCACCACCGTCGCGAGTATCGCGCCGAGCATCGTCATCTCGAACATGATGATCAGATTGGGCCACCACGCGACGGTCGGCATGCCCGACGTCACCATCGGCCATGCCTGCTGCGTCGTCACCAGCAGCGCGGTGGCCGCTGCCAGCCCGACGCGCCGCCGGCGCCGGCAATCCAGTGCAGCCAGGTCGCCGAATCGCGATGGCTGAACTCGTGTTCCTCGTAAGGCTCCGATGACATGACCACGATCTCGTTCTCGGAGACGCCGTCGCACGCAAACCCTCGACCGCACGCTGAACCGCGTCTGGATCGGGAAAGAGCGCGTAGACCGTGCGCGCCCCGCGTCGCGCCTTCATGGGTTGACCTTCCACAGCGGCTGATCGGTCACCTGCCGAGTTGTCAACGCGGGCAGCGGATGCTCGCCGACCTTCAGCTCCCAGATCGAGATTACGGGAATGAACTTCGCAAACAGCGTGAACAGGAGCGCCATGGCCGCGAATGTCGAGATCGTGATCATGATCTCGATGGGTTGCGGCTCGTACGTTCCCCAGCTGTTGGGAAGCGCCTTGTGGGCAAGAGAGGGCACGATAATGAGGAAGCGCTCGAGCCACATGCCGATCAGCACGCTGACCGACGCCACGACACACCCGGTGATCGTTCTGAGACGACGGAGCGAAAGCAGCGCAAACGGGACGACGAAGTTACAGACGACCATCGTCCAGTAGAGGGGGGCGTAACGGCCGCGCTGCGTTGCCCAGAATACGGCCATTTCCTCAGGTTTGTTGCCGTACCACACGGTGAGGCGCTCCGCAAAAATGAAGTAGCTCCACAGCAGGCTCATCAGGAGCAGGAGCTTCCCAAGTTCTCGAAATGGACGGAGCGCAGATACTCCTCGAGATGGAGGAAACGCCGAAGGAACGCCATCGCGATGATCAGTGCAGCGATGCCGCTGAAGATCGCGCCAGCGACGAAGTAGGGACCGAAAATTGTCGAATGCCACATCGGCACGAGCGCCATTGAGAAATCAAAGGAGACAATCGTGTGGACGGACACGGCCACCGGCAGAATCACGATGGCCATGATCTGCATCGCCGATTCGAGACGATGCCACTGCTTGGGCGTCCCCTGCCAGCCCAGCCCGAGCCATGCCGTAAATTCTGCGCCGCCATCCTGACGAGCGATCGCGAATCAGCGCGAAATCGGGAATCATCGGCAGGATCAGAAAGAGCGAGCTGCCGATGAGATACGTGGTGATGGCGAAGAAATCCCAGACGAGCGGCGATCGGAAGTTCGGCCAGATCAGTCGTTCGTTCGGATATGGAACCAGCCAGAAGAAGAGCCACGGCCGTCCGAGGTGAATGATCGGGAAACATCGCGCCGATCATGAGAGCAAAGACCGTAATCGCCTCGGCCGATCGCGTGACGGGCCGGCGCCACCGCGCGTTGACGAGTCGAAGGATCGCGGAAATCAGGGTTCCGGCGTGGCTGATGCCAATCCAGAAGACGAAGTTCGTGACATAAAAGCCCCAGAAGACCGGCCATCGAATGCCGGTCACCCCGAAGCCGTAGGAGGCCTGGGTGATCCAGGCAACGGCGCCCATCAACACGATGCCACCGAGCACGGCAACCAGAACGTAAAAGCGCCACGACGTATCAGCGAGCGGCCGCAACAAGCCGTCGGCAATGCGCTGGCTTGCCTCCCGTGTCATACCTCGGTCTGCCTGTTCAGGTAGGTGACCTTGGGCGCGGTCCCGAGCTCTTCGAGCAGCTTCGTGCCACGCGGCGACCGGGACAAACGCGCAGCTCTACTCTCGGGCGCGTTCAGATCGCCGAAGACGATAGCGCCTGCGGGACACGCTTGGGCACATGCCGGCGTGACATCGCCGTCCCGCATCGGCCGCTCTTCGGCCTTGGCCTCCCGCTTGGCGCTCGTGATGCGCTGAACGCAGAAGGTGCACTTCTCCATGACACCGACTGAGCGCACCGACACGTCGGGATTCAACTGCAGGTGCAGCGGCTTGTCCCACGTCGGGTTGAAGAACTCGAAGAAGCGGACCGAGTAGGGACAGGCGTTCGCGCAGTAGCGCGTCCCGATGCAACGGTTGTACACCTGCGCATTCAACCCTTCCGCAGTCTGATGGCTCGCATACGTCGGGCACACGGCCTCACACGGGGCGGCGTCGCAGTGCTGGCACATGACCGGTCGAAACTTCAGCCGCGCGTCGGGGAATTCGCCTTCCCAGTAACGCTCCACGCGCAGCCAGTGCATGGCGCGCCCGCGCGCCGCCTGATCCGGACCGACTGTGGGGATGTTGTTTTCGGCATGGCACGCAGTCACGCATGCGCCACAGCCGGTGCACCGATCGAGATCGACCACCATGCCCCAACGCACGCGACGAGGCTCGGTCGGCATACTTGTGTTCTGCTCCATGGACATCACCGATGCTCGTGCGGGTGCTCGACGACGCTGCCCGCAAACAGTACCAACTCGCCGCGCGCGTCGTTCACGCGGGTAATCCGGACCCGTGTGGCGCCCCATGCCAGCGCACGCGTCTGAGGCTCAATCACGGGAGCCAGAATCGAGATCGGATTGGAGCCTCGCTGGCTGGCATACCGGGTGAACGACTCATGCCCCTGGCCGATGGGCATTGCCACGATATCGGGCGCGATCCCGGGTGTCACAATGACGGGCGCACGCACAGAACCATGTCGCGACGTGACCTCGACCAGGTCGTGGGTTGCCACCTGGAGGCGTTCGGCAGTCGTGGGGTTGATCTCGATCCAGTTGCTCCACATCGCGCTCGTCAGCGGGTCTGGCATTTCCTGCAGCCAAGGCAGATGGGCAGTCGAACCGTCGTAGAACGCGGTCGACGCACACGGCAGAAGATGGAAGGGGAATTCACCAGGGTCACCGTCGAACTGCGGCTCGGTCCAGGCGAAGGGTTGAGACACGCCCGACGCCGCGGGGGTGCCGGGTAGGAGCGGTGGCGTCTCCCGCACACTTCCCCCTTCCACCCCGGAGGCAGGCCACCAGCCGCCGCGTTCTTGGGCGGCGGTCCAGGCATCGGTGACGTCCGGCCCCACAGGCAACGCGGCGAACCGCTCGCGCAGCATTTCATCGAACTGCTGCCACGGCAGCGGCCGCCCAAGACGTCTGCGCCACCTCCAACAACACATCGGGGGTCGATCGTGTTGCATGCAGCGGCCGCATCGTCGGCGGTGCGACGCCAGCGGCAGCGATCGTCGTCCCCGATTCGTGAACGATGTCCACCCACGACTCGAGAAACGAGTGATCCGGCAAGATCAAGTCGGCGAGGATGCTCGTGTCGTCGAGAAATCCCCCAAAGCTGGCGATGAACGGCACGCGTTCGAGGGCCTCTCGCACTCGCCACGACTTTGGCGACAGAAACACGGGATTGGCGTCGTCGATGAGCACGGCATCGATCGGACTCGTCGGGGCTCCGAGCACCTCAGCGGCGAAAGCCGCGAGAGCCTTCGCCTCGGGTCCGCTCGCCGTTTCTCGAGAGCGTCCGCCCTTTCCTGCCTGCATGTTGCTATTTCCCGGCAGCGGGGGCGTGAACTGGACGCCGCCCGGGACGCCGACGCTGCGGACGAGCGCGTTGAGCGCATTGACGGCGAGCGCTTGAGAGAGCGCGTTGCTTTGCGCGAGGGCGGGGCCACCAATGATCGCCACCGCGCGAGGCGAGAGCGCGAACAATCGTGCAAGTTCCTCGATACGCGCGGCCGGGACGCCGGTGATGCGCTCGACAAGGGGCGGTGCAAACTGCGGCAACCCACCTGCCCAGCCCTCCACCATCCCCCCCGCCCGTCCGGCTGCCGAGCCGCTGGCCAAACCGTCGCGCATGATGACGTGGGCAAGTCCCAACACCAATGCGCCCTCGGTTCCCACGCGCGTCGGCACCCACATGTCCGCGTTGGCCCCGCTCTGCGACATCCGAGACTCGACTTGCACCAAGGTTCCCCGGACACCGCGGGTCCCTTGACGCATCGCGCCGTATGCCACTCCTTGGGCCACCGGTGAGTTCCAGGTGCCCAGGAAGTCTGCGCCGAAGGCAAGCACAAATCGCGAATGCGCGAGGTCGAAGGTTGGCAGCTGATCGCGACCAAAGCTCAGCGCGTTTGCGCGCCGCAATGCGTCTTCTTCGAGCAGCGACACTTGCATCGGTGGTGGTGCGCCCAAGCGATCGAGAAAGCGCGTCACGAGTTCATTGCGCGCGCTCGTGCGTGGCTTCACGAAATACGCCAGCGCATGCATCCGACCGGCGACGGCCAGCGCGTCAAGCCGCGAGGTCAGCTCTGCAAGCGCCTCGTCCCAGGTCACTTCCCGATATTGGCCGCTGCCGCGAGCACCCGATCGTTTCATCGGATGTCGCAAGCGATCCGGGTGATAGGTCACTTGGATCGCCGCCTGCCCACGCGCGCACAACGCGCCATGGTTGACGGGATGCGCCGGCAGGCCTTCGAGCTTCTTGGCGACGGCGGCGCGGACGACGCCGCGCTCGCCGTTTCGGACGACATCCACGTCGGCGTCCAGAACGCGCACGTGCAGGCCGCAGCCGGCCGGGCAGAGCGGGCAGATCGACGGCTTCCAGGTCGCAATGCCAGGCACGAACTCGTCATCGGGGATGAACCGGATGATCTGGTTCTCGGGATGACCGCAACTGGCCAGCGCCGCGCTCGCCCCCGTAACCGCGGTGACCTTGAGAAACCGCCGTCGATCCATGCTCATCTCGCCACAGAATCCGGACCTCGTCGTTCACGGACGTCAGATTAGTAGTGACACGTCAGGCAGTCGTTCGAGGCTCGCCGCTCGGTGTGGCAATTGACGCAAAATCCCATCGTCAAATCGACGTTTCGCTGCGCTACCGTCTGCTGTGCGATTGCGCCGTGACAGGTCGAGCAGTCGACCTTCGCTCGAAGATGCGGAGCGTGGTCGAACCTGACGTGCGCCTCATGCGTGTAGCCGTACACGCGCTGCCACGCCAGGTCTTGTCCCTTCGCTTCGAGTGCAGCCAGCTGCTGGATCCGCGGGCGCTCGGTCGCGATCGCGGCGTGACAGATCATGCAGGTCTTGATGCTCGGCAGACCTGCCACCGGGCCTTTGGTCGCGCTCTCATGACAGTAGTCGGTGCAGGTCAACCCTTTCGCGGCGTGAACGTCGTGAGGGAACTCGAACGGCTGAACGGCCGCGGGCGTCATGCCAAAGAAATCGCGAGCGGCCGAGGCGATGTCAGGGCGTGCTGGCGTGAAGACTTGGGCGGAATCGGCAACGGCGGGGCGTTGACCATCTTGCACGCAAGTGCCCCGGAGTAGAGACCAGCAACCAGCAACAAGCAGCCGCGAAGAACCCGAGACACCGGTCAGTAAGATTTGCCGCGAGGGCCGATGCTTCTCAGGTAATTGACGACGTTCCACAGGTCTTGATCGGGGATCTTGCCCTTTTAGGCCCTTCATCTCGAATTTCGGACCGGCGCCGTCGCGAAGCACCAGGAAGATCTCGCCATCAGTTTCACCGCGATCCCATTTGGCATCGCTCAAGTTCGACGGTGTCGTGCCTTTCGGTGCCAGCGGACCATTTCCTGTTGCGTCCTTGCCATGGCAGAACGCACACATCTTTTGAAACGTCTTTTCCCCAGCCGACACCGACGCGGACGACGAGGCGATGGGGTTCTTCAGCGCCTTGCCTTCAGCACTCCCCCCGGGATTTTGAGCGGAGCTAATCGTGCCGACGAGAAGGGTGCACACGACGAAGCCGACAGAGGATACGAGGCGCAGAAGAGTCTCCAGGCGATCGGGTAGATGGATCCGTGAATCGCGCGCCAATTAACGGACAGGATGACCGCACTGGGTCAAGAGAAAAGTGTTCGTACCACCATAAAAGAATCTGATGACCTGCATGCGGCATCGATTCAGCGGGCCTCAGCGCGCCCGAGGTTCGTATTTCTAAGCACGTGCGCTTGACACGACCTTATCGATGTCCCTCATCAACGAATCGATCGAGGTACTGCGCCCTGCCGCATACGCCCGAGCCCACCGATCCGGGCCGAGGCGTGCACGCACCTCTCGTTCCGCCTGGTCTTTGAGGTCGTCCACCGATTTGTCGACAACCGTGGCGCCCGTGCGGTCGGTGACGGCGTCCCGAGCGCCCAGGATTCGAGCCGCCCAGTCGTCGTCGCCCTTCAGTACTGCCGCGGCAGCGAGCGGGACCAGCGCATACACGAACGCGAACTTGTCGTGGAGTTCCCGGATATGTGTGAGGCTTTCTCGCACCAACGCGATCGCCTCGTGGGGATTCCCGCGCCGCACCGCCAGGAAGGCGCGAAGATACAGCGTCCACGACAAGAACCACGGCGCGGCGTGTCGAAGCACCGATGTGGCCTCATCGAGCAGGCGCTCCGCGTGCGCGGGGTCGCCGGTCGCAAGGACGACCGACGCCATCCCGGTCAGCGAATTCCCGAGCCCCCACGGGAGCGCCAGCGCCCGGAATCCTTCAACGCCGCGGGCGAAGTGCTCGCGGGCCGCGTCCGCATTGCCGACAGAGTGTTCAATGTCTCCCAACAGATTCTCGGCCCGCGCGACCATCACCATGTCGCCGGTCTCGTGGGCGAGCGCGAGGGCGCGCGTGAGCGCGGCGCGTGCGTGCCCGAGTTCTCCTTGCGTGTACCGCATCGCTCCGGTTCCGAGCAGCGCTCGCGATTCGACAGCCGGCAGAAGGGAGGGCCGGTTCAGGATCTGGTCATACCACCGGATGCCTTCGGCCGCATGCCCACGGATGCCCCAGAAGAAGAACAAACTCCACGCGATGTCGGATGCTTCGGCCGGGCGGTCGCGATCGATGAGCCACGTCAGTGCGCCGCGATAGCTGTCGAGATCGTCACGCACGCGATCCAACCATTCGCCCTGCGCAAGACCGACCAGCCCCTCCGCAGCCAGGGAGGCTTCCGCGGCGCAATAGCGAACCAGCCCCTCCATGGCATCATCGCGCTCGCCCGCTGCGGTGAGCTCGAGCGCCGCGTACGCACGTACGGTTTCGAGCATCTGGTACAGCGGACGACCCGCCACTGAGCTCTCGGCTCGCAGCAGAAGGCTCTTATCCATCAAGCCAGCCGCCGCGCGGAGCGCGTCGTCGCTCTTGGCGGAGGATTCCCCACGACCGGCAACGACTGCCGCAGCAGCCTCAATCGGAAACCGCCCCGGCAGCGCGCCGAGACGGCGGAAGACGCGCTGCTCGGGGGGTGCGAGCAGTTGATAACTCCAGGCAACCGTCGCATTGATCGTCTGCTGGCGTTCGGGCAGATCGCGCGGGCCGAACGTCGCGAGCAGGACATCGTCTGTGAGTCGGCGTAGCAGATCCTCGACCGTCAGCACCTTGATCCAGGGCGCCGCCAGCTCGAGCGCGAGCGGCAGAGCATCGAGCCGACGACAGATCGCCGTCACAATGGGGCCGTTCGCGGACGTGAGGCGAAAGCCAGGTTGAACGTCCCGAACCCGCTCCACGAATAGCCGCACCGCGGGACAACGCGCGAGATCGTCGGGTGACGTGGCGTCGACGTCCACCTCCAACGCGAGTGGTCCCACGGCGTACTCCCGCTCTCCTCGCACACGAAGCGGGGCGCGGCTCGTGGCCAACACTCGGAGCGCCGGCGACAGCCGTCAGGAGACCTGCGACCAGCGGCGCCGCGTCCAAGACCTGCTCGAAATTGTCGAGCACCAGCAACGTGGGCGTACCGTCGCACGCGGCCCGTGCGCGCCTCGGCAAGTCGAGCGCCGTGCCACCCAACACGCCGAAAGCCTCGGCAATCGCCGGTGCCACGTAAGCGGCGTTCCGAATGGCGGCCAACCCTACGAATAGGACACGGGCGCCCTCTGACGCCTGCGCGCGTGCGAGCTCCACCGCCAACCGGGTCTTCCCGGCTCCGCCTGGCCCGGTGAGCGTGATGAGACGTGCGGTGGGATCCGCGAACCAAATCCGCAGGGCCTGCATGTCAGCATCGCGGCCGAGCAAGGTCGTAAGAGCCTGAGGCAGCGAGACGTCGCGCAGTTGACCGACCGGCGCGGTGGGCGCAGCTGCCCGCGCGCTCTCGAGAAGCGCGTCGCGAGTGGTACCAGTGAGGTCGAGTGCCGCGGACAACGCGCGCACCGTCTCGACACGGGGCCGCCGTCGTTCGCCGCGCTCCAGCGCGCTCACGGCATGCACCGAAAGGCCCGCGATTGTCGCGAGCTCTTCCTGCGTGAAGCCCGCCGCCTCGCGGAGCGCTTTCAGCTGCGCGCCAAATGACCGCGGAGCGCCGGCTTGCATGGACCTTTGATTTTACTGCTGCGGCTGTATGGGTGTTGTACGGGTCCTGTGCGACTGGTGTGGGTGGTCGCAAGTCCGTCCGCACTCCACACTGTCGGTCTCACACAGTTCGAACGAGGACCAATCTTCGAGAACAGGAGGCAGACGCGGTACTGGCGTGCACCGCGTGGACCGGAAAGAACGGGGAGTGCGCGGTGGAAGCGTCTGCGATTCCCGCAGCGCTGCCGACAGGCTCCCATTTCATATGCGCAAAGGAATCGTATGAAGAACTGCAACACACAACAACAGCAAACCACCCGGGGCAATCCGCTCATCGGGTGCCAGACCGTGAAATTGGTCGCCAGGGGACGTGGCATGGCAAGCGTGATGCTCGTCCTCGCCGCCAGCTTCGTCTCAACAGGTACGGCGGTCGCAGGTCCGGTCGTGCGCGAGGCGACCGGTGCTAACGCTGCGGCGATCCAGGCAGCGGTAGACGCTTTCCGAAACGATCTCGGAGGCCCGAACAACGGGGTGACACCCGGTAGCCAGCCGGGCGGACGCCGGGAGATCACTTGGGATGGCGGTGGCGCGGCCGCCACCGCGACCATATTTCCCGTTCTGACGACGGCCTTCGCGAATCGCGGCGCCGTGTTCGTGACGCCGGGATCCGGCTTCGAGAGCAGCGGCCAGCCGTCTCCGGAGTTCGGGGACCTGAATGGCGTTTACCCGAACCTTTTCGCCACCTTCAGTACCCCTCGACTGTTCACGGCACTCAATAGCAACGTCATGGATGTCTTGTTCTCCGTCCCAGGCAACGCGACTGTGCCGGCCGCCGTGACGGGCTTTGGCTCGGTCTTCACGGACGTCGATAGTGCGACCAGTACCAAGCTCGAGTTTTACGCACCCGATGGGACGCTGCTATTCGAGCGCTTCGTTCCGGCCACGCCAGGAAACGAATCCCTCTCGTTCCTGGGCGTTTCGTTCGACGCGGGCGAGGTGGTCGCGCGCGTTCACATCGTCAGCGGTAACGCCGCGCCAGGCCCGGACGAGTCAGGCAACCTCGACCTCGTCGTTATGGACGACTTTATCTACGGCGAACCGGTCTCGACCTCGGGGCTCACCATCGCGCCCGACTCCGGTACCCTCTTCAGGACGGGCGCCTTTGACATCGTCGTGAAGCTTGACAGCGCCGTCAACTTCGTCGGTGGCCAGGTCAGGCTGAACGGCACTGACGTCACGGGCCCCTTTGCTTCCTGCGTTAGTGATGCAAAGCCTGGGAGTGGGGGAGCATCTTTCCGCTGCCCGGCCCCTCGCGGTTTTCTCTCGGTCGGGGAGAATGTCTTGCAGGTCGAATTCACTCTCAGTGACCAAACACGTGTGCGTAACGCGGTGCGTTGGACGATCGTGAACATCGAGCCGTAGCAGGGTGGTGACGCGATGTCAGAGTAAGAGCAGAGCGGCTGCCCCGGTCCCGCCGCGCAGAAATCTGCGTGGCGGGTCCCTCGGGGGTAATCGTCGATCAAGACCGGCTGCTCGCGACGCGGAAACGCCGCTCGGCTCGCTGAACGAGGCTCGGCCGTTTACTCCGATCGCAGCGCCTGCAAGGCGTCCACCCGCGACGCACGGGCGGCGGGCAGCAGCGACGCGAGGATCGCGGCGATCACGAGAAGCGTTGCCGCTCCGGCGATCGGCAGCACGCCCGGCATCCGAACCACGCCGAACAGCCTGCTCGCGAGTTGCGTCAGCGCGATTCCGCCGCGCGCACCGGCAATGATGCCCGCGGCGGCGATCACCGGCCCTCGCCCAAGACGCGGGCCAGCAGGTGACGAGGGTCGATCCGATGGCGAGGCGGATGCCGAACTCACGCGTGCGTCGCTCACCGAAAACGCCAGCACGCCCGCGACGCCGACGATCGCGATCGTCAGCGCTACGAGTGCGAAGCCGCCGAAGACGAGCGCGTTCAGTCGATCGGTGTGGTATCGCAACCTCCCTCCTGGCCTCCGGAAGAGGTACCAGCGAACGGGACAGTTACCACCGGGATGGCAGAAGAAGATGGAACCTTTCCCCGCGACGTTGGAGCGCGAGTTGACCCGCTTCCTGCTTGCTATCGCCGGGGCGTGTTCGATCGCATGCCGTGATCTACAACGCATACGAGACGATGATCGCCACCTCACGGTCCTGTTCTGATTGAGCACAGGCTGGCCCACCTGGCTCGCGGAGGCTGTGCGGCACGTAGCCGACCGCCCACGGTCTTGGGTCGCTCAGAACGATCTGCGTCGACACGATCACGTCGCAACCGGCGGCAGGTGTATAACGATGCAACTGTCTAGAATCCGTTCGGATTCCTGCCAATCAGCGCTATCAAGCTCGGCGTCGGGGAGGTTCTGATGTCACAACCAAAGCACATTGGCCGGTGTGAAGAATGTCGTTCTGGTCCATGGGGGCTTTGTGGACGGATCGGGCTGGCAGGGTGTCTACAAAGCCCTGAAGAAAGACGGCTATGCCGTCACGATCGTCCAGAATCCGACCATCTCGCTGGCGGATGACGTGGCGGTAACGAAGCGGACGCTTGCCGCGCAGAATGGGCCGGTGATTCTCGTCGGCCATTCGTATGGTGGTGTCGTGATCACTGAAGCGGGCAACGACCCGAAGGTAGCGGGGCTGGTCTATATCGCTGCGTTTGCTCCGGACAAGGGCGAGTCGGTGTCTGCGCTGATCAAGGATCCACCGCCTGGCGCGCCGGTGCCCCCGATCCTGCCGCCGCAGGATGGATATCTCTTCCTCGATAAGGCGAAGTTCGCGGCGTCATTCGCAGCTGACGTGAGTGCGGATATCGCCGAGTTCATGGCCGACTCCCAGGTCCCGTGGGGCGTCGAAGCACTCAGCGGCGCGATTAGCCAGCCGGCGTGGAAGACGAAGCCCAGCTGGTACCTGGTCTCCACCGAAGACAGGATGATTCCGCCCGACGCCCAACGCGCGATGTCCAAACGTGCCGGTTCAACGGTTGTCGAGGTCAAGGGCAGCCACGCCGTGTATGTGTCGCAGCCACAGGCTGTCGCTTCCCTCATCGAAGAGGCCGCGACGGGCGTGGCGTTGGCGACGGACTAAAAGACCACCAAGATGGCGCCCGAAAATCCGCGCCCAGGAGGAGTGTCCCGACCGCATCTATGGCGTGGGACGGGCGGTCGGGCACCGAAAGGGTCCATCCTCTTTACGCGACAGGCCGAAAGGCGTATGCGAGCGGGATGCAGCTCTCGAGCCCGCGACTCACCACCAATCTTGCTAGTATTCGCTCATACGATAAGAGGCGAGCATCAACCCCGGACCATTGAACTGCACAGATACCGACTGAATCACCGCGGGCTCCTGGTCCGTCGCGCGAACGATCCGCGCGGCACTTATTACCGGAGGCAGCCGCGATTACGCCAGCGGACCGGGAGCTGGAACCGTCGCGACTGTCAAGGGCCGGTAACAAAACTCGGATTCCACCGTTACGTCAGGCTCAGCATCACGTTGTGGCGATGAACCAGACCGTGAGGCCGAGGCGAGTCGCATCACGCTCGGTGATCACTCCTGATTGCTGATCTGACGACCGTTGCCACGGCCGTGGCGACCGACACGATCTGCAGTTCTCCCCAGACTGACCGCGCCCGGATGACCGACCCACTGATTGCCCTACGCAAGCAATAAGCAATGGAGGTGGAGTTACTTCCGCCGCTGTTACTTCGCCCGCCAGCACGTCCGTTGCCGAAACTGGCTCGCGGACGGGATGGTCACATCGTTGGAGATTCGTTGAGGATTGACGATCCCGTGCCCCCTTGCCGCTATAGTAGCCACTTCGGGTTGGGCCTCGCCGTCCGCCAGGACGTCGCCTCCCGGCAGCGGGCCGCTTTGATGTGGAGTTCGATTCCCATGGCATGAGAAACAACCGCGGCACTCCGAGTCTGTTCACCTCGGTCGTTGATCTGGTTCGTCGCGCTTGCCAGCGCCGCCTGAGCGGATGCCGCTCGACGGCGGAGACGACAGCACCTGCCGCCCCTTCGGTTGTCGTTGCAACGCCGTTGGTGACGCGGATGACCGAATGGGATGAATACACCGGCCGGTTCGAGCCGACCGACCGTGTGGATGTACGCGCTCGCGTCGATGGCTATCTCGACACCATCCATTTCCGAGACGGTGCGATCGTCAAGCCCGGTGAGCTGCTGTTCGTGATCGATCCGCGACCGTACGAGGCCGTGCTGGAAGGTGCTCGCGCCGACGTGGTGCGCGCACAAACACGGGTGGAGCTGGCCACAACAGACTTCGTTCGGGGCGAGGCCCTGTTCGCCATCCGAGGTATCAGCCAGGAAGACTTCGACCGACGGGCTCAAGCGCGGAAGGAGGCCGAAGCGGCACTGATCGTCGCGCGCGCCGCCGAGCGTGCGGCGGCGTTGAACGTGGAATTCACGCGTGTGCGGGCGCCGATCGGCGGCCGCATTTCCGAGAATTTCGTGAGCGTCGGCAACCTCGTCTCTGGTGGCCAGGCTGGATCGACCCTGCTGACGACCATCGTCGCCATCGATCCCATTCAGTTCGTGTTCGACGTCAGCGAAACGGACCATCTGAAGTACATGCGGTTGAATGCGACCGGTACAGCGCAAGATCTCACGTGACACACCCAACCCGGTGCGCATCAGGCTGCTCGACGAACCGACTTTCACGCGGCCCGGCCGAATGGATTTCGTGGACAACCGGCTCGATGCGACGACCGGTACGATGCGCGGCCGTGCGCTCGTGCCAAACCCTGACGGCTTCTTGACGCCCGGGCAATTCGGACGCGTTCAGCTGCTGGGGTCTGGCGAATTCGATGCGCTGCTCATCCCCGACAGCGCCATCCTCACCGACCAGTCCAGACGATTCGTGTGGACCGTCGACGAGAACAACATGCCGGAGCAGCGCGTCATCGAACCTGGCGGGCTTGAAAGAGGTCTGCGCATCGTGCGCGCAGGCCTTCAACCAGGCGACCGCGATCATCATCAACGGCATGCAGCGCGTGCGCCCAGGGGCACCCGTCGCGCCGACGGATGGGCGTGTCGAGCCGCCTGCCGGCAGCTAGCGGGGGCGACCGTGGCGTTTTCCAAGCTGTTCATCGATCGACCTATCCTGGCCGGCGTGATCTCTGTGCTGGTCATGCTCGTTGGCGCGGTGGCGTATCTCCGGCTTCCCGTGTCGCAATACCCGAGGTCGCTCCACCGACGATTACCGTGACCACCTCGTATCCGGGCGCCAATGCGGAAACTGTGGCGGCGGCCGTCGCGGCACCGCTCGAGCAGGAAATCAATGGCGTGGAGGGAATGCTGTATCTCTCCTCTCAATCCACGTCCGACGGTCGCGTCACGCTGACCGTCACCTTCGCGCTCGGGACAGACCTCGACGACGCGCAGGTGCTGGTACAGAACCGCGTCAACATTGCCCTGCCTCGACTGCCTGAAGACGTGCGCAGGCTCGGCGTCGTCACTCTGAAGAACTCGCCAGACATCTTGATGGTGGTTCACATCTACTCGCCAGACGATTCTCGCGACCAGCTGTATCTGTCGAATTACACGTTGCTGAACATCCGGGACCGGCTGGCCAGACTTGACGGCGTGGGCGACCTCCGACTGTTTGGCGCGCGCGAATACTCGATGCGCATCTGGCTCGATCCGCATCGGATCGCGTCGCTTGGCATGACCGCCGGGGAAGTCGTCCAGGCGCTTCGGGGGCAGAACGTGCAGGTCGCCGGCGGTGTTCTCGATCGACCGCCGTCGACCAAACAAGGCGCCTACGAGGTCAGCGTCCAACTGCTCGGGCGTCTCACCGATCCAGCCCAGTTCGGAGACGTGCTCCTCAAGAGCGGCGCGGACGGACGGCTGGTCCGCGTCCGCGACATCGGTCGCATCGAGCTCGGCGCCGTCGACTACTCGACCAATGCGTATCTCGACGACAAGTCAGCGGTCGCGGTGCCGGTGTTCCAACGTCCTGGCTCCAACGCGCTCGCGACAGCGCAGAGCGTCCAGGCCTTGATGGCAGACCTTCGCTCCGAGTTCCCACCAGGTCTCGACTACGACATCATCTACAACCCGTCGGAGTTCATCGCGGAATCGGTCGCTGAGGTTCAGACAACCCTCTATGAAGCCTCCCTGTTGGTCGTCGTTGTCGTGGTCCTCTTTCTTCAGTCGTGGCGAGCGTCGCTCATTCCGCTCGTGGCGATTCCCGTCTCGCTCATCGGCACGTACGCCGTGCTGCAGGCATTTGGATTTTCGCTGAATGCCCTGTCGCTGTTTGGTCTCGTCCTCGCGATTGGCATCGTCGTGGACGACGCGATTGTCGTCGTCGAGAACGCGGAGCGAAATCTGCACGAGGGCATGACACCTCGGGAGGCGGCGCGTCACACGATGGACGAAGTGGGCGGCGCGCTGGTGGCCATCGCTCTCGTGCTGTCGGCGGTTTTTGTCCCGACGGCGTTCATTCCTGGCATCTCCGGGCAGTTTTACCGTCAGTTCGCGTTGACGATTGCCTCGGCCACCATCATCTCGTGCATCGTTTCGTTGACGCTGTCCCCCGCGCTCGCAGCGCTTCTGTTACGGCCTCGGACCCAGCAATCGCGATCACGCGGCGCACGCATCGTCGCGCAATTCTTTTCCGGGTTCAACACCGTGTTCGATCGGATCTCAGATCTTACGGCAGGGGCGTTGGAAGCTGGTGCGTGTATCGGGCTCGTCCTCGTGGCGTACGGTGTGCTGATCGCGTTGACCGGCATTGCAGTTCTGGCGCGCACCCGGCGGCTTTATCCCTGCGCAGGATCAGGGGTATTTCATCACTGCCGTGCAGCTCCCACCGGGATCGTCGCTGGCGCGTACAGACGCGGTGGTGCGGCGGGTGATCAAGGATCTCCTCGCCATTCCTGGCGTCGAGCACACCGCGAGCTTCAGCGGTTTCGACGCCGCCACGTCGACGAATGCAAGTAATGCGGCGACCGTGTTTTTCACGGTGACACCGTTTGATGAACGTGAGGCGCATGGCGTGACTGCGGAAACGGTGCTCCAGAACGCGCGGGAGCGTATGGCGGCCATCGCCGAAGCCAACATCTTCGTCATCGCGCCACCCTCGGTGCGTGGCCTCAGCACGACCGGCGGCTTCAAATTCATCGTCCAGGACCAGTCGTCGCACGGCTTGCCGGCGCTGCGCGACGCTGCCATGCGTGTGGTCGCCGCTGCCGGCAAGAGCCTGGCTGCATCGGTGTTCTCGCAATTCGAAGTTTCCACTCCCCAGTTGTACGTGGACATCGATCGTGCCCGCGCACAAGCGCTCGGTGTACCTCCCTCGCGAGTGTTCGAGGCCCTCGAGGTGTTCCTCGGCTCGGCATTCGTGAACGATTTC
Source organism: uncultured Acidobacteriota bacterium (assembly GCA_963734095.1). Taxonomy (GTDB): domain Bacteria; phylum Acidobacteriota; class Vicinamibacteria; order Vicinamibacterales; family UBA2999; genus JACCSI01. The sequence continues at coordinate 20,457 of CAVTGK010000001.1, read as the reverse complement.
AATTATCTCGGCCGCACGTATCGGGTCACCGCGCAGGCCGATGCGCAGTTCCGCCGCGACGCGAGGAACATCGCCGAGCTGCGCACGCGCAGCGACACGGCGGGATGGTGCCGCTCGGGTCGGTCGCCACATTTCGCGACGTGAGTGGTCCGACCCGGGTGACGCGCTACAACCTGTACCCGGCCGTCGAAGTCCTCGGCGATGTCGGCCCCGGCACTTCGTTCGGCCAGGCGATGAGACGATGGAAGCGCTGGCCGAACGCACGCTGCCCGAGGGATTCTCCTACGAGTGGACCGAGCTGGCCTACCAACAACAGCAAGCGGGCAACACGGCGGCTTTCGTCTTTGCGTTTGCCGTGCTGGTCGTCTTCCTCGTGCTCGCCGGCCAGTATGAAAGCGTGACGCTGCCGCTGGCGGTCGTGCTCATTGTCCCCATGTGTTTGCTGGCCGCGATCACCGGCGTGCTGCTGCGCGGACAGGACAACAACATCCTGACCCAAATCGGCCTCGTCGTGCTGGTCGGCCTCGCGTGCAAGAACGCGATCCTGATCGTCGAGTTTGCGAAGCAGGCCGAAGAACAGCTCGGGCTCAACCGATTCGAAGCGGCGGCGCACGCCGCACGCGTGCGACTGCGGCCGATCCTGATGACGTCGTTCGCCTTCATTCTCGGCGTCGTGCCGCTGGTCGTCGCCAGGGCGCCGGCGCCGAGGCACGCCAGGCGCTCGGGACCGCCGTCTTCGCCGGGATGCTCGGTGTCACGTTCTTCGGTCTGCTGCTCACACCCGTGTTCTATGTCGTCTGCCGGCGCCTTGCACTCGTCGGACGGCAGTCGCAAAGCCGCGAGGCGCCGCGATGCGGACGCCCCATCGCCGGTGATGCCGCCGTCCGGCGGCGAGCTGCACCCATGATTCGTGGCATGCCTTGGCGTGACGGTTGACGCTGATGACGGTCTCGGCGTGCAGTGTCAGAGGTACAGACATCGAGCCGGTCGAACCGGCCGCGCCCGCCTCCTTCGACGCGGCAGCGGACCCCGCACTCGCGTCAACGCTGCCCGTCGACGCGTGGTGGACGACGTTTGATGACGGCCATCACGGCGCTTGTCGAGCGAGCGCTGAGCCGGAAGCCCCGACGTGCGTCAAGCCACAGCGCTGGTGAGGCTGGCGCGAGCGAGGCTGCGCGAGCAAGAGGGCGCCAATTGGCCACTCGGCGGGGCAAATGCCGGATTCGAGCATCGCCGCTCTCAAATCGGCGCCGAGAGGCTGTCCGACGTGGATTTTTCGATGCCGGCGTCGATGCGAGTTGGGAGGTCGATGTTTTCGGCGCTCGACGCGCCTCCATTGCGCGCCGCGCGCGCGACTTCGCGCGTGAGCGGTCGCTTCGCCGTCTCACGCTGGTCTCCGTCGCCGCCGAAGTCGTGTTGGCTTACGCCGATGTGCGAGGCACACAGGCGCGTCTCGCGGTGGCGCGCGAAAACGTCGCCAATCAGGAGAGCGCGTCGCAGCTGACCCAGCAGCTGCTCGCCGCGGGTCGAGGAACGCAGTTGGACGTGGACCGGGCGATCGCGCTGCTCGAGTCGACGCGGGCGTCGATTCCACCGCTGATCGCGGCAGAATCATCTGCCATTTATCGGCTCGGTGTCCTCGTGGGCGCCGACCCGCAGGCGCTGGCGGCCGAATTGCGCGTTCCGCAGCCGCTGCCGCCCCCGCCGGACGTGCTCGCGATCGGCGAGCCGGTTACGTTGCTGCGTCGTCGGCCGGATGTCGCAGCGGCCGAATCCGCAGTGCTCGCCGCCGCGGCGCGCGCCGGCGTGGCGGCAGCGGATCTGTTCCCGCGCCTGGTGCTCACGGGAGGAGTCGGGTTCCAGTCGTATAGCGTTGGCGACGTCGAGTTCGAGGCCTCCGGTTTGGCTTGGAGTCGGTGTCACGCTGCCGTTTCTCGAATGGAACCGCATTCGTCAGCGAATCCTGGCCGCCGATGCCACCGCCGAAATCGCTCTCGCAGACTATGAGCGAACGGCACTCCTTGCGCTCGAGGAGGCAGAGCGCGCGATCACGAGCTATCTGCAGGAGCGGCAACGCTTCGGCCATCTCGAGTTGGCCGCTCGAGCTGCGCGTGCGGCAGCAGAGCTCGCTCGGCAGCGATTCCAGTTCGGCGCCGACAATTTCTTGACGGTGCTCGATGCCGAGCGCGTGCGCCTGGACGCCGAAGACCAGTTGGCGCAAGCCGTGTGGAGGTCACCCGGCAGGCCGCGTCAATCTTCAAAGCGCTCGGGGGAGGCTGGTCCGAAGCAGAGCGCCTGACCAGTGCGCAACTCTCCGACGACGATGCGGCACGATTGCGACGGGTGGTCAAGGTTGAGCGGTAGCCGTCGGCTGAGAAATCGGGCCTCAGTCGGTCGGCTTTCCCTTGAGCAGCCCTTCGCACGAGAGCGTCTCCGGCCCCTTCTCGGTGCACACGGCGAAGGTCGAGCCCTCGTACATCGAGACGCCGGCGTATTCGCCCTTCGCATTCAGCGCGTAGAAGCTGAGCCCGAAATTGGGATGGCCCTGCGAGTTCAGCAGCCGCTTCTCGATCGTGTTCGCCTTCACGCGCCGGAGCGCTTCGAGCCCGGCATCCTTCGGATGCAGGCCCCGGCCCATCGCTTCCACGATGACGAACGAACGAAGCCCGTACAGATTCGCTTCGCCGCGGCCCGTCGAGCCTGCGGCGCCGACGTCCTGCGCGACATACAGCCCGGCACCGAGGATCGGCGAATCGCCGATTCGGCCCGGGATTTTCCACGCCAATCCACTCGTCGTCGTCGTGCCGCAGATCTCGCCTTTGGCGTTGATGCCGTCGCAGTTGATCGTTCCCCAATACGTCTCGGCATCGATCAACCCTTCGCGGACCATTTGGAGCCCCACCTGGTAGCCGGCGTCCCCCCGTTTCTTGGGATCGAGATAGTGCTCGGGGTCGGTGCGGCGCTTCCATTCGAGCCACAACTCGCGTGCGCGGTCACCGATCAGGCCTTCCTCGATTTTGAAGCCCATCTGCCGCGCGAAATCCTGCGCGTCCTTTCCGACGAGCAAATGATGGTCCGTCTCCTCCATCACCGCTCGGGCCACGAGCGATGGCGTCCGCACGCCGTGAATGCCGGCGACCGCGCCGGCCCGCTTCTTCGGCCCGTGCATGCAGGAGGCGTCGAGCTGGACGACGCCGTCGGCGTTCGGCAGACCGCCCAGCCGACACCGGTCTGGTCCGGCTCGAGCTCGACGATGTTCACACCGGCAATGAGGGCGTCGAGCACATCGGACCCGCCCGTGATCATGGAGAAGGCCTTCTCCACGCAGGTCTGCGTCCCGCCGTTCTTCAACCGGTTGCCATTCGCCGAGGCGATCACCACGGGTCTGACGCTGCCCGTCTTCACGGCTGGCGCCTGCCCCGAGATCGGTTTCCCGGACGCCGCTGCCATGGCGGCGACGGCGCCGCCGGCGACGAATTCACGACGGTTGATTCGGCCTGTCATCAGAACCTCCACGGCGAAATGTGTGCTGACTGTCTGGTGTCGAGCACGCTACGCCCGACCTCCTGGCCTGTCAATAGGGCGGGTGGGGCAGAGTGGGCAGATTGGGCGGGTGGCAGGCAGGTGAGAGGCACGTGCGGGCAATGAGCGCGTCGGGCGCGCGGATTCTGATCGCCGTCAGAACATCCACTGCAGGCCAGCGGACGGCCGAATGATCCAGCGCGATGCGACCGTCATCATGCGCAGGCCGGGGACGAGACGCAAGTGTTCGGTCATCTCAATCCCTCCGTCAATGCCGACCACGACACCCGCATGATAGTCGACGCTTTCCTGCGCGAAGAGCCGCGTCTGCGGCAACAGGAGTTCGCCTCGTCCCGGTACGGTTAGCTGCGGATACGAGATGTGGCTGTCCGTTTGCGTCCGCGTGAACGCCGCGCCGCCCAGGTACACCCAGATCGAACCGATCCGACACCTCCTGACGCCACCACAGCATCGTCGTGAGCGTCGAGAGTTGCGACCCGAACGGTGATCTCCGGTGTAGGAAAAATAGTGATCCCCGGCAACAGACCGACAAAGCTCGGTACCGTGCTCGAGAGTTCGGCGAGGATGCGGACGTCAGGCCGCCACTCGATGTCCCCGCTCCTGCCGACCTCGAGATCGACGCCCCATTGCGCGGCGAGCGACGTGCCGATGCGCAAGCTGCCGCCAATCACCTCGCCGCTGCCAGGCTGTTCGTCCGGACCGGACGCGCGGACGATGTCCGCGTGGATGGCGCCGCCGACATAAGGCTGGGCGCCGGCGGTGCTCGCCAATGGCCAGCAGAAGGAGGAGAGGCGGGACAAGAGTAGGCCGTATAGGCATCGAGGACTCCAGCAAGTGGTGCTGACATCGTATGACGCTACGGCAGGGATCTGTCTGCGAAAGTGCCTGACGCGGCCGGGTAACTCACCTCTGGTACGGGCCGTGACTCAGCCCGGTCCTACATGCTCAACTGAAGCGGCGTAGCTTCAACAGAGCTCCGGGGTGCTGTCTCCACGGAATGCGGTTGACTCGATAGCTCACGTGACCGTTTCCAACTCGAATCGTCTCCGCAACGCCGGACCACACAGCGCCAGTCAAGAATCCGACGATCCCCAGCATCATGGACGCAAAGAGCGCGGCGATGATCATACTGGGCAGGCTTCCGCTGGAGCCGTGTACGACTCGGCTGGCTACCCGGCTCGCCGCCCGAAAGTAGAGCGTCGCAAACGAGAGCAGCACGAGGGCATCGAATAGCCCGCTGCGATGTCTGACGCCATGACGCACCCGGTCGATATTTACCCCGTGGTCATGACCAACCATCGCGAAGAGTTTGTTCATGCACCCTTCGCGGGCCGCACGATAACTGTCTCTCCCTCGGAAGTGCCCCGAGCGAGGCCCACTCATGCCATCCGCATATCGAATCGCTAGATCCTCCGCGACCAATGCGTCATTGGCCAAGTGACGGCGGTCGGCAACCACGCCCAAATCCAGAATCGCAAGGTGGCCTTCTTGCGGCCATGAGCAATCGGAATTGCGTCTGCCAACGGCGGCACAGCCCGCGACGCCGATCACCAACATCACCGGAATCAGTCGTGAACCCTGTGTCAATGAGCCTGGCTCACCTGACATTCTTCCTGATTCCTCGAGAGTTGAGTTGCAAAACATGGCGGATGGTTCGGACGTGTAGAATTGGCGAGTTTGCGCTTCCGACGTCCGCTACTACGTCGAACACGATAGCCGGTTACCTGATATGACCTCAGAGCGGCTCGAGTGGATCAAGAATCCAATCCGCGCCCTATTCGACCGTGGAAAGAGCACGGCGGCGCAATTGCGGCAATGCCCCGTGTGCGGCAGGTCTTCGTCTGAGTTCCGCGCTTTCGGCCTGATTCCGCGCCCCGATGCCCTGTGCCCTCGGTGTGGAGCGCTCGAACGTCATCGGCTGCTCTGGCTCTACCTTTCCCAACGAACCAATCTGTTCGATGGACGACGCAAGGCCATGCTGCACGTCGCACCCGAGGAGTGTCTGGAGAAGCGATTCAGGCGGCGTCTAGGCGCCGGTTACGTGACTGCCGACCTTTTCAATCCTCGCGTGATGGTGAGCATGGACGTCACCAACATTCAGTACCCGAACCATTCCTTCGACGTCATCTATTGCAGCCATGTCTTCGAACACGTCGTCGATGACCGCAAAGCCATGAGAGAGTTCCGGCGGGTGCTGAAGCCCGGCGGTTGGGCGATTCTCAACGTGCCCATCACGGTCGAACGAACGTTTGAAGATCCGACCGTCATCGATCCCGCAGAGCGATTGCGGTTGTTCGGTCAGGACGATCACGTTCGCTGTTACGGACCTGATTACGTCGATCGACTACGAGAAGCCGGGTTCACGGTGGAGGTGACAACGGTTGCAGATCTCGTCCCGGCGGAGACCGCCACCCAGATGGGTCTTACGGAAGCCAGCGGCGAAATTTACACCTGCCGCTAGTCTCGGGCCCGCGGAGCGTTTTCAAGACTCTTTTCAGCCCACCTTCCGGACTTCCCCGCCCGCGCGAGCGTGGACGGTCCGAACGTTCTCTACGATGCGTTGCGCCAGTTTCCGCTCTGTCTGAAGCGCCTTGGTGGTGCCGCGAGCCTCGGCGATCGCGTCATCGAGTCGGACGAGGTGCTCCGCCACGTGATCGATCATGGCCTTCTGCTCGCTGACGGTATCGAGCGTCACGCGTATGTCATCGAGGAGACAGACGACGGCGTCGGCCTTGCGCCGGACGTCGTTGACGACCGTGCCGCGAGCTTCAACGTCGGCGGTCTTCGCACTGATGTCAGCCAGGTCGGTCAGCAATCGCTGCACTTCGACGCGGCTCTCCGCGAGGTGGCTGTGTCCATCGGCAACGGCCAAAAGCTCCGCTTGGGCTCTCTGGGCAACGGCATGGATCGTTTCCACCTGCAGCTTCACCGTTTCAACGATACGCTCCCTGCCGGCAATTGCCTCGATCTTCGTGTCAACGGAGGAGGAGGCGCGCTCCAGCTCGCTGATGCGGTGTTCCAGCGCCTCGACAATGCGCTCCGCGCGTGCGACATTCGCCCGCCGCTCCTCGATCTGCAGGCAGGAAGCGGAGAGCTGCTGCAGTTGGTGTTCGGTTTCGCGCGTGGTTGCCAGCGTTTCCCGATGCATGCTCTGCAACTGCACCAGCTCGTCGCAAAGCTGTGCCTTGAGGGCGGCAGTGTTCGCCAACTCGGTCTGTAGCCCACGAAGGAGGTCGATGCGTTCGGCGAGGTCGCTGGCCAGTACGAGGGCCGAGTCGTTGAGGGTGATGAAACGACGTTCCTGCGCCGTGAGCGCCTCCTCGTCCTGCTGCAAGCCTTGCACGCGGTGTGCGGTATCGCGGATGGCCGCTTCGAGCGCCGAAATCTGCTCTGGGATTGCAGTCAGTTTGGTCTGAGTCGCCAACAGGGTTGTGAACGCATGCTGGGCATCGGTCAGGCGAGCCGACAGGCCGTCGCACGCGATTTGAATGCTGTCGAGCTCGGCCCGCCTCGAGAGTTGTGCCGCTAACTTCCCGTCGATCTCTCCACTCAGCTGGTGCAGCTCGCTCAATCGCTCCTGCAGCTGCTCGATGAGTTGCAGGCGCGGCGTCAACCGCTCCACGTGATCGGAAAGTTCGTGGACCTTGGGCGCCATGCTCGTGGCCTTGAGAGCGATCGCCTCAACCTCGCCGACGCTCGTCTTCAGCGCCTCAATCTTGCCCGTGATGCTTGGCGCGTCCTGCATGAAGCTCGCCGTCTGCTCGACGAAACGGGCGAGTTGCTGCTTGTCGGTGCGGAGTGCGTCGGTCAGTGCACACGCGCGCCCATGAATCTCGTCGAATTCCGCGAACCTGGCGCTCAGGATATCGAGCTCCTTGCGCCGTTCGCCCAGACCGTCGATCTGCCAACCGATGCGTTTGGCCGCGGCGTCTGCCTGGTCCAGACGCTGTTCGAGCGTGCCGAGCGTTGCCTGCTTATCGTCGAGCACCTGCGCTTCGGCCGTCAGCTGGCTAAACCGCGTCGAGATCTTTTCGACCTTCTCACTGAGACCCTGGACGCTGGCGTCGATTGTGGAGACGTGGTCGAGTCGGTGCTCCACGCCTGCGAGGACGGACTGCGCGGTCGCGAGGCGCTCACTGAGAGTGTCGAGTTCGTTCTTGTTCACCGCGAGGTGATCGACGTGCCGTTGCACGACCTGCACCAGCTCCGTCGCGTCGCGGCGCTGGGTCTCAAAAGTGTCGGTGAGTTTCTGTCGAATACTCAGGGCCTCTTGGAGTTCAGCTGCGCTGTCCCGATGCAGTCGTTCGAGCCTGGCCACGGTCTCCTCGACGCGAACGGTCATCGCCGATCCTTCATTCAGCTTGACGATCTGGGCATCCATGTTCCAGACCATCTCAGTAACCCTGCGCGATTCAACCAGCGCATGCTCGATGGTCTGCTGCTGGTGCTCGAGTGCCTTGAACTTGGAGGTGACATGCTCGGCAAGCGCGTTCAAGGTTTGAAGCTGTGCGCTGGTGTCGCGTGTTTTCAGATCGAGCTCCGATAGTCCTTCGACTTTCCGCCGTAACTCGTCGATCGTCGACGCGGCGCTCTCGACGGTGTCCCGCGCCTCCTGCGACAATTGGCGCGTAGTCGCCGTGTTGTCGCTGAGCGCGGTGGTCGTGCTGCGCAACTGCTCCATTTCTCCGGCCAAAGCGGTCTGCTGACTGAAGATCTGCTGGTACGAATCGCGCACGACGGGCAGTTGCTCCTCCAGCTTCGCGACTTCAGCGCTGTCGCGCCTGACCGCGTCGATCTTGGCGAGTGTGCCGGTCGCGAGCGATGCGAGCTGCTCCAGCGACTGCCGTTGTTCGTCAATCCCCGCGAGGCGCTGTGCGGTTTGTGTCGCGCGTTTCTCGGCTTCTTCAAGGCCGTCTTCGAAGATGGACAGACGCCTTTCCAGTGCCTCGATGCTGGTCGTAGCGCCTCCCAACGCCTCGATTCGGGTCGTGAAATCGGCCAGCCGCTCAGTAAGTGAAACGACGCGGCCGTTTGCCGCGTCCAGCAGGCCCTGGAGCTGCGGAATGGCAGTGGTACAGCCATTGAGTGTGGTCACGAGTGCCGTGATCCGTTCTCGCTCGTTTTGCACGCTGGTGAGCAGATCGATCGCTTCGCCGCTGCCGGCATCCGACGCGCCGTCACCCAGGCCAGCCCATTTCCCGAATATCGCCATCAAATTGTCTCCAGTGAAATCTGAGCGGATCGGCTGAGCTTGGAAGCAATAGTGATACCGCACGAAATCGAGTAAGCGGATTGCCCGCGAGTTAACAGAATTGACGGGCCGAAGGGCAGGCGACGACCGCGACGCACACGAAACTGAGGCTCGCGACCGCTTTTTGTAATGGCAACTCGCGTCCGCGACCCGCGATGATGAACCGGTGCTCAGCGGTGAGCATTTTTGAGAGCCATGGACACGATCACGTGCCCTCGTGCAGGGACCGCAGGTCCACGCTCTCATCCTGAAGCGCCTCGAGACTCACGGCCTGCCGCGATTTGATGAGCGGCATGACCCGCCGCACGTCCCGGGCCACGAGATTGCCCGCTATCTCGTTGGTCTTGCCGACGGTCACAAACTCTGCGCCCATGTGTGTTCCTTTCGTTCAGCTCATCCCGCGGTGGTCGCGTCTTCGCTCCGAGCAGAGAGTAGCGGCGTGGATCCAAGCCCAAAAAATCGACAGGACGGCCTGGAACAGGTTTCGCTAGCCCTTTTTACGGATCAGATGCTTGCGAGGCACTTATGAAGACAAAGCTGCACGACCTCATGGACCTGGGACAGAGCGTCTGGCTGGACTATCTCCATCGACGAATGACGCGTTCAGGCGAACTCCAGGCGCTCGTCGACAAGGGGCTCCGTGGCATGACATCGAATCCTACGATTTTCGAGCACGCGATCGGCGGCGGTCCCGACTACGACCACCAACTCGCAGAGTTGATGTCCTCGGCCAGGACCGACCGCAACATCTTCGAGGCCCTCGCGATCGAGGACGTCCGCGAAGCCGCCGACATCTTCCGTCATCTCTACGACTCGACTGGCGGCGGTGATGGTTTCGTGTCACTGGAGGTGGCGCCCGATCTGGCTCGCGACACAGAAGGGTCGGTGATGGAGGCTCGCAGGCTCTGGAAGGCAGTGAATCGGCCCAACGCGATGATCAAGATTCCGGGCACTCGCGAGGGCTGGGGCGCAATCGAACGTTGCCTCATCGACGGAATCAACATCAACATCACACTGCTGTTCTCGGTTGAGCACTATCAGGCCGTCTCAGAGGCGTACGTGAGGGCACTCGAAACCCGCATCGAGCGCGGGCAACCGATCGACCGCGTCGCCTCGGTCGCGTCGCTGTTCCTCAGCCGTGTCGATACCGAAGTAGACAAGCGCCTCGAAGCGCAGGGTGACTCGCTGCGCCACCTGCGCGGCAAGGTCGCCGTCGCCGTCGCGCGGCTCGCCTACGAACAGTTTCTGGATGTGACACACAGCAGGCGCTGGCAGGCGCTCGAAGCGAAGGGCGCGAGGAAGCAGCGGCTGCTCTGGGCCAGTACGGGAACGAAGAACCCGGCATACTCGGATGTCCTGTATGTCGAGTCGCTCATCGGCGCCGACACGATCGTGACCGTTCCGCCCGAGACCCTGAAACTGTTCGAAGATCACGGGACCATCGCACCGTCGTTGGGAAAGGACCAGATCCGCGACGCACGGTCCGTGATGGAGGCGCTAGCCGCCGGCGGATTCGACCTTCGAGACGTGAACAGGACGCTCGAAGACGGAGGCATCGAGAAGTTCGTCAAGTCGTTCAACGGGGTGCTCCATGTGATCGCGCAGAAACGGGAGTCTTCAAATGCGCGCGCGTGAGCTTCTACTGACCGGCCTCGCCGCCATCATGGCCTACGCCAGTCCGGTGCCGGCGCGCCAAGCTCCAACGCTGGCTCGCGATGGCTCGCCCATGCTCTTTGAAGGAGCTCGGCGGATTGTCGGCGATGGCAGCGCCCCCGTCGAACGGTCAGCCTTTCTCGTCGAAGGCGGAAGACTCAGTCGTAGCTGGATGGCAACGATTTCGGGCCGCCGGCCTACACGCGCGACAAGATCATCGCGGCCCGCTTGTTGACTGCTGGGCGCGGGTTGGCCGCACCCAATGCCGGACCCGGGATGTCCTCGATTGCAGGCACATCGTTTCCCATTACGAGGGCGGACGAGGGGCGACAGAGAGTCCGCGACCTGGCCGCGCAGAGAGCCAACGCCGTCAAGATCTGGGGGATGCCGGAATCGACGGGTTCATGCACTTCGTTCGCGACGAGGTCATGGACGATGGCCTTATCGTGAAGATGAAGGCACAAAACGTCTTTCTCGCGATCCGAAAGCCTTGGCAAGAGCCGGGGACACTTACAAGAGGATGGAACGAAGCCCGGCTCGGCTGAATGCCGCAGGCGCTGCGATTGTGCTCGGCGGCGATACCGGCATCCCGGGCGCCTGGCATGGATGGGCCGAGCAATACGAGCTTCAGGCCATGGTCGACGCCGGCATGAGTCCCGCCCAGGTCATCGTCGCGTCAACGAGCACGCCGGCCAGGCTCTTGAAGCTGCAGGACATGGGAACGGTTGCGCAGGGCAAGAGCGCCGACTTCGTGGTGCTCGAGGCCAACCCGCTCGAGAACATTGCGAATACGCGAAGAATCGCAGCCGTGTATCTGCGTGGACGGGCTCTCGACCGCGCCTCACTTCGCTCTCGATGGTCGTCTCCGGCGAAGTAGGCAGCGCCGATCTTCCGGCTAAAGCCGGAAGCCACAGTACCCAATAATATCCGTGGCTTCCGCCTTCAGGCGGAAGTCCGAAGCGCGCCAGTCCAGTAGTCATTCACTTGATACGGACCACTAGCGATCGCGAGTCACCGGATTCCAAACGTCCCGTGCCTTCGATCGATACCACTCCCGCCACGCGTCGGCGCGCTGTGGCAGGCTCTGCCCTGTAATGTCGCGTAGCGCCTGAAAGACCCACTTTCGCGTCTCGTCGTCCAGCGCGCCATCCTCGGCCAGCTCGAGCAGACGAGGCACCGCGGTGCGGCGTTGCCGCTCGCTCAGCATCCCGGACTGTGCCAGGCTGCACGCTGCGCGCTCGCGAATCAGCGGTGACGAATCTTCCTGCAGGACGCCGAGCAACGGTGTGATTACGGCGTTGTTCCGAGGTAGGCAAGACCTTCGACCGCCCAGTAGCGAATGTTGACGTTGTCCTCATGAATAGACGACAGGAGGATCTCGGCGACGCGCTCGGGTTCGATGCCACGATTTCCGAGCAGCCCGAGGTCCCACAGGGCATTGGCACGAGGTCCCTGTTCACCGTGTCGGGCCACGGGTTCGAGTCGATCAACTGTGGCGATCGCCTTCTCCAACTTCCGCGCCACGATGTTCACTTCGATCGAGGCCGCCCTGACTCTGAGGTCGCTCGAGTTCAAGGCGGTCCTGAACAGCATGTCGAGACGCCCTTCCATCTCGAGCCGGTCCCGCCAGCTCTCGACGCGCGCGGCAATCTGCTCGTTTGCGCCGCGATAGTGGTTGATGGATCGTTCGAGTAGCAGTTCCGCCTGATGCTGGGGTTCCATTTGGTCCAGCGCTTCGATCTCGTGCTCCGAAAGAACATTGGCAGACGCCGGCTCGGGATCTCCGAAAAGGCTGAGGAACTCGGCGATCTCCTGCCAGGCGGCGCGAGCGGTGCCCGAGCCGACCAACAGGACCACTGCGATCACGATGGCCAGAAAGGGTACCAACGCGCCGCGCCGTCGTCGTGATGTGAGCAAAGGTGATCCTGGTTCGGTTGACTGTCCCTTCATGTCGTAAATATCGGTTGAACCGGGCCTCGAATCAGATTGACGCCCGAACTACGGAGCGCGAACGACGAACGCGGCACGGCCCGACTCGGCAATCGGACGGTTATCACGGACGGCACCAACCATCCAGAAATACGTGCCCGGTTCGAGCTCGCGATCCTTCGGCCATGTGGCGGACGGTTCGCGCAGCGCTGTCTGCCGCCACACGAGGGCATCGATGTCAGTGATTACGATCAGGTCGTAGTAATCAGCGCCGTCGACTCGCGTCCACTCGAAGCGTGACGGTGTGCTGCCGGTCGAATCAGGGGCGGGCACGAGATGATCGATTCTGACCCGTTGGTCCGACGCGGCGGTCGCGGTCGACGCGCCTTCGTCTGCGGGCTCCATCGACGGGGAGCAGGCCATCGCCACGATCACACAGATGCTCGCTATGGCGCAGCGGAGTCTGGACGATCATTTGCGTTTCTTAGTTTAGCGAGTCGAAGGGTGCGTGGCCTCGCTTCGTGGAACCTTCGCATCAACCTCTACTGACGATTCTGTATCCGTAGGCCGCGTCTTGAAAGCCGTTCCGGTGGCTTCCTGAGGGCGTCTCCCAAAAACACTGCGGAAAAGCGGCCAGGAAAACGGGCACGCCTCTTGAGTAGAGACCTTCAACGTGTGGACCCTCTTTGTACTCGGCGTGCGCGGCCAGCGCCTTCGTCTACTTTTTCACCACGCCTGAAACCCGCGCCAAGTACGTCGAAATCGCCCTGGAGGTGCTGGCATTCGTGCGGACCTGGGTGACGCACGTGCTCGACGAGACGGTGTCATTCCGTGCGAGATTGCGCGCCCGGACGCCGTTCCCGGTCGCAACGCCCATACTGATCCTGATCAACGTCGTGGTCTTCGCCATGATGCTGTTCGGTGACGGATCGCTGGGCAGTCCGTCAACGATGATCTCGTGGGGCGCCAACCTCGGCGAACGAACGACCAACGGGGAGTGGTGGCGTCTGGTGACGTCGCTCTTCGTTCATTGGGGGTTCCTGCATCTCCTGGCCAACACCATCGGCGTGGTCCTCGTGGGACTGCTGGTCGAACAGATGGTCGGCTCCGTCACGTTCGTGGCCATCTATATCGCGGCCGGCGTCCTGGCGAACCTCATGTTCATTTCGAAACTACCGCTGGCGGTGCACAGCGGCGCGGATGGCGCGATTTTCGGCGTCCTCGGCCTCTTCATGGCCATCGCCATCTGGGGGTTCCTGCGACCGAGCGGCGACATCAACATGCCGCTGATTGTGTTTGGCGCACTGGCGCCCAGCCTTGGAATCTTTGCGCTCTATCATCTCGCGACATTGCAACTCGCGAGCCCGGCCAACCATGCGGCCTTGGGACTGGGTCTGGTCAGTGGCCTGATCCTCGCCAAGGATGTCGGCGAACGGACGCCCGAGCTCCGCCCGACCGGACTCGTGATGGCGGTCGTGCTCGTGATGTGTGTCGCCGTCGCTCGACCCATTGCCGGCATCGTCGATGTCCGGCCGGAGATTGGGAAGGTGATTGCGATCGAAGAAGAGACCAGCATCAAGTATCGCAAGGCAGTCGAGCAATTCAGGAAGGGGCACATCAAGGCCGAGGCGTTGACCGAAATGATCAACACCTCGATTCGGCCGCAGCTGGACGAGGCGCGCAAGCGCGTGGCGTCTCTTGACAGTGCCCTGCCAGCACATCGCGAGATGGTTCGTCACGCCGGCGATTTTCTGCGCCTGCGCGAGGACAGCTGGCGGCTTCGAGTCGAGGGACTCACGAAGGCCAGCACGACCGGCCTCCGAGACGCTGATCGGGCCGAGCAAGCGTCGCTTGAAGCGATGCGCCGCCTGCGCCGGACGCACCACGACCTGAACGCGGGCTGATTGCAGTCTGCCGGATAGTCTGCTTACCGCAGACCTTCGACCAGCTCGCGGGTCACCTTGAAGCTCTTTTCCTCGCCGCTCGACAGGGAAATGGTCACGAAGAACTCGCGCTCGCCACGCGGTCCCCGCAGGCCGTAGACACCTTCCAACGGAAACTTCACACGCAGACCATCGAGGGTCGGCGGCTCGCCGGCTGGCTGACCCTCGCTCATGATGGCCGTCTTTGCTGATGGCTGGATGACGGTCCGCCACGACTCATCGCGCAGCACAATCTGCTGCACGACCGGCACGGTGGCTGTTCCCATTCGTCTCGCAAATTCCAAATCGGGATACGCGACGACTCGGACGACCGGCTCCAGCGCCTCGGCGTCGACGTCCGCGACCGTCAGCGCTCGCTGATCGCGCGCCGCATCGCTCGCCAGCTGTCGCACCCACGCCAGTGACGAGTAGACATGGACGCGCAATCGCGTGCCTGGCGTCGCGGATCGCCACAGGATGCCCATGGTCGGAAACGAGTGATCTCCGGAGTCGGGCAACACGAGTCCCTGGATGCTGCCGCGGGCACGAAGACCCGCGTCGACGGCCTGCCCAAGCTCTTGCTCGGTGAACGACCGATAGACGACCACGGTCTCGGACCAGAGCGGCCCGGCTTCGCGCTTCTCGAGCACCACATGATTCGCGCCGGTGGTGCTGTCGAGGAGGCTCGACGAAGCGTGCATCGAAGATCAGGGCGCTGGCCAGGACGTATCCAGTGCGTTCGCCGTAGCGAGCATCTCGAAATTCGATGTTGATCCAGGCGCCGTCGCGACGAATCACCTTCACAATCGTACCGGCGGGTAGCGTGGCGAGCGGGCGCCGTTCGAGGTCCGGCAGGAGCCGCACCGCCAGCGGCGTTCTGGCGCGCGCCATGTGCTCGTCGGTACGTGGCTGTGCCCCGATTGATACGCTGCCGAGCAGCAGGCAGGTGATGAGCGTGACGAGCGAGCCCCATCGCATTCCGCTATTTTGCCCCACTCTGCCAGCGATGATCGACAGGACTGCACACCGTTATCGACAGGACTGCACACGCTCGCTGGAAGGTGGAGCGTAACTCCAGCAGGTCGCTGGGCTCGCGACAAAAGGCCGGAAAAAGCGCGACTTCGGGCACGCCAATTTCGTCTCCGATGAGGTTCTCGCGGAGAAATCGATGGGCGCGCCCTTTGCAATACCTCAGCGCCGGATTGCCGCGAGCCGTGTCGGGTTAAACGTCGCGCTGCGCATGTCAGCGCTGGGGCTTCCCCAGTGGGCGTCGGCAATCCGCCAATCTCTCTTCGCACCTTCGGCACCCCAGGCACCTTGGCGTCGGATTCTACCGATCAACTTGGAACTTGGAACTTGGAGCTGGCGCGACGTCAGCGTCGGCCAGTAATCCGCAGGTGTGGGCGCTTCTCGGGGGCGTTCTGCTCGACGAAGTCGATCCCTTCAGCGGTAATCACCAGGTTCGACTGATCACCGCGGGTCACGAGCTTCTTCTGCGCCAGATACCAGATCGTGAATTCGAGGTGCTCGCGAGGGCGCCCGAGCAGCTCTTGCAGCTCCAGCTGTGACAGGCCCGGGCGATTCGGCTCGGTCCGGCGGCGGCTGTAGAGAATCTCCAAGAGCATGAAACGCATCTGCTGCTCGACGCCGAAGTCGGTTTCTCCCGGCGGCCCGGCGGCGATGAAGCGCCACCGCTCCTGCTTGAAGGTCTCGTGCCTGACGTCGTACTCCGCGCGTTTCTCGGGATCGCTGAGGACCAGGAAGGCTTCGTGAATTTCGCGAAATCGTGCCTCGTTGCCGGTGTCGAGATTGTCCGGGTGAAATCGCTGCGCGAGCATACGAAAGACGCGCTGGATCGTCTCCTGATCCGCGTTCTTGCTGATCTGGAGCGTCTCGTAATGGTCGTACTCGATGGCCGCGCTAGTACTGGACATCAGTGGTCTTATCGGCCATGCAAAAGCTCAGCCTTATTGTAGTCGAGCTTTTGGCGCGCTAAAACGTGCAAATGTGAGGATTCTTGATGAGTCGTTCGTGCGCCTAACAAGGCAAAAACGTGAAAGCCACCACACCCATTGTGAACCAGAGTGCGGCGTAAATGAGGCGGTACCGAAGTACTGACGGAAGTCGATGCGCGCAATGCTGGCGCCGACGAGCGCCCAAAATGGCGTGATCAGATTGCCCATGTGGTCGCCGACGCTCAGCGCGAGTAATCCACGCTGCGGTGTCACGCCCACGAGTGCCGCCGTTTCGACGGTCACGTATCCCTGAATGAGCCACTGCCCACCGCTCGTCGGAATGAACAAGGCGACCACGGTGCTGATGAGCGCCGTCAACACGGGGTAGCTGTACTCCGTGAGGATGGGATTGAACAGCGTGATGAGAAAGTCTCCAACCGGCGTGAACTGAATCAAGCCGGCGACGCCGGCATAGAGGTGATACATCAGCACGATCGGCCAGGCGCGTCCGACGGCATCCTTCAACGCCTCCGTGAATCGAAAGACCGTGCCGTGCAGCGCGACACCCAGAAACAGAACGACGGTGTTGACCGAATTGATGTCGAGGCTGAGGTTCCTGACGAAGAAATGGAAGTAGAGCCATCCGCCAAGCATGACGACGAGCGGCGCCATCATGAGGCGCGAGTGTTCGAGCCGCTGTCCGAACGTTCGTGCCGCCGGCGCAATCGCGGGAGCCGTATCGCCCTCCTGCACCGCGGTCTCAGCGCCGGTGAAGTGCGAAATCGGCCGCACGCGCTTCGGCATGAACACGCAGCCGACCACCATCGTCGCGATGCGTGAACGCCACCACCAGCACCATGGCCGCAGGCGACCAGATCGTCGTGCTGAGCGGCATGATCCCGGTGGTTTTCTCGAGAAAATGCCCCGGCGTCGCCATCAACAGCGGCGCACTGCCCGAAAATCCGAACTGCCAGATCGAACCGGCGCCGGCGAGCGTGGCCAACAAGAACAAGAAGTCGATTGGGATGCCCTTGCGTTCGGCCTGCTTGGCGAAGTGGATCGCAATCACCGGTGACAGCGCGATCGAGAGACCCCAATTCAGGTAGGCGACGAATGCGCCACACAGGACCGCAAGCAGCCACGACTTGCGTCTGGGTGGTGGGCAGACGCGACATCGTCACGATGGCTTTCTTGAAGACCGGCGTCGCGGCCAGGATGAGACTCAACACGAGGATCAGCGTCATCTGCATCGTGAATGCGAGCAGATTCCACAGGCCGCGATAGTACGCGTCCATCGTCGTCGTGAGTGTGGCGCCGAGAGCGAGGGACAGGCCGAACAGACCGACCATCAGGATGATGGCCGGTCGTGATGGCGTCCGGGACCACCAGCTCCATGAAACGCGCGAGACGATCGATCAGTCCTTCTGGCGGCGGTGACGCGGGCGTTCGGGTGTCGGTCGTGTTGGCGGCTCTCATCGCGCGACAGTATACGAGCACGAAGGTTCTTCACGAGGTTCTTGAAGCAGGATTCTTCCATACCGAGGTTTTGGACCCTTTGGAGAAGCCTCCGCGTGTTCCTCGTTCCGGATGCCTCGCCAAAATGCGCTTGGCCTGCTGGTTGTGCCGAATCATGTGCGCAATCGCCCAGTCACCCATTTGAACGACCGTAATCGTGCCGACGATGGGATTGCTGATGCAGTATCGACCGCGCTCTTCGCTCAAATCTGTAAGCGCGCGGCCCAGGCGGGCGGCGCTATCGCGAACCATGTGTGCGGCTTCGGAACCCGACACCGTCGCCGGCGGCGCTACGCGAGCTGGCGCTTCGATGCGGTCAGCGATGCCGCTCGCAATGTCAACCCACGGCCGCTCGACGAAACCTTCCGGCGCCGGTTTGGCGGCCGGAGCGCTGCCGTCCACGACTACGTGCAGAAGCTGTGTATTGACCAGTGCGACGTGCGCACCGACTTGCGCCGCCGTCCAACCACTGTCCGCGTGCTCCGCGCGATCACCGGCGCGTTCGAGACGGGTGGCCAGGCGGTCGGCGGCCTCGTCGAGACGGGTGACCAGGTCAGCGATTCGCTGCGCGTGCGATACCGGATTCTCCATGCGAGCCGTCTTGACGTTCGGCGATCTTCGCCAATCAGTCAAGCCCGCCCTCATCTCGCGCGTGGTGCGGGCGCAGCCTCGCTGGATATACTCCGTCGTTCAGGGCAGGAAGGACACTCAAATGTGGCGTCTTGCATTCATTACGCTGGCTCTTCTCGGTCCCTTGTTCTTCACCACCATGAATGCGGCGATTCCATTGCCACGGGCGGCGGGACCCTTGCCCGTGCGGGCTGATTCCTATCCGTTCGGCGGTGCCGCCAACACTCGTGTTCCAACCAACCTCGCGGCGATCGGCTACGTCGAAGAGGAGTTTCTCGTGAGCGGAACGGCCAACGTCTATGACTGGCCCAAGCCCGGTCCCGCGGTCGTCCGCACGCCAAACGCCCCGTATACCACTCGCGTCCTGATCCGTCGGCCTGGGTCGCGGACTCGATTCAGCGGCATGGCGGTGGTTGAGATGCTGAACCCGTCCAATCTGTTCGACTTGAACATCGGCTGGGCGATCTCGCAAAAGCAAATCGTGCGCAGCGGCGACGCCTGGGTCGGGGTCACGGCCAAGCCGGTGTCGGTTCGATCGCTGAAGGCATTTGATCAGGGGCGGTATGCCCCGCTTGCGTGGTCGAATCCACTGCCAACCACCGACCCGCGCAACTGCGCCGCGGTGCCACGCGATAGCGAACGAACAACCGAGAACGGATTGGTGTGGGACATCTACCGCCAAGTCGGAGCCTGGCTGAAGAGTGCGGACCAGTCGAACCCACTCGCCTACGGTCAGCCTCGATCGGCGGTGACTCACCTCGTTGCGTGGGGCTATTCGCAGAGCGGCGGATTCTTGTACACGTACCTCAACGCGATTCACCCGCTCGACATCCAGGAACGCATCCGTCCCGTGTATGACGGCTATCTCATTGCCGTTGCCAGCGGCCCGACACCCATCCATCAGTGCGCGGGGGCTATTCCCACCGACGATCCGCGTCGGCAAATCAAGGACGCTGGCGTTCCGGTCATTCGTGTCATGACGCAGTCCGACTACCTCCCGTCCATTCGTTCGCGCCTGCCGGACAGCGACACGCTGCCAAACCGGACGCGCAACTACGAGATCGCGGGCGCGGCACACGCCACACCGGACGAGCTGAACTTCGCCGCGACCCCCGACGACATCGTCAAGGCGCAGCGGCCGGTGCCGCCGATGTCGTGCAACGAGGGTCCGCGCAGCCGCTTCCCCAATAGCCTCGCCTTCAACGCGATTCTCGAAAACCTCCAGCAATGGATTCGCAAGGGGGTCCCGCCGCCGCCCAGCCAGAACATCGCGGTCGGCAACAACAAGCCCTTCCTCGACAAGTTTGGCAACGTCCAGGGCGGCGTGCGATCACCTTACGTCGACGTGCCCACGAGCGTGTGGCATGCCAACGCGACCGGCGAGTCGTTCTGCCGCCTCGCCGGGTACGAAGTGCCCTTCGAAGCGGAACAACTGCGCACGCTTTACCCGACCAAGGCGGCGTATGAGCGTGCGGTGGAGGCGAACGTCGCCGAGCTCGTCAAACAGCGATCGATCACCGCGGCGGACGGGAAGGAGTTGGTCGAGGAAGCGAAGAAGATGGTGTGGAAGTAGTGGCCCCTGGGCAAAGTGCCTTGCGTGCCTGCGGTGCCAAGGTTCGGTGCTACCTCCGCGAATCGGCCGAACTGACCGGTGGCACAAAGCCGTTCCGGGCAGTGACGTGCAATGGTGAACTGCGGCGCTGGGAGCCTTCAACCGACAAAGATGATCACTATGACTCGGTACTTTCGCCCGCTCTGGCTCGCTTGCGGTGTTTTGTCTTCTGGTGGTTCCAACCATTGCGTTGGCGCAGCAGGGCATAGCCACGGTCACGGCGGACGCTCCCATCTACATAAGAGCCGAAGTGACTCCGACGCCGCTCCGTGTCGCCGCGCCAGGCACTCGGCTCCGATTACTCCACGACAGCGGCGACTGGCTCCAGGTTGAATTTGGCGATCCCCAGTACGGCCGTCGTGTGGGCTGGACGCAACGCCAGTTCGTCACGCTTGGTGGTGAGAATCTCACGCCGATCGACCTTTCGGTGGATCCTGCGACTCCACA